>JACKAZ010000004.1:180000-358422 GCA_020634795.1 Ardenticatenales bacterium | reverse complement strand
TAGGCTGCCGCTCCACCTGCCTCTACGATCAACCAACCGCGTATTACTTCGGAAGCGAGATATCGTGAACGCCCGCCCCTTCCTGACCGCCGAATGGCGCGACCTGCTGATGTTGAACTATCCCGTCCAGCCCGCCCTGTTGCGCGACCGGGTGCCGCATGGCTGCGAGTTGGACGAGTGGAACGGCACCACCTTTGTCAGCTTGGTCGGCTTTCGCTTCCTCCACACCCGCGTGTTGAGGCTGCCGATCCCCTTCCATCGCCATTTCGACGAGGTCAATCTGCGCTTCTATGTGCGCCGCAAAGAGGACGGCGAATGGCGACGGGGGGTGGTCTTTATCAAGGAGATCGTGCCGCGCCGCGCCATCGCGTGGGTCGCGCGTGGCCTCTACGGCGAAAACTACGTCGCCTTGCCGATGCGTCACCACAAGGCGACAGACCAGGCGGGGACGACGCAACTTCGCTATGCATGGCAACGGGCGGGGCAATGGGAATCGATCCGTGCCGAATTCAGTGGGGATGCGCGGGCGTTCGACGACGACTCCGAGGAGCGGTTCATCAGCGAACATTACTGGGGATATGCCAAGCGGGGCGCGGCACGCACCACGGCCTACCGCGTCGATCATCCGCGTTGGGCGCTGTGGCAAGCCAGCGCGGCCCGCTTCGAGGGGGATGGCGCGGCGCTCTACGGCGATTGTTTCGCCGAACTGCTGAGCGCCACGCCCTCCTCGGCCTTTATCGCGGATGGCTCCGCAGTTGTGGTTCGCGCCGGCTACGAACTGCCTCGTTGAGCGCCACTACGGGCCGTTGGGCCGCCAGCGCGGCGACCGACAGCAGCACCAGGGCGATCCACAGCAGATCGGCCAGCAGCAGGTGGACCAACTGCATCCAGACCGGCGCGTGGAGCGCGAGGTTCACCACCCCCACCACCAGTTGCACCGCCAGCATCGCCATCACGCCCCTCCCAAAGCGGCGCACAGGGGGGCTGTCGAAGCGGCGCATCAGGCGGCGGGCCAGCCACCAGAGATAGAGGGTGACCAGGATCGAGATGGTGGGGTGGATCACCCGAATCTGTAGGATGAGCGGACTGTTGGGATCGAAATCTTGGCGCAGCCCCTCCACCATCGTCCCCGCCGGAAAGAGCGTTGCGCCCAAGGCCGTGACAGCGCCGGTCGCACCGAGCAACATCGTCAGACCAAGGCCCAAGCCGAGCCAGAGCGCCAAGCCACCGCGCGGTCGCTGCGGCGTTTCGCCACCGCTGGCCCACCAGGCCGTCAAGGTGTAGGCCGCGGTCAACAGCAACGTGTTCACCAGGTGTAACGCCGCGACAAAACCGCGCACCACCGAGGTGTTGCCCGCGACCAATTCGAAGCGCACCAATGCCGCGCCCAGCAGCCCTTCGATGATGACGAGGACCAAGGCCGCGATAGCAGCGCGGAAAACCCAATGGCCCCGCCCATAGCGTCGCCCGGCCCAGACCACTAGGCCAATCGTCAGCAGCCCCAGCAACGCACTCGTCACACGATGGAAGAACTCGATCATCGTCTCGATGGCGGGTTCGATCGGCACCACCACCCCGTTGCAGAGCGGCCAGTGCGAGCCGCAGCCCGCCCCCGCGCCCGTCGCACGCACCACCGCCCCCCACAAAATCACCAGCAGATTGAGCGCGAGGAGCGCCCACGCATATTTTGCGAATCGACTCATTTTGCCCTCCTATTGATCGGAGAAGATGGAAATGGAGATAGAGATAGAGAGTTACCTTGTCTCTCCTTGTATCTACAACGAACTAGCGACGATTAACCCCACCACGCCAATACTTGAGCACGCCAATACCCTATAACTCCCAACCCCTCAACTCATTAAACTCATTAAACTCATTAAACTCACTAAACTCACTAAACTCACCAAACTCACTTCACCCCAATCGTACTCAAGTACCACGATTCGATCCCTTCTTTGAGCAGACCGGCGGTCGGGCCGTAGAGCGGAACGCCCAGGGCGGTGCCGACGGCATCGTTGCCACCCAGCGACATCACCAAGCCCAACTTGGTCGGTTCGTAGCGCCCCAACGGTTCGCCATGAAACTCCCGTTGCAGGCTGCGGGCCACGTATTCCCCTTGTCGCAGGGCATGGCTGGCCGTTGCCGGCAACGGCTTCTCCCCGTCCATCCACAGGGCACAATCCCCCGCCACATACGCGGTTGGGAAGCCCTCGGCCCGCAGATAATCATCCACCACCACGCGCCCCTGCGCCCCCGTCCGGAAACCACTCTCCGCCAGCAAGGCGGGCGCCTGCACCCCGCCTGTCCACGCCATCACGCCGTAGGGCATGGGGGGACGCTCGCCGATGCGAAAGTGCGTCGGCCCGACTTCGGCGAGTGGGCTATCCAGCAGCAATTGTACCCCTTTTTGGCGGAGGGTGCGCTCGGCTTGGCTCGACAGTTGGGGCTGCCAGTTCGGCACCAGCCGTGGCTGTGCCTCGATTTGGCGCAAGGTGATGTCAAAGATGGAAAGGCCGAATTGGTCGGCCAGCGCCGGCAGCCAGTGGCTCAGCTCGCCCGCCAGTTGGCAGCCGGTGTAGCCGCCACCCACCACGACGATCGTCATCAGGCGGCGTCGTTCGGCCGCGTCCTGGGTCGCGGCGGCATCGGCGAAGCTGGTCATGATCGCTTCGCGCAGCGCGAAAGCCTCGTTCCACCAACGGAGCGGCAGGGCATGGTCGCGCAGCCCGGGCACCGGTGGCCACAACGTCTCACTTCCTAGCGCTACCACGACCCGATCATAGCTGAGCAAGGTGCCATCCATGAGCAGAATCCGTTGCTCTTTCGGTGCCAAGCCGCGCACGTCGCCCTGCATCACGTTGAGCGTGCCATCGCCCAAAAGCCGCGATAGCGGAATCCGCGCGGCCTCGGCCTCTACACTCGCGGCGGCCACATCGTGGAGCCAGGTCACCACTTGGTGATAATCGTTGCGATCCACCACGGTCAGCCGCGCCTCGCCGAGCTGTCCCTTGCGTTGGGCCGCGCCCAGATCCAACGCGGCCCGCAGCCCCGCGTAGCCTGCCCCCGCTATGATAATTTCACGCATCACCCACCCCTTGGAACGGTTAAACCGATTTGGTTGTTGGAAGAAAGAGAGAGAGAATGGCCTGGCTGCCACTTCGATTTACAAGGCAAGAGTGAGGCGCTGGGAAAGAAGTAAAAGGCGTGCCAATGGCGCCTCTCTTATACCAATTCTCATAGACAATTGTGGATGTGGAATTGACGGTGTAACCGTGGGGCAGGGATTAAAATCCCCGCTGGAGGGCCTGTCGGCCAATGGGCCTGCGCAGGCGGGCCCCTTCTTTGCTGTTACCATTGATCGACGTGGCACAATCAACCTTCCGATTTGGTATTACCCCCAAAACTCGCAAACGCCTGAACCCCTAACTCATCAAACTCCCCCAACCCGCTATGGTGCAACACGATAGGTCGCCAGCAACAGGTAGCGTTCGTCGTCGTTGCTGTTGGGGCCAGAAGGGGGCAGCCGGTCACCGGTGATCGGGTTGTAGAGACCGATCCGCACCTCGTAGTCGCCCGCTTCCAGCCCTTCTGGAACCGGCAGATCACAGCCCGTGCTGATATACTCCCCCTCGCGCCAACCGTTGGTCGGGTGGCGGCCATCCTCCGGCTCAATGTCGCACTGGTCGACCAAATTGCCGTCGGGGTCGATCAAGTGCATGAAAATTTTGTATCGCTCTGGGGGTGGGGCAAGGGCGTGCCAATAGAGCGCCAGCGAGAGCGCTTCGCCCGCCGCATGGCGCTCGTCGGGGGCGGGATAATCCGCACCGATCAGTTGGATCGTCTCGCCGAACTGGACATCAAGCGGATATTGCAACGCCGGTGGCTCGAAGTTGCGGGCACGATCCTCCACCGTCAACAGGCCGATTTGCAACAGTTCGCCCGAGCGGAATAGCCCCTGCGACCAGGGCACGTTGGCCGCTGCTTGGCTCACGCTGACAAAAAGCGGGTAGTCACCAGGCTCGACGTTGGGTGCAAGGGTGACGTAATGGACATCACGGATCACCTCGCCCGCCTGCCAGCGCGACATCGGGTAATCGGTCGTGACCCCCCCACTGTCGGCCGTGATCGCGTTCGAGGTCAAGAAGAGTTGAAGCGAGTCGTCGGGCCGCTCCGCGACCCGCCAGACCAGCTCGATCGGGATCGTTTCGCCCGGCTGCCACGGACCTGCGGGGATCGCATGGCCAAGGAAGGTCAACGGGCCGAACTGCGCTTCCTGCGGGGTGCCGACACGCGGATCGCCCGCATCCGTCGGGGTCGGGCCGATCTCGGCAGCAAAGCCGAGGCGGACGCGGTCGGGCAGCACGACGTTGTCGCCCACCGGCTGCAAGAACGCCCCATCCGAAGGGCGATAGAACTTCACGTGGACCTCGTAGCTGCCGGGTGGCAGCCCAATCGGCAGGCGCAACCGCACCGGCCAACGCTGCACACCGGGCAGTTGGGGCAGCGAGAGCAGAGGGCCGAGCGGCTGTTCATCCAACACCGTCCACTGACGGGCGGGGAGTGTGGTATCGAAGAGGCCGACCGACATGCGGGTGGTGATATCCATGCCGGGGAGCGCTTCCAGCCAAAGATCCATGTCGAGCCAGCCGCCGCCCTGCAACGGGCCGCGTGGCACGCTGATACCACGCAGCGCGACCCAAGGCGCATCGCCTTCCGGCGCCAAGAATTGGGCATTGCTCAGTTGATCGGGGCGCTCGTTGGAGCGGGGCGGAAAGTACCAGCCCTGCACACGTGCATTGCTGTCGCCCGAAAGCGGTTCGTCGAAGAAGAGGTGGCCGTGACGCTCCAGCCATTCGCGGATCACCGCCTCGGGATCTGACACCGTGTCGTAGAGGCGAAGCTGCCAGAGCCGGCTGGCGATCTGCCAGATGCCGTCGAGCGATTGCGTGGTCGCTTCGCGGCTGCTGGCGTAGAAGTCGCTTTCCGCCAGCCCCCAACCCAAGGTCGCGTCGCCATCCACGATGCCCCCCTCAGCGATCGTCACGCCCGCCGCACTGGGGGTACTCTGTGCCGCCGCGCCTTGCCAGGTCGACAGCCGCTGCCGAACGGCGATGGGGTCGACCAAGTAGGTCGTCAGAGCGGGATAGGTGTAGCCCGCATTACTCAATACCACGTCGTGGCTGCGCCACTGCTCCTCGATCAGCGCGGCGCCACGTCGCAGATCATCGGTGGTGTAGGCGGGATCATGCCAGAAGCGCTGGAGCGATTGGGCCGAAAAGAGCAACAGCGGTGCCAGCAACAGCGCCGCGCTGATCGATGCCGCGATCATCCCTGAATGGCGGCGGGCCTGCCGCGCGAGGGCGATGAAGGCCAGCGCCATCAGCAGATAGAAGGCGGGCGAAAAGGTGAAGAGGTAGCGGGCGTGGTAGAGGGGCGACGGGCTGAAGGCGCTGCCCCAAAGAATGAGCAGCGGCAGCACGAGCGCGGCCAACAGCAGCAGAACGGCGGGCCGTCGACGGGGCCACGCCACCCACAATCCGACCGCGATCACGGCCAGCAGTGCCCACAATGACCAGCCAAAGGCTTCGAAATCCATCGACTGCCCAAAGGCCAACGCCCCCAGCGATTCCAAGATCATGGTGCGGGGCGCAACGGCGACGCGCCAGGGCGGAACCGGCGGATCGAACGCTTGGCGCAGGGCGGTGGGGAGCCACGGCAGCCACAAGAAGAGGGTCGCGCCCGCCATCCAGAACCAGCGTCGCAGTCGGGCGGTGCGTGCGGGGTGGCGCCAAAGCGTCGCCAAAACGATCAATGCCTCGGCCAATAGCAGGAACCCAAGATAGTAGAGCGTGTACAATCCGGCCACTGCGCTCATCACCCAGAGCGCCATCCACCGTTTCTTCATCCGGCCGGGTTGCAGCAGTTGCCAGAGCGCCATCAGGCTCCACAGTCCCAGCGTCGCGCCCATCGTATACATTCGGACTTCTTGGCTGTACCAGACGTTGAAGGGCGACATCGCCACGAGCGCGGCGGCGAGCAGTCCGGTCGGTCGCCCCGCCAACCACTCTCCCATCTTGTAGCTGCTGGCAATCAGCAGAACCCCCCAGCCCACCGAGAAGATGGCGAGCGACCATTCGCTGCGACCGATGAAGCCTTGCCAGCCGTGCAGCAGCAGGTAATAGAGCGGGGGATGGATATCACGAGCGGTTCGGGCCAGCAATTCGGGGATCGATTGGATCGCAAACCACGCGCTCACCGTCTCGTCATACCACAGGCTCTGCACCCCCAACTGGTAGAGGCGGAGCGCGAAGGCGGCCAGTAGCACGCCCACTAGGGCAATTTGCCAGGCGCGGGAAGATGAGCTGGGGGACGAGGCGGATGCGTGATCGGTGGGCATGGATGGTTCGACTTGCCAGAAATGGTGGTTCGCCTCTATCCTAGCATAGTCGTCGTCGAAGAGTGAATGGGGTGTGAGTTTTGGGGTGCGGGCGGGCGGGATGTTGGAGTTTGGAGTTAAGGGTGCAAGGTGCAAGGTGCAAGGTGCAAGGTGCATGGGGCATGGTGCATGGGGCATGATGACCCGTCCTGAATAAGATTGACAAAGAATGCCCCCATCACCATTAAGGACAGGTCAAGATGAAAACCAAAATACCCCGCTATAGCCAAGCCTTCAAACGGCAGGTCGTCAGTGAATATGAAGCAGGCGCAAGTTGCCGTCACCTCCAGCAGAAGTATGGCATCGGCGGCTCCGACACCATCAACCGCTGGGTGCGCCAATTCAGCCGTCAAGGCTTACGCCAAGAACTCATGCGCATCCAACGTCCGGATGAACGCCATCAAATCAAGCTTGCCCAAGAGCGTATCCAACGCCTCGAGCAAGCCGTCAGCCAACTGGCGCTGGACAAAATCTTGCTTCAAGCCGAGTTGGCTGAAGCCGAAACTTTGCTCGGTAGCCCGCTCCAAACAAAGATCGGCCGCAGATCATGAAGCACGCCATGGATAATCCCCTCCGCCAGCACTATGCCATCAGCCAGCAGCAATTGCTCGCCGCGCTGGGCATCAGTCGCCAAGCCTACCATCAACAGCGCCAACGCCAACAACGCCGCGCCGCCCGCGAAGCGCTGGCGCTGGAGATCGTGCGCCAAATCCGCCAGCACCACCCGCGCATGGGCACGCGCAAGCTGCACCATCTGCTCAAGGAACGCCACTGCGCCATCGGGCGCGACCGCCTCTTCCGCCTGCTCAGCGAGCATGAGCTGCTGATTCAGCCTAAACGCAGCTATCGGCGCACGACCTACGCCGGTCTGTACCGCTGGCCCAATCTGCTGCCCGCGCTGCGTCTTGAGCGCGTCGGCCAACTGTGGGTCGCCGACATCACCTACCTCGCCACCGCAGACGGCTTCGCCTACTTGGCGCTGGTGACCGACGCCTACTCGCGCTACATCGTGGGCTACGATCTGTGTGCGAGTCTGGCCCTGGAAGGCGCCCAGCGCGCCCTGCAGATGGCGCTTGACCACGCGCAGCATCCGCGGCAAGGCCTGATCCATCACAGCGATCATGGCGTGCAGTACACCGCGCGGCCCTACACCGATCTGTTGCAGGCCCATGGCCTGCGGCCCAGCATGGGCGCGGTGGGCAACGCGTATGATAATGCCTTGGCCGAGCGCGTCAATGGCATCCTCAAGCTCGAATACCTGCTGGATCAACAGTTCAGCGACTTGCGCCATGCCGAGCAGACGGTGGGGCAAAGCATCTGGCTCTACAACCACGAACGACCCCATCTCAACCTCGACATGCAGCGCCCGGCGCAGGTACATTATGCCCCAGCTATCCCTTCCTTAAAGCAGCCGTTGGCTCAACGCGCTACGGCTTGAGGTCCGCTGCTAACTTTCCATAATCCAGCTTGTGCGCCCTTTTTTTGTCAACGTATTTCAGGACTTGACATGGGGGCCTAGACTTTCCCTTGATAATTCATGGCTTTGCTAGGCCATTCACCCTCACACCCAGACAGCCGCCCACCCACACAACGTCATGCGTTACTTTCATCCTCCGTGGTGCGCATCAGCACATGGAACCTCTATTCTCCATAAGCCATTTCTGCGCCGCGCCTAGCTATCGCGATTCCATGCCGCACTTGCGGATAGCCGCTCTGCGTTATTCGTTTCACCGACACCCTCAAAGCATGCAACCACCCCAACGACCATCCTTTCGCACAGATTACGCAGGAGAGGACAGCCAACATGCCTGATCGAATCAAGAATGTCGTGGACGTCATGAAGGAGGTCTTTGAAAAGTTTGGCGACGACAATGTGCCACGCCATGCCGCGGCGTTGGCCTACTACGCCTTTATTTCCTTCTTCCCGTTGATTCTGGTGCTGGTGTCCCTACTCGGCTATGCGCTGAGCATTGGCCTGCCCGCGGCCATCGGCGCCCGTGACGCGGTGATCAACCAAGTGTCGGCCGCGCTGCCCACAGCGGGCACACTGCTCTCGAAGAGCTTTGAAAGTACCGCGGACAGCAGTGGCATCACGGGGCTGATCGGTCTGTTGACCGGCCTATGGGCCGCCTCCAACATTTTTGCCCAAGTGGACAACTCCTTTAACGACATCTTCGACGTCAACAAGGCGGATGCCGCGCTGCGGCGCAAGCTGCTGGACCGATTGCAGGCCGTGCTCATCGTCCTGCTTCTGGCCGTGCTCATGACCGCGTCGGTCTTGGCCAACACGATCTTGGGCACTGCCCAAAGCTACCTTGCCCAATTGCCCGGCGGGGGCATGATGGCCAATGCGCTGAACATCGTCCTGGGCCTTCTTCTTTCCGTCATCGTCTTTGGCGCCCTCTACCGCTACATGCCCAACAAGGATATCTCTTGGCGATCGGCGCTGATCGGCGGCCTTTTCGCCGCCGTCACCTGGTCGATTGGCCGCGAAGTGCTGGGTTGGTACCTCGGCTCGCGCGATGTGCCGAGCGCGGGCGAGGTGGTGGGCGCGGTGCTGGCCTTCGTGGCGTTGATCTACTACTTCGCCCTCATTCTGCTGCTGGGGGCCGAGATCGTCTCCGTCTATCACCGTCGCCGCCAGTTGGCGAACGTGCCCCGCCTGCCCGAAAGTGCCCCCCCCGTGCGCGCTGAACCCGTGCCGCGCCACCCGCCGAGCACCTTTTTCACAGGCATGATCACGGGCATCGGCCTGTTCCTCTTCGGGCTGCCCCTGATGCTCTGGCGGGCGCTCCGGCGACGGGGGTAGGGGTGGCGAATTGAGACACTCTGTACTGTCGCCCACCTCGGAGGATAAAGAAAAGGCGTGACGGTGTGCGGGTGTGTGGGGTGTGGCACGGCCAAGCGAAGCTTCATCAAAGTTTCCGATTCGCGATTGGCGATTGTTTCAAATGCAGCGTGCCCACGTTCACGAACGGTGCGATTGTCAGGGGAAACGGCTTGACAAGCGTTTCACCGCACCGCCGGCCAAAACGCGGCGAAACATGGCTCGGACCATTGCCGTTACGCCGACAGCCCATGGAGAAACCATCGCCCCTCTCTATCTCTATCCCTATCTGGTACCAGAACCCATCGATCGGGGCACATTACCGCGAACGCGCCACTGTCTGCATCTCAGGGTAAACCCCTCGCCCGATTGTCCCTGCGGGGGGTGCGGATACAATTGAGCCATGTCACACCATCTGCCGGAGCCAGCCCCCTATCCCACTGCCGTACCGGTGGGCCAGACGCCGTTGGTGCGCCTGCGACGGCTGCTACCCACGTGGGAGGGGGCGTTGTTCGCCAAGTTGGAATGGTACAACCCCAGCGGCAGCGATCAGGATCGGCTCGTCGTTCATCTGCTGAGCCACGCCGTGGAACAGGGCGAATTGCAGGCGGGCGGCACCATCGTCGAACCGACCAGCGGCAACATCGCCTTTGCCCTAGCCGCCTATGCCATCCCGGCTGGCTTCCGACTCATCCTCGTGATGCCCCGCTCCGTGCCCGCCAGTCGCGTCCAGCTTTTGCGCGCGATGGGGGCCGAGATTGAGTTGACCGCCGTCAGTGAGGGGATGCGCGGGGCGCAACAGCAGGCCGAGACTTTGGCGACATCGCTGGGTGCGTTCCGCCCCCGACAGTTCGACAATCCCGCAGCCCCCGCTGGCTACGAACCCTTGGCTGACGAGCTTTGGCGCGACTGCGCGGGCGCGCTCGATGGGGTGGTGGTTCCGGTCAGCACCGGCTCTGAGCTGACCGGCATCGGGCGGCGGCTGCGCGTGCTGAGCGGCGGGCGGGCCAAACTCTACGCCGTAGAACCTGCGGCTTCGCCCGTGCTGAGCGGCGGCGCGGCGGGCCACCACCGTCTGTTCGGCATCGGCCCCTCTTTCGTCCCCGCCAACTACGACAGCGCGCTGGTGGACGAAGTCATCCCCGTCTCGCAGGCGCAGGCCCAAGAGGCGCTGCTCCGTCTCTATCGCCGCGAGGCGCTGTTGAGTGGTCCGCCGGGCGGCGCGGCGCTGGCGGCGGCGATGCAGCTTATTCAGCGCCCCGATCAGGCCAGCGCGCGCCTCGCCCTCATCTTGCCCGATCAGATGGAGCGGTACAACGGCTTCCATTTCTGGCGCACCGACCCGCTCCTCACGCCCGTCCTCGTCGAGTAGGAAGCGGTGTGAACGACTCGAACGGTCAACAAGCCACACGGGCGGAGCGGTGAGAGGCTGCCCGACATCACCCCATTCGCTATTCGCCATTTCGCACGCTCAGCCACCCAACTCACAAAACTCACCAAACTCACCAAACTCACCAAACTCCCATGATCATACTGGTACTCAACTGCGGCAGCTCCTCCATCAAATTCCAACTTCGTGATCTGAGCCGCGAGGCGCCACTGGCCACGGGGCTGGTCAGCGAGATCGGCTCGCCACGCGCCCATTTCCAGTGGGAAAGCCGCGCCGGTCGCTGGGACGACGCGGCTCCCGACCTCAGTTATCGCGAGGGGTTGCAACGACTGTTGGCCGCGATCAGCAGCGGTGAACAGCGGGTCATTCCGTCGCTGGCAGCGCTGGATGCCGTGGGCCATCGCGTGGTGCATGGCGGTGAGCGGTTCAGCGATGCCACGTTGATCAGCGACGAGGTGATCGCGGCGATCGAAGCGGTCAGCGACTTGGCCCCGCTCCATAATCCTGCCAACTTGCTCGGCATCGAGGTCTGCCGCGAACTGCTGCCCAACACACCTCAGGTCGCCGTCTTCGACACCGCCTTCCACCAGACGTTGCCCGCCCACGCCTACCTCTACGCGCTGCCCTACGAGCTGTACGAGCGGCACGGTGTCCGTCGCTACGGCTTTCACGGCACCTCGCACCGTTATGTCACCGAACGGGCCGCAGCGCTCCTGGGGCGGACGGGCCGCTTCATCTCGCTCCACCTGGGCAATGGCTGTTCGATCGCGGCGGTGCGGGAGGGCCGTTCGGTCGATACCTCGATGGGGCTGACCCCGCTCGAAGGGCTGGTGATGGGCACCCGCAGCGGCGATATTGATCCCGCGCTGGTAACCTTCATCGCCGCGAAGGAGGGCATCTCCGCCAGCGAGGTGGAGCGTCTGCTCAACAAGCAGAGCGGTCTGCTCGGCCTCTCCCAATCGACCAGCGACATGCGGCTTTTGCTGGAGGGCGCGGCGGCGGGCGACGGGGCCTGCCAGCGCGCGGTCGATCTCTTCTGTTACCGCGCCCGCAAATATATCGGCGCCTATGCCGCCGCCATGGGCGGCGTGGACGCATTGATCTTCACCGGTGGGATCGGGGAGAATGCGCCGCCGATCCGTGCTACCATTGTGCAGGGCCTTGAGTTCCTGGGCATTTCCCTTGACGAAACGGCGAATCGCGACGGCAAGGTCCGCGGCCAAATCCACGGCCCTGCGGCGACCGTGCCGGTGCTGGTGATCCCCACCAACGAGGAGGGGGTCATTGCCGAAGATACGCGGCGAATAGTAGAGAGATGTTAGACCGCAGCGGAATAAATTCCGCGCTCGAAGATAGCAGCGGAATGAATTCCGCGCTCGAAGGCCTGCGGCCGCCCGTCTGCCTTCGCAGACGGATTTGATTGAGATTTTTTGAGGAGGATTATCGGCATGGGGCGAAATCATTTGGAATTATACGTGCATTTTGTTTGGGGTACGTGGGATAGACAACCGATCATTACGACAGATATTGAACGTCCTCTCTATCGAGCCATTCAAGAGCGTGCGCAATGGCTGGGCTGCGAGGTGCTGGCGCTCAATGGGATGGAAGATCACACCCATCTTCTGTTGAGCTTCACGTCACGAGTGACGATGGCAGAAATTATGAAAGAAGTTAAAGGCGGCTCCTCGAACGCGATCAATAAAATGGCGGATCGCCCCTATGACTTTAAGTGGCAAGGCGGCTATGGTGCATTTACAGTCAGCAAGCGACAGCTTCCTCAAGTTATTCGCTATGTCGAAAAGCAAAAAGCACATCATGCGGCCAATCAACTTTACATGCTATACGAGCTTCCCCTAGCAGATCACCCTTAGCGTCCGCGAAGGCGGACGCGCGGCCAACGGCCTCTCAGCGGGGAATTCATTCCCCTGCAAACCGACCGCGCTCTCTTAATCGTACAATCTTTGAGAGCGTCACTACTATGTTAGATAGCGTCACGTAATGGACCCGCGCCCGGCGCCGTCCAGAATCAAGCGATGACGATGGAAGATAGGAAGAATGTGGCTGGACCGTCTCCTCGCGATGTCAAGATGCGAGATGACGAAGATAGCAGCGATATTGCGCTCAGGTGCGCCGTCTCTTCGCAGACGGATTGATTAAGAGGAGGATATCGGTGGGGCGAATCATTTGGAATTAGCATTTGTGGACGTGGATGACAAATCATTACGACAGATATTGAACGTCCTCTATCGAGCCATTCAGAGCGCGCAATGGCTGGGCTGCGAGTGCTGGCGCTCAATGGGATGGAAGATCCCCCATCTTCTGTTGAGCTCACGTCACGAGTGACGATGCGATTATGAAAGAGTTAAAGGCGGCTCGAACGCGATCAATAAAATGGCGGATCGCCCTATGACTTAGTGGCAAGGCGGCTATGTGCATTTACGTCAGCAAGCGACAGCTTCCTCGTTATTCGCTAGTCGAAAGCAAAAGCCATCATCGGCCAATCAACTACATGCTATGAGCTTCCCCGCAGATTTAGCGTCCGCGAAGCGTGGCGCGGCCAACCTTCAGCAATTCTCCCGTAACCGACCGCGCTCTTAATCGACAATCTGGAGCGTCACTATTGTTAGCGTCCGCGAAGGCGGAGCGCGAACGTACCTCTCAGCGAATTCATTCCCGCACCGACCGCGCTCTTAATCATTATACCACTTCTAACCAATTTCTCTATTAGCGTCCGCGAAGGCGGACGCGCGGCCAACGGCCTCTCAGCGGGGAATTCATTCCCCTGCAAACCGACCGCGCTCTCTTAATCGCACAATCTTTGAGAGCGTCACTACTATGTTAGCGTCCGCGAAGGCGGACGCGCGGCCAACGGCCTCTCAGCGGGGAATTCATTCCCCTGCAAACCGACCGCGCTCTCTTAATCGTACAATCTATGAGAGCGTCACTACTATGTTAGCGTCCGCGAAGGCGGACGCGCGGCCAACGGCCTCTCAGCGGGGAATTCATTCCCCTGCTGTCCCAATGCACCACCAACGCATCAACCACGTTGTAACACATTGTGAACCCTTGCTGTCTGATATCTGATCTCTGTGTCTGATAGTCTCAGCACTAACATATTAACTACTCACAAGAGGAACCATGACCACCCCACAACGCAGGAACATCCTCGTGCTGTCGACGACGAGCACGGGGGGCAAAACGACGGTGGCGCTGGGGCTGCTCAAGCTCTTCGCCAACGCCGGACGCAAGGTCGCCTTCTTCAAGCCAGTCGACCAGCGCCAGAGCTTCCCTTCCGACCGGAAGGCCGATCGCGACAAGCTGATCTCGGCCTCGGTCATCGACGAACTGTCGTCGATCAGGCCGCCGCGCTCGCTGACCATGGCCGAAACGCAGGACTACTTTGGGAGTGGCCGCGGCGATTACTTCGCCGAAAAGATCGCGGAAATCTACCAAGAGATCCCCGACGAGGTCGACCTGGTTGTGGTCGAGGGGATGCAGTACGACGATACCGCCTCCGCGCTGGCCTTCGAGGTCAACACCCGGCTGGCCCACACCCTCACCGCCGAGGTGATCTTGGTGGTCGATATGCACAAACGAACGGCCAGTGCCATCCCCGATACCGAGGCCTTCATCGCCTCCTATGCAGAAGAAGGGATCCAGGTCGCGGGCATCATCCTCAACAAGGCGCCGACCGATGACGAGGGGCGGCCCGTGGTGCCGCAGCTCGTGCAAGAGGCGTTGGACAGCCATCAGATCGAACTCTTTGGCGTCGTGCCCTTCGTGCAGAAGATTTCGGCCCCCCGGCTGCGCGACCTGATCGAGCCGCTGGATGCCACCGTGGTACGGGGCGAGGAGCTATTGATGCGCCGCGTGTTGCGCCCCATGGTGCTGGCCATGCACCCCGAAAATGCACTCGAACATCTGCAGACGGGCGATCTGATCATCACGCCGGGTGACCGCAGCGATATCCTGATGCTGGCCCATCTGGTCGAGCAGGCGGTCGATCTGCCGAATTTGGCGGGCGTGGTGCTGACGGTGGACTACCCGCCCCACGAAAGCATCATGCATCTGATCGACAGTCAGACCGAGGGCGAACTGCCCATCCTGCTCGTCGCCACCGATACCTACGACACCAGCCGCCTTATTCAGAGCAAGCGGGTCTACATCGAAGAGGACGATTGGGAGAAGATTCGCTGGACGGTGGAGCTGATCGAAGAGAACCTCGACCGGAAAGCCTTGCTCGATTCGCTCGACATCCCGCCGCCCGATGTCGTTTCACCCGCCATCTTCCGCTTCACCCTGATGCAACGGGCCAAAGAGGCGCAGAAGCGGATCGTGCTGCCCGAAGGGGCCGAGCCGCGCACCCTGCAGGCGGCGGCGATCATCTTGGAACGGGGCATCGCGGAATTGGTGCTGATCGGTGATCGTGGCGAGATTCAGGAAGAGGCGCGGCGCGTCAACGCCCGCATCGAGGAGGCCGAGATCATCGACCCCAACGACTCCCCGCTGATGGACGACTTCGTGCATGAACTGGTGGAACTGCGCAAGCACAAGGGCATGACCGAGGAGACGGCACGCGACTGGCTGCAAGACAACGTCTATTTCGGCACCATGATGCTCCATCGCGGCATGGTCGACGGCCTCGTCTCCGGCGCGATCCACACCACGGCCAACACGATCCGTCCCGCCTTCCAGATCATCAAGACGAAGACGGGGGTCGATCTGGTCTCCAGCGTCTTCTTCATGTTGATGGCCGATCGCGTCTGGGTCTTCGGCGATTGCGCCATCGTGCCCGACCCGACCGCAGAACAGTTAGCCCAGATCGCGGTGCAGGCCTACCACACCTCGCATGCGTTTGGGATCAACCCGAAGGTGGCGATGATCTCTTATTCGACCGGCAGTTCGGGCGAAGGGGCGGAGGTGGAGAAGGTTCGCCAAGCAACCGAGTTGGCCCGGCAACTGCTGCCCGACGCGCCGATCGACGGACCGCTCCAGTTCGACGCGGCGGCGATCCCCGACGTGGCGGCGAAGAAAGCGCCGGATAGCCCGGTGGCGGGGCAGGCCAACGTCTTCATCTTCCCCGATCTGAACACCGGCAACACCACCTACAAGGCGGTGCAGCGCAGCGGGGACTATCTCTCGGTCGGCCCCGTGCTGCAGGGGCTGAAGCGGCCCGTCAACGACCTGAGCCGTGGCGCGTTGGTGGATGACATCGTTTACACCATCGCCGTCACTGCGGTGCAAGCGGCGCAAGAACAGGAGGCCCTGGAATGAAACGGATCATCCTTACCTTAGCCCTGATGATCGTGCTCGCCCTTGCCTATCAGAGTGTGCGCAACTACATGCTCGACGCGAAAAACGCGCAGGGGTAGGGGCGAAGGCGGGTCGTGGGGGTTGGGAGATGGCGTAGCCGTTCCAGCCCTGCCACCACATCCAAGCGGCGCATCGGCACGAAACCCGGCCCCTTGTCATCGGCGGGATGCTTTTTGCGGAGCAGCGGGTCACTGCCCATCACCAGCAGCCGCCACGTTGCGTCCTCGGCGGGCCACGCGGGTAGCGGGGCGTTCGGCAGCTCGCGCACAACGAGGTAGTCGAGCACGAGAAAGTCGTCATCCTCGTGATCACCGTGCAGCGATTCCCAGGGCAGCGCGATCAGCGCCTCGTCATCGGTGTGAATCGCGATCGTGCTGTCGAGCGAGGGGGCTTGCGCGCTGGGCAGCACATCGCGCAGCGCCGCGCCCCCCAGCGCCTGCCACAACGCTTGCCCGTTGGCACGCAAAGTCGCTTCGTCGTCCACCTCTTGGTGCAACGCGCTGTGGAGCGCGGCAAGCGCAAAGTCGGCCAGCGGCTCGCCGTTGGCGGTAGCGCGGATTTGGTCCTCATCCAACCGTTCCAAAGAAATTGTCAGGGGCATAAGAGTGCTCAAGGGCGGAGATATTGGGTTAGGGGCAAGGGGCGTGGGCGTCTTTGCATAAGAATGGGATTAGCCGCCCGCCCATTCGCCGTTCGCTATTCGCTAGGTAGGTGCAGATCACCGACCATGATATGGGAAAGTGGGAATAGCGACAAGTTGAACCGCTGCGGCGCTTCCGATACGCAAATCGTCACGCCGCCGCCTTGTCACCTTGAGCAGAAGTTGGCGCAGCGGCCCGCAGGGCTAGGGTCTGGCTACGGCGCCCCTAACGAAAAAGCGCAATGAAGGCTGCGCCCCGTGCCACAGAGCCGCAACCGCGACGCTTTGAGCCAGATGCTTCGCCTTCGGCTCAGCATGACGGGTGGGAGGCATAGCGGGCTGAACGTGCGCCGTAAATCACGAACACCGGCCACGTTCGGGCCTGCGCAGGCAGCCCTTTTGGCCTCAGCGGGGATTTCTAATCCTCCGCGCACAGCCCATCATCACCCAAACACACCACTCTTGAATATTCTGCATTATCTGCTACCATTACCCCCTCCCCAGGGGGTGGCGGTGCGACATGATGGGTAATGCACGGCATAGCCAATTGAACGTTGCACCTTGCCCCATGTCCCATTCGCCATACCCTCGTGATGGCACCGTCTACAACGAACGACATGTCGACAGCCCGAAAACAGGCTGTTTTCAGTGCGGAGAACTCATGGAAAAACAAGTGACGATTCCGGTGCAGGGGATGACCTGCGCCAGTTGTGTGCGTACCGTGGAACGCAACCTGCAGAAGGTGCCGGGGGTGGCGCAGGCCGAGGTCAATCTGGCGACCGAGCGCGCCACGATCCGCTACGACGATGGACAAGCTTCCGTCGGTGATCTGGTGCAGAAGGTGAGCGACATCGGGTACAGCGTCCCCACCGCCACCGTCACGCTGCCGACGCAGGGCATGACCTGTGCCAGTTGCGTGGCCACAGTCGAGCGCAACCTGAAGAAGCTGCCCGGCGTGATGAGCGCGGATGTCAACCTCGCCACCCAGCGCAGCACGGTCCGCTATGTCCCGACCGAGGTCACGCCGCGCGAAATTCGCCAGAAGATCCTCGACATCGGCTACGAATCGCCCCGCGTCGATGGCGCGGACGAAGAGGCATTGCGCGACCGCGAGCTGGAGGCACGTCGCGCCGAGATGGCGCAGCTCCGGCGCGAGCTGACGGTGGCGCTGCTGCTCGGTGGGCTGCTTTTGCTGCTGGCGATGGGGCCGATGCTCTTTGGCGAACGGGGGATGATGTGGGTGGTCGACACCTTCGGCTCGATGGCGACCTACCGCTGGCTGCAGCTTCTACTCGCCACACCCGTCCAGTTCTACGCGGGCAAGCGCTTCTATCTCCATGCTTGGAAAGCGGCCAAGCATGGCACGACCGATATGAACACCCTGGTCGCGCTGGGCACAACCGCAGCCTTCGGCTACTCGCTGGCCGTCACCCTGTTCGGTAGCCGTTTCCCCGCAGGGACCGCCGAGGTCTATTTTGAGACGAGCGCGGTCATCATCGCGCTGATCCTGCTGGGCCGCTTTTTGGAAGCGCGGGCCAAGGGGCAGACCTCCGAGGCGATCCGCAGCCTGATGCAGTTACGGGCCAAGACCGCGCTTTTGGTGCGGGAGGGCGAAGAGATCGAGATCCCGCTGGACGAGGTCCAGCTCGGTGACCGGCTGCGGGTGCGCCCCGGCGCGACCGTTCCCGTCGATGGCCGGCTGACCGAGGGCCGTTCCGCCGTCGACGAAAGCATGATCACCGGCGAATCGCTCCCCGTCAACAAGGTCATCGGCGACGGGCTGATCGGCGGCACGATCAACGGCACCGGCGCCTTCACGATGGAAGCGACCGCCGTCGGCACGGGCACGGTGTTGGCGCAGATCATCCGCCTGGTGGAGGAGGCGCAAGGGTCGAAAGCGCCCATCCAACGGCTGGCGGATCGGATTGCGGCGGTTTTCGTGCCAGTGGTGCTGGTCATCGCCGCGATCACCTTCGGGGTCTGGCTCGTCTTCGGGCCGGATCCGGCCTTCATCTTTGCGCTGGTCAACATGGTGGCGGTGCTGATCATCGCCTGCCCCTGTGCGCTGGGCCTCGCCACGCCCACGGCGATCATGGTCGGCACGGGGGCCGGGGCCGAACATGGGGTGCTGATCCGTGGTGGCGAGGCGCTGGAAACGGCGCACCACATCGATGCGATCATCCTCGACAAGACCGGCACGATCACCGAGGGCAAGCCATCGCTGACCGATCTGGTAGCAGATGGCGGAATCAGCGAAGATGAGCTGCTGCGCCTCGCCGCCTCGGCGGAGCGGGCCTCGGAGCATCCGTTGGGGGCGGCCATCGTCGCGGCGGCGCAAGAGCGTGGGCTACGCTTGGCCGATCCGACGGAATTCCAAAGCCTCACCGGGCAGGGCCTGGCCGCGACCGTTGACGGGCGGCGCTTGCTCGTGGGGAATGCAGCGCTCCTCGCCGCGCAAAGCATCGACAGCACGCCGCTGGCCAACGATGCCGCGCGGCTCAGCAGCGAGGGTAAAACGCCGATCTACGTCGCCATCGACGGCGAGGCGGCGGGGCTGCTGGCGGTGGCCGATCGGCTCAAGGCCAGCAGCCGCCGCGCCATCGCCACGCTGGAAGGGATGGGGGTTGCGGTCTGGATGCTGACCGGCGACAACCAACGGACGGCGGAGGCGATCGCACGCGAAGTCGGGCTGCCCGCCGAGCGGGTCATGGCCGAGGTCATGCCCGCGCAAAAGGCGGCGAAAGTCGCCGAATTGCAGGGCAAGGGCCATGTCGTGGCGATGGTCGGCGATGGGATCAACGATGCGCCCGCACTGGCGCAGGCCGACGTGGGAATGGCGATGGGAACCGGCACCGATGTGGCGATGCAAGCCGCTGATGTGACGCTGATGCAGGGCGATCTGCTCAAGGTGATCGAAGCGATCCAGCTCAGCCGCGCCACGATGCGCACGATCAAGGGCAACCTCTTCTGGGCCTTCGCCTACAACGTGATCGGCATCCCGCTGGCGGCGGGTCTTTTCTACCCGTTTTTCGGCATCCTACTCAACCCGATCTTCGCGGCGGCGGCGATGGCCTTTTCCAGCGTCTTTGTCGTCACGAATTCGCTCCGGCTGCGCGGGTTCAGGCCAAGTCTGGTGCAGTAAGGGGCGTGGGTGGACGGGCGCTCAAGGAGCTTAGGGAGCTAGGGGAGCTTAGGGAGCTAGGGGAGCTTAGGGAGCTAGGGGACCTTTGTGTTGCCCTTGGAAAGCAATGGTATCAGCAAGGGGCCCATTCGCCATTCGCCATGCTCCACGAACGCCCGCGCGGACCATCACCAAGCATCACCAAAAGGGAATCTCATGAGCCAAGACACGACCACTCTCCTCCGCCGGTTGCGCACGATTGAAGGGCATGTGCGGGCGGTGCAGCGCATGGTGGAGGAGGAGGCCTACTGCATCGACATCATCCACCAGACACAGGCGATCAAGAGCGCGTTGAACAAGGTCGAAGAGCAGGTGTTGGCCGATCACCTGCAGGGCTGCGTCACCACCGCCATCCGCAGCGACGAAGCTGCCGAACGGGAGCGGGTGATCGGTGAGCTGATGGATCTCTTCAAGGCCAGCAACAAGCGGTAACGGAGCACCAGCATCAAGCCTGCGGCGCTGGCTGTGGGGCTGCCAACCCAAATCGACCGTGCCGTCTCTGCAAGCCCACGGTTTGCGATGCGCCCCCTCGTCCCCAAAAACTTACCAAAGCGCCCCGTTATAGGTACAATGACGCTCCAACTCCTCCTCGCAATGGTGGCGGCATGGCACGCCGTTGTAATTGCAACACCATGAGTTAGACAAGGAGCCTCCTATGACTGCCTTTCGAGATCAACTGCTCACCTGTGACGAATGTGGCGGGCAATTCGTCTTCACGGTCGGCGAACAGCGCCATCAGCTGGAAGAGACGGGCCAGGTGGAAGCGCCCGCGCACTGCCCCGTCTGTGCCATCAAGCTTCAGCGACAGGGAACTCGCCCCGAACCCGAACCACGCCCCATGAGCGACGAGGCCGAACTGCCGGCATGGCTTGCGGAGGACGATCCGTTCGAGGATCTGCCCCCGTCGGTCGATCGCGAGCCGGCCCCCGCAGGCCGCACCACCGCAGGCGGGCGACAGGAAGGGCTGGTGAAATGGTTCAACAATCGCAAAGGCTTTGGTTTCATCAGCTTGGGCGAGGGCGATGACCTATTCGTTCACTACAGCGGCATTGCGGGCGAGGGCTACCGCTCGCTGGCCCCCGATCAGCGCGTCAGTTTTGAAATCGAGGAGACGGAGAAGGGGCCGCAGGCGGTCGACGTCGAGGTCATCGACTGAGCGGCCCGCGCCGCACGCGGCATGGCAACGTTCCCTCGGCTTTGGCGAAACCTTGCGCTCTCGCTGCTTTTGGCGCTGGGGGTCGTTGCCGTGGCCGCGCTCTACGCGGATCTGGAGGCGCTGCGCCAGACGTTGCGCCACTTTCAATGGGGCTGGGCCGCGCCCGTCGTGGCGCTCACCGCGTTGAATTTGGCGCTGCGCTACGCCAAATGGGACCTCTATCTCCGCTGGCTGGGGGTGCGGCTGCGCCCCACCGACAGTCTGGCCATCTTCCTCAGCAACTTCCTGCTGATCCTCACCCCGGGCAAGATGGGCGGCCTGATGAAGAGCTACTTCGTCCGCCAGCTCAGCGGCACCCCGATGGCCCACACTCTGCCGATCATCGTGGTGGAGCGGCTGACCGATGGCATCGGCATGATCCTGATGACCGCGCTCGCCCTTATGATCTATCCCCCCGCTTGGCCGGTGGTGGCGCTGGTCGTCGTCGGGCTGACGGCGATCATCGTCGTGGCGCAGATGCGTCCGCAACTGCTTTGGCTGCTGGATCGACTTGAAGGGCAGTTCGGGGATCGCGTGCGCGCCCTGCGACGCTTCTACGAGAGCAGCTACAGCCTTTTGCAATGGCGGCCGCTGGTGGCGGGCATCCTGCTCGGCACGCTCTCCCGCGCCACCGAGGGCGTGGCGCTCGGCTTGGTGCTGATCGGCCTCGGCCTGCGCATGGAGCTTCCCATGTTGGCCGATTCGCTCTTCATCGCGGCCCTGTCCAACGTGATCGGCGTGGTGGTGATGTTGCCGGGCGGCTTGGGCGGCACGGAAGGGAGCATGATGGGGCTGCTCACCCTCTTCTTCGAGCTGGCCCCCGCGCCCGCCACCGCCGCCACCCTGCTGCTGCGCCTTGCCACCTTCTGGCTGCCCGCCGCGCTGGGCCTCGCCGCCCTGCTCTGGAAACGACAACGCTTTTTCGCGGCATCGCCCGTCGCCCCCCTCACCGAACCCACGGAGCTTTCCTACGATGGTTCGCTATGACCTCCATCTGCACAGCCACCAGTCGTGGGATTCGCTCAGCAGCTACGACAACATCATTCGCCGGGTGCAGCAGCGCGGTCTGACCGGCATCGCCGTCACCGACCACAACCGGCTGCGCGGGGCGCTCGACCTCGCCCACATCGCCCCCTTCCCCGTGATCGTCGCGGAAGAGATCATGACCGAAGAGGGCGAAATCATCGGCTACTTCTTGGAGAGGGAGATTCCCAAGGGCTTGCCGCTGGCGGAAGCCATCGCGCGGGTCAAGGCGCAGGGCGGCGTGGTGGCCGTGCCCCACCCGCTGGACAGCGTGCGTCGCCGCTCGGCGCTGGGGGAAACGGTGTTGCTGGGGGTACTCGACCAGATCGACCTGATTGAGGGCTGGAACGCCCGCTGCGTCCGCCCCGCCGACAACGTTGCGGCCCAACGGCTGGCCGCACACTATGGCAAGCCGCTGACCGCGGGCAGCGATGCGCACGCCAGCTTCGAGATCGGCCGCGCCTTCGTCGAGATGCCACCCTTCGACGGACCGACCGAATTCATCGAATCGTTGCGCACGGCTACCATTCACGGCCACGGACGGGGCGGCTGGGTGAGCCTCTTTTCAACTTTCGCCAAATTCGCCAAAAAGGGTGGTATAGATCGATGGGTTCGCTACTGATTTTGCTCTTCATCCTGTTGGCCGCCGTGGTGCCAACCGTTTTTTATGTCCTCTTGGCCTATTGGTTGGATCGTTACGAAAAAGAGCCGCTCCACCTGCTCATCATCACCTTCCTGTGGGGCGCCGTACCTGCGATCATCGTCTCGCTGATCTTCGAGTTGATCTTTGAAGTCCCGCTGCGCATCGTGGTGACGGGGGTGGGGGCCGACTTGGTGAGTGCCGCCGTCATCGCCCCCATGGTGGAAGAATCGGCCAAAGCGGTGCCGTTGGTCCTCATCTTTCTGATCTTCCGCCACGAGTTCGACGGGTTGATGGACGGCCTGATCTACGGGGCGCTGGTCGGATTCGGCTTTGCCATGACCGAAAATATCTTCTACTACTTACAGGCCGCCGAAGAAGGGTTGGGGATGCTGTCGCTGCTCATCACCATGCGCGGCATCGTTTACGGCTTGAACCATGCGCTCTTCACCTCCGCCGCTGGTATCGGCCTGGCCTACGCCCGTTACACCCGCAGCCGCAGCCAAGCGCTGCTCGCCTTCTTCCTCGGCTTGGCAGGGGCGATCTTCCTCCACATGGCGCACAACTTCCTCGTCTCGCTGGGCAGCGCCAACTTCATTCTGCTCAGCCTGGTGGTCGATTGGGGCGGCGCGCTGCTCTGGCTGGCCCTGATGTGGGGGGCCTTGCGCGTCGAGAAGCGCTGGATCAGCGAGGAGCTGGGGGAAGAGGTCGCTAGCGGCCTGCTTTCGCCCGATCACGCGACTGCGGCCGCCAGCTACCGGGCGCGGCTACGGGAGCGGTGGGCAACCGTGCGAGAACACGGCTTCGGGCGTGCGCACCAGATCGGCGAGATGCACAACGCCGCCGCCAAGCTGGGCGTGCTCAAACGGCAGATGCGGATGCACGAAGTGCCGGATCAGGATATCGCCAAGCTCCACGAACTGCGGAACCAGATTTGGGCGATGAGGCAGGAGTTGGGGGAAGTGTGAGGGTGTGGAGGTGTGAGGGCGTGAATTTGCTTATGAAGAGCTAATGGCGCTGACGGAGCTGGGTGAGTGGGGGAGCTGGGGAAAACGCAGCGGAGAGGGCTATGGGTATCGATGAGCGATAGAGCATGGGGTATGGGCTGCAGGGCAACTCATTGGAGTAGCATTCAGGCCACGCTAATTAAACCAAATCGGATGGTTGATTGTGCAACGTCGATCAATGGTAACAGCAACGAAGGGGCCTGCGCAGGCAGGCCCTTGGCCGACAGGCCCTCCAGCGGGGATTTTAATCCCCCGCCCCACGGTTACACCGTCCATTCCACATCCACAATTGTCTGTGAGAATGGGTATTACAAGCCAAGCACAAGTCGCAAGCCCGCTTCAATCTGTCGCATCGCCTTGCTTGACAACTGTGAGAGCCGCTCATCCAGAAAGATGCGGTCAAGCGTGATGACCTGCGACACGTTCGCCACCGACTCTTTGGGTAAGCCGCTCTCACGTTTGGTAAGTGGGACGTTGCCCGGTGCTGCCCCCACGCGCATGTTCGACGTCAATACCACACAAAGCACCGTATTTATACGACTCTGATTGAACGAATCCGCTTGGACGACCACGACGGGCCGTCGGAAACCTGGCTCCGATCCCGTTGGCTCAGGTAGCGATGCCCACCACACGTCGCCCCGTTGGACTACCACGCTTCTTCTGGCAAAGAGAGCCCCTGCAACTGGGTAAACAGTGCATCCATCGCCGATGGCTCTTCTGAATAGAGGGCATTCAACTGCTGGGTGACAGACTCATCCCGATAAGCACTCAAATAAGCGTCCAGCGCAGTGGCATACAACTCACTGCGCGACATACCTAATTGCTGCGCCACTTGTTCCCCTTCGTCAAACAAAGAGTCAGGTAGAGAAATTGCTGTTTTCATGCCACGAGTATAACTGCGGTTATACCACGTTGTCAAATTCTTTACGAGGAACCCACCCGTTCTTGCAGCCTACAGCCGTGAGTCCGCCCCATCGCGCATCGCGAATCACGATTAGGGCGGCTCATTGACCAAGATGGGCGTGTTCCGGCGGATAGGGTTCATGCAGCCGCTGGTGGAGCTGCTTCAAATCCTGTACCTGTTTCTCTGGTAACTGGTAGCCCGTGTGCCAACGCATCTGAAAGGACGCTGAGAGGCAGCGGACGGCTTGGCCACCGATATGCCCCTCTGCTCCCAATTCACGGTGAGTGAGTCGAACGTTCTCCTCCACATTCCAGGCAGGAATACCATTCCCCTCTTCGTCGAGATAGAGCGCGTGCACATCCAATTCGCGCCCGCTGGGATCGTGCAAGACAAAAGCGGTAGCGATTCGATTCCCGGCGCTATCGGTGATCCAGCGATTCTCCTCCCAGAGATGCTTGAGCTTATAGTGTTGCCCTTCCAGTAACGCACGAATAGACCCCACATCGTCTGCACGAACCAGCACATCCAGATCCTCGTGGTGGCGCGTTTGTTCGCCGAGCAAAGCATCGATGCCCCATCCGCCGGTGACCCAGACGGGGATTTGCTGTTCGGTTAGACGCTGGTATAGGTGGATGGCGTCCGCTATGCTCATCACCATGCTTTCCCTATCCGTTACGAATCCGCAGCGCACCAAGCGCTACACCAACGCCCCGCCCCCGCCGCCCCACGCTGCTTTGCCATGTTGACGCGCCGCGTGCATGGCGCTGCCAAGCGCATGGGACCAGGCATGGCCCCACAGCGGAATGCGGCCTGTTCGCCACCGTCCCTTGTTCAACTGTCCCGTAGGGGAGAACGCGGGCGTGACTTGGCTATGCAAAAGTTGCGACCGGGACAGGACGTTCGACAGCGCGACTCTTCCGCATCTCTATCTCGCCGCTCACGTCAGATAGTCGCGCAGCTTCTTCGAGCGCTGGGGGTGGCGCAGCTTGCGCAAGGCCTTGGCCTCGATCTGGCGGATCCGTTCGCGGGTGACGCCGAACTTCTGGCCGACCTCTTCCAAAGTGTGGCTCTTGCCGTCCAGCAGGCCGAAGCGTAGTGTCAACACCGCTTGCTCCCGCTCGCTGAGCTGGCCCAGCACCTCGATCACCTGCTCGCGGAGCAGCTTGCGCGAGGCCGCATCGACCGGCCCCGTCACGCTGTCATCGGGGATGAAGTCGCCGAGGCTGGAGTTGTCTTCGTTGCCAACGGGGGTCTCCAGGCTCATTGGCTCCTGCGACAGGCTCATGATGCGCAACACCTTGGCGGCGGCCCGTTTCAGCTTGCGGGCCATCAGCGGGTCCAGCGCACGCCGCTCGGCGCGGGCCGCTTGGATCTCGATCACGTCCGACGGCTCCAACCCCACATCCCCAATCGCCAGGGCAATCTCCTCAGCGGAGGGTTCGCGCCCCAGCTCTTGCACCAAGCTGCGGCTGGTGCGAATCAGTCGGTTGATCAGGTCAACCATGTGGACGGGGATGCGGATCGTGCGTGCTTGGTCGGCGATGGCGCGCGAGATCGCTTGGCGGATCCACCACGTGGCGTAGGTCGAGAACTTGTAGCCCTTGGTGTGATCAAACTTTTCGACCGCGCGCAACAGGCCCAAGTTGCCCTCTTGGAACAGGTCGAGGATGTCCATCCCCCGCCCCGTGTACCGCTTGGCGACACTCACCACCAGCCGCAGGTTGGCCTTCGCCAACAGATCCTTCGCCTGTTCGGCCCGCAGCTTGACCCGTCGATAGTGCCGGACCAGCAGCTCATCTTCGACCGGCATCAGCGCTTCCAGCACGTCCAGCGTCGGCAGATCGCTGCTCAGCACCGCCACGATGCTGGGTGGCAGCAGGTGGAGGCTGAGCGGCACATCGAAGAGCCGGTGTTTCAGCGTCTTGACCGCTTCGGGCAGTTCGTGATCGTATTCGGTGTAGAAGCGACTGAAGAAGCGGTCGGGGTAGAAGCTATGGCGGGGCGGCCAGATCGTCTGCACTTCTTCCAAGTCGATCACGATCTGCTGGAACTCCGGACAGTCGATGCCCACTTCTCTGCAGCCCACATTGACGATCTTCCAATTGTCGTAGAGGGTGGAATAGGCCGAGCGGAAGATCGCCCGCGCCTGTTGGTGGACATCGCCCTGCTGTGCCAGATCGTCGATGTACTGCTGGGCACTGATCCACAAGCCCAACCAGATCTCTTCGTCGCTGGAGAGGAGGGGAACCTTGCCGATGTCCCGCAGATACATCCGCACCGGGTCGTTCCCGACATCGACCAAGTTGTCCTGAATCGTCGCCGCTTCCTCGGCTTCAACCTCGTCCAACTCCTCATCGAGCGGCTCTTCATCGTGCCAATCGCTCTTGCTGCCCACGCTGACGCCGCGCTCCTTCAGCGTCTTGTAGAGCGCTTCCAGCTCGCTCACGGGGAGCTGCGCCAACGCCACACGCGCGATGATCTCCTTGCGGGTCAATCGCGCGGATGGGCCAGCCTGTTCCACCAGCGCGTCGATCAGCGCGGCACGATCCTCAGTCCGGATCATCGTGGATAGCTCATGGCACGGTGGGCGGTTGTTGGAAATTGGGACATGAAACGGGGTGAAAACTTGTTCTAGTTGCTCTGCTACGAGTGTAGGCGACAGCGTCGTAATGGTCAATCGAAGGGGTGCTTGACAAACTGGTCGTGCTTGCGCTGCTCGATCCGAAGCTGACGCTGCCGCTTGTCCTGTTCGATCCGAATCTTCTGTTGAAAGAGCAGGCGAATCTCGTCACCATCGGGGTCGCTGGCGCTCTGCGCATCGTCGATCAACTGCTGTATCTGACGGACATCTCGCTCATCTTGACGCATCAAGAGCGCTTGCACCACCCGAAAGGCCTCCAGTTGGCGCAATTCGCCCTCCGGCAGTTGCCGATCCGAATAGTGGGCCACGATGCGCCGCACCTGGCGAGCGAGCGGTGCTTCGAGTTGCGCCACGAATTCCTCCAGATGGGCACCGCTCAGCGGCGGGTGGCTCTCGACCGCCGCATACAGCTCACGGTGGATGGGCCACTGCCACGACGCCGCGCTCACCCCTTCCTGCTGCGCCACCACGAGCAATTCCGGATATTCGATCAGCATGTAGAGCAGATAGGATTCGAGATCGTCGCTCAGCGGCGCTTCGGGGGGCGCCACTTCGTACAGCCGCTCGCCTTCGTCGACGAGCGGCGGCCCGTCATCCTCGTTGGGCATCGGCGGCATCTCGGGCGGTGCCTCGGCCGGGGCGGGGGCGCGGCGCGGCCTGCGGCTTATCTGGCTCAGTTCGCGGGCCAGCGCCCGTTCATCGACATGGAGCAGCCGCGCGGCCCGTTGCAGGTAATGATCGCGCATCACCGACGATTCCAAATCGGCGATCATCGGCAACAGATCGGCGACAGCCTGCGTCTTCTGCGCGGCATCGGAGAGGTCGAGTGTCCGCACCCGCTGGGTCATCATGTAATCGATCACCGGCTGCGCGTTGGCGATCAGCGCTTCCCACTGCTCCGGCGCTTGGCGCAGCAGATCATCGGGGTCTTTACCGAGGGGCATCGTTGCGATTCGCAGCTCGCCCGGCACGGCCGTGGCGGGGGCGCGGCCCTGCGCGGCCCGCGTCCAACGCTGCTGCTTGGTATAGCGTTGCAAGTCCAGCGCCGTTTCCAACCCGCGCTCTGCCGCGCGTTGCCCCGCTTCGTCCGCGTCCAGCGCCAAGACCAAGTTCGTCGAATAGCGGCGCAGCAGACTTAGTTGGCCCGTAGTGAGCGCGGTGCCGAGCGCGGCCACCACGTTGGGATGATCGTGCTGGTGCGCCGCAATCACATCAAGGTAGCCCTCGACGAGAATCCCTTGATCTTGGCGGCGGATCGACTCCTTGGCCAGATCCAGACCGTACAAGGTGCGCCCCTTGTCGAATAGCGGCGATTGGGGCGAGTTGACGTATTTCGGCGTCTGATCGTCCTGCAGGGCACGCGCGCCGAAGCCGACGGTTCGGCCCCGCTCGTCGCGAATCGGGAAGATCAGTCGATCACGGAAATAGTCGTAGTAACCGCCCGCCTCCCGCTCGCGCACCAGGCCGAGCCGCTGCATGTCGGCGACCTCGTAGCCACGTGCGCTCAGCGCCGACAGCAGCGCCTCCCAACTGTCGGGGGCATAGCCCAGCGCGAAGCGATCCACCACCTCCGCCGAAAGGCCCCGTGCTTCCACGTAGGCGCGACAGGGGGCGGCATCCTCACGTTCGGTCAACCACTGCTGAAACTGCACCGCCGCCGCATCGCAGAGCGCCTGCAACCGTTCCCGCTCCAGCCGCTGGTTCTTTTGCGATTCCGTTTCCTCTTCCAGCGTGACCCCCGCCTCGCGCGCCAACAGCCGCAGCGCCCCCACAAAATCCAACCCCTCCCGCTTCTGCACATAGCTAAAGATGTCGCCCCCCTCACCACAGGCGCCGAAGCAGCGCCACGTGTTGGAATGGGGAAAGACCACGAAGGAAGGGGTGTTTTCGGTGTGGAAGGGGCAGCGCGCCTTGTAGGTGCGGCCCGCTCGCTTCAGATCGACGTGGCGACCGATGTAGGACACCAAGTCGAGGCGCTGCTTAATCTCTTCGATTGCTTGATCGCTGCGCGTCATCGCGGCTCTCTCAGGTTGGCGTTGGGGTGGGCAGACCGATCAGCGGCAGGTGGCAGCAGGGCGGGTGGGCGGGGCAAACTGTGGTAAGATGATGGCGCGAACCGAGGGATGATTATATCATACCGACAAGGGCAAAAAAAACGGGGCGAGTTTGGTGAGTTTGGTGAGTTTGGTGAGTTTGGTGAGTTTGGGGGCCGAGCGAGTCGAAGTTGGCAATTCTGTTCTTGGTGCATGGGCGAGTTGTTCGAACGCTGGAACGCTGGAACGTTAAACAGGAGGGTGGCGGTGAACGAGGCATTGGGTTGGCCGACGCATTACTGGGCCTACGTGGGGGATGCGGGGCAGCGGGCCGACAAGGGCATCATGCGCGAAACGCCGTGGCCGCTCTTTGTGAACGGACGGGAATGGCTGACGATGATGGCCACGCCGACCCAACTGGAACGGTTGGCCGTCGGCTTTTTGTACAACGAAGGGGTGATCGCCTCGCTGGACGAGCTGCTGTCGGTGCGCATCTGCGAGCATCCAGCGGCGATCATCGACGTGCGGCTGGTGGGCGACCGGGCGCTGCCCGCCAAGCGGACGTTGACCAGTGGCTGTGGCGGGGGCATCACCTTTGGCGAGTTGGCAGAAAGCCGCCCACCGCTGCCGGTGCGCACGCTGTGGCAGCCCGCCACGATCTACGCGGGCATGTCCAACCTGCTGGCCACCGTCGCGGACGATTATCGCGCGGTCGGCGGCTTTCATTCCAGCGCGTGGGTTGACGGCGACGGCGCGGTGCGTGTCGTCGCCAACGATGTCGGTCGTCACAACACGATCGACAAGTTGGCGGGCGCGGTGCTGCTGCACCAGATCGATCTGCGCGGCCTCTTTCTGGTCTCGACGGGGCGCATCTCCAGCGAGATGATCACCAAAGCGGCGGGGCTGGGGGTCGAGATGGTGGTCTCGCGCAACAGCCCCACTGCCACCACGGTTCAGCTCGCACGGGCATGGCAGATCACGGTGATCGGCTACTGTCGTGGCCAGCGGATGCACGTCTACAGTGCGCCGGAGCGGCTGGCGATGCCAAGGAGCCACTAGCGGAGCGCCCCGTCCTCCGTTACCGGGCTGTGGCCCCATTGCGCCGTTCGGCCCACGGGCTGCATCATGGCCAAAAACAGTGCAGGGGCCACGTTGCGCAACGTGGCCCCTGCGGCGATATGCAATGGAGATGTCGTGGTCAGATCAGAGCAGATAATCTTTGAGGCGGCGGCTGCGGCTGGGGTGGCGCAGCTTGCGTAGAGCTTGAAGTTCGATTTGGCGGATCCGTTCGCGCGTCAGCCCGTACTTCTTGCCGACCTGCTCCAGCGTCAGGCTCCGTCCATCTTTCAGTCCGTAGCGAAGCTGCAAAATCTGCACCTCCCGGGGATCGAGCGAATGGAAGACGCGCGAAAATTCTTCCCGCAACATCTGCTGTGATGCCTGTTCGTTGGGGGCGGGCAGATTGTCATCCTCGACAAAATCCCCCAAGCTGGACTCTTGGCCGTCGCCGACCGGCATCTCCAGGCTGAGCGGCTGCTGCGCCACCTTCCACATCATGCGTACCTTGTCCGGGGTCGTTTCCAGCCGCTCTGCCATTTCGTCGATGGTCGGTTCGCGGCCCAGCTCCTGCGTCATGGCGCGGTGGGTCTGCTTCAGCGCGGTCAGCCGCTCGGTCATGTGGACCGGCACGCGAATGGTGCGGCTCTGGTCCGCCAGGGCGCGCGTCACAGCTTGGCGAATCCACCAAGTGGCATAGGTGGAAAACTTGTAGCCCAGATGGTAGTTGAACTTGTCCACCGCCCGCATCAGCCCGATATTCCCCTCCTGCACCAGATCGAGCAGCGGCAAGCCCCGCCCTTCGTAGCGCTTTGCAATTGAAATGACCAGTCGGTAATTGCTCTCGATCAGCTTCACGCGGCTGATCTCGCCGCGCCGCACGATGGCCTGCAGCCGCTCACGCTCTTCGGCGGGGTGGCTGTGGGTGGGGCAACTCAGCCGGTCCAGCGCGGCCAATCCGGCTTCCATGTCGGCGGCCAGCTCCCCCTCTTGCTTGGCAGTCAGAAGGGGGTGGTGGCAGCTCTCCATCAAATAGAGGCCGACCGTGTCATCGGGGTTGAGCGTGGTGAGGTCGAGTAGCATGCGCTCGGCACGTTCGGCGGCCTCTTTGGCTTCGGAAGTGGGCTGGTAGTCGTGCGGGCTGTCGGATAGATGCATTGCGGTGAAGGAAATGGTCAAGGATTAAGGGAGTTGGCCATCAGAACTGGGCTGCCTAAATTAGGGGATGGGTGGGTGAAAAGTGAGGCGTTGAGCCTCAGAATGCCAGATGATGCATCCTTCGTCCAGAATTTGGGCGATTATAGACATCAGTCGCCAAAGGTCAAATGATTAATCTCAGATTAAAATAGGGGCTATGCAGTTCGAGTGAGCCAAAGGAGCGAGGGAAGCCACAGGCGGTCCGGATCGCCATCTCCATGAAAAAGCGATATTCCCTTCTCCCTTTGGCCATGCGATCCGAAAGCACGCGCAGCCTGCTGGCTCTACGTTCTGCGTTCTGCGTTCTGCGTTGTGCGTTGTAAAGTTGCTCTCTTTCCTTGCTTTCATATGATATCTGTCACTTCCCTCACCCTGCGATGAAAGGTAGGTCTGTTATGAGCCGACGTCCTTCCCAACTCCGTCATCTGCTGAAGATGACGTTCCCCCTGATGGCACTGCTCTTTGTGCTGGGGCTGTTGCTTAACGGGCTGGTCGCCCCCGACGATGTCAATGCCGAGGTCGAGAGCGGCCCCACGGCACAGGACGCGCCGATCAACAGCGAATTCCAAGTGGTGCTGATCACGATCAAGGATCGCGCCCAACTGGAACTGCTGGCCGAATGGGTCGAGCCCGTCCCCGTCGTGGGTCAGCCCGATGTTTATCGTATCGAGGCGACCGCAGACGACCTCGCGTGGCTCGATCTGAACGGCTATGACTACGTGATTGACCAAAAGCTGACCGCCGAGCTTCAGACGCCCCGTCAGCCCAACCCGAGCGGCGGTGGCATCCCGGGCTACGCCTGTTACCGCACCGTCGAAGAGACCTACCAAACCGCAGAAGATATCGTAACGAACTATCCCACGCTGGCGGAGTGGATCGATATCGGCGATTCGTGGGCAAAGACGCAGAATCCCAACAATGGCTACGACCTCTACGTCCTGAAGCTGACGAATCAGAACACTGGCGGCGATAAGCCGGTGCTCTACGTCACCAGCTCGATCCATGCGCGCGAATACACCCCTGCCGAAACGATGACACGCTTCGCCGAGAAGCTGGTTACCGGCTATGGCACCGACCCCGATATCACCTGGCTGCTCGACCACCAAGAGATCCACCTGGTGCTGCAGGCCAACCCCGATGGCCGCAAAATCGCCGAAGCGGGCGAGTTATGGCGCAAGAATGTCAACAACAACGCCTGTGCGTCGGGCAACTACGGCATCGACCTCAACCGCAACTTTGATTTCCAGTGGAACTGCTGCGGCGGCTCCAGCGGCGATCCCTGTAATCAAACCTATCGCGGCGCGAGCGCCGCCTCCGAGCCGGAAACACAGACCTACCAAGCCTACGGGGCGACCGTCTTCCAAGACCAGCGGCCCGACCCGCTCACCTCCCCCGCCCCCGAGGATGCCACCGGCGTCTACCTCGACATCCACAGTTCGGGCAAGTTGGTCCTCTGGTCATGGGGCTTCACGGCCACGCCGCCGCCCAACGCCAGCGGGCTGCAATCCTTTGGGCGCCACATGGCCTACTTCAACGATCACGAGCCGGAACAGTCCATCGGCCTTTACCCCACCGACGGCACCACCAAGGATTACTTCTACGGCGTCTATGGCGTCGCGGCCTACACCATCGAACAGGGGACGCAGTTCTTTGAACAGTGCGACTACTTCGAGAACACGGTCGTGCCGGACAACCACAACGCCTATCTCTACGCGGCCAAAGCGGCCCGCGCCCCGTACATGCTGTCGAAGGGGCCGGATGCCGTTGATCTGGCGCTGACCAGTTCCTCGGTGCCGCTCTCGGGCGCGACGGTGACGCTGACCGCCACGTTGAACGACACCCGCTTCAACAACGTGAATGGTACTGAGCCGACGCAGAACATCGTTGCCGCTGAAGCGTACGTCGACACCCCGCCGTGGGACGGCGGCACGGCGATCCCCCTGGCGGCGGCGGACGGCAACTTCAACAGCCCGGTCGAAGGGGTGACCGGCACGATCAACACCACCGGATTGACCGCGGGTCAACATCTGATCTACGTACGGGGTCAGGATGCGGCGGGCAACTGGGGCGTGGTGACCGCCATCTTCCTCTACGTGCTCGACCCGGCCTCTGCCGGGACGATCCAAGGCTACGTCCGCGAAGCGGGCAGCAATGCGCCGTTGGCCGCGACGGTGAGTGCGACGGGCGGCTTCATCACCCAGACCAATCCGGCCACCGGCTTCTATTCGCTGTTGGTCACGCCGGGCAGCTACGAACTGACTGCCTCCGCGCCGGATCATGCGTCGCAAACACAAGATGTCATCACCAGCGCGGGCCAAACATCGCAGGTCAATTTCTACCTCGATGCGATCTGCACGATCTTTGCGGATGATGTGGAAAGCGGCAACCTCGGCTGGACGGCCCAAACGCCTTGGGCGATCACCAACAGCAACAGCAACAGTCCGACCCATTCGTGGACGGACAGCCCGGGCGGGAACTACAGCCCGAATGCCAATACGTCGCTGACGTCGCCCGTCTTCGACATGAGCGACAGCTACGATCTGACGCTCTCCTTCGCCCAGGTCTGCAATACAGAAGCCAACTACGACTTCTGCATCGTAGAGGCCAGCAATGACGGAGGCGCCAGTTGGAGCGAGCTGGCCCGCTACGCTGGCCTCGGCACGGCGTGGAACGTGGTGGAGCTGGATGCGTCGCTCTTGGACAACCAAGCCAACGCCCGCCTCCGCTTCCGTCTGACGAGCGATGGCTCCGTGGTGCGGGACGGCTGGTATGTGGACGATGTGCGCCTGCGCGGCGCGGGCTCCTGCAGCGTGCCGCCACTGAGTGAATCGCTCTACCTGCCGATCGTCGCCCGATAACGTTGCGCCGCGTGGTCGGGCAACGCCAACCCGTTGCTCGACCGCGTGGGGCCATGCCGGACGACAGCGCCACAACCACGTATCGGCAACGTCGTCCGTCATGGCGCGGCGCGGGGAATGCCCGGCCCACCCAAAAGAGCGTCCAAATTGGACGCTCTTTCGTGTGGTGTGAGATGGTCTCGGTTAGCGTTCGACGCGGATGCCAGGCCCCATCGTGCTGGTCAGCGTCAGGCGGCGAATCAGGTCGCCCTTCGCCCCGGCAGGCCGGTTGGAAAGGATCGCTTCCAGCAGCGCGTTCAGGTTGTCCACGATCTGCGGCGTTTCGAAGCTGACCTTGCCGATGCCGACATGGATGTTGGCCGTCTTGTCCAAGCGGAACTCGACACGGCCCTGCCGCGCCTCGTTGATGACGCGGGCTAGGTCCTCGCCCTGCACCACCGTGCCCGCTTTGGGGCTGGGCATCAGACCGCGCGGCCCCAAAACACGACCCAAGCGGCCGACGACGCTCATCATCGGCGGGGTGGCAATCGCCATATCGAATTCGAGCCAGCCGCCCTGAATCTCCTTCGCCAGATCGTCCGAGCCGACGAAATCGGCACCCGCTTCTTTGGCGATACGGGCATCCTCGCCATCGGCGAAGACGAGCACGCGCACTTCGTTGCCCGTGCCGTGGGGCAGCAGAACCGTGCCACGCAGTTGCTGGTCAGCTTTGCGCGGATCCAGCCCCGTGCGGATGTGGACTTCGACCGTCTCGTCGAACTTGGCGAACGAGGCGTCCTTCAGAAGCTGGGCCGCGTCGCTCTTACTGTAAACCTTGCTGCGGTCGACCTTGGCCGCCGCTTCGTTGTACTTCTTACCCATGTCTCTCTCCTGTGGTATGGCGGGCGGCGCGTGGCCACCCTCCCACTGCTACGTTAATAATCTGTCTTGTAAAGGTCGTGATGCTGTGCCTGTAACAATCGCCATCACGAGGGTGTGCGTTGGATTTCACTGTTTTGTCAAGGCCGGAGAGGTAACACGCCACCGCGTTCCGCCATCGACCCGTCACACCTCCCGACCCGGTCAAAGCCCATGCACCCTGCCCGCCTAGTCGACGACGGTCAGCCCCATACTGCGGGCCGTGCCTTCCACCATTTTCATCGCCGATTCGAGCGTGTATGCGTTCAAGTCGGGCATCTTGATCTCGGCGATCTCTTTCACCTGCGCCCGTGTTACTTTGCCCACTTTGGTCTTGTTCGGTTCGCCCGATCCCTTGTTGACGCCTGCGGCTTTGCGAAGCAAATCGGCCGCGGGCGGGGTCTTGGTGATGAAGGTGAACGATCCATCTTGGAAGACCGTGATCTCGACCGGAATGATCTGACCGATCTGAGAGGCGGTGCGGGCATTGTACTCTTTGACAAAGCCCATGATGTTCACTTGGTGTTGCCCCAAGGCGGGACCCACGGGGGGTGCGGGGCTTGCCTTGCCCGCTGGAATCTGCAACGAAACGATTGCCTTTACTTTTTTGGCCATGCCATCATCTCCTTGTGGTGATGCGGGTACGGTCGTACCCTCCCACGATTTCTGTTACTCGACTATGGGTTGGGAATTATCGGGCAAGCGCCGCAGTTATGCCCGTTCGACTTGGAGGAAGTCCAGCTCGATCGGCGTTTCGCGCCCGAAGAAGCTGACCATCACGCGCACCTTCCCCTTGGTGCGGTCGATATAATCCACCGAGCCGTGGAAGCCTGCGAAGGGGCCATCGGTGATCTGCACACTGTCACCTTCGCGGAAATTGACCTTGATCGTCGGCGCTTCCGCTTCCATGCGGCTGAGAATGCGATCCACTTCGGGCTGGGTCAGCGGGGTGGGGTCGTTGCCCATGCCGACAAAACCGGTCACGCCGGGCGTGTTGCGCACCACGTACCACGAATCATCGTTCAGCACCATCTCGACTAGGATGTAGCCGGGGAAGATGCGTCGTTCGGTGGTGCGGCGTTGGCCGCCCTTCAATTCGACCTGCTCTTCCGTTGGCACCACCACCGAGAAAATGGCGTCGCCCATTCCCATCGATTCGATCCGGCTCTCAAGGTTGTGTTTCACCTTGTTTTCGTAGCCGGAATAGCTGTGGATGACGTACCAATTGCGGTTGGGATCGGTCGCCGTCGCTGGTTGCTCTGCGGCTTCGTCTTCGACCTGCGCCTCTATGTCGTCTGCCGTAGGCTGATTCACATCTGATCCTTTCTGGCCGCTTAACCCAGCAGGTTAAGAATACCCTTAACAAGCTCCCCAAAGAGAAGGTCCGCGATTCCAAAGAAGATCGCCATCGTCACCACCACCGTCATCACAACGATGGAGAGGTTGATCACTTGCTCCCGCGTGGGCCAGACCACCTTGCTGATCTCGGAACGGACCTCTTCGAGATAGTGCGCTACAGCGTTCTGCTCGCGCGGCTCTACTGCGTTAGCCATGCTCGTCCCCTTGTGACGTTATTTGGTCTCGCGATGCATCCGGTGACAGCGGCATCGCGGGCAATACTTGTTCAATTCCAGTCGCTGCTGATCGTTGCGGCGGTTCTTCTGGCTGACGTAGTTACGTTCTTTGCACTCAGTACAAGCGAGCGTAATCACATCCCGTACTTTTTTTCTTGCCATGATTCATCCTGCTTTCCGAAAATTAGGAGGGGGCGTATGGCCCCCTCCCGCACCTTATCTCGTCTCTATCCGAGGGACAGCCGTCGGGGTATCGTGGCTTATGCCAAGACCTTGCTGATGACGCCCGCGCCGACGGTGCGGCCCCCCTCGCGAATCGCGAAGCGGCTGCCCTGATCCATCGCCACCGGCACGATCAGCTCCACCGTCATCTTGATGTTGTCGCCAGGCATCACCATCTCTACCCCGTCCGGCAGCTTGATGCTGCCCGTCACGTCCATCGTCCGCATGTAGAACTGCGGCCGATAGCCGTCGAAGAACGGCGTGTGCCGGCCCCCCTCTTCCTTCTTCAGCACGTACACTTCCGACTCGAACTTCGTGTGCGGCGTGATCGAACCCGGCTTCGCCAACACCTGTCCCCGCTCCACATCCTCACGCCCCACGCCGCGCAGCAACACGCCCACGTTGTCGCCCGCTTGACCCTGGTCGAGCATCTTGTGGAACATCTCTACCCCCGTCACCGTCGTCGTCGCCGTCGGCTTCAGCCCCACGATCTCCACCTGCTCGCCCACCTTCACCGTCCCGCGCTCGATCCGCCCCGTCACCACCGTCCCCCGTCCCTTGATCGAGAAGACATCTTCCACCGGCATCAGGAACGGCTTCTCCGTCTCGCGCTCTGGCGTCGGAATGAAGTCGTCCACCGCCGCCATCAGCTCCCAGATCGGCGCATACGCCGCCGCCTCCGGATCGTCGCTCGTCTCGTTGAGCGCTTGCAGCGCCGAGCCGCGGATGATCGGCGTCTCTTCGCCCGGAAACTCGTAGCTTTCCAACAGCTCCATCAGCTCCATCTCCACCAGCTCCAGCAGCTCCTCGTCGTCCATCATGTCGACCTTGTTCAGGAAGACCACCATCGCCGGCACATCCACCTGCCGCGCCAGCAGCACGTGCTCGCGCGTCTGCGGCATCGGCCCGTCCGGCGCCGAGACCACCAGAATCGCGCCGTCCATCTGCGCCGCCCCCGTGATCATGTTCTTGATGTAGTCGGCGTGGCCCGGGCAGTCCACGTGCGCGTAGTGGCGGTTGGCCGTCTCATACTCCACGTGTGAGATCGCAATCGTGATCCCGCGCTGGCGCTCTTCCGGCGCATTGTCGATCTGGTCGAAGGCCGAGAAGTCCGCCCAGCCCTTCTTCGACAGCGTCTTGGTGATCGCCGCCGTCAGCGTCGTCTTGCCGTGGTCCACGTGCCCGATCGTGCCGATGTTCGCGTGCGGCTTGTTTCGTACGAATTTTTCCTTTGCCATGAGTAGCTCTTCCTCCTGACGTGGCCGCCTCTTCGCAGAAGCGCCATTCACTCTGATATAGATGTTGAGATCGCTGCATCCGCAACAATCCGTCCAAAAAGAATGTCGGGGCGCGACTTAAACCCACTTAAAAGCGGCCCCCGCTGCATCCAGAGACCGCTATCGACGCAGGATTATAGAAGAAAGGGCCTTTTCTGTCAAAAGTGGTGGGCAGAATTTCAGGGCGGAAGCCCGAGTCAAGAGGTGGAAGTTTGGGGCGCTCGGTGAAAGAGATCGATCATAACGTTGTAGGGCAATGTCGACACGCATCAGAGGAAAAGACCCTCGCGTCCCTGTCGCGCCACTGGCTTCAACCCAGGCCAAAGCGCCGTCCCTTTGCGCTCGGCCCAAAGACAACAAAAAAGCCCTCAATGATGAGAGCTTTGCAGAGCCTCCGACGAGATTTGAACTCGTGACCTCATTCTTACCAAGAATGCGCTCTACCCCTGAGCTACGGAGGCATGAAAAAAGTGGGCCCGGCAGGACTCGAACCTGCGAAGCTTACGCAGCTGATTTACAGTCAGCCCCCTTTGCCGCTCGGGACACGGACCCACGAACTTGGGTATTGTACCGCAGCCCGCCGTTTTGTCAATTTGGCGGGGCGGCTACACCCACCCATCAAGCCGGCGGGGAGAGTCGAACTCCCACTCTACCGCTTACAAGGCGGTTGCTTTGCCATTAAGCTACGCCGGCAATCCCAGCCCGTTTAGTGTAGCGGATGTCGCCCTTCTGTCAAGCCTATTGAGGCCGAGCGGTTCGACTTTCAGGCGGGTGATGGTCGGGATGGTTGCGGGCTGTGGGGTCGTCTGCGTAACGCAGGGCGCAGAACGCTTGACGCTTAGCGCCAGCCCCCAAACTCTCCCATAACTCCACCATTCCTCCAGCCAACCGTCATTCCCTCGCCGGTCGCCGTTGTTCTCCTTGTGGGAACGAGGCCAACACGATGCCCAACCCTTGAATGGGAACGGCGCGCTGCGAGGGGGATGCGAAGCTGACCACGGGGCAGCGCTCTGCCGTCGCAGGGTGAGCGGCGCTGCCCATCGCGGTCGAGGTCGATCTCACGCCCGGGCCTCGGCGGCGGCCATCTCTGTTCGTCGGGGAATCTACGGCGTTGCAAACAAATCGGAGAAAAAAGATGCTTGCGACGGTACAAAGTTGTGCCATTGTGGGACTAGATGGCGTACCCGTGACGGTCGAAGTGGATGTGACACGCGGGCAGGCGGGTCGTGTCACTGTGGTGGGGTTGCCCGACGCCGCCGTCAGAGAAAGTGTGGAGCGCGTTCGTTCTGCCCTGCTAAACAGCGGCTGCTATTTCACGCGCCAGCGCTTGACGGTGAATCTCGCCCCCGCCAATATCCGAAAAGTAGGCCCTGTCTATGATCTCCCTATCGCCCTTGGCCTGCTTTTGGCAACCGGTCAGTTGAATTGTGAGATCAACAGCGCCATGGTGATCGGCGAGCTGTCTTTGGATGGCGCGGTTCGGCATGTAAGCGGGATCCTCCCGCTGGCGATGTTGGCGCGGCAACGACATGTCCAACGGCTCTTCGTTCCGGCGGTTGATGCCCCGGAAGCCGCCCTCATCCCAGATGTAAAGGTCTATGCGATCAGTTCCCTGCGCGAATTGATCGATCATTTGAACGGGCTGAAAGAACGCCAACCGGTTGACCCCATCGTCCCGCTGGATCACCAACGCTCGCCGCTCGATTATGAGTCGGACTTTAGCCTGATCAAGGGCCAAGAACATGCCAAACGCGCGTTAGAAGTTGCAGCGGCAGGCGGACATAACGTACTTTTCAGCGGACCGCCCGGGACGGGCAAGACCTTGATGGCACGATCGCTGCCGTCGATCTTGCCGCAGATGACGCTCGAGGAACAACTCGAAATTACCAGCATCTACAGTGTGGCCGATCAGCTTCCCCCCGATTTGCCGTTGATGCGCCATCGCCCTTTTCGGGCACCCCATCACACCATTTCCCATGCCGGTTTGGTGGGGGGCGGCACATGGCCCCGGCCAGGAGAAATCTCGCTGGCCCACAAGGGGGTCCTCTTTCTCGACGAACTGGTCGAATTCGGGACGAAGACATTGGAAACCCTGAGACAACCCCTAGAGGACAAGTTGATCACGATCTCACGCGCACGCGGATCGCTCACCTTTCCGGCCAATTTCGTGCTCGTTGGCGCCATGAATCCCTGTCCTTGCGGGTACGCAACTGACCCCATTCGAGAATGTACCTGCTCGACATCGACCGTACTGCGTTACCAGCAGCGCATCTCTGGTCCACTGATGGATCGCTTTGATATCCATATCGAAGTGCCTCGTGTCGAGTGGGAGAAACTCGCGTCGGATCGGCTCGGTGAGCCGTCGGCCACGATCCGAGGCCGAGTGGAAGCGGCACGCAGGATTCAACAGGGGCGTTTGGAGCACCTGCCCCATCTGTGGTGCAACGCCGACATGGGAACAGCGGAGATACGACAGTTCTGTCGCATCGAGAAGGAGAGCCAACTCCTGTTGAAGGCGGCGGTCCGCCAGATGCAGCTTTCGGCGCGGGCCTATCATCGCATCCTCAAACTTGGCCGCACCATCGCCGACCTCGACGGTCAGCCCGTGATCGGCACCGCACACATCGCGGAAGCGTTGCAGTATCGCCAACGCCGGGCCACGGCGTAAAAACCGTAGGGGGGCGAAGCTACTCGATCGCGCCCCGATGCTGACCCCGACCGCGAACAGGTAGGCAGTCGCTTGCCCACAATTCCCGAAGGCAGTTGACTAACCAAGCGCTCATTGAGTTGGTCATTGAGTGCTTCGATCGAGACTTGGTCTAACCACCCTGTCCGCAGAGGGTTCAACACGGTGGCACTCGTTGGCACATCTTCCAATGATGTCGTCGCGCTGTGAATCGTTCCTTGCGTTACCGCTGCCAACCCTAGTACATCCCCCAATTTCTCAGATGTCAAGTTATCGCTCTGGGCTTCAAACCCACTCTCTTCCATCAATGCCTGAAAACTGCTGCGAACTTGCTTAAAGTCAATGACCACCGCCAGAGGCGGTGGCTTGAATGTTAGCCCTGGAAGGTGCGCTATTACGGTTCTATTGAAGGGGATGGTTAGTCAAACAGTCGTCCTTGCTCAGCGTCCTGACCTTTTTTCTCTTGCCATGCCACGTATTTGCGGATGCGCTCTTCGTCTAAGCCCACCGTACTTACGCAATACCCACGCGACCATACGTGCTGGCCCCAGTACCGTCTCCGCAGTTCTGGAAACTGGTCGAACATTCGCAGTGCCAGCTTCCCTTTCAGAAAGCCCATTACTGTCGAGACCGCATACTTTGGCGGTACCGACAGTATCAGATGCACGTGATCGGCCTGTACGTTCATCTCCAACTCTTCCACTCCGTCTTTTTGCTCACACAGCACATACACCTGCTGCGTGACATACGCCCGTACTTCTGTTTGTAGTATTCGATATCGATACTTCGGACAAAACACCACATGGTATTTGCACTCGTACAGCGAATGCGATAACTTCTTGAATTGACGAGTCATTATGAATCTCCTGTTAGTTTCGCACCTTCCAGGTTGATTCATGATACTCGTCATTCTCAATACACTGGTACAACCATTACCTATTCCACTGCCTGAGGCAGTGGTTTAAGCCTTTAATCAAGACTTTGTTTATCATCCATTTTGCGCTCCGATCTGATTCACTGCTTGGCTTCTTATACCAAATCGGATTGAGAGGGTTGCATTATAGAGGTGATTTCACCCTAGACAATGCACTCCTCCCAGTTCAAATTGGTATTACTCCTAAAGTGTGTCAGATCGGGCGTTATTTTTAAAGTACTGAGACTTGCCTTACCGCCACAACGCCGGAGCGAATGACCATGAAGCGTACAATCGCCTCCCTGAAGACACTCTTGCCCCGTCTTGCCATAGCGGCGTTCACTTTGGTCTGCCTAGTTGCCTTTACCTATGTATTGTTGGCATTGGCTCGTGGCGATGGTTGGACTGATGCCCTGCAACGCACAGCACAAGAAACACCGAGGTATTTTCAACGTTTGGCAACGGGTGATCTTGGACTTACCGAGGCAGGTAGCTTGACGCGTGCTCCGGTTGCAGTCTGGCCTACAGTGCAAGAGGCTCTTCCCAAGAGTCTTGTACTACTTGGTGCTTCGTTATTTTTTGCGGTTCTCATTGGCGTCCCGCTAGGGATGATAACGGCCCGTTGGCAGAACGGACCAGGTGCTCTCCTCGGCATGTTGCTTTCACTGATCGGCATCTCGATTCCCAGCTTCTTCGCAATCATTCTACTACAGCGCTTCGTGTTGAGATGGCAGGATATAACGGGCGATCTTCTGGTGCCGGTCGGCGGCTTTGGGTGGGATTCGCACATCATTCTACCAGCCCTTGTTTTGGCGGCACGTCCCATTGCCCAAATAGCGCGAGTTAGTGCATTGTCGCTGCAGGATATTCAAGGTAAAGATTTCATTAGTATGGCACGTACAAAAGGGTTGAGCGAGCCACTCATCTTTGTGCGTCATACGTTACGCAATGCACTGATCCCGATACTCACAACGGTTGGCATCTCACTCCGGTTCTCGCTTAGTAGTCTACCCGTGGTTGAAATCTTCTTCGGTTGGAATGGGGCAGGTGCCCTCTTATAGAGAAATCAGGTAGAAATAGTAGAAAGAGCTTTGAGTAGCGGAAGGTTGAAATCATCAAGCAGAGAAGAAGGAAAGTTGGTTGAAGTGAGATGATCTAGCCATCTGTCGCTCAAATCAGTAAGGCGCGTGGTGGTGTGATTGTGACTCTGCGCCGCCCGCACGGCTTTCCAGACATGCTCCTGTGGATTGAGGTCAGGCGCTGCCGTCGGCAAGCGCATCAATTCTAAGCGCGGGTTATCAGCAACAAGCTGGCGCACCGCCTCGCCTTGATGCCAAGGTGCGCGATCCCAAAGCATAACGATGGGGACATCGGGATAGTGGTCTAGCACCTGCTGCAGGTGTTCAGCCGTGGTAACTGAATTGCAACGCGCCGCCTTCATCGCGATCTCTTCGCCCGTCAAAAGGTTGAGAGTTCCATAGAAGTGTTGGCACTCGCGGTTGGCAGCTATCTTGACAACGGGCGTTTGTCCTAGTGGTGCCCAGACATGAGTGGTGGTCGCTTGTAAGTAAAGGCAGGCCTCATCCTCGGCTAAAAAGAGGGTCTGTGGTGCTTCCAAATAGCAATCCACCACCTTTTTTTTCCAACGCGGCAGAATACTCTGCCACGTCATTTTCATTGCGTGATTGGTAGACACCGCTACTTTTCTGGTAGCTGAAGCGGCATTCCTTGAACAAGGCGCGATAGGATGTGAGGCTATCATAGCGCACCGCGTACCAGCGTTCAATGGCGGCTGCCAAATCAGGCACACTCCAAAACTGACCGTCACTGGTGGCCGCCTTTGTGCCAAACAGCTGGGCGGGCGTGTAGTGTTGCAAGCGCTCGCTAAGTTCTGCTTTCTGCTCGGCACTCAGGCGATAGTGATTCCCGCCTTGGCGTTGATCGATCAAAGCGTTCAGCCCATCGGCCAAATATTTCGCATACCAAGCACGCAGACGGCTTACACTGCAGCCGGTAATGGTAAGGATTTCGTCGACTTTATAGCCCATTCCATACAATCGCACCGCTTGATAGCGGGTCCGTAGCGGCCCATTGTTGGTATTCTGATAGGCGCGCATCAATTCTTCTTGCTTTGCTTCGTCTAGGAGTTGTCTTTTTTTGCTCATCCCTTCATTATACCACTTCTAACCAATTTCTCTATTAGTTAAGAGTATCGCCCGCCAGGACGACAACCTTACACTGCCACTGGTAGTGGCATTTGGCATGATTATTGTGAGCGTGAACCTGCTACTCGATGCCAGCTACCGATCAATTGATCCACGGTTGAAAGAGAGCCAAGTAGATCAGAGCATGGGCAGCCCGAGACGGTCGAGGGCCCGCGACATCATAGAAACCTTACAAGAACTGATCCTCAACAACCCGCTAAGCCAATGGTGGGCAAGACGCATACGCCCCTCCGAGCCCGACCCCTTCCGCGATCTCCTCACGGCTGGCGAAGGTTCTTTATCTAATACCGTGACGAAACCTATTCGACGCAGAGATCGAAGATTGCGTGGCATGTTCAACCTGCCATTGGTCGTTGGTAGTTTGATCGTCATTGGCCTTGCCATCCTCTACTTCTTTGGGCCTACGCTTGCACCGCGCAGTCCTTACGCCTTGATTGCGGTCGACATCCAAGGGGGAGCCATTCAGCGACCACCGCTGCCACCACAGCCGCGATTTCCGTGGGGTACAGACTTGCTGGGACGAGATATTCTAAGTTTGGTATTAGTAGGAGCACAACAAACCCTAACCCTCGCGCTCTTGGCGATGGGGGCGCGACTAATGGTGGGGACTTTGCTCGGTGCGGTTGCAGGCTGGTGGGATGGTAGTTGGGTAGAGCGAGTTATTAGCGGTTCTGCTGAGGTGATCGCGGCCTTCCCGACACTGCTATTGGCTATGTTACTGATCCTAGCATTGGACATCCGCAAAGGAATGATGCCTTTCGTAATAGCCTTTTGCGTCGTAGGATGGGGTGAGACCATGCAATATGTTCGCAGCGAAACCATCGCTATGCGTCCCCTTCCCTGGATTGAGAGCGCCCGCGCGGTCGGCGCGACCACGCCGCGCATTTTACTGCGCCATCTCTTCCCCAATTTGCTGCCCACGCTGATTGCATTTTCTGCATTAGAAATGGGTGCGGTTCTCATGCTATTGGGTGAATTGGGTTTCCTCAATATCTTCATCGGGGGCGGAGTCTTTTATGGAGGCGTAGGCTTCTTTGCTGATATCCCCGAATGGGGGTCGCTACTCAGTGATGCACGTCGACGCGCATTTGCATCACCGTGGGTGGCAATCTATCCCGCAGCCGCATTTTTCATTTCGATCCTTGGCTTCAACCTGCTTGGCGAAGGTTTACGCCGGTTGACTGATCAAGGCCGCTTCCACGCAGGTCTCCTTTTTAATCGCTATATGCTTGTGGCGGCGCTGCTCATCTTTTTTGCGGTTGGATGGGCGCGCGACAACATAGGTCCGATTGCCACCTACAAGCAACAAGCAAGCATTGTTGATGGGAAACAAGCGCTCGCACAAGCCGAGAATCTGAGCGATCCTACCTTTGGAAATCGGGCACTCGGCAGTAAAGGAATGCGAGATGCAGCTAATTATATCGCGGATGAATTCAAGGTGTTAGGATTGCAAGGTGGCGGGGAGGATCTCAGTTATTTCCAGACGGATACCCGGCAGTATTCCGTTCTTGACTCCCCGCCGCTTATGAGCGTTATCGGCGGCGTTGATAGCTTGACCTATAGGGAGGATTACGCGCCCTATCCTGCTAACTACCAAATAAGTGGTAGTGGGGAGGGTAAGGTGCGGATTGTCTTAGCTGCAGATACCGAAAAAGATCCAAGTCGAGATTGGCAACATTTTGCCTCTGCACTGAGCAGCCTGGACAGTGAGGATGATGTATTACTGCTGCTTGATGAGGCGGATTTGTCCTATGCACTATTTGCACCCCATCAGGCCATTTTGATTGTGACAGATCAGACACATAATATTGCTCGCGAATACAGCTACTCCCCGCGCAGTGCAGTCAGCTGTGGCTATCCGGAGAACAATGAACAGAGCCCTATCTTCTGGATCACACTAGAAACGGCTAACCGACTCCTTGCGGAAAGCGGCGAAAACACTGATTCTTTGATCTCACGTCGTGATGCATTGGGGGAAGAGGAGATTTTCACACTATTGATACCGACTGAGGTCTCGCTTTCAGTCTCAACGCAGCGTGATGAACAAGAAATCGTCAACGTCATCGGCCACCTGCCAGGCAGTAGAGAGGACTTAAATGATGAGTTAGTATTAGTACTTGCACCTTACGACAGTCCACCGATAGTGCCGGGGCAACCGCCGACCCCTGCCGCGAACGACAATGCGAGTGGAGTCGCTCTCATGTTAGAAATTATTCGCGCTTTGAACATAAGCGATTACAATGCTCACCGAAGCTTCCTCTTTGTGGCCTATAGCGGCGAGGGTTGGGTCAATAGTGGCTGGCGGGCGGCGGATCACGATGTCGAACAGTTCTTGACGGCGCGCCAGGGCTTTGCCAGCGCCTTCGACATACAATCGGTTGTCTATCTGCGTGGGCTTGGTGCGGGTGATGGGAAAGGGTTAATCGTCTCGAGTGCGGGGGGAGTTCGGATTGCGGAATTACTTGAACGCTCAGCTAAGAGGATGGGTGTGGCTGCGTCAATCGAAGCCGAGCAACTGAACCTGAGCTTACTCTACGATTATAGGGCTCAATTTACGGGAGAGAGCGAGAAATATCCGACTGTGCGTCCCCATTGGCAAGGTTGGGAAGAAACAGCTCGTACCGCACAGGATATGATTGAAATACTATCCCCTGACAAGCTGGAACAAGCAGGTGAAGCCATCGCACTAACCCTTATCACTTTGGGCCGTGAGCTTGAATATTAGGGAGGCCGAGTGACAAAAAATATCGGGGGGTGAGATTAGGTTTGTCTCGCGCGAATTGACGGTTGGACTTTTGACAAACGGATATGGCTCAACAGAAGTTGAGTTGAGCGCGCACCTTAATAAGGGCGGCAACGCCTTGTAATCAGGCAGCTTTGGCGCTTGGGCGGCCCTTGATAATGACCTTTTGGCGTGGTCGTGGGGGCAATTTCGTGCCCTTCGACCGCCCAGGTGCAATACCGCGTGGTTTGGGCGCTTGGGCCGGTGTCCCCAACTGCCGAATAATTCGTCCGAAGTCGCGCTGTACCAAGGTAGGCGAGAGACAGCGCGCTTTCAGGGCGGGCAGGTTGCGCGCCCAGGGCCGCGGCAACGCTTGGGCGATATGCCGCGCCATCCAGAGTTGAGCGTAGGCGATATGCGTCAGCTGCCACCAGCTCGCTTCCGGGGCCACGTCCGGCGTCTGAAAGTCGGCCATATGCAGCTTCTGCTTGCCAAAGCGGAAAAAGTGTTCGATGTCGAAGCGCGCGGCATAGGCGTCATAGATGTGCTGCAGGCTCAACTCGCCGCGTCGCTGGCCCATCACGAGCAGCCACAGCGGGCGCTGGTAGAGCGGATTGCCTGCCTCGTCGTAGCGCATGATGCGCACCAGCGTGAACGGATAGTGCTGCATGGGCAGGCGCTGCGGCGTGTGCTTACCGCGCATCAGTAGGTTGTGCCAGCCCTGAATCTCCACGCGCTGGCGCTTGCCGCGCCGACTGCTCTCCCACCAGGTTAACGTCTCAGGCGGCGGGGTCCACGTCTCAGGGTCGGTGAGCTTGAATGCCTCACCGTACCACGTGGGATGGCCAGCGCTGGGGGCCGCTGCCTCATCCGCCACGTACCGATAGTAGAAGGTGCGGTTGCTGCGCACACGCGCTATGGTGACCAGATGCGCATGATGGCGGTGCGCATGCAGGTAGGCGGGCTTGCTGTAGCTGCTGTCGCCGACTTCCACGCACAGCTCCGCGCCAAAGGGCAGCCGCTCGTCGGCCAGCAAGGCCTCAATCTGCGCGGCCCCCACCCCCTCTTTGTCGGCATCGGTGGCGACGCGCTGCGTCAGCAGGGGCAAGACCCAACTGCTTGAGACACCCGCTTCTGGCTCCAAACCTAGCGCGACCGTGGAATACTGATGCCCGATGGTAACCGGCTTGTTGCCCTTCACCACGGGCGGCGCATAGACCATCCCACGGTCAGCTAAGAGCTGGGCATAGGGTCGTGGTTGCGCCGTCACATCCACTAACAACAGCCAGAAGGGACGCTGGCGCGGTCGCGGCAGATAAGGTTGCAGCAGCTGCGCCAGCGTTAACTCTGCCAGGTCTAGCGCCGCCAGCGCCTTGGAGAGGGTCGAATAGCTGCGCCGAAACACAGGGGCCAGGCTATAGGCCACCACCGACTCTGCCTCCGGGTAGCTGCACAGCGCATCCACCAGCTCCAGCAGCGTGTCTGCGCGATTCGCAAAACTCTGGTACAATGTGGTTCGGAACTGCTCCAACGCGGTAGTGTATTGAGTAATGTCCATACTCTACTTCTGGCGCAGTTCCTCCTTTTTGGCAAATCTTGCCCCCGCGACTGGCTATGCTTTTGTCAAAAGTCCAAGCTTCAGAAGCGGTTACTTTTTGCATCTCCTCAGCAGTGAGACTCCAACCAAACTGGTAGTCGTCGATTCGCAGAATTGGCACCCCAGCTCCATACTGCTCTTGAGGCAAGTAGAGTCCATTTTGTGGTCCATCTATCGTGACAGATAGAAAGTTAGTCCACACCCAGCTCTCCGGCAGCGCCGGCAGATCATCAGTATCCGGTGGCTGCGGCACGTCGTGCTTGCGCTTCCACTTATCATTCTTCGGCAAGTAGGGCGCGTACTCCTCCTCCGGCAGGCTGAGCCACTCCCCCGGCTCCATGTCGCGGATGCGGTATGGGCGACCCTCAACTTTGCGCTGGGCCTGCGCCGCCTTCTTCTGTGCCCGCTTGATCTCCTTCTGCCACGCCTCCGCCTCCCACTGCGCGCGCCGCTCGGCGAGGATGCGCTCCAGGAGCTGGTCGGCGGGCTCGTCGGTGGGGTCCTGCGGCACTAGGCGTCCCTCGCACGCCGCCTTGAAGACGGAGACCTTGTAGCGTTACAGACCGCGCTGCACGCGCTCCAGCGCCTGCACCCCCGCCTGCCGCGTGAACTGGACCTTGATGGCCTCCACGATACGGCGCTGCTCGGCGAGGGGGGGAGGGGCACCTGCTGCGCATACAGATCATCCCGTCGTAAACTAGGAATTGCCGTAGAGGTATCAAGAGTACCGAGGTTCAAATAGCCAAGAAGATAGTAGCAATATTTCAAACGCACCTCGTTATCGAACTCAATAAAGTAGACGGTATCGATGGGCCAACAGGGGGTCTGTGAAAGATAGACTGATCCAGCCGCGCACTTGCGACCAATGATGAGAGACGGTTTTGAAGTTAAGGGCACGTCGTGTCGTCGGACTATACCTCCTGAGCCGTAGACTGGAATGTCCCCTTCCACGACTCGATCGGCTTGCCGTAAGCCCTTACCGTAATTTGCCTCGAGCAAATCTCCGACTAATACATTTGCCCACCCCTCCACCAGCATCTTCTGGTCCTCGTCTCGCATCGTTGCCAACATTGGCTCTTTCGCTGGTTATTGCCGCGCAAGCAGCAGGTACTATCCGGCTACGCCTCCGGGGGTCCGCGTCTGTCTACTGATCGGTGGAACGTGAACTTTCGCTCGCACCGCAAGATATCGTCCCAGTGGGGAAGGGGTATCATGATCAAAAATTGGGGAGTGTTATTTATCAAGCGCGTCGTCTTGCGGAGGTTGCTGGAACTGTGCGAGGAAGCCTGCTGGCTCATAGACAGCTAGCGTAGCGCCACCATAATCTTTGTGATTGCGCGTTACGATGGCATCCAGGTGGAGGACGGCAGCACTGGCATGTTGTACAGCATCTTCGTAGTCTTTCATCGGAAGCAACCCTGCTGCTTCGAGCACTGGAGCAGTGATAGGACAGATCCCAAAGGTTGCTAGGGTTATCGTAACGATCTCTTTTGCTCCCTCAATTCCCTTCATCTTACGTGTGATGTAAAAGAGATTGACAGGTGTGATGGCCGAGACATATCCATCATAGCCTCCCTGTTCATGAAGTTCTATTAGTTCCGTCGCCTTGTCAACGAATGGTTCACGCGCAAGGAAAAAGTCGAGCAGAACGTTCGTATCCAGTAGTACGCGCATTAGCCATATTTCTCCATGAGATAGACGACGTAATCGTCCTTTAGCTCGTCATCCGTGGGCGGCGCCCCCTCTTTTTTGAGAAAGCCACGCAACGCCAAAATTGATGAGGGATGCTCCGTATCTTCTCCAATGAGCGTCTTCGCACTCCGCACCTCGTCCAGCGAATGATGAAGAATGGTAATCAAGCTATACCGCTCTTCGACCGAAAGCTGTGGGACCTCTGCAACGATATCTTTGAATGTCATGATGCGCCTCTTACTTTGTCCTAGTTACCCATATCACATTGTAGCATAAGACCTTCCCGGTCACGCAAGCTTGACGGCGAGGGCGAAGCCCAATTGATTGCGATGCGACTGGGCACCCCCCCAGTGGGCTATGGTCGCTGGACGTTGCAACTGCTCGCCGACCAGATGGTCAGCCTAGACATCGTGGAGAGCATTTCGTATGAAACGGTGCGCGGTAGCGCTGCACTTAAGCGTGGAGCCTAAGCGGCCCACTTTTGGATGGTCTGGCGCATCTGTTTGGAGCGCCGTCCGCGTTGCTTGGGAGGTAGCCAGCGTGGCGGTGGAACTTTGTAGGCGAACAGTTCAAGCGGCGACCATGGGTGATCGGTGAGGCCAGCCGCAATCGCAGGCGTGCGCTGTAACCAGCGGCGCTTGCCACGCACCATGTGCAGTTCAACCCGCAAGCTGGCATGATAGTCACACAGATTGTAGAGACAGCCGACTACATACATGCCAGCCCAAAGCGTTTGGTGCTGGTGGGCCAGTGAGCGCGTACGGCGCGTCAGCCAACACAGGCAGCTGCGGAAGGTGGCATTGAGTCGCTCGATGTAAGCCGTGTTGATGCCGCCTGCGCCCTGTGATGTGGCGATTAGCTCTGCAACACGGGCCGGGTTGCCTTGCACAATGCGTCGCTCAATGAACGCAGCGGCACCGCCCTTCACCACTTGTACAATCGCAATATCATCCCAAGCGCGTAGTCTACAGCGTCCCCCTACGCCCCAGCGCGGTACTTTGCTACGGAAGGCATCGCGCGTGGTGCTCACGTAGCTACTGAAGCCATCGACCGCGATCAGCAACGGACGGTACAGCGCCATGCCCCGTACCTTGCCCATCAACTCGGCAATCAATGGCTTGTCACGCTTGGCACTGATCACGCCACCTAGCCACAAGCGCGTGGCGACCATCAGGGCCATTGCCATCCAGACTGCGCTATGATAGCCTCACATCCTATCGCGCCTTGTTCAAGGAATGCCGCTTCAGCTACCAGAAAAGTAGCGGTGTCTACCAATCACGGAGTGAAAACGACGTGGCAGAGTATTCTGCCGCGTTGGAAAAAAAAGGTGGTGGATTGCTATTTGGAAGCACCACAGACCCTCTTTTTAGCCGAGGATGAGGCCGCCCTTTACTTACAAGCGACCACCACTCATGTCTGGGCACCACTAGGACAAACGCCCGTTGTCAAGATAGCTGCCAACCGCGAGTGCCAACACTTCTATGGAACTCTCAACCTTTTGACGGGCGAAGAGATCGCGATGAAGGCGGCGCGTTGCAATTCAGTTACCACGGCTGAACACCTGCAGCAGGTGCTAGACCACTATCCCGATGTCCCCATCGTTATGCTTTGGGATCGCGCACCTTGGCATCAAGGCGAGGCGGTGCGCCAGCTTGTTGCTGATAACCCGCGCTTAGAATTGATGCGCTTGCCGACGGCAGCGCCTGACCTCAATCCACAGGAGCATGTCTGGAAAGCCGTGCGGGCGGCGCAGAGTCACAATCACACCACCACGCGCCTTACTGATTTGAGCGACAGATGGCTAGATCATCTCACTTCAACCAACTTTCCTTCTTCTCTGCTTGATGATTTCAACCTTCCGCTACTCAAAGCTCTTTCTACTATTTCTACCTGATTTCTCTATTAGACTCACGACCGCCACCACTTGGCAGACGAAAAAGCCGAGCTGAATCGAAGTGTTGGCGAGTTCCATCATCCGCGTCTGCTATAAAGGTTATGTCGCGCAAGAGGGCGGCCCGGAGCCGCCATTCTCCATCAACGCCGCTCAGCCGCGATACCGTTTCGCAGCCCGTTCCCTGGCTTTACGCTGCTCCTTTTCGCGGTCTTTCGGCGGGCGACTCGTCGTCAACCCTTCGAGTAAGCGGTGTACCGCCGCACTGACCTCGGCCACGGCCTGATCAAAGGCCGCTTCGTTGGCCGCAGAGGGCCTGCGATAGCCACTCACTTTGCGAACGAACTGGAGCGCGGCCTCCTCGATCTCCGCAGGGGTCGCGGCTGGTTCGAAATTGTAGAGTGCTCTGATGTTGCGGCACATGGGGCCTCCTTCGTGGGGCGGGTGCGTTGCAAAGATGATGGGGGAAGAGCGCGACAAAGCGCACACGGGCGACGGGCAGAGCGAGAGAGGTTGGCGAGGGGGCAACGCTGCGATTCACCATTGACGCGCCGTCAAGCTGCGTGGCTCCCTCCCCGCTAGCTCCTTCAGTTTCCCCAGCTCCCATCCAACACAAAATCCCCTTGGAATCGACGCATACTCCGTCTATACTTAACCGCTACGCTTATTATCGACCCAAGGTCGTTCGTCGGCCCTTCACGTGCCCTGTTGACGGGCAGAGGCGACGGCGACATGATGCTGTAGGAGATGTCCATGCCGGATATACTTGCTTTTCTCTCTTCCGGAGCCTTCAAAATTGTCGCCTTCATCCTCATTCTGGGGGTGCTTGTCTTCGTCCACGAGCTGGGCCACTTCGCCGTTGCCAAGTGGGCCGGGATCAAAGTGGAAGAGTTTGGCTTCGGCTTTCCTCCCAAGATGCTGACGCTCTTCAAGAAGGGCGAGACCGAGTACACCCTGAACTGGCTGCCGCTGGGCGGCTTTGTACGAATGGTCGGCGAGAACGGCGAAGAAGAGGCCGATCCCCGCAGCTTCGCCGCGAAGAGCAAATCGTGGCGGGTGGGGGTGCTGCTGGCGGGGCCGATCATGAATCTGCTGCTGCCAATCCTCCTTTTCGCGGGGGGAGCGATGGCCGTGGGGGTGCCGGACGGGCCACCCACCGGACTGATCGAAGTGCTGATGGTCGAAGACAATGCCCCCGCCGACCAAGCGGGGCTGCGCATCGGGGACCAGATCGCCTTTGTTGCCAACCAGCGGGTCACCGATGTGAACCAACTAACCGCGCTGGTTCAGCAGTTTGGGGATCAAGAGATTCCGTTGGCGGTGGAACGGGGCGGCGAGCTGATGGATATCAGTGTCACGCCGCGGCTGCTCAACGAAGAGGCGTTGCCCCGCATCGGGGTGCAGGTCGCCAATCAACGGGAGATGGTGCGCTACAACCCGCTGCAGGCCGTCGATTTCGGGCTGCGCAACACCTGGGCGCTCACCACCGGCATTTCTGGCGCTTTCGCGTCGCTGATCCGCGATGTTGCCACGGGGCAATCCGAGGATGTGCCCGTGGCAGGGCCGGTGGGCATCTTCCAGGTCACCGGCGAAGTGGCGCAGAGCGGTCAGCTCGACTACATTCTCAACTTTATGGCGCTGCTCTCGGTCAACCTTGCCATCTTCAACCTGCTGCCGATTCCCGGACTGGATGGCGGACGGCTGCTCTTCATCATCGTGGAGGCGTTGCGCGGCAAACGAATCAGCCCCGAACGGGAAGGGCTGGTCCACCTGCTCGGCATCGCGCTGCTGTTGGGCCTGATGGTGCTGGTAACCGTCTTTGACGTACAGCGCTTGCTCAGCGGCGCGTCGATTCTGCAGTAGTACGACCGATGCGTCGTCCGATCGATCTTACTCAGATCGACCACGTTTTCGCTGCCAAGCCGCTGCTGATCGGTGGTCAAGCGATGGCCTACTATCAGCTTCGCGCGGCGGGGGACGACAGCGATTTCGTCGTTAGCGCGGCGGATTACGAGGGTTTGGCGGCACGCTACCCCCAGCACAAGCGTGACCTCTTCGGCGATCTGGGCGTCAGCATCGGCGAGTTCGAGTTCTGGCGGTCGATCCTGCTTTTCGACTATGCCGCCCTCTCAGTGGGTGCGGTCGAAGCAGAACGCTACCACGTGGTCTCGCTGGCCAAGCTACTTTTTCTGAAGGCACTTGCCCTGCCCGACGCCAAGGCGGAGCGTGACCTGCGCTTGGTCGTTCAGAAGATCCACGCTATCCAGTACAGCAAGGACCCCACACCACCCCGTGTGATTTTCGGTTCGTAAGTAAGGGTATCGGCGCAGACCAAAAGCAAGCGGTCCGTCACTAGGACGGGCCGCTTGCTATGTCGGCTTGTGGGTGAAAGGGGACGGATAGTCGCTGCGCTTGCCCGAGAAAAGGAGGTTTCGCTCTACCTCCAGCCGTAGGGCGCAACCCTCGAGCGCTATTTTTTCGTCGCGATCGACTTCGCCTGCGTGAAAAGGAGCAGGTAGTCGGGGCCGCCCGCCTTGGAATCGGTGCCGCTCATATTGAAGCCGCCGAAGGGATGCACCCCAACCAACGCGCCCGTGCATTTGCGATTCAGATAGAGGTTGCCGACGTGGAAGTCGTCTTTCGCCCGCGCCAATCGCTCATCATCGTTGCTGTAAATCGCGCCCGTCAACCCGTAGTCGGTCCCATTGGCGATACGGATCGCGTCGTCGTAGTCTTCGGCGGGAATGAGCGCCAGCACCGGCCCGAAAATCTCTTCTTGGGCGATACGCGCTTGGTCGGAGACGTTGCCGAAGATGGTCGGGGCGATCAGGTAGCCCTCCGTCTCCGGATCGTTCGCCACTGTGCCGCCATGCAGCAGCTCCCCTTCCCCCTTGCCGATCTCGATGTACTCGCTGATCTTCTGGAACGCTTCCTCATTGATGACCGCGCCCATGTAGTTTTCGACATCGTCGACCGGCCCCAGCGTCAGCTCGCTGGTCAGCTCGACCACGCGATCTTTGACCGTCTCGTAGACGTCGCGCACGATGATGGCCCGCGACCCCGCCGAGCATTTCTGCCCCTGATAGCCAAAGGCGCTGGCGACGATCCCCTGTGCGGCGGATTCGAGATCGGCGGTCTCGTCCACAACCACGGCATCCTTCCCGCCCATCTCCAAGATCGCTCGCTTCAACCACTTCTGACCCGGATGCACCTTGGCCGTCTCACCATAGATGCGGATCCCCACATCGCGCGAACCGGTGAAGGCGACGAAGCGGGTCAGCGGCGACGAGACGATGTGCGCCCCAATGCTGCGGCCCGGCCCCGTCAAGACGTTCAGCACGCCCGCGGGCAGCCCCACTTCGCGGAACAGTTCCAGCGCCTTGTAGCCAACGATCGACGACGGCTCGGCGGGCTTGCTGACCACCGTGTTGCCCGCCACGATGGCGGCGCTGCTCATCCCCACGAGGATGGCATTGGGGAAATTCCAGGGAGCGATCACCGCGCCTACGCCCAGCGGGATGTAGCGCAGCTCGTTGTGCTCCGGCGCGTAATCCACCAGCATCCCGTCCGCGCTCTCGTCAAGGCGGATCATCTGCTCGGCGTAGTAGTTCAAGAAATCGACCGCTTCGGCGGTGTCGGCGTCGGCCTCGGCCCAGCTTTTCCCCACTTCATAGACCATCCATGCCGAAAAGTAGTGGCGACGTTCCAGCATCAGGTCGGCGGCACGCTGCAAATAGCTGGCCCGTTCGCGGACGGGGACGCGCTTCCACTGCTCGAAGGCGTCGGTCGCCACCTCCAGCGCCTGTTGGGCATGTTCCACCGTCGCTTCGGACAGATAGCCCAAAACCTGCTGCGGATTGTTGGGGTTGACCGAGCTGAAGGTGGTCTCTAGCTCGATCGCCTCGCCCCCGATGAGGATCGGATAATGCTGACCGAACTCACTCCGCACTTGCGCCAGCGCTTGCTCGAATGCCGCGCGATTCTTGTCGATAGAAAAGTCGATATAGGTGGTCGGACGATAGCTCCCCACGGTTACAACCTCCTTGTTGTCTGGGTACGGTTTGTTGTTTGGGGGGATTGTATCACGATGGGCAGCGGCAGGACAGCCGCGAATCTGCCCTGAAAAGAAGCGCTGTCGAGGGCATCGTGGCGACATTAGCCTCTTTTGGCGCCGCGCCACCGCGCAGGGCAAAAAACGCTGCCCCGCGCTGCGATGGGCAACGCGGGGCAACCCGGGCTTCGCGTTGGCTTTGGCTACGCGGCGCGGCGGCGCAGATCGGCAGCGGCCAGCAGCGCGGCCCCACCGATCAGCAGGGTGAAGAGCGGCGCCGTGAGCGGCTGCGATTCGCCCGTTTCCGGCAGCTCGGTCGGGGCATCGCTTTCCGCGCCGCCCTCGACGGCGTCGGTCTCGGCGGTCGTCGCCTCGTCATCCGCAGCGCCCACCGTGGGGGGCTGCGCGGCTGCTACAACGGGCAGATCGACGAAGGTGCGCTGGGCCAGCGCGGGCACGGCCTGCACCGTCGCCAAGAAGTTGGCCCCCGGCACGTCGGCCTTCCACTGCAACGCCCCATCATCCCCCTGGAGAGAGGCCAAGAAGGCCACCGGATCGTTCCAATCGGCCAACGACTGGTCTGTGGCCAACAGCCCCTGCACCACCCAGGCCGTGCTGTTGGCGTCTGATTCGGTGCCGAAATCACTGGGGTTCTGGTAGGGGAAGCCGCCATCTTCGTTCTGCTGGCCGCGCAGATAGTCCAGCGCCGCGCTCACCACTTGGCTGTCATCCGCATCGCCCGCCGCCGCAAGCGCCTGCAGCGCCAATCCGGTCGTGTTGGTGTCCGATTGGCTGCTGCCATCAAAGCTCCAGCCGCCATCCTCGCCCTGCAGCGCCTTGAGTGCATCGACCGCTTCCGTCGGAATCGCCTCCCCCACCGCGTGCCAAGCCAACATGGCGAGCGCGTGGTCGGTCACCATGCCGCCGAAGCTGCCTGAGTCGGCATCGTAGGCATCGTTGAGGGGCGTCAACAGATCGACCCCCCCGAAATCACGGGGCGCCTGCCCGCTGGCGACCGCGGCCAAAACGGTCTTGGCCTGCAGCCCCACCGTGGCCGCTTGGTCGGCGTTGGTCGCGATCAGGTCGAGCGGGGAGCGGTCGCTGCCCCACGACGAGACATCTTGGCCCGCCGCTGTGCCCGCCAGCACGGCGTCCACCGTGGCCGACAGGCTGCTGCCCTCGCTGAAGCCATCGCCAAAGCCGCCATCCGCGCCGATCTGCGCGGCGATCCACGAGGCGGCGGCAGCGGCATCCCCCTGCGCGTAGGTGGTCAGCCCGCTGAACGCAAAGAGCAACAGGGCCACCATCGCGATGAAAGTCCTTTTCATCATCGATTCCTTTCTGACGCACCTTCGGCGCGTCGGTGCATCGTGCGCCTGCCATCAAAAAAGCCTTCGTTCCACGATAGGAAGAAGGCTCGTTGCGTGCAGTTAGCGACTCAACGCCCTACCCTTTACGCGAAGGATATGCAGGACTCCGCCCCCAAGGAGATCTGGCTCACCAGCAAGGCTGGCTCACAGTTGCGCGACAGCGCCGGACTCGTCTCAACGACTACACCGGACTTCCCGCTCGCAGGGCGGCACGATATGGAGTTGTTTAACAGACAGCAGTATACACGCAACGGCAACGCAGGGCAATTAACGCAGAAGAGATCGGTTCGGTTCTGAAGCAGGTGGCAGTTGCGATTATTGGTTGCTTTGCACTCATCTGTGCAACGCAGAACGCAGAAGAGATCGGTTCGGTTCTGAGGCAGGTGGCAGTTGCGATTATTGGTTGCTTTGCACCAGCCCTTTCAAGGTGAGATCAAGCGTGGTCAATCAAGAGCTTGAAGGTAGAGACGTGAGGCTGGTTGGGAGAGTAGGCACGAGGCGGCCTAGCTTTCTTTGGCCCCCGTTTATGCTTCTTGAATTGCTTGAGCGAGACTTTCGACGCTAGATAGCGCAAGGTGCCCAGCTCCCCCAGCTCCCCAGCTCCCCCAACTCCCCCAACTCCCCCAGCTCCCCCAGCTCCCCGTCAGCGACGATTCTCGCTGAGCCAGACGATGCCGAAATCAACGAGGTCGCGCATTGCCATCAGCCGTGCGGTGCCGTGGCCCGCCGCGCCGACCGACACGGCATGGCGTTGCTCGAAGGCCGCGCCCAGCAACGGGAAATCATCGTCGCGCCAATCCAGCTCTTCCCAAGTCACCCAGCGCCGCTCCCCGTCGACGCGCATCGCCGAACCTTGCGTCATCGTTGCCTTGCGCGGAAAGTCGGCACGGTCTTCGGCCAGGTGGAGCGAGGTGTTGTTGCCGTGCCCCACCCCCAGCAACAGCACGTAGGCCCCCCGCTCGTAGAGACGTGACAGGGGCGAGCCTTCGCCCAGCGAATTGGCGAGCGGATGGGGCGCGACGATCTGGGCTGCCGCTGGCCCATAGGCGGCGAAGGCGTTCTGCGGATGGGGGCCGCGCACCGTCCCTGGGTAGGTGCGGAAGCTCTCGGCGATGCGCCCCATGCCGCGTGTGGGGGTGGTCGCGGGATCAAAGGCGGGCATCTCGGCCCGCACGATCGGCCACCACCCTTCGGGCACGGGCGGACTTTGCCAGTGGGAGGGTTCGGAATTGTCCCCTGCGAAGCTGGGCATCACCAGCGTCCCCGACCCACCGACACTGTCCAACAGTGCCAACACGACCGTCCCGGGCCCGCCCACCACCCAGCCCAACGCGCTCAGCGAACTGTGGACGAGCAATGTCATCCCCGTCCGCACACCCAAGGCGGCCAAGTCCGCCCCTAGCGAGCGGCGCGTAATGGGATAAGCGCTGCGTTCAACGATCTTCTGTTCACTCATAAGGCAACCTCCCGCAGCCGCGCCACCAGGGGCGGAAGTTGCGCAATCACTTGGTCGATCTCGACGTCAGTCGTGCCATCGCCCAACGTCAGCCGCAGCGCTGAAAGGGCCTCGTCCTCTGGCACGCCCATCGCCCGCAGCACGTGGCTGGCCTCGTTGCGGCCACTGGCGCAAGCGCTGCCGCTGCTGGCCGCGATCCCCGCCATGTCCAGCGCGGCGATCATCATGTCGGCCGCGATCCCCGCCCCCAACAGCAACGACACATGACCCGGTAACCGTTCGGTGGGGTGACCGCTCAGCCGCGCTTCGGGCAGCGCCGCCAGCAGCCCCGCCACCAACCGATCCCGCAAGGCCGACAGCCGCTGGTTCTTCGCTGCTCTTTCCCGTTGCGCCAATTCGAAGGCTTCTGCAAAGCCCACGATGGCCGCCACGTTGTGGGTGCCGGAGCGCAGCGCCGCTTCTTGTCCACCACCGGTGACAGGACTGTGCAGCGGCGTGCCGCGCCGCAGATAGAGCAGCCCCACCCCTTTGGGGCCGTGAAACTTGTGGGCGCTCAGCGACAGGGCGTCCACCCCCCATGCCTGCACATCGATCGGCAGATAGCCGCCCGCCTGCACCGCATCGACGTGGAAAAAGGCCGTATGGCGGCGCAACAACGCACCGATTTCGGCGATGGGCTGCACCGTTCCGACCTCGTTGTTCGCGGCCATCACGCTGACCAGCGTCGTCTCCGGTCGCAGCGCGGCGGCGAGATCGGCCACGCGGAGGCGGCCCTGCGCATCGACCGGGAGCACCGTTAGATCGAAGCCGATGTCGGTGGCCAGCGCCTCCATCGTCGCCAAAACCGCTTCGTGTTCGATCGCGCTTGTGATCAGCTGTCGCCCCTCGGCTTGGCGGGCCAACGCGATGCCGCGCAGCGCCAAGTTGTCGCTCTCCGTGCCGCCGCCGGTGAAGACGATTTCGCGCGGGGCGGCCGCGTTGAGCCGTGCCGCCACCCTGCGGCGGCTGTTTTCCACGGCTTGGCGCGCCTGCTGCCCCAGCCGATACAAACTGCTGGGATTGCCGTACTGCGTCGTCAGATAGGGCATCATCGCCGCCAACACCTCGGGGTGCAGGGGCGTCGTCGCGCTATGATCTAGGTAAATCATGGCTTACTCTTTAGTCCACCCAAGGGAGGGGGTGGGCGATGGGGAATGATCGCTGGCCTGATGGCTGTTCCATTCTGCGTTAATTGCTCCGCGTCGCCGTTCCGTTTTGCGTTCTGCGTTCTGCGTTCTGCGTTGCTTGCTCTGCATTGCCGTTCAACCGTGCGGCCAGCCACCCGCGCACCAAGTTGAGCGCCTCCATGTTGATTTCATGGGCCATCGGGAACTCGTGGTAGCTGAAATCGACGGGCAACTGCTGCCAGCGGTCGCGCAGCTCGTGGCCGTAGCTGATGCGGATGACGGGGTCGTAGAGGCCGTGCAGCGCCAAGACCGGTTTGCCCGCCAACCGCGCGTCAGGCGCGATCTCGTCGTCGACGGTCACCGGCCAGCGGCCGCTCATCGCCACCAGCCCCCCCACGGCTTCGGGCGCGATCAGCAGCAGGGCACTGCCTTGGATCGCCCCTTGCGAAAAGCCCGCGAGGTAAAACCGTGATCGGTCCAGGCCGTAAGCCGCGATCGCTTCGTCGATGAACTCATGGATCAACGTCAGGCTGGTGCGGGCCTGCGCCTCGTCGAACTGGAAGCTGCCATCGGCGAACATCGTCAGATTGTACCATGCGAACATCTGCGGCCCGAGGGTCAGCGGGGCGCGGGCCGACAGGATGTGAAAGCGCGGGTCGAAGTAGGACGCAAGCCCCATCAGATCTCGTTCGTTGGCCCCGAAGCCATGCAGCAACAGGATCGCGGGCGATTCGCCCTCCTCCCTTTGGCGGGGAGGTAACGAGAGATGGTGGAGGCTGAAGTGAGGGTCGGTCATGAGCATTCCTTGTTGGCGGTGGAGGGCCGAGAATAGAGCCGTCATGCGCGACGGCGCACCACGTAGCATGAAAGTGGCGCGTGACGATGTCTGGCTGTATGGGTGTGAGGGTGAACGGCCTGGCAAAGCCGTGAACTATTAAGGGAAAGGCTAGGCTCCGCACCATGCACCCCCATGGCCGTACGATTGATCGACCCATGGCGCGTCGACGCCTGCAAACGGGCCTATTTTCAGGGCCGAGTGATGCCGCCCCGGAAGCGGGTGCGTGCATTGCTATGGGTTGCGGGTAACCTACAGTGCGGAGCAAGACCAACCCATCGAATCAGCAGGCATCCCGATTTTCGATTCACGATTCACGAGGGACAGCGGCTGCCCGTTCCGCGTTCAGAGCAGCGTTTCGACGGCGTGTCGCACATGGGGCCAAGCGAAGCTGCTCGGATCGATCAGCGCCATGTGGCCAACACCCTGCAGGGTCATGAGCGTGGCATCGTCGCCCAAGGCGCGGGCCGTTGCGACGTAGCGTTCGCTGAGTGACAATGGCACATCGGCGTCGGCGCTGCCATGGATCAGCCGTTGGGGCAGGCACAGCGGCAACCGCGCCAGCGGCGACGCCCAATCGTAGTGGTGCGCCACCTCCGCTGGCTCCCCGCCGAGAAAACGTTGCACCGCGTCGCCGCCCTTGCTAAGGCGGAGCGCCGCCGCCGTGCGCAGATCGCTGACGGCGGCCAACGCCACCACGCCGCGCGTCGGCAACGGTCGTTCCGCCGCCAACCACAGCGCCAACTGGCCGCCCGCCGAATGGCCCATCAGCACCACGCGATTCAGATCAAGGTCGAAACGCGGCGCCATGGGGGGCAACGACTCAACCCCTGCCCTAACATCCTGTAACGTGCCCACCACGCCGCCCCGCTGCCCCACGCGGCGATATTCGAGATTCCACACCGCGATCCCCCGCGTGGCAAGGGCGGCACAGCACGGATCGGCATGGGACAAATCATACTGCGCTTTCCAAAAACCGCCATGAAGGTTGACCACGACCGGCCACCGACCCTGCCCTGCTGGCAACCACAACTCACCGAACTGGCTCGGCTCATCCCCATAGCGAATCCGCACAGGCCCCATCAATTCCCTCACCTTTGTCCTGACAAGACCATCCAACAGGCTCAGCCACCCGCCGATCATGCCAAGGGTCGAACGTTTGAACGCGCCAACAGGCCAACATGCCCACGCTGCTTGGGCCATCGCCCCGCTCAGATTATAATCGCCATTCGCCGTTTGACAGCCCGCCCCACCATCGACCGCCACCGAGTAGCCCAATCATGCCCAATTCTTTGCGTCGCCCCCTCTTTGCCAGCTTGCTCCTCATCATACTCACCCTAGCCTTCTGGCAAGTGACGCCCCTCTTCATCGCCCCGCCTCTCGGGGCCGCCCCTGCACTGACCGCGCCGGACGCCGACTCGCTCTCGGTCGCGCCGCTCAAGAGGCAGCGTCATGAGGCAGCGGCGCAATCGGCGACCATGGCACCCCCACCGCAGACCACGGTCGAGGGACTTTGGGCCGCGTTGAAGCAATCGGCGCAAAAGTGGCGGCGTGCCGCGCTGTGGATCCCGTTGGCGCTGTTGGGGCCGGGCTGGTTGCTGGCGTGGCTGCTTCGCCCCAGCGGTCGCCGTCCGGTGACGCCGCTGGTGGCAGGGATCAGTATGGCGCTCGTGCCCTTTAGCTATCTGCTGCTCGCCTTCACCCCGCTTCGGCTCTACGAGCCGCTGATCCACAGCTTCTTGCAAGCCTCCGTGCTGTTGCTGATCCTGTTGATGTTGCAGGATTTGAGCCGCCTCCGCGCCGCTTTCAATCCGAAGTGGCGGGGCGCGCTCTTTCTGCTGGCATTTGCCCTTGTCATTTCGATCGGCACATGGCTGCTGATCGGCACCCGCCCGTCGGTCGTGTCGACCGACGAAGCGCTGCGTGCCTTCGCCAGCACCTTGGCCCACGAAGCGCAGCTTTCGCGCGTGGAGGCCCCGCTGCCACCCGCCGCCCTCGCCGCCAACTTCTCGCAGATCACGCGCCAGTCGGTGGAAGAGACGATGCAGTTGATGACCTTGATGCTCGGCGTGGCACTGCTGCCAGCCCTCTTTGGGTTGGCGGCGGAGGTTGGGCAAAAACCCACGTCTGCGCTGTGGGTGATGCCGTTGGCGTGGGTGGCGGCGATCGGCTGGCATCTTTCCGAAGGGGCGCAGTTGACGCTGCTCTACACCATGGTTGTGCTGCCCGTCGCCGTGGCGCTGGGGCTGCGCGCGTTGCGGGCCACGGAACGCAGTTGGCTCACCCTCTTCTTGGCCGCGATCCCGCTGGCCACGCTCGGCTTCTTGCAGGGCGTGGGCGCGCTGTTGGCTTGGCTGTTCTCATTGCTCTACGCCCTGCTTTGGCCGGAGTCCGAAGATGAGCGGGGCGCCCGCCCCAGCAGCGCACTCATTCTGTGGCGGAGCGCGCTCTGGCTCGTCATGGGGATGCTGCTGTACCTGCCCTCGTGGTGGTTTTGGGATGATCCGTTCGCACGTTTCGACCTGATGCTGCCCGCTTATGCGCTCACCATCGTGACCGCGGCCCTCGCGCTGTTCGTTGGGCTGCTCACCGAGCGCGCACGTTCGTTCGCGTGGCTAATCGCCGCCCTGGCGCTGCCGCTCTGCCTGCTGTTGGCGGCGTGGTGGGTGCTGCCGCCCGACACGCTGCCCGCCTTGGGCCTGCTCGATCAGCTTTGGCGATAGTCGGTGCATGGGGCATGGGCCACGTTGCCATCAATGAATTGCCCCACGAAACAGCCATCGTTCATCTCTATCTTCATCCGTAAACACGCCTCCCCCTTCGCATGAGACAGGACGACGCCCACATCGTGATGGTCGCCCCCTTCGGCATGGCGCCCAAAGGGACGGCGAGTGCGCGGATGCTGCCACTCGCCAAAGCGTTGGTGGTGATCGGCTTCCGCGTCACGCTGCTGGTGCCGCCGTGGGACGACCCCGCACGCAGCGGTCACCTCACCACCGATGAGGGGGTGAGGGTCGAACAGCTCCAGCTGCCCCGTCTCCGCGCCCTCGATCTGCCGCTCCTGACTGGCCGCCTTTTACAGCGGGCGGTGCAACTTCAGCCCGATCTGCTACATACCTTCAAGCCGAAAGGATACAGCGGCTTCGTGGCGCTGGCGTGGTGGTTCTGGCGACGGCTCGGTCAGCAGGCACCACTGATCGTCGATACGGATGATTGGGAGGGGGCGGGCGGTTGGAACGATGTGGGGGGCTATGCGTGGCCCCAGCAGAGGCTCTTTGCCTGGCAGGAGCGGTGGGGCCTGCGCCACCACGATGGGCTGACGGTCGCCAGCCGCACATTGGAAGCGATCGCGCGGGAACGGGGCGTACCCGCCGAGAAGCTGCTCTATCTGCCCAACGGCCCGGGCGCGGCGTGGCCCCCCCCGCCCGCCGCCGAGGTTGCGGCCCTGCGCACGCAACTGGGGCTGGACGATCATCCCACCGCGCTGCTCTTCACCCGCTTCGCCGAATTCGACGTCGCGGCCATGGCCCAGCGCTGGGCCAGCATCGTGGCGGCGATGCCGGGGGCGCGGCTGCTCGTGGTGGGGCGCGGCTTTCACGATGAAGCGCGACGCTTTGGCGCGGCCCTTGCGGCGCGGGGCCTGGCCGACAGCGTGGTGATGCAGGGCTGGCAGCCGCGGTCCGCGCTGCCGCTCTACTTTGCGGCGAGCGATGTGGCGCTCTATCCGATGGCCGAGAGCTTGCTCAACCGCGCCAAATGCCCCGTGAAGCTTGCCGACTATCTGGCGGCGGGGCTGCCGGTGGTGGGCGATGGGGTCGGTCAAGTCGCCGAATACCTTGCTGATAATCAGGGCGGCATCATCGTACCGCCCCACGATGATGCCGCGTTTGTCGCGGCCACCACCGCGCTGCTCCGCGACCCCGACCGCGCCAAAGCGCTGGGCCAGCGCGGCCAAGCGCGGCTCCACGCGGAATTCGCGTGGCCCGTTCAAGCCACGCGACTGGCACGGTTCTACGCCACGCGATCCACGCAAAACGGGTAGCGTTGCCCCACACCCCCACACCCATACACCCGCACACCCACCCATCGTCATGCATTGCATTCATCCTCCGTGGTGCGCCGTCGGGCATGACGGCTCTATTCTCCATTCGCCATCCCCATGCAAAAAGAGAGGGCAGCACATTTCGCTACCCCCTCCTTTTTCTGAGTTACCTACTCGTCTCAGCTCATCGCGTCGATCAGCTTCTCGGCCTCTTCGGCGCTGATTTCGCCCTGTTCGACCATCTTCAGCACCGTCTGCAGCTCGTCGCCGGACGGCGCACTGCTTGGCTCGGTGCGTCGGCGGCTAACCGGCTGCGGGCGCAGCGAGTCGATAAAGTCGTTGACAATGGCTTGGACGCTTTGGCCGATATTTTCACCCATCCGCTGCCAATCACCCGACTGGCCGAACAAGAACGCGCCTTCTTCGCCCGCAAAGTTATTGCGCACCGTCTCTTTGACCTCGTCGATGGCACGGCGCATTTCGGCCATGCTTTCCTCAAACTCTGGCCCCATGCTGAAGGCATTCCATGAGTGAGCAAAGGGGAAGTTGATTTCGACATCCCGGTCGCTTTCAATGTCGACACGGGCCGCATTTTCGCGTGCGCCAAGGAACAGCTCCCATTCACCGTCCTCGTTCTGGCCGCCCTCGATCCCCTCGCCGAAGCGGACCGCGCCGGGGGTATGCAGGACGAAGTGGACGTTGCCGCTCACGCGCAGTCGCACCTTCCCCTTGACGATGAATTGGTAGTTCCCGTCATCGGCCAGCGGGCCGTTGAGTGCCAACCGGCCATCGATCTGATCGAAATGGGCCGAAGGGCCGATCTTGTCGAGCGCCACGTTGCCCATCACGTGGTCGATCTGGATGGCATCGCTCACCTCACTGACGGCGAGGTTGCCGTAGATGCTGTCAGCGTGCATGCTGTGCAAGCGCCGCGCGGCGACGTTGCCATGGACCGCGTTCAGCGTCAGCGCCTCGTTGATGTGGCGCAGCACGGTGTTGCCATGCAGATCATCGGCCACCGCCAAGCGTCCGACGCGGTTGACCGCCAAGTTACCCGCAACGCTTTCCAGCATAACTTCACGTACGTTGCTGATCGCGCCTTCGCTGATGATCCCTTCGAGGTTAAGGGCGCTGCGGGCCGGCACACGCAAGACCGCATGGCCGCCCACGTGGTACGCGCCATCTTCTTGGCGGCTGCCGAGGGCGCTGATGATCTGCGCCTCATTCATCTGCTCGCTGCCATGCACGGCCAAATTGCCACCATTGACCCGAATCGTGATCGGGATGGTCGTATCTACGGTTTGTGTCGTATTCATTGTCTTTACTCCATGGTGATAATGACGCGCTCGTTGCTCTCTTCAGAGTCGACATTGAGCAATTCGCCGCCATTCAGTCCACTAAATATCAGGTTGCGAAAACGGGTGACGTTGACGCCACCCATCGATTCGGCCAAACGTAGCCCCCAATCGAGCAGGCCGATCGGGATCGACAGGTTGACGCGGGTTCGCTCGGTGACTTTGTCGATCACGCGGATGCGCACCCAGCGAAAGGGCATCACTGGCGTTTCCATCAGTTGACCGCGGGCCGTGCGGGTGGGGCCGTTGTCGCCCCCTTGCATCGCCGAAAGTAGCGCCGCGCCCTCTTCCGCCGTGATGATTCCTTCTTGAATCATCTGCAGGACCATTCGTCGCTCTTCATTCATCATTGCCTCCTATTTGGCCTTTCGCATTCGTTCGATGGCGACCGTGGCGTCGATGCGCCCTGCCGCCAGATCGTCCAACACCTGCTTCCGATCCGTTGGCTCCTGACGGTCGGGCTGCGGTTGGCCGCCCAACTTCTGCACGATCTCGCTGAAGCGCGCGCGGAGCGTGGGGTAGGAAAAGCCGATTTCTTCTTCCAAGCGGGTGAACTTGCCCTCGGCCCGCACGAAGGCTTCCAGAAATTCCAACTGTTCCGCCGATAATCGGGCCAGTCGATTCAACACGGGCAGCTTGGCATCATCGAAAGCAGGCGTGGTCTGCGGGTCGAAACGCCCTTCAATCGTGATCTGGCAGCCGCCGCAGTAAAGCCGATGGACTTCCATCGTACTTTCGCAGAGCGGACACTGTTCAGGCATAGGATTCATGAGTGGCCTCCGTTAATTATTGACCTTTCCGCATGATGATATCCGATTATTTTGAGTTTGTCAACCCATTTGTTTCAGTTTTATAAAACATCTCTTTCATTTTATCAAACGCACCGAACCGTCGCATCGAGCGTAAGCGCGGCAGTGATGCACGACAGGATTGGCCCACCTTAACCAACGCCAAGCCTCACAAGGCGGGCGACGAGACGCAGAAAGACAAGGCGTGGTGCGTGGCGCAAGGTCATGATATCCGTGCCTTCGATTGGCAGCCAGAGACGCCCTTACAGCAGCAGCGTTGCCTCCCCCGCCTGCTGCGCCACTCTAGGCAACCGAGCGGGGGGGTGTTCTCAGCGTGGCGCGACGCTTGAAAAAGCGAAGGTACCTTTGGTAGTTCAGGGGGTGCTGTGGTATAGTGACACGTTCACTAACGGAATCAACACGCTTTATTCACGTCGATCCATGCCGCCACCTCTTATCGTCTGGCCGACAATCTTATCCTTATTCGGGGCGCTGGCGATTCCCCGTATGGGTCCCTGGCTTCCCCAGCGCCGCTATGCGCTGGTCGTTCTGCTCTTTGCCGTGGTGCTCTTTGTTTTCGCGCTGCTGATCGCGGCCACCACCCCGAGCGAATGGGTGAGCGAGATGTGGGGCGCCAATGTTACCTCGGTCGTCCCGCTCCGCTACCGCATCGACGACTTGGGCCGCGCCTTCCTGATCTTATCTGGCTTGGTTGGACTCGGGGCACTGGTGGGGAGTCTGGATGAAGCAGAACCACTCGCCAGCCGCGAGTATCAGGCCAGTTTAATTGGGGTGATGGGTGGCCTCTTCGCGCTCTCATTTGCCGACACGCTGATCGGCTGGATGGGCGCGATTCTGGTCGTCGACACTGCCCTTCTCTATGGCCTGGGCATGGTGGGCCGCCCACGCTGGCTTGGCACCCTCTTCCCGCAGGTACTGTTCTCCGACCTACTGATCTTGGTTGCGCTGATCCTGCAATGGCAGGAAGGGCTTGGCGTTGCCTCGACCTCATCTTGGCTTTCTCTGGCGCTGCTGGGGGCCGTCATCTTCCGCATGGCCCCGCTCCCCTTCTCGCTCTTCGTCTTGGCGGACGAGCCGTTGCCCCAACGGGTCATGGTAATGATGCCACTTGTCACAGTGGGTATCGGTGGGCTGTGGCTGGCGCGTCTCCCCCAATTCATGGGCGAGCAAGCGTTGGCCGCGCCAGAGGCACTCGCCGTCTTCGCCGCCGTGGGGGTGGCATTGGCGGGCTGGGTGGCGTGGCGCCTCCGCCAACCGAGCCAACGGATGATGATGCTCACCGCCAGCCAAGCCGCCTGGGTGCTTTGGGCGTGGGCGTGGGGTTACCAAGGCGAAGCCGTGGCCGCCGCTTGGGCAGGCTCGCTGGCGCTGGGTGCCCTCGCCTTCCACGGCGGTCGCCTCGATGCCCGTCACTACGGACAGCTCCCCAGCGCGGTGGCCGTGCTGATGCTGCTCGGCGGACCGCTCAGCGCCGCGTGGCCCGTGTTGAGTAGGGTCAGCGGCAGTGCGTGGCAACGGGGCGAGCAAGGGTTATTGGCTTTGGGTATCATTGGGCTGATGACGACGGTGGTCGCCTATGGTCATTGGCTGATCCCCGAACAAGTCGAACCGACCCACCCGTCCCGTTGGGTGGGTGGCGGCATTTTGGTGCTGCTCAGCATTCCGCTCGTTGCCGCCCTCTGGGGCATTCGGCCCCCGTTGCCCCATCAAGCCATCAGTGCCTCGTGGGCAGAGCAGTGGTCGCTGCCAGTTCTGGGCTGGGCAGGCGGGCTGTGGCTCTGGCAAATCCGCGAACGGCTGGCCCCCCTGCGCGCGCTCTTGGACAGCAGCGCCCGCCTGCTCTCTTTCGGTTGGCTCTGGCGCGGCCTCAATCGCCTGTCGCAGCTCCTGATCGGGGCGGTGCGCAGCGTGATGTTGCTGCTCGAAGGGGAGAATTACGGCTGGCTGGTCCTCTTCCTGCTACTGGCGTTGATCCTGCTGCTTCCACGGTAGGTGATGGACGATGATTCTTGAGCTATTGACCTCGCTCCCCCTCATTCTGATCGGGGTTTCGCTGGCTGTCAGTGCGGCGATTGTCGCCATGACACAAGATTGGCGCTTGACCTTGATCAGCTTGCTGGTGCAATACTTCTTTGTCACCGCACTGCTGGCGCTCCAATTGCCGCCGGAAATGACGCTGATCAAGCTGCTGGTTGGCGTGGTCGTGACGCTGCTGCTCTTTTGGAGTGGGCAACATGTGGACAACGCCCTGAAACGGGTCGAAGGGGGGCGAGAGTGGTTCCAACGCAACCGCGCCATCTTCCCGCTGGGCCTGCCCTTCCGCTTGCTGACCCTCGTGCTGATCGCTTTGGTCATTTTTTCACTGCCCGAATCCCTGCTCAGCAGCCTAGTCGTCCCACGGGTGACAGTCATCGTGGCACTCTGGGTCATCATTTTCGGCATTGTCACCATTATGTTAACCCGCGATCCGCTGAAAACGGGCGTGGGACTGCTCGTCTTCCAGAACGGCTTTGAGTTGCTCTATACCCCGCTGGAGCCCGGCTTGGCCGTCGCCGCACTGTTGGGCATTGCGAATATCGCGGTTGCCCTCACCACCTCCTACTTGGCGGTTGTCAAGCATATGCCAATGATCGAGGCGTGGCTGGCGGAGCAAGCGTGGCAAGACCCCAGCAGCCCCGAAGCGTTGGCGGAGGCGGTCGCGACCTTGAACGACGCGCCCGCAGATTACAACGCCACCAACGGCGAGGTGCTGGCATGAGCCTATTGATCCAGTGGCTGCCGCTGACGTTGCCGATCTGGCTGCCCTTCCTTGTCGCGCCCCTCGTCTATCTGCTGCGTCGGCAGGCACTGCCCGCAGCGCTGTTGGGGGCCGCGACCCTTGCGGTGGTCGCGCTCTGGTTGGTGCTGCGCCCCCCCATTGAACCGATGGCCCTGCTGGGCCGCCCACTGGGACTCAGCGAATTGGGGCGCGGGTTGCTGGTGCTGCTGGCGGGCTGGCTGGCCTTCGCGCTGCTTTTCTTTGCCCGCATCCCGCAGGGGTGGACCGCCTTTCCGGTGCTGCTCCTCGTCTATGGGCTGCTGGCCGCGGCCCTCTTCAATCAGCAGTTGGTGATCAGCGTCATCATCCTGAAGCTGGCCTGGTTGGTAATGATTCTGCTGGTGCAGGCGGGTGCCGCCACCAATACGCGCGCCGCCACCCGTTTGCTGGTGCTGACTGTGTTAGCACTGCCCTCCTTCCTGATCGCGGCGACACTCATCGAGCAACAGAGCTACCAACCCGATCTGGCCGTGCCGATCACCTGGATCGCGCTGATGTTGGGGTTGAGCTTCGCGCTGATGTTGGCCGTGGTCCCCTTCCACGCCTGGCTGCCGCAGGTGGCGGAAGATGGGCCGCCACTCATTGCAGCATGGCTGGTGGCAGGCATGGGGGGCAGCTATCTGGTGATCTTGTTCGAGCTGTTGGGCCGCTACAGTTGGTTGGCCCACGACGAACAATTTTTGCAAGCCCTGTTCGCGGCGGGGGTGCTGCTGGTCGTCTTCGGTGGGCTGCTGGCGCTCAGCGAGAACCATTTGGGCCGGTTGTGGTCCTACGTGGTGCTGATCGATTTGGGCTATATCCTGTTGGCACTGAGCATCAACAGCACCTTTGCCCGCGCGGCGGCGCTCTTCGCTATCGGCACGCGGATGCTCAGCCTCCTTCTTTCGGGCAGTGCGCTGGCAGCCCTTCGCCATCACGCCACATCGCTCCACTTTTCGGCGCTGCGGGGTCTGGGCAGCCGTTTCCCGCTCACGATCTTGGCCTTCGGCTTCGGCACCATGGCGCTGATCGGCGTACCACTCACCGCCAGCTTCCCCAGCCACTGGGCCATCTTGCGGCTGCTGACCGAACAAAACAATCTTTGGCTTTGGGCGGTGGTGATCGCCAGTGTGTTGGGGGTCGCGGCGGTGTTGCGCGCCTTCCTCGTCATCATGTCACCCGCCGAACAGGCGGATGATCGCCTAGAAACGGTCACGCCCGAAAGCCCCGTGGTGGTCGCCCTGCTCATGGCCCTAACGCTATTCTCGATCTTCGTGGGTACCGCGCCACAACGCTTCAACGTACTGATCGACTTCTTCGTCCGATCTGCCAATTTCTAGATGACTATGCAACGGCTCCTCGTACTCGGCCTCTTGTTCCTGAGCTTGGGTTGCCGCGCCGCCACTTCCCCGCCGCCCGCACCCTCCGCCGAGCCGTTGGCGTTCGAGCGCGTTTTCCCACGGGACGGAATCGAGGTGCTCGACCAAATCCCCCCCCTTTCTGCCGCCGAGGCAGCGTCGTGGGTCGCGCCGCACGATCTGGTGCTGGGTGTCGTGGTAGGGGAGGAAGCGCGGGCCTATCCGGTCGATCTGTTGGCCCGTCACGAAGTCGCCAACGATACGCTGGGCGGCGAGCCGATCGTCGTCACCTTTTGCCCGCTTTGCAACAGTGGCATCGTTGCGTCGCGGCTGGTGGAGACGGACGACGGGCCTCAAACACTCTCTTTTGGTCTGAGCGGCGATGTGCTGGACGAGGCGCTGGTGCTCTATGATCGCGAGACGGAATCGCTCTGGCCCCAAAGCCGCGCCCAGGCGGTCAGCGGCCCCCTGTCAGGGACGGTGCTCTCGTTGGTAGCCAGCCAGCAGATGCCGTGGAGCGAGTGGCTGGCAACCTACCCCGATAGCACGGTGCTGATTCCGCCCGATGCCACGATCCATCCCCCCACCTTCGCGCTGCCCGAAGTCGGTGCCACCGCCGAGCCGCCCTTCTCCCCCACCGCGCACGGCTATGTGATCGGCGTTGCGAACAACAATGGCACGGCCATCGCCTTCCCGCTGGAAACCATCGCCGAGGCGCGGCTCATCAATGCTCGCCTCGATGGGACAGCGCTGTTGGTCGTGGCGGGCGATGACATCGGCGAGGCATGGCTCTGGCGATCCCCCGCGCAGGGCGATGAGATCGCGCTGGACGACGATGGTCTGCTCCGTGACAGTGCAACGGGCACGGCGTGGGACGGTGCCACGGGGCGCGTGGTGGCGGGCGAGGGGCAGGCGCTGCAAAGCGTGGCGGGCCGGCTGATGCACTGGCAGGCCTGGTGGGATTGGTATCCGCAGAGCGAGGTGTGGGAGCGGTGAGGCGGTCAAGCGGTAGAGTGATTTGTTTGATACTGATAGGGTCTCATACCTTTCGCAATGCAGAGGAATGACGATACGATTGTCATACCAAATCGGAAGGTTGAATGTGCAACGTAGATCAATGGTAACAGCCAAGCAGGGGCCTGCCTGCGCAGGCCCCTTGGCCGACAGGCCCTCCAGCGGGGATTTTAATCCCCGCCCCACGGTTACACCGTCAATTCCACATCCACAATTGTCTATGAGAATGGGTATCAACGGCGTAACGCGACCTTGGGCGAGCACCCCTGGCGGGTGACCCGACATACCCTTGTCTTTCCCCAAGCCCATGTAGGGGCGGGCCCGAATGGGCACAGCGCGAACCGAGTTGATGTGTTGTTCCCAAGCCCATGTAGGGGCGGGTCTGGGTGCGCGCGGCGTACGCAAATATTGTCTCGTTGTTCCCAAGCCCATGTGGGCGGGCCTTGTGCCCGCCCGCCTCGCCCACCGGCAGGTGATCTCCCTCTCTCCTTTCCAGCAACAACGTCTGCCGAGGTGGGCATGCATGTGAGGCATTTGCGCTCCAACGCACCCGTTGACTCTTCGAGTTTGTGTCACAGCTCCAGATGGTGTCGGCGCTATTCAGACTGCTCCGTCACCTATCTATCGCTTAACGACAGAACCCACAACGGTAGGAGCGACTCCCAACACGGCGCGCAGCCCCCAAAAGAGGTCATTTTATTCCATTGCCCCTTCTCCACGCCCAACCCGCGCAAACAACTCGAATCCTTCCAATAGAATCCTACAGAAACGAGCACCCCCATGCGCCTCGCCCTCCTCTCCGATATCCATGGTAACCTCATCGCACTAGAAGCCGTGCTGGCCGATGTCGAACGGGCGGCGGTCGACCGCATCGTCTGTCTGGGCGACGTGGCAGCCACCGGGACGCAGCCGCGCGACTGTTTGCAGCGGGTCGAAGCCCTCGGCTGCCCCGTGGTGATGGGCAACACCGACGAACGCTTCGCCCATCCCGACCAGAAGAGTGACGACACAACGGAGAGCGACGACGAAGAGTGGCAGCGCTTTCTTGAGATCGATGCGTGGTGTCGCGCGCAAATCGGCAAGGACGAGCAGCGGTTCGCCCAAAGCTTCCAACCCACCGTCGCGCTTCAACTGGGGGATGGCCTCACCTTCCTCGGCTACCACGGCTCACCCCGCTCCAACCGCGAGATCATCCGGCTCAGCACCGATGACGAGACACTGACCGAGTTGCTCGAAGGGGCCAGCGCCTCCGTCATGGCGGGCGGCCACACCCACCGCGTCATGCTGCGGAAGTTGGGGGGGTCGCTGCTCGTCAATCCGGGCAGCGTGGGTATGCCCTACGAACAGTTCGCCGACGGCACCTTGCGCCACCCGCCCTATGCTGAATGGGCAATCGTCTCGGTGAACGCGGGCCAGATCAATGTAGACTTTCGCCGCACAGCCATCGACCGCGCGGCCATCATCGCCGCTGCCTTCGACCGTGGCATGCCACACGCCGAGTGGTGGGCCAAGGAATGGCGGGTTTGAGCGGCAACGCAGCGCTTGTCGATAAACGTCGGGCCGGGGCAGCGCCTTAACGACGATGCCGTTGTGGCGCATCATCGGTCGGCTGGCGTTGGTTAGATAGCAACAGAGGACGCAGGCACAAGCGCCATGCGCCCTCTGTTTGTGGCTGCGCTACGGCGATGTGACCGCTTGGCAGGCTGCCGAGACGCCCGCCGCTCGGTTGGCCGCTTCCAAGCTGTTCGCCACCTCGATCCACGCCGCCCAGAGCGGCCCTTCATCCGGCGTGCCGGTGATACCGCGTGTCGCATCGGTATCGTATTCGGCGCCGAAGACCGGCGCGGGCGAGCCCCACGGCGAAAGTGCGGCCAACGGTGCCCGATCCACCAGCTCGCGCACCCCCCACTGGCGGGGCTGAAGCTGGCCGTTCAGATCAACCCACGGACGATCCAGGCCATTGCGCACCGCCTCGGCCCGATCGCCGCCGAAGCGCTGCATCATTTCTTCGGGGGTGCCGCGTGTGAAGCCGTGCTCGGTGGCGATGTTGGCGACCCCCGCCTCGGCAAAGAGTTTGGCATCGTCGAACGGATAGAGGTTGAAGTCGTAGATCGTCAGCCCCCAGACGTTCCAGCAGTAGTTGCCGCAGGCGTTCAGCATCCGATTGACCAGATTCCGGTATTCTGGCAGGCGCTCGGCCATCGGGGGGCCGTCGGGGCGATATTCCCAATCGACCAGCTCCGCGATGTACTGCGCCCCCATCACGATGATGTGCTGACGGTCCGCCGCCCGAATTGTATCCACCATGTCTTGCGTGAAAGCGAGATACCAACCGTAGGCTTGGGACGACGTGATATTGTTGCGCGGACTGCCACGGGCCTTCAGCTCGTTGCCCAACTGCCAGCCCAACAGCGCGGGGCTGTTCGCGGCGGTCGGCACGATCTGTTGGACCCACGGCTTGTAGTTGACCTCGTAGTTGGGCATCCCGTACAGCACCCCTTGGTTGTGCTCCTGATCGAAATCGAAGGCACGTACGCCCGCGCGGTACCACGGCGCGGGCAACACAGGGCTACCACTGAAGGTCGGATGATCGAAGGCGTAGCGGTCGCCCGGCACGCCGAGTGGGTAGTAGTCGGTCAGACTCACTAGCACATAGATCGCCTGATCGCGGGGATGTTGCGCATTGAACGCTTCGACCTGCGCGAGGAAGCTGTTCAACGCCGCCGCCGCGCTGGCCGCGTCCGCTGGCGCGAGATCGGGCGACAGCTCGTGACCGGTCAGGAAGACACGTACCCAGCGCAGATTGTGCTCGCGCATCCATACCAGCGTCTCTTGCTGGCCCGGTCGGTAGAGCAAGTTGGGCGCGTTGATGCCCGCCGAGCGAAGCGGATGGCAGTCGGGATCGTAGAGCTGGCCCCCGACGGCAGAAACGAAGCCCGGGGCACGCCAATCGTGACGGGCGGGCGTGCCGCCCCCCCCGCTCCCGCCGGTCGGAGGCAGGCTTGGCACTACCGCTGGGCCAGTGATGATCCCCGCCTCTTTGAGCAGGTCGCCCCCGTTGGCGAGGGTGATTTCCCCTGCCTGCGCCCACGGTACGTTTTCCTTCCACTGTTGGAAGACGACCCGCTGTGCCCGAACCACATAGGCGTTGCCCATATCCTCATAGCTCATCGGCAGGCCAAAATGTTCCAAGGGGGCGGAATCGGCCCAGTAACGTGCCCTGATCGCCGAATTCCAGTCGAGGAAGGCCCAATGACGCTGCTTCACCCGCTCCCATGTCAGCCCCGTATCGGGCGCGGTGTCGAACGGCTCGGGCGTCATCCGATGAACGCGCAGCCAACTATCTTTGCCTCGGTCGTGCAGAATGTCCAGCACATTGAGGAAAGCGACGCTCTGCGTCTCGGGCCGCCATTGAAAGACGACCTTCTGCATGATCTGGACGGTAAAACCATCGTAACTGAAGCGGTGGCTGGCGGGATAGCCGAGTACATTTGGCCCACCGAGCCGCTGATACTCCCGCCAGAAGGGGATGCCGCCTTCGTTGGTGATGGCATAGCCGGTATCGCCCGCACCGCCCTGGCCGTTGGCCTGCTTATAGAAGTGGCCGCCCGGAATGTCGAAGTCCAGTCCTTGTCCGTCGGTGGGAAGTGGGGAAAGGGTAAAGAGGCAGAAAAAAGTGAGCAGCAAGGGGAGTAGTCGTGCCAAGCGTCGAACGTTCATCGTACACTCCTTCGTGAACAATGGCGTTTACATCTGTGAAGAAGTATAGCACCCACGCCCCGCGCCTCATAGCGTTCGAGCGTCGATATGGGGGCCGGAAACGAGGGGCGAGAGCTACGACTGTGCTCAACGGCACCGTTATTGAGAATGACTGGGCTGTCGATGGCGAAGCCAAGCCTACGATGTGTACCCTATAGGCTTGTACATCGGGGATGCGTCGTTCGCTTTACGGCCGTATATCACGGGTCACCTGCAGTTCAGAGATATCCGCGGGCCACGGCTGCACGATGTCGAGGGCGACTTGAATCACCGCCTCGCCGCGGACACCATAGGCGGCACGTTCCCCGCGCTCTAGCGCCGCCGTACGGACAATGACCCTCTCCTCAAGGGCAGAGCGGGCCGTGATGGTCGGTACCTCGGTAGCGCGCACGGCTGTTGCGTATGCCACCATCGCTCCTTCTGATGGATACGCAGTTCCAACTCAAACGACCAGCCAGTGGGCACCTCGGTGAAGTCATACCAAATCGGATGGTTGATTGTGCCACGTCGATCAAGGGTAACAGCAAAGAATGGGCCTGCGCAGGCAGGCCCCTTGGCCGACAGGCCCTCCAGCGGGGATTTTAATCCCCCGCCCCACGGTTACACCGTCCATTCCACATCCACAATTGTCTATGAGAATGGGTATTAGCGCCGTATCGCTCGGGTTCGCCGAGGCAATCGAGCCAGCGACTACCCCCTCACAACAACCCGCCCAGTCCCAACGCCGCGACCTCTGCGGCACCGAGCTGTTCCCCCGCCAACAACCGTGGCAGCACCAAGTCCACCACGTTGTGGGCGGGGCTGCGCGCACAGCCGGGGGCGCCCATGATCCATTGATCGCCGCGATAACCGAGCGCCAGCAGGTTGCCCGGCTCCACCGGCGCCCCGTGCAGGGCAATCTGCACCCCGATTTGGCGCAGCGCGCGCAGCGGGCGGTCGTCGATGTCCATGATCGAGGTTTGGCCTGCGACGATCAGCGCATCGTGCGTCGCCAAAAGCCGTGCCGCCGCCTCGGCGATGGCCGCGACCGCTGGGGCGACGCTTTCGGTCGCGGCCAGGGCGCTGCCGTAGCGTTGTAAGCGCATTTCCATCGGCGCGGCAAACTGACGGAGCAGCTTGTCGGCGGTGGCGACTTCGGCGGCGAGCAGCAACGCCACCCGCTGTTGACGCAGCGGACGCAACCGGAGCAGCCCTACGGCGCGTTGCGCGGCCTCCTCAACGATGGGGCGCGGCAGGGCGTAGGGGATCACCTTGAGCGTCGCGGCTTGGGTCGTTGCGAGGGCCGTGCCCAGCGGTGTGTGGGCGGCGCGGGTGGCCAGGGTGACCCCGCGCAGGGCGTTGAGTTGGCGCAGCCGCTCTTCGTCGAGATACAACACGGCGGGGCCGTCGCAATGAAGGTTGATGCGGCCCGCCACCGCGCGGGTGGCCCGCCAACGGGCCTCGGTGCCGATGAGGGCCGCCGCGATCCGCTGCGCGGCCTCGTCTTCGCGCAGGTCGTCCGCGTCCAGCACTGCCACCTCGACCTGCTGATGGCCCAGATCGCGCAGAAACGTCAGCTCTTTTTCGGAAAGCGGAACGCCCTTCTTCACCCGTTTGCGCCCCACTTCGTCCGCCACGTTGTGCAGCAGAATGTGGCCGTGGGCCTCGTCGAGCGGCAGGGTGCGGATCTCCATCGCGTCGTCAGTCGGCGGCGATCAGTTCGGCGGGGGTGGAATGCGGGGCGGTCGGCGCGACCCGTTCGACCTGGACGCGCACATCATAGAAAAGTGCTCCCGCGCCGAGGTCGGCCTCTGTTTGTGGGGTGAGCTGGTTGATGTTGCGGCCATCAGGGCTGAGTTTGGACCACCAGATGCCCGGCGCCAGGAGCGTCCCCGCCACGATCTCATCGGTGATGCGCAGCGGCAGCTCGACCTCGCCCTGCGCGTTCCAAAGCCGCAGCCAATCGCCGTCGTGCAACTGCCGTTCGGCCGCATCGGCAGGGTGCATCCACAGCGCCGGTCGCCCTTCACGCTGTTGCAGCCGTGGCACATTGACGAAGCTGGAATTGAGGAAGTTGTGGGCGGGCGGCGAGATCAGGCGCAGGCTCTCGGCCGCCCCCGTCAGCGAGAGGGGCGGCGCCCACGTTGGCAACGGATCGTAGCCGTCCCGCGCGGCCCGTTCACTGAAGAACTCACATTTGCCACTTTCGGTCGGATAGTTGCCGTGGGCGAAGGGGAGGAAGGGCTGGGGCAAGTTGAGTCGGACGAAATTCTCCGCCAGCAGACGATCCCATGTGATGCCTTCGAAGAGCGCGTCGTGCTGGCTCTCGACGAACGCCTGCAGCATCGTTTCATCCGACTGCCCAAACAGCGCCTCGTCGCCCCCCATGGCGCGGCCCAGCCGACGGAAGATCTCGCTGTTGGGCAGCGACTCGCCCAACGGGGCGATAGCGGGCCGATTGAGCGCTAGGTAGAGGTGGCCGTACGGTTTCAGAATGTCCCAATGCTCGATCTGGGTGGTGGCGGGCAGCACGATATCGGCATAATCGACCGTGTCGGTGGGGAAATGCTCCAGCACGACGGTGAAAAGCTCATACCGCTGCAATCCCGCGACGACGGCGGACTGGTCGGGCGCGACCGCAGCGGGATTGCAGTTGTAGACGATCAGCGCCTTGACGGGCGGCCCCGCCGCGTCGGGCGTGGGCTGCGGATCGACCGGACGTGGGTGATGGTGGGCGCGGGCGATTTTGGCAGGATCGCGGGACAGCATGTCGCCCAGCCGATTCATGTTGAATTCGCGTGTCAGCCGCTGCGCTGCGTCGGGGCGGCGCAGACTGCGGTAATCGAGCGGGAAGCTGCCGCTGCTGCTAAGCTGGATGCCGCCGCCCTGCTGTCGCCAAGCGCCCACGAGCGCGGGCAAGCAGCTGATGGCACGCATCGCCGCCCCGCCGCCCGCATGGCGCTGCAAGCCGTAGTTGACGCGGATGGCCGCAGGGCGTGCCGTAGCATAATCCCGCGCCAGCACTTCGATGCGTGCCGCGTCAATGCCGGTGAGCGGCGCGGCCCACTGCGGCGAATAGCGTTGGAGATGCACGCGGAGCTTGTCGAAGCCGTGGCAATGGCTGGCGACATAGTCGGCATCGTAAAGCGCCTCGTTGACAATCACGTGCATCATGGCCAGCGCCAGCGCTCCGTCGGTGCCCGGCTGGATCGGCAGCCATTCGTCGGCGGCGCGGGCCGTGCGGGTACGGGCGGGATCGATCACGATCACCCGCGCACCACTGCGCCGCGCTTCTTGCACGAAAGGCCAAAGGTGCAAGTTGCTGGTCAGCGTGTTGCTGCCCCAGATCAGGATCAGCTTCGCATGGCGGTAATCCTGCGTCTCCATGCCGATCACTTTGCCGGTGGTGTACGCATAGCCTTCGAAACCCGCTTCGGAGCAAATCGTGCGCGCCAGACGACTGGCCCCGATGAAGTTGAAGAAACGGGAGGCCATCCCCTCGCCCTGTAAGACGCCCATCGTCCCCGCATAGGAATAGGGCGCGATCGCTTCCGCACCGTCGTGGTCGATGATGCGCTGCAACCGGGTGGCGATCTCGTCAATCGCCTCGTCCCACGAGATCGGCGCGAACTGCCCCGCGCCTTTCGGCCCGACGCGGCGCAGCGGGCTGGTCAGCCGGTCGGGGTGGTAGCTGCGATCGAGGTAGCGGTCGACCTTGCCGCAGAGCTTGCCCTGCGTGACGGGATGATCGGGGTGGCCCCAGATGTCGATGGCCCGCCCGCTCTCACGCTCGACGGCGAGCTGCCAGCTACAACTGTCGGGACAATCGTGCGGGCAGCAGCCGCTGATGATGCGCAGCGCGGGGTCGTTCTGATAGCGGTCGAGTTTGGGGTGGCGCATGGTGAGTTTTGTGAGTTTTGTGAGTTTTGTGAGTTAGAGGGTTGGGCGTCAGGGAACGTTAGAGTGAGTCTGGCAGATGAGCAGGCACTGTGGCACACACACGGCCACAGTGGTGGGCCGGTGAAACGATGACCAAGATCGACCCATTCACCATTCGCCCTTCACCATTCGCCGTTAGATGATATGCAGGGGGCGGTGGGATGGCAATCATGTCGTGCTGATATGCTATACTCGTTGGGTTGTCGTAGGGCCATCAACGACGCTTTGGCAGCGAAAGGAGAGCGGATGCCACCGTTTCAGGTTGTGAGTGACTTTGTGCCGACGGGTGATCAGCCGACCGCGATCAAACAGTTGGTCGCTGGCCTCAACGCGGGCTACCAAGAACAGACGCTGTTGGGGGCGACGGGCACAGGCAAGACCTTCTCCGTTGCCAATGTCATTGAGGAGGTGCAGCGCCCGACGTTGGTGATGGCCCACAACAAGACGCTGGCCGCGCAGCTCTACGCTGAGTTTAAGGAGTTCTTCCCCAACAACGCGGTCGAATACTTCGTCTCTTACTACGACTATTACCAGCCCGAAGCTTACGTGCCGCAGCAGGATCTCTTCATCGAAAAGGATTCTTCGATCAACGATGAGATCGATCGGCTTCGCTTGGCCGCCACCCAAGCGCTCTTCACGCGGCGAGATGTGATCATCGTCGCCTCGGTCTCCGCGATCTACGGTCTCGGTTCGCCGGAGGATTACGGGCGGGTGGTGGTCTCGATCAAACGGGGCGAAGTGCGCAAACGTGACCGCATGTTGCGTCACCTGATCGACATTCACTACGACCGCAACGACTACGATCTGAAGCGCGGTGCCTTCCGCGTGCGCGGCGACACGGTCGAGATCATGCCTGCGTACGAGGAAACGGCCTACCGTGTGGAGTTCTGGGGCGACGACGTCGAACGCATCACCGAGATCGACCCGGTGACGGGCGAGATCGTGAACGACCACGTAGCACTGGATATCTATCCTGCCAAACACTTCATCACCCCCGAAGACAAGCTGACCCAGGCGATTCAAGATATCCAACTGGAGTTGGAAGCCCGTCTGGCGGAGCTGCGCTCGATGGATAAGCTGCTGGAAGCACAGCGGCTCGAACAGCGCACCCGCTACGATCTGGAGATGCTGCAAGAGATCGGCTACTGCTCTGGTGTCGAGAACTATTCACGCCACCTCGCGCAGCGTCCGGCTGGCTCCACCCCGTGGACGCTGCTCGACTACTTCCCCGACGATTTCCTGCTGGTGATCGACGAGAGCCACATGACGCTGCCGCAGATTCGCGGCATGTTCAACGGCGACCGCGCCCGCAAGGAGACCTTGGTGGAATTCGGCTTCCGACTGCCAAGCGCGCTCGATAACCGACCGCTCCGCATCGAAGAGTTCATGAAGCACATCCACCAAGTGATCTACGTCTCCGCCACCCCCGCCGCCTACGAGCGGGAGCATTCGGAGCAGATCGTCGATCAGGTGATCCGACCGACCGGCATCTTGGATCCGAAAGTCGAAGTACGGCCCACCAAGGGGCAGGTGGACGATCTGGTGGGCGAGATCAACGCCCGTATCGCCCGGGGCGAACGGGTGCTGGTAACCACGCTGACCAAGCGCATGTCGGAGGATCTGGCCGACTACTTGGCCAACCTCGGCATCAAGGTCAACTACCTCCACTCCGAGATTCAAACCATCGAGCGGGTTGAGATCCTGCGGGAGCTGCGACTTGGCGTTCATGATGTGGTGGTTGGCATCAACCTGTTGCGGGAAGGGTTGGACCTACCCGAAGTCTCGCTGGTGGCGATTCTGGATGCCGACAAAGAGGGCTTCCTCCGCTCCGAACCGGCCCTGATACAGACGATCGGCCGGGCGGCTCGCCACCCCGATGGACGGGTCATTATGTACGCAAGCACCATCACCGATTCGATGCGCCGCGCCATCGACGAGACCGACCGCCGCCGCGCGATTCAACATGCCTACAACGAAGCGCACGGCATCGAGCCGCGGGCCATCGCCAAGAGCGTGCGGGACCTGACCGACCGCGTCCGCGTCGCGGAAGAGGGCGAGGTTTACGACGCGCAGAGCCTCGGTTCGTTGCCGCAGCGCGAACTGGAGCGGATGATCGAGGATCTGGAGAAGCAGATGCGGGCGGCGGCCAAGGAGCTGGCCTTCGAGCGGGCGGCGCAGTTGCGAGACCAAGTCAACGATCTGCGCGTTATCTTGGATGCGGCCGATCAGCGGCCCGAATGGGAGAAGATTCGCGACGAGCAGCGTGAGGAGGCGCAAGCCCAGCGGCGGGGCGTCCGTTACGATCTTGGAGGGTAGCTTACCGAGAATCGCGAATCGAAGGCGCACTCCCCTTTCGATTCGCAATTTTTTGCTGCGCAACCCGCGCTTCGTACCCGCCTACCCCCGCTGGTATCGATTGATAACATCGGCGCGGCTGATTTGCGCGAATGGCTGAAACTCATATAATCCGCCTACTGCCAAGCCTGCGATCGTAAGAAGCGGGCTGGTTTGCTGTAGAGACGTAGATCGACAAAAACGGAACGGAAAGGGTCTGGTTGAAGACGGCCCGGGGCAGCTCGCCATCAGTCAGGGCTGAACAGGGCTTCAACATCGCTCCATCAAAGGGCACGCCACGGAACGCACGGCGAACCGCAGTACGGCTCGGAGCAAAATCCCATGATTACCCACCTCATACACCCCAAAATCACCGCACTGCTGCGCAATTCCCGTGGTATTGCCGTGGTTTTCCTCGTCGCCACCCTCGTGGGCTGTGGCAACGTCTCCATCTCCGAGATCGACAGTGCCCCTGGCCTGCTCACCGCCGCCGAGGCCACTGCTACGGCCACTGACCTCACTATCTCCTACGTCACCCCCACTCCCACGTCGCCCGCGATTGCCTTGAACAATCGAGTGTCAGGCATGGTGGCGGGGGCCGATCTGGAAGAGAATACAGAGAGCGAAGCGCAAGCGGACGCGGACGGCTCATCGCCCGAGCGCGAAGTGGCCGCCGAGAGTGAAGCGCAGACCACCTACGTCGTGGAAGAGGGAGATACCCTAAAAGTTATTGCGATCAATCACGCCATTTCGGTTGAAGTGCTGCAGAAAGCGAACAGTCTCGAGAGTGAAGAGATCAGCCCCGGCCAGTCCCTGATCATCCCCTCTGCGGCACAGATTGTGCAATATGAAATTGAAAGCGGCGCCGCCATCCCCACCGCGCAAAACGAGCAGGGGAACATCGTCCACTACATCCAGCCCGGCGAGACGATCTCCAGCATCGCCGAAGCCTACGGGATCGATCGGACTGACCTGCTTTTCGCCAACGGCTATCGCCCCGATGTCCAGCTTGTGGCAGGGGCTTCGATTATCATTCCGCAGGGCGACTATACGCCGCTGCCAACGGCAACCGCTGTGATCGTCATGGGGACCCCCACCGTCGCGGCTGTGGCGCAAACGGTGCCGACCATTGCCCCTTCCACCGCTTCTACCACACGTAGCTACACCGTGGAGAGTGGGGATTACGCCCGTGCCATCGCCGAGGACAACAACCTGACGATGGAAGAGCTGCAAGCGGCCAACCCGGGTGTCGACATGGATGCGTTGACGGTGGGCCAAACGTTGCAGATTCCTTCGCCCACCGGCGCCGTGGCCGCGCCCACCGCGTTGCCCACCGCAACGGCCGTGCCACCGACCGTCGCCCCGGTCTCCACGGCAACCGCCGAGGGGGGATACGAAATGACGCGCCCGGTTGCGCCAGTGGCGACCCCATCGGCCCAAGCACCGTTGCCCACCCTGCCGGAAAATGGCGCTGTGTGGACCTATTCCAAGAACCGTAAGCCGTTCCAGTTCGTTTGGACGCCGATGTCGTGGCTGGAAGCAGATCACTATTACGTGCTACAACTCTGGGCCGAAAACGATCAGAAGAAGGTCTTGTGGTCGGAGAGTGTCTGGCTACAGGTAAATTCGTGGCGGATGCCCACGCTCTGGTTGGATCGACTAACAGAGGATGCGAATATTTATTGGAACGTCCGGGTGATGGAACTCACCTCGGGGGATCCGACGCTGACGCTCCCCGCCGACAATGGGATCGCTTCCACCACCAACGAAGTGGCGGTGGAGGCAAATCCAACCCCCAACCAGATGCCCCGTGGACGCGTCATCAGCAACAAGAGCGAAACCTACGTTATCACGGTCGTTTTGCCCTAACCCGATTGATTGAGACGCAGCCCGCACAGGCCGTAGACGGAACGGAGACGGGGTGAGAAGTGAACGATAGAAGCACGGAGCACGAAATCGGCTTCGTGCTTTTCCTTTTGGCACGGGCCAGCCAGCGCCAATGCGTGGAATTACGCGGGGCCAGCGCGGGCCTGGCATCGGAACTGCGCCGCCGGTTGGGCGCTGCCGTGGCCGTGCTGGCCGATGAACAGACAGCGCCCAACGGCGAGGCAGCCCCCGACATGATCGTGGCGTGGGGCGACGCGCCGCGCTTGGCCTTCACGCCGCAGCAAGCAGCAGCCACCCTGTGGGTGGGGCGGGGCGCGATCAGTGCAGAGGCCGAGGCCAACGCGGTGGACGCATGGCCCGCACTTCGTTTCATTCCCATCGCCCAGCCGTCGCTGAGCATCGTGGGGGCCGGGAGCCGCACGCCGCGTTTCGCTGAATCGCCGAGTGAAGCGCTGATCGCGGCCCTGCTCCATGCCGCGCAACCCACCACGGTGGTGCTTGGCCCCGACGTGGTCTTCGACGGGGCTGCCAAACCGCCCGCCAGCAAGATCAGCTTCAGCGGCACCGGTGGCCAGATCGGCAAGGGGGACTGGTTGATCGTCCACCCCGACTCGCTCGACCGTTTCAGCCCCCTGCCCGGGGCGGTGGCGCTCGTGCTCGGCTCGCTAGCCCAGCCGGTCAACGCGCCGCACGTCACGCTGACGTTGGGCGGCACGGAGCGGGCACTAATGACACTCATCGTGGCGGAATAGCGATCAGACAGAGAGAAAGCGGTGCAAGGGGCGAAGTGAAATCATGGCATGGTTCTCTATCCCCTTTCTCCATCGCTTCACAGAATCAGATCAAGGAGAACAGCATGACAATCAACAAAGTGGGCGTAATTGGGTCGGGGCTGATGGGAAGCGGCATCGCCGAGCAATCGGCGCGCTGCGGCTTCGATGTCGTGGTGCGCGAGATTAATCCAGAGGCGGTCGAGGCGGGGCAGAAGCGCATCTTTGGCTCGATGACCAGAGGATTGGAACGGGGCAAGATGACGCAAGAGGCCCACGATGAAGCGGTGGCGCGGCTGAGCTTCACCACCGAGGTCGAGGCGCTGGCCGACTGCGACATCATCATCGAAGCGGCGACGGAGAATATGGCGCTGAAAAAAGAGATCTTCGCCGACCTGGACCGGCTCGCCAAAGCCGACGCGATTCTGGCGACGAACACCTCCAGTCTCTCCATCGCCGAAATCGCCGCCGCCACCTCGCGCCCCGACAAGGTGTTGGGCATCCACTTCTTCAACCCCGTGCCGGTCATGCCGCTGATCGAATATGTGCGCGGCTTGCTGACCAGCGACGAGACGATGGCGGCGGCACGCCAATTCGGGGCCGATCTGGGCAAGCAAACGGTCGAGTCCCAAGATCGACCGGGCTTCATCGTCAACCGGCTGCTGATCCCCTACGCGCTGGACGCGATCCGCATCTTGGAAGAGGGCGTCGCCACGCGCGACGACATCGACCTCGGCATCAAGCTGGGGCTGGCCCACCCCATGGGGCCGCTCACCCTCTCGGATTTCGTGGGGCTGGACACACTGCTCTTCATCGCCGACGCGATGTACGACGAGTTCAAGGATCCCCGTTACGCCGCCCCGCCGCTGCTGCGCCGCATGGTGACGGCGGGCTACCATGGCCGCAAGACGGGCAAGGGCTTCTACGATTATTCATAGCCCAATCCCCGTTGGGGACCGTAGGGTCGGGCCGCCGTGCCCGACCGCGTGGGGCCGCCGTGCCCGACCGCGGGCCGCTGTGCCCGACCGCGGGCCGCCGTGCCCGACCGCGGGCCGTCGTGCCCGACCGCGGGCCGCCGCTGTGCCCGACCGCGGGCCGCCGTGCCCGACCGCTGCTACAAACCGCGATAGGTGGTGAGCCGATTCAGTCCGAAGTTCCAGAAGAGGACGACCGCAATCGCGGTCAGTTTGGGGATATATAGGTCGAACGGTCTGCCGATGTGGAAGAGCGGCATCACGTGGTAGAACATGCTGGCGAAAATCAATTGGTTGAAGACCCAGCCCGCCATATTGATCAGCGCATACTGCGTGAATTGGGAGCGCAGCGGACGGCTCTTACTTTCGGGGAAGGACCAGTAGCGATTCCAGAAGAAGTTCGAAATGATGGCGCTGGCCACCGAGATCATGTTTGCGAACAGTTCTGGCATGGCAAAGACATAGACCAACAGCGACAACACGCCAAAATCGACGAGGGCACCGATCGTGCCGACGATGGCGAATTTAACGAAGCGCTTCTGCTCCTTACGGCTCACAGCGGCGCTCATCAGCTTCTGCGTGAAGGTGGCGTCGCCGTTCACCGACGCGGAGGGGTTATCAGGACTCATGGATAGGATGACTTTCAAATGGCTCTGCGGGCCGGCTCAGCACGGCGGCGCTGCCCAACAACAGCGCGATATGCAGATAGATGCCATGAACGTATAGGTTGTCAAAGAAGTTGTGGACATGGAGATGGACCAACGCCGCCACTATGCCGATTGAGAGCGCCCGCCAATAGCCCCGAGTGGCACGCACGGCGCGCGCCGCCAACGCAAAGGCGCTACCCCAAAAGAGCAGATAACCGATAAGCCCGACAACACCAGTCTCGGCCAGGGTATTCAGGATCAGGTTGTGGGCGTGGCCCAACGCCTCCGTCCAGGGGCGCACATAGAAGCGATGGTAGACCGTCCCATAGTTGCCGATACCCTGGCCGATCCAAGGACTATCGGCCCACATCGCGTAGCCCGCCTGCCAATGGGCGATCCGCTCAATCACAGCGAAGTTGGTCGGATTGACCACGACACCCCGCACATTCATGTCGAAGATATTGATATAAGGGATGAAGTCGGTCAGCCGCTGGGCAAGGGCGGGTGGCAGGAAGGCGATGCCCCCCATGGCCAAGAAAAGCAGTAGCAACGTGCCCCCCACCGTCGTCGCAATGGCCGCGCGACGGCTGAAAAGCATCGCCGTGACCACGACGGCCGCTGCCGCGCCCAGCCATGCGCCGCGTGACAGCGTCAGGAAGATCGCGGCAGCCACAACGCTCAGCGCGGCCCCCACCAGGACGACCCAGCGCGGCATGGACGGCGTCTGCCAGGGTCGGCTACGATGTCGCCACCATTGCACCGCGCCCGCCGCGACAAGACTGTACGCGAGGGGCAGCACCACGCCCATGTAGCCCCCGAAGGGGTTGGGCTGAATGAACTTGCCGTACGCCCGCAACCACATCCGACCGCCCAGCGGGAACAAGAAACCGGCTGGCCCCACCTGAAAGATCGCTTGGTAGATGCCCTCCAGCGCCGCCACCGAGGCCGCCAACAGGGTGCTGCCCATCAGAATCGCAACCCCTTTGCGATCCAATTCCTGCGCGACAATGGCCATCAACAAGAAGGTTTCGATCCACTTGATCAGCTCTTTGAGCGACGCGGCCAGCGAATCCGCGGCGAGCAACGAGAGCAGCATCGTCCCCAGCCAAACGAGCATCGCGCCCCAGAGGGGCGGGCGGCGGAGCTGCAATGAGCGGAAGGCCAAGCCCCGCGCCACCCAAACCAGCAGGAAGAGGCCGAGCAGCGCTTCGGTGCCGCCCACCGTGGCCGGACCGAGCGCCACTTCGCGGATGGAGCCGAAAGGGACGGCGAAGGGAAGCAGGTAGAGCGCCCAGCGCGGACGCACCACCACCACCGTCAGCACCATCAGCACGGCCAGCAGCACGCCGCTCCACAACGGCGGCAGCAGCGCCACCAGCAATGCGATCGCTGCCAGCGCCAGCCAGAGCGCCGTTGAGCGCCCGACTCGCTGGAGGCCAAGGCCGGTCTGCGGGTTAATCATGAGTCTGGCTTGAAAATAAAGCGCTTTGGTGGGAGTCGTCCGGTCGTCTGCGTGTCAAGCGCCACGACGACATGCGGCATTCACCCCCGCCACGGGACGGTTCCCTATCTCTCCGCGTTCGCCATTCGCCACGCCTAATACCGCCCGCGCAAGACCCGGTCCATCTTCCGCTTCGCTTCTCGTTCGGCGATGGAATCCCGCTTGTCGTGGAGCTTTTTGCCGCGCGCGATACCGATCTCCAGCTTCGCACGGTTGTTGTTCAGGTAGAGGCGGAGCGGAATGATCGTCATCCCTTTTTGTGAGGTGCTTTCTTCGAGGGTGCGGATCTGCCGCTTGCTCAGTAGCAGCTTGCGCGAACGCATCGGGTCCAGCGCCTCCTCGTGGGTGCTGGCCTGCTCGTAGGGCGAGACGTGCATATTACGCACCCAGGCTTCGCCGTTGCGAACCACCACATAGCTGTCGCGCAGGTTGACCCGCCCCTCACGCATGCTCTTGATCTCAACGCCCTTCAGCACCAGCCCCGCCTCCATCGTCTCGTCGATGAAGTAGTCGTGGCGCGCCTTGCGGTTGAGCGCTAGGAGGCCACTGTTGGCGCTGCCCGCTTTCGCCTTGCCTTTCGCCATGGCTACGGCTCCCTGAAGTAGTCGATCGCCGCTTCGAGCTGCGGATCGCCCTCGCTCCACGTCTCGGGGTAACTACGATTCACATTGAACTCGCGCGCTTCGCCGTTGCGCTGCACGGTGAGCCGCGCGGCGGAGCCTTCCGGCCCACTGCCGAGCTGTTGGGCCTGGGGCGGGCCGATGTTCAGCGTCGAGATGCCGTCGATTTCGGTGATCAGATCGCCGACCTGCAGCCCGCTGGCCGCCGCTTCGGTGCCTTCGTAGAGCTTGGTCACCGTCAGTCCCTCGTTACCACTCTCGATGTCGACCGCGATGTCGGGCAGATAGCCCTGCGAATTGGGGCGGAACGGAACCTCGATATCCGGCGCGATCCCCACCTCGTGGATCGCTTCGCCGTTGGGCGTGAACCAGCGGGCGACGGTGATTCTCATGCTGGAGCCGTCGCTCAGGTCGCGCGTGATCTGCACGCTGCCCTTACCAAAGGAGGTCTCGCCGATCAGCACGCCCCGATCCAAATCGCGGATCGCCCCCGCGAAGATTTCGCTGGCGGAGGCCGAGCCGCCGTTGATCAAGACGGCCAACGGCACATCGAGCGCGATGCCCCCCGACAGCGCGGCATATTCCTGATCGCGGTCGGTGCCCCGTTCGCTCAGCACCAGCCCTTCGTCCACAAATTGGCTGGTGATCCGCACCGCCGCATCCAAGTAGCCGCCCGGGTCGTTGCGCAGATCGACGATGAGCCGCGCGGCGCCCTGATCGAGTAGCTCTTGCACCCCCGCCGTGAACTGCTCCACCGAGCGGCCCCCGAAATCGTTCAACCGGATGTAGCCGATCGGCGGCGTATCAGTCGGCCGGAGCATCTTGGTTTCCACCACCGGCACGATGATGCTGCCGCGCGTCACTTCCACGTCGAACGGCTCGGCTTCACCCGTCCGTTGGATCGTCAGCTTGACGACCGTGCCTGCAGGGCCGCGTACAATCGCCACTGCCTCGTCCACCGTCATGCCCAATGTGGACTGGTCGTCGACCGCGACCACCACATCCCCCGGCAACAGCCCCGCCTGTTCGGCGGGGGAGTCGGCGAAGGGCGAGACGATCACCAGCCCCGCTTCGCCCATCTCCACCGTCGCGCCGATGCCCTCAAACTCACCCGATAGATCGGTCTGGACGATCTTGGTCCGCTCGGGGTCCATAAAGCCGGTGTGGGGATCGCCCGTCGCGTCGATCACACCTTCTATAGCGGCGTAAGTTGCGTCGTTGCCCGTGGGGATCGCCTCCGGGTCGTAATAGTGATCGTTCAGCAGTGTCATCGCTTCCCAGAAAAGGGGCATGTCACCCTGCACCGCCGCCTTGCCCTGTTGAGCGGCCAATTTGGGCGAGGGGCCGAGGAACTGCGAGATCAGGGGGATGTTGCCCCGTTCCACGATCCAGAAGGCGCTCCAACCCGCTGCGAAGGAGAGCAGAACGAAGAAGACAGCGGCCAACAACCCTGCGATAGCGGATCGGTTACTCATGAGTCACCTGCCTGCAACATCTCAACGGCCGTGTCGAGCACGTTGTCGTCCCCGGCCTCTAGGGCAGCCGCATCGGGCAGGATGACCCGATCCGGTGTCAGGCCGTTCTGCGTCAGATCGATGCCGCTGGGGGTGAGCCAGTGGGCGATGGTGACATGCAGGCTGGAGCCATCGCTGAGGGTGTAAGGGATCTGCACCGTCCCCTTGCCAAAGCTGGTTTCACCGACCAACTGCGCGCGACCATGGTCGTGCAAAGCGCCCGCCAGGATTTCGCTGGCACTCGCCGATCCCCCATTGATCAGCACCACGAGGGGGGCATCGGGGAGCAGTGGCTTTCCGGCGCTGGTCAGCGCTTCTTCGCTGCCATCCCGCATTCGCTGCGAGGCAACGACCGTGCCCTTGGGCAAGAAAAGCGAGGCGGATTCGATCGCCGCGTCCAGCACACCGCCCGGGTTGTTGCGCAGATCAAGCACGAATTTTTGTGCCCCCTCTGCCTGCAGTTGGGTGATGGTGGCACGCAGCTCTTCCGGCGTGCGTGCGCTGAAGAAACTGACGGCGATGTAGACCACATCACTGTTGGGGATCAGATTCGCCCGCACCGTGATGTCGGGGATCGTTTCGCGGACCAGCGAGACGTCGAACGGCTCTCGCTCGCCTTCGCGGAACACGAGCAGCGTGAGGGTGCTGCCGACCTCGCCCTTGAGCAGGTTGTTCACCTCGTCAAGGCTCTTGCCGAAGAGCGCTTCGCCATCGGCTTCGATCAGGATGTCGTCCGCCTGCAGGTTGGCGCGGGCGGCGGGCGTTTCCGGCACGGGGGCCACCACGATCACTTGGCCGAACTCGTTGAGCGAGATTTCCAGCCCAATGCCACCGAATTCGCCTTCGAATTGCGCTTGTTCGCGGCTGTGGTCCTCCGGCTCGACCAAGATCGTGTTGGGGTCACCCAAGCGGCGCAGCACCCCACGGATCGCGGCGTAACTGACCTGCTCCTCTTGGGGCAAGTCGCCGTAGAACTCTTCGCGCAACATGCCGAGCGCTTCGTAGAAGATGCCGAAGTTGGCGGGCGGTGTTGCCACGTCGCTCACTTCGGGGGGTGCGTCGGCGCTCGATGCGCCGCCAAAGCGTCCGCTGCTCACGCCGTTGAGCATGAAGCCCCCGATGAAACAGAGCATCATCATCGTCAGCAAGGCGCCGACCAAGATGCACCCTTTCAGAAATTCTCGCATGGTTTCCTTTCATGGACTGTCTTTCGACAAGACAAGTGATTATAGCGAGGGCGAGGGTAGGAATTAAATCAACGCAGAACGCAGAACGCAGAACGCAGAACGGCAACGCAGAGCACACAACGCAGAACGTAGAACGCAAAACGCAGCGCGGCGTGACGCCAACGCTCCCACACGCTATCGTACGGGCGAGAAATAGCAAGAACGGGTGGCCAGCGCGATGGCTGCCACCCGCTCGGAACGGTTGCGCGCTAGATCGGGGCGGGGCTGAAGGAGATGTCGCCGCTGGCGCGATCGTCGCTTTCACGCGGCTCGGTGGGCTGCGGGCGGGCGGCGCGCGGCGGTGCAGGGCGGTTGGGGGGCGGCGTTTCGCCCGCCATCAGCGCGTTGAAGGTCGCGCGGTCGAGCGTTTCGGTCTCAATCAGCGTCTCGGCCAACCGATCCAACTGCTCGCGATGGTCCCGAAGGACAGCGTGGGCCGTCTGATAGGCCTCTTCCACGATCTTGCGGACCTCGATGTCGATCTGATCCGCCACCTCTTCGGAATAGTTGCGCTGTTCGGAGATCTCTCGTCCCAAGAAGACCAACTCCTCGCGGTCACCGTAGGTCAGCGGCCCCAACTTCTCGCTCATGCCGTAGCGGGTCACCATGGAACGTGCCATGTTGGTCACGCGCTCAAGGTCGCTGGAGGCGCCGGTCGTCACGTCGCCGAAGATGATCTCTTCGGCCACGCGCCCCCCCAGTGCTCCCGCGATCTCGTCCATGAATTTGCCACGTCGCATGAACATTCGATCTTCGTCGGGCAGGGAGAGCACATAGCCGCCCGCCATCCCACGCGAGACGATGGTGATCTTATGGACCGGATCGCAGAGCGGCAGGAAATGCTTCACGATGGCGTGACCGGCTTCGTGGTAGGCGATGATCCGCTTCTCACGCTCGGAGATCAGGCGGCTCTTGCGTTCCGGGCCGAGCAGCACACGCTCGATCGCCTCTTGCATCTCGCTCATGGCGATCTGCGTCTTGTTGCGCCGTGCGGCCAAGATCGCCGCCTCGTTGACGAGGTTCTCGATGTCCGCGCCGCTGAAGCCTGGCGTGCCCGATGCCACCGTGCCAAGATCAACATCGCGGGCCAACGGTTTGCCCCGCGAATGAACTTCCAGGATCGCACGGCGACCGTTGAGATCGGGGCGGTCCAACGTGACGCGACGGTCGAAACGGCCCGGCCGCAGCAGCGCGGGGTCCAGGATGTCGGGGCGGTTGGTGGCCGCGATCAGGATGATGTTGGTGTCGGAATCGAAGCCGTCCATCTCCACCAGAATCTGGTTGAGCGTCTGTTCCCGCTCGTCGTGGGAGCCGCCCAGCCCCGCGCCGCGCTGCCGCCCCACCGCGTCGATCTCGTCGATGAAGATCAGGCAGGGGGAGTTGCGCTTGGCCTGCTCGAACAGATCCCGCACGCGGGAGGCACCGACGCCGACAAACATCTCGACGAACTCGGAACCGCTGATCGAGAAGAAGGGGACGCCCGCTTCGCCCGCGACAGCGCGCGCCATCAACGTCTTGCCCGTGCCGGGTGGGCCGACCATCAGCACCCCTTTCGGGATGCGCGCACCGAGTGCCATGAACTTCTCCGGCTCCTTCAGGAACTCGACGATCTCGGCCAGCTCCTGCTTGGCCTCTTCCGCGCCCGCCACATCATCAAACGTCACGGTCGGCTTGTCACCGGTGAACATGCGGGCGCGCGACTTGCCGAAGCTCATCGCTTGGTTGTTGGAGCCTTGCGCCTGGCGCAACATGAAGATCAGGAAGCCCCCGAAGAGCAGCAGGGGCACCAGATAGATCAGGATGGGGGTGAGGTTGCTGAACGAAGAAGGCCGCTCGTAGCTGATCTGCACATCCTGCAACTGTTCGGGGGTCAGCCCCAGGCCGCGCAGATATTCCACCACACCGACTTGCGGTTCCTTGCGGCTCTGAAGCGGTTCCTCTTGATCGCGCAGGGTGACCGTCAGCGCGTTCCCCTCGACCTTGATCGCCGAGACGTTACCGTCCCGTATCTCTTGCGCTACGGTGGCGATATCGGTTTCCTTCGCCTCGTTCGAGGACGAAAGAAACTGAAAAAAGAGCGCACCGAGCGCCACGATGATCAGAATATAGACGAAGATATTTCGTATCCAAGCCGGTTTCACAGCGCTGCCTCCACGCTCGCCAACCCCGAGGATCGCTCGAACGCTCGCGTCTCATTGAAATCTGGACAAAGTATAGCAAAAAGCAGCGACGGGGTTCAATCTTACGAGCTGTGGGGCGCTTTGGGCGGCGGGCGCGTGGGGGCGTTGTGAGTTGGCGAGTTGGGAGTTGGCGGGTCATGGGGGTGTGACACCGTGGGATTAAGCCAACCCCATCTTTGTTCCGCATTGCCGTTCGGCGGCGGCCTTAAGCGCTGCGAAAGGCGGGTTACTCTGCGTTTTGGCGCGCTTTCTCACCGTAAAATTTCCCGCCGATCTTTGACAAGCGCGGCGCCTCGTGATAAACTTTGAAGGTTCAACGGACGGGGCGATCCCGTCTGTCAATGACCTGCTAGCTCAATTGGCAGAGCATCGCACTTTTAATGCGAGGGTTCTGGGTTCGAGTCCCAGGCGGGTCATTTCGCGGCACTTTAGCAAGCGAATCGATGACAGAGAGTGATCACCGCTGCCCTTCGGGGCAGAGGAACTTCCCGACTCTCCGCCCCCTTCTTGGGGAAGGTCACCACGCGAAACCGCAAGCGTGGGCAGCGTGTGGGCAACCGCACGCTGACGCAAGACGGCAACAGAGAGCAGGGCCGCCCGTCGCTCCGGCGAGGGGTAAGGCGTGAAAGGGTAGGGTAAGAGCCTACCAGCGTTGTCAGCAATGGCAGCGGCTAGGCGACTGCGCTGACTGAGGGGAGCAAGGCGGGTGGGCCGGGCCATGCGTTCGGTCCCGTCGCAGCATCAACCGCAAGGTGGGTCACACCCACGGCGCGAGGGCGTGCCTTCGCCACACGGCGAAGAGACAGATGGTGATCCACGCGATATCGCGTGACAGAATCGGGGGTATGGCTCAGTCATCCATAGGGGCCCGTAGCTCAGTTGGGAGAGCGTCGCCTTTGCAAGGCGAATGTCGCAGGTTCGAGTCCTGTCGGGTCCACTTCATTCCGCAGTAGCTCAATGGCAGAGCTACCGGCTGTTAACCGGTAGGTTGCTGGTTCGAGTCCAGCCTGCGGAGTTTGCGGGCGGTTAGCTCAGTTGGTTAGAGCGCCTCGTTTACACCGAGGAGGCCACAGGTTCGAGTCCTGTACTGCCCACTGCCCCTCGCGGGTCATGCGGGCCTTTAGCTCAGCGGTTAGAGCAACCGGCTCATAACCGGTCGGTCGCGGGTTCGAATCCTGCAAGGCCCATTCGCAAGTTGCCAAAGCCAACACTTTTCACTAAGATGATGTCTTACCGGCGCTGCGTGATGCCGAATGCCCGTCATGGCGGCTGTAGTTCAGTGGCAGAACGCTTGGTTGTGGCCCAAGAGGTCGTGGGTTCGAAACCCACCAGTCGCCCCTCCGTCGGGGCGTAGCGCAGACCGGTAGCGCGCTTGCATGGGGTGCAAGAGGTCGCTGGTTCGAATCCAGTCGCCCCGACTGCACGCAAAAGGCTCCCAAAATTTGGGAGCCTTTTTGTTTGCGGGAAAAATGCGTGGCGCTAGGCAGAAGCGGGACGCTGGGGGCGCCAGAGGCGCTAAGGGAGCGTAAGGTATGAGTGTTGCAACGCCCTTGCATCAGCCATGTCTCCCATTCGCCATGGGATCCTCCGCGATAGCCCTACCCCTGCCGTTGTTCCGCTTCGCACATGCGAATGGGTTGCGCTGCGTTCTGCGTTACCTGCTCTGCGTTGCCGTTATGCGTCGGGTGGCGGCGTCAGCTCCAGCTCCGACCATAGCTCGGCCTGGCGCTGCGCACTGGCGCGGCGACCGGCCTCGATCGCGGCGCTGAGCCGGTTGCTCTGTTCTTTCACCGTGTTGGCGGCGAAGCCCAGCGGTCCCTCGTTGGTGGCGGCCAGGCTATCGGCCTTGACGCGCACGCGCTCGCGGTTCACATCGCCGGATTCCGGTGCCATCAGCAGCGCGACCGCCGCGCCGACCCCCAAGCCGACCAACAATCCGATGCCAAACTTAAGCATGGCCTTCTTCCTCTCTTTGTCTTTCCTGTAACCGTTCCGTCTCCCGGATGATCAGCTCGGTAGGCCGTTTTTTGCCGCGTAACGTATCCCCGATCTCCTTGACCCCGGCCACCAGACCCGCCGCCGAAATCAGCGGGGCCGAGACCGACTGCCCGACGAAGGTCGTGGTGTGCTTGACCTGTTCCACCGTCTCCTTGGTGGTGTTGAGCAGCGGCACGACCTCGTCCCGCAGCAGCTTCACCAGTTGGTAGAGCTGCCAGAGCATCAGCAGCATGAAGATGCCAACGGCCAGCGACTCGATGGCGAGCAGGATCAGCAGCAAGTCGCGCACCGTGGCCGAGACATTGGCGATGTCGGCGGTGGGGGCGAAGCGGGCCATCAGGGTGAAGCTGCCCCAGCAGAGCAGCAGCAGCACTGCCACACCCAAGATCGTTAGCCCGATGATCTTGGTGGGCGACATTCGTTCGTTCGATTCCATGGTTGATTCGTTTCTTTGGTGACGTCATCAAGATGTATTAGGTCAGCCCAGGGTTGTGATAAGGCGCACAAAACCTTCTTAGGCAGGAACATAACCACCCTCGCCTACAAAAATTCTATGTGGTTTTGCATCTGCGGGGTTGTCATACCAAATCGGATGGTTGATTGTGCCACGTAGATCAATGGTAACAGCCAAGAAGGGGCCTGCGCAGGCCCATGGGCCGACAGGGCCTCCAGCGGGGATTTTAATCCCCGCCCCACGGTTACACCGTCAATTCCACATCCACAATTGTCTATGAGAATGGGTGTCAGGACATCTAGGCCGCGACATCACAGCCCTTCTACCACCGCCTTAGCAATCTGCTCATCCGTGTAGTAGCGGATTTTAGCTATAACCCGTGCGATACTTTGGTGGGCAGTTGTTCTCTGAGTTGTTCTGCAAAAGCGTGACTCTCGCGGATGCTATCGTCAATTTCGTGACGATGATCGTAATAAAACGCGAGCGCTGCATAGATTTCTGCTAACGCCAGATCATACTCAGTGGCGATAAAATCGGCATGATGTCCAATCCATTCGTGCCAGACTACAACATCAGCAACCGTGATACGGCGACCCGCGATGCGCGGCTGAACCCCCTCTGACGTCGGCGGAGATGTCGATATATTGGTCTATCGTCTTTGTAGGCATCGTCTTTCTTTGCCCTCACATGGCACTCCGCTGCTCGACGCAGTCTAACACAGCTTGCCCGCGCTGGCAATGCATTGCCCCCGTGCTGCGCCCCGCAGCGCTACGCCATGTCGCTATGCCATGAAGAGGCCGCCGCCCAAGCATTGCTCGCCCTCGTAGAAGACGCAGCCCTGGCCGGGGGTGATGGCCCGCTGCGGCTGGTGGAAGGTGACCCGCGCACGGTCGTCGTCCCGCACCTGTACCGTGCAGGTCACTTCGGCGGCCTTGTAACGGGCGCGGGCCGTCGTCTCGAATTCCGCGGCGGGCGGCGCCCCCGCGATCCAGTTCACCCGCTCGATCTCGACCGTTTGTGTCGCCAGCGCCGCCTTCGGCCCCACGATCAGCGCGTTGCGGCCACGGTCGGCGCCCAGCACGTAGAGCGGCTCGTGCCAGCCGATGCCCAAGCCTCGCCGCTGCCCTATCGTGTAGAACGGTAAGCCGTCATGTTGGCCCACCTCCCGCTCGCCCAGCAGCAGAATCGGCCCGCTGCGAATGCTCCCTTCGGGCGCGTGGCGCAGCAAAAAGTCGCGGTAATCGCCGCTGGCGATGAAGCAGAGATCCATCGAATCATGCTTGGAGGCGGTCGGTAGCCCCCATTCCGCGGCCAGCGCGCGGACTGCGGGTTTCTCCATCTCGCCGATGGGGAAGCGCAGCTTCGCCAGCTTCGCCTGCGTCAGCGAATGGAGCACGTAGCTCTGATCCTTCTGCGGATCGACCCCCTTCAGAAGCTGAAAGCCGCTTTCTGCGTCGCCCCGAATGCGGGCGTAGTGGCCGGTCGCCAGATAGTCCGCGCCGAGCAGTTCGGCCATGTTGAGCAGGTGGGTGAAGCGGACGGTGCGGTTACAGTTGAGGCAGGGGTTGGGGGTTCGCCCCTCCAAATAGCTCTGAATGAACGGGTCGACCACCGCATCGTAGAAGGGCGTTTCGAGATTCTTCAGATAGAAGGGCGCGCCCAACGCATGGGCCAGCGCCCGCGCATCTTCGACGGCGTCCGGTGTGCAGCAGCCGTTGTGCTTGAAGCCGAACTCATCCTCGTAGCCCTCTTCGCCGCTCCAGAGCCGCAGCATCAGGCCGATGACCTCGTAGCCCTGCTGGTGCAGCAGCAACGCCGCCACCGACGAATCGACGCCGCCGCTCATCGCCACGACGACGCGCTTGCCGTTGGGCGGCCCCGCCTCGGCCCGCTCCGCCACGCGGGACCAATCCCGAATCTCGCAGGCTGCTATCACTCCATCCATGATTCGCGTTACTTCTCGACCTTTTCTATACCTTTGGTAGGGTGGGAAGTATAGCATAGGTGCCGCGTTCTGGAGCGATGCGCTGAGGCAACGGGTCGATGTGAAACACGCAACGCGGAACACGGGACAAGCCGATGAAGGGCCGCATACGCTTAGGCGGCACAACTCGTGCCTACACCTTTCGCGTAACGCTCCCTTTGGTGATCCAGCCCCACCCTGCTATCGTTTCACTATTACAACATACCACTGCGCCCAACGCGCAGTTCGGGGGAAGCTGGTGAAAGTCCAGCACTGTCCCGCAACGGTAACGGCCACCGCGCCGAAGTCCGACTACCCGATCCAGAGCCGACGCCCTTCGTGGACAAAGGGGTCAGTGTTGTTGCCTGACCCACCCGTTCGGTGGGTTTTTTGTTGGCTGCGCACGAAAGATGAACGTAAATCGCATGACCACAGGCCGCTCGCTCCACATCCCCTTCCTCCTGATCACCATCGTTGCTGCCGCGCTGCTGCTAGCCCCTGCCACGCGGGCGCAGCCAGCGGAGCGGCGCGCGGGGGTGGTCGTGCAGTTCGGCGCGGGCAACGTGCAGCGCTTTTGCGTTGATTTGGGCGACGATGGGAGCGCCAGCGGCTACGAGGTCTTGCAGGCAACGGGCCTCGCGCTGATTCTGGAGGGAAGCGCACTGGGCGCCACGGTCTGTCAACTGGACGGGGTGGGCTGCGCCTACCCATCGGAGGGCTGCTTCTGCCAATATCCGACCTACTGGAGCTATTCCCGTTTGGTGGACGGGGCGTGGCAATACTCCTCGCTGGGTCTGACCAGCACCACGGTGCGCGGCGGCGATGTCGAGGGCTGGGCGTGGGGCGAAGGCAACGCCAACGTCGGGGCCGCGCCACCGCTCATCCCCTTCGATCAGCTCTGCCCCCCCGTCGCGCCCACTGCGCCCCCCGCGACGTCCACCCCGCCGCCCGCCAGCGCGACCGCCGTGCCGCCCCGCGCTACATCCGTGCCTGCCACGGCCCCCTCTTTGCCCACCTCAACGCTGCCCCCCACGGCCACCGTTGGGGGCAGCGCCACCCCGCGCCCCACGGCGACCGCCAGCGCGACCCTCGGCGCATCTCCCACGCCGACCCGCGCGGCCAGCCCGACGCTATCCCCGACGCTCATGCCCAGCGCCAGCCCCGTGGCCCCGACGCCACAGAGCAGCGCCACCCCGCCGCCCGCCGCGGACCTCACCGCGTCGACCAGCCCGGCCAGCTACTATGCGTTCGCCTTGCTCGCCACCGTGCTGGCCGCCGCGCTCGTCATCGTGCAGCGGCGCAAGGCGGGGTGAAGGGGGGACGGCGCTGCGCAGTGACGGGCAGCGCGTCCGTGTCGCGTCGCGGAAAGAGGATGCGTCGCCAGACCCTTCGCGCCGCTCAGGGTGACAGAGGGGGGGAGAGGTGGGGGCGCTGAAGTCGCATAAGCGTGTAGGGACGACCCGCCGTGGTCGTCCCTCGCAGCCTCCATCGTTTCCCATCGTAGAGACGCGCGAACGGGCCTGCCACAATTGCCCGCCGCGCCAACCGCCTGTAGAATCGCCCCTATAAGCGAATGCGCGAGGGAGCGACGATGGCGATCGAATTTGCGTTGGGGATTGTGGCCGAAGCCGTGGTCGGCTATCTTTTGGACAAGTCGGGCATTTTGGAGCGGCTGGCCCTCAAGACAGGGTTCAAGCGCGACGACACGAAGGCGGCCTTCGAGGCGGTCTACCAGATCGCGCTGGAGGAAGTCGCCAAGAACCGCCCCGACAATCTGCTGACAAAACATGCCGCGCTGAAGTTCTGGCAGGACGAGGCGACCGCCGCCCTGCTCAGCCGCTACTTCGCCCGCGAAAAGCGCCCCACCCCCGACGAGCTGAGTGCTGCGTGGTTCGCCTGCCACCCCGCCAGCGATGTTGATGTGCTGCCGCTCTTTCGCCTCTTTGACAAGGGGCTGCGCGAAGCTTTCCGCGACCCCCACGCGCCCTACCACGAGACGCTGCTACCCTTCGTCGAAAGTCAGGATGAGGCGCGTGCCGCCAACAACGCCGAGGCCGCAGCGCGTGACGCTGCCGAGATCAAGGCGATGCTCGGCGAAATGCAGCGTTCCCCAGCGCCGAAGGATACCATCTCCGTTGACAGCATCAATGATTCTGAGAAAGTAGTGGTCGGTACGGATGCGAGTACGACCTATCTCGAGTACCACAGTCACACTCGCCCCCTGCTGGACGAGGCCCCCGCGCCGCCCCGCCTTGACGAAGCGTTGGCGCGGCTCGACGAGATGCCGACGACCGTCCCGCCGCCCGATCCGCAGCCTTTGCCGCGCGGCTCGCGGATGGGGCTGACGCCCAACCCCGACTTTGTGGGGCGGGCGGCCGAGCTGGTGCAACTGGCGCTCGACCTGAAGGCGGGTCGGGCCTCCGCGATTGGGCAGGTGGTGGCCGCGTCCGGCTTTGGCGGCATCGGCAAAACGCAGCTTGCCGCCGAGTTCGCCCATCGCTACGGCCACTACTTTGCGGGCGGCGTCTACTGGCTCTCCTTCGAGGCGGCGGCCAATGTGCCGTCGGAGGTGGCGGCCTGCGGTTTTGACATGGCGGGCCGTCCGCGCAGCTTTCATAGTTTGTCGCAGGAAGAGCAAGTACGCTGGGTGCGGGCGCAATGGCAATCGCCGCTCCCACGGCTGCTGATCTTCGACAACTGCGAGTCGCCCGAATTGCTGCAGGCATGGCGACCGAGCAGCGGCGGGGCGCGGCTGCTGCTGACCACGCGCCGCAATGTATGGCCGCGCCGCGCGGGGGTGACGCTGCGGCCCCTTGCCACGCTGCCGCGCCACGAAAGCATTGCCCTGCTGCGCCGCTTCCGCCCCGACCTGAACGCGGCCGATGCCGCGTGGGATGGCATTGCCGATGCGCTCGGTGATCTGCCGCTGGCGCTCCACTTGGCAGGGAGCTATCTGGCTCAGTACGCCGACATTGAGGCAGGTGATCCGTCACACTATTTGGCAGCGTTGGAAGCACGTCTGCTGGCCCATCCGTCTATGATGGCGGGGGAAGCGACGGCGACCGACCATGAGCCGAGCGTAGCTGCCACCTTCGAAATCAGCGTGGATCAATTGGATGAGACGGAAGAGGCGGGGCTGTGGGCGCGGGCGCTGCTGGCACGGGCCGCCCACTTTGCCGCGGGCGAGCCGCTGCCGCACCACCTGCTGCTGGCGACGCTGCCCAGCGCCGAGCCGGAGGCTGCCGCCAACGGGCTGCGCCGCCTGCTGGAGGTGGGCTTGTTGATGCCGGAGGGCGATCGCCGCGTGACCATCCACCGCTTGGTGGCCCACTACGCCACCGAGCGGTTGGCCGACGAGCAAGCGTTGAATGAGGTGGAGCAGGCGGTGTTGAATGCGGCGCACAAAGATAACCAGAGTGGCTTTCCCGCACGCTTGCAGGTGTGGGAGGCCCATCTGCGCCATGTGACAGAGCAGGCATTGCGCCGTGAAGATGAACGGGAAGCGACGCTAGCCACGAATCTAGGCTATCATCTCAGCGCCATTGGTGCGTACGGGGCGGCGGAGCCGTTGTATGCGCGGGCGCTGGGGATCTGTGAAGCGCAGTTGGGGGCGGATCATCCGGATACGGCGAGTAGTCTGAACAATTTGGCGGGGTTGTACGAGAGTCAGGGGCGGTACGAGGCGGCGGAGCCGTTGTATGAGCGGGCGCTGGGGATCAGGGAAGCGCAGTTGGGGGCGGAGCATCCGACTACGGCGAATAGTCTGAACAATTTGGCGGGGTTGTACGAGCGTCAGGGGCGGTACGGCGCGGCGGAGCCGTTGTATGAGCGGGCGCTGGGGATCAGGGAAGCGCAGTTGGGGGCGGAGCATCCGACTACGGCGAATAGTCTGAACAACTTGGCGTACTTGTACAAGCGTCAGGGGCGGTACGAGGCGGCGGAGCCGTTGTATGAGCGGGCGCTGGGGATCTATGAAGCGCAGTTGGGGGCGGATCATCCGGATATGGCGCAGAGCCTGAACAATTTGGCGGGCTTGTACGCGAGTCAGGGGCGGTACGGCGAGGCGGAGCCGTTGTATGCGCGGGCGCTGGGGATCATGCGGGCGAGGCTTGGCGGTAATCACCCTAATACGCAGATGGTAGCGATGAGCCTCGCAGGATTGCGGATGCAGCAACAGATGGCAAATCGGGGATTTGGCAACGTTCTACAACAGATAGAGCGCAAGCTTCGAGCAAGTGGTCTCGATAAAGAACTTGAACGAGAATTAGGGAAGGAAGGGGCCTTCGAAGATAAGTGGCAAAGTATGCAGGAGAGTGGCCTACTTGATGAGATGCAACGTAAGATGCAAGAAAGTGGCCTGCTCATCAGCTCCGCCAAATGCTCGGTGAGAACGCAGCGGAGAACCCGGACGAGCCATCGTAGGGCGATGCAGGGGCGGGGCGACGGGCGGGCGGCGACAACAAAGAACGCATCCAGATGTGGATGCGCTCTTAATTAATCCCGTGGCGAGTATCCCTTGATGCGGAGATTTCTGACGCGCTAACCCGAAGGGGAGCGTATGATTTTCAGCGGGTACTCGAATAGCAGCGGGCGCGCTGATTCTCCGTGTCACAGGAGAAGAGCCTCTCATTGACGAGGGTTACGCACTACGCCAACTACAGTTAAGCGAGGCGGGCGGGCACAAGGCCCGCCCCTACATCGCCATGCAAGAGCCAAGAAATGGCAACGTAATATCGCGGAGTTGTAGGGGCAACCCTTGTGGTTGCCCTTCTCAACGATGAATGATTTCTAACGCTTCGCTTCCACGTACGGGTGATTCAGCGCAAATTAAACCGAGAGGACCAAAGTAGAGAATGACCCTTCCGGCGCGAACTTTGCCTTCTATCGCCAAAAGTAACGAGTGAGCGTGATAGTCTTGGGGCGCGTCGTCGCGCCGTCTCTGTAACCCTCGCAACGAGCACAAAGTGGCGAAGGGCGAATGGAACATAGAAACTTGGCATTTTCCCTAATGATTCATTGCCGTGCTAGGCCATTCACCCTCACACTCGTACCCCCTCACACCGTCACATCGCAACGCGTTACCTTCATCCTCCGTGGTGCGCGTCAACGCATGAACCCCCGATCCTCGATCCGCCTACCAACTCGCCAGCGACCGGCCCGGGCCACCCGGCTCCGGTACCGCGCCCAGCTCGGAGAGATACTTCTCGCATTGCATGGCGGCCTTGCAGCCTTCGCCCGCGCTGGTGATCGCTTGGCGGAAGATCGGATCGTTGATCTCGCCCGCCGCGAAGATCCCTGCGATGCCCGTCCGTTTGCGTTCGTCGGTCAGCACGTAGCCGTGCTCGTCCATCTCCAAGATGCCGTCGAAGAGGGCGCTGTTGGGGTAGTGGCCGATGTAGATGAAGACCCCGTCGGCCTCCAGCACGTCCGTTTCCCCCGTCACCCTGTTTTCGATCAGCACGCGCGTCACCGCGCCATCCTCGCCCTCGATGGCCGTCACGACCGTGTTCCAGATGAACGACATCTTCTCGTTGGCGGCGGCGCGGCTCTGCAGCAGTTGGCCTGCGCGCAGCTCGTCACGGCGGTGGATGACGCGCACCCGTTTGGCGAACTTGGTCAAGAACAGCCCTTCCTCCAGCGCCGAATCGCCGCCGCCGACCACGATCACCTCTTTGTCACGGAAGAAGAATCCGTCGCAGGTAGCGCAGTAGGAGACACCGTAGCCGGTGTACTGTTCCTCGCCCGGCACGCCGAGCTTACGCGGGCTGGCGCCGGTCGTCACGATGACCGACTTCGCCCAATATTCCTCGCCGAACGTCTTGACGCGGTGGAAGGGGCCAGTGAAATCGACCTCGGTCACCGAATCGTAGACCAGCCGCGCGCCGAACCGTTCGGCCTGGCTGCGCATGTCGTCGATCAGTTCGGGGCCGGTCAGATGTTCCTTGGCCGCACCCGGGTAGTTCTCCACTTCCGACGTGGTGCCGAGCTGGCCGCCCAGCGCGTCGCCGGTGATGACGATCGGCTTCAGGTCGGCTCGCGCCGCGTAGAGCGCGGCCGTCAGCCCGGCCGGGCCGGAGCCGATGATCACGACTTCTTCGATGTTCTCGGGGGTTGTTTCGTCATATCTGTCCATACTATTTCTCCAAGATTGTTTGCGTTTTGGTGCATGGGGCATGGTGCAGAGGGGAACTCCCAACCGTCCCATGTCCCACAACCGACAAATTATTATACCACGGGAGAAAAGCGGGCAAAAGGGGGAATGTAGGAAAGGGTGCACGCAGGAGTGGTGCGGCGTTCTGAGAAGCGCGCTTCCACAAAGAGGGAGCTGGGGGAGCTGGGGAGCTAGGGGAGATGGGGGAGCGGGGGGAGCGGGGAGAGCTGGGGGAGCTGGGGGAGCTGGGGGAGTTGGGGAGAGGGGGAGAGGTCATCCTTGCACCGCCCCTGTCGGACACGCCACACGCAACGGGCCGATAACAGGCAGCCAACGCTTTGGGAGCACCCCTCGTGCCTACAGCCGCGTGGGAAAAGCGACGAGAGATCGTCCGGCCGTGGCCCGACCCAATGCCAATTTGCGAGCGAGAGGGCATGGCAACAACAGGCGCCCGTCAGCGGGTCACCCGATCAGCCGTCCACCACCCCGCCCAAGCGAACCCCTCGTCATGGCGCCCCGCGCTTCGTACCAAGCAGATCATACCTCGACCCGGTCACGACTGATGCGCAACATCAGCCCTAACATCATATAACAGGTCACGAGACTGGTGCCGCCATAGGCGATGAAGGGCAGCGTGATACCGGTGAGTGGCATCAGCTTCAGGCAGCCCGCCATGATGATGAGGGCTTGGAGCGAGAGCAAGGAGATCAGCCCCCCCGCCACCAACTGCTCGAAGCTGTCGGGCGCACGCATGGCGACATGAAAGCCGCGCAGCAGGAAGAGGATGTAGAGCGCGATGACGGCGATGATGCCCGCCACGCCCAGTTCTTCTCCGATGGCGATGATGATGAAGTCGGAGTGAACGATCGGGACAAAATCGGGGAAGCCCTGCCCCAGCCCCTGCCCAAAGATTCCCCCGTTGGCGAGCGCGTATAGCGCCTCGATCAGTTGGAAACCCCCGGTGTCGGCGTTGGCCCATGGGTCGAGCCACGCTGCGAAGCGTTGGGCCACATAACCGAAGCTATGGTAGGCGAAGAAACCGCCCGCCACGAAGAGCAACAGGCTCAGCAGCACGTAATCCTTGCGATTGGTCGCCAGATAGGCGAGCACCAAGAAGATGCCGAAGAAGAGGAGCGCCGCGCCCAAATCCCGCTGCAAAATCAGCAGGATCATGGAGATACCCCACATTCCGACCAGCGGAATGAACAACCAGAGCCAGCGTCGGTCGGTGAAGAGCCTTGTCAATCGTACCGTCTGAAACTTCTCGCGGTGGAAATCGAGGAAGCTGGCGAGGAAAAGGACCAGGAGCAGCTTGAGTGGTTCCGAGGGTTGGACGCCGAAGGTGCCGGTGATGCTGAGCACTGAGCGTCCGGGGTCGCCCACCTCGCTCCCCGCAAAAGAGAGCAACAGCCCCACAACCAGCAGGAAGATACCGGGCAAAATCAAGGTGTAACGATAACGTTCTGCGAAACGGGGGCCATCGTTCCACAGCACCAACGCGGTGCAGAGCGCCATGCCGATTCCCATGGCGACCGTTTGGCGGACGGTGAAGTTGCTGGCCAGCCGTTCGATGATGAGCAGCCCCAAGCCATTCATCATCGTCACCAACGGCAACATCACTTGGTCGGCGTGGGGGGCCAGCCACGAAAAGATGAGGTGCATCAGCAATGCCCCCACCACCAACGCGATCGCGGGCCAGTACCGCTCCACCAACAGATCGCCCCGCTGCAGTTGGAGCGAATAGAAGCCCGCTCCCGTCAGCAAAAACGGGGGGAGCAGCAGCAAAAACTCGCGCCAGCGCCAACTAAAGGAGCGCGGATCGAGGCGGTAGCTACTCATCGTCGGTTAACGCGGGTAGTAGCGGTCGATCAGCAGGGCGAGACGGTCGCGCGTCGCTTCGGGCATCCGCTCGGGCGCGGTCATGATCGTATCCTTGAGCGCGTCCCACGCCTCGCTCTCCTTGCCCGCCAGCAGCGGCACCACGTTGCGGATCGCTTCTTTGGCGTGCGCCACATTCTCGCGCACGATGCGTACGACCATCTCCACCGTCACCGGCTCCTCCGATTCGTGCCAGACATCGTAATCGGTGACGTGGGCCATCACGGCGTAGCTCATCTCCGCCTCGCGCGCTAGGAAGGCTTCGGGGATCGCCGTCATGCCGATGATGTCCAAACCCCACTGACGGTAAATGTTCGATTCGGTGCGAGTGGAAAAGCGGGGGCCGTTGATGATGATCAGGTCGCCGCCTTTGTGAACCGTGCCGCCTGTGGCAGATGCGGCCTCGTAAAGGGCATCGGCCAAGACAGGGCAGAGCGGATCGGCGACCGAGATGTGGCTGACGATGCCCTCGCCAAAGAAGGTACTGGGCCGTCCGGAGGTGCGATCAAAGAGGCCACTGGGGATGACGACATGGCCGGGGGCGTACGCTTCCTGCAAGCTGCCGCAGGCGCAGACCCCGATCACCCAGCGGCAGCCCAGCGACTTGAGCGCGTAGATGTTGGCCCGCGTTGGCAGTTCGGCGGGGGCGATGCGGTGGCCGCGCCCGTGGCGGGGCAGGAAGGCGACGCGCGTCCCCGCCACGGTGCCGATCAAGATCGTATCGCTCGGCTCGCCAAAGGGGGTCGTCAGATCGACCTCCTCAATATCCGTCAACCCTTCCATCTCGTACAGCCCGCTCCCGCCAATGACGCCAATATCGACTCGATTGCCTTCCACGGCTGCACTCTCCTTGTTCATAACACAGATAAGCGGCGATTCTACCCGCCGCCAGACCAACGTGGAAATCGTGGGGTCTACGCCGCCCCCCACCGCTCGGCAGCGCCCGCACAAGGCGTGGCCTTGGATATCATGGTCCCAGCCCACGTTCCGACAGCGCAAAGCGGTGCCATACGGCGGATTACGCCGCCCCGCAACCGATTTGCCATATTCTCGTAATGGTGTATTGTAGTGCAGTCGCTGACTACTCTATTCATCCAAACTGGAGGATTTACTAATGGGTCTGATGTCACTCTTGGCGTGGATCATTGTTGGCGCTATCGCAGGTTGGCTGGCCAGCATCGTGATGAAGACGAACGCCTCCCAAGGTCTCCTTGCGGATATCGTGGTTGGTATCGTCGGTGCGTTCATCGGGGGTTGGGTTCTGAGCCTCTTGGGCCTTGGTGGAGACACTGGGGAGTTCAACATCGCCAGCATCTTGACCGCCTTCATCGGTGCGGTCATCCTGCTCTTCATCCTTCGCATGGTTCGCCGCGCCTAACCAGCACTCAACTGAATAGCTCAAAGGCTGGGGAATCCCCAGCCTTTTTGCGTAAAAGCCAAAAGCACCCGTTCGATACGCCGAGCAGGTGCTTTTTGTGTGCAATCGCGCTCAATCATCCGCGCATGGCTGGGTCCCTACGTCCTTCGGTCGCTCCCCTTTGCGGCTCCCTGCCGTTGGATGGGGATGTTCGCAATCAGAATATTTTGCTCATGTTCTTGGGACATGGACAGCTGAATCTCGCCCGGTACCACGTCGATGTAGCGCGACACCACTTCGATGATTTCGTCCTGCATCTGGCGCATCAATTGGGGGCTGATACCCGCACGATCGTGGACCAGCACCACTTTCAGCCGATCCTTCGCGACGCTTCGGCTGTCCTCCGTTCGACCAAGCAGCCAATCCCAAAAGCCCATCGCTCCTCCTAGCGCCCAAAGCCAAAGATTCGTTCAAAGAAGCCCCGTTCGCGCAGGTCCAGCAGCGGTACTTCTTCGCCCAACAAGCGACGCGCGATGTTCTGATAGGCACGGCCCGAGAGATATTTGCTGTCGGTCGCCACGGGCGTCCCATCATTGGTGGCGATGATGATCTGCTCGTCGTCGGGTATCACCCCCAGCAACGGGATCGCCAGCACATCCAGCACATCCTCCACGCTCAACATCTCCTGCCGCTTCACCATCGACGGCTTGATCCGGTTGACGATCAAGCTCGGCTGCTGCTTGTCGGCCGCTTCCAGCAGCCCGATGATGCGATCCGCATCACGGACCGCGCTCAGCTCGGGGGTCGTCACCACGATCACCCGATCCGCGCCTGAGATCGCATTGTGGAAGCCCTGCTCGATGCCCGCGGGCGAATCGACCAAGATGAAGTCGTAACGGGGACGCAGCGCCTCGCAGATCTGTGCCATCTGGCGCGGGTTGACCGCGCTTTTGTCCCGCGTCTGGGCTGCGGGCAACAGGTGGAGTTCGGGGAAACGCTTGTCCCGCACCAGCGCCTGTGCCAGCCGTGCCCGCCCCTCCACCACATCCACCACATCGTAGACGATGCGATTCTCTAGGCCGAGCACTAAGTCGAGGTTGCGAAGGCCGATGTCGGCGTCGAGCACAGCCACACGCTGGTCGAGCATCGCCAGCGCGGTGCCGAGGTTCGCGGTGGTGGTTGTTTTACCTACTCCCCCTTTGCCCGACGTGATAGTAATGACTTGTCCCGACATGCCCGCTTCCTCGCTAATCTGTCACAACCGCCGCCCGTCGTTTGAACGACGGACCAATTGGGTGAAAATTGTGGTCGTGAGCATACCGAAAAGCGGACGATCTGCCAAGTTGCTGTTATCTCACCATGACATTTGTTAACACATAATAGTTGAACTTACTCCAGGCCCAGGGCAGGGTCGTTGAGGTGGACGACTGCTCCTGTCATGTCGTCAGCGACGCGAGGGATAGGCCATTTGCTGACGCTCGGCATCACCGATGGAGCGGATCAGATCACTGACCGAAATGCCGTAGTGGATGCGGTTGATCACCTCGGCCAACATCGGTGCGATGGAAACCACCTCGATGTGGGGCGCTCCGGTCTCAAGGGGAATGGTGTCGGTGACAATGGTGCGCTCGATGGGGCTGGCGGCCAAGTTGTCGACGGCCCGCTCCGCGAAAACCCCATGGGTGGCGACGGCGATCACCCGCTGCGCGCCGCGTGCCTTCAGCATCTGTGCCGCAGCAATCAGGGTATTGCCGGTCGAAATCAGATCGTCGACCAACAGCACGGTGCAGCCTTCCACCTCGCCCACCATGCTCTCGACTTCCACCTCATCAGGCTCCGGTCGATCTTTGAAGAGGATGGCCAGCGGACGATTGGCCAGCAGCCGACGCGCTTGGTCGGCACGCTGCACCGCCCCCACGTCGGGCGCCACCACCACGACATTCTCCAGTTGCAACGCCGCAACATGCTGCATCAACAGGGGGATCGCCGACAGATGATCGACGGGGATATCAAAAAAGCCCTCAATCGCGGGGGCGGACAGATCCATCGTCAGGATGCGATCTGCGCCCGCCACCGTCAGCAGATTCGCCACCAGCTTGGCGCTGATCGGCTCACGACCATTGGTCTTCTTTTCTTGACGGGCATAGCCGTAATAGGGCAAGACCGCCGTGATACGCCCTGCCGACGCCCGCTTGGCCGCATCGATCATCACCAACAGCTCCATCAGATGCTGGTTGACCGACGGGGAGGTAGGTTGAATCAAAAAGAGATCACTCCCACGGACGTCGTCCAGAATCTGGACATGGCTTTCGCCGTCCCGAAATTGGCTCACATTGATCTGCCCAAGCTGGCGGTTGATGTGCGCCGCGATGGCTTGGGCCAGCGAGGGATGGGCATTGCCACTCAACAGAGCGAGTCGTTCGTACTGGGGCATTGTCGACGGGGCCTCCTGTCGGATGGTCGATGGAAAAGTGAAAAGATCTGCACGGCAGCGCGGTGGGTGGGGGCATATGAGTATAAGCGTGTGAGGGTATGCGCTCGCCACACGACCGAGGTAACGATTCTGTAGCCCCCCTCACCCACCATGCGGCGCATGGGCCATATTATGCCCATTACACAGGGTCGATGGGCATTCTGGAGAGACTGATTCGCCTCGCCTCTGCGGGCGACCAAAGCCATCGCTGGACGGCCCTTGGCCACTCGCCCGCCCACGCGGACGGCTCTGCGCTTGATTGAAGAAAAGGCGCTCGCCGTCCTTTTTGTTTCTATCTCTGCGCTATCTTATCTCGCCCGACACGTCATCAGCCGCTTCCACGGCCACGGCCAGCGCCTCTTCGACCGAGCTACGGCTCATCTTCCCAATCGTCTTGTTGCAAGGGGGGCGGGCTGCCAAAGTGCGCTTGGGCCAGACGGGTGTAAATCGCTCCTTCGGGCGTCAATTCGGAGCGCATCAGGGCGAGACCAGCCGCCGTAAAAGGGGGAACGTCGGGAAGCGTGACCGCGCCCACCAAATCGCCCACGGCACGCTTCTTGTCCGCCGACCAGTGGCGTGGCAGACGGGCAATCGTGAGGTGGGGGTGAAGGGGGCGCCGCTCTGGCGGGACGCCCTCCCGTTTGAGGGCCACCTCGACCGCGTTGAAGAGGTGGATCAGCGCCTTTCGCGGACTAGACGCGGCCAACCAGAGCGTGTGCGGGGCTGAAACGTTGGGAAATGCCCCGAGCGGCCCTAGGGTAACGTCGAAGGGTTCCCAACGTTCGGTCACGCGGTCCAACGCATCGACCAGCGCGGGCAAACGAGGGATTGGCGTCTCCCCCAAGAATTTGAGGGTCAGATGCGCATCCTCGGGCTCCACCCAGCGCAGATCGCGTGCGGCCCGATGGCTCTGCAGGCGATCTTGCAGCTCCCACACCGCCTCTTGCACCGTAACCGGCAGTTCAATCGCAATGAACGCCCTTATGCTTTCGTCACGCATCTGCCCTCCGCCACCGCCGCTCTGCCAGGCCATCGCCCCCTGCCGCCTCGATCGCGACTTGGCGGATGCGGCGGGCCATCTCGCGTTCGGAACCGTACAACACGGGGATTTGGCTTCGATAGTAGGCCATCGCCGCTATTTTAGCCCGAATCGCCCCCTCATCCAGCATGATCCGCTCGAGCCGCCAGCCCGCGCCGAGGGTGGGCTGCCCTGTTTCCACATAGGGAAGCTCTTCGTAAAAGCGCACCTCAATGCCTGCGGCCGCCAGCCGCCGCCCGACCGCGTGCGCCAGTTGATGATCGACGTGGTGACCGATGCCCAGCGGCGCCAGCACCGTGCCGCGCAACAGCAGCGGACGGACCAAGTCGGTCAAGCGTTGGGCCAACGCCGCCTCGGCGCCATGCAATTCGCCGAAGATCGCGCCTTCGCTGCCGTACAGCGGCTCGCCACGCGGCCCCACACGGTAGACGGCGTCGGGTGGCGCAAGGTGGTGTAGCTCAGCGCAACCCAGTCGCAGGTGGGCTGTCACATCTTCGGCGCGACGAAGCGCATTGGCGTCGGGCGGATCGCCCCACATGCGGTGTTGCTCGGCGGCGAAGGAGGGCAACGGCACGGGCGGCGGCCCCGCAAACAGGGTGAGGACGCGCAGCGGGGTGCCAGCGCGTCCGGCCTGCCAAAGCTGCCCGCCACAGGAAAGCACACTGTCGTCGAAATGGGGCGAGAGAACGGTAAGCGCTTTCATACGGCCATGATAAAGGGGAACGGACGATTATGCAATTAGCGCCCGTAGCGCCTTCATCTGCTTCATGCCCCCCGCCCTTCGCGTCGGGAATTGCGAATCGGGTTGCGTCGCTGCTGCGTTTCATCTTCACGGCTATCTGCCCCAATTGGCCCACAACGGGTTGACAGCGCACCGACTCACAAGTACAATCGTGGCACAATTTGATATTCAACCTTCAGGGCAGGGTGAGCCGACAGGCAATTCCCGACCGGCGGTAACCCACGACGTGGGAAGCCCGCGAGCGCCTTCGTGAAACGAAGGGTCAAGCAGATCCGGTGAAAGACCGGGGCCGACGGTACAGTCCGGATGATAGAAGGTAAGACGCCCCATGCCACGGCGGTATCGCGCTGTGGCGTGGAAAACGGTGGTTCCGATCATCCTGCCCGATCAACGCTTGTTGGTCGGGCATTGTTGTTCGATGGCGGCCATTCTCTACGCATCACTGCGCCCTCTTGCGTCTCTTGCACAGCCCGAAGGTCATCGATCCGACGGGCTGTTTGTATTTTTCGAGGGCGGGCGGCGCTCAAGAAGACGGGGCCGCCGCCGCGCGGGTCCGGGTCAGCCACCTTGCTAACCCGCGCACTCGTTCAGTAACCGAGGGTTCCAGATCGACCAAAACGCCTTCCTTTACGAGGCCACCCATGTTTCAGGAACAACTGCATCCACGAAGCCACGTGCGGGCCACCGCCCCAACGCAGCGCAAACGCCGCGTTCGCACCGATTGGCTGACCTTGCCGATCGGCGCACTGGCCCTGCTGATGCTTTGGCAACTCGTGGTGATGGTCGGCGATATTCCTGCGTTCATCTTGCCAGCGCCGCGCAAAGTGGCCCAAAGCTTTGCCGAGATGATCAGCACGGGGCGGCTATGGCCCCACGTGGGGGTCACTCTGTTCGAGACGTTGGCGGGCTTTGCGATCGGCTTCGCAGTGGCAACGGTGGTCGGCTACGCTTTGGCAAAGCGGCCCCACGCCGAACGGGCCGTGGCCCCTTGGCTCGTCGCCATGCAAGCGGTGCCGATCGTCGCCCTGGCCCCACTCTTGGTGAGCTGGCTCGGCGTGGGGCTGGCCAGCAAAATCGCGGTCAGTGCGCTGATCGTTTTCTTCCCGATCTTGATCAACACCATCATCGGGGTGCGCTCGGTCGATCAGGAGTGGCACGAACTGCTTTCCGTGCTCCACGCCACGCGCTGGCAACGCTTCCGTCACCTTGAACTGCCCGCAGCGCTCCCGGTACTTTTCGGGGGCATCAAACTCGGCATCACGTTGGCGGTCGTGGGCGCGGTCGTGGGGGAGTTCATCGGCGCACGCACAGGGCTGGGGGCGCTGATCAACATCGCACGCGGCGGCTTCTACGACACGGCCCTCCTCTTCGTGGCGCTCATCACCCTAGCGCTGATGGCCCTTGCCCTCTACAGTGCGGTCGTGCTGCTGGAACGACTGCTCGTTCGCTGGCGACGGTAGGTAACGCAGAGCGCAGAGCGGTACAGCCATTCTCCATTCTCCCTAACCTCACTCACCCGAAAGCTACCATGATTCGCAAACTAACAGTCCCTATACTTCTGACCCTCCTTTTCCTCAGCGGCTGTGGACAGAGCGCTGCGCCCTCGACTGATACCGAGCTGCGGCCCGTAACACTCGGCATGGGTTTTATCGCCAATGTGCAATTCGCCCCTTTTTATGTGGCAGCGGAAAAGGGCTATTTCGAGGAAGAGGGGATCGAAGTCACCTTCGATTACGGGATGGAAAACGATTTACTCCAGTTGGTGGCAGCCGATGAGATGCAGTTCGCCATCGCCAGCGGAGATCAGGTGCTCGTGGCCCGCGCGCAGGAGTTACCGGTCGTCTATGTCGCGAACGTTTTCCGTCAATTCCCCGTCGCCATCACCTCGATCAGCGAAGATTTGAGCGATTTGTCGGTATTGGAGGGGAAAACGGTGGGACTGCCCGGGCTGTTCGGGGCCAACTACATCGGCTGGTTGGCGCTGGCCAACGCGGCGGGCCTGAACCAGAGTGCGATCGCGTTGGAGCCGATTGGCTTCAACCAAGTGCCGGTGCTGATCGATGGGCAGGTTGACGCCGCGATGGTCTATGCCACGAACGAGCCGATCCAACTGGCGGACGCGGGCTACGACCCGTCGGTGGTGATGGTTTCGACGTATGTCGACTTGGTCTCGAACGGTTTGGTGACCAACGAACAGACCATTGCCGACCACCCCGACTGGGTCGAGGGGATGACCCGCGCGATTCTGCGCGGCGTTGCCGACACGTTGGCCGACCCCGATGGCGCCTTTACCATCACCACGAGCGCCCGTTGGGTGCCGGAGGCGGGGGGCAACAACGCCGCCGCGCAACGCAAGGTCTTTGACGCGTCGTTGCTGTTTTGGCAGAACGAGAAGCTGGGCCAGCTTCCGATCAGCGCATGGGAAGCCAGCCAGCAAGTGCTGCTCGACGCGGGGATTATCGACCAAGCGCTCTCGTTGGACGATGCTGCCACCAACACGTTCGCGGAACAGGCATTGGCCGATCAGTAATCGAGCGGTCGTTTTCGCCGGACGAAGCAAAATATCTATCCGCAAGCTTCTCCCCACCGTCGGTAAAGTCGACATTCAGTCCGTAAGGGGTAAGGGGCAATAAAAATTGCCTTATTCCCAATCGGATGGTTGATTGTGCAACGAAGATCAATGGTAACAGCAAAGAAGGGGCCTGCGCAGGCAGGCCCATGGGCCGACAGGCCCTCCAGCGGGGATTTTAATCCCCCGCCCCACGGTTACACCGTCAATTCCACAGCCACATTTGTCTATGAGAATGGGTATTATGGGGTGATCGGTAGCGGGCTTGTCGCGCGATTTAAGTGAGGGCGCAAGCGCCTACCGCCCGGTTAGCTGTCTGTTTTCAATGCCGTCGGTCCGCCCGTTTGGGGGCGCTCGCGCGGCCAGATGACGGCGGGATGAGGCCCCAACGGCGCAAAAAGCGTTACCCGTGCCAGCGCTGGGTTCATACAAAAACAGGCTGCTCGTTGTGAGCAGCCTGTTTTATTCAGTGTGCTATTCAGCGGGGCGTGGCGATCTCTAGCGCTCGTTCGTGCGCAGGATTGCGGCACCACCCAAGAGCATCAGGCCAGCGAGCAGGGCGGCCACGGGCAGCCACGGGGTCGTGGCGGGCGCACCGGTTTCCGGCATCGTGGCAGGCTCTTCGCTCGACTCAGTTTCAGCTTCGGCTTCACCTTCGGCCTCGCCGTCATCATCACCGGCCATCGCTTCCACGATGGAAGGCGGCAGCAGGACTTTGTCAATCACATGGATCACCCCGTTCGAGGCGGCGACATCCGCAGTGACGACCGTCGCATCGTTGACCATGACCGTGTCGCCATCGATCGAGATTGCCACCGACTCGCCTTGCAGCGTTTCGACCGATTGGCCATCCAGACCCACCACGTCGGCGGCCATGAACTCACCGGCCACCACATGATACTTCAGGATTTCGGCAAGCGTTTCTTCGTCGAGGGATTCCAGCGTCCCTTCGGGAAGGGCGGCAAAGGCGTCATCGGTTGGTGCAAAAACAGTGAACGGCCCTTCGCCCGCCAGCGCTTCGTCCAGACCGGTCGCCACCAACGCATCCACCAATGTCGTAAACGAGCCCGCCTCGATGGCGACCGTCGGGATGTCGCCTGGATCTTCTTGGGCGGCAGCCGGCAAGATTCCTACGATCATCAACATCATAGCAGCCAGAACAACGAGCAGACGCTTTTTCATCTACTTTCTCCTCCTGAGTCCTTCACATTGGATAGTTACATCGAGCTAGTATCAGTGATACGAGGGGTAGCATAGGCTTTACTGCTTACGAATAGGTTACCGAGTTCTTACGAGAGTCTTACGACACCCCATCTCCCCCGCTTAACCTCGGTCGCCTGCCTCTGGCGCGAAACTTGCCAAAGCGTAACTTTCGCTTATAATGTGGGGTCACGGACGGCTCCATAGAGCCGCCCGTTTTGTTGTCAACCCACTTTCTGCTCCGCGCTACAGGCGCGGGGCCGCAGATCACAGAAAGGATCCTCATGGAAGAGATTCGACGCTATGAGCTGTTCCTCGTCTTCCAGCCCGAGCTGGACGAGGACGGCCAAGAAGGGCTGATCGAGCGAATCGACAGCACATTGACCTCTAACGGGGGTGAGATCATCGAGATCGTGCGCCGCGGCAAGCGCCGCTTGCAGTACGCGATCGAAGGCCACAACGCTGGCATCGATGTCATCTACCAGTCCTCCCTGCCCACCTCGTTGCTGGCGCTGTTGGAACGCCAATTCAACCTCAACGAAGATATCATTCGCTACCTCATCGTGCGCCGCGACGACCTGCAACGGGACGAGCGCTTGGTCGCCAGCGCGGAAGAGGTGGAGGCCGAAGTGGCCGAGTTGGTCGCCGAGACGAGTGAGATCGAAGAAGCCGCCGACGCCGCCGCACGGGGCGAGGTGTACGAAAGCGACGATAGCGCGGACGACGAAACGATGGATAGCGAAGGGGAGGAAAGCTAAGATGGCACGCCGAAGCCGACGACCTCGAGTTTGTCAATTCTGCCTCGATAAGATCAGCTTTATCGACTACAAAGAGCCGGAAAAGTTGCAGGGGCTGATGACGGATCACGGCAAGATTTTGCCGCGCCGCAAAACGGGCACCTGTGCCAAGCACCAACGCGGTGTTTCAACAGCGATCAAACGGGCACGCCACCTGGCGCTGCTGCCCTACCACGTTCGCTAAACCCCACCGGTTAGTCGACAGAAACGGAGGGCCTGCGCATCCACAAGGAGATTCCTCCCTCGCGCAGGCCCTTCTTGCATGATTCATGAGTGTAATTTGCAGGGAGAGGACGCGCCATGTCTAAACGAAAGAGCGAGCCGACACCGAAAAGCCAGTTCGTCTCGCGCAAGCATATTTCCCGCGCCGAAAAAGAGGCCCAGCAACGCCGAATGGTCGTGCTTGGATCGGCCATCGTGGTGGGCGTGGTGCTGCTGTTGCTGGTCGGTGGGTTGATTTACCAGCAGTTCGTGGCCCCGGGCCAGACGATGGCCACCGTCTACGACGAGCCGATCACTCGCGCGGAGTTATACAAACGCATCAACTATCAGCGCTGGCAAGCCTACGAGGAATACAAAACTGTCCGCGAGCAGTATGAGCAGTCGGCAGCCGACCCCGCTTCTTCCTTCTTGGCGCAGTATATGGCGGGGCAAGTCCAGCAGGTGCAACAGTATTACGGCACGATTGGCAGTCAGACGTTGGGTATTTTGGTGGACGAGCGGGTCTTGCAGAAGATCGCGGATGAGCGCGGGATTGCCGTGTCGGACGAGGAGGTGGACAACGAGATCCGCCGCCGGATCGCCGCCGAGCAAGGGGCCAGCATTGAGATCGATGTCACGGCCACCGCGGAGGGCCGCGTGAACGCCACGGCCACTGCGGCACAGTTCACCCCCACGCCCGAAGCCACGATCGATGCCAGCGCCACGGTCACCGCAACCGAAACCGTGACCGATACCGAAATCATCGAAGAGACAGGGCCGACGCCAACCCCCGCACCGACCGCCACGCCCAACATTCTCTCTGATGACGATTTCGAGAGCAACTACCAAACGTTGCTCAACACGATGCGCAGCGAAGCGGGGATCTCCGAAGCCGACTATCGTGAGATCGTGCGTATGGATTTGTTGCGCACCAAGGTGCAAGCGGATGTCGAGCAGAGCGCCGAGCTGCCAGAGGGTGAGGAGCAGGTCCACGTGCGCCACCTTCTGACCGAAACGGAAGAAGAGGCGCAGGCCGCGCTCGACCGGATCAACGCGGGCGAGGCGTTCGAGGCGGTCGCGGCAGAGGTGAGCACCGATCCGTCCGCCGCTCAAAATGCGGGCGACTTGGGCTGGATCAGCCGCGAGGGTGTTGTCGCGGAATTTGCCGATGCGGCCTTCGCGCTGACGGAGCCGGGCCAACTGAGCGAGCCGGTACAGAGCCAGTTTGGCTGGCACGTGATCGAACTGTTGGAGGGGCCGGAGGAGCGTCCGCTGACCCCCGAACGGGAAACGCAACTGCGCACGCAAGCGTGGAACGACCTGTTGCAGGAAGAGCGCACCCTCTCGAACACCCTGTACGAATGGGATGTCCAAGATGTACCGCGTGACAAGTACCTCAGCGAGTTCCAACGTCCGTTGCCGACCGCCGTTCCCGCGCCGACGATCGCGGTGGATGCCACCGTGCCGGTCACGGTCGTACCCGATGGCGCAGACGACGAAACGCCCGCGGATGGCGGCGAAGATGCCTCGGAGAGCGGCAGCGAATAGCCCAGAAAAACCCACGCCAAAGCGGGGTAGTGCCAAAGGCACGCCCCGCTTTTTGTATGGCTTGGCGGCGTTGTTAAAGGAGGGGTTGGGTTGCGTGACGTTCGGAGTCTGCCCTGAGCGGGTCGCAGGGGTGCCGTTTCACTTTTGTCCGCTCCCAAGTACAATCCCTGCACCATGTTTACGGCGCTGACGATCCTGTACAATCTGCTGATTGCCACCTATCACCTCTTTACGCCACGCCACGCCTCGCGGCTGAAGGCGATGCAGCCGCGCCGCGCACCGGATGTCGACCATGCCCCCCACGTCGCGCTGTTGGTGCCAATGCGCAACGAACTGTTCCACGCCCGCCGCTGCCTCGATGCGCTCTTCGCGCAGGATTACCCCCCCACCCATTACGAACTGATCGTCATAGACGATGGCTCGACCGACGGTACAGCCGAGTTACTGGGTGACATTCACGTGCAGCGGGGCCGCTGGAGCCACCCGCGCCTCCGTATTTTGAAAACGCCCCCGCTGCAACCGGGCTGGACGGGCAAGAGCCAAGCGCTCTGGTGGGGGTCGCAGGCCGTCGCCGACACGGTGCGCTGGCTCCTCTTCGTCGATGCGGACACCTTCCTGCAACCCGCCGCGCTCAGCACCCTTGTGCGCGAGGCGCAGGCCCGCGACCTCCATCTGCTCTCGTTGCAGCCCTACGAAGAACTGGTGAGTTGGTGGGAGAAGGTGATCTACCCCGTCTCGTTGATGCAACTCATGCGCAGCGTCGATCTGCGGGCGGTCAACAACGATGCGCGGGTCGATATGGCGTGGGCCAGCGGCCAATGTCTGTTGGTGCGCCACGATGCCTACATCAGCGCTGGAACCCACGAGGCGGTGCGCGGCGATCTGCTGGAAAGTGTGGCGCTGGCTCGCCGACTGCGCGAACGGGGTTATTGTGTGCGGATGGCGAACGGGGCGGCATTGGCCCATACCCGCAAATGGGAAGGCTTCGGCGATCTGTGGGCCAGCTACCAGAAAGAGGGTATCGTGCTCTATCAAGGCTCGCTGCTGCGCGTGGCGCTGACCACGCTGGCGCTGGCCCTGCTCGACCTGCTGCCCTTCCTTTGGCCGTGGCTGGCCCTGCATCGCCAACGTTCGCGACGACATGTGCTGACCGCCTTCGCCTTCGCGCTGGTGCCGCCGCTGGCGGTCGTGGCGAAGCGGATGCGCGGCGCGAAATATGTCGGCATCTCGGGATGGTACGCTTTCACGCACCCGATCGGGGTCGGGGCCACGTTGATCATCGCATGGAGCAGCCTGATCCGCCTCTGGCTGAGCCAGCCGATCGATTGGAAGGGGCGCCGCTACCTGCCGCAGCGCTGGGCGATGTGGTGGAGCGAGCGGCGGCGGGCGGAAGCGGTTTCGTGAATCAGATAGAGATAGAGATACAGAAAGGCATTGCTAGTACGTTGATGGGTCGATGAGTGACAATGCGTTGCGTTTTCAATGAAGAAGGACGATCTAGCCCACCACAAAGGCAGAACATCGATACAATGTCCAACATCACCCCATTCTCCATTCCCTATTCTCCACATCCCCGTCTAAAAACAGCCTCAACAACGTAATATCATTGCAAACAACCAATACCCTAAACGAGGAACCATGAGATTCGACGGGAAGACCGCGCTGGTGACGGGGAGCGGACGCGGCATTGGCCGCGCAATCGCATTGAAGTTGGCGCAGGAGGGGGCCGATCTGGTGATCAACTTCTTCCGCAACCGTCAGCCCGCCGAAGAGACCGCCGCCCTTTGCGCAGCGGCGGGGGCGCGTACCCTGTTGGTGAAAGCGGACATCGGTGATCTGGATTCGCTCAAAGGGCTGTTCGACGAGATCGACCGCGAATTCGGGGGCCTCGACATCCTCATCAACAATGCGGCCAGCGGCTACAACCGACCCGTCGAACAACAGCGACCCAAAGGGTGGGAATGGACGCTGAATATCAACGCCCGCTCCCATCTCTTTGCCGCCCAATATGCGCTGCCGCTGATGCAGAAGCGGGGCGGGGGCAGCATCGTCTCGGTTTCCAGCCTCGGTTCGACCTTTGTGCTGCCGGAATATGTGGTCGTTGGTACCAGTAAAGCCGCCGCTGAAGCGATCACACGCTATGTGGCGGTCGAATTCGCGCCCCACAACATCCGCGCCAACGCGGTGAGCGCGGGGGTGGTGGCGACCGACGCCCTGCTGCACTTCACGGGGGGCGAAGAATGGATCGAGGCGGCACGCCGCCGTACACCGGTGGGCCGCGTCGTTACGCCGGAAGACGTGGCCAATGTCGTCGCCTTCCTCTGCTCGGACGACGCGGAGATGATCCGCGGTCAGACCATTGTGATCGACGGTGGGGCCTCGCTGACCTTCGGCAACGAATAGCAACATGAAGAACAATCCCAATCGAGGGAGAGGCTGATGACACAACGCGCCCTGTTGAGCGTAAGCGACAAAAGCGGCATCGTCGAGCTGGCCCAAGGGCTGATGGAACTGGGCATCGAGATCATCTCCACCGGCGGCACGGCGGCCATGCTGCAAAAAGCTGGCCTCCCCGTGACCGCCATTGAGCTGGTGACCGGCGTGCCGGAAATGTTGGGCGGCCGCGTCAAGACGCTCCATCCCAAAGTCCACGGGGGGCTGTTGGCCCGCCGCCATGTCAACGAGGATGAGCAGGAGCTGCACCAACATGGCATCGTGAAGATCGAGCTGCTGGTCGTCAACCTCTACCCCTTCGCGGCCACGATCCAGCGCGAAGGCGTGACGCTGGCGGAGGCGATCGAGCAGATCGACATCGGCGGGGTGGCGCTGCTGCGGGCGGGGGCCAAGAATTATCGGGATGTGACGGTGCTGAGCGACCCGGCCGACTACGACCGCGTGCTGGCGCAGCTTCGGGCGCAACGATCGGTCGATGAGGCATTACGGGCCGAGCTGGCCGTCAAAGCCTTTGAACAGACCGCCGCTTACGACCGGATGATTTCGACCTATTTGCGCGACCAGCTCGCGCCCCACGACGACGCCGACCCGTTCCCCGCGCAACTCGACCTCAGGGCCGAACGGGTGGAGGTGATGCGCTACGGCGAGAACCCCCATCAGACGGCGGCGCTCTATCGGCGTGCGGGCGCGGGCGGTTTGGCCCACGCCGCGCAGTTGCACGGCAAAGGGATGAGCTATACCAACTGGCTGGACGCTGAAGGCGCGTGGCTCAGCGCGCAGAGTTTCGAGGCGCCAGCGGTGGTCATCGTCAAGCATGCCTCGCCCTGCGGCATCGCCACCAACCGCGATCTGGTCGCGGCTTGGCGCGACGCTTTGGCCAGCGATCCGATCAGCGCCTTTGGCGGCGTGGTGGCCGTGAATCGCGCCGTGGACGATGCGTTGGCGGCAGCCATCGACGAAATTTTCACCGAAATCATCCTGGCCCCCGACTTTGACGAAGCGGCGCTGGCACGGCTTCAGGGCAAGGCCAATCGTCGCCTGCTCCGTGTGCCTGCGCTGGCGGGCCGCGACGACGAGCTACGGGCCATTCCGGGCGGCTACATCGTCCAGCAGCGGGACCACGCCGAAGAAGCGCCGCAGTTCCGCGACGTGGCCGCGCGGCCCGCCAGCGCGGAGGAACACGCGGCGCTCGACTTTGCGTGGCGCGCGGTGGTCGGCGTCAAATCCAACGCCATTCTCTTGGCCCGCGCCACCGAGGGCGGCTTTGCCACCGTGGGCATCGGCACCGGCCAGCCGAGCCGCGTCGATGCGGTCGCGCTTGCGGTGCAGAAAGCCGGTGAGAAGGCAGCCGGATCGGTCATGGCCTCCGATGCCTTCTTCCCCTTCCCCGACGGCGTGGAGGCCGCAGCAGCGGCGGGCGTGACGGCGGTGGTGCAACCCGGCGGCTCCATCCGCGACGATCAGGTGATTGCGGCGGCGGATGCCCATAATATGGCGATGGTCGTCACCGGCGTGCGCCACTTCCGGCATTAGGGCGGCGTCGAGACTCGGGCCGCACCGTCATCGCATCGCCTGTTCAATGAATTGCCCTGTCGCCCTTGCACCTTGCACTTTCTTGGTGAATCGAACGCAAAAAACAATGAGAGTACATCCACACATCCCGGGAGATTCTATCGTGACGAAATTGTTGAAATTCATGGGCGCGATCGCGCTATTGTCACTCCTGCTGCTTGCGCTGCCGAATCAGGCCGAAGCGCAGGGCGGCGGTGAAGAGCGCTACTTTGTGGAGACAGGTTGGACGGTCGACAACGACGCGATTTGGGACTATTTCCAATCGCGCGGCGGGGTGAATACCTTCGGTTATCCGGCCAGCCCTCAAGTCGAATGGCGCGGCTTCCAAGTGCAAGTTTTCCAGCGCCACGTTTTGCAGCAGATCGGCGACGTGGTGCGTCCGATCAACCTGCTGGACCCCGACGTGATGCCGATCACCACCTTCGGGGGCCTGAGCTTCCCCGCGTATGACGAAGGGTTGGCGCAAAGTGCACCGGCCATCGACCAGCAGCAGTATGCCGAATCGGTGCAGCAGCACATCGCCAACACCGTGACAAACGAGTGGCAAGGGCAGCCGGTGGGCTTTCTGGACTATTTCTACGCCGCAGCGCCGAACGCCCAAGGGCTGGAAGCGGGGCTGATCGCGCTCGAGGTCTGGGGCTTCCCCACCAGTCAACCCACCCCCGACCCCAACAACAGCAGCTTCGTCTATCAGCGTTTCCAACGGGGCATCATGCACTACGACGCCACGGAAGGGGTGACGGCGGGCATCCTGTTGGGCGATGCCTTCAAGGGCGAACTGGCGGATGAACTGCCGCTCTTCGATCTGCCGAAGGTGCAGGTCGACGGCTTCGAGCTATCGGTCATCGACAACAGCGACGTCGACGCCATCGTCCACCCAACGGCCCTGGCGTGGGACAGCGACGGCAACCTCTACGTGGCCCGCATGGAGGGAGAGATCATCAAGATCGACAGTGCGGGCAACCGCAGCCTCTACGCCGACGGCTTCGATCTGCCACTGGGCCTCGCTTTCCGGCCGGGCACCCGCGATCTTTACGTCTCTCAACGGGGCGGGGTGACCATTCTGCGCGACATCAACGGCGACGGTTTGGCCGAGTCTAAGACGCCTTTCCTGAGCGACCTACACTGCTGTTATGCGGAACTGCATCAGACCAATGGCATCCAGTTCGGCCCGGACGGCTGGCTCTATGTGGCGCAAGGGTCGAACAGCGACCATGGCGAGGTAGCGCTCGAGCCGTTCGCGGGCGGGATTCTGCGTGCCGACCCGGCCGTGGGTCAGGACAGCTTGGAATATGTCGCGGACGGCCTGCGCAACCCCTACGACCTGACGGTGCGGAGCGACGGGCAAATCTTTGCCACCGACAATGGGGCCGACTACGGCCCGCCGGAAGAGTTGAACCACATCATCCGCGGCCAGAATTACGGCTGGCCGGAATGTGTGACGAACGATGCGCTGGTTGTGGAGCCTCATCCCACGTGGAACGATCCGGCCCAATGCGTCGGGACGCGCGCCGCCATCGCCACCTTCGTGCCGCACGCCAGCGCCAACGGGCTGACGGCCTACGAGGCCGATCAGTTCCCCGCCGACTATCAGGGTGATCTGTTCGTTGTGCTGTGGAGCCACATCGAGGGGGCGTACCGCATGGTCCACGTCGATCTGACCCCTGCGGGCGACAGCTTCAGCACGGTCGTCAACGACTTTGTGCTCGACCTCGATCTGCCGCTCGCGGTGGCGGTCGGCCCCGACGGAGCGCTCTACATCGCCGACTGGGGGCCGGGCGTTCTCTACAAAGTGAGCTACAGCGGAGAGTGAGCGTTCGCACGTTGAGAGACGAGAGATGAGCAGGAAAATAGTGCTTCTGTGGGTTGTGGTGCTGCTGTTAGCGGGCTGTCAAAGCCAAACGCGGATCGACAGCGACCCACCCATCATGCTGACGGTGGAGCCGCGTCCCGCGCCGGACACCGTGCTGCCCGTGCTGGGCGGCGAGGAGACGACGTTGCAAGCCTGGAAGGGCACGGGGATCGTGCTCAACTTCTGGGCGACGTGGTGCGGCCCCTGCCGTGAAGAGATGCCGCTGTTGGTCGAGTACGCCAATTCGCACCCCGAAATCGCCGTGATCGGGGTGAACAGCCAGGAAGATGCGGAAACGGCCCAAGCCTTTGTCGAAGAATACGGTATCTCCTTCCCGATCCTCTTGGATGAACGGGGCGTGATGGGCAACCGTTTGCAGCTTCAGGCGCTGCCCATGACGGTCTTCATCGGCCCCGATGGAAAGCTGAGGGGCCGCCACGTCGGCCAGCTTACCCCGGCGCTGCTGGACGCCTGGCTGCCCGCGCTGACGAGCAGCGACGAGTGAGGCGGCGCTGACCCCAAGAGCCGCGGGGCGTGACAAGCGGTGAAGCGAGATAGAACGAGCAAGGCTACCGTATTACTTCACAATCTACACTTTGCACCTTGCACCGGGTGCCAACCTGAAGCGCCCGCAGAGATCGTTGGACGAAACATCTGAATATCCCCCTTCAAGGGAGAAGGGAATCACCATGAACCGAGCAGATTGGGACACACCGAAGATTGGCGCTCATCGTCTGCGTCCCGAAAGTCTGATGATGAGCTATGGCTATCGCCCCGAGCTGTCACAAGGGGCGATCAAAAGCCCGATCTTCCAAACCTCAACCTTCGTCTTCGACTCGGCTGAAGAGGGCAAAGCCTTCTTCGAATTGGCCTACGGCTTGCGTGCCAAACGGGAAGGGGAAGAGTTGGGGCTGATCTACAGTCGGGTGAATAATCCCGACATGGAGATCTTGGAGGATCGGCTGACCCTTTGGGATGGGGCGGAGGCGGCCGCCGTTTTCAACAGCGGCATGGCGGCGATCAGCACCACGTTGCTGACCTTTCTGCGTCCGGGGGATGTGATTTTGCACAGTGAACCGGTCTACGGCGGTACGGACTTTCTGCTGAAACACGTTTTGGCGGAGTTCGGGGTGCGGGCGGTGGGCTACCCCGCCCGTGGCAACGTCGAGGCATTGGTCAAAGCGTTGGACGACGCCGAGGTCGCCACGCAGGCCACGATGCTTTTCATCGAAACGCCGAGCAACCCCACGAACGACCTCGTGGATATCGCGGCGTCGGCGGCACTGATTCGCCGCAAGGCCCGCGCCCGCGTCACCCCGCTGGTCGTCGTCGACAACACCTTCCTTGGCCCGCTCTGGCAACAGCCGCTCCACCACGGCGCCGATCTCGTCGTCTACTCCGCGACGAAATACATCGGCGGCCACAGCGACTTGATCGCGGGCGTCACGTTGGGGAACGAGGCCCATCTCAACGCGATCAAGGGGATGCGCACCATTTTAGGGAGCGCGACCACCCCCTGGATCAGTTGGCTTTTGCTGCGCAGCCTTGAGACGCTCAAGATGCGCATGACCGCCCAGATGAAGAACGCACGTTATGTCGCGGATTACTTGGCCGATCATCCCAAAGTCCGGCGGCTGCATTACCTCGGCCACCTGGACGAATCAGACCCCACCTACGAGGTCTATCGGCGCCAATGCCTCGCGCCCGGCGGGATGATTTCCTTCGAACTGATCGGCGGCGAAGCGGAGGCCTTCCGGTTTCTCAATGCTCTCACCCTCTTCCACCTCGCCGTCAGCTTGGGCGGGACGGAATCGCTGGCCGAGCATCCGGCCACCATGACCCACTCCGATGTCGATCCGGCGGAGCGAATGGCGATGGGGATCACCCCCAACTTGGTCCGGTTGTCGGTCGGGGTCGAGCATTTCGAGGATCTGCTGGCCGACCTCGAACAGGCGCTGGAAACGGTGTAGGAGAACCCGTGCGCCGCAAACGGTGCGGCTTGCAGGCGGCGCACGTCTATGTGAGTCACTCGATGGGGCGGGCGCTGCAAGGAGCGCCGCTGCCTTCGCGGCTCGGCGCTGCTAATCGCGCACTGTTTTCCAGAGCGTTTGCGGCGTGATGGGCAGCGACCGGCAGCGTTTGCCCGTCGCATCGGCGATGGCGTTGGCGATGGCCGCCGCCGTGGGGATCACCGGCGGTTCGCCGACGCCCCGCGCGCCGTGCGGCCCCTTCTCCGACGGCACTTCAACCATGACCGTCTCTAGCTGGGCCGCCGCTTGGTCGATCTTGGGCAGGGTGTAGTCCATCAGCGAGCCGGTCAGCAGTTGCCCCTCGTCGTCGTAGCGCAGCGCTTCGTGCAGCCCCCAACCGATGCCCTGCACCCCACCGCCCATCATCTGCCCTGCCACCAGCAGCGGGTTGAGCGCCTTGCCCACATCTTGCACCACCACCAGTCGCGTCACCGTCACGTGGCCGGTCGCCTCATCGACCAACACCTCCGCCAACTGGGCGCTGAAGCCCGGCGCGGCGGTCGGGTTGGCGTGGCGGCCACGCCCCGTCACCGGCGCGTAGCGGCCGCCGAAACGCATCGTCTGTCGTGCGATCTTGTCGAGCGCGAGCGTGCGATCCGGCAGGCCGCGCACCCGCACTTCCCCGTCGACAAGCTCCAAATCCTCCGCCGCCGCTTCCAACATCTCCGCCGCGATCTTCAACAGCTGCTGGCGGGCATCCGCAGCGGCAGCCATCACGGCCGGGCCGACGGTGAAGGTGATCTTGCTGCCACCCGTCATGCCCGTGAAGGGACTGCTGAGCGTGTCGCCCTTGATGAGGCGCACCCGATCCGGCGAAAGGCCGAACTGCTCGGCGGCGAGCGCGGCCAAGGTCGTGTCGGTGCCGGTCAGGTCGACGGAGCCAACATTGAGGTGGAGCGTGCCGTCCCGCTGCAACATGCAGAGGGCGGCGGCGGGTTCCGTGCCGCCCGGCCAGCCGCCGACCGCCACGCCCACACCCCGTCCGGCCTGCCGCGCCAGATCCCGCTGCTGCCAGGCCGGATGGGCCTGCAACGCCGCGATCGTTTCGTGCAGCCCGATACCGGGCCACGGCTTGCCGTTCGCCATCGGCTCGCCGCTGCGCGAGGCGTTTTGCAAGCGGAAGTCCAGCGGATCGAGGTCGAGCTGACCGGCCAGTTCGTCGAGGGCGCTTTCCAGCGCGAAGAAGGCTTGGGGCGCACCCGGGGCGCGGTAGGCTCCGCTGGAGGGCTTGTGGGTCAGGATTTCGCGCCCGCGCACCGCCAGATTTTCACACTGGTAGAGGCTGCCCAGCAGCAGCGCCGCGATCCCCACCGGCGAATCGGGGTAACAGCCGTTGTCCACGTCCAGAGAAGCTTCAAGCGCGGTCAGCCGTCCGTCGCGGGTCGCGCCGACGCGTACCGTCATCTCGAAACGGGGCGCAGGGAGCGCGGCCTGCATCTCTTCGCTGCGCGTCAACAGCAGTCGGACGGGGCGGTTCATCTGTCGTGCGGCCAGCGCGACCAGCGGTTGATAGAGCACGAATTTGGCCCCAAAGGCCCCACCGACCGGCATCGCGGTCAGCCGCACCTCGGATTCGGGTAGGCCCAGAACGTCAGCGACCTCTTGCTGAACATAGAAGGCCGCCTGCGTGCTCGTCCAGAGCGCCATGCCGCCCGTTGCTTCCGGTTGTGCCAGCGTGACGTGGGGTTCGAGGTAGCTCTGGTGGACCATCGACGTGGTGTAGCGCCGCTCGACAACGGCATCCGCCGCGGCGAAACCTTGTGCCACATCGCCCCGCCCAAAGTGGACACGGCGACTGACGTTGCTGGGCGGCGCTTGGCCGTCGCTTTCGTCCTCGGCCACAGCCGCGCCGTGCGCCGCCGCCTCGTCGCTGCCGCCGGGCGTGCCACCGGGCCAGACCAGCGGCGCGTTCGGCGCGGTCGCGGCGGCCAGGGTCGTGGCGGCGGGGAGCGCGCTGTAATCGACGTGCACCGCCTCGGCCCCGTCCTCGGCTTCGGCCTCCGTTTCGGCAAGGACGAGGGCGACGGGCTGGCCCACGAAGCGGACACGGCCCCGCGCCAAGAGCAAGCGGTGGCGGCTCGTGGCGGGCAGCGTCGGCATCTCCGCCGCGGTGAGCACCGCCACCACGCCGGGCAGGGCCAGCGCTGCGGCGCGGTCGATGGCGTTGATCTCGGCGTGCGGGTAGGGACTGGTCACGAGTCGGGCGTGCAACATCTGCGGCAGCGCAAGGTCGCCCGTGTAGCGCAGTTGGCCCCGCACTCGGATCTGCCCGTCGATCAACGGCGCGGGGTGGCCGATGTGGGTCGTAGTCATAATGAGTTTTGTGAGTTTGATGAGTTTAATGAGTTTTGTGAGTTTTGTGAGTTTAATGAGTTTTGGAGTGTTGGAGCGAGTGCGTTGATCTGCAAAGCAAATCAAGAAAGCAGGACGATGGAGCGCCACGAATCTGCACGGGTTCTCGTTTCAACGCGTCTCGTTTCAACGCTCCTCCATCGAACGCCAGATCATCCAGAAGAAGAGGAACTGGAAGGGCAGCCGCGCCCAGAGCAAGGCCGGATGCTTGGGCATCCTGTCGATGTAGACCTCTTCCACGGCCATGTAGATGTTGGCGGGGAAGACAGCGAGGGTGAGCGCCATCAGCCCCCAGCCCGCCAGCTTGCGGGTGGGCGGTGGCAGCAAGCCCAAGCCGCCTGCAATTTCGGCGGCGCCGCTGATGTAGACCAGCGTTTTGGGTGCGGGCAGCGCGGGCGGCACCATCTTCACGAAGGTGTCGGGCGTGGCAAAGTGGGTGACCCCCGCGACGGTGTAGCCCAACGCGGTGGCGAGTCGAATCAGGGGGTTGGGGATTGTCATGAGGTTGCCTCCGTGGTGGGGGGTAGAAGAAGTCGAGCTTTCAGCGCCTCCCGTTGCGCGGCATTGATGTTGCGCGAAGAAGTTCATTGCATTACTGGGAACATTGTACCGTGCCACGTGCTTGCGGGGAAGCCCTCGGCGCTAACGCCGTTACGCGGACATCAGGCGTGGGGCCGGGCGATGTAGGGGCGACCCTTGTGGTCGCCCTGCCCCATCAACCGGATGTTGCTGACAGATGCTTATACCCATTCTCATAGACAATTGTGGATGTGGAATGGACGGTGTAACCGTGGGGCGGGGATTAAAATCCCCGCTGGAGGGCCTGTCGGCCAATGGGCCTGCCTGCGAGGTCCCCTTCTTTGCTGTTACCATTGATCTTCGTTGCACAATCAACCATCCGATTTGGTATTACCTGCTCCCGCACCACTTTCCATGTCGGCGTGAACGCCCCATCACCGCCGCCCTGCAACGGCGACACTTCACCATGCGTGCAACTCAACCGATCTTATGTCAACGGCTTGTTGATGCGGGATGTCTCTTTAACGTGTCTCGTTTCAACGCCCAAATTGGCGCGGTTGGGGATGGCGGCTTATACTGTAAGCTATCATCTCGCCAACGGAAAGGGTAGCCATGTCTCCCGCTATGGAACGTCTGGTCGGCCAACTGCTCATCGGTGCGGCCATCGTCGGACTGATCGTCACCCTGATCGTGCTGCTGCTGATGCCCCGCACCCTGACGGCCACCAACGACGGCATCCAAGAGACGCTCGCCACGTTGGACGGCACGCTGACAACCACCGACCAAGCGCTGCAACTCGTCGGTCAATCCGTGGCCGACATCGACAGCACGATGCAAACCGCGCAGTCCGCCACCTTGGAGGTGTCGACGGCCCTCAGCGATACGGTGCCGCTGATCTCCACCATGGCCGAAATCACCGGCGAGGAGCTGCCCGACAGTGTGATCGCGGCCCAAGAGGCGTTGGCCGCAGCGGAGGATAGCGCCACCTCGATCGAGGGGGTGCTGACCGGGCTCAACGATTCGCTCGTGATCTTTGGCGGCGCCCCGCTCTACGACCCCGACCAATCCTTCGCCACCACCCTTGCCGACCTCTCCGGCAGCCTTGACCCGCTGGTCGAATCGATGCAGTTGGTGCGCGCCAGCCTGCTGGTGACCAACCAGAACCTGACCGATATGCAGGCCGAAGTCGAGGCGCTCTCCGACAACTTTGATCAATTGGGCGAAACGGTGGATTCGGCAGACGAAATCACGGGTCAGTACGAGCAGGTGATCGCGGAACAGCAGGCGCTCGTAGAAGAGCTGCAAGGCAACGCGACGAGCTGGATGCGATGGATCAGCCTCTTTGTGCTGTTGGTGCTGGTGCTGCTGCTGGTCGCCCAGATCGGCCTGCTGTCGCAAGGGTTGGAGATGTACCACCGGGGTCGCCGCCGCGAGGCGTTGTTGGCCGAAAGCCGCTCATCTTCACTCCAGTGAACCGATTCGGCGCTCACAAAGTATAGTAAAGAGTTCGCCAACATTTCGTGCCTTTTACCGTACTTGGAGAGTGATGATGCCTGATCGGCGACTGCCGCTGCTTTTTCTGCTTATCCTCCTTGTGGGTTGTAACCCGTTTGCCACAAAGCCACCCGCTGCCTCGTTGGAAACGTTCGGCCCGTGGACAGTTGCCAATCCCGCCCTCGACCAGCCCCCGATGGCCCCTTCCGGCGATGGCAGCGTCCACCTTGATCCGCGTTGGAAAATCGACTCGGTTAAGGTGGTTTATCGCTGGTATGGTCTGGTTAATGAAACCGTCAACGCTGGACGAATCTATCGAGAGGGCAATACGCTGCTCAACAGCGACGGTGGCGAGGTAACCGCCGAGGCTGTTCAGGCACTGTACGACGGAATGCAAGGCTTCTACCCTACCCAGTTCGAATTGTTGGGGATGGGTCGATCCGACGATTATGCATCGCGGATCGTCGAGATTGTGGGAACAGATGGCGCTCGGCTAATGATAGTCGCGAATAACACCGACAATTTTGGCTTTGGTCCGTGGAATTTGATGGTAAACGGGCAACGGTGGGCACAGTTCAACGATACGCTCAGCCCTGCCATAGAAGGCCTTTTTCGTCCGCAAAGTGAGATAGGGCAAGTTTTTGATTTCCTTCCTCTGACAGAGAACTACCGACCCTTTCGACCACAACGCCACGGCGATGGCGACGACATCGCCTTTGCGACCGAGCCGCCGGAGTCGCTTGAGTTCGAGGGCTTCGCAGAGATGCGCAACATGCTTCGGTATGGGGGAGCCACCGAGGACGAGCTAGAAGTTGTTCTCCTTACAGGCCGCAATATTTCGTGGCCCGACAAAACAATTCTCGGCACCGTAAACGCCGTCGAAATGGTCCTTACCTTGCCGGATGGGTCGGAGCACGACTGCATAGCGAGCGAAGATAGTCCCAGCGAATGGAGCGATTGGCGCTTTGCTTGCCCTGTTCCGAACGTCCGAACGCAGGAAGGCAACTACCGCCTACCGCTGCAAATCACGATGCACACAACCCGCAACGAAACGTTTGGATCCGATGGCGTGCTGGTTGGCCTCTGGGAAGAGCTGCGAGCCACCAACGAGGGTCTGCTGCTCACCCACAGCCAAATTCCATCGTGGCTGGCCGCCGCGCTAGAGACGAACGCGCAGAGCAAGAGCCTGTTAGCCGCCCACCGCCCCGTGTCAGCGCAATATATGGGCAGGCTCTTGCCGGGCGAGACGCCGCAGCAAGGGCGATATATCGGCGACTTGCTCTGGGTTGGGTGGCGGGAGGTGGGCGAGCGCACCATCCCCTACACGATTGTATCGAGATTCAGCTATGAGGACGGTCAACTCTACAACTGGACGGCTGATGCCCAGACGGTTCAGCAGTTGTTGGATGACGTGTTGGCCCAGCCACTCACCCAACGGCTGTTGCGTGACGAGCCAGCCCTGAAAGTTAATCTTTTCTATGCGGAGCGTGACGAGCGCCAAGCGCCAGAGGTAAAGAATGCCGGCAGTAACTATAGGGGTTTCTTTGATTGGGAGTTGGGGCAATGTGAAGGGCTGCCCGGTCCAATCGAATTGCCAGCCGACAATCAACCCCTGCGTGCATTTTGGTTCGACGACTATGGGTATGACAAGTACTTGGCCAGAAGCTTCGTTCTGCTAGATGGTCGAACGGTGGTCTACGAATATGACTATCGGGATGAACGAGATAGGGGAACCTATGCTCAGCGCCTACTTCCGCCCCTTGTGCAAGAGGAACTCCATCAATTCAGAGCGATTCGACAAGATGGGGGGTGGGCGATGCGCATTCCTTCCATCGGCTTTTATCCGGCTGACAATGCGGACAAAGAATCGGTTGCGGAATGGTTGATGCAATTGCCCGCAACAGAAATCCGCGAATGGCCGGGCGGTGCTCATCACTGGGCGCTTTCAGAACTGACCTTCATGGTAGATGATGACGGCCACCTTCAACTCCACGACTGCAACCCCACGAATGCGCCATAGCCGTCCATAAGCCCCGACCCCACCACGTGGGGCCGCGTTGGCTCGTTGCGGCTTGCCCTGCACATGGCCTGGGGTTGGCGCGGCCCCGCGTGGCCCTGCGCTGCTCGAGCGCTGTCAGGTCAGCGCAGATGCACGGCGAACGCAACGCACGGGCGTTCCAACGTGCCGACGCTCCCCCGCTTGCCCCGGTCGCACCCTTCATCTACCATCCCCGCACAGTCACCCGCCACCACCCCTTCCGATGAAGCTCCACGACATTCGCACCCTCATGGCGCAGTACGGCCTGCGCCCCAACAAACAGCTCGGTCAGAACTTCTTGATCGACGCCACCTACCTCGACAAGATCGTCGAGGCGGCGGCGTTGGTGCGCGACGACTGGGTGCTGGAAATCGGCCCCGGCCTCGGTCCGCTGAGCGAGCGGCTGCTGGCGGCGGGGGCCAACGTCGTCGCGGTGGAGCTGGACGGCGGCTTCACGCGCATCCTGCGCGACCGCTTCGGCGATCATCCCCACTTCCACCTGTACGAAGGGGATGTGTTGGAGATGGCCGTGGCCGACCTGCTGCACGAGGCAGGTGCGCCCCCGCCGCTCCGCTACAAATGTGTCGCCAACATCCCCTACTACATCACCTCAGCCGTCATTCGCCATCTGTTGGAAGGGGCGCTGCCGCCAGAGTTGTTGGTGCTGCTGATGCAGAAAGAGGTCGCGGAACGGATCAGCGCCGAGGCGGGCGATCTGAGTCTGTTGGCGGTGGGGGTCCAGTTCTACGGCGAACCCCAGATCGTGACGAGCGTGCCAGCGGGCGCCTTCTACCCCCGCCCCAAGGTCGAGAGCAGCGTGCTGCGGGTGCGTCCCTACCGGCCCGCACGCTACCACGTTGCGGACGCGGATCTCTTCTGGCGGGTGGTGAAAGCGGGCTTCGGGCAGAAACGCAAGCAGTTACGCAATTCGTTGAACGCGGGGCTGCCCCAGATGGACAAGGACGGCGTTGCGGCAGCGTTGGCCGCCGCGCAGATCGCGCCGCAACGCCGCGCCCAAACGTTGACGATCGACGAATGGGTGGCGCTGACCGACGCCGTTCAAGACCTGGTCCGCGCCTAGCCATGCCGCGCAGTAGCCTTGAACAGATCGACGGTCGGGTCGAGACGATCCGCTTCGTCAGCAGCGACTTCACCGTCGCCAACTTCGCCCTGTTGCGGGGCCGGGTCGTCACCATCGTTGGCGATTTGGCCGCGATCGAAGAGGGGCAAACGCTGACGCTGCATGGCCGCTTCACCAGCCATCCCAAACATGGCGAACAGTTCCGCGTCGACTATTTTCACCCGCTGGTGGCCCGCAGCCGCGACGGCATCCAACGCTTCCTGATGGAGGAAGTGCCGGGCATCGGGAAATCGCTTGCCCGCCAGCTCGTCGCCTACTTCTACCCCTTTTGGGGCGACGACATGCTGGAACGGCTGCTCGACGAACCCCACCGGTTGGACGAGATGCCCGGCCTCGGCGAACAGCGCATCGACGCGATTGTCGACACCCTGCGCGAAAAGTATGGCAACCAGAAGCTGCTGGTCAGCCTTTACGAACAGGGCCTTTCGGCCAAAGAGGCACGCCGCATCCTCGATTTCTACGCGGAACGGGGGGTGGATGCGCTCCGCATCTTCGAGGAAACGCCCTTTCAAATCGCGCAGGACGTCGAGGGGATCGGCTTCAAGACCATCGACCAGATCGCCCAACAGCGTGGCATGCCGCTCGACGATCCGGGCCGCATCCAAGCGGCGATCGTCTATCTGCTACAGCGCGAATATTACGGCAACGGCCATCTCTATCTGCCCGAGGAACCCTTACTGCGTGGCCTCTCCGAAATCGTCTGGCTCGGCCAGCCGCCCGACGAGGCGGTCGATTTGGTCGGGGATGCGCTGGAACAGCTTCGTAACCAGCGCTATATCCAGATCGTGGCCGTCGACGAGACGCTCGCCTTCTACGGGCGCGAGGCGTGGCTGGCCGAAGAGGCCATCGTCGGTCACCTGCAACGGCTGCTGGATGCCACCTTGCCACCCTTGCACTTTGGCCAGTTGACGATGAGCCAAGTCCGCCAATCCGCCGAAGCACGGGCCGACCTGCTGCTCGACCCCACCCAGCGCCAAGCCTTCGAGGTCGCGCTGCAGAGCGGGGTCAGCGTCATCACGGGCGGACCGGGCACCGGCAAATCGACCTTGGCGCGGCTGATCGTTGACAGTTGGGAAGAAGCGGGCCTTGACGTCAAGCTGGCCGCGCCGACGGGCCGTGCCGCCCGCCGCCTGGCGGAAACGACCGGACGGGAGGCGTCGACCATCCACCGGTTGCTGGAATGGAGTCGGGGCGACTTCCAGCGGAACGAGGGCGATCCGCTGGACGCCGCAGCGATCCTGATCGACGAAAGTTCGATGCTGGACGCGCCGCTGGCCAGCGCCCTGTTGCGCGCCGTGCCGAGCGGCTGTCGGCTGCTGCTGATGGGCGATGTCGATCAGTTGCCGAGCGTGGGGCCGGGCCGCGTGCTGCACGATGTGATCGCCAGCGGCGAGCTGCCGGTGGCGCGGCTGACCCAGATCCACCGACAGGACACGGCGCAAGAGAATCTGATCGTGGAGATGGCCCACGCCATCAACAACGCGCCGCGCGGCCAACCGATCGCGGGTGGGCCTCGGATCGCACGGGAACTGTCAGCGGGCAACGTCTTCCTCTTCAACACCCATCTGCCGTGGGCACGCTGCAGTTGCGGCGATGTCCGCTTGGCCGCCCATTGCCCGGGCTGTGGCGGGGGCGAGGTGGTGGCGCTGCTCAACACGGAAGAACGGGGCGCGGCCCTCGTGCAATCGTTGGTCACCGAACGCATCCCACGCACCTTCGGCGTGCCAAGCGCCGAGGTGCAGGTGATCGCGCCCCGTTATTCGGGGCCGCTGGGCGTCGATCTGCTCAACCACCAATTGCGGGCCGCGCTCAACCCCGCCCGCGCCGACCGGCCCGAGTTCAGCCGGGGGGAGCGGATCTTTCGCTTGGGGGATCGGGTGATGGCGATCCGCAACAACTACGAAAAAGAGGTCGTCAACGGGTTGCAGGGGACGATCATCGACGTGGAGCCGAGTGCGCTGGCGGTGACCGTCCAGTTCGACGACGATGTCAGCGCGTCGTTCCGCAAAGAGGAACTGGATCAGTTGACCCACGCCTACGCGATCACCGCCCACAAATCACAGGGGGGCGAATTTCCGGCGGTCTTGCTGGCACTCGATCCGGCGGCGCGACGGCTGCTCTATCGCCAACTGTTCTACACCGCCGTCACCCGCGCCAAGCAGCTCCTCGTCATGGTGGGGGATCCGACCGTGCTGGCACGCGCCACCGCCAACGACAAGCCGCGCCACCGCTGGAGCGGCATCGCCCACTGGCTGCGCGAAGGCATGGCGTAGCGCTCTGAAAGCTTCAACGACGCTGGTTCGCCCCCCCTGAAGTATCACACCCCCGTTCGAGTTCCCAAACCGCTGTCTCGCCGATCCCTGTAGAAAAAACAGCGGCTCGCCATCGCCATCACAAAGCAAGCACACCGAACTCCCCCTCAGCTCCCCAAGCTCCCTCAGCTCCCCAAGCTCCCCTCTTTCCTCTTTTCCCCCATTCCATCACAATACCCGCCGCATCAACCAACCCTACGTACGAGAGTGCCATGCAACAGTCATTCATCGAGGTCGAAGCGACCTCCCATTTCCCGATCCAGAATCTGCCCTACGGCATCTTCAGCACCGCGGACCGTACGCCCCGCGTGGGCGTCGCCATCGGCGACTACGTGCTCGACCTGGCCGTGTTGGAAGCCGAGGGCCATTTCGACGGGGTCACGCAGGGCGTGGCCATCTTCAATCAGCCGGTGCTCAACCCCTTCATGGCGTTGGGCCGCGCAGCCTGGCACAGCGTGCGGGCCACGCTGCAAGCCTTGCTCGACCGCGACACCCCGACGCTGCGCGACGACGACAACCTACGTGGCCGGGCGCTGCTGCCCCGCCGCGACGTGACGCTGCATCTGCCGGTGCAGATCGGTGACTACACCGACTTTTACTCTTCCCGCCAACATGCGACCAACGTCGGCACGATGTTCCGGGGCAAAGAGAACGCGCTGATGGCCAACTGGCTCCATTTGCCGGTCGCCTATCACGGACGGGCCAGCTCGGTCATCCTCAGCGGCGTGCCGATCCATCGACCGCAGGGGCAGACGATTGCCGACGGGGCCGAGGCGCCCCACTTCACCGCCAGCAAGCTGCTCGACATCGAACTGGAGATGGGCTTTTTCGTCGGGACGGGCAACGAACTGGGCAGCCCGATCCCCGTGGACGAGGCGGAGGATCACATCTTCGGGCTGGTGCTCGTCAACGATTGGAGCGCCCGCGACATCCAAAAGTGGGAATATCAGCCGCTCGGCCCCTTCCTCGCTAAGAACTTCGCCACCTCGATCGCGCCGTGGGTGGTGCCGCTGGTCGCGCTGGAACCGTTCCGCATCCCCGGCCCGACGCAAGCGCCGGAACCGCTCCCCTATCTGCGGACCGACAACCAGAGCTACGACATCGAGCTAGAGGTCTGGCTACAGAGTGAGCAGATGGCAGAAGCGGCACGGATCATTCGCTCCAACTTCCGCCACCTTTACTGGAGCATGAGTCAACAGTTGGCCCACCACTCGATCACGGGTGCGAACATGCGGACGGGGGATCTGCTGGCGTCGGGGACGATCAGCGGCGAAGAGCGTGAAAGCTTCGGCTCGCTGCTGGAACTGACGTGGCGTGGCACGCAGCCGATGGAATTGCCGAACGGCGAAACGCGCAAGTTCCTGCAAGACGGCGATACGGTGACGCTGACCGGCTGGTGTCAGGGCGACGGCTACCGCGTCGGCTTCGGCGAGGTCACGACGAAGATTCTGCCCGCGAAGCCGCTCTTTTAGAGAGGCGCAGTCCGATGTCGAGATCGAGAATCGGACATCGGGGGTCGGGTAGGAGACGTCATCCCATGCGCCCTTCACGACAAAAACAGCACCCCCACCCCGATCATGGCCACAATGGTGCCTGCCACCGCTTGCCAACTGACCGTTTCGCGGAAAAGGTAGCGGGCGACGGGCAACAAGAAGACCGGCGGCAGCGCCATCAGGGTGCTGGCGATGCCCACCGCCGTGTGCTGGATGGCGACCAGCGAGAGCCAGACGCCGAGGAAGGGGCCAAAGAGTGCGGCGCCGACCAGTTGCACGATGGCGGGGCGGTTGGACTGAAGGCGACGCAGGGTCGGCCCGGCTTGCCCACGGGCTATCGTGATCAGCCAGACGACCGCCATCGCCACCAACATGCGGATCAGCGTACCGGACAGCGCGGAGAACTCCCCCTGCAGACCCACTTTCGCGGTGATGAGGCCCAACGCTTGGCCAAGCGCGGCCCCCAGCCCGAAGAGGATTCCCATCAAGAAGTTGCGCTCCGCTGGCTCGTGAGCGGTGGGTCGGTTGCGCTGCAGCACCACCCACGCCACGCCCCCCACCGTCAGCAAAACGCCGCCTGTCTGTGGCGCCGTCAGCGTTTCGCCCAAGAAGAGCCAAGCGGCCAGCGCGGCGATTACCGGGGCCAAGCTGAGCATCAGCATGGCCAACTGCGGACCGATCCAGATCAGCGCTTGGAAGAGGAAGCTGTCGCCGATCACCAAGCCGATCACGCCGGACAGGCCGAGCCACGCCCATTGCTCAACCGTGGCACCGACAGGCAACAACTCCCCCTGCAGCAGCCAGTGGGTCAGCATCAGAAAAAGAACGGCCAACACCAACCGCGCCCGGTTGACCACGATCGAGCCGACGCGCTGGCCCGCCAGCGTGAAAAGCGTCGAAGTGCCCGTCCAGAGCAGGGAGGTGGTAAGCGCGGCGAGTTCACCAAGTGGGAGCATAACGATGGCAACTTTTCTGGTGGCAGGTGAGGGGAGAAGGCAAGCACAGTCAAAATCGGCCAGCGAGTGTACACGCGCGCTCACCTTTCGCAAAGGGATTTGTTCCGGCATGGCGGCATCTGTGTTAAGACGTGTGGGGAGGCGGCGAGGCCACGATGCGACGAGCGCTCGCGACGAAGATTCGGTTATGATACCATGTCGTCGCACTAGGCTCGCGCGTCTTTCGTCTGGCGAGAGGTGCGATGGAAATAAACTGACGTACCTTTTGACCTGAAACCACCATGCGGGCCACCAAAGCTGGAGACTTAAGGTTGAACAAAGCCAAGAAGCATCTCTTTGATGGACCGATAAATTCCACAGGGTTTGATATATTGTCAATCTCTGCTCTTTGGCTTGTCAGCCTTTTCATTATCAATCCCCTTGGAGATTTCCCTCTGAATGATGATTGGTCTTATGCTCTGACCGTCAAGCACTTTCTTGAAACCGGAGACTTTCTACCCATTGGATGGACTTCGACGCCGCTCCTCACGCACGTTTTGTGGGGATCCTTTTTTTGCCTGTTGAAAGGCTATTCTTTTGAAACGCTACGGTTCTCGACGCTTACCCTCTCGTTAGTAGGCGTTCTGGCCACTTATCTACTCGTCAGAGTATTGGATAGGTCGAGATGGCTTGCGGTTATTGCCGCCCTGACGGTTGCATTTAATCCAATCTACTATGCTTTGTCAACTACATTCATGACTGATGTGCCGTTTACGGCGGTAATGATTGTTGCGACTCTTTTCTTAACACGATGCCTGAATCAGCATTCGAATTTCGACCTGTGGCTTGGAACCCTTTTGATGATGATTGCTACCTTGAATCGACAGTTGGGTATTACTATTCCTCTTGCCTTTACAGTCACGTTCATTCTCAAGAATGGTTTCACGCGGCAGAGTATAGGACGCGCACTCCTTCCCTCGGTGATGACCCTAGGCGCGTTGCTCGCTTTGCAACAGTGGCTCGCAGCGACTGATCGATTGCCAGCACTGTACAGCGCTAAGACCGATGCCATGATGAGCGCGCTCGAATCGCCCGAGTTATGGGTCGATGCTGCCGGACAGATATTTGTGGTCTTACTTTATCTGGGTTGGTTTTTATTGCCAGTTCTCGTGCTCTGTTTTGGCCGTATATGGCTCGGCACAAAAGGGAAGAAAACCTCTCGGCTAAGACTGTTGGCGATGGCTTTGCTCTGCTTCATACTGCTCAGCATCATTCCATGGCATAGAGGCCTTTATCTGATGCCGCTCGGCGGAAATATCATCATCGAATCTGGCATTGGTCCCCTTACTCTGCACGACACGCTTATCATGCAGGCCAATCATGTGCCTGTGCTCTCCAACGGTTTCTGGTTTGCTATCACTGTATTCAGCTTATTGGGTGGGACCTTGTTAGTGATCGCTGGTGGTATTTTTGCTCTGAGAACGTTCAGGACGTTGTGGTCTAACGAATTAGACAGCAACCACGCTACTTCACTATTTTTGATTTTGAGCGCCTTGTTATACCTCTTGCCACTTATAATTGCGGGTCTTTTTGACCGCTATTTACTCCCCCCCATCCCCCTACTTGCCGCAGCCTTCGTGAATCTGACGACAAAGGAAGCTCGTCCAACAGCGCTTAGCAAAGAGGGCAGGCTCTTCTCGGTCGTTTCCGTGATTCTCTTGGGACTATTGTTCGTGTATGCCATCGGTGGCACGCGCGATTATTTGACATGGAATCGGACACGATGGGCGATGATTGATGATTTTATGAGAAGTGAACACGTTACAGTAGAAGAGATCGATGGCGGTTTCGAATTCAATGGGCTGCATCTGTATAGTCCCCATTATCAACGTGAGGCGGGCAAGAGCTGGTGGTGGGTCGAAGAGGATACCTTTATTGTTACGTTTGGCGTGGTGCCCGGCTATTCGATCGTACGTGAAGATAGCTATCAGCAGTGGTTTCCACCACATCGCGGCGCTCTCTTTGTGTTAGAGAAAAAGCCGACCGAATAAAGCGCCCCCGTGGACGTTAACTCCTCGCACGGCCGCCCCTCGTCGCGCGTTCAGATTACCCTGCGCAGACGACACCCCTACTGCGACATGCAGCGTATGCCGCGCGGTTGCGCAAACCGCCAGCGCCCCTTGCCGATTGCGCACCGTCGGCCATGAAGAGCAAGGGTCGATAGAATGCCAATCAGCCGGCCGGGCACGACGGCCCGACCCTACGTCCATCGATTGCACCAAGGGTAGGCCGCCGTATTCTGCGTTCTGCGTTAACTGCTCTGCGTTACTTGTTATCCGTGGCCGTTCTGCCATACTCCCCCCATGATCACTGCGCCTTTGCTTCTCACGCTTGACAACCCCACAGCGACGAACGACAGCCTCGTCGGGCCGAAAGCGGCGCGGCTGGCGCTGGCCCTGCAACGCGGCCTGCCGGTGCCGCCCGGCTTCGTCCTGACCACGGCAGCCCAAGGGCTGGGCCTGGCCGACACGGCGCTGGTCAACGCCATGCACCAGGCGTGGCAACGCCTACACGGCGAACTGCCCGAGGGTTGGCCGTTGCGGGTCGCCGTTCGTTCCTCGGCGGTCGCCGAAGATACGGCCTTGGCCTCCTTCGCGGGGCTGCAAGCCACGCTGCTCGACGTGGCCGATGTCGACGGGCTACACGCGGCGGTGCAGCGGGTTTGGGCCTCGCTCCACAGCGCCGAAGCCACGGCCTACCGCCAACGACAGGGCGCTGCCCACGCCGCGATGGCGGTCATTGTGCAGGCACAGGTGCCGGCCACGGTCGCGGGCATCGCCTTCAGCCACGACCCGCGCGATGGCCGCCCCACGCCGATCATCGAGGCGGTGCGCGGCTTGGGCGAAGGGCTGGCCAGCGGCACGGTCGAGCCACAGCTCTGGCGTTTCGGGGCCAATGGCGAACCGCTGCAAATGCCGCGCCATCCGCTGCTGGGCCGCGAAGCGCTCGACGGGGTGCGTGCGCTGCTGGACGCGGCCACCGCGCTCTTCGGCGACGGGCAGGACGTGGAATGGGCCAGCGATGGGCAACGGCTCTGGCTGTTGCAGGCGCGGCCCATCACCACCGGCCACGGGGGTGGGTTCACCGACCATTGGCCCGACGACGATCATCTCTGGACGGCGGCTTTCCTCAACGAGCGCTTCACCCAGCCCGTCTCGCCCCTTGGCTGGTCGCTGATCGCCCCTGCATTGGCGACCCTCGCACTGGGCCAACCGCTCGCCCTGACCGGCGTGCGCCAGCCGCCCCAACCGCTCCTGAAGCTGTGGAACGGCCACCCCTACAGCCGCGTGCTGGCCTGGCAACAGCTCTACAAACTCTTCCCCGACTGGCTGCTGCCGGAAGATGCGAGTCGCTTCTACCCCGAGGGCGATTGCTCCCTGCGCCACGCGCCCGCCACGCCAACGTGGGGGGTCCATCTGCTGATCAATGGCGTGCGCATCCTAGCGAAGGATGGCCAAGCGGCCTCGCCGCTGCACAACCCGCAAGCGTGGCAGCGCTACGAGGCGAAGCAGGCCGCGCAACTGCTCCAACTCCGGTTCCGGCTACGCCATCTCGACGAGGCGTCCGATCCGATCGCGGCGGGCCGCACGCTGTTGCGCGACGCCCAAGCAGTCGCCGACGCGCTGCTGCTGCTGCACCGCTGGAGCATCTTTTACGCCGACCTGAGCTATTCGCTCTTGCGGCGGCTGTTGAGCGCCCGCTTCGGCGCGGCGGAGGGGGCGCGGCGGGCGGCGGCTGTCGCGGGCGCGGTCGACAGCGTGACGACACGGATGAACCGCGCGCTGGCGGAATTGGCGGCGGAGTTAGCAGACGAATCGGGGACGACCCTAGACGCCCTGACATCGGACGCTCAGCGCCGAGTCGAGCGATTTTTGTCTCGCTACGGCCACCGCGCCTTCTCGTTGGATATCTACGATCCGCCGTGGGAAGCCGACCCCGACGGCTTCTTGGGATTCGTACGCACCGTTCGGCCTGCGCCCACCCCAGGGGTATTTGGACAAGCCCAGTCGCCGCTCTGGCTACGGCCGCTGGCGGCGCTGAGCCGCGACTATCTGCGGCTACGGGAAGCGCAGCGCTTTCATTGGCAGCAGCTTCTGTCCTTTCAGCGGCAAGTGGCGCTGGCGCTGGGCGAGCGGTGGGTGGCGAGCGGCCATCTGCCCGCGGCAGAAGCCGTCTTTGGCATGAGCTGGGAAGAGCTGTTGTCCGGCACACCTGCTGGCGAGGTGGCGGCGCAGCGGCTGGCGACGCTCAAGCGGCTCCGCGGCCAGGCGATGCAGGCGCAAGGCTGGCATTACCCCGATTTCTTACGCGGCAATGCGCCGCTGGCCCAGCGGCAAGGCGACGATCTGCAAGGCCGCGCGGTGAGCGAGGGCATTGGCCGTGGCCCGGCGCGGCTCGTCCATGATCCCACGGCGCTCAGCCGCGTTCAGCCGGGGGATATCTTGGTGACACCCAGCCCCGACCCGGCGTGGACGCCGATCTTCGGGACGATCGCGGGACTGGTGACGGAACGGGGCGGGCAGCTTTCGCACGGGGCGGTAGTGGCGCGGGAATACGGCCTGCCCGCCGTCTTCGGCGTGCGCGGCGCGATGCAGCGTATCCGCGAGGGCGAGATCGTGGTGGTGGACGGCGGCGCGGGTGTGGTGGTGCGCCTAGATCAAATCGCTGTTACGCCGTAGGCATGATGCCGCGCGAGGCAATCCCTGACCCTCCTAACCCCCCAGCTCCGCCAGCTCCCCTAGCTCCACCAGCTCCACCACCCACCAGCGGGGGAATGAATTCCCCGCTGTGGCCCCGCGTCCGCCTACGCGGACGCGCCGTGCTGATGTGGGTTGGCCGTGATTACTCCGCGCCCATTCCGCCCGCGCCGACTCTATTCGTTGAAAACGAGCGCAGCCGACCCTCCTACCCCCCAGCTCCGCCAGCTCCCCTAGCTCCCTCAGCTCCTCCACCCACCAGCGGGGGAATGAATCTCACCATACAACCCAACCAAAGGCTTGCTCTTCATCACTCTCAGTCTATGTCAGATTCGACATTCTATCCACCTTGGACTTTCCTTTTTTCGGGTCTACCTAAGCGCCAAGAATGGTTGGGAGGAGCACAAGGGACAAAACTAGGAAACAGGGGAGCAGACGGAAGTTTGACAGGAAAGCACTTTCCCTCGCATGGTCCTTGGCCACAGAGCGGCCCATGACCGTCGCACCACATTGGCGTGCGCCAACGGCCCTCTTATCAGTTGTCTTCGCACCCTACCCCACGTACAATGCTGCCCCATGATTCCACCTCGCCGTTGCCGCCGATGAACGCCCCGCCCCCCGCTGGCACGGCGCTGCTTTTCGATGGCAGTACATCGCAATGGCGGCGCTTTGATTCGCCGACGCACACGCTGGTTGCCCATCGTCTTGACGAGGTGAGGCCCGCGTTGGCCGCGCTGGAAAGCGCGGTGGCAGCGGGGCAGTGGGCGGCGGGCTTCCTCAGCTACGAAGCCTCGCCCGCTTTCGACGCCGCCTACCGTGTCGCGCCCGCCACCGATTTTCCATTGCTCTGGTTCGGCCTTTACGACGCGCCGACCGTGGGCGAACTCCCACCGCTCGGGCCGCGGTTGGCACTTGATTGGCAGCCCACGGTCGAGATCGACGATTATCTGGCCGCCATCGCCCGCGTGAAGGCGCAGATCGCGGCGGGCGCGACCTACCAAGTCAACTACAGCTATCGGCTGCGTGCCCCCTTCGTCGGCGACGATTTCGCGCTCTGGCGACAGATGGTCGCCCCCCACCGCCCGGGCTACGCGGCCTACCTCTCGCTGGAACGATGGGCGATCGGCTCGGCCTCGCCGGAACTCTTCTTCGAGCGGGACGGTGCCACGGTGCGCTCCAAGCCGATGAAGGGCACGGCGCCACGCGGCCTCTGGCCCGCGGACGATCTCGCAAAGGCAACGTGGCTGCGCGAGTCGGCCAAGAATCAAGCCGAAAATGTGATGATCGTGGACATGGTGCGCAACGATTTGGCGCAGATTTCTGCGCCGGGCACGGTGCGGGTTCCGCAGTTGTTCGAGGTCGAACGCCACCCCACCGTCTGGCAGATGACGAGCACCGTAGCATGTGAGAGCAATGCCTCGCTCACCCAACTCTTCGGCGCGCTCTTCCCCGCCTCGTCGATCACGGGCGCGCCGAAGGTGCGAACGATGGGGATCATCGAAGCACTGGAAAGCACGCCACGCCAAATCTACACCGGCGCGATTGGCTTCGTCGGTCCGGCGGGCGAGATGCAGTTCAACGTGGCGATCCGCACCGCACTGGTCGACCGCGTGCGAGGGATCGCAGAATACGGGACGGGGGGCGGCATCGTTTGGGATTCGGAAGCGCGGGCGGAACGGGCCGAAGCGCTGACCAAAACGCAGCTTTTGTCCCGCGCGTGGCCGGACTTTGCCCTGCTGGAAACGATGCGCTGGACTGCGGAAGAGGGCTATGCACTGATCCAGCGCCATTTGGCGCGGCTGAAGGGCAGCGCCGATTACTTCGGATTTGCCTACGATGAGCCACGTATCCTCACGGCGCTGGGCGAGGCCGCGCTCGGCTTGCCACGCTGCCCCCATCGCGTGCGCCTCACTGTCGATCGGCAGGGCAGGCCCACCGTTGAGGCATCGCCCCTCGGCAACGAGCCTCCGTCGCGGCTCGTCGGTCTCGCCCCCCAGCCGATCGACAGCCGCGACCCCTTCCTGTACCACAAGACGACCCACCGTGTAATCTACGACGCCATGCGACGGGGGCGCAACGATTGTGACGATGTCCTGCTTTGGAATGAGCGGGGGGAACTCACCGAATCGACCATCGCCAATCTGGTGGTACAGCTCGGCGGCGAACGGTTCACGCCGCCGGTCGAATGTGGCTTGCTGGCGGGCACGCTGCGGGCGCATCTGCTCGACGCGGGGCTGTTAAGGGAGCGCACCATCAGCCGTGAGGAACTGGCAGAGGCGGAGGCCCTCTACCTCATCAACTCGGTGCGCGGGTTGTGGGAGGTGGAGGAGCGTTGAAACGAGAAACGTTCGAGCGGGAGGTTGAAGGATCCCGATGTACCCCCTCTGGCAGCTATAGCATCTAACGCTACGGCTTTTCCAGCCCGTGCGCTCGTAAGAAGGCGTCGTCGTTCAGTACCGCACTCGTTTCGCCATCATAGACGATCTGTCCGGCGTCCATCACGAGGATGCGCGGGAACAGCTCATCAACAAGGCGCATGTCGTGGGTTGAGACGAGCATGGTCAGCGCCATGCCGTCCAGCAGTTCGATCAACTGCCGCCGCCCGCGTGGGTCGAGGCCCGCGCTCGGCTCGTCCAGCACCAACAGCTCCGGCCCCATCGCCAACACCGTCGCCAACGAGACCCGCTTCTTCTGCCCCACGCTCAAGTGGTAGGGCATCCGCTCCGCAAAGTCAGCCATGCCGACCGCGGCCAACGCCTCGGCCACCCGTTGCCGCACCTCCTCCTCGCCATAGCCCATGTGCAACGGCCCGAAGGCCACATCGTCGAAGACGGTCGGCGAAAAGAGCTGATCGTCGGGATTCTGGAAGACCATGCCGACCAGCGCCCGCACCTCCGGCAACTTCTCCTTGCTGAGCGGCAGCCCCGCGATCCGAATCTCGCCCTCGCCGCTCAGCAGCCCATTCAGGTGGAGCATGAAGGTTGATTTGCCCGCCCCGTTGGGGCCGACCAACCCCACCCGTTCGCCCGGCGCGATCGCCACCGAGAGGCCCCGCAACGCATGGAAGCCGTCGGGGTAGCGGTAGTTCAGTTCCCGCACGAGGATGCTCGGAGCGCCGGTCTGGGCTTGGGGTGGCGGACTGTTGTCGTGGTGAATGGGCATGGATGGTCGCTCTCAGAACGTATCAGAATAGAAACGGAGACAGAGACAGATCGTCTTCCCCCGTTCAAGCGTTCGAACGCTCGAACGCTTCAGACCCGCCCGACAAGCTGCACCGCCGCCAGCAGCAGCAACATGAGTGCCGCCGCCTGCCAATCACGGCGCTGCATGGTGTGGCGCGTCATCGTCAGCAGCTCGCCCCGATAGCCACGGGCCTGCATCGCCATGTAGACGCGGTCGGCGCGGGCCATGCTGCGCACCAGCAGTTGGCCGCCCATGTTGCCCGCCACCTTCGCCCGCCAGAGCAGGCCGCCGCCCCCCTTTTGGCCCGGCAACACGGCGGAGCGGGAGGCCCGCGCCCGAAGCAGTCGCTGTGCTTCTTCCACCAGCACAAAAAGGTAACGGTACATGAAGGCGATGATCGAAACGAGGACGGCTGGCACTTTCAGGTGACGCAGCGCGTGGGTGAGGGCGGGAAAGTCGGTGGTCGCGGTGAGCAGGATCGCCATCTGCACCGAGAGCCATGTCCGCAACATGATCGAGATGAAGCGGACCACCCCCGCATCGGTGACACGCAGATCAAGGCCTAGCGGCGTCCATTGGGCGATTTCGCGGCCCGGCGTGGCGAAAACCACGGAAAAGCCCGCGAGCATAAAGGGGAGGGCGATGAACGATCGCTTCAACGCACCAAAGCCCGCAACCGCGCGAATGCGCTGATCCACAGCGTCAATAGCCGCTGCTGCAGCGCAAAGGCCAGCCATGCGCCATCCGGCAGCAGCATTGCCCACGATGAAGCCGACCGTCGCCAGCAGCTTGACGCGCAGGTCGAGGCAGTGGATGGGGCTATCAACCGAGATGAAGCGGTCGAGAAGGGCCTCCACGGCGGACTATTACTGACCTGTGATTGTGTTTCACGGGTGGTTTCGGGCGCGCGCGCGGCTTTCACGATCAGGTAAAGCAGCCAGACGATCAGCGCTCCCACGATACCCGCACCACGATGGTCGACAGCGCCGTGTCGCCGAGAAAGGATGATATAATCGAGATAAAGCATCCCACTGGCCGAGAAGCTAAAATCTTCCGCCACCCGCTCCAAGCCGTCAGGCTGCCCAGCGAAGGGGGCCAGCAGCGTCACGGCCAGCGCCGTCGCCAAACCCAGCGGCACCAGCCCGCGCCACCCCGCTCGCGCACCGCCTCGGCGTTCAACCCCAGATCAGGCCGCGCCGATTCGATGAAGGCCAGCGCCCCGACGGTTAACAACGCTTCCCAATGCCGATCAGCGCATGAACGCCGATCATGGCGGGAAGATCAAGGTGGCGTCGGCGTTGCCGCTGGTAGATTTGCAGCGAGTGAGCAGCGCCGCCGCCATGACCAAAGGCCCATGCCGCCAGCCCTGCCACCCCGTAGCGCAGCACCTTGTCGCGCCCGCCGCCATGCAGTAAACCCGTAGCCGATAATTGCGGTCAGGATGCTGTTGAAGATGTGGTTGGCTAACTGCAAACCGCCACCATCCTGAAAGACGGCGCCTGCCGCCACGACCGCTGTCATCGCCAAGATGGCCGCCCACGGGCGAGACGTCATGGCGCGCCCCAGCATGTGGCCGCTGGTGCCCACGCCCGCGACGGGGAAGTTAATCTGGGCCGCAAAGATGGCCGCTGCCAGCACCCCAACCAGCGGTATCTGCCGCTCCCCAACGTCGTGCCAGGCCCGACGGGTGGCGAGCACGACGAAGAGGATGGTGATCGCCCAGAAAAGCAGGAATCGCAAGGAGGCTCAGAAAGCCGTCAGGGAATGTGAAGATGTGGCGGCTCAAGCCCACTCGTCGGCAGAATGGGCGCGAGGGAAGCCCGGTCATGGGGTTGTTCTCCTACGTTGTGGTGTTCGGTGTCCGTTGAATGGCGAGATAGAGATAGAAGGCGTGCTCCTTGATGACGTTTCATTATTGCGAACGCGCTCTGCTCATAGTGCATGGAGCATGGGGCATCTCTTTGCTGTTCATTGGAAAGCAATGCCCCCTTGCACCCCGGTAACGCTAAAATCGTGAATCAGTGCATTGATGGTTCAGTTTTTCGACGTGTTTACCATATGACCTATGCGCCATGCGCTATGTCCTATTCACCTTCTCCTGCTCGGCCCAACAATCGGGCACTGAAGCCCCGGGATGGCGAGATGGTTGAGCCCGCGCCACAGGCCGATGCTCTTCGCGCAGATGGTGGTGAGAGGGCATCAGATGGCTGTCACTCATCGCCCGCTGACCGCACTGCTCGCAGATTGAGTGGTGGTGGCTCTGGTCGTGGACGCGCTCGTATTCGGCGGGGAGGTGCCGTGCAGCGTAATGGAGCAGCCCCAGAGTCGGTCAGCAGCTCCAGCGTGCGATAGATCGTTGAAGATCAACGCGCGCTGCCCCTGTTGACGCAGCGCCGCTTGCTGGCATCGGCAGTGAAATGACCGTCGAGTTGCCACAGCGCATCCAAGCAGACGCGGCGTTGGCTGGTGACACGGTATCCACGGTCGCGCAGCTGGTGTGAAGTTCATGTTGGGACATCGGGTGATTTTATTGCAAGAGTTACCAGCAATAAGCAAAAGGAGCCAAACGGAAAGGTTGCGCGCTCATAGCGTTGCGCCGTGGTGTTCAGAAGCTCGGTTCACAAAAGGAGGGGCGCTAGGAGAGGGATGCTCCATTCATCTTGCCCCCCAGGAGGTGCGTCCACGTCTATCGGTTGTCCTTGCACCGCCCCGGTCAGACGGGTCACGGGCGACACGCAACGGGCCGATAAATGGCAACCAACCCAGGTCGCCCATGCGTGCCTACACCCCCGAGACAATTCCCCCTAGACGCATCCCTTGACGCCTCTCGTTATAGACCTCTCCCCGCAAGTGCCAACGTGAGTGACCCGCCGCATGATCGATGTCGAAATTGTGCCTCTATTCTTGCCGCCGATTTTGCCAACTTGGGTGAGGCGCTGCGCCGAAAGCCGGGCGGGTGGCGCCAAGGCCGTGCAGATCGACGTGATGGATGGCCACTTCGTGCCGAATCGACGATTGGGCCGCCCGTGGTGAAGCGTTGCGCCGCGCGACCGATCTCATTCTTGATGTCACCGATGAAGATCTAACCGCGCCGGGCGACTGGGTGCGCCAGTACGCCGATGCAGGTGCCGATCATCTGACGTTTTCATGTCGAAGCGACGCCCCATGCGCATCGGGTGGTGCAAGCAGGTCAGGCGGGATGGTGCCGGGAGTCGCATCAGCACCCTGCTGCGCCGCCCCCATGGTGGAGGATTGTTGGACGATGTGGGGCTGGTGCTCGTGATGACGGTCAACCCGGGCTTCGGCAGCCAGGCCTTCATCGAACGCATGGTGCCGAGGTAGCACGGATTGCGGCAGAGCTGGCCGCGCGCGGCGCGACGAAGGCGGTATTGAAGTGGACGGTGGGATCAACCCGTGGCGCACCGCGGATCGTCGCGGCAGGGCGCGGTGGCTGGTCGCTGGCTCTGCCGTGTATGGCGGCGACGATGTGGCCCGCGCGCGAATCCGCGCGCTACGCGAAGATGGCGGTGCAGGGGCTTTAGCGTTGCATGGCGTCGGGCTGGGAATACCGGAGGTAGTCGTTCGTACCCTCAGACCAAAACAAAAAAGAGGCGGCTGGCTCCTCATGCTCATCCGCGTCAAACGCGACGTTCCGTCTGCGTTTGGGTCGGTGCGGGCACCGCGCGTGCACAACGACACGCTAACTGCTTATCCACCCAGCAGGCGATACTGCTGGATGTTGGCCTTGTACGTCGCGCGCAGCGTGCGTACCTGCAGTGGCTCTTGTTCGTAGAGCTGCGATCCCTTTTCCGGCTGACCGAAACTTCATTGCTTCACCTCTTTCAGCGACAACACAAGGTTGTGTAACAGTCAAAGAAAATCGCGCCAAATGTTGCGCGATTGCTTCGTGACCCGCCCTGTACTATACCACAGAGCGCTCGATCAGCAAATAACGTGGTGTGGACTTTCTTCCGGACTGAATCCGCGATGGGGGGCGAGCGGGGAGACGGGGTGCTGGGGATGGCAAAGGCGTGAGTTGGCCATTGTGTGCCACCACTTGCTGCCGTTCGATCAGGGGACTTCCTGGCAAGATCGCTTGCAGGGGGCGAACTCAGATTGACATAGCCCGCGGGTCGTGATAGCCACAACAGGGCACGTGCCATCCGATAACCTATCACGATTGCGACTCCAACCGCAGCCAATGGTATGTCCTGACGCAGGCAGAACCTGCCCAGCGTCCAACGTTCCAGCCACCCAACTCACAACTCTAAGCCTTAAAACTCAGTAAACTCATCCCACTCTCGCCCCCAATTCCTTGCCTATATCTTCTATAGAGGCATTATGATGGGTATTCTGGTGGTGGTGTCTCACATCCACATCACTCAAGGAGGAGCTAGATGATGTGATTCCGTAGACGTGCAAACCGATACCAAATCGATGAAACGATCATTATCGTGGTCGAGAAATCGACGGGCAGACTTCGTGCAGATGTTTGAAGGCGCTGCTGCGTTTGGTTCGAGCGCAATGTCCCGCACATCAACAATCTGAACGTCTTCCCGGTGCCGGATGGTGACACCGGCACCAGCTATGACTCTTTGACGCTTCAGAGTGCGCTCAAGAGCTGCGGGCGCTGAGTGAAGAGCAGTTGCACGTCTCGATCGTAGCCGACAAAATGGCGCGTGGGGCGCTGATGGGCGCACGCAGCAACTCCGGGGTGATCCTTTCCCAGATTCTGCGCGGCTTTGCGTGGGCTGGAGGAAAAGCGCCAGGCCACCCCACTTTCCGATCTGGTGGCGGCTTTCCACCATGCGTCGGATTCGGGCTATAGGCGGTGGCCAATCCGGTCTGAAGGGACGATCTTGACCGTGTTGATTCAGGAAGCGGCAGAAGCAGCGAAAAGAGCTACGCCAACAGCGCCACCGACCACCAACATTCTCGCACTTTCTGGACGCGCATTGTCAGTGATACGTACGAGAGCCGAACTACGCACCCCAGGATGCTGCCCGTTCTGAAAGAAGCGGGGGGTGTTGACGGACAGCGGCAGTCACAGGCTGTGGGTTTTTTCCTCGAGGGCGCACGTCGCCATCTGTCGGGCTGAAAAGAGCAGCTACGCTTTTCGATCGACGATGATGAGGTCAGCAAATGATGGCGACCGTCAGTCACAAGGAGCAGCTCGTTGGACGACTGAGTGAGGCTAAAGCATCAATACCTGATCACCACGCCGGGCCAGCCGCTCGATCTGGAAGCGATCCGAGAGCATATTACCGACATGGGAGAATGTCCGTTGGTGGTCGGTGATGAAACGTTGATCAAGGTTCACGTTCACTGTCCCAACCCTGGCCCCGCGATTGAATACGGTGCCACACAGGGCAGCCTGTCGGATGTCGTTGTCGAAGATATGGACATGCAAGCGCAGGAATTCCTCGTCGACGCCGATGAAGAAAGCGACGCTGGCGCCACGAAGATCACTGCCACCAGCACGGCCGAAGCGACGGGGATCGGCATCGTCGCCGTGGCCCCCAGCGATGCCCTGTCCGATGTCTTCCGCGGCTTGGGCGTGGCCGAAATGGTCAGCGGTGGCCAGACGATGAACCCCAGCACGCAAGATATCCTCGAAGCGGTCGAAGCCTGTGGCACGGAGACGGTGATCATCTTGCCGAACAATAAGAACATCATTCTTTCCGCCAACCAAGTTCACGAACTGACCGATGTCGACGTGCGGGTGCTGCCGACCCGCACCGTGCCCCAAGGGATCGCCGCCGCCATGAGCTTCAATTTCTCCGCCGACATCGAGAGCAATCTTGCGGCGATGGAAGAAGCGGTGCAGCATGTGCAGACCGGCGAAGTGACGACCGGGGTTCGCAACACGACGGTCGGGGGCGTGGAGGTCGAAGAGGGCGATATCATCGGCATGTTGAACGGCAAGCTCGTCGTCTCGACCAAGTCGGTGCTCGAAACCACCCGCACCCTGCTGAGCCAAATCGATCTCGACGAATACGAGATCGTCACCTTCTTCCACGGCGATAATCTGCCGGAAGAAGACGCGCAAGCGATCATCGACCAGCTTGCCGACGAGTACGATGAGCTGGAGCTGGAACTGATGGAGGGCGGTCAGCCGCACTATCACTTCATCTTCTCCGTCGAATAAGTATCCCTCCTGTGCAGGTGCCACGCCAGTTCGCGCATGTCCCTGGCTTGGCACCTCGATTGTGTCAGTGGAGTGGCGACAACTGAAGAGCCAGTCAGTCCAGAGCATCCCTTCCCCAACGCTTTCCCAAAGAGTAACAAAGCACCATGACCAAACCGATCATTGTCACCGATTCGACCGCCGATCTGAGCGCTGAAGATCGACTGCGCTATGGCATTCGTGTCGTCCCGCTGAGCGTTCGCATGGATGGCATCGAGTATGTGGATGATGACAGCCTGCCGACCAAACGCTTCAACGAACTACTTCAGCAGCCCGAAACGCGCCCCTTCACGATTCCACCCTCGCCTGAACGCTTCCGTGCCATCTATGAGTCGTCCTGCTATCAGCCAGGGGGCGACATCATCTCGATCCATCTGAGCAGCAAGTTGAGCAATACCGTGCGCAACGCGCGGCAAGCCGCTGACCAAATGCTGGGCCGCTGCACCGTCCATGTCGTCGACAGTGGCGCGGCCAGCGTCGGCTTGGGGATTCTGACGAAGCAAGCGGCTATAATGGCAGAAGAAGGTCACACCGCCGAAACCATCGTCCGCAAGTTGCGCGGCATGGTCAATCACATCTACGTCGTCTTTTTCGTCGAGTCGCTCGAATTCCTCGAACGGGGTGGTCGCATCGGCAAGGCGCAGGCGCTGCTCGGCACGATGCTCAACATCAAGCCGATGCTCATCATCGAAGAGGGTGAGATCGAGCCGCTCGAAAAGGTGCGGACCCGTGCCCGCGCGGTCGAACGGCTGGCCGACTTCGTGGCGGAATTCGGCCATGTCGAATCGCTGACCATCATGCACCACCAAGCCGATTCCATCGAGATCGAGGGGTTGATCGAACGCATCGAGGGCGCCTTTGATGGAGATGTCGAAATTTCCGTCGCTAAATACGGCCCCGTCCTTGCGGCCCACATCGGCCCCGACGCGCTCGGCGTCGTCGTCTTCGAAGGCGCCGACGACTACTGGGGCTGATTAACGCAGAACGCAGAACGCACAACGCAGAACGCAGAGCAGTTAACGCAGAACAACTCCAACACTCCAACACTCCAACACTCACTAAACCCAATGACTGATCTGTTCGATAAGCTGATCCGCATCCTCCGCGCGGAGGAAGAGACGGACTACGACAACACAACGGTGATCGGCGGGCTGGAAGGCTTTTTGTCCTTCTGGTCCAGCGAGGCGCGGCCCAAGGCCAGCACGGCCGAAGAGCGCCGACGGTTGAGCGATATTCTCGACTGGCTGGGCGACTACAACCGCCTGTCGCCAGCGCAGCGCGGCCAGCGCGTTTCCCGCGTGTTGGCGCGGCTGGGCGTTGGCCCGGCCGCGCCCCCCGCCACGCCCCCGCCACGCCCCCCATCGTCTACACCAACGCCCAAAGCGCGGCCCCCACAACGCCGCCCCGCGCCCCCCGCGGCTGATGCGCCGCAACCCACAGCGCCCGAAGCGGCGGCCCCACAGCGCCCCCCGCGGCCCGACGTTGGCGACCGGCCAGCGCTCGATCATCGCATGGCCGTGCCAAGCACGTTGGATCAACAACGCGCCTCCCGCGAGGCGCAGCGCCAAGACGCCGACTTGGATGCACCGCTGACCGAGTTGAAGGGTGTCGGCAAATCGACCGCCGAAAAGCTCTCCCGATTGGGGTTGCAAAGCGTGCGCGACGTGCTCTACTACACCCCCTTCCGCTACGAAGATTACACCGAGATGAAGCCGCTCGCCGAGTTGCGCTACGGCGACGAGGTGACGGTGGCGGGGGTCGTCCAGAAGATCGACATGTACAAGTCGAAGCGCGGCACGATCGTTATCAACGCGCTGATCGGTGATGGCACGGGAACCGTGCGCGCTCGTTGGTACGGCAATCGCTGGCTGCCCCAGCAACTGCCCGCGGGCACGATGGTCCAACTCAGCGGCCGCGTCGATGCCTACATGGGCCAACTGCTGATCAGCAGCCCACGCTACGAACTGATCGACGAGAGTGAGCTGAAGCGGGGTTGGCTGGTGCCGATCTATTCCCGCACCGAGGGCGTCAGCGAGAAGCTGATCCACAACGTCGTTGCCAGCGCCCTCGAACATACGGCGGGCAAAATTCCCGATCCGCTGCCCGATGCGCTGCGCAAAGAAAATGGCCTCGTCGATCTGGGCACAGCGATCCGTTGGATTCACCAGCCGGATAGCCGCGAAAAGGCCGAAGCGGCCCGTCGCCGCCTCTCTTTCGACGAGCTGCTGCGGCTCCAACTGGGCATGCTCAACAAACGGCGTGAATGGAAGAACCAGCCGGGGCTGACGCTGGCGTTCGACCGTGAACTGCTGGTCCGTTTCGTGCGCACCTTGCCCTACGAACTGACCGAAGCCCAGAAACGGGCGCTCAACGGTATCCTGCGCGACATGCGGTCGCCCAGCGCCATGAGCCGTCTGCTGCAGGGCGACGTCGGCTCCGGCAAAACGGTGGTGGCCGCAGCCGCCCTGCTCGCGGCGGTCAGTGCTGGCTACCAAGCGGCGCTGATGGCCCCCACTGAAATCTTGGCCGAACAACATGCCACCAGCCTGCAAACGATGTTGGCCGACGGTGAGAGCCTGCTGGGCCGCCCGCTGCGCATCGGCTTGCTGACCGGCTCGCTCTCGGCGGGCGACAAGGCCGCCTTGCAGGAACAGATCCGCAGCCACGAGGTCGACATCGTCGTTGGCACCCACGCCCTGATCCAAGATCGGGTCAGCTTCGCCAACCTCGGCCTCGCCATCGTCGACGAGCAGCATCGCTTTGGCGTCGAACAGCGCGGGGCGCTGCGCCGCAGCCAAGACGATGCCCAGCCCGATCTGCTGGTGATGAGCGCCACGCCCATCCCGCGCTCGCTGGCGCTGACGCTCTACGGCGATCTCGATCTGAGCATCATCGACGAGATGCCGCCCGGCCGCCAGCCGATCATCACCCGCGCCATCCAGCCCTGGCAGCGGGAACGGGCCTACACCTACATTCGCGGCCAGCTCAACGAGGGGCGACAGGCCTTCATCATCTGCCCGCTGGTGGAAGAAAGCGACCAGTTGGCGTCCCGTGCCGCAGTCGAGGAACATCGCTTCTTGCAAGATGAGGTCTTCCCCGATTTCAACGTGGGGCTGCTCCACGGGCGCTTGTCCAGCGCCGAAAAAGAGGCGGAGATGACCCGCTTCTATCACAACGATAGCCAGCTTCTGGTCTCGACCTCCGTCGTAGAGGTGGGGATCGATGTGCCGAACGCCTCGGTGATGCTGGTGGAGGGTGCCAATCGCTTCGGCTTGGCACAGTTGCACCAGTTCCGGGGCCGCATCGGTCGGGGGCCGTGGCGCTCGCTCTGCCTGCTGATGCAGGAGGAGAACATCTCCTCCGACGGCGAAGAGCGCTTGAACGCGCTGGTCGAGAACAGCGACGGCTTCGCGCTGGCCGAACAGGATTTGCAGATGCGCGGCCCGGGCGACTTCTTCGGTACGCGGCAGAGTGGCCTGCCCGACCTGACCGTCGCGCGCCTCGGCGATTCGGTCACGCTCGTCCGAGCGCGGGAAGCCGCGCAAATTTTGCTCGATGCCGACCCCGAACTCTCGCACCCCGCCAACGCGCTGCTGCGCGAGCAGACACAGCGCTACTGGTCGGCGCAGCAGGGAGAGCTTTCTTAAAGAGGAAGCGCTGAAAGCTCACAACGCCCTTGCGCGGCAGTTTCCGCGTCGGGGCGTTGTTGTTTGCAGCGGGCTACCATGTAGGGCCACGCCAAGAGCCGTGGCCATGGCCGCGTGATCGACGAGGATGGGCTACGTGGCAGAGCATGGTGGGGCGCTGCTGTGCCAACGGTTGCCCTGCTGCGTTCTGCGTTGCAGAGCCATGACATGGCAGAGCTTTCCCAGCCGCTTGCGCCTCGCACAATTCTTCCCCGTTCGCTTTATCGCTCTTTCTCCGATATAATCGGCCCTTCCCATGACAGAAAATAGCCGAACGAGCAAAGAATTATGAAGCAGAACGCACTCACTATGCAGGAGATCATTCTCCGCTTGCAAGAGTTTTGGGCCGACAAGGGGGCCATGATCTGGCAGCCCTATCATTCCGAGATGGGCGCGGGGACGGCCAATCCCGCCACCTTTTTGCGCGTCTTGGGGCCGGAGCCGTGGAACGTCGGCTATGTGGAGCCGTCGATCCGCCCGGACGACAGCCGCTACGGCGACAACCCCAACCGCGTGCAGATGCACACCCAGTTTCAGGTCATTCTGAAGCCCGATCCGGGCAATCCTCAGGAGCTGTACCTGCAATCGCTGGAGGCAATCGGTATCGACCGATCGGCCCATGATCTGCGCTTCGTGGAGGACAACTGGGAATCGCCCGCCTTGGGCGCGTGGGGCCTCGGCTGGGAGGTCTGGTTGGACGGGCAGGAGATCACGCAGTTCACCTATTTCCAGCAGGCGGGCAGCACCACACTCGATCCGGTCTCGGTCGAGATCACCTACGGTCTTGAGCGAATCGCCATGCGGCTGCAAGAGGTCGATCACGTGATGGAGATTCAGTACGCGCCCGCCATCAGCTACGGCGAAATCTTCCTGCAGAATGAGTTCGAACAGTCGACCTATAACCTCGAACGGGCCGACGCGGAGCGGGTGAAGCAGCTTTTTGATCTGTACGAAGCCGAAGCGCTGGCCCTGCTCGACGCAGGCCTGGCGATCCCCGCGTACGACTACATCCTGAAAACCTCCCACACCTTCAACATCCTCGATGCACGGGGCGCAATCGGGGTGACGGAGCGAGCCACCTATTTCAATCGAATGCGAAAGCTCTCTCATCTCGTCGCCCAAACTTGGCTCGCGTCGCGGGAAGAACAGGGCTTTCCGCTGTTGAGCGAGGCCTCGGCCACGTCCCCCGCGCCGGATATGTCCGCCGCGGCCTGGCCCAGCGAGGGAACCGTTGATTTTGTCCTTGAGATCGGCGTTGAAGAGCTACCGGCGCCATACGTGGATAGCGCCGTGGCTTGGCTGCGCGACGCCGTGCCGCAGCGCCTTGCCGCGCTGCGCTTGGACTACGCGACGCTCTTGGTCGAGGGAACGCCGCGCCGCTTGATCGTGCGCGTGCGCGAGCTGAGCGCCCGCCAATCCGATCTGTCCGAATGGGTGCGTGGCCCCGCCGCCAAAATCGCCTACGATGCCGAAGGCAATCTGAGCAAGGCTGGCGCGGGCTTTGCCCGCAGCCGGGGCGCAGGCCCCGACGAACTGGAACAACGCGAGGTGGACGGCACGCCCTATCTCTTCGCGCTGGTGAAGGAAGCCGGGCGACCTGCGGGCGAGGTGTTGGCCCAGATGCTCCCATCCTTGCTGGCCGAGCTGCCGTGGCCCAAGTCGATGCGCTGGAACAGTTCCAACCAAGCCTTCGGGCGGCCCATCCGCTGGATCGTGGCGCTGCTCGACGAGATGGTGGTGCCTTTCATCTTCGCCGATATCCCCAGCGGGCGCGGCAGTCGTGGGCTGCGTTCGGCCAGCTCGCCCGCCTTCGACATCGCCCATGCGGGCAGCTACCTGAATCTGTTGGCGCAACAGCAGATCGTGCCGAGCATCAGCCAGCGCAAGGAGTTGATCTGGAACGAGGCCTCGCGACTGGCCGCCGAGGTCGGTGGCACGATCCCCAGTGCGGCGAAGGCCGATCTGCTGGAGGAAGTCGCCAACTTGGTGGAGCATCCCACCGCCATTCGAGGCAGCTTCGCGGCCGACTACCTTGAATTGCCGCGCGAGGTGCTGGTGACGGTGATGCGCAAACATCAGCGCTATTTCCCTATTCAGCAGGCGGATGGAACGCTATTGCCCTATTTTGTGACGGTGGCCAACGGTGCGGTCGATGAAGAGACGGTGCGCCACGGCAACCAAGAGGTGCTGCGCGCCCGTTATGCCGATGCCCGCTTCTTCTGGGAGAACGACACCAAACAGCCGCTGGTCGATTTTCGGCCTCGGCTCGATACGCTGACCTTCGAGCACAAACTCGGCTCGATGTTGGCCAAGAGCAACCGCTTGGGGAAAGCGATGCCCGCCATCGCCGCTGCGTTGGCGCTGGACGAGGGGGCGCAGCGCGACGCGCAACGGGCGGCCCATCTGTCGAAGGCCGATCTGGTGACCGATATGGTGATGGACTTCACCTCGTTGCAGGGCATCATGGGTCGTCACTACGCCCTGCGTGCCGGGGAATCCGAGGTCGTGGCCGAGGCGTTGGAGGCGCAGTACCAGAACGAGGCCAATTCGCCGGTCGGCCTTGCGCTGGGCCTCGTTGATCGCCTCGATTCGCTCGTCGGTCTTTTCGCGGTGGGCAAAGCGCCGCGTTCCACCGCCGATCCCTTCGCCCTGCGGCGGGCCGCCATCGGGGTCGTTGAACTGCTGATCGGTGCCGAGCGGCGCTTCGACCTCCGTTCCGCATTGCGGGCCGTGGCCCAAACGCAGCCGGTCGATGTCGGTGACAATGTGATCGACGAGGTGTTGGCCTTTGTGCAGCGCCGCTTGGAGCAATGGCTGCTCGACCGCGCCCTGCCCCACGACGTGGTCCGCGCCGCCATCGCCGAGCGGGGCCACGACCCAGCAGGTGCCTTGCAGACGGCGGAGCAGTTGGCGGCGGTGATCGACGACCAGGACTTTGCCAAGACATTGACCGCCTTTGCCCGCACGGTGCGCATTACCCGTGGTCGCGAGTTCGCGGAATCTCTCAATCCGGCCCTCTTCGCCGATGAGGAAGAACGGACGTTGTGGGCCGCCACCAACAAGGCCGCGCTCGTCTTGGACGCGGAGAGCGATTTCGACGGCCTGCTGCGCGAGTTGACGGTGCTTCGTGATCCGATCAACCGCTACTTCGACAAGGTCTTTGTGATGGCGGAGGATGAGGCGTTGCGCAACAATCGGCTGACGCAGCTTAAGCGCATCGCCGATCTGGCGAAGGGAATCGTCGATTTGAGCGAGGTGCGCGGCTTTTAGCCCTCACCCTGCGCCTGCGGCGCCGTCCCTCTCCCGAAATCGGGAGAGGGATTTTTTGTTGCATGTGAGAAAAGCCTAGCGCTTCAAGCCGGATCGGGAGAGGGATTTTTGGGGAATGGTGGAAAGTAGTTGCAGCCACTCAGCCGCCACGGGCATGAATGTCGCAGCGGTGGGGGCCGTTGTGACCCCAGTCGCGCGTGCACGTGCGGCTGCACTCGTTGCACATGCGGTCACATGACACGGAGGCGACGGTTCTAGCGCTCGAATCCTTCTCGGCTTGAAGCTGGGTGGGCGTGGCATAGATCGTTTTCATGAGAATCGCTCCTTTTGGGGTGCTGTGGATTGGGTAGGATAGCTTGTGGCCCCGCGTTGGGAGCCGCGATTACGGGACGGAATTAACCTCGGGAAACAATCGGTCGGCCAATTGGCCAAGCTCTTTCAAACTTTCATCGGCAACTCGCGCCGTGGTTTCTGGATTTGGCAGAACACTTTCCAAATGAAATTGCGTGCGGTTGATCGCTTTGGCGGCAGCGGCCAATTCAACTCCTTTCTCAGCCTCGCGTTGGTAACGGGTTGCTCTATCTTGTTGATTTTGCGCTTTCTCTTCGGCACCTTCGGCGCGTTCGCGGTTAACCTCTTGTCCAAAGAGGAAACCGACCGCTGTAAAGACAATCGCTTCCACACTACCGAAAAGCATGATATAGCGCGACCAAGCGGGTTCGGGGCTGTCGATCCGATTCAGCAGCAAGTTGATGAAAAGCCCATAAGCAACAAGAATACCGAGGGCAGCGAGAAGTAGCAGTCCGGGATACCACGTTGGCTTCGCCGATGCGGCCGCAGAATCTTCCAAATTCATTTGATTTTCCTCCATAAGTCTATGCTCCTTCGAACTCTGTTCACCTCTGCCCCGCACCCTCCGTCGGCACGGGGCTTTTGTTTTCGAGCGCTATCTGCGTACTTGACGCCGCCATGCCATACTGGCGAACACGCCCAACGCCGCAGCGAGGAGCCACCATGATTCACCATGCGACGGCACGCTGCTGATGGCGCCGAGTGTGAGCGCTGTGACCTCACCGTATTCGTAGGCGCCCATGTCGTCGGCACTGCCCTGTGGTCGCGCCAAGCCCCGTTGGTCTGCGGTGAGATCGGTCTCTCCGGCATTGTGCGCGGGGCTACCATCAAGCAGGGCATGAGTGTGCGTGGGGCCGCCGTTGTCCGCGAGCGGGCCGAGCACCGGATCGCCAGCGATCGACGACGCGGCGGTGATGCAACTCCCATCCTCGATCAAGTTATGGCCCTCATCAATGAAGCTGCCTCCATCAACTACGCAGTCACCCCCCGAAACACTGTTTGCAACTATGCTGTTTTGTAAGGTCATCTGTGATAGTAAGTAAATACCGCCCGCGGAGTCTGCTGAGTTATTGCTGAGCGTACTACTTTCTACCGCAATATTCCCGCTAGAATGAATCCCGCCTCCGATAGTGGCTGTATTACCACTGATGGTGCTATTCTCCACTATCACAACCACCTGCGGCTTCTTAGCGCCCGATTCGGGCAAGAAGTATTCGATATAGATACCGCCCCCAAGATTAGCGGTATTCTCACTGATTAGGCTATTACGTATCGTTATTCCCACGTCAAAACTGATGAAATAGAATCCCCCACCCCCCTCGCTAGCCGAATTGCCACTGATCCTACTATCTACTATCGTCAACCCCGAACCGGCAAGACCACCCCCAGAGCCATCTACAGCCGAGTTATTGCTGATGATGCTATTGGTTATCGTCGCGCTACCAAGGACCCCACCAACGCTGTCAGCCACGTTACCGCTAATGGTACTGTCCGTTATCGTAGTCACGCCTCGCGAGGAAATTCCTCCGCCGACATTGCCCGCCAGATTGTCGCTAATGAGGCTGTTTTCCACGTTCAGGCTGCCGAAAGTGAAAATGCCCCCTCCTTCCCCGGTCACTGAATTGCCGCTTATCGTGCTACTTTGGAGGTTGAGTGTCCCATCATTGAAGATAGCGCCGCCATTATCCGCAATGACATTGCCCCCCGTGATGGTTATGTGGCTAATCGTAACCGTCGTATCGCTCTCGATCCTGAGGGGTTGCACCCCGTTAATCCCTTGCCCATCCACCATGTGATCGCCGCCGTTGATCGTCAATGTGATATCCGGCGCTGGGTTGTTGATCGGTGTGGTGGACATGGTGAGCGCCACGTCGGTCACAAGGTCGATCACGTAGCTCCCCGCCATGGTTTTTGCGTTGTAGCAGGCAATGGCCTCGTTCAACGCCGTTTCGTCGCCAACAACCCACGGTTGCGCGTCGCAATCCACGGTTGGGCTTTCGGCGGCCACCTCCTTGTTTACCAGCACGACCGTGGCAAGCAAGAGGATCAAGGTGAGGGTCATCATCCGTCTGACTGTTTTCGTAACCATCGTAAACTCCTTTAGTGAAAGTATACAAGATGGATGGCTGACAGGACGATGGAAGTCATTGCCAAGCCGCTTATCCCATCCTTCACACTCTAAAGGCACGGCGACCCACAATTTCTTGCACTTGTAGAATCAGCAGCGGCAGGGCGGGGAGCTAAAGGGGCTGAAGGAGCCAATAGGTTATAACGGGCGATCTGTGGGCTGTCACGGACAGAGCGCGCGAAGCGCAATGGCGTTGCCTTCTCTCTGATTCGGGATTCGCGATAGGACCACCAACTCGAACGAAAGACAGCGCTCTGACATCTGTCGCCTAGAAGCTACATGGCTTGAACAGCTCCTTACCACCCCATCGTCGTCGACAGGGCGCTACTCGTGTCCCCCCCATCTGAGCTGATACGATTCCACGCGCGGGCCACCAACGCTGAATAAGGCGGGGGCCGTTGCCTCGGTCAAGCGGAGCGCCACGTATTGGCTGTGCGGATCGACGTAGTGCGGCGCTATCGCTTCGTCATCACGCCAGATGGTCGGCGTCATACGTTGCGAACCATCGTCAGCTCGATGGCGTAATCTGTGATAGAGCACCAACGTAGCGTTCACATCATCTGTGGTGGGGAAAGGATCGGAGGCGGCAAGGGTGTATATAGGGTCGTCACCCTGCCCATCTTGCGCAAGGTTGCGGGTCGTCAGAATGCGAAGATAGGCTGCCTCGTGATCAGATAGCTGGACCAGCGGGCCGACGGCGGAGCGCGTTTGCACCGTTACCGCCCCTTTGCACGATGCAAAGAAGATCGTCGCCATGCCATCCGAGGAGCCTGCCGTGGTGGGCGGTGCGCCGTTGGCGCCGTTATCGCCTGGCCCAACTCCGCCTTGTGAAAATGGTGTGATCCAATACTTTTTATCCGGCCAGATCACTACAATATGCCCATCCAAGATGGTCAGCTCGCCTGAGGGCTGCTTGGTTACATCGTGGGCGCGATGCTTGCCACGCTCAAATAACCAGAGCGTTGCCCCTTCTGGCCTCTTACCATCGACCACTACCCTATAGGCATAATCTTCGTCATCGTGGTACACTTCGCCAGCGTGACGTGGCTCTCTGAGCGGCACGGCCGCAAGATGTGGAATGGCATTGGGCGTCGCGCTCTCCCACTGCTCGACCAGCCGTTGCCCGTTCAACCGGTGGCTGGCGGCCGACCAGATTTGCACGTGGCCGCCAGCTTGTCGGTGGACAAGGAGAAGGGTGTCAGCCTCAGCCACGTCGGGAATCTCGATGCGAACGTCGTCTCCCCTCTCACGCGCCCCACCCTCGACGATTAGGCTATCGAGTGTACCCCAAGCCACAAGGCCAGTCGCGGCATCGGGCGTTGTCGAATCCTGCTTGAGCAGATAGAGTTCAGCCGCCCCATACCGCTCTGCGGGAAGATCGGCGGGTGGCACGATGCGACATCGCGCCGATGGGTGGGAGGATGGCGGCAAAAAATGGACTTGGGGGAGGTTGAAGGGCAACTCGCCCGGACCAACTCTTCGACCCGCTTTGATCTCGTCGAGAAGCGTTTCAAGAAAGCTCTCCTCACCTTGCAACGTATGGCCCAGAAGGTGGGCCATGATAGAAGGATCATCGGGATCCACCATGGGGATAACCACGGCATTTCGACCCTCACCACGCTTCTGCAGATATCTATCCGTCAGACCCAGCGCGTAGTGCGCCCATTCATGGATGAGCAGACGGTAGCCTTCGGGCCATTCCCAGTCGATGGAGCGACCCAAACGGCGGTGAAAGAAGCGCCGCCCCAGCCGCACGGGCAAGACCCGCAGGTTGTTTTCTGACCCCACCTTTTTCAAACCTGCACGCGGATACAGAACGTTAGAGGAAAAGATTTGGATGTCAGCATGGGCCATGATGCTTGGCCCACCGATCACCACTTGGCCAAACGCCATATATCCTTCGGAGATGTCGTAAAGGAAATTGGAAGCCCGTCGAACAGCGATTTCGAGCCGCGCTTGGTCATTCTCCGACGGTGTCCATTCCAACGCAACAATGATGTTGAAGAGCAGAAGCGTGCCCCCCTGTGAGAAGCGTTGCGCCTCCTTGGGCGGCGTATCGGGTGGCAACTCGACCTTGTAGTATCGAAAAAACCGATCGGCGAACTGTGGATCGAACCACTTGGCTGGATTTTCGGGCCGTGTTTGCATGGGGGCGCCCGGCCGCTGCCCCGCGTCATGCCCTTCTTCTAGTTCAGTGAGCGACGCGACCCGCGTCAAAGTGCGTCCGTCAGCGTCAAAGGTCAAGTATCCAAGTGTACGCATAACTTTGTTAGGCATGGCATAATCTCCCTATTAGATGGTGATATAATCGGCAACGGTCTTTCGGTCGAATTGGCATGAGCGCTTGGAGAAATATTCGCATGGCGAGATCGTCAGAGTTGGTTGAGTGGTTGAATACCGACTGGCTTCCCCTCTGCGCCATCGTGCGCCACTTCGATATGCCGCTGTTACGGCAGCTTTCAGGCTGCGACGAGGCGACAGCAAAGCGTTTTCTAGCAAGCGACCTCGTCCTCCCTGTCCCCGCAACGCCTCATGCGTGGCAGTTGCGCCCCGATCTGCGCCAAACGATTTTGACCCAACTCCGCGCCTCACCAGACGAAGAGCTGACGTTACAGCGACGGGCACTCCGCCTCTTTCTGCCGACTGCAACGGATCAGGGAAACGTTCGGCAGTGGGATGAATCGGCCACCTTTCACCAGTTAGAGCGTCTTTATTACTTGCTCTACCAGAAGCAAGACTGGCAGGCCATTCAGAGGCTCGTCAATCGTCTTCGCCAAGCAACGCCCCATCAACACGCCCACGCTCAACGCCTCGACCTGTATCAAGCATACGTGTTGTTGCACAATGCACAGCAGGATGAGGCCAACCTCATCTTTGAAAGGCTTCACGCAAGTGACAACCTAGAGAGCTATACAAAGCTCCGCACACTCAACGGCTTGGCGATGGTTGCCATGTACAAGACGCATCATGACGGGGCGCTAACATGGCTCACGCAACTCCATGCAGCCGCGCTTGCCACGAATGACCAGATGTATCAGGGTGTTGCCCTCATCAACCAATCCATCGTGTACATGGACCTGCACTATTTTCGTGAGGCGTTGGATCGGGCAACAATGGCCCTGACACTCTACCAGAAGTTGTCCGACGGCCCGTTACAACTCTACGCTCATCTCGGCTGTGGTAAGGCACTGTTGCAACTTGGGCGCTGGCAAGAAGCGGCTTCGCACTTGCAATCGGCGTCGGCGTTAGCCGATCAGTTGAATCTGAACGCCCTTGCGCGAAACGTCTATTGGGCACAGGGGCTGCTTCACCATTTGACGGGCAAGTTCGATACCAGCGAAGCATTTTACAAGCGTGCGCTCTCCATCGCCCAATCCAAGAAAACGGGCGATGCTCGAATCGAAAGCGACACCTTGTGGTATCTGGGCTTCCTCTTCCATACGCAGCGGCGCGACCGCGAAGCCCTTGCCGCTTACGACCAAGCGCTGACACTGGCCGAGCAGTTGGATCGCCCCCACTGGCAAAGCATCATTGGCTATCGGCGCGGCGATCTTTTGCAGCGACAGGGCGACGTGGCGGCGGCCCGTGCCGACTTTAAGCAGGCGATACAGCTCGTTGAAGGGTTGCGCGGCGATTCAGAGAGCGAACGGGCCAAGTTGGGGCTGATCGACAGCACCCAACAGCTCTTCGAGGCGATGGTCCGCCTCTGCGTCGAGCAGGATGAGATGGCGATGGCCTTCGATTATGTCGAGCGGGCACGCTCTCAAGCCTTCTTGGATCAACTTCGCCGCAAGGAACCGCACCTCTACACCTCGGTCGGTCAGCCGACCCTTACGCTTGACGAGGTGCAGGCCGCTTTGCCAGAAGGCACGTTGCTGCTTGAGTACTTTACGACTGGCCTCATTCCACGGGGCGAAAGCTTCATCAATCAACTGCCTGATGCCAGTCATTTTTTGCGAGATTTTCTTCTGCAGCCGCCGACTCTCTTGCTCTTTGCCATCACGCGCCATGGCGTCCAGTTGCACCCCCTGCCGCTCGATCCCAATCGCCTTCAGCCCACCGATCTGGGACAACATGTGGTGCGGCGGCTGCTCCGGCCCCGTCAGCTTGCTTATCTCTATCAAGAATTGCTTGCCCCCGTGCACGCGGAAATCGCGGCCTGCGACATGCTCTACATCGTGCCGCATGGCCCGCTCCACCATGTCCCGTGGATGGCCCTTAAAGCGCCGAACGGTCGCTACCTGTTAGAGGAAGATGGCCCCGCGATCGCCCTGTCACCCAGTGCCACCCTGCTACTCCGCCCGAACCGCTCCCGCCCCGCTGCCAACGTAGACGCGCTCTTGGCGTTGGGCTACAACGGCTCGGGGGATGAGAAATTGCGCTACGCCGAGCTGGAAGCCGTGCGATTGGCGCAGATGGTGGGGGGCCAAGCGTCGGTCGGCGAGCGCCCAAAGCTGGTTCACTTGGCCAAGGGCGCGGCCCACGCGGCCCGCTGGCTGCACTTTAGCGGGCACGCGCGTTTCCATCCCCACCGACCGCTGGATTCCGAGCTGTGGTTCGCGCCCTCAGAACGACCCACCGCCTTAGAATTGATGCGGCTCGATCTGTCCGTCGATCTGGTGTCGCTCAGCGCCTGCACCAGCGGGCTGAATCACGTCGCCGCTGGGGATGAGTTGATGGGGCTGCCGCGCGCCTTTCTCTATGCGGGCTGCCCCACCGTTGTCTGTAGCATGTGGGAAGCCGCCGATCTTGTCGCGCTGCTGCTGATGGAGCGTTTTTACGAGGCGCTTCGTGACGGCCAGCCGCCCGCGCCCGCCCTGCAAGCGGCGCAAATTGCGTTACGCACCATGACGGGGCACGAGCTACACGCTCAGTGGGTGCGCTGGCAACAAGAGACACCAGTGTACATGGAACAGTTCCCGCCGCTCGACATCGATGACTTCGATGCGTTGCTGTTCGCGGCGCCCGAACATTGGGCGCTTTTCACCGTTGTGGGTCGGGGCAGATAGCGGCGCGGAGTTATCAGAAATTTGCGGGCCGATTTTTTGCGCAGGCGCGATTTGCGGCGTGAAATAGAGTCGTGATACGCGGTTGCACACCACGAAGGATGAAACTAGAGCATAGGGCTTCGAGCATGGCAACCATGGCATGGCCGTTGGAATAACACGGCAAACCGATCCGCGCTTCTTGACGGCTCCTAAGAGTCGGCGGCCCTTTGCTGGACTTCGATCCGCATCGCCGCAAGCTGCGCCGTCGGCAGATCCGCAAAGGCAAGATGACCACTCCCATCGCTGACCGCGCTCCACCGCCGCTCGCCAATCGACAACGTGACGGAATAGCCAGCCAAGTCTAGCGGATCACAGCGTGGATCATCAATGGTGATATGTAGCTGCGATAGCTCCTCTGATGTGGCATAAATCGCCATGCTGAATGCGATCTCTCGTTCCGCCCCTGCGGGCAGCTCGAATCGGTGAGAAAGGTGGCCGCGCAATGCTCCCACAAACTGCGTCGGCAGACGGGTAGCGTCCAGCAGCCTCTGCGAAAATTGAATCAAGAGCTGCCCCGCAGAATTGATCCACCAGAAATCGTCGCGTGCGGGCTGGGGCGCTGGCGAACGGAGAAAAGCGAGGTCGGCGCGGGCAGAACCAGAGGCGGGCGGCAGCTCATCGTCATAGACGGGCAAGAGCAGTGCCATTAAGCTCTCTCGCTCCGTGCGACAGCGGTCGCACCGCGCCAAGTGGGCCACTACGTCAGGGTAGAGCTGATCCGCATTTAGCCCACGGGCGCTGGCCGAGAGATAGCTCGCCAGTAGCTCGCGGTTGGTGGTGTGGTCAACATCCTTTGCCTCGCCATCATCGATAATGGGGGTAGCGTCTTCCATGATTGAACCCTTCAGCATCTAAAGGCGGAATAGCCCGCTCAATCTTGCAGTTAGTGAATACCCAATTCTTGGGCAAGTGCGATCCAGCCTTCATCCTGTTGGAGTTTCTTCTTCGCACGTGAGCGTAGGACATGCACGCTTTCCACCTTTTTGTCTAAGCGCAGGCCGATGGCAACGTCATCCATCCCCCACAGATGCTTGAGCAAGAAGGCGGTTAGCTGCTGCTCGGCCCGTGGATGTCGTCGCAGAAAGGCGCTCACCATCGCCCGCAAGCGAGCGTCCAGCTCGCGTTGGGCAAGCTGCTCATCAGGATTGATTTGGGACGGGGCAGGGAGGCGCATGAGCAAGGAGAGGCGATCGTCGTTGCGCGGGCCATCCAGCGGAACCGTGGGCAGCCGCTCCTCGTGGCGACGCAGGGTGCGGACCGCGTCCCGCAACTGCTGAAAGGCCCATGCCAAAAACGCGCCCGGTTGGCGGCAACGGCCAAAGTGGGTGAAGATGCGCTCAATTGCCAGCTGCGACGCATCGTCGGCCAGATCGCCGTAGCGGTGGAGCGCCGAGCGGCGGAGATAGTCGAATAACTCTTGGTAGGCGATCTCCTGCCGTTGCGCCCCCTCCTTGCCCGAACATGCCGCATAGAGTGTCAACGTGTAGAGATGGATCGCCGCACGTTGCGGGCTGCTGGCCACGCCTCTGGCATACACCTCCGATAGACGAGCCACGAACGCCTCATGCTCGATCAGTTGCCAGCCATGTCGCGCCAGGAGCGATCTGACGATCGCTTCACATTCGGCGTGCCAGTCGGGATCGAGGCTATCCATCTGATATTGGAGCGGGGTGTTTCATGTTGGGTCTGCAGCAAGGCGCAAGCTCTAAAGCGATGTTTGGCAAGGCTAAGAGTGTACTGTGAAGCGGGTCAGATCGTCCTTCGTTGCACATCAAGCTCTCTATTTCTAATCATGAATGGCCGCGCAGCTTTCCATCCTCCCGCTTCGGCAGACGCGCATCCGACCTCTCATATACGGCTGCTCGGCATGATGTAATATGTGGCTCTGTTTCATTCGAGTTGGGGGTCTATCGCGAATCGTGAATCGGAAATCGGAAATTTGGCAAGGTCATGGCAACCACAAGGCCACATACAAGCGTTTCTCCCGTTCTATTAGGAGTCGATTCCAACGTTGAGAGTTATGTTGTTGCCACAATGAAAAGCATGGATCAGCCCCTTGACAGCCCCAGCCCCCTAAGTTCCTTTAGCTCCCCTGGCTCCTATTGTCCCGATCGCATGAGCCTATGAATGATAGTTTATGGCGCGATCGGTATATCTACCCGCTACAGCACCATTTTCTGAAACAACTCGTCCAAATGCTGCTGTGGTTCGCGCAGTAGCAAGCCGGTGTGGACGGGCGAGGGTTGGAGCACGGCGCTGCGCGGCGCGACGAGCCAATGGAAGCGTTCGGCGAGCGGCAGATGTGCGATGGGTCCCGCATCGCCCTCCCCGGCGGCGATGCGCGGGATGAGGGCAAGGTGTTGGCGCAGCAGTTCGATGTCGCAGGCCGCGCCCAGCGCCGCGAGGCGTTGTTCGTTCAAGGCAGTCCGCGCTGCCAAAAAGCGACGGGGGCGGCAGAAGAGGATCACTCCCACGTTGATGAATTCGCCCCGTTCCACGCGCGGCACCGCCCGCAGGATGGCGTAGTCGAAGGAATCAACCGCGTGCATCGATCGCCTCCTGTAGCCAGAGACGGGGTGTGGCCAATCGTGCCAAAAAGGTCTCCACATAGTCCGCACGGCGTGCTTCGGCGCTTTCACCCTCGTTCACCAACCAACCATCCGGCACCAAGGAGAGGATGTGGCGCAGCCGATCCGCCGTCAGCCGTGCCGCCATCTCCTCGTCGATGGCGGACAGTTCGCTGGCACGGGGCAGCAGGACGTGATCGCGGATCGGCGTGAAGCGCTGTGTGGCGCGTGACCGCATATCCGCATCAGAATGATGGATGTAGAAGGCCGCGCCGTGGTCGATCAGCCATAGATTCTGGTGCCAGATCAGCATGTTGGGGTTGCGGGCGGTGCGATCCATATTCATGGCAAAGGCATCGAACCAAAGGATGCGCGAGGCCAACATCGGCGCGATGAGTGGCGGCGCGCCAGCCTCGAAGTTGAGTGCACCGGGCAGATAGTCGAGCGCGAGGTTCAGCCCGCCGCTGGTCGCGATCAGCGCCTGAATTTCGGGGTCGGGTTCGCTCCGCGCCAAGAGCGGGTCCAGCTCGGCCAGCACCAGTTCTGGCACGCGCAGCCCCAGCGTCCGCCCGATCTCGCCCACCACCAACTCGGCGACGAGCGCCTTCGGCCCCTGTCCCGCACCACGAAACTTCAGCACATAGAGGCCGTCGTCCTCCGCCTCCACGATGGCGGGCAGCGAGCCGCCCTCGCGCAGCGGGGTGACGTAGCGGGTGACGCGGACGGTGCGCAGCCGTTCCGGCACGCGCTCCGCCGCCAGATAGCCGCTCGTCATTTAGCGGCCACCAAAGCCGATCGAGACCGATCGGCCATCCTCATCACTCGTCGCCCACACCGCCTCGATTCGTTCGACCGCAATGTAGCTCGTTTTCTCTTTGTAAGTCAGCGTCAAAACACCGTTATGCACGCTCTGCACCGTGCCGGAGAATTTGCCCCCGCTGGCGGTGAGCACCGTGATTTCCTGTTCCAACATCTGGTCGCGAATGATCTCTTCCATAGGTGTAGCTTTCTTTTTTGTTTGATCGCTCTGGTTATTCAGGGGTTGGGGACAGAGGGTGTGGAGAGTGGAGAATGGAAAGAGCGTGGTCTGTGTAATAAATCGCTACGCGACCGCTTTTTGCCCTTCATCTTCCGTTTCCTGCGTTCCAACGTTCCAACGTTCCAACGCTCTAACGTTCCAACGTTCCAACGTTCCTCTTTCGAATGTTGATAAGGGTGGCACAGGGCAGGGTCTGGGCAAAAAGACGCACAGATAGGCGCCCATGTCCCCGCCACGAGTGCATATTGTACTTTTGGCCGATGACAAGGGCGAACCCTGATGATAGGATGGGGGGTACGTGCCAAGATCGTGCCCAAAGGATGCAATCGGTGGGCAGGCTATTCCATGTCAGACGCCAACAGTGCGAGGTTTCTCCCCTATGCTCCGTTCTCAGATTTCCTTTTTCTTTTCGCTGGCTCTTCTCCTCGTGGTGATTGCATGGCCGCAGCGGCTGGCTGCGCAGGCCGACAGTCCGTCACAAAGCTTCACGGTCACCAGCAGCGACGACAACGACGACGGCCTCTGCGACAGCAGCCACTGCTCCTTGCGCGAAGCGATCAGCGCCGCCAATGCCAACACGGGGGCCGACACCATCGTTTTTGCGCTCGGCCTGCCAGCGCCCACCATCGCCATCAGCGGCACCTTGCCGATCATCGTTGACCCCGTGCTGATCGACGGCAACAGCGGGGGAAGCCAACGGGTGGCATTGGATGGCAGCGCGGCCAGCGGCGATGGACTAACGCTGGAAACGTCGGATAGCACGGTGCAGGGCTTTGTGATCCATAGCTTTCCGGGCAATGGGCTGCGGATCAGCGGCGACAACAACAGCGTGCAAGATAGCTATGTCGGCACCGACCACAGCGGGACAATCGATCTGGGCAACGGGAGCTATGGCATCCTGATCAGCGGCGGCAGCCACAACCAGATCGGCGGTGCGGCCGTGGGTGAGGGGAATCTGGTCTCGGGGAATGGGAGCGCGGGCATCCGCATCGAAAGTCCATCGGCCTCCTTCAACGTGATTCAAGGCAATCGCATCGGCACGACCGCTGCGGGCGACGCAGCCCTACGCAACGACAACCACGGCATCACGATCTTCGATAGTCCCGACACACAGATCGGCGGCACGGTCGGCATCACGGTCGGCGGCCCCTGCACCGGCGCTTGCAATCTGATCTCCGGCAACGGCAATGGCGACAGTGACAGCGGCATCTTTATCGGGGATGAGGAGGCCGATCGCACCCTGATCGTCGGGAACTACATCGGCAGCGATCTGACGGGAACGAGTCCCATCCCCAATTCGCGCCACGGCATCTTCTTCAAATCCTATCCTGGCAGCGGTCGTGGTTCACCCGACATGACGCAGATCGGCGGCAGCATGGCCGAGGCCCGCAACCTGATTTCGGGCAACAATCGTTCCGCTATCTATGGCACAGCGGTCGGCCACTCACATCAGATTCAGGGCAATTTCATCGGCACCGACATCGCGGGGACGCAGCCGCTGCCCAACGGGCAGCATGGCATCTACCTGCAAGGGTCGGGCAGCAACGATCTGCTGGTCGGTGGCACGGAGGGCGTAGCGGTGGGCGGCCACTGTAGCGGCGCCTGCAATCTGATTTCCGGCAACGGCAGCAGCAGTTCTTACCATGGGCTTTTTGTGGAGGATGGCGGGCGGCGGATCGTGGTTCAGGGCAATTTTGTGGGAACAGAGATCACGGGCAGCGTGGCAATCAGCAATGGCGGGCAGGGCATTCGGCTTACCAACATCCATTCCGATGCGCTTATTGGCGGCGACGACCCGGCAGCAGGCAATCTAATTTCCGGCAATGGCACGACCGGCCTCTACCTCGGCAGCAACGGCCTCATTTCGGTCAACGGCCATCGGGTCATCGGCAACTCCATCGGCACTGATTTGACGGGAACGAGCGCCATTCCCAACGGCGGTACGGGCTTCGACAGTGGCCGCTGTGGAAGCTGTCTCTATGCCGACAACCTGATTTCGGGGAACGGCGACAACGGCATGAAGCTCGCCCATGCCTATGGACTGTACGGCAGCACACAGCTCCGAGTACAGGGCAATCTGATCGGCGTAGCGGCGGATGGGATCAGCCCCCTCGGCAATGGGGGGGACGGCATCGAAATCTTCGGCACGAATCTGGTCAACGACCGGACGCGCAACATTCTAATCGGCGGCCCTGAGCGGACGGATGCCAACCTGATCGCGGCCAATGGGGGCCACGGCATCTTCTTCACCAACAAGCGCATCCGCGACATCACGGTGCAGGGCAACGCGATTGGCACCGATCTGAGCCACGAGCTGGCGCTGGGCAACGGCGGCCACGGCATCCTCAGTGATTACACGATTGGTTATGCAACGGGCAATCTCTTCGAGGGGAACCAGATCGCCCACAACGGTTTGGATGGCGTGCGGGTGATGGGCCAGCCACGGCAGGCCATCCGCATGAACCAAATCTATGCCAACGGCGGCCTCGGCATCGACCTCAACGGCGATGGCGTAAGCCTAAACGATCTGGGCGATATCGATATGGCTGCCAACATGACGCAGAATTACCCCGAACTGAGCGACGCCGCCACGCACGGCGGCGCGACTTACACCATCGCCACGATGGAGACGATCAGTAACACGCTCTTCACCCTCGATTATTTTGGTGTGACGGGCTGCGACAGCAGCGGCTACGGGGAAGGGCGGCGCTATTTGGGGAGCGGGGTGGTGCAGAGCGACAGCGCGGGCCAGTTGAGCCACGCTCAGGCGCTCCCTGCGCTCGTGCCAGCGGGCGACTTCGTGGTCGCCACTGCGACCGACCCCGAGGGCAACAGCTCCGAGTTTTCCCCCTGTTTGCAGGTGGGCACGGCCAGCGGTCAACTGATCGGCAATGTGAGTACGACTGTTCTCTTGGAAGGCAGTGGCAACCCGACGGTCGAGCTGTACCGCGACGTAAGTAGCGATGGGAGCGGGGACTGGTATCTGATCGGCGTCGTAGAGGCGGCCAGCGACGGCAGTTACCAGTTCACGCAGTTGGCGAGCGGCGACTATGGCTTGCGCTTCAGCGCCGACGGGGGCTTCGCACCGGAGTATTACGATGAGGCGGACAATTGGGGGAGCGCCACCCTCTTGAGCGTCACCGACGGAGAGATCACAACGGCCAACCCCGCCACACTGGAGCCGGGCGGACTCATCACCGGCACCGTCACCACCGCGCTGGGCGCGGGGATCGCGGGCATCCGCGTGACGGCGCTGCAGGACAACGATGGGACGTGGCAGAGCGCCGCTCAGGTCGAGAGCGATCTGGATGGCAATTACACGATCGCGGCCCTGGCAACGGGCAGCTATCGGCTCTCCTTCGTCGATCCGGCGGGCCGCTACAACAGCGAATTTTACGACGATCAGAGCGATTTCGCCTCGGCGACCGATGTACCCGTCACCAAGGGGGCAACCACGGCCAACATCGATGCAGTGCTGGCCGACATCGAGTACAGTGATGTCATCGGCACGGGCAGTTGCGTTGTCACGATTGGCAGCGATGGGCAGATCGTTATTCGCCAACATCGCAGCCACCCTTCTTGCACCACAACGATCACCACCCCGCCGGGCCTGATCAGTTGCTCGGCGGGCATCACGCCCAGCCAAGTGATCTTCACCGTCGGCGACCGCGACTACATCATGGGGGATGCAGGGGGCAGCAGCTACACGACGGGCCTCATCACGATCAGCGGCGCGTGGCGCACGGCACGGACGCAGAGCATGACGATTGGCTGGGACTGTGACGGCACGCCAACCAACATCAACGTGGGCAGCTTCCAGCTCTTCGATCCCAGTGGCTTTGTCACGGATGGCATAACGGGCGAACCGGTGGTGGGGGCCACGGTCACGCTTTATCAAGTGCCGAGCTGGCGGGCGCGCAGCCATGCCGACGACGTTGGCCCCCAACGTTGCGAATCGAACGAATCGAAGGTGAGCGGCGCCCCGTGGAGCCAGCCAGCCCCCACCAGCGAGGGCGTGGTTGTTCCCCCATTGCCGACGCTGATCGATCCGGTGATGAGCCAGCAACGAACCGACAGCGATGGCCATTACGGCTGGGATGTGGCGGCGGGCTGCTGGTATGTGGTGGTGAGTGCGCCGAATTACGAAACAATCACCAGCCCCGTGGTGGGCGTGCCTTCCGAAGTGACCGACCTTGATCTGGTGATGAATCGCATCCCGACCAGCACCAACGTCGCCTTCTTTGAAGCCGAGCCAATCGAACGGGCGATTCGCCTGTTGTGGGCAACGATCTCTGAAGAGAATGTGGCAGGCTTTAACCTCTACCGCACCGCCGATCCTGCAGCCGTCGGTGGGCTGCCCCTCAACCCCACCCTTATCCCCGCCCAGTTGAGTGGATTGCCAGCGGGGGGCAGCTACGAATGGCGAGATGGGACGGTCACGCCGGGTCGTTACTATTATTGGTTGGAGCTGGTGATGGTGGATGGGAGCAGCGAGCTGGTTGGCCCGACCGAGGCAACGTTGACCGAGCCGACGGCAGTCAGGTTGGCCACTTTTGATCGCAGCTCGACGCCACGGGGCTGGCCGCTCTCGGTTGGGCTGTTGATCGGCGTGGCAGTTGTGCTCATCTGGCGACGGCCCGCCAAAGACAAGACGGTGTAACGCATTAACATCGCCCCATCACAACGCCCTGCATCGCCCGATGTGGGGCGCTGTGGCAGGGCGTTCCGCCGCGCCGCCACGTGGGGAACATGGCAGCGCACCGCATTACCTTGCCGAGGCAATGGCGTCAGCCGTGGCCCTACGGCGTGAGGGCAAGGAGGATGGCCCCGCCCGCGACGAGGGAAATGCCGAGCCATTCGCGCGGGTCGAGCCGTTCGCCGAGGAAGGCGACGGCAAAAATCGCGACCAGCACCACGCTCAGCTTGTCGACGGGCGCGACCTTCGACGCATCGCCGAGCTGCAGCGCCCGAAAGTAGCAGAGCCACGAGGCGCCCGTTGCCAAGCCGGAAAGGGTGAGGAAGGTGAGCGTCTTATGTGGCAGCGCCAGCGGGTTACGCCACTTGCCACTGAGCAGCACGAGCAACGTCAACAGCAGGAAGACGACTGCGGTGCGCACCAGCGTTGCCAAATCGGAATCGATCCCCGCCACCCCGACCTTCGCGAAGATCGCCGTCAGCGCCGCGAAAAGGGCCGACAGCGCGGCCCATATCAGCCAGTGCGAGGTCATGGTCATGGGTGACATCTCCTTGTGAGCCGCTTGAATGCGGGGTATAATTTTGTGTTGCGAGCGGACGGCTTCGCTCGCGGCGATTCTGTGAATAGATAGAAAGAGATCCTCTGATGGCAACCAAAACACCTTTCAAAACCCGCAACGACATGAGCGCGACCACGCGCAACACGGTGGTGGGGTTACTCAATCAGCATCTTGCCGATCTGAGCGACCTATACAGCCAGGTCAAGCAGGCCCACTGGAACGTCAAAGGCCCCAATTTCCAGCAGTTGCACGAACTGTTTGACATGCTGGCTGGCATTGTGATCGGGCACATCGACATCGTGGCCGAACGTGTCACGATGTTGGGCGGCATCGCCCATGGGACGGTGCGAATGGCGTCGGAAAACTCGCGCCTCGCCCCCTATGATGAGGAGATTTACCAGGACTTAGAAGTGGCGGCGATGATCGCCGATCGATACGCGACGGTCGCAGAATCCGCACGCAAAGCGATCGACGAGGCGGACGAAGCGGGCGACATGGACAGCGCCGATCTTTTCACCGCCCTTTCCCGTGACCTAGACAAGGGGCTTTGGTTCATCGAAGCCCATCTGCAAGGGTAAACAACAGTACGGTGATAGCAACCGCCGCCTCGAAGTGAGGCGGCGGTTCTGTTTCTTATCGGTCGTTAGGGCATCTGCGTCAGGAATTCCTTCACGGCGAAGTCACGCATCGTTTGCAGGGTCAACTCATCCGCTGTTTCGCCGCCCTGACCGACAAAGCTAATCTGTTCGGTCATCCCGTCGGCAGTGGCCTCGTCGGACCACGTTTGATCAATACTGCCATACGTGGCTTGCCAGCGCTGTAACTCGGTCAGTGCTTCGGTGGAAAGCTGCGCCTCCCACACGGGCGCTTCGCCGTTGGCTTCCTTGCAAGAGAAGCTCTGCACCAACCCGGTGTCATACATTGCCAGCTCGTCGCAAAAGCCAGCAATGCCCCCTTCACGATGCCAAGTCAGCACTGGCGCGGCGTCGCCATGATCGGCGTTGGTGACGGCAGTGCTGGTGGACGATGGCTCAAACGTGGTGGAGGCCGTGGGGAGCGTGGCGGGGGCGTCGTCGGGCGCGGTGGTCGCATCGCATGCCACCACGGCCATCACGAGCCAGACCACGCAGAGCAGGGCGAATAGTCGCTGAAACATGACAACGCTTTCTCCAATGGGGGGCGATCTTCTACAATGGCGGTACGATGACACGAACGGGGCGCATCGTCAAATCGTTGGAACGGAGCAAAGGAGAAGCGTTGAAGCGTTGACACGATCTGAACGCAGAAAATGCAGAAGAGCCTAGCCCTTCGGGGTCGCTACGCGAATACTTCGTTCAAGGCAGGCTCCGAACGCAGGAAGCGGAAAGTGGAAAGCGGAATCTCAATGAGACACAACGCGAAAGCCGAGTAAGTCCCCACTCCTGAACGCTCAACTCACTAAACTCATAGCCGAAAGGGCAGGCCGCAGTGAACCGAACAATCGTTGATTTTGAGGGCGTTTATGGTGGCGTGCAGAGCCGCGAGATCGTGTTGCGGATGTTGAAGGAGGCGCTGGCACTCGTGGAGAACACGCATCCGCAGTCGGCGCTGGTCTGCTCCAGCTTTCGAATTGAGGAAGAGCCACCGGAGGCCTAAGGGGTGAGGCAGGCTCAACAAAAGAGGAGAGCTTGTGTGAGGTATTGTTTTCATATTGGTGTTGCGTGTTGTCCGAACGAAGCGGATTCACAGCGATCCCCCTCGCTTCCCCCCGCGCTCTACCCCCCAATCTTGGGAAGGCAATCCATAGACAACAAAAAAGAGCGGACTTGAGACCAAGTTCGCTCTTTGTATGTTGTGACCTATAAGGTGAAGCGTGGAAGGGAAGCGGCAATGACCTACTTTCCCACACCCTTGCGGGTGCAGTATCATCGGCGCACATGGGCTTAACTGCCGGGTTCGGGATGGGTCCGGGTGTTCCCCATGGCGAAAATCACCGCCTCCCTTCCGCGCTCCATCTCGCGTCGAATATCGTCTGTTAACTCACTCTCCGACTGGTCCATGCGAGGCACAATCACCGTGCAAATGCCTTCCCTTACGAAGCGTTCGGGCATTAGTACTGCTCGGCTTCACGTGTTACCACGCGCCCACCTGCAGCCTATCTAGCTGATCGTCTCTCAGCGCCCTCTCAGGCCCTTAGGCCCACCGTGATCTTTTCGAGGCTGGCTTCCCACTTAGATGCTTTCAGCGGTTATCCCTCCCGGACGTAGCTACCCAGCCATGCCGGTGGCCCGACAACTGGTTGACCAGCGGTCCGTTCACCCCGGTCCTCTCGTACTAGGGGCAATCCCTCTCAGATCACTTCCTCCCACAGCGGATAGAGACCGAACTGTCTCACGACGTTCTGAACCCAGCTCGCGTGCCACTTTAATGGGCGAACAGCCCAACCCTTGGGACTGACTCCAGCCCCAGGATGTGACGAGCCGACATCGAGGTGCCGAGCCTCCGCGTCGATGTGAACTCTTGGCGGAGACTAGCCTGTTATCCCCGGGGTAGCTTTTATCCGGTAAGCCACGGCCCTTCCACTCGGTACCGTGGGATCACTAAGCCCTACTTTCGTACCAGCTCGACTTGTGGGTCTCGCTGTCAAGCACCCTTCTGCCTTTACACTCTGCGGCGGATTTCCATACCGCCTGAGGGTACCTTTGGGCGCCTCCGTTACTCTTTCGGAGGCGACCGCCCCAGTCAAACTGCCCACCTGTCACGGTCCCGATTCCAGCTCATGCAATCGGT
>JACKAZ010000004.1:0-175000 GCA_020634795.1 Ardenticatenales bacterium | reverse complement strand
AAAGGCGACCCAATCGCCAATGGCGGGCATCTGCTGGAACCGTATCTTACGCTTCAAGATCACGTCCTGTTCCAAGCAGTACGCGCCCACAAAGTAGCCCGACAGCCCGTGATCAGGCTCCGGATTGGGCGGGTGGTGAATGAGAATCGGGTCGAGCAGGAAGTCGGCGCTGGAGCTGAACAGCTGGGTACGATTCATCTCAAGGCCAACCAGCAGCTCACCGCGGCTGTCCCACTTGCGAAAAGCGACCCGTGCTACTGTCATTCCGCACTGATCCAGCAGGGAGCGGCCCGGCTCCATTCGGATTTGAATGTCGCGTGCCTGCAGCATCTGGGCGACACTCCCACCACTGGGCGCTTGATGGGCCAGCACTTCCGCCAAGAAATCGACTTTGGCCGTCTCGTTGTAGTAGGGGTAAACGGTCGGTTCGCCGTGCAGTTCACCGTCGATCAGTTGCAACCCGAGGCCCATGTTGCCGAAGGTGATCGGCGCCCGCCGCCCGCGCTGCGCGTCGCGAAGGGCCGCCATGAACTGCTCCCATTCGTTGCGCTGCGCCAGATAGCGCACCAACAGACCGCCGCCGATGTCGATGTAGCGCGTCTCGATTCCCTGCGCCTTCAGTGAGTCGGCCACGTCGATCGCGGCCGATAGCGCCGCCCCCCGCTCGTGGCGCGAATAGCCGTTCAGATGGAAGTGCAAACCCGTGAAGCGCAGGTGGCTACATTGCTGACCCATCACCCCTACGATGAAATCGACCGCCTCGTCCACTGGCACACCGAAGCGACTGTAGAGCCGTTCACCATCGACGTTGAAGCCGCTGATACGCAGTCCCACCTCGGCCTGTTTCCCATGCTGCTGTGCCACCGAATCGATCAACTCACATTCGTCGCGGTTGTCTATCATGATCGGCACATCGTTCGCCACCGCCAGCTCGATCAGCCGCCGCGCTTTGATGGCCGCCGTCAAGACCAGCCGCTCGGGCGGCACACCGAGGGCGAGTGCCTGTTCAAGCTCGCGATAGCTGGCCGTGTCGACCCCATGGCCCAGGCGGCCCGCTTCGGCGGCAAAGGCGCGGCATTTGTTGGCCTTGCGGGCGAAGAAGATCAGGTGATCCAACCCCAAGTCGTCGAGCAGCGCCGCGTAGTCGGCGAAGTTCTGCCGGAACGGCCCCAAGTGGTGGAGATTGAGCGGCGAGCCGTACTGCGCGAATAGCCGGTTGATCTGTTCGCGGTCGTCCAACGTTTCGTGCATCCACGGCAAGGTGAGCGGGGTGAGCGGCGGTAATTCATCAGCCATCGGGATTCCTTTGCAGCAGCTCGGTGAGACAGTCAGCGGCCCATCCGCTGACCAAGTTATTACAGTGGCGAGAGAGCGAATCGTTGTCGAAGAGGACGCCTTCGGTCGGGGTGCCGGTGAGCGTGATCCGTTCTTCGCTACCCTGCGCGTTCAGCAGCGCCCCCCGACGGCTGATCGCCAGACCGCCCTGCTCTGCGTCATGGGCCATCTGCGCCAGACCACGTTCGACCAAGCGCCGCGCGAGCGGCGATGCGTTGTGGGTGAGAGATAGTTTCGGGATGCGGCCATCAATCAAACGGCTCACGGGTCGTCGTTCCGCACCGCGCACCAACAGGAGTTGACCCTTCTCATCCCGCTCGCACCTCGCGCCCCGACTCACGTCGAAACGCAGTAGCCCCGCCTCGACCAACGCCGCGATCTTCTGGGCGTTGGGCAACGGGGGGCCGAAGCTGATGCGGCTGAGGGCGGGCGCAAACTCACGTAAAAAGTGCAGGTGCGATGCCTCGGTCAGTCCGCCGAAGGCAAAGCATTGCCGGAAGCGGGGCAGCGCCGCCCGCCAAACCGCGCTGAGCGCCGCGAGCGGATGCGCCTCCGGCCCCCTCTGCGCCGCTTCGATGCCTGCGTGCAAATAGCTCGCGACCGCCCGGTGCAGCCCATCGCCATCCAACGGCATGAGCGGCGCGAGCGGATCGAAGAGCTGTTCGATGGAAAAGCGCGGCACTTCGTAGCGACGGTGAAATTCCTCGATTTGCGTGGTCATTTCGTCTGCGGAAAGGCACCGTCGTGCCTCAAAGGCAGTGCGCTGAAACAGAACGCGGTAATAGGCCCACGTGAAATCGAGGTGAAGCAAGGGCCACAGCGTGGCCTCGAAATCGTAGGGAGGGCGATGGACGGCCAACGCCTCCGCCGTGAAAAAGCAGAGTGTATCGGTGCGGCTGGCCACGTCGGGGCCACGCGGCACCATCGGCAGGCCGCTGCGCGAGAAAGGGTAAATCGCCGACGGCTCATCGCCAGAGGGATGATAATCGACGCCCCCCTCAGCCCGCGGCGCGAACCGTCCGCCACGCCCCTCCGTCAGGGCCAGTGCCGCATCGATGAAGGTGAGCGCCATGCCTTTGATCGCCACCGGCTGCTGCGCGGGGATGTCGGGCAGCCACGCATCGACCGGATAGATGAAGGGCACGGTATCCTCAGCTTCATCGGCGGGCAGCGGTGTGGGGCGGGGGTGGCCCGTCGCCAACAGCAGATGTTGGTAGGAGGGTTCCATAACCCGATCGCCGTCGGCGGCGCGCAGGCGCAGGCGGTAACCCTCGTCCCCGTGCCACAAATCGACGACTTCGCCCACGATGCAGCGCACCATGACCCGTTCGGGCAAGTGGCCGAGAATTTGTTCGAGGCCGTCGCGCAGATAGCGCCCCACCTGCGCCCGCGAGGCGAAATCGTGGTCGGTAACGGCATGGCCCCGGGCCTGCAGCCAGCGCGTGAGGGAGATCGGACGTGGGGCCACGGTGGCGGGTGCTTCGTCGATCCACATGGTGATGTTGCCGATGGCGTAATTGATCAGCAGGTAATCGGGCTGATCGGTGGCGTAGATCTCCCCCGCGCCAAAGTCGGCGGTGCGATTGAAGAGGTGGATTTCGACGGCGGGTCGGTCGGATCGCGTCGCGAGCTGGGCCACCAACCGCTCCAACCCATAAAGCCCCTTCGGCCCGCCGCCGACGATGGCGATATGTATCGTCATGGATGTCAGAGCGCGGCGGCGACAGCCGCAGAGAGGCACGGCGGGGGCAGTTCCCCGAACTGCGCCAATACCCAGTCGTCGGAATAGATCGTGTCGAGGTATCGCTCGCCCCGATCACAGACGATGAAGGCGACACGGTCTCCGGTCCGAAAGTGGTCGCGGTAGCGCTGGAGCGCCATGACCGCTCCCCCAGATGAGCCGCCCGCCAAAATGGCCTCTTGGGCGAGCAGTTGGCGACAGCCCTGCACACATTCCCAGTCGTCGACATGGATCACATCGTCGATCAGGCTGCGGTCGAGCAGTTGGGCCGGGCGGCCCGCGCCGTGGCCGGGGATCAAGCGGCGCGCCGGCGGGGTGCCGAAGATGACACTGCCGACCGCGTCGACCGCAATGAGCTTGGTCGACAACCCATGATCGCGGATGTACCGCGCACAGCCCATGATGGTGCCACAGGTGCTGGTGGCCACAAAGAGGTAGTCGAGATCGCCGTCCAGCGCGTCGGCAATTTCGCGCATCGTCTCGTAATGCGCGGCGGGGTTCTCCGCGCTGGCATACTGATTCGTCCAGAAGCTGCCGGGGATCTCGTTCAGCAGGGCTTGCACACGTGCCAGCCGTGCGCCCAAGAAGCCGCCCACCTCGAACGGCTCCGTCACCGTTTCTATCATTGCCCCATAGGCGCGCAGGATTTTGAGCGTGTGGCGGTTGACGGCGGGGTCCACAACCACGATCAACGGCAGAGCAAAGTAGCGGCAAGCTTGGGCCAACCCAATCGCCATATTGCCCGAGCTGGATTCGATGACGGTGTCCCCCGGCAGCAGCTCGCCCGAATCCAACGCGGCGGCGAGGATGCGGAAGGCGGTACGGTCCTTGATGCTACCCCCGGGGTTGTCGAGCTCCATTTTGGCATAGAACGCAACATCCGGCCGATCGATCAGCCGTGTCAAACGTAACAGCGGTGTACCCCCAATCAGCGAGAGCACACCGCTGTCCGTGATTGACTTCTTCATTTGACCATCATTTCTAGGGCGCAGCGTCCCTGCCATCAGGGGCACGAGGGTGCGGCGCAGGGACGGCGTCACCTACTATACTGTACCATGCCCATCCGACTGATCCTAATCGCGGAACAGCTTATCGAAGACGCATAGTTACCCCATTGTGACAGGAGTTGCGATCTGTCAGCTGCGGCCTGGCCTAATAACAGTACTGACTCACCTGCGCACCCGTCCCGTCATAGAGATAGCCACAATCCCCATCGTTATTCCAGATCGCGCTGCCCCGACCAAAGCTAAACCCGCAGGATTCGGGGTGGTACTCATTGGTGTAAACACGGCAGGATTGGCCGGGTTGGATGAGGAAGGTGGGGAAATAAAAGTTCTGTCCCGGATCCCCAGCATACAAGCGCCAACCGGCCAGATTCACCGCACTGTTCCCCATGTTGGTGATCTTCGCGTACTCATCACTTTCGACGCGGTAGACGATCCCGTCGTAGGCGATGTCCGTGATCCGCACATCCCCTGTGGTTGCTGCGGCGGGCGGCGGGACGGGTGTGGGCGCGGTTGGTGCACTCTCCGGCACCACGGCATCAGCGGGCAACGCCCCCAGCTCCTTCGTGATATCGCCGCCATTAGCGACCGTCACCTCGCCCGCTGTGGCCCACGGCACATCCTCTTTCCATTCCTGCAACACGGCTCGCTGCAGACGCACGGCATAATGATTGCCCATATCTTCGACCTCAGAGGTGGGCAACCCAAAGAAAAGAAGGGGATCAGTGACTGCAAAATAGCTCGACTTCAGCGCGGGGCGTACGTCTAACAACGCTTGGCGCGATGCGACGATCTCCTCGAAACTTTGCCCTTCCTCATCCCAATCGTCGGGAAGCTGAAGGGGCGTTTGACGCACCGAAAGCAGGAGGTCGTCGTACTGGTCACGATGGAGATCGTCAAAAATGTTGGCGAAAACCGTGCTTTGTGAGTCGCTTCGCCACTGAAAAATCGCCTTCTGGAAAGCCTGCATCACAAAGCCGTCCCTGGTATATCGTCGGGAGACGGGATAGCCGACATTTTGCAGCCCGTAGGCGTCGAAGGTCGTCAGAAACATGGCCTCCGTATCATCACAGACGGTGAACTGCGTTTCGGCAAAATACCGACATTGCTCTTGGGCTAACAGGGACGGCGTCGCCGCCACGCTGATCGAGGCAAAAATGACAAGGGTCAACAATAGGCCCAACGGGCTACGGACATGATCGAACATGAGACTTACCTTTCATAAGAGAGCGCACCTTGAGCTATAACCGCAACGAAGCCAATGACTGATAACAGGCAAATCGCACAAAAGCAGTCGCTTGATCGGCCAAGCAAAAAGGATAGAGCAATTGATCTGACCCATCCATTCTAAGGCATAGTTTATAGTTCGACAAACCTCCTATGAATCTCCATAAAAGCTACAGGCGTGCGCCAGTATAAAAGGCCGCCCTCGTTTGAGGACGGCCTCTGATTGGCTCGATACGGCGCTAGATATCGAGGTTGCGGACCTCGCGGGCGTGGGTCTGGATGAAGCGTTTGCGCGGGGGCACGGCGGAACCCATCAGCATATCGAAGGTCTTGTCGGCCTGCACCGCGTCTTCAATCGTGACCTGCAACATCGTGCGATTTTCGGGGTTGAGCGTGGTCTCCCACAACTGCTCGGGGTTCATCTCACCCAACCCTTTGTAGCGCTGCAAGCCGACTTTGCGATCGCCCATCTGCTTCAACGTCGCTTCCTTTTCCGCCTCGGTGTAGACGTACTGCTCACTCTTGCCCGCCTTGATCTGGTAGAGCGGCGGCTGCGCGATGAAGAGATGGCCATGTTCGATCAGCGGCTGCATGTAGCGGAAGAAGAACGTCAGCAGCAAAGTGCGGATGTGCGCGCCATCCACGTCCGCGTCGGTCATAACGACCACACGGCTGTAGCGCAGATTGGCCAGATCGAAGCTGTCGCCAATGCCACAGCCCAGCGCGGAGATCAGGGCTTGTACCTCGCGGTTGTCGAGGATGCGGTTGATGCGGGCTTTCTCGACGTTGATGATCTTGCCCCGTAGCGGCAGGATCGCCTGGAAGCGACGGTCGCGCGCCCCCTTCGCGCTGTTGTGCACAAACACACCGCTCGCTAGTGCGAAGTTATGCGTATGCGGCACCTCAATATCATAGACGTCCATCGTCTCTGCGACACGCTCGATTGAAACGACTCGGTGGTTATAGTTGGCGACAGCTTCAGAGGCGCGCCTCCCATCGCCATCGAAATGACGATCACAGAAACTATCGAAGCGCAATAGGCTCTTGTCTCCCGTGTTGATCCTGTAGGCTCGGTAACCTTCTACATCAACCACGCCCTGCTCACGCGAGACCCCTCTTAGGGCAGCAATCGTCTGTTCGTCACTTTCTCGAACCGCTCGCCATTTGGCAACGACGTCTGGACGATGAAGCGTCTTTTTCACATGACGACGGTGAAGGGCACGGTGTTCATCGGCGGGCATACGTCGAATATTCGTGGGGTCATTATTCAGCTTATTGAAATCGATATGATGGCAATGATCGCCGTCTTCTAGACGGTATACGCCCTTCGAACGATTGTACCAATCAGCCAAAACGTGAGTGAACAACCAGCCATCGGTAGGCGGGTTCCATGTCATCTCATACCCATCGATCGTAATCCCCCCTTCGTCTGTGTTCGACAGCTTGCGATAAAGCGGCATCAACGAATCATCCTCCGACAAGTTGCGAGCCGCTTTATACGAACCATCTCGCAACATGAAGCGATGATCTGGGGTACAGACAATTTGGCCGCCGTTATCTAATGTCAGCCGAATGACCGCGACATCTCGCTTTGTAACACGCGCATGAATCGCCTGCGCCAGCCCGACGGTACCATCCTTGCGGATCGTATAGCAAAAGTGACGCTTCCCTTGCGCTTGCTCGGCAACGAGTTGTTCGAAGCTCACATTACGACCATCGGCTAAGGCAACCTCCGTATCCCCAGAAAAACAGCCGCCCGCACTGTCGCCTTCAACAATGAAAAGCTCGGTTTTTTCGGGGTCGCGCTCGGAGCAATCGGCGAGTTTGCCGGGCAGGGTCAGCGATTCCAACGCGGATTTGCGGATCACCATGTCCCGCGCCTTCTTCATGGCAGCACGGGCGCGGCTGGCGGTCAGCACTTTGCCAACGATGGCCTTGCCAGAACGGGGGTTCTCTTCCAACCAGGTCGAAAGCGCATCGTTGAGCGTACTTTCGACCGCGCCCTTCACTTCAGTGTTGTTGAGTTTGATCTTGGTCTGCGCCTCGAACTGCGGATCCTTGACCTTCACACTGACGATGGCCGTCAGCCCCTCGCGCACATCGTCGCCAGAAAAGTTGGTATCTTTCTCTTTAAGCTGGTTGCTCCGCCGCGCATAATCGTTGATCGTGCGGGTCAGTGCCGAGCGGAAGCCGGTAAGGTGAGTGCCCCCTTCCGGCTGGTTGATGTTGTTGGCGAAGGTGTGGATGCTCTCCTGATAGCCGTCGGTGTACTGCATCGCGACCTCGACCAGCACCTCGTCGACTTCGCGCATGATATACATCACCGGATGGAGCCGTTCGCGGGTGCGGTTGAGGAATTGCACAAAGGCCGCGATCCCCCCTTGGAAATAGTAGGTCGCTTCCAATCCTGGCTCACGCTCATCGACCAAGCTAATCTGCAGACCGGGGGTTAGAAAGCACATGTCGCGGAAGCGGTGGGCCAACGTCTTGAAGTTGTACTCAAGCCCCTCGGCCTTGAAGATTTCGGGGTCGTACTTCCAGCGCGTCTCGGTGCCGGTGTCGTCTTTCTTCGTCTTACCAACCACCTTGACTTCGGTCACCGGATTGCCCCGCTCGTACCGTTGGCGGTAGATCTTGCCGTCCCGCCGGACGGTCACCTCCATCCACTCGCTCACGGCATTGACCGCCTTCACGCCGATGCCGTGCAGCCCGCCGGAGACCTTGTAGCCCGCGCCGCCGAACTTGCCGCCCGCGTGCAGCTTCGTCATGATGACTTCGAGCGCGGGCAAGCCGGTGGGTTGGTGAATATCGACCGGGATACCCCGGGCGTAATCGCGTACCGTCATGGTCTGGTCGGGGTGGATGATCACGTCGATGCGGCTACCGTGGCCCTGCAGCGCCTCGTCCACGGAATTGTCCACCACCTCGAAGACGCAGTGATGCAGCCCCATGATGTCGGTATTTCCGATGTACATCCCGGGTCGCTTCCGTACCGCCTCCAGCCCCTCCATCACCTGAATGGTGCTGGCATCATACGTCGTTGTCTTAGTTGCCACAGTCTTCTCCTACCTCTTCAGCCGTCGTTCTTGTCAGGCCCGGTGGGGGGCCGATGTTGTTCTCTTGCGGGCGGCGCTATACCGCCTCTTTCGCCAACTTCTTCGCCGCGACGAGCGCCGCCTTTACCGAGGGCACGCGATCCCGATAGTAGATCATCATCGCGGCGGCCAGCGCCGTGCCGAGGGCCGCGCTCCCCCCCATGGCGACCAGTTGACCCACGGTGGTTTGGCTCAATTGCAGCCAGATCAGCCAAAAGCCGTTGGAAAGCACCCAACTCAGGGCGATCAGCCCCAACGCACTCCAAAAATTCTGGCGGACCAGCAGAATGCTATGTCTGGTCGATTCCAAAATCCCCATATCGTCCAGCAAGATCGCGCCCAACACAAAATAGAGGTGGATCGCTATCCAAATACCGGCCCATGTCGCCAGCAAGAAGAGCACCCCGTTGAGCAACGCGCCGAGGGCGGGGACGATCAGCACCAAGAAGGAGGCGCCGATCAGTAAGGGCGTCATGATCGCCAAAAAGATGAAGGCCAGCAGCAGGAACAGGCCGATGATCCGCAGCAGCGCGCTGACCCCATCGCGGAGCAGCCGCGCGAAGGCGCGGGGCCGACCCTGTACCACACCGGCCACCAACGCCAGCCAAGCCATGTTCAGCAGCGCCCCCACGAAGGCGAGCGCTGTGGCCATCCCCACGAGTTGGCCGTTGCGCTGCAGGGCAACGGCAGGGCCATCTCCGTGGCCCAAAATCAGCGTGGGCCAGAAGAAGATCGGCCATGTGGCCGCAGACCACAGGTTGATCGTCGTGAGTTCGCTTGTCAGCAGTTTGTAGTACTCAGCAATCGCCGCCGTCCCTTCGGTCGGCATCTGTGCCAAGAACAATTCGAGCGGTTCCAACAGCCGGGTCGCCAAATCGGTCGACAGTTGGAGAGACGGAAGCCACCAGATCAGCAGGTTGAGCAGTAGCGGGGGGAGTAACAGCCACGGGGCGCGGCCCAGCGATGCGAATGCAGCCGAAAGGGTATCGATCACCGTCGGTAGCCGCCTTTGCGCCGCCTCTAATTTTTTCTCTTTCATACGTTCATATTCTACCACAAAGCAACGACAAACCATAGCCCACAGCCGTGCGAAACCGAACATTTGTTATAGTTGACTGCCGATGCTTGTCTTCGTCGTGAGGAGCGGTTATAATGGCATGACCTCCGGTGGGACGGTGGCGCGGGGCCAAGGGTTTGGACGTAAAATGGCGGTCCGCTGTCCGTTCAGGAGGTGCTGAATTGAGCCATTTATCCCGTGCGCGGCAGGCGCTGGTCGCTGCGCTGGTGGGCGTTGCCGCCATCGGCGCTGCAGCGTTGCTCCGTCAGCCCGCGCCCGAACCGCTGCTGCTGGTTGAAGAAACGTCGCTGCCCGCCACGCCCACCCTGGCGATCACGCCGACCGCGGCGCCGATCACGGTCTTTGTGTCGGGCGCAGTGGTGGCGCCCGGGGTTTACACCCTGCCTCCGCAGAGCCGCGTCGTCGATGCGTTGCAGGCCGCAGGCGGCCCCACCGAGGAGGCCGCGCTCGAAGCGCTGAACCAGGCCACGCTGCTCGCGGACGGGGTCCAGGTCCACATGCCGCGCCACGGCGAGGCGGCTCCACCGCCGGTCAGCGCCCCCAGCAGCGCCGACACGCTGGCGGGCGAGGCACCGAGCAGTGGGCCGCTCGTGGGGTTGAACAGCGCCACGGCCGCAGAGCTGGAAACGTTGCCGGGCATCGGGCCTGCACTGGCTGGCCGCATCGTCGAGTACCGCGAGGCCAACGGCCCGTTCACCTCGGTCGATCAGCTCCAAGAGGTGCGCGGCATCGGCGAAAAGCTGCTCGACCAACTGCGCGACCACGTCACGCTCGATTGAACGGCAACGCAGAGCAGGTAACGGGAGGGCGTCGGACCGCTGCACGGACGGCTCCGCTCCCTTCGACCTTGCTCAGGGCAGACAAGACAGGCTCCGAACATAATAGCGCTAAAACAATTCGACCATGCACCATGCACCATGCACCTTGCACCTTGCACCTTGCACCATGCACCATGCACCCAAATAACTCCAAACCCCCGAACTCACCCACTCACCCAACCCTATGATTCGCCTACTCCATTTCGCAGACCTTCACCTCGGTGTTGAAAACTATGGCCGGCTCGATCCCGAGACGGGGCTTTCGACACGGCTCAATGACTTTTTGCGTGCCTTTGATTTCGTGATCGACTATGCCCTTGACGAGAAGATCGACTTGGTGGTTTTTGCGGGCGATGCGTTCAAGAACCGCGACCCGTCGCCGACCCACCAACGCGAATTTGCCAAGCGCATCCAGCGGTTGAGCGAGGCGGGGATGCCCACCTTCTTGCTGGTGGGGAACCACGACCTGCCGAACGCGGCCAAGCGCGCCCACGCCGTCGAGATATTTGGCACACTCAATATTCCCCACATCACCGTCGCGGATCGGCCCGATTACCTCCGCATTCCGACCCGAAACGGCGAAGTGCAGATCGTGGCGCTGCCGTGGGTGACACGCAGCCACATCTTGGCGCGCGACGAATATCGGGGCCTTTCCAGCCAAGAGATCGATCAGTTGATCGAGCAGGTTCTGTTCAGCACAATGCAGACGTTGTTGGACAAGGTGACGGACGACGCGCCCGCCGTCATGGTGGCGCATGGCACCGTGCCCGGGGCCGTTTTCGGCATGGAGCGTTCCGTGCTGCTCGGCAACGACCTGCTGCTGGAGCCGAGCATTCTGAAGGATCCGCGCTTTGCCTATGTGGCGTTGGGCCACATCCACAAACATCAGTCGCTCCACGAACAGCCGCCGGTCGTTTACAGCGGCTCAATCGAGCGGATCGACTTCGGGGAGGCGCGCGAGGAAAAGGGCTTCGTTGTCGCAGAGATCGGCGATGGGCCAACCCGTTGGGAGTTCATCAAGACCCCCACACGCCCCATGCGCCAGATCACGCTCGACGTGCGCGAGGCGCCCGATCCGATGCAGCAAATCCACGACGGGTTGTCGCGGATGGATGTGAGCGACGCGGTAGTCAAGCTCATTATTCGCGCCACGCCCGACAACGTGGCCCATGTCAACAACCGCGATATTCGCGCCCTATTAAAGGAAGCGGCCCACATCGCCTCGATCGTGCGGGACGTGGAACGGCCCCAGCGGCTACGACTCGGCAACGCGCAAGAAATCGCGGAATCGGGGCCACGCGCCCTGCTCGACGCCTACTTCGAATCGCGGCTCATCCCGCGCGAACGGCGCGAGCTGCTGCTGAGCCACGCCGACCGCATCTTCGCCGAAGCGGAAGAGACGGATTAGGTGAGAAACAGCCTGCCCCGAGCGAAACGTAGGGAGCCGCGTTGAAACGAGAAACAGAGTGACAGCGCAGGAAACGAAAAGCGGAAGGCCCCTTACCCTGAGCGGCGTGTAAAACGAAACAGGGGTAGAGCGCTGACCGCCATCAACCCATTCTCTATCCGCCATTCGCCCTCTCACGTCCAAGCCATCCCACAGCGCCCAACCGAACAATCATCCAACCCGAATCCCATGTACCCACGCCTATGACAACGACAAACGCCGTCAAATTGAGCCTGATGGACGGGCAGCGCCGCCAAGCGCCGCCCGAAATTGGCGAACGGCAGACACGGGGCGGAACGCTCTATGTCATGGTCGAGGTCTCGGCCCCCACCGACAGCTGGGATCAGGCCAGCCGCGAAATCGTGAACAAAGCGCTTCAGACCTTCGCGGCCAGCAAAGCGGAACAACCGCCCCAAGCGCTGCAAGCCGCCGCCGAAGCCGTGAACCAGATGCTGCTGACGCAAAATGCCGATCTGCCCGAATCGCGCCGCGTCTGGGCGGGCTTCAACGCGATCTTCATCGACGGCGAGGCCCTGCACCTGGCCCAGTCGGGGCCTGCGCTCACCTACTTGGTCCGAGGCGAATCGTTGACCCGCTTCCCCAAGAGTTTCGATGAGCTAAAACGCAAGGGAGACCCGCTGACCCCCTTGGGCGAGCAGGAGAAGATTCGCACGCGGCTGGCCCGCTTTGCCCTGCAGCCCGACGACATGGTGGTGATGGCCGCGAGCCATATCACCACCTTCGACCAAGAAAGCCATATCCACGACGTGATTCAGCGCCCGACCCCGAACGAGGTGGTCGAGGGGCTGATCGTGCTGACCGGCCAACAAGATTTCACCGCCTGCGTGGTTCAGTTCGCTCCTTCGACCCGCCCTGCGATCAGCGTCGCGCCGACCAAGCCGATGAGCGAGCCGCCGGTACGCACCGTCACTGCCAAGCCTGCACGTGACACCGCGAAAGCGCCCGCAAAAGTCGAGCCGCAGCGCGAGGCCCCCCCCACCCCGCCCCCGACACCGAAAGAAGCGCCCGTCCCGCCGCCCTCCATCGTACCACCGCCGATGCCGGAACCGATTGAGACCGTTGCTGATGAGGAGATCTTTGAGGAGTGGGACGAAATTGACGACGAGTTGGACGACGAGTTGGACGAACTGTTCGAGGATGAATTCTGGGATGAAGAGGGGGAGGCCGCGCCCTCATCGCCGATAGCGGCGGCGGTGAACCGACCAACGGCCGAGACGCCCGAGGAGATCCCCGCGAGCCGCTCCTCCCCTTCGCCACCCCGTGCCCTACGCGAACGCTTTGTGGGCGACAGTGGCCGCGTAGCGGGGCCGCGCGACCGCCAGCGGATGGAGGCCGAGGCCCAACGCCGTGCCGACGAGGAAGAAGACGCTGCCTTGGCAGCGCCCAACGAAGCAGAAGCGGCGAACGACATCGCATGGGGCGACGTGTTGCGTCGTCTGGGCGCGGCGCTGATCGGCGTGCTTGCCATGTTGGTCGCGGGGGTTGGCGCGGTGGTGGCGTGGTGGCGCCGTGCTGTGGCGCCGCAGGCCCAACGGATGGCCCCTGGCCTCGACCGCGCCACGCATGGCATGAACTATGTGACCCAGCGCAGCGCCCACGCCGTCACCGACGTGATGCGCAGCGCCCTGCCCGGCGACCGTCCCGCACCGAAGCGGGACTACCGTCGTCGCCCCGATGCCTATGATGGCTCCCTCTTCTTGCGCACGCTTGCGGTTCTGCTGCCGTTGCTGCTGTTGCTGCTGCTGCTGACGCTGGCATGGCAGCGGCGTGACGCCATCAGTGATGCCCCACCGCCCGCGCAGGCGAACGGGGTGACGGATTCGTCCGCCCTCGCAGGAAAAGATTTTCAGACGCTCGTGGACGAAGCCATCGCGCTCATCGGCCAGGCGAACGATGCCACCGATCTGAACAGCCAACGGTCGTTGTTGGAGCAAGCCAACGAACGGCTAACGGCGGCGCTCCCCTTTGCCCCCGACGAGGTCGCCCAGAATGAGGTCATGACGATGCAGCGTCAAATCGCTGACGCGCTCCAACCCGCCGATCCGAATCTCCAGCGCTTGCCCGCCACCACGCTGGCCGCCCTGCCCGAGGGCAGCAACCCGCGCGAACTGCTGGTGGCGGGGTCTCAACTCTTCTTCCTGAACGAGGGTGCGCTCTACCGCTTGCCGATCGATGGGACGACGGCTCCGGACGCGCTGTTCAACGAGGGGGAAGCGCTCTCTGAATTGGGAACGATGGGATCGATGCAGTTCCTCACCTACATGCCCGCCAGCGCCACTCGCACCATCGACGCCGTCTTGCTGCAAACGGCGGATGGTAAACTCTACGAGCTGACGGGGGAAACGATACGCCAAGCGACCTTCTGGCCCGTCGCGACCGAAGGCTATCGCGGAACAGCCAACTATGAAGGCAATTACTACCTGCTGGACCCGACCAGCGCCCAGGTTTGGAAGTATGTGCCGGATAGCGGGGGCAACTACACGACCAACCCGGTCGGGTGGCTCCAGCCGGAGGGCCAAGCCCGGCTCGTCGATCCGATCGACATCGCCATCGACGGCTACATCTATGTGCTGGAGCGCAGCGGCCAAGTGAACCGCTTCCAGCTCGGCGCGCCGCAGACCGATTTCACCCTCAACGGCGGCTCGCTCAGCGCGCCCGTCGCGTTGGCGAAGTTGCCGCCGGAAGAAAGCGATCTCTTCGTGGCCGAGGCGAACCGCATCGTGCGCTACGGCGCGGATGGCAATTTCAAGATGGCCTATGAAGCGCCCGTCGACAGCCGTTGGGGAGCGATCCGCGACATCGCGCTCGACGGCAGCGACACGCTCTTCTTGCTGACGGAAAGCGGGGTGCAGCGGTTGACGTTGCCGTAGGAGATAGGGACGTTTCAGAGAAGTGGGATCCGCCTGTCTGACCCATGGGATGGGACGAGGGAATGGAGCATGGGTGTGGCATCAAGAATCGAGAATTGGATTCGTTGCCTCTGCCCTGAAAATAGGCCCGTTCGCGGGCGTCGCCGCGCCCTTTCTGTATCAATCGTAGCGGCCATGGGGTGGGACATGGGGCATGGGAGCCTAGCATTTCCCTTGATAATTCATCGCTTTGCCAGGCCGTTCACCCACACAGCGTCACGCGCCACTGTCATTCTCCGTGCTGCGCCGTCGCGCATGACGGCTCCATTGCACGACGTTGGAACCTATGCCATGAACGGCACGAGAATAAGCCACGCACACCCCTCACCCTCTCCACTACCCATCCAAACAGGCAACACGCAACAGGTGATTTCCTATCATGATCCCCGACTCGCGTGACGAAAGCGAACTGTCATGAGCCTTTACCCAACAATCCTTGCCGTCGAATCGTCCTGTGACGAGACGGCAGTCGCTGTGGTGCAGGATGGTCGCACTATTCTGTCGAACATCGTCGCCTCTCAGGTCGATCTGCATCGGCAATATGGCGGCGTCTTCCCCGAGATGGCCTCGCGCCAACATGTGCTGGCGATCACACCGGTGCTGGAAGAGGCGCTGACCGCCGCCCAGGTCGGCTGGGACAAGATTGACGCCGTGGCCGCCACCTACGGGCCGGGCTTGGCGGGGTCGCTCGTGGTGGGGCTGAACTTTGCCAAGGGGTTGGCGCTGGCACAGGGCTTGCCTTTCATTGGGGTCAACCATTTGGAAGGTCATATCTATTCCAACTGGTTGGGCGACAAAGGGCGCGAGATTCCGCAGCCGAGCTTTCCTGCCCTGATCTTGATCGTGAGTGGCGGCCACACCGAACTGTTCTTGATGCACGACCACGGCGACTACGAGTTACTGGGCCACACTCTGGACGATGCTGCGGGCGAAGCCTTCGACAAAGTGGCGCGGCTGCTCGAACTGCCCTACCCGGGCGGCCCCCCGATCCAGAAGATCGCGGCCACCGGCGACCCGAACGCCTTCGACTTTCCCCGCTCCCTGCCGAACGACTACGACTTCTCGTTCAGCGGGCTGAAGACCGCCGTCTTGCGGGAAGTGGAGCAGTTCAAAGGCGAAGGGCGGGAGCGCAGCCAGCTCGATGACCGCTTTGGCCCTGCGGTGGTCCGTCCGTTGCCCGTTGCCGATTTGGCGGCCAGCTTTCAGCAGGCGGTGGTCGAAGTCTTGGTCGATCGTGTCCTACAGGCCGCCTTGGAATTCGAGGTCACGCAAGTCCTTGTCGCGGGCGGCGTGGCGGCCAATGGCCCCCTGCGCCAAACGTTGGAAGCCACGCTGATCCCCCGCGCCATCCCGTTGCACGTGCCGCCGCTGGCCCTCTGTACCGACAACGCAGCGGCCATCGCGGCGGCGGCCTACTGGCGTTTGCAGCACGATGGCCCCTCCCCCTGGTCACTCGAAATCGCCCCCAACCTGAAACTGGCGCCATCCCCCACCTAACCGTGCCGCAGCGCCCGTTGCCCCGAAGGGCCAGCGCAAATCACCCCGACCGAGAGAGGCCACTGACCCGTTCCGACAGCGCTTCCCTTCTGCGTTCGGAGCCTGCCCGGCGCGAAGCGCAGGGTTCTGCGTTTTGCGCTGAATATTGCCGTTCCGTTCGTTCTCTATTACCATTGGGGTACCGACCTCAGCGTGTGCTAGGAGAATGAGACAATGAAAGTGGCCGCAATGATCCTCGCCGGCGGTGAAGGTTCACGCTTGACCGTTTTGTCGGAGAAACGAGCCAAACCGTCGGTCCCCTTTGCTGGAAAGTTCCGCATCATCGACTTCGCCCTCTCGAACTGTGTCAACAGTGGCATTTACGACGTGGCCGTGCTGACACAATATCGCCCCCATTCGCTCAACGAACATATCGGCATTGGCCGCCCGTGGGACCTCGACCGCTCGCAAGGCGGCGTGCGCTTGCTTCAGCCCTATCAAGGGCGGGGGAATCAGTCGTGGTACAGCGGCACCGCGGACGCGGTCTTGCAGAACCTCAACTATCTGGACAACACGCGGGCCGACACGGTGCTGATTCTCTCCGGCGATCACATCTACAAGATGGATTACCGCAAGATGATCGACTACCACCGCGAGAAGGATGCCGACCTGACGGTGGCGGTGATGGAAGTGCCACTGGACGAGACCGATCGCTTCGGCATCATGACGACCAACCAGCGCAACCGCGTCACCGAATTTACCGAAAAGCCCAAGCAACGCGACAAGGGGACGCTCGCCAGCATGGGCATCTATCTGTTTAGAACCGAGATGATGCGCGAACGGATGCTGATGGCCGCCCAAAAGCATGAGGATCTCGACTTCGGCCACCATCTCATTCCGGGGATGATCGCAGAGTGCAAGGTCTACGCCTACCCTTACGAAGGCTACTGGGTCGATGTGGGGACGGTACAGGCCTATTGGCAGACGAGCATGGAGTTGCTTTCCGCCGATTCGCAGTTGCAGCTCTACGATCGCGGCTGGACGATCCACACCCTTTCGGAAGAGCGCCCGCCCGTGAAGGTGGGGCCACAGGCCGTCGCGGCCCGTAGCTTGATCTGCAACGGCAGTGTGGTGCGTGGCACGGTTGAAGATTCGGTGCTTAGCCCGGGGGTCTACGTGTCGCCCGGGGCGATCGTGCGCAATTCGGTGGTGATGAACGACACATGGATTGGGCCGGGTGCGGTGCTGGATCGGGTGATCGTGGACAAGGAGGTGGTGATCGGCGCGGGGGCGCATGTCGGCGTGGGGGATGGCGAGGCTGACAAGGTTCCCAACGAACTGCTACCCGACAAGCTCACCACCGGCATCTCGGTGATCGGTAAGCTGGCCCATCTGCCCAACAACATTCGGGTCGGTCGCAACGTGCTGATCAATGCCGATGTCGACGAAGACGACTTCGCCCCCTTTGGCGACGAGGTCCCCAACGGGGCCACCGTGGCCAGCGCCACGCCCACCGACGGCTGAGCCGTTGCACCCCCCAGAAGATGGCTGGCCTAAACAACGTATCCACCCACCTAAAGCAACGTGTAACAAATACTAACGACTAAGGACTCAAACGATGGCCGCGATCCCCAAAACAATGGCATTGATCATGGCGGGCGGTGCCAGCCCCGCGTTAAGCGCCCTGACCGAGCTGCGCGCCGAAGCCGCGCTTCCCTTCGCGGGGAAGTACCGCATCATCGACTTTTCCCTCTCCAACTGCATCAACAGCGGCATCTACAACGTGGGGGTCTTGACCCAGTATCAGCCCCGTTCCCTTAACGATCACGTGGCCAACGGTCGGCCCTGGGACTTGGATCGGTCGCAGGGTGGGCTACGGCTGCTGCAGCCCTATCTCAGCAGCCCCCACGAAGCCAGCGCTTGGCAAGAAGGAACCGCCGACGCGGTCCGTTTCCATTTGGATGTGGTCGAGGAGAGCAATCCAGAAGTCGTCCTGATCTTGGCCGGTGACCACATCTATAAGATGGATTACGGCCCCATGCTCGCCTTCCATGTCGAATCGAAAGCGGACGTCACCATCGCCGTGCGCAGCGTCAGCCCGTTCGAGACCCATCGTTACGGTATGATCGCAGCGGACCGCGACGGACGTGTTACCCGCTTCGAGGAAAAGCCGCGCCGCACCCGCAGCACCCTCGCCAGTATGGGGATCTACGTCTTCAGCCGAGATGCGTTGATGAGTTGGCTCGGCAAGGAGGGGAAAAATCAGCGCGACTTTGGTCGCGAAGTGATTCCCACCATGCTCTCAGCGGGCAAGAAAGTCTATTCGCACAAGGTGACAACCTATTGGGCTGATGTCGGCACGCTTCAAGCTTTCTGGGAAGCTAACATGGCGCTTCTTGCCGAAACGCCCGCGCTCGATCTCTACGATCTAGAATGGGTCGTTCATACGCGGAGTGAGGAGCGGCCACCGGTACTGTTGGGTGATCGGGCCAAAGCGGATGGCAACCTGATGAGTGATGGCTGTCGGATCGACGGTGAGGTCATCCGCTCCGTACTGTCGCCCGGTGTGGTGGTGGAGGCCGATGCGGTGGTGCAGGATTCGGTGATCTTTGGCGATACGGTCATCAGGAAGGGGGCGAAAGTAGACCGCACCATCATCGACCAAGAAGTAATCGTGGGAGAGAACGCCCGCGTGGGCGCGGGCGATGACAACACCCCCAACCATGAAGCGCCGAGTCGTCTCAACACGGGCTTGACCGTGATCGGTCAACGGGTGGAAATCCCCGCCGAAACGGTGATCGGACGCAACGTGGTGATCCACGCCAACGTAAAGCCGCGCAAGATAGGGCAAAAGGAAATCCCAAGCGGCGCGACGGTTTAACATGAGCGCAAACTGCTGCTCAATACGCCCATTCTGAACCCTAGCCTACACCTGTCACCACGTTCCAAGGAAAGAGCATGACACTCCTAATCCGACTGCTGATCAATGCGGTGGCCCTCTGGGTGGCGGGCTACCTGATCGAGGGCATCCAGTTTGGCGAACAGTTGAGCGCCAACAATCCCCAATCGTTTCTGCCCTTGCTGGGCGTGGCACTGATCTTCGGCTTGGTCAACGCCATCATTCGCCCTATCCTCAAATTCTTCAGCTTCCCGCTCGTGATCATCACGCTGGGGCTGTTCACCTTCGTCATCAACGCGCTGATGCTGCTGATCACCTCGGCCATTGCGGGCAGCTTCGATCTGCCCTTTGCGGTGGATGGCTTCATGCCCGCGCTCCTCGGCAGCTTGGTCATCAGTATCGTCAGTGTGATCCTGAGCAAGCTCCTGATCGACGATGACGATAAGTAGTGACGAGCCGCAGATTCAGCTCGATCCGACACGGCCCGTCGCCGAGCAGATCGGCCGGTTGATCGGACGGCAGCTACAGACGGCCATCGAAGGCTTTGACCAGTTGCCGGCGGACAAGGCGGTGCACGAGACGCGCAAAATGCTGAAACGGTTGCGGGCCGTGCTGCGCTTGGCGCGCGATCTGCTCGGCGAGCCGCAGTATCAACGGCTCAACGTCGATTACCGCGATGTGGGTCGGCTCTTGGCGGGCCGCCGCGAACAGGCGGCGCTGCTGGAAATCGTTGACAAGCTCGGCCTTGCCACGCAGAGCGCGGTTTATGACGAGGTGTTGACGCAGCTTCGGCAACGGTTGGCCGCGCAGCAGGCCGCGAACCCCGTGGCGGATGCCGAGTGGGGCAACGTGGCCCGCGATGCCCTCCGGCGCCTTGCCGCGGATGCCGACGCGATTGACTTGGCCACGACCGACGAGAAAACGGCGTGGCTCAACGGCTTGCGGCGCAGTTATCGCCAGGGCCGCCGTCGTATGGCAGCGGCACGCAGCGAGCCGTCCGCAGACAACCTCCACGAATGGCGCAAATCGGTCAAGCATCTCTGGACCCAACATCAACTGCTGGAAGCCGCCGACCCACTTTGGTTCCGCACGCGGGCCGAACTGTGGCACGCGCTCTCCGACGCGCTGGGCGACGACCACGATCTGCACGAACTGCGGTGCCTCCTTGAAGCTGACCCTGCGCTCGCGGGCGACGCCGAGGCGCAGGCGGCGCTCTTCATGCTGATCGACAACGAGCGCCACCGCTTGCAGGACGAGGCGTGGCAGCTTGGCGCCACGCTCTTTGCCGAAAAGCCCGCCGCATTCGCCAAGCGGGCCAACGCGCAGTGGACGGCGGCCGAACGCGCGTTACGCGAAACGGTGTAAGCTCATCTTTTCGGCATCGCGCCCGTAAGCCTGCTGGCCAAAGGCGGCTCGACCCGTTTAACTTTTGCCACAGCGATTTGGAATAGATATACTGTTTGGACGACAAGCTACCTTCGGAGCGCTCACTTGGCCTATCGTGAGCGCTTCTTCTTTGAATCGAGTGGGATGCTGTACTGATGGCGACCAATCAACAACGGATTCGGCTGGAACAGGGTAACCCCAAAACCAGCTTCGATCAAACCACCAAGATCATCTTCGCGCTGACCCTGCTGCTGGTCGGCCTTTTCCTCTTTTTCGCGATGGCCCGCTTCGTGCGTAACAGCCAACTCCCGATCTTCCCCTCTTCGGCTTCCAGCAATGCAGAGCTGCCGCCCCTGCCCGAACGCTTTGCGGAAGAGATCGCCCAGTTGGGCGAACAGGGGGAGCTGCCCTTGGTGAGCGCGCAAGCGACCCCCACGCGCACCTCGTTGGTGGTGCCGGTCGGCACGGCGGAAGCCGACGCGCAGTTGCCGCCGCCCGCCACCGAGCCGATGACGGTGTTGGTGATGGGGATCGACCGCCGCGCCTCCGAGACGGATGAGGACGGCCCGTGGCGCACCGACTCTATGATCCTGCTGACCATCGACCCCGAGAGCAACAGCATCGCGATGCTCTCCTTCCCACGCGACATGCTCATCACCCTGCCCGACCACGGGAACGGCGAATGGCAAGACCGCATCAATACCGCCTACTACTACGGCGATTATTACGACTATCCGGGCGGTGGCCCGGCGGCGGCGATGCAAACCATCCGGCGCAACTTCGGCATCAAGGTCGACCGCTATCTGGTGATGGACTTTGACGGTTTCCGCAAGATCATCGACTATGTGGGGGGCGTCGAGATCTATGTGCCAGAGTTGCTGGTCGATACCGAATATCCGACCGAGGATTACGGCATCATGACGGTGCGCTTCGAGGAGGGCTGGCAGCAGATGGACGGGGAAAGCGCGCTGCAATATGCCCGAACCCGGAAGAGCACCAGCGATTTCGCACGGGCCGAACGGCAGCAAGAGGTGATTCTGGCGCTGCGCGACCAAGTGCTGAGCCGCGACATCATCCCCTCGCTTACGCCCGCCAATGTGGGGCGATTGGTATCGACCCTGAACCGCGCCATTGAGACCGACATGACGGTCAACGAAGTGTTGGCGCTGGCACAGGTCGCACGTCGGATCGAAGATGGCAACATCCGCCGCGCGCTGATCGACAACACGATGGTGAGGGCCTATTACACCTACACGGGGGCCGAGGTGCTGATCCCCGATTGGAGCGAAGTACGTCCGCTGGTCGCCGAGACCTTTGACGGGTTGGTGACCATCGAAGCCGTCCGCCCCCAGGCGGCGCTGCCCGCCCCTTTGCCCACCGCAACGCCAATTCCCACGTGGACCCCGCGGCCCCGCCCCACGGCCTACCCCACGTGGACACCAGAGATCGACCTCACGCCGCGCAGTACTCGTGGCCCCTCGCCCACGCCCGGCAGCGTGGAGGTGACGCCGCAGGCGACATGGCCCGTCCCGCTGCAAACCGCGACGCCCGCCATTGCCCCCACCACGGCCCCCTTCGTGGTAACGCCCACAGCGGAAGGCGGCGGAGAGACGCTGCCCGAAGCGACGCCCGTCAGCCCGTAGCGATGCGCCTCCTGATTCAGCGCGTGTCGCAGGGACGTGTGACGGTGGACGGGCAGGTGGTGGGCGAGATCGGGACGGGCCTTGTGCTGTTGGTCGGGATCACGCACGAGGATGATGCGGCAGTGGCGGACAAGATGGCGAAAAAAGTGGCCCTGCTCCGCATCTTCGAAGACGACGACGGCAAAACCAACCGCTCGCTGCTGGATGTGGGCGGTGCGGCACTCGTCGTCTCGCAGTTCACGCTCTACGCCGATACACGCAGGGGGCGCCGCCCCTCCTTCATCCACGCGGCTCGCCCCGAACAGGCCGAACCGCTCGTGGAACATTTCATGGCCGCGCTCCGCAACGCGGGCATCCCCCAAGTCGAAGGGGGGCGATTCGGCGCGATGATGCGGGTCGAGTTGGTCAATGAGGGACCGTTTACGATCTGGTTGGAGAGTGAGTGAGCGGCGCGAGATAAGCGCGTACACTTCCCCCTGCCTTCGTCCCCTAACGTCGCTCCCTCCACGAAATCTAACCGTGTCAGACCCATTGCGCAAAACGAAGTCAGCGACCTCGATCCGAACGCTGTCGACCCAACTGCGGCAACTCGGCGTGGCCCACGGGGATCTACTCATGGTTCACGCCTCGTTGCGTGCGGTGGGGCCGACCGAGGGACGGGCCGCGGGCCTGATCCAAGCGCTCCTCGATGCGGTGGGCGAGGCGGGCACGTTGATGGCCTACGTCGACTACGAAGCGAGCGCCGACCTTCCCTATTTCGATCCCGTGCACTCACCCGCTGCCGTTGATTATGGCGCGCTGGCTGAAGAGATCCGCCGCTGGCCCACCGCCACGCGATCCCTGAACCCGGGGGCATCGGTGGCGGCCATCGGCGCAGCGGCCGCCTGGCTCTGCGCCGACCACCCGCTGGACTACGGCTACGGCCTTGGCTCTCCCTTTGCAAAGCTGGTCGAACGACAGGGCAAGGTGGTGCTGCTCGGCTCCGACTTCGACCACGTGACCCTCCTGCACTACGCCGAACATATCGCCCCGCTCCCGCAAAAGCGGGTGGTTCGCCGCGACTATCGCATGAAGGTCGGGGAAGAGATCGTCGCGCGATCGGTTGAGGAATTCGACACCTCGGAGCCGGTCGTGGACGGGATGCCGACCGACTATTTCGCGCAGATCACCCAAGCCTTCGTCGACGGGGGCCGAGCGGCCAGCGGCACGGTGGGTCGCGCGCTGGCCGTGCTCCTGCCCGCCGCCGAACTCGTCCAATTCGCGGTCGAGACGATGGGGCGGGAGTATGGGGGACGAGTTTGATGCGCTTTGGAGTGCTGGAGTTTGGAGTTGTGAGTCTAGAGGTTTAGTGGCTTTGATGGGTAATGAGTGCTGGAGTGCTGCAGCGTGGGTTATGAGCGTTGACGGGAGAGCGGTGAATCGCGGGTAGCCATCTCCCATGCGCCATCCGCGATTCTCCATAAGCCGTTTTTGCGTTGCCGTTCCCCTTTCCTCTTTCCCCTTTCAATCGACGTTACTGAAAGTCCACCGGCTCCGGCCTGTTGTCCAAGATCGTGTCGATGCGTGCCATCACCTCGTCGTCGAGCTGATCGACCAGCGTGAGCGCCTGCATGTTCTCCTCGACCTGACTCACCTTGGACGCGCCGGTGATCACCGTACTGACATGGGGATTCTTGAGGCACCAGGCCAGCGCCAGCCTCGGCATCGTGGTGCCGAGGTCGTCGGCCACGGTGGCCAGTGCTTTGACCTTCTCCAGCCGCCTGCGCCCCTCATCGCTTTCCATCATTTTGCGCAGCCACTCGTAGCCTTCCAAGCTCATGCGCGAATCGTCGGGCACGCCCTCGTTGTACTTCCCGGTCAGCAAGCCGGAGGCTAGGGGCGACCAGATCGTGGTGCCGAGGCCGATCGCGTCGTAGAGCCGTCCGTACTCGATCTCGAAACGGTAGCGGTGGAACATGTTGTACTGCGGCTGTTCCATCGTGGGCGGGATCAGATGGTATTGGCGGGCAACAGCGTAGGCTTCCATCAGTTGCTGGGCCGACCATTCCGACGTGCCCCAATAGAGCACATCACCTCGGTGGATCAGCTCCGTCATGGTGCGTACCACCTCTTCCATCGGCACGTCGGGATCGGGGCGGTGGCAGAAGTAGAGGTCGAGATAGTCGACCTGAAGCCGATCCATCGCTTGATAACAGGCCTCGTAGATATGTTTGCGGCTCAGACCGCGCTGCGTCGGTTTCGGGTCCTCGACCGCACCCCACATCACCTTGCTGGAGACGATGAAACTATCGCGGCGCCAGCCGAGCTGGGCGAGCGCTTCCCCCATAATTTCTTCGGATTTGCCGTGGGCGTAGATTTCCGCATTGTCGAAGAAGTTGCAGCCCGCGTCGTAAGCGGTCGCCATCATCTGCTTGGCCAGCGCCACATCGGCCTGCGTGCTGAAGGTGACCCACGAGCCGAACGAAAGCACACTGACTTTCAGCCCGGATTTGCCGAGTCGTCGATATTCCATGATTGATCTCCTGTGGAGTGTAGTGAGTTGGTGAGTTGGGAAAGTTGGAGCAGAAAATGGCGAATGGCAAATAGCGAATGAGGTGCTGTTGAATCGCGTATCGCCGCGCCACTCTGGCGAGCCAACATTCGGATCGTTCCACCATCCCTACACGACTTCGCACTCGTTCAGCCTTGCATGTCGACATGCCATCTCCTGAAAAAGCGTGATGAAAGGGAATAGGAAGGGAATGGAAACGAGGGTCTGCTGGACGGTGTATCGGCCCACGCGCGCCAGTTCGGGCGTCCCTTCTTTGTCGATCCGGTCAGCGCGCACGAAATCAAGGGCATAGAGAAAGAGGGGGACGTAGTGGATCGCGATCCCCACTAACCAGAGGCCAATGGCTACGTTCCACGTCCACGCGATCGGTAGTATGAGAGGGTTGCGCAGAACGAAATAGGCAAAAATCAAGGCCCCTAGCACACCCACCGCGAATTCAGCCAAAATGAAGCGCGGACCAGGGAGCGTCAAATCCACCGCGGCCAACTTGCGTAGATCAATGAGCCGGCTCACGAAAAGCCATCCGTATTGTTGTCATCGCCTGGCTGTCATTGCTCCGCTTGATCGCCGTCCATCAAGGTAGAGCAACGAACCCCTATCCCTATCTGCCTGTCACACAACCGCCCGCGCTTGAAATCTACCCCCGCGCCCACGGGGAGCGGCCAAAGAGGAAGTCGAGCGGCAGGTGGGAGCGGGCACGCCACGACGCTTCGTTGTGCTGCCCGCCCTGTGCGACGTGGTACATCAGTTGCTCCGACAAGAAGCCGGAATCGCGGCAGACCTGCAACACCTCTTGGGCGTGGCCGTCGATGCGCGATTCACTGCGGTCGGTGCCGCGGTCGATGTAGAGCAACGAGGGATGCTGAGGCCGGATGCGCTGGTAGTGGAGCCAGTTGGCAGGGCCGCCCGCCTGCCAGAGCACCCAATAGCTGGGGGACATCGCCGCTGCGCCAAAGAAGTGGTCGCTGTGCCACCAGAGGAAGGCGGTCGAGATCAGCCCCCCCATTGACGAGCCGATAAGCGCGTTGCGGCGCCCGCCCACCGTGCGAAAGCTGTGGTCAATGGCGGGCATCAGCTCCTCCACCAGAAAGCGGCCGTACTGTTGTCCCTGCTGGCGCAGCGGATTGTACTCGTAGAGCCGATCGGGCGTGTTGTAAATCCCCACGATGATGCACGGTTCGATCTGTCCGGTGTCGATCAAGTGGGTCGTGATCTTCTCCAGATCCCACGCGGTCCCGGCAAAGGCCGTGTCGGGGTTGAAGAGATTCTGCCCATCCTGTGCGTACAAGACCGGATAGCGGCGCGAGTCGTCATCATCGTAGCCGGGTGGCAGCCAGATGATGACATGACGCGAATGATAGAGGTGCGCCGACGGCACATCGTGCCAGAGCTGCACGTTCCCCGTCACACGGTCGGAATGGACGGGGTTGAAGTAGGGGGTCAGACGCATTGAGTGATGAGTTTGATGAGTTTGATGAGTTTAGGTGGCTGAGCTTGTCCGTGTTGATGGTGCAGTGGGGCCTGGTGCATGGGACATGGGCTTTGACTCACAGGCTGATTGAATGGTAGAGCGATCTATGATTCCCATCATCGCCCTCTTCGCCATTCGCCATTCTGCGTTCTGCGGTGTTGTTCACCGCTCATAAAGTCGACAGAGGTGGGCCAGCCAGCTCGCGGCTTCTTCGGTAAATTGTGCCTCTGTCGCACGCCATTGCCAATTGTTGCCAGTCGTGCCCGGGTGGTTCATACGGGCTTCGTTGCCCAAATCCAAGACATCTTGCATCGGGAAGATGACGGTGTCGGCGACAGAGGCGATGAGGCTGCGGATCATGGCGCGGACGATTTGGGCGGGCGAGCTGTCGAAATAGTCGAGCACTCGTTCGCGCGTGGCGCTGTCCAACCCCTCGAACCAGCCTGCGGTCGTTTCGTTGTCGTGGGTGCCGGTGTAGGCGACGGTGTTGGCCTCGTAGCGATGGGGCAGGAAATCGGGGCTTTCGTCGGCGGTGAAGCCGAATTGCAGGATGCGCATGCCCGGATAGTCGAACTCGGTGCGTAATGCCTCGACCTCTTCCGTGATGACACCGAGGTTCTCGGCGATGATGGGCAGCGTGCCGAGCGCATCGCAGATGGCGGTGAAGAGCGCCGCGCCCGGGCCTGGCTCCCACGCGCCGTCCACCGCTGTTGTGGCATCGCCCGGCACGGACCAGTAAGCCTCGAAGCCCCGGAAGTGGTCGAGCCGCACCCGATCGACCAGCGTCAGGAGCGTTCGGACCCGTTCGATCCACCACGCATAGCCATCGGCGGCCATCAACTCCCATTGATAGAGCGGGTTGCCCCACAATTGCCCCGTCTCGGAGAAGTAGTCGGGCGGCACACCGGCTTGGGCGCTCAGCGTGCCATCCCCCTTCAGCGTGAAGGCCTGTTGGCTGGCCCACGTATCTGCGCTGTCGTGGGCCACGAAGATCGGCATGTCGCCGATCAGAGCGATCCCCTGCTTTGCGGCATACTCGTGAAGGGCCTTCCATTGCACGAAGAATTCGTACTGGGCGAAACGCTGGAAAGCGATCTCATTCGCCAGCTCCTCGCGGTACATGTCGAGCGTTCCCGTAATGTGGCGACGGAGCGGCTCGGGCCAATGGACCCACGAGCCGCCACCAAAATGGTGCTTAAGCGCCACAAAGAGGGCGTAGTCGTCCAGCCAGTGCTCGTTTTCATCGCACCAGGCGTCGTATCGGGCGTCGCGGCTCGTCGCGCTTTTCCACGCCAAGAAAGCTTTGCGGAGCAAGGTTCCTTTCCAGCGGATCACCGCGCCATAGTCGACGCGCTGCGACGGGAAGCTTGGCCCGTCGGCAAGGGCCGCGCGGCTGAGCAGACCGTCGTCCGCCAGCTTGTCCAGACTGATGAGCATCGGGTTGCCCGCAAAGGCCGAAAGGCTTTGATAGGGCGAGTCGGCGTAGCCCGTTGGGCCAAGCGGCAACAATTGCCAGATCGACTGCCCCGCCGAGACGAGCCAATCCACGAAGCGATAGGCCGCATCCCCCAACTCCCCGATGCCATGGGGGCCGGGCAGCGAGGTGGGATGCAGCAGGATGCCCGACTGTCGTGGGAACTTCATGGTGGCTCCTTCGGAGAGAGTGGGGTGAGTTTGATCAGCGCTGTGCGTTTAGCCGTTGTAGAGTGCTGGCGTGTTAGGGTGGATAGGAAGAATAGCGAATGGAGAATGGAAAATGGGGTGATATCGGCCAGCCTATCAGGACTTGACCCTTGTTTCTCGCGTTTCTCGTTGCAACGGTTCAAAGGCGCAGCCACCGATAGGCGAAGGCGGGCAGAACGAGTGTGTAGGGTGCCTCCGTGATGGGGGCCAGTCTGTCGTCGAAGAGCAGTTCCCGCGGCGTGTGGCCCGCCCACTCGTCCAGCGGCAGCGTCACCTCCTGCCATTCCTCGGACAGGTTGTGCAGCGCCAGCACCGTCTCGCCGTCCGCCTCGCGCAGAATCGCCAAAATGTGGGGATTCTCGACGGCCAAGAAGCGATGGTCGCCCCGCCCCAAGGCCGCGCTCGATTTGCGGACGCGGATCAGATGTCGCATTAGGCTGAGCAGCGAGTTCGGGTCGTTGCGCTGCTCGGCCACGTTGACCGTCTCAGGCCCGTAGGGGGCGCTGCGGATGATCGGATTGTAGAAGTCGTCGGGATCCCCATCGGAGAAGTCCGCCGTCTCGCTACTTTCCCATTGCATCGGCGTGCGCACGCCGTGGCGGTCGGGCAGATGGATGTTGTCACCCATGCCGATCTCATCGCCGTAGTAGATGATCGGCGAGCCGGGCAGGGTGAAGAGGATCGAGTTGGCGAGCTCGATCTTGCGGCGGTCGTTGTCCAGCAGCGGGGCCAGGCGGCGGCGGATGCCGAGGTTGAGGCGCATGCGCGGCTCGGGGGCATACTGTTCCCACATCCATTGGCGATCCTCCTCGGTCACCATCTCCAGCGTCAGCTCGTCGTGGTTGCGCAGGAAGGTGACCCACTGGGCTTCGGAAGGGATGTCGGGCGTGCGCGCCATGATCTCGATGATCGGCGCGGCCTCTTGCAGCTTGAGCGCCTTGAAGATGCGCGGCATCACGGGGAAGTGGAAGCTCATCTGCAGCTCGGGATCGTCCTCGTCGCCGAAATAAGGGCGCACATCCTCCGGCCACATGTTCGCCTCGCCGAGCAGGATGCGCCCCGGAAATTCGCGGTCGATCATGCGGCGCACCCCTTTGAGGTAGTCGTGCGTCTCGGGCAGGTTCTCGCCCGAGCTGCCCTCTCGCTCGTAGAGGTAGGGAATCGCGTCGGCGCGGAAGCCATCCAGCCCCTTCGCCAGCCAGAAGCGGATCACATCCTTGATCTCCTCCTGCACCTCTGGGTTGTCGAAGTTGAGATCGGGTTGCTCGGCGTAGAAGCGGTGCCAGAAGTATTGCTGGCGCCGCTCGTCCCACGCCCAGTTGGAGGGCTGATGGTCGAGGAAGATGATCCGGACCTCGTTGTACTTGTCGTCCGTATCGTTCCAGACGTACCAGTCGGTGTAGGGCGCTTCGCGGCGGCGACTGGCCTGGAACCACGGATGCTGGTCCGAGGTGTGGTTCATGATGAGGTCGGTGACGACGCGCATCCCCAGGCCATGCGCCTTCTCGACGAAGGCCTCGAAATCCTCCAGCGTGCCGAGGTCGGGGTGGATGTCGCGGTAATCGGCGATGTCGTAGCCATCGTCGACCAAGGGGGAGGGGTACATCGGCAGAATCCAGATACAGTCGATGCCCAGCCACTGAAGGTACTCCAGCTTCTCCATCGCGCCCCGGAAGTCGCCGATGCCATCGCCGTCCGAGTCGTTGTAGGCGCGCAGGTGCAGCTCGTAGAAGACAGCGTCTTTATACCAGAGCGGGTCGTCGGAAAGCGACCCTGCCTGTTGCTCATCTGCATTCATCACTCGGTTCCCCATTGTCTCCCCTCCATATGATTGACGACCCCGATGGCCAAGTCTATACTTCTGATGTCATGCGACCCCAAATCGTGATTGATACTAGCGTTCTCATCGCCGCGTTTCGCTCACAACGCGGTGCTGCGTATCGCCTCTTGTTGCTAACCGCCAGTGACCTATTTCAGACGAATTTGTCTGTGCCATTGGTTGCAGAGTACGAGGCGGTCGCCAAACGAATGCTCAACGAGATACCTTTGACCGAACAAGATATAGACGATATCTTGGACTATCTTTGCACGATCTCGAATAGACAGCGAATCTTCTTCCTGTGGCGTCCTTTCCTGCCGGATCCAGGCGACGATATGGTCCTAGAACTCGCTGTTGCAGCAAGTTGCAATCACATTGTAATACCAATTCTCATAGACAATTGTGGATGTGGAATTGATGGTGTAACCGTGGGGCGGGGATTAAAATCCCCGCTGGAGGGCCTGTCGGCCAATGGGCCTGCCTGCGCAGGCCCCTTCTTTGCTGTTACCATTGATCGACGTTGCACAAGCAACCTTCCGATTTGGTATAACCTTCAATCGGCGTCATTTTCGAGGTAGTATTCAATTCGGGATAGAGGCCCTAACGCCACGCGACTTCCTGAACAAATCGGAGTTATTCATGACGACAATTAGCCTTCGAATTCCTGATTCGCTGCACAAAACGGTCGATGAGATTGTGGAGCGAGAAGGAATGACACTCGACCAGTTCGTGATGCTTGCTATTGCCGAAAAAGCCTCTGCCATCGCTACCGAGAACTACTTGGAGGAGCGTGCACAACGTGGCAATCGCGATAAGTTCTTGGCTGCTCTGTCTAAAGTGCCGGATGTCGATCCCCCGGATGAAAGAGATCGGCTCTGATTGCTGACCGTCTCACTCCAACGCAATAAATCCATCTCGCCTGAAATTGTTGTACGGCTTCAGCAGGGCGTCCTCCCCCTCCGTCTCGATCCCATAGACTGCACGATCTGAAAAATACTTCGCAGCACGTGGGACGCCTCTTCGGCCAAGCGACTACGGTCTGGCATGCCTTATCGTTCGCGCTTGGTGCCGCTTCCCTCGAAATGGTTCAGCCCTTCCGCGAGCTTGCCGCACTCCTCGAGCAGGCGCGTCACCAGTTGGAAGGGTTGATTTCCCGCTGGAAACTTCGTCGTCAACCCACGACTCACGAGTGATAGTCTGTCGAACATAGGTAGCTTCTCTAAGACCGCGCCCAACACCGAAACTCCCCTTGTTACCGAGCTTTCAACAATGAGGTGCAGAGCGCCTCACCAAATGCGCCCCTCGATCTCGATACTCAGCGACCCATCCAAGTCGAGCGGCGGCGTCGCGGGAAGGCGCAGAATCATGATGCCCTCTTGGTCGGGGGTAGGGACTCGCCCCTGCGCCCCCCGCCCGGCGAGCGGGCCACGCCATCGTTCCCAGCCGCAACGCTCGTAGAAAGGCCACGCCTCTTCCGATTCCAGGCAGGCAAGCTCGTAGTCGGCCGCCACCTCGTCGGCGAGCCGCGCCATCAGCCGCCGCCCCACGCCCTGCCCCTGCGCAGTGGGCGACACCGCCACCGCATCGACATAGGCGGTGCGTAGCGGCGGGTGGGGCGCGGGCTGCACCCAGCGCGTACCCACCATGGCATGTGCAACGAGCGCCGCATCGTCGTAGGCCAAGATGTGCAAGGTATCTGGCGCGACGAAGGCAAAGAGATCGCGGAACGCCTCATCGTCATGGGCTGCCACGCAAAGCGCTACGATGGCGGCGCGTTGTGCCTCTGTCAGCGTGTCAGAGGTCGAAGTCGTGAGGCGGAACACGAGGTAGTTCGCTCCTTTTCGTCACAGAGTAGGGCCAGCCACCTGCGAGTCGTTGATCGTGCCAGCTCAGCTCTCTATCCCCCTGCTCTATGCGTGTAATTGAGCTGCCCTGTCATCTTGAGCGCCCAATTCAAGAGCCTCTTCCAGCGCGTGAACGCCCGAATGCGTCACAACCTCAGCAGCAGCCCTTCGTTCGGTCCTACGGTCAGTGCCGCGAGCGCTACCGCGCCCCACCGCTGTAAGGACGTGGCGACGGCGAGGGTGGATACGGGGTTGGCGATGTGAGGGCTCTGGCTCGGGAGACGACGGCGTTGCCATACCGCCTTACGCTGTCGCTATCCCTGCGAGGGCACGGTATTCGGGCCGATAGTAGCCGAGCACTAGGTCGGTGGCAGGAATGCCCGCTGCCATTAGGGCTTCCGTGAGGCTTGGATCAGTTCCATCCCACTCAATCCACACTTTGCCATCATCCAGCCGCGCGTGAAAGGCAACGGCATGGACACGCCCGGTGTTGTCCCATCCCACATCGAGCAGCATGTAGTGATGCTGGGTCACGTCGCAGATTGGATAGGTGATGATCTGACCGTGACTGGGCTGGTATTCGGCATAGCGGTTCACTAGCTGCTGGAGTAGTTGCTGATAGCGTGTCACTTTATCCACTTGATCACCTCTTCGGTCGTGGGGTCGAAAACGAGCAAGTGTAGTTGATGTTCCTCTACAATTTCGGTGATTGCCTCCTGCTGGAAGAAATCCTCGAACACACTCTGGGGAAGCGCCAAAAATAGTTCACGTTCGGGTGCCGTATGCTTAAGGAAGGTGCGGTACATCAGATACTGACCGACCGATTTTTGCAACTCGCTCACAAAGGAAGGCGTCCCAAATACTTTGACTTCGACGACTATCCGTTGCGCTTCCTTTTCAGCAGCAAATACTTTTGCTGCGCCAAGATCAGCTTGCAGGCGAAAGCCTTTATATTCGATCAGGAAGGGATCATGGGTGATGGTCCAGCCATCTTTAGTCAGAGCCGTACGTACCGTATCATGAAACAGATCATAACGAGGCATGTGTTTCCATCTCCTACAAAGTATTGTACTGTTACAGGAGGTGTTTGCTCAAACCCAATCGCTGCCTCACCACGGCTTAGACCTGATTGATTTTGATCGGCTTGAGGTTCAGCAACGCGAGATCGTACCTAGACCCAGCTAGGCTACTGGTGTACCGCCGCCAACCTCAGCAGCAGCCCTTCGTTCGGCCCCACGGTCAATGCCGCGAGCGCCACCGCGCCCCACCGCTGCAAGGACGTGGCGACGGCGATGGTGGCCCGCTGCCCCTCGCGGCTCAAATCAACGGTGTGCGCTGCGCCCCCAAAGTTGAGTACCACGAGAAAGTCGTCGTCCCCGCCCTGCCCTTGGCGTCGATAGGCGTAGAGTTCCGTCGGGAGTTCCGCGTCCACGGCCATGTAATCGCCCACGCTGAGCGCAGATTCGGCGCGGCGCAGACGGGTCAGGGTACGATAGAGCTGGAGCATGGAGGTCGGTTCCTGCTCCTGCTGTGCCACGTTGCGCTCACTGTAATCGGCGGCGACCGGCAGCCACGTCGTTGCCCCTGACGGGCTGAAGCCCGCGTTCGCTGTGCTGTTCCACTGCATCGGCGTACGCTCCGGATCGCGGCCCACGATGTGGGCAATCTCGGGCTGATTGACGGCGGGCGGATCTTGCACGAATTCGGGCGGAATCTCCCCGTCCACCATCCCGATCTCCTCGCCGTAGTAGCTGGTCGGCGTACCGCGCAGGGTCAGCAGTAACATGTTCGCGACCCGCGCTTGGGCGGCGCCCACCCGGCTCGCCATGCGGTGCTGGTCGTGATTGCCGAGCACCCAGTTGGGCCATGCCCCCTCCAGCAAATCGGCCTCGTACTGCTCCACCAGTCGCTTCACGGTCTGCGCCTGCCACGGTGCGTCGATCAGTTGGAAGTTGTAGGGCATGTGCGTCTCATCGAGCGCCTCGCCGTAATAGGTCATCAACCGATCGTTGGGCAGGTAGATCTCGCCAATCATAACACGGTCATCGTACGCATCCAAGGTGGCCCGCATCTGGCGGATCAGCTCGTGAACTTCGGGCAGATCGGCGGTGTAGAGGTGTTTCAGACGGTTGTGGGGGTTGACGCCATCCCAATCGGGATCTTCCGGCTCGTCGCGGAACGCTGGATCTTTCATCATCAGCCAGATCACATCGACCCGAAAGCCGTCCACACCACGATCCAGCCAGAAACGCATGTTGTCCAACATCCAGGCCAGCACTTCGGGGTTGCGGTAGTTGAGTTCGGGCTGCTGCGTGACAAATTGGTGCAGGTAGTACTGGCCGCTGCTCTCGTCGTACGTCCACGCCGGCCCACCGAAGAAACTGAGCCAGTTGTTGGGCGGCCCGCCGTCGGGCGCGGGGTCGCGCCAGATGTACCAATCCCGCTTGGGGTTGTCGCGGCGGCTGCGGCTCTCCACAAAGAAGGGGTGATCGCTCGAACTGTGATTCGGCACCAGGTCGAGGATCAGTTTCAGCCCGCGCGCGTGCATCTCGTCGATCAGTCTCTCCATTTCGTCGAGGGTGCCGAAACGCGGGTCCACATCGCGGTAATCGGCCACATCGTAGCCGAAGTCGTGCATCGGCGAAGGGTAGATCGGCGACAGCCAGATCGCATCCACCCCCAAGCTTCGCAGATAGTCAAGCCGCCGCCGAATACCGCGCAAATCCCCAATCCCGTCGGCGTTGGAATCCTGATAGGAGCGCGGATAGATCTGGTAAATGATGCCGGATTGCCACCAGCGGTAGGTTGTGTCGTTCATTCGAGTTTGGTGAGTTTGGTGAGTTTAGTGAGTTTAGTGAGTTTAATGAGTTTTGTGAGTTTAATGAGTGTAATGAGTTTTGTGAGTTTGGTGAGTTTGGTGAGTTTGATGAGTTTGGTGAGTTTAATGAGTTTGGTGAGTTTAATGAGTTTGACGTTGCTCTGCGTTACCTGCTCTGCGTTACCTGCTCTGCGTTACCTGCTCTGCGTTACCTGCTCTGCGTTCGGAGCTTGCCCTGAGCGAAGAGAAGGGTTCTGCGTTGATCTTATTGTGTCGAAATTCGGGGAGGCAGCAAAAAGAGCGCCTCGGAATGCCGAGACGCTCTTCTGTTGGCTCGCTTTCGCGGTTAGCGGCGGCGATGGCGCACTTTGCGCAGGGCCTTTTTGCGGGCTTTGCGCTCCAGTTCGCTCTTGGAGATGTACCATCGCTTCTTGCGATAGGTGCTTAGGATGCGGGCCGAGGCCACCTCTTTGCGGAATCGCTTGAGCAATTGGTCTTGGCTCTCACCTTGTCGTAATTTGACTGCCATGAATCTCACCCCCTTTCCTTCGGCGCGAACGCCGTGGGTTATGACCGGCGCTTAGGCCGAGGTATCTGTCTCGTCGCTGGTCAGCGGCGTGGCGCTGTCGTCGGGCGCTGCTGGCCCATCGTTCAGCGGGGCATCGGCGCTGCTAGACGGCGCTGTCGCTTCGCTGCTATCCGACGTGTCCACGCTGTCGCCACCCAGTGCCACTTGCAACGCTTCTTCGATGGTGCCGAAGGTCGGTTCGTCCGGTGGCGGCGTGGGGGCTGATGGCGCATCCTCGAACGCAACGGGCGCTTCCGCCAATTCTGCTGCATCGTCCAACATCGCGTCGTCCGGCGCGGGCAGCGGCTCGGGCGGCGCGGGCGCGGGCGCACGCTTCAGGCTCAGGCCGATGCGCTGCCGCTCGGTGTCGATGCTGATGATCCGTAACGCCAGCCGTTGGCCGCGGTGCACCACTTCGCGCGGATGTTCGATCTTCTCATCCACCAATTCGGAAATGTGGATCAACCCTTCGATGCCGGGCGCGATGCGGGCAAAGGCGCCAAAATCGGTCAGGTTGGTCACTTCACTCTCAACCACATCGCCCACGCTGTAGTTCTGCGCTACTTGGGACCACGGGTCGGGCTGCAACCGCTTCATGCTGAGGGCGATCCGCTCCTCGTCGCGGTCGATGCTGATCACATAGACCTCGACCTCTTCGCCGACCGCCACGATATCCTTCGGATGGCGCACGCGGTGCCAGGCCAGCTCGCTGACGTGAACGAGGCCATCGGCCCCACCCAAGTCCACAAAGACACCGAAGTTCATCAGGTTGGTCACCACCCCGCTGCGCACATCACCCTCTTGCAGCTCTTCCATCAGGCGGGCCTTGTTTTCGGCGCGCCATTCGCGCATGGCGGCCCGTTCGGACAAGATGAGGCGGCGGCGACGCTGGTCGACTTCGATCACCTTCATGTGCAGCGTCTCGCCGACCATCTGCTCCAGCCGCTCCACGCGGCTGCCGCTGTCGGTGCGCTGCATCAGCGCCGTCACCTGCGAGGCGGGAATGAAACCGCGCAAGCGGCCAAATTCGATGATCAGGCCACCCTTGTTGTGGTGCTCCACTACCCCATCGAAGATTTCGCCACTCTCCAGCAGTCGTTCGGCCTCGTTCCAATCCTCTTGGCTCTTGGCCATGTTGATCGACGAGACGATCCGCCCATCCACATCCTCAGAGGTGAGAATATAAACTGGAATTTCGTCTCCCACCCGGATATTGGCCAGCTCTTCTGGGTCGAGTTTTGCCAAATCCTGGGATTGGACCACTGCATCCAGCTTCACGCCGATATCGAGCGTGATCTCATCCTTGCCCTTCGTCAAGACGATTCCGGGCCGAATCTCGCCGCGCTCCGGACGCTGATAATCGAACTCCTCCTGATTCAGATATTCCCACATCAGGGAATTCTCTTTGTCTTGCTGCTCTCCAATGAAATCTTTCACCAAAACTGCTCTCCTCGACGGGTTTGATCCAAATCATAGGCGGAATTCTCTCCGTGCCCTCACGAAAATCCGAAAGCATATCAGGCCACAATCTAGAAATCACCTCTTCCGTCAAACAACAAAAACGCGCCCCATGACGGCGACGCGTGAATGACAGTTCTCTTAAACGAATGTGCGGAGATCAGCGTGCCTGATCTTGGCGTGCGATTATGGTCAACGGAGCTGCAAGCGATGGTCGAAAGATTGCCGCTTATAACTTGGAAGTTGTTGTGTCCCTAGTATAAACCAATCGCGCTATCCTGTCAAAGGAGTTTGATGAGTTTGGTGAGTTTTATGAGTTTTGTGAGTTTGATGAGTTTAGTGAGTTTGGTGAGTTTGGTGAGTGCTGGCGTGAGGTTTGGTTGTTCTGCGTTCTGCGTTCGGAGCTTGCCCTGAGCGAAGAGAAGGGTTCTGCGTTCACCAACGCCCCACAAGCCAGCAGCAAGCGCAACAGTCCCCCCCCTGAAAACCAAGCCGATCTCTTCCCTGTTCTGCGTTCACCAGCGCCCCACAAGCCAGCAGCACCCTCTACCGCCTCCCCCCTCAAAACCAAGCCAATCTCTTCCCTGTTCTGCGTTCACCAACGCCCTAACAGCCAGCAGCAAGCGCACCAGTCTGCCCCCTGAAAACCAAGCCAATCTCTTCCCTGTTCTGCGTTCACCAGCGCCCCACAAGCCAGCAGCACCCTCTACCGCCCCCCCCCTCAAAACCAAGCCAATCTCTTCCCTGTTCTGCGTTACCGACAGAAGGCTTCGTAGTCGGTCAAGGCGGTGATCGGCGGCTCGTCGTCGGCTTTGCGGATCGCCACTTCGCGGAATTCGGTGGTGAGCGCGTCAAAGAGCAGCAGCCTGCCCGAAAGCGGGTCACCGATGCCCAGAATGAGCTTGATCGCTTCGAGCGCCTGAAGGGTCCCGATCACGCCTGCCAGCACGCCCAAAACGCCCCCTTCGGCACAGTTCGGCACCGCACCAGCGGGCGGCGGCGTGGGGAAGAGAGAGCGGTAGGTCGGCCCGCCCTCGTAGTTATAGAGGGTCACCTGCCCCTCGAATTGATAGATCGAGCCATCGACGAGCGGCTTGCCCGTCAACACGCAGGCATCGCTCAGCAGGTAGCGCGTGGGGAAGTTGTCGCAGCCGTTGATGATCACGTCGTAGTCCGCGATGATCTCCAGCGCGTTGTCGGCGGTGAGCGCCCTGTGGTACGCAACGACCGTCACATCGGGGTTCAGCGCGCTGATCGCGGCCGCTGCGGAGTCGACCTTCGGTTGGCCCACGGTCGCTTCGCGGTGCAGGATCTGGCGTTGCAAGTTGGAGCGCTCGACACGGTCATGGTCTATGATGCCAATCGTGCCCACGCCCGCCGCCGCCAAGTAGAGCGCGGCGGGGCTGCCCAAACCGCCCGCTCCGACGATCAGCACTTTGGCGTGCAGCAACTTAGCCTGCCCCTCGGCCCCCACATGGCGTAAGCGCAGATGACGGTCGTAGCGTTCACGTTGCATCGCGCTGAAGGGCCACGGGCTGACGAGGGGCAGTGCGGCGTGCTGCCATGCCACCACGCCGCCCCGCAACGACACGACGTGGCGGTAGCCCAAGCTTTGCAGTGTCTGCCCTGCGAGCACGCTGCGAACGCCGGTCGCGCAGTAAAGCGCGATGGGGCGGTCGTGCGACAGGCCGACTGTCTCGACCGTCCGCGCAAGTTGGCCCAGCGGAATGTGGGTCGCCTCCGCCAGATGGCCCTGCGCCCACTCCTCCGGCTCACGCACATCGATCAGATGCCAGACCGCCAATTCGCGGCTCAACTGCGCCGCATCGATTTCCGGCACCGGGCTTTGGGACAAGTTGTGCATCCGTCTGTTCCTTGGCGATTGATGGGGCAGGGTTGCTGCTCAGCGGGGAAGTGGAGAATGGCGAAGCGCGAAGGGGGTGAGGCGGGTAAATGTTTCACCGCTTCGCCGTTGAGGGATGTTGCGTGCCCTCGCCCCGCCTTTTCACGCTTGAACGTTTGAACGCTAAAAGGAGCCTCGGGCGCTCTGCCTCGGCTCCTTTCGTGAATGAATTCCCCATGGCGACGCTAGGGTCGCTCGATCGGCACGCCCACCAAGTTGCCCCATTCGGTCCACGAGCCATCGTAGTTGCGCACCTCCGGATAGCCGAGCAGGTAGGTCAGCACGAACCACGTGTGGCTGGACCGTTCGCCGATGCGGCAGTAGGCGATGGTCGGCGCGGTGGGATCCAGCGACTGCTCGGTTTCGTAGATTTCGCGCAACGCTGGCGCATCTTTGAAGGTGCCATCCTCGTTGACCGCACGACTCCACGGCACGTTGCGCGCGCCCGGGATGTGGCCGCCGCGCATCGCCCCCTCTTGCGGATAATCGGGCATGTGCAGCTTTTCGCCGCTGTACTCCTGCGGGGATCGCACGTCCACCAGTTGACCCTGTTGGCCGATGTGGTCGAGCACATCTTGGCGGAAGGCGCGAATCGGTTCGTCGTTACGGCCGTTGGCGCGATAATCGGTCGCTTCGACCGTGGGCACCTCCCGCGTCAGCTCCCGACCCTCGTCGATCCACTTTTGGCGGCCGCCATCCATCACCCGCAAATCCTCGTGACCAAAGAGGCGGAAGACCCACAGCGCATAGGTTGCCCACCAGTTGTTCTTGTCACCATAAAAGACCACGGTGCTTTCCGGCGTGATACCGAGCCGACTGGCCAGCGCTTCGAAGTCGGCAGTGTTGATGTAGTCGCGGCGTAGCGCGTCGTTCAGGTCGTCGTGCCAGTCGATCTTCAGCGCGCCCGGAATGTGGCCCAAGTCGTAGAGCAGGATATCTTCGTTGCTTTCCAAAAGCACAACATTCGGGTCGTCTTTGTGCTCGGCAACCCAATCGGTGCTGACCAACATTTCGGGCTGATCGTAGCCGCGTGCGGCGATTGTTTCCGTTCCCATTCTCTCCTCCGTGCTTTTTCGCTCTTTACCAGCCGCCCGCACCAAAGCCCAGCAGCCCCGGATCTTCCATCATCGACGGATCCCACTGCTTGGCCAAGACTTCGACATCCGCCGTCCAGCCGGGCGCGGCAAATTCGGCTTTCTCTTTCACCTGCTGCACCATCCACGGTGCATAGGGGCAGAAAGGCGTGGTCAGCAGCATATCCACGTCGATCAGCTTGTCGTCGGGAATGAAATTGACCATTTCGATCAGGCCGAGTGCGACGACATCCAGCCCAATTTCAGGATCGACGACCTGCTTCAGCGATTCGCGCACCGCCTCTTCGGTCGGCTGCTCTCCGCCCTCCACCGCGCTGCGACTCGATTCGACCAGCGCCATGTTCACATCGGGATTTTCTTGGTTGTAATTCAGACTCATCGTTCTCTCCTGTTGGCTCATCAATGCCGATAAATTCGCGGGGATAAGACGGATAACGGGGTATGGAGATTAACGCATGGCGGATGGGGGAGAGGGTGGAAGTCGTCTCACCGCTCTGCCGCTGTGACGGCTCGAAAAGCACGCCCCTGACGCACCTCACCGCCATGCGGGTGTTACCCCCCCAGCTCCCCTCGCTCCTTAAGCGCCCTCAGCTCCATCCCACGTCACTCCGGCAGCGCCACCTTGATCTCGTCGCCGTCGACCACCACGCGGAAGGGGCGAACGGGCTGGATCGCGGGCAGGGTCAGCGCTTCGCCGCTGCGGACATCGAAGGTCGCGCCGTGGCGCGGACATTCGACCGCGTAGCCGCACAGCTCCCCTTCCCCCAACGGCCCATCATCATGCGTACAAACATCGTCGATGGCGAAGTAGCCTTCGCCTTCAACATGGGCAATCAGAATATCGTAGTCGTCCAGCATCACCGTGATCGCCTGCCCCGCTGGGATTTCGTCCACGGTCGCCACCGTTACCAATTTAGCCATCCCTTGTCCTATTTTCTATCTCGATGAGGGGTGCGATGTCCCCTCGACATCCTGTTCTAACGCTCGAATGTTCAACCGCTCAACTGCCCCGCTGCCAATCCCAACTCTCCAAGCCATAGGCCCCAACCTTTAACGCTTTAAGGCCGAGCAGGGCGCATTTCAGCCGAGCGGGGCCGAGTTCGATACCCAGCATTTCCATCACGGCCTCCTTGTCGAGCGCTTGCACATCTGCCAGCGACTGCCCCATCACCCGCTCGGTCAGCATCGACGCCGCCGCTTGGCTGATCGAGCAGCCGTGGCCGTCGAAGCGCACATCCTGAATCACCCCATCTTCGATCATCAGCTCGATGGTGACGACATCCCCACAGGTCGGATTCTTCTCCTCATGGCTGACCGTTGGCGCGTCCAAATGGCCCTTGTTGCGGGGATTGCGGTAGTAGTCGATGATCGTTTCGCGGGCGAGCGGGTCCATGGTTGTTAGGGCCGGGTTGGTTGTTGCGGTGGGAATTCAGATGTTTAGGTGGAGAATAGCGAATGGAGAATAGGACAGATGGCAAAACATTGAAAGAACGACGTCATCCGCAAGGCGCCCGATTCTCTATTTTCGATATCAGAAAGCGTAGAGTCGCTGCGCCTCTTCAAGACCTTCGACCAGCGCATCGATTTCCCACGCTTCATTGTACAGGTAGAAGCTGGCGCGGGCCGAGGCCGGGATACCGAAACGGGCGTGCAGCGGCTGGGCACAGTGATGACCGGCGCGAATCGCGATGGCCCGCTCATCGAGCGTGGCCGCGATGTCGTGCGGATGCACCCCGTCAAGCGTGAAGGTCAGCAGCCCCGCCCGCTCATTGGCGGACGAAGGGCCGAGTAACTGTAGCCCGTCGATCTGCGCGCACGCTTCCAGCGCGTAGGCCGTTAGCGCCTGCTCGTGGCCGTGGATCGTCGCCATGCCGATCTCGCTCAGATAGTCGATCGCCGCCCCCAGACCAATCGCTTCGGCGATGCTGGGCGTACCGGCCTCGAACTTGTGCGGCAGATCGGCCCACGTCACCTCGTCCAAGGTGACGACCGAAATCATGTCGCCGCCACCCAAGAAGGGAGGCATTGCGTTAAGCAGCGCTTTGCGGCCCCAAAAGATGCCGATCCCCGTGGGGCCGCACATCTTGTGGCCGCTGAAGGAGAGAAAGTCTACGTTGAGCGCTTGCACGTCGACCGGCATGTGCGGCACGCTCTGCGCCGCATCCAGATGGACCCGCGCCCCTACCCCATGCGCCCGCGCGATCAACAGTTCAACCGGGTTGATCGTGCCGAGCACATTGCTGACATGCGCCACCGACAGCAGCTTGACCCGCTCGTCCAAAAGCGCGTCGAGTGCCTCAAGCTCTAACCGTCCCTCGTCGGTGACGGGAATGAAGCGCAGTTCAATGCCGATCTGCTGGCGGAGCAGTTGCCACGGCACCAGATTGGCATGGTGCTCCATCTCGCTCAGCAGCACCACATCCCCCCCGCGCAGGTTGGCGCGCGCCCAGCTCTGCGCCAACAGGTTGATGCTTTCGGTCGTGTTGCGGGTGAAGACGACCTCTTGGCGCGAGGAAGCGTTGATGAAGCTCGTAACCTTGTCGCGCGCCGCTTCGTAGGCGGTGGTGGCTTCTTCGGACAAGGTGTGGATCCCACGATGGACGTTGCTGTTGTGCTGCGCGTAGAACGATGTCATCGCGTCGAGCACCCGTTGGGGCTTCTGCGTCGACGCGGCGCTGTCCAAGTAGATCAACGGCATGTCGTGGATTTTGCGCTGCAAAATGGGGAAATCCGCCCGCCAACCGGATTGGTCGACGGGCGGCGATGCCATCGTCTGCGTGGAAACAGCTTGGGTCATGGGAATCGTGGTTTACAATGCCATCTTCCGTTGGATCGATTCCTTCAGCCGGTCACGGACCGAACGGAGCGGAATGCGGTCCAGCACCGGCACGAAGAAGCCCTCGACGACCAGCTTGGTCGCCGGGTCGAGCGGAATGCCGCGACTCTGCAGGTAGAACAGCTCTTCCTGATCCATCTGGCTGGTGGTGGAACCGTGCGTACAGCGCACCTCGTGGGCTTCGATCTCTAGGCTGGGGATCGAGTCGGCGTGGGCGTTCTTGGCCAGCATCAAGTTGCGGTTGGCCTGATAGGCATCCGTCTGCTGCGCCCCCTTCTCCACCTTGATACCGCCCTCGTAGACCGAACGACCCTCCTCGCGGATCGCGCCCTTGAAGAGCAGGTCGCTGGTGCAGTAAGGCGCTTCGTGCCGCTGCAACGTGTAGTTGCCCTGTTGCTGCCCCACGGTCGGGAAGAAGACCCCGTTGAGCAGCGCCGTGCCGCCTTGACCGACCATCTCGGCTTCGGTCTGGAAGCGGGTCAGCTTGCCACCAAATTGACCGACGGTCCAGTTCAGGTTGCCGTCGCGGGCCGTGCTGGCGCGGCTGAAGCTGAGATGGTGTACATTCTCGGCCCAGTTCTGCAATTGCAGATAGATCAGTGCCGCCCCCTGCGCCAAGATCAGTTCGGTGGCGCTGTTGACGAAGACGAGGCCCGTCTCGTTCTCGGAGAGATACTCGTCCATCACCGTGGCTTGGCCATTCTTGCCGACCGCCACCACCGTGTGGGGGAAAAGCATCAGATCGCTGCCATCGACCCAGTGGATCACTTGTAGCGGTCGGTCGATTACGACGCCCGCTGGCACATAGAGGAAGGCCCCGCCGTTGGCGAAGGCGGCATGTTGCGCCTCGAACTTGCCTTCGTTCGACTCTTGCAGCGAGAAAAGGTACTGCTGCACCAACTCCGGATGAGCCTGAATCGCGTCGGCCAAATCCATGAAGACGACGCCCTGCGCGCTGTATTCCTCGTCCAATTCATGGTAAACCACGCCGTTATCACGCCGGATCAGCAGACCACCGCGCTTTTCGTCGTCGCGCAACACGGCCTGAACAGCGTCGGGCAAGGTCTCCAGCGCGGCCTTTCCGCTGGATTGCGGCGCGTGGCGCAGCCCGCCCATGCGTCGAGCGAGGCGCTTGACGTTGGTGCGTCGCCACGCTTCGTCACGGTTGGAATCGGGGAAAGGCAACGCCTCATACGTGGCCCATGCGCGGTCGCGCATAGCCCGCAGCCAAGCGGGTTCGCCGTGACGCTCGCTCTGTAACGCCACGCTGCCCGCCGAAAGGGCCTCGACTTCCATCAGTTGCTCACTCACGAAATGTTCCTCCACCTTCTTCAGCCGCCGACTCCGGGGCTGGAAATTCTATTTTGTCATAAATTTCATCGAGCCGCAGCGTGCAACCGATGGCGTCTATCTCGATCTGATCCGCCAGATCGCTGGCATCGGTCAATGTCAAAAAGCCGTCACGCTTGACGAATCGATCAACTTGGGGCCGATCTGGTGCGATCACCATCTATTCTTGCAGCGACGGAATCGTACGATAACACCAGTTCGCCGTCGATGTACTCGTGCTTGTCCCGCGCGTTGCGCGCGTGAAAGAGGTATTCCGCTGCTGTGGCGTAGGCGATTGCTGCTTGCGCCATGGGGTCACTCCTTCCATAAAATGACCGACGACCGCCCCATGATAGCGCGGCCGTCGGTCATTCGGGCAGTTGCCGTTAGCCGACCGACCCTTCCATCTCCAGTTGGATCAGCCGGTTCATCTCGACCGCATATTCCATCGGCAACTCCTTGACGATTGGCTCGATGAAGCCGGAGACGATCATACTCATCGCCTCTTCTTCGCCGATGCCACGGCTCATCAGGTAGAAGAGCTGCTCTTCGCCAACCTTCGAAACGGTCGCCTCGTGGCCGATCGAGACATCGTCCTCGCGGATATCGATGTAGGGGTAGGTGTCGGAGCGGCTCTCCTCGTCGAGGATCAGCGCGTCACAGAGCACGTTCGACTTCGAGCCGTGCGCCCCTTCCAGCACCTGCACCAAGCCGCGATAGCCAGCCCGTCCGCCATCCTTCGAGATCGACTTCGAGGTGATGACCGATGAGGTGTTGGGCGCAGCGTGGATCGCCTTCGCGCCCGCATCTTGGTGTTGCCCCTTGCCCGCAAAGGCGATGGAAAGGATTTCCCCCTTCGCCCCCTCGCCCATCATGTAAACGGCGGGATATTTCATCGTAAGCTTGGAGCCGATGTTGCCATCGACCCACTCCATCGTGGCGCCCTCTTCACAGATGGTGCGCTTCGTAACGAGGTTGTAAACGTTATCCGACCAGTTTTGGATCGTGGTGTACCGGACGCGGGCGTTCTTCTTGACGATGATCTCGACCACCGCCGAATGGAGCGAATCGGTGGTGTAGTTCGGGGCGGTGCAGCCTTCCACGTAGTGGACCCAACTGCCCTCGTCGGCGATGATGAGCGTGCGCTCGAACTGGCCGATGTTCTGCGCGTTGATGCGGAAATAAGCCTGTAGCGGCATTTCGACATGGATGCCGGGCGGCACATAGATGAAAGAGCCGCCCGACCAGACCGCCGAGTTGAGCGCCGCGAACTTGTTGTCACTGGGCGGCACCACGGTCGCAAAATATTCGCGGAACAGCTCGGGGTGCTCTTGCAGCGCGTGGTCGGTGGAGAGGAAGATGACGCCTTGTGCCTCCAGCTCCTTCTTGATGTTGTGGTAGACGACCTCCGACTCGTACTGCGCGCCCACGCCCGCCAGGAACTTCTGCTCCGCTTCGGGAATGCCGAGCCGGTCGAAGGTGCGCTTCACATCTTCCGGCACATCGTCCCACGACTTGGCCTCTTTGTCCGAGGCCTTCATATAGTAGTAGATATCGTCGAAGTCGATCTCTTGCAACGCGCCGCCGCCACCCCAAGTGGGCATCGGCTTCTTGTTGAAGATTTCGAGCGATTTGAGCCGGAACTCCAACATCCACTCCGGCTCGCCCTTCATCCGCGAAATCTGGGTCACGACATCGGCATCCAGCCCTTTGCGGCTCTTAAAGGTGTAGAAGTCGTCGCTGTCGCGGAAGCCGTACTTCTCCTCGTAGCCCTTGTTGATGAGGGCGACCCGCTCATTCTCGCTCAGCGCGGTAAACTCTTCATGTCGGATGTCAGTCATAACGCCATCTCCTTTTCACCGTAGGTGTCGCGGACCCACTCGTACCCCTTCTCGTCCAGCTCTTCAGCCAGTTCCGGGCCACCTTGGGCCACAATCTTGCCGTCCAGCACGACATGGACGAAGTCGGGCTTGATATAGTTCAGGAAACGTTGGTAGTGGGTGATGACGAGGATCCCCATTTCGGGGCCAAGCAGTTGGTTGACCCCATCGGCGACCACGCGCATCGCGTCGATGTCCAAGCCAGAGTCGGTTTCGTCGAGGATCGCAATCTTCGGCTCCAACGTGGCGAGCTGCAGAATCTCGGCCCGCTTCTTTTCGCCGCCGGAGAAGCCCTCGTTCAGGTAGCGGCCCGCGAAGGCGCGGTCGATGCCGAGCTGGTTCATCTTGTCGGTCAACAGTTTGCGAAAGGCCATCGGGCTAATCTTGCCCTCGTCTTCGCTGCGGCGGGCGTTGAGCGCCGTGCGCAGGAAGTTGGCGACCGTCACGCCCGGAATCGAGACCGGATATTGGAAGGCCAAGAAGAGACCGGCGCGGCTACGCTCGTCCGCTTCCATTTCCAGCAGGTTTTCGCCGTCGAGCAGCACTTCGCCACCCGTGATCTCGTATTTGGGATGGCCCATGATCGCATAGCCCAACGTGGATTTGCCCGCACCGTTGGGGCCAAGCAGCGCATGGATTTCGCCCTGCTTGATCGTCATGGTGACGCCACGAATAACTTCATTGCCCTCAACGGCAACGTGTAGATCTTTGATTTCCAATACCGATTGTTCCGCCATGCGGGGTCAGCCTCCTCAATGTTGATGGTGATTTCTGCCGCCGTAGAGCCAATTTCTTGCAGCACCGTGGTGAGCGGCAGTGCCTTTGCGTGGGGTTAGATAGGTCACATGGTAGCATTGTTGAGTAATTTGGTCAAGATTCTGGCGGGGCCTTTCTATATGAATCATCTGTGGCATAGGGAGCTTGCCCTGAGCCGCGTCGAAGGCCGTGCCGCTTCACAATAGCGAGCTTGCTATCTGCGAGTCGGCTTCTATTCGGTGCACAGGGCATCGGTGGCCTTGCAAAGCAATGGCAATCTATCATCTCCCATTCGCTATTCACCATTCACCATTCACCCCCTGCCACGCAAACCCCCGCGCACGCCGAGTGGCCCGCTTGCACGCTCCAACGCGCAATCGGGCCGCTTGTAGGCAAACGGTATTGTGATATGATACCAATCAACAAAGTCAGAACCTCGCGGTTCACCTTCCTACCTTGCCGCGTTCTACGCTATTCCGCCAACGACAGAAGCCAAAGGCTCACACGCCATGACCGACATTTCGGCACTCGCCGCGCGTTGCGCCGAAGAACAGAGCCGTTACGCCGAAGGGATCAACGTTCACAGCCACGACTGCTTTGATCTCTTTCGTCACGCGCTTCAAGAACAGAACAGCGCTGCGTTCAACGCCATCTACCGCACTTACGAACCCCAAGTGCGGCGTTGGGTCTACCAGCATTCACACTATCCCGCTGCGCAAGAAGAAGCGGATCACTTCGTCCAGCAATCACTGACCAAATTTTATTTCGCGCTGCGGGGCAGAGATTTCGACCGCTTTGAACATATCTCGCAGGTGATGCAATATCTGAAACTCTGCGTCCATTCCGCCATCATGCAATATTGGCGGAAAACACAGAGCCGCCGTATGCACCAAGTGGACGACGAGAGCAGCTTGTTGAATGTGGCCGTCTCGCCCAACTTGCTCACGCCCCTGGCGGCGTGGGAACGGATTGCCACCCTTCTGCCGGAGGCGAGGGACCAGCGACTGGCCCATGCGGCCTTTGCTCAAGGACTCAAGCCTTCCGAAATTGTAGAGGAATTTCCTGACGATTGGGAAGATGTGCAACAGATTTACAGCAAGCTTTATCGGATCCGCCGCGTGCTGCGCGATGATGAAGAATTGCGTACCATTCTTTCGGTATCAGAGCGATGAGTCTCCCCTTCGAGCCGAGTTACCGTTCAAAAAAGGTCGGGTCAGCGCGTTAATTAACCTAAAGTACGGTAATGGCAACGTGCCTTACCCGCATGGATCCTCGCCACTTTGTCTCATGTCGCACGGAATTTCCGTTGAATGGAAGCTGGGATTTAGTAGATCATGAAAAACTTATCCGATCAACAGATAAGCGCACTGATCGATGGCACCGCAGACGCGGCGCTGAAGGCGCAGGTCGCGGCCAACGCGCATCTGCAAGCGCAGCTCGATGCGGCCCAACGGGTAGAAGCCGCGTTGCATCGCCTCCTTTATCGTTGGGATTGCCCCACGCCCGACGCGCTGGGGGAGTACCAGCTACAACGGCTGCCCGCCGCCCAGCGCGAAGCCCTCGCTCGTCACCTGGCTCACTGTCGCCGCTGCCGCGATGAAGTGGCCTTGCTGGCCGATTTCCTTGCCACGGACGACGCGCCACCGCGCTTGGCGCTGGAATCGCCACGTGGCCTTCCCTTGCTCCCCCCACGGTGGGACGAAATGGTGCTACGCCCCAGCATGGCCCCCTACGACAGCGCATGGCGCGGTGCGGACGACGATTCGAGCTATGTTTTTGAAGCACCGGGGCTGACTCTTTTCCTCGAAGATCATCACAACGAGGAGGGCCATCGGATCGAGGGCCAACTGGTCACCGAGGAAACGTCGGATCAACCACGCTGGAGCGGGGCGCTGGTGGAACTGCGCCAAGACGAAAGCGTACGTACCGCGCCGTTGGATGAGTTTGGGGAATTTACCTTCGATAATTTGGCGCTTTCCGATTCTGTGACGCTCCGCATCACCAACCGTGATGGCGAAACCCTCGTCTGGAGTCGGGATAGCGGGTAGGGCAATCCATCCTCTCCGCCCCTGCCCAACCTAGCCGCACGTTTTCTGCGCCGTCAGTCACGTATCGCGCTGGTCACCCCATGTCAGAAGAAGCCAAGTCGACCCACAATCGCACAGAGAGCCGCCCCCACCGCAGCCACCACTACCGCGAGATGCCGCCCGATCAACTTGCGGCGCTCGTCGCTGCCCTGAAGACGGAGGCCGACCACCACCGGCTGAGCGACCCCCAACAGATGCTCGTCATCGGCGAACAGATCGTTGAAGTGGGCCGCGAGGTGAACGACTTGTCCTACGTGGGGTTGGGGGAAATGGTGCGGGGCGACGCCTTCGGTCAATTGGGCCGCGCCCAAGACGCTTGGCAGACGTTGGGCCATGCGGGCAATGCCTTCGCCGCCGCTCACGACGAAATTGGTTGGGCGCGGACCCGCATCGTGCGCCTTTACCTGAGCATGGAAGTGCAGGCCGCTGCCGAGGCGCTGGCCGATGCCGAGCGGGCCGAGGCCATCTTCCTGCGTGCCAAACGTCACGACCGGCTGGTGGCGTTGATGATTAATAAAGGTGTGGTCCACAACTATCAGGGGGACTACCGCGCCGCCTTGGTGTATCTGAACCAAGCGTTGCAGATCGCCCAACGTCACGGCGAAGCCACCGATGGCTACATCGGCATGATCCATCTGAACCAAGGCTACGCCTATCGTTATTTGGGCATGTTCGAAGAATGTGAAACCGCCTTCCAGCGTGCGGGCCAACGCTTTGAAATGCGCGGAGAGGATCGAGCGGCGCTCACGGCCCAACACAACATCGCCGAACTCTGGGGCTTACGGGGCGATTACCGCAACGCACTGGCGGCACTCCACAAGATTAAAGGGCAAATCGCCGACGAATGGGTGAATGAGCAGTTGGGTTGCCTGAAGGATATGGTGGCTTGTTACACTGCGCTCAACCATTATAAGGAGGCGAAGGAGCGGGCCGCAGAGATCATCCAACTCTGCGAAGCGGTTCATTCCGACTTTTTCATGGCGCAAGGACTGTTGTACTTGGGCATCGCAGAGGCGAAGATGGGGCACCTTCTGGCCGCCACCGAAGCCTTCCAGCGCGCCGAATCGACCTTTGTTTCGACCCACGCCCGCTCGTGGCAGGCACTGACCACGCTCCACCGTGGCCAAGTGGCCATGCTGGGCGGCGAATATCGGCGCGCGATGGGCCTTGCCCTGCAAGCCCACGCCATCTTGGATGAGGAGCAAGCCTGCACCGACGCTTCGCGGGCACTACGCGTCATTGCCGAATGTCAACTTGCGCTTGGCGAGCTGACCGCCGCCCGCCGCACCGCCCTCCGGCTGTTGCAGGCCACCGAACGGTGCTACGTGATCGATCTGCGCTACAGTGCCCATCTGCTTTTGGGCCGCATCGCCGAACAACAGGGGCGAATCCACCACGCCAAATGGCGCTACCGCGCGGCCCACGCCACTGTTCGTCGCATGAGAAGTCAGCTCACCTTCACGCTCCATCCGCTCTTCATGCTGGATAAGGAAGAGGCGCTGCAGCGGCTGATGCGGCTGATGCTTCAGCGCAACGAAGGGCGGCTGGCGCTGGAAACCCTTGAGCGGGAAAAGGGGCAACGGTGGCTGGATCGGGTGGCAACGCCGGAAAATTGGCGTTGGGCGAAAGATGACCCACAGAGCAAACAGTTGCTCAAACAACTGGAGCAGCAGCGCGCGCGATACCATGTCTTGCAATATGATGCTGAGCGGCTCGCAACGCCCGAAGATGGCACGCGCCAACGGATCTCCATTCCGAGTGCCGAATTGCGCCACTGTGAGCGGGAGATCCAGCGGTTGACCGAGCAACTGTTCCTGCAACCCCAAGTCGCAAGGAGCTTGCAGACGCCGGAAATCACGGTGGCGCGGCTGGGCAACGTGCTGACGCCGAGCAGTGCGCTGATCGAATATTTCGACGATGGGGAACAGTGGTGGGCGATGGTGTTGCATCGGGGTGAAGTGACGGCCCATGCCTTGGCCGTGAAAAGCGAAACGCTCGACCACCTCCAACGCAAGTTGCGGCAGAACATCCATCGTGCTCGGCTGATTGACGCGCAGGCGCCTGCGGCCCGCGCTTTGGTGCAACAATTCCGTCACTACGCCAAACGGTTGCACCAAATGTTGCTGGCGCCGCTCCAGTTGCCCGCCGACATTGAGCGTCTTTTCATCGTGCCTTTCGGCGCGTTGCACACGCTGCCCTTCCACCTGCTCGATTCGGGCCAGTGGCTGGTCGAGCAATATGAGAGCGTGTTACTGCCTGCCGCCAGCTTGCTGCTCTCACCCCCTGTCAGGCGAAGCGAGGGGTTGCGGCTGTTCTCCCATTCGCACGCGGGCCGCTTGCGCCACGCCGAACGCGAGGCCGAGCGCGTGGCAAAGCTATGGCGAAGCCAAGCGTTTGTCGAAGAGGAGGCGGTGAGTGACCGACTGCTGAATCAAGCGCCGACCCAGTTGCTCCACATCGCCGCCCATAGCGAATTCTACCTCGATCACCCCGATCTCTCCGCGATCCACCTGCACGACGGGCCGATTTACGCCCAACAGCTCATGCAGCAGCCGATGGATTACGAATTGATCACGCTCAGCAGTTGCGAGACCGGCATCGCCCACATCGGCGCCAGTGACGATCCGTTGGGCTTGGGGCATATGCTGCTCTATGCAGGGGCGGGTGCCCTCGTCACCAGTCTTTGGCGGGTCGAGGATGCCCAAACCGCGCGGCTGATGACGACCTTCTATCAGCGCTTGCGGGCGGGCGAAAGCAAGGCCGCCGCGTTGCGAGCGGCACAACGCACAATGATCGAGGAAAATCCCGCGCTTCACCCCGCCTACTGGGGCGCTTTCACCCTCATCGGCAATCCATCCCCGTTAACACGGTCGCGCGGCCAGCCGCGCTCGTGATACTTACATACGATGTACTGTACAGTTAATTAGGAGAGCCTCATGGCACAAGCACCCAGTGATCCTTTTGCAGTTCGTTTTTTTACCCCCAACCAACTCCTCTTGTTCTGTGATCACCAGCCCGACCTAGGGGATGCGCAGTTACGCAGTGGGCTACAAGGCCTGGACGGGCTAACCAACAACACGGCCATTTCAAATGCGTTGAGCAGTAACGAAACCAGCTCGATCGCTACCCTTGTTCGTGCTCAGTCCACCCGCCGCTTCTCCCTTGTCACGTTGACCTTAGCCGATACCACGGATAGCGAGTTGGTCAGCTTGGTGGAGGCCATAAATAACGAGTACAACTCATTGCCCGAAGACGGTGGTGTGGACACGTGGTTGGATAGTTTGGAGGGGAGCAACGCGGCGCTCACGCTCCGCGCGGCGGCCCTCAACTTTCTGATGAGTAGCGCGCCCAGCCAAGTGGGTGCGGGTGGCCCCGGCAGCGTTCCGACCGCAGCGCCGAACGCGACGCTGAACCAAGCGAGCTTCACCCTTCCCAATGGCATCCCCCAGCATACGGGGAGCGGGACGCATCTGTATGTGCTGGATTCGGCCCACAGTCTGACCACCTGTCAGAGCATCTACAGCCAATATGTTCAGTCTGGCTCGAACGGACTGCTCCCACAGCTCATGACTGCGGCCCCCAGCGGCACCAACGACAGCTTCATTTGTGGCAGCAACTTTCGAGTGGCACGCAATCCGCTGCTCCGCACGCTTGAAGGGAACCCCAATCCTTACAGCACCTTCCCCCCATACGACAGTTCCGATCATGGGCTGTTCATCGCGGGGATTTTGCGCACCCTTGTCTCCGCCGCACCGATCACCTTGATCGAAGTCCTTAACAAATATGGGATCGGGACGCTAGAGTCGATCACCGAGGGCTTTGCCACGGTGCTCCTCGACCTCAGTTCGAATGGTAGCACCACCATTTCGGCCATGTCAGAGCCGCACGCGACCGCCATTTTGAACTGCAGTTTCATGCTGGCGACCCCGCAGAATGATTATGCTGCGGGCAATCCTCATCTCAGTAGCTGTGGGGCGTGGCAGAATTGGGACAACGTCTTTAGCAACGCACCCAGCCTCTTGAATGTCCCGCGAATCATGCTTCAGATCATCACTGCCTTGGTGCAAGAGCAGAATGCGTCCATTGTGGCGGCCGCGGGCAACGAAGGGCATAACGGCAATCACCCACCCGCCCGATACCCGGCGGCCCTCCACAACGTGGTGGGCGTCGCGGCCAGCAAAGCCGACAACAGCATGACGCCCTATTCCAACTTGGCCGACAGCCCCCCCTCGGACGGCTTCCAAGTAATCGGTGGGATGATTCGCCATCTGACAAGCTCTAAATGGGTCAGCCATTGCTCGAACAGCTCGTCAGTCGACATCGCCAACAACGACCCCAACCAGGGGGAGCTTGGACTGCTCGGCATCTTCACGCGCCCGTTCCCCAATCCGAATGGCGCCGATACACCGAACAGCAACGGCTGGGGCTTTTGGGCGGGGACCTCCTTCGCCGCGCCGATCGTCGCGGCGCTGCTGGCGCGGCTGCGGGGGCAAGGGATGAGCCACAGCGCGGCAGTGGCGGCGCTGCGTGCACTCACGCTGAACCCCAACTCATCGGATGCTGGAAAACTGCAGGTGACCCAAGGCTGATCACAGATCGTAATCCAACGTAAAAGGCCCCATCGATTTCGGTGGGGCCTTTGCGCTTCTGTGAACAAGTTGACGGAGCGCATTCACACGATTGCAGGGCCACGATTCTTGGCATATGATATCGACCGTGCAGCCCCTGTGCTGAACAAGCACTCAGGAACATTTCATTCGGGGCTGGCGTTTTTTGGCACGAAGACGTCGGCAAAAAGGGCCGCTTGCGCGGTCCTGACGCGAACCAATTCTTATCTTCCCGAAAGGAATCTGTCAAATGACTATTCATGCCCGAGGCATCCTCAAGCTGCTCCTCTTATTGTCTCTCCTGTTGGTCGCGGTCGGATGTGGCGACCGCGACAGTGCCCAAAATGAGCCAGCTTCCACCACGGTATTGGAACAAGAAAACGAGAAGACCGACGCTGCGGAGCCTACCGAGAGCGATGCAAGCGCCACGGACGAAACCGCGCAGAACGCCGATGCCACGCCGGTCGATGGCGAGGCCGTGGCCCAGCAAATCGCCGCGACGCTGCAAAGCTGCTCCTACGACGGCACGTCGGTCTCCTTTGGCATCGGCGGCGATCCCCCCACGAATTGCGTCGATATGATCGATATGGTGATGCAGTTCACCGGTCTACCCACCAACTTTTACATCACCGAAGCCGATATTCCCAACGCCGCTGCCGTGCTCTTCCCCGACGAGAACAACGTCTTGGTGCGCGTCATCGGCTTCAACCCTGAATTTATCGACTCGGTGAACAGCATGGTCGGCGGCAACAAGTGGGCCGCGGTCAGCATCATGGCCCACGAAGTGGGGCACCATCTGTCGGGCCACACCTTGCAACCCGGCGGCAGTCAACCGCCCATCGAGTTGGAAGCCGACAAATTCAGCGGTTTCGTGCTGCAAAAGATGGGCGCCAGCCTGGATGACGCGCTGGTCGCGATCAAGTCGATCGTGCCGGAAGGGCCGGACGGGCCCACCCATCCGGGTCAGGGCAAGCGGGTCGACGCCATCACCGAAGGGTGGATGCAATCCTGCGTGCAATCGGGCCGGACGGACTGCGACAGCGGCTCCAGCGGCAGCGCCCCCACCGCGCTCCTCACCATGCCCGGCTTCGGTGACACGCCCGCAGCGGGCAGCGCCGAGCCGACCGCGGAAAGCGCCGAGCCGACCGCCGAGCCGACGGTGGAAAGCGCGGAACCCACAGCGGAAACGGCCACGACCGCAACGGCACAGGGGGATATCTTGCCTGTGCCAGACCCCAATGCGCTGCCGTCCAAGGGTACGCAGTTCATCTATGATGAGTTGGGTATTCTTGACCCCACCACCCGACAAGCCGCCGAACAGCGCTACTTTGAACATGCGCAACAGACCGGAGCGGAAATCGTAACCATGGTGGTCGACGACCTTGGGGGGTACAGCGCCGACGAGTATGCTTGGATCATGATGCGTCAACTCCGCGTCGGCAAGTTGGATGTGGGCAACGGCGTGGTCGTGGTCTATGCCCCCAATCAGGGCGAGACGGGGTTGGCGGTGGGCCCGGGCATTATGGGGGCCTCGCTCGACTTTGTTGAAGGCTACAGAGAGCTTGTCGATGTAACCGGCGAACTGTTTTCGATCTGTGGAAGTTCAGCCTGTGATGCCACCACCACCGAGCTGATCCTGATGGGGATGGAAGGTTTCATCGTAGATACCAGCGACCGCGATTATCAAATCAGATACCAGAACTTCGGTGAAATTTACGCCAAGTTCGTGGAGGAAGAAGAAGCGGGCAACTATGACCATCCAGAAACCAAAAACGCGGTCATTCGCCTGAGCGCCACGGTGGAAGCGCTGGACGCCGATCCCGGCGACGACCTAATCGGTAGCATCAAGGTTCAGGATGGCTATAGCGCGGTGCGTGCCACCGGTCCGGACGGTGAAACGCTGATGCTCTATCTGTTGCCGACTACCGCATCGTTGCAAAGCGCCGGCCCGCTCGAAGTGGGAACGACATACACCTTCGTGGCCCGCAATCTGTTCATGAATGCCGACACCTCAAAGATGCAGCAATTCGAAATCTTCAGCTACGACTTGCTACCGCAATAATTCGTAACGTCTGACTCAGCGGGGGCGCATAGTCGCCCCCGCTTTGTCGTGGGGCTGCGATTGACGGCGCACGCAATCTCTGGCATAGTTGTGATCAGAAGAGCGACATGTCCCGATGAGCGAATCAACCTTACCCACGCGGCTTTCGCGCCCACAATGGCTCTGGCTAGCGGCTGGCAGCGCCGTCACCGTCGTGGCGCTGGGCTGGCTCGCCCGATGGATCAACGTGCTTCGGCCCAGCTACACCTATTGGGAGGGCCTCGACATCGCCAGCGGCTTGGAGATCGGCGGCAGCTACCGAAGCGGTTGGCAACTTTTCGGCCGCTATCTGAGCGACATAGAAGCCGCGCTGATCGCCCTCGCCCTCTTCGCCCTCCTGATGCTATTGGGCTACCACTGGCTCCGGCGCCGCCCCACCCCCTGACCCCCCATGAACAACGACAGTCCCACCTCCGATCCGTCCCCGCCCGTACGCCGACGCATCCGACTCCGCCGCGCCGCTGGCACGCTGCTACGTAGCTTTGTCCCGCCGAAAAGCGGCGTGGATCTCGCCGACACGGACATGGTGGTGACCGACGCCCATTTCGCCGCGCCCCTTTGCCGAAACTGTGGCAACCCGTGTACCACGCCGTTTTGCAGCGGCTGTGGTCAGGGCATGTCGAAGCGGATCTCCTACGGGGATCTGTGGCAAGAGTTCTGGCAATCCAAACGGTTGTTCCAGATGGGGGCCCTGCATACCCTCTTGCGGCTCTTCAGCAAGCCGGGCGTGGTGGCACGCGAATATGTGTTGGGCGCACGCAAGCGCCATGTCCACCCCTTCACGCTCCTCGTCTTTACGGTGGGCCTTCTGGTGCTGATGCTCGGTCGGACCAACTATCTGCTGGCCGGACAAGAGCAACTCGGCCCCGTGATGGCGCAGGTCGCCACGTGGAGTCGCTGGTCCTTCACACTCGGTCTCTTCGCCCTCTTCATCGCAGGGCTGGTCGTCTTCTGGCGGCGGCTCGGCTACAACCCGGTCGAGACGTTGGTGATGGCCACTTACACGCAGATCGGCGTCATCATTGTCAACCTGATCAACATGCTGCCGCTGCTGATTTGGGACAGCAGCGCCACGGTCGCCCGCCACCGAGCGCTTTCCGCCAACTACATGAATGTGGTGGAACTGGCCGTCGTTGCGCTCGCCTTCCATCAGTTCTTTCGGATTCGGCTCCGCGAAGAATGGTGGCGCTTGCTATTGGCCTTGGCCCTCTACTACGCTGCCAAGGAGCTGCTTCTGCATCTGTATGGTCGGCTCGTGGTGCGCATCGTGTTGGGCCTCTGAGCGCCCCGTTGATTCTCAATCCAAAGTAGGATCATGCCGATGTTGCCCTTCCGTCTCAATTCAGCATAATTACCCACCAACCTGCTCATTCGTCATGGATCGTACTGAGCAGCGGTAGAGAAGTATAGGGGGCCAGCATCGCACAAAGTGCGACACGAAGCCCAAGCGTGAAGCGGTCACCCCGCCTACTTCCCGTTCTGCTTCGTAACGGCTTGTGCCAAAGTCGGCTCGAAAATCATCTTTCTGCCGGGGCCGCTGCCGCTGTGATCTGCTCAGAGATCGGCCGCCATGCCATCCCATACCGCCTACGACCAACTTTTTCAGCAACATGCGCTCCGCAACATCGCGCAACTCACCCGTTCTGTCGAGGGTACGGATGTGGCTTTGGCCGACACCGATGTCGACCAAGCGCTCTTCACCCTCGGCTTTACGCTGACCGATCCCCGTTTTGCGCAACAATCCCGTCAACTTCTTGTCACCCTCGCGCCCACGCTGGACACCCATGGCCATTGGGAAAGCGCCAATGCCCTGTTTCAGCAGGCGACCGTCCAGAGCCAACAGCAAGCGGACCGCGAAGCGGTGGCCCACTGCTATTACTATTTGGGGTTGTTCCACCAACGAAACTCGAATTGGGAAAAGGCTCGCCACTATTATCGCGATAGTGCACAGCTCTTCCTTGCCCTTGATCTGAAAACGCTTGCCGCCCGCTCGCTCAACCGCTGCGCCTACGTGGCCATACTGGATCATCAGCTCGATCTGGCGACGGCGTTGGTCGACGAAGCACTGACGCTGGTCGAGGAGGGGGCGCAGGAGTATGGGTACAGCCACCTCGTGCTGGGCGTGATCGCACTGCGCGAAGAGGCGTGGGCACGTTCCAGCGACTATTCCCAGCGTGCAGCGACGATTGTCGCCCGCCACGGCGAGTTGCGCCATGCGGCGTGGGCATTGGTCAACCAGAGCGCGGCACTGCGAAAGATGGGGCAGCACCACGCCGCCATCGCGGTGCTGAAAGAGGCGATCGGCCACTTAGAGGCGCGGCACGATGCCTTTCATCTGGCGATTGCCCGCATGAATTTGGGCAATGTCTACCAAGGGTTGAAGGAATTCGAGACGGCGCTCCACCATTATCGTGCGGTGGGTACCCTCTTTCAACAAATGCACGACAAATACCGCGAAGGATTGCTTTACAGCAACGTGGGCTGGGCGCTCATCGGGCTGGGGCGCTTTGAGGAGGGGGAAGAGGCGATCTTTTATGGCAACAGTTGTCATCTGACGGGAGAGCAGCCTCAACTCGCCGTCGAAAATCTGCTCAATCTGGCCGTCGACTGGCTGGCACGCGACCGCGCCGCAGAGGCTCCGGCCTTGCTCGATGAGGCAGAAGCGTTGCTAGAGCGGCTGCCATATGCAGCGGAGCAACATCGCCATCGTACCCGCTTACGGAAGCTGCGCGCCCAAACGGCGGCTGGGCCAGCCACTCCAAGGAGCGCTGACCCAGCCGTATCTACGGATTAGCCACAGGTTCCATCTTGGCAGTTGTCATCCGTGACGGGCGTGGCGGTCGGTGTCGGCGTGGCCCCCTCACCCGCCGCCAACGCTGGGCCGTGGGCCGATTGAACGGCGGCTGGCGTGCTGTGCATGGCAACGCCCAGTTGGGCCGCGACGGCGATAGCGGGCAAGGCGAGTACGACGGTCAAACGACGCAGGATAGCTTTCATGATGGCTCCTCTTCTTGCGGAGGGTCATCAGATCGAGGCCTCACCACCGATGGGTGGCACGTACGTTTCCCCGATGCCTTCTCTGCTTTTATGGGGTTGAGTGGTCCCGTGTGGGACGGACATCAGATCGATCTGCCGCTACCCTAACCGCAGAGTGTTGCCAATTGGGCAACAGAGTGATGCCAATTCGGAAATTTGCTCGATTTTTCTCGTTTCAAGCGTTGGATAGGGGCGATTATGGACAAAATCACCTTCGCTCAGTTGCTTTCGGAGCAGTTGGAGGCAGAGGGCCGCAGCCAACGCTGGCTGGCTGACAAATTGCACGTCAGTCCCTCCACGGTGAATCGTTGGTGTTCCGGCGACCGAATGCCGACTTCGTTGAATCAGGTCAAGGCGATTGCCCGGCTCTTGCGCTGCACCCCCGACGAAAAAGCCACGCTCTTCCGCGCGTCGGGCTTTGCCTATTTCGATGTCGAGCCTGCGCCACCCGCAACGCCCCCCCCGGCCCCCCCACCGCACGACCCACGGCCACCCTTTGGGTTAGGCGCGGCCCTGCGTGGCTGGCTCAACGATTTTCTCCGTTTGGACGAGGCGTCCGACCACGAAAAGAGCAGTTGGGCCGGGATGGCGCTTTACCTGCTCGGCACCTTGCCCCAGCGGATCGCCCCGCAGAGCATCGTGGCAACCTGCGTGGCGCTGCTCCTTTGGGCCGTGGCGACGTGGCTGGCCGCGCCCGCCCTGGTATGGCCGCTGCCACCGGCCGTCCGTCTCACAGCTTTCGCGATGCTCGGCAGCGCCAGCCTCGTCGTGCCGCTTTTGCTCTCTTTCGTCACACGGCCCGACGGCTATGATCGCTTCGACTTGGATAGCCGCAAACGGCGCTTCACCCTCTGGCTCCTGAGCTACATCGGGGCGGTCGTCGGCTTTGGCGCCTTCCTGTTGCTGATCCTGCTCTTCGTTTTGGGCTGGCACTACTTCGCCCTGCCTGCCCTCCCCACCCTCGTTCGCATGCTGCTACTCTTGATTCCGCTCTTTTTCGGCTACGTTGCGGCACGCCGTATCCCCTTCGATCGGCTTAAGATGTACGGCCCCATCCCCCAGCTTCACCCCGCCGATTGGATGGCGGGCATCAGCTTCACCTTGCTGGGGCCGCTCGTGGCCACGAGCCTCTACCTCTTCTATGATCTGTTCAGCAATCGCATGACGGGCCGCCTCGCCTACCTAATCGCCTTGGCGGTTCTGGCGGTAGCGGTCGCCCGTTCGGAAAAAGCCGCGCCCGCAGAGCCGGATCAGGAGGCGGTGTAGGGGGTAGGGGAAACGGTGGCCACGCGCCAAAGCCGCGTAGGGGGGAGTACGCACGAGTTGGGCGCCCCAAGCGCTTGCCGCCTTTTATCGGCCCGTGGCGTGCAACCGGGACTGTCCACAGATAGCCACACCGATCATCTGCCTTGGATTGAACGTCACATTGTGCTCGACTGCCTAGCGCGCGCTTATGCTACAATATCCGTAGCAATGGTTTGACCGATAGGAGGGATGGGATGAGCGATTACGAAATCAAGAAAAGCGATGCGGAATGGCGGGACGAACTCGACCCAGAGCGCTACAACGTGCTGCGCCGCGAGGGGACGGAGCGGGCGGGCAGCAGCCCGTTGAACCACGAAAAGCGTGAGGGGGTCTATAAGTGCGCGGGCTGCGGTCAGCCGCTCTTCAGGTCGGAGACGAAATACGAAAGCGGTTCCGGTTGGCCCAGCTTCTATGCCCCGATCGAGGGGGCACTGGAAACGAAGCGCGATTGGAAGCTGATTCTGCCCCGCACCGAATACCACTGTTCGCGCTGTGGCGGTCACCAGGGCCACGTCTTCGACGATGGGCCGCGACCCACCGGCTTGCGCTACTGCAACAACGGCGTGGCGCTCGACTTTGAAACCAATGACGACCCCGAGGCGTAACCGTGCCGTGCATAACCGTAAAAGGGCGACTAGCTGTCGCCCTTTTGTTTTTGCGCTCGTGACGGCAAAACGCGCTGATGGTATACTCGCCCCAACATTCTGTGCCTATCCAGAGGAATAAGCTATGGCCGCCTTTCCCCTCACCCGCAGCCAACTCGGCCTGCTGCGGGTCGCCGCCGCCGCCCCCGCGCTTCGCGTCGCCGATGTGGCCTTCAATGTGGCGCAGCTCATCCAGAGCGCCGCGCAGGCCGCCGACGAGGGCGTGCAACTGCTGCTCACACCCGAGCTGTCGGTGACGGGCTACAGTTGTGGCGATCTCTTCTTCCAGCACACGCTGCTGGAGGCAACGCGGGCCGCGCTGCCCCCCTTGGCCGACGTTACCGCCACCCATGGGCTGGCGATGGCGGTGGGGCTGCCGTTGGCGGTCGACGGGCGACTCTTCAACGTGGCGGCATTCTTGGCGGAGGGGCGCATCCTCGGCATCGTGCCGAAAAGCTGGCTGCCGAATTACCGCGAATTCTACGAAGCACGCTGGTTCAGCAGCGGCGCGGAGATCGTCGACCAGCGGGTGAGGATTGGCGCAGAAGCGGTGCCGTTCGGCGTGGATCTACTGTTTGATGCGGCCAACGTGGCAGGGGCCACGATCGGCATCGAAATCTGCGAGGATTTGTGGGCGGTGGAACCGCCCAGCGGCAACCTGGCACTGCACGGCGCGACGGTGCTGCTCAACCCGTCGGCCAGCAACGAAGTATTGGGGAAGGTCGGCTACCGGCGAGCGCTGGTCAAGCAGCAGTCGGCCCGTTGTCTGGCGGCCTATTGCTACGCGGGCGCGGGCCCCAACGAATCGACGACCGACACTGTCTGGAGCGGCCATTGTCTGATCGCGGAAGATGGGACGCTGCTGGTCGAAAGTGAGCGCTTCCAGTTCGAGACGCAATGGGTGGTTGCCGATCTGGATTTGCAGCGCCTCAGTCACGAACGGCTGGAAAACAGCACCTTTGGGGATCAACGACCACGCGGCCCAGTGCGGCGCATCCCCTTCAACCTAGCCCACGCCGATGCCCCCGCGCCGACGATCTTACGCAACCGCCCCCTGTCCCAGAGTCCCTTCGTGCCGCAGGATACCGCCCGTCGCGCTGACCATTGCGAAGAAATCTTTGCCATCCAGTCGACCGCGCTGGCGAAGCGGCTGGCCCACGTCGGCGTGAAGCATGTGACGATCGGGGTTTCGGGCGGCCTGGATTCGACGTTGGCGCTGCTTGTCACCGTGCGTGCCTTTGATCGACTCGGCCTGGACCGCGCGGGAATCGTCGCGATCACAATGCCGGGCTTTGGCACCACGGCGCGCACCCGCGGCAATGCCGAGCGGTTGGCCGAGCAGCTCGGCGTGACGCTGCGCATCGTCCCGATCCACGACGCGGTGGTCCAGCATTTCGCGGACATCGGCCACGACCCGCAGCAGCACGATGTCACCTACGAGAATGCCCAAGCCCGCGAGCGGACCCAGATTCTGATGGATGTGGCCAACCAAGTCGGTGGCTTCGTCGTGGGCACGGGCGATCTCTCCGAACTGGCGCTCGGCTGGATGACCTTCAACGCCGATCACATGAGCATGTACAACGTCGACGCCGGGGTGCCGAAGACACTGGTGCGCTACTTGGTGCAGTGGGTGGCGGAGACGCAATACGAGGGCGAGACTGCTGCCACCTTGCACGACATCGTGGCAACGCCGATCACCCCCGAACTGTTGCCGCTGGACAAAGAGGGTCAATTGGCGCAGAAGACCGAGGAGAGCATCGGCCCCTACGATCTGAACGACTTCTTCCTCTTCTACGTGGTGCGCTACGGTATGCCGCCCCGCAAAGTCTTTTACCTGGCGGGCCTCGCCTTTGAAGGCCGCTACGACGAGTCCACGATCCTCCACTGGCTACGCCGCTTCTACCAACGCTTCATCGGCAGTCAATACAAGCGCTCCGCCATGCCGGATGGGCCGAAGGTCGGCTCTGTCTCACTCTCGCCCCGCGCCGATTGGCGGATGCCGAGCGATGCGCAGGCGGCGCTGTGGCTGGCGGAGCTGGAACGGATGAGAGAAGGTCTATGTTGATCAAAGGCAATAGTCCGCCCCCGCTATTTCCGCGTCATCCCCGTTGACCTTGCGCTGCCGAATGCAGCGCAGATCCCCCGCGCTACAACGCCGCGCCGCGGTGAGGGGCATTGCTTGAGCGCGGCAAAACGCAGCGCCCCCCAGCGCGGTGGGGCGTTGGGGAGCGGGGTAGGCGCTCGTGGGCAACCGGCCCTGCGCTTGGTCCTCAGCACGGCGGAGGCGCAGCGCGTCGTGCTAGATGGGAGCCAGCGTGCCGGTCCAAATTAACCAGCAGAGCAGTGATTTCGCGGTGAGGCTGAGGATGATGTAAACCCGTTCGCCAAAGAGGTAATCCTTCCACCGACCCACCTTTTTGTATTGCAACACCATATTGATGGCAAAGATGTTGAAGAATACGAAGAGGGTGGGAATGATGATGTAGACAAAATCGGGGGGCTTGGCCTCACCCGAGTTCACCGCACCCACAAAATAGAGCGTGACGACGACCCACGGGACAAAGCCCGCGATACAGCCATAGATGAACGCGCGCCAATCAGTTTTTTGGGTATGCTGATTGTGTAGTTCCATCATGATGCCAAAGAGGTTCATCGTGGCATTGAGCGTGAAGAGCAACAGGATGGCACCGAGATCCCAAAGGCCGATCAGCATACCGATCAGGACGATCATGAGCGAGGAACTGAGGGCGTATTCATAGAAGCGAACAGGATTCATCCCCTTCTGTAGATTCGCTACATAACGCCGATAGCCAATCGTGGCCAGATAGAAATGGGCCACCGCGGAAATGAGCAAGAACATCGCCACCGCTGGACCGAAGGGTAACTCATAAAAGAGCTGTGAATTCGGCTGTAAGGTGAACGTAGCCGGATCGAAGTTCAGGTAGTTGGTATAGATCGGGTAGGTCGTGTCATTACTTACCACGATCATAAAAACGCCTTGGATCAGATGCAAGAAACCCATGATGAGATTGAATCGTTTGAGACTCGTGAACCGCTTATCCGTCAAGACGGATGTGTCAGTCATTGCTTTTCTTTCCTTTTCTCTATGTTCCTATCGTTTATCAGCGCCCCAAGAAACGGACCGGCGCCAGAGGCCGCCGGACAGCTTGGGGATGAGGTCACCGCTACCCCCGAAAGTGTTTCACAGAGGCGGGCTTGATGGGCAACGCTCGGCCAGCCCGCCTATCGGAAATCAGCGACCTCTCATCCCTCTGACTGGGTTAGGTCACAATACATAGCAAATATTACGTACGCCTTGCCAAGACATAGGAAAACGTGCGATGATTGGGCGTCGATAGTCGATTGATCATCGACGAGACCGGTCTCAGCGCCCTACCCTTTCGCTTGACGAGTCACCGCTTGCTGCGACACCGTGGCAGTGAGCGCTACCCCGCCGACGTCACCCCTAGCGCGAATCGGGGCGTTTTACAGAGCCAATCGCAGATCGCCCCATCCCTCCCAATCGCCCTCCAGCCATTTCTTGGCCGCCTCGCGGTTCGTGTACCACTCCGCCTCGCCCGGCCTGACCCCGTTGGTGCCAATCACCTCAACGTCCTCGGTGAACAGTGGCATAAGGCATCCACGCGAGCAACGTCACGCGCGGTATAGCCCGCCTGCAACAACGCGCGAATCTCATGGGGCGGATCCATTATTTCTCCCCGTGCAGCGGTCTCGTTACCCGCTGTCGCGTAGAAAGTCCGCGATCAATTCGTTGACCCGCGCTGCTTCTTCGTGCTGCACCCAATGGGTTGCTTCTTCGATGAAGACGAGGTGTCCGTCATCACAGCGCTCAATGCTCGGTGCGGCCATCTCTCGCCCTAAGAACTTGTCTTGCACGCCCCAGATGAGCAACGTCGGCACGGTGATGCGCGGGCCAGCAGTGCGTTGGGGCGGCTTCTGGATCACGGCCCGATACCAGTTGACCATCGATTGGAAGGCATGTGGCTGGGACCACGCTTGACGGTAGTGCGCCAGATCGCTGGCGGTAAAGGTGCCGGATCGGCTGCTTGATATCAGGGCTTGTTCAATCCCCTTCCAATTCCAGAGGCGGGCCATGCGCTCCGGCAACCACGGAAGCTGGAAGAAGAAGATGTACCAGCTCTTGCGTAGCTGGGTGAGACTGTTCCGCAACTGCTTCTGCATGACCGCGCCATGGGGAACATTCATGATGACCATCTTCGCCAGCCGATCGGGATATCGGGCAGCCACCTGCCACGCGACCGCTGCGCCCCAGTCGTGTCCGACCAGAAAGGCCTGCTTCTGCCCCGCTGCATCGATCAGACCGACCACATCGGCCGCTAATTCATCAAGGGTGTAGGCCCCGATTCCCTCCGGTTTATCACTGAGGTTGTAGCCCCGCTGATCAGGTGCCCAGACGCGATAGCCCGCCGTGGCGAGGAAAGGAATCTGCCGCCGCCAGCCATAGGCGAACTCGGGGAAGCCATGCAACAGAATGACCAGCGGCCCGTCGTTCGGCCCCTCTTGGACAACGTTCAAACGGATGCCATTGGTTTCGATATAGTGCTGGTTCATGATGGATTTACCCTTGTTGGTGGCCGTGCGCCGACCGGTGGGGGCCGTCTTTTTGAATCGCCCCTTGCTCACGGCGCCTGATTCCGACTGAGATCCCTTTGCCTAAGGCAGACTATAGCAGTTGTATCCTATCCCTCTGAAAAGAAGGACTCCACATGACAGAAGAGAGCGGCACAGCATTGCACGTTGTTCCCGCTTTGAGCGCCCCGCCTACATTCGCCACCCGCTCGGTGGGAAAAGAGGCGGAGAAAAGAGTGCGAATCACCCCGCCCCACAACGCAGGGCCGCGCAGAGGGGGCCATGTATGGAGCGCGGCAAAAGGCATCGTGCCTCCGCGCGGCAGCACGTTGGCGGGCGGGGCACCAGAAAACAATGCTTGACGAGGGAGGGAGCCGTCCCAAACGGGTCATCGCAGCGGGGAGCCGCATCAGCGGAATCGGGATGTGGCAGCTCCCCATATCAAGAGATGGGCCGGGGCGCGGCGTTGAATGGGATGAAGGGCACGGCCTCGATTGTCCCATGGGCAACGATTTTTCAGCGAGGCAAAACCAAAGCCCCTCTCCTTGTTTCAAAAGAGAGGGGCTTTACGGCCTTGCGCACAAGGCGGCAGCGATCTGTTGGGGTTGGCCGTAAGGGTCAGCTTACCTTTTCCAGCGACCGTTCGGCGGTCTCGTCCGCCACCCTTCTCCGGGGGGCACGCGACGCCTCGAGCGGCATCCTACGAGTCGCCCGCCGCGCCCGCAACACCCGATAGACGACAGTGGGATGGAAGAGTGTGGTCGGTGGCTTGAGCATATTTTGCACATGGAAGAAGGCTTCAGCCACGACCGTGTCGCCGGGCATGGTTCGCAGTACGGTGTCGAAGTAACGCTGTACAAGGCGCGTCGCTATTGGCGTCTGATGACCCTCAGCCGCCACCGGCCAACGTAGATCTTGCCCCGTGGCGAGCTGCCACGGCGCGTCGATGACCGTCGCCAGCTTGCGTTGGAAGGTCTTGGCCAGCCCCGTCAGGTCGTCCAGCCCCTGCCGCGCTTGGTGAGCGGCAAGTTCCTCGTGCAGCGCACGACTCGCCAGTGCGGCCACCGTCATCCCCTGCCCGTAGACGGGGTTGAGCGCGTAAACGGAATCGCCGACGGCGACGACTCCCTCCAGATAGCGTGGTAGCTTGTCGTACTTGCGCAACCGATTTTCCACCTGTCGATAGCCGTAAGGGGCGTCGAGCGGTTCGGCACCGTCGATAACAGTCTTGAAGAGCGAGGCCGGTAAGCCACGCGCAAACGCTTCAAATTCTGCCGCATCGGACGGCGGGTAATCGCCATTGAGGCCGATCAGGGTAACCAGAATGAGTCTTTCATCCGCGTCACTCTCGATCGGCATCACAATGCCGCCGCGCGACTGTTGGGGTGCCTCGGGCATATAGTAAGCCATGGGGACATCGCCCTTCCCTGCCGGCAGACGATAGAGACGGCTGGCATAGCCCGCCTTGGCATCGACCGACACGCTTTCGGGCGGTGTGTAGCCGAGTTGCGCCAACCATTTGGGCAACGGAGAACGGCGCCCACTGGCATCGACGACCAGATCAGCGGAAAGCTCGGAGAGCGCCCCCGATTCCTCATCACGTTGCCGATAGCGAATCCCGGTAGCACGGCGTTGTTCAGCGTCCGTGCAGAGCCCTTCAACGCGGCATCCGGACAGGATTTGCACATTCGTGTGATCCTGTAGCTTGCGGCGAATGACATGTTCGATCAGTGGGCGGCTGCAGGAAAGCAACTCTAGCGCCGACTCGAAGGACGGCAGCCGCTTACCCGCGATATAGAAGGTCACCCCGCTGCCCATGTTGACAAACTGTGCCCCGTCCTTGAGTAAGGCCTCCACAAAGCCAGGAAAATATTCTTCCAGAATGTTGATGCCACGTACCAGCAGCCCGTGGGCATGACGCCCTTGGGGAACCCCTTTGCGGAAGGTCGCTTGGTCAGGGAACTGATCACGCTCGACCACGGTGACCCGTGCGAAGAAATCGCTGAGGACACGCGCGGCGAGCATCCCCGCCACGCTGCCGCCAATGACAATGGCGTGGCGGTCGGTCGTATCGGAAGCGTTGTGAGAGTTCATGGCCTTTCCTAGAGGGTGGGTGGTGGGTGTATCGGGCGCGTTGTGAGGATTCATAAGGTTTCCTGTTGCCGTTTGGTGGTTGCTATAACGAAGGTGGATACATTTCATTTGTGATTTGAAGCGCGGTTGCGCAGCCCGTGGACTGCCGTGAGTGGCGGCCTCTTCTGCGGTAAGAGAGTTCTCAGCGGCCTCGCCATTAGGCCTGTCCTAACTGTTGCATCAGGGTTGGCATATCCATGATCAGGCGGCTTTCGCAGAACTTTTCGTGGCGCACGACATCGATCACCACGCCCCAGAGATGAATCGCATTCCCCGTGGCGGGGATGCCGAGAAAGTCACCCTGATGGCTCCCTGTCCACGTGAAGCGTGTGACGACGTTCTCCCCTTCGGCAACCTGCTCGTCGATCGACCAATGAGTGTCCGGAAATGCGGCATGGAGGTGGGCAATGGTCTCCTTCAGCCCCTGCGCGCCCGGCCCTTGACCCGGGAAGGGCACATGCTCCACGAAGTCGTCGGCCACGTAGCGGTCAATCAGCTCAAGCTTTTGTTGATTCATCACCCCGTCAATGAAGCGCGCCATAAAGCGTTTGTTCTGATTGGATCGTCGGTCTGGCCCCGCCACGGCCTCTGTTGCTTCCATCATCACCGCCGCGATCAGTTGGTAGACAGCGGCCCACGCCTCGCGCACCTCTGGGGTGAAGGCGTCTCCCATCTCGTGCTCAAGCGCCCAAAGCAGGGCCTCTCCCACCGTGGCGTAATGGTCGCTATGGACCCCGTAGCCGACGTGGCGCACGGCCAGTCGCTGCAACACAGGGACCAGCACCGTCAGATTGTTCAGACCCTTCACCAACACGTTGAGCGTCTGCATCAGCTTCATCCGCTGCTCGTTCATTTCCGCGCCGAAGAGCGGGCGCAAGGTAGGGTCAAGTTGAAACAACCGGTCGTAGAAGTGCACCGCCACTTGGTCGGCAATGGGAACGACTTGCGCAAAGCTCTGCTGGACCACCTCTTTTTGTTGTGTTGTCACGCTCATGCTGTTCCTCCCTGTGATCTGATGGTGACTAGCCGACCGCGCCGAGTGGCGGCGACGAAACCGATGCCACTATGACAGATAGGGGGGCTGTTGTATTCCACCCAAGGGTGGGAAAGGGGGGTGGGAAGGGTGGGCGGAGGAGAAAAAAGAGGCGATGACTGGGAGTCATCGCCTCTTATGGAGGGGAAGGGCGCAAATGTTAGCGGGCGTCACCGCCTGTGGGGGGCGTGAGGAGCTTTAACTCGTGGGCGCGCGCGATGGCTTGGCTGCGCGAGCGAACGTGTAGCTTGCTGTACAGCACATTGATGTACCACTTTATCGTGCTGACCGCCAGCATCAACTCTGCGGCAATTTCTTTGTTGGAATGGCCCGCCGCAATCAGTCGCAGCACCGCCAGTTCGCGCTCACTGAGCGGCTCGGTCAGATTGGATTGGGCCGCCGCGTCCTCTTCGGTGGCGGGCAGCAGAGCGAGTAGCGTTTGCACGAATCGGTTGTCGGGTTGTTCCCCCGCCATGCGCGACAGCAGCCGCACCAACAGTTTGCCGTGCAGATCGGCCTGATTGAGGAAGGGCCGCCGTTGGTTCTCCGACTCGGCGAGGCCGATGGCGGTGGTCAGCGCCACACCGGCGTGTTGGCCATCGCCCTGCATCTGGCGCGCTAGGGCCAAGGTTACCCACGCCTCCACCGTATGAATGTCCGGTAATTCCGCCACCAACCCCGTCAGAAGGGCGACAGCGCGCGACGCGCGATTCTGTGCCAGATAAAGCTGTGCCGTGGCGAGCGTATAGATGCTTTGCGGGTAGAAGCGCGAGGGTGGCAATTTGCTTTGTTCTAGCAAACGAGCGGCGGCCGCGGCCACATTACCCTGTCGCAGAAAGAGCTGCGCCTCGTAGGCCTGCAACCATAGGGCTTCCGATGCAAAATCAAAGCGGCGGGCATGATCGACGGCACGCGCAGCCAGACGTTGGGCCTCATCCGTTCGACCCTGTGCTTGCTTCGTCTCCGCCAAGAGCATTGTTGCATGTGGCAAGACCGCCATCCGAAATCCTGTTTCATTCACATGGCGCAGCGCTTGCTGAAGGTATGCCTCCGCGCGTTCCAGCTCGTTCCACGCTAGGTAGATTCGGCCCAACGAGGTGTAGGCAAGGCCAAGCAGGTCTCGCGCTGCGGGCGACAGTGAGGGCACCAGCGACAATACCGTCTGACAAAGCTCGTACGCATGACGCAAAGCACCGAGCTGAATATAAAAGCGGCAGCGATGGATGAGGGCCATCCAGCTTGAAAAATCATCGCCCACGCGCTGGCTCTCGGCGGCGGCTTGGTCCACCGTACGGCCAGCGGCACGATAGTCCCCGGTACTCCCCAATACAAAAGAGAGCATGATCAGTTCCGCCTGATCGAGGGATTGTGACTGCGCCTCCTGCGCCAGGGTCGCAAAGTAATCGGCATCGTGCGCGTCATCGGCGTTCAGGTAGGCATGGATAAGACGGCCAAAGAGGGGCAGCCCATCCCGCTCAATCCGGCGCCAGAGCGGAATCATTTCATGCACTCGACCACTGACGGCTAGCGCCTGCCCCATGGTGATTGCCAACACAGGGTAATCGGCGGCGAAACTCGGAGGCAGTAGGTGTTGCCAGCGTTGCCACGTGCTGAGCGCCGTTTGCCACATCGTTGATGTGAGTTGGCCCTGAATCAGCGCCGCAGCGCGTTCATAATCGCCCCCCGTCAGCGCATAGTCAATCGCTTCCGCGTGGTCACCTTCCGACTCATACCAGTCTGCGGCTCGCAGATGGATGGCGACTGTGGCCGCTGGATGCACTTTCTCCAGCTCGGCCTGTAGCAGATCGGCGAAGAGGTGGTGGTAGCGATACCACTGCCGTGAATCATCAAGCGGAATGAGGAAGAGATTGTGTGTCTCTAAGTAGTCAAGCATCACTGCGGCATTTCTGGCGCCGCTTTCATCCAGCACGGCATTGCATAGCGCGACGTTGAACTGACGCAGCGGCGACAGTTGCATCATAAAATCCTGCACCTCAGCGGGCTGGCCACGCAGCACTTCCTCCACCAAGTAGTCGATCACATGCCGGTGACTGCCGGTGAAGTTCTTGATGAAGTGGGCGGGATCTTGATCAGACGTTTGCAGCGCCAAGGCGGCCATCTGCAATCCAGCGCTCCATCCCTCGGTTCGGTGACTCAGGGCTTGAACCTGTTCATCGCTAAGGCTCAAGCCAAAGGATTCGTTAAAGAATCGGGACGCTTCATCCACGGTGAACGCGAGCGCGTCCGCACGCAGCTCGGTCAGCTTACCGCTGACGCGCATCCGCGCCAGTGGCAAGGACGGGTCGCTGCGGGTGAGAAGAACGAAGGTGGCCAGCGGCGGGCTGTGGGTGAGCAGGTGGTTCATCGCGCGGTGAATCTGCTCGTCTTCAATCCGATGGTAGTCATCCAGCACGATGATGAGCCGCTCATCGAGCTGTGCCATCCGATTGAGCAGCGCGTTCACGAAGGTATCGTAATGGTTCTGACGTTGGGCGGCGTTCAGCAACGCGGAAAGGCCATCGACAACTTGAGGTTGGCGCTGTTCAATGGCCGCAATCAGGTAGGCAAAGTAGCGCGCAGGGTTGCTGTCGATGCGGTCCAGCGAGAGCCAGCAGGTGCGCTGTGCGCAGGCTTCGGTCCAATCAGCGATCACCGTCGTCTTGCCGAAACCGGCGCCAGCCACGACCAACACCCAGCCCCGCTCCGCAGAACGGTTCAGCAGGTGGCGCAACCGTGTCCGAACCACATGGGTGGCGCGGCGGCGTGGCCGATAGAACTTGGTTTGGAGCAGGGATGAGTCATCCATCGGAAGAACCTTCCGGTGCCACGCAGAATGCACGCTGAGAAGTCACACCAGGGGCGCAGAAATAAGCCCCTACATCCGGTGAAAAAGCGTACCATAGCGCCCATAGATCGAAAATTATTGCAAAGTGCCAGGGCGAACCTGTGGCCGTAATGTGCGTTTGGCTGGCCTCTTGCGGATCGCACAGTGCAGAGGCGTGAACCCTCTATCGCGTAAGGAGCCTCCGACAAATCGCCGACTGTCGACATCGTCCGGACCGCTTGTCAGCGCTCCCCGCTCGATGGCGCACGACATTGAGGATGAGAACGGCGGTTCGCGGGCGGCGCATCTGGCCGCACGATGACGTTGTCGCGGGCTAATAGTTTGCTGGCTCTTCGCAACCTGCGCTGTTAGGCCGCCGCGCCGCGAGACCAATCGGAGGCGATCTCTCGCAAGTCGTGGAACCCGACGTTAAGGTGACGTGATCGGATCAGGATGATGAAGGTCGCGCCGAGCATTCCCATCGCCATATCTTGCATGGTGTTTGCCAGGCTGACTTGCACATTGCTCCCCAGCAGTTGGTCAATCGCGAATTCGGCGAACTCCCAACAGACCGCGGCCGTGGTCGTGAGCGTTGCGATCAGGAGCAGCTCGAGCAGCACGGTCCGGCTTCGTTGCGCAAAGTAGCGCGGAAGGGTTTGGAAAGCGCAAGAGACGAAATAGGCGATAGAAAGCCCACCGGCAAAGTGCATGGGGATATCCACCGTGGGCCAGTAAAGATAGAGGTGCAGGATCCGGCTGATCACTACATGTAAGGCGAAAACGAGCAAGGGGAACCAGCCCCCCACTTTCACGACTTTCCAGGCTGTGGTCAACAGTCTGTTCATTCATCCCTCCGAACTTTGCTTGACGGCACACGTTGGCGGCAGATCATAGAACGTGGCAGAGCAATCCCCTACCCCTATCCTCTTGACCCTACAGAAGCCGTTATGCTGGAACGTCGTGGCATGAGCGTTCGATCGCTACCGAACGACGATGAGATGCCGGTCGCGCTGGCCAGCATCACCGCTTCCGAGCTGATCACGGGCATCTATCGCGCCGACACGCCAGAGCGCCGCATCCCACGTGAGGCCTTCGTCGAACGCCTCCTCGCGACTATCCCCATACTACCGTTCGATCTGCCTGAGGCGCGACTCTACGCCCAACTGACCGAAGCGCTGCGTGCTCGTGGGCTGTCGATCGGTGCGCATGACAGTCTGATCGCCGCCACGGCCCTCGCCTCTGGCTACGAGCGGCTCACCGACACCCTCCGCCATTTTGAACAGATCGAAGGGCTGAACGTTCGTCGCCCCCTCCCCTAACGAACGCCACCCCTCGTTTTCCTCGCGCTGCTGTGCGGGATATATGGCAGACAGATTGATCTGCTGCATGGGCGATCAGCGCATAGGGTGCGGCGTGGGGGCGAAAGGGGTTTAAGGGAAAGGAGCTGCTGTCTAGAGATTATTCGCGCCCCCTTCCGGCCCTTCTTCGCTATCGTCCCCTTCCCCCTTTCTGCGTCGGCATAATAGGCCGCTTTGGTGAGCCTCCCCCTACAACCCCGCCAGCGCCTCTTTCAACTGGCGGATCGGCTCGACGGGGGTGGGATCGACGGCGTAGAGCATGGCGAGGTAGTAGCTGGCGTAGTCGCCCAGCAGGTTCGTCCAGAGGATTTCGCCGATGCGCTCCTCGCCGCGCGGCTCGATGGTGGTGGCCGCGACGTTGGCCTCGTCCAGCAGGCTGTGGGTGATGTCGAAGCGGGCGCGGTTGCGGGCGTGGTAGCTCGTGCTCAACAACGAGATCACCCGCGCATCACGGCGCACGGTCGACGCCCGTTCAAGGCCGACCACAAGGTTGTGGTTCAGCTCCGGCATCTCGGCCCAGAGCGCCCACGCCTTGCTGTTCTCGTTGATCTGCGTCGTCCACCGTCGCGCCATCGCCGCCAGATGTTCCGCGCCAAAAACCACGGGTAAAGCGCCGTTCCACCACTGGGCGATCTGCTTCGGCCAGTTGGCCTCGACCGGCTCCGCTATCCCCCACGCCTGCTGCGCCTCGTCCAGCAAATCGGCCGCCGCTTTCACACGGGGGGTCGGATCGTCGATCAGCCCCAGTTTCCACATCACGCCCAACATCAGAGTGAAGGAGTGGCCCAGCGCGGCGCGGGGTTGGGAGTCGTAGCGGAAGGTCAGCAGCGGCAGCCCCTCGGCCTCGGCCTCCGCCGCCAGCGTGCCACCGGTCGTCACCGCCAGCCGGCGCGCCCCTCGCTCAGCCGCCGCGCGCCAACCGCTGAGCGTCTCTTCGGTGCCCCCGCTGTAAGACGAGGCGATCACCAGCGTATCCCCATCGACCCACGCGGGCAAGCCGTAGCCCCGATGCACCGTGATTGGCAGCGGGGTGTCGCTGCTGATTGCCCCGGCCACCAAGTCGGCCCCGATGGCACTGCCGCCCATGCCCAACACCAAGATCTCGTGTGCGCCCGCGACCACACTCGGATCGACCGTCCAGCCGCTGACGTTGGCCCAGGCGTCACGGACTTGGTCGGGGAACTCGCGGATGCGCTCGATCATGCCGTCGGGGTCAAGGCGGCCCATCGCCGCAGGGTCGTTTAGGATGCTCATGGTCTCCTCGGAATAGGTCGTGCAGAATGGTTGGCGATTCATTTTTTGGTGGTTGCTGTAAACGGTGCTGTACTCACCGCGAGTGGTGAGGCAATGTGAGAGGAAGGTGACATGCGTGGTGACCAAAACAAGGCGGGGCCGAGGGATGCCATCAAAAGTGTTTCACTATGCCTTCCCATCAGTATAGCATTCGATGGCAGAAGTTAGATTCTGAGCGATCCGCTTTACCCTGTTGAGGATGTCAAAACGGCCATTTTTCACCCGTTACAGGGTGCTGTGGAATGAGCGGGATCTACGACATAATCGGCCTGATCAAGGTGACCAGATCGATTTCAGGCAGCTCATCACCACCACAAGCGTGGCTCCATCCATTATCACAGGTAGACTTCTGAAGAACGGCTCGCGGGTGCTGAGCGTGGCCCAGCAGGCGAAACGAGAGAAAATCAGCCCCAGCACAGCTATTTTTTCAGTCGGTACAACCATTGTTGGGGATGGGCCACCTGGCAACGGGCATGGCAGCAGCGGGATATGAAGATGACGCTCTGGCCACGGCTTCGTAGTAGCGATTGGCTGCTTGAGATGGGGGGAGGGAATCCCGACTTCAAGCGCCATTGGACGACCATGTTTGACGATGTCTACGAGGGCAGATTCGACACATGGGATTACCAATGGCTCTTCTCGTGCTGGACGCAGCACGGGTTGACCGCCCTGCCCCACCGGAATCTGGTAACAAACATAGGATTCAACCAGAGCGCCACCCATACAACGCGCTATGAAGCTCAACTGGCCAATCTACCCCTGCGTCCGATCACGTTTCCACTCAATCACCCACGGCATGTGATGCGGGATCATACCGCGGATCGCTGGACCGACGCGAACATCTTCCGTATTCACGAGGTCAACTGGCTGCGTAAAGGGCTAGGTCGTCTGCGTCGCCGTCTGCAGCCATAGCTTACAACTCTGCCATCGGCACCATTTCGGCCCAGTTGTAGCCAATCGAGGCATCCACTTTCAGCGGCACGCTCAACTCCATCGCATCCGCCATCATGCCGACAAGCAGCGGCGCGACATCGGGCAGCTCCTCTTCGGGGATCTCAAAGAGTAGCTCGTCATGGACTTGGAGCACCATCCGCGTCTTCAACTCGCTTTCCTGCAAGAAGCGGTGGATAGTGATCATCGCCAACTTGATGATCTCTGCCGCGCTCCCCTGAATCGGGTGATTCTTGGCCGCACGTTCCGCCGCCCGCCCCTGGTTCGACGTGGCGTCTCGCATCAGTTCGGGGAAATAGCGACGACGGCCCATGATCGTCTCGGCATAACCCTGCTTGGCCGCGTCGCTCACGATGCCGTCCAAGTAACTGGCGATCTTGGGGAAGCTCTTGAAATAAGTATGCAACGCTTCATCCGCCTCGGCGAAATTCAACCCCGCTTCTTGACCGAGTCGGAAGGCGCCCATGCCGTAGAGCAGCCCAAAGTTGATGATCTTTGCAATGCGCCGCTGGTCGTAGCTGACCGCCTCGATCGGCTCATGGAAGAGGCGCGCCGCAGTGGCCGCGTGAATATCCTCGCCCCGCAAGAAGGAATCGGTCATCGCTTCGTCGCCGCTCAGGTGGGCCAGTACGCGCAGCTCCACCTGCGAATAGTCCGCGGCCATCAGGTAGTGGCCGGGCGGTGCCACGAAGGCGCGGCGGATCTCGCGGCCGATCGGGGTGCGAATCGGAATGTTCTGCAGGTTGGGATTGCTGGAGGAAAGACGGCCTGTCTCGGCGACGATCATCGAGAAATCGGTGTGGATGCGTCCCGTCCGTGGGTTGATCATCCGCGGCAACGCTTCGATATAGGTCGAAAGTAGCTTCTGGATCGAACGGGCCTCCAACACCAGTTCGACCACCTCGTGATCGTCTTTCAGCTTTTCAAGGACTGCGTAGGCCGTGGAGTAGCTGCCCGTCCGTGTTTTGCTGCTCTTGCTCTTGTCAAGCCCCAGTTCCTCGAAGAGCACCTCCGAAAGCTGCACGGGCGAATTGATATTGAATTCGTGGCCAACCAAGCCATAAATCTGCTGCTCCAGTCCGTGCAGATTGGTCGTCAGCCGCTGGCGTAGCTCGCCCAACACCTCGTGGTCAATGGAGACGCCGGTCCGCTCCATCTCGATCAGCACCGAGACCAGCGGCATTTCGATTTCGCGGAAAAGCCGGTCGAGCGACTTGCTGGCCAACGCCTCCTCTTGCAGGGGGACCAAGCGGCTGGTCATGTCGACATCGGCCCCTGCATAAGGGACCACCTGTTCGACCGGTACTTGGTCCATCGTGATCTGGCTTCGCCCCTTGCCGATCAGTTCCGTGATTTCCGTCATGCCCACGCCGAGTTCGGAAAGCGCGAGTGCCTTTAGCCCCACCGCCCGCGACCCGGGGTTGAGCAGCCAAGCGCCGATCATCGTGTCATGGTCGATTTCGGGCAGCGAAAAGCCATGGTTAACCATGACCTCGACATCGAATTTGGCGTTGTGAGCGTAGAGCCGCAGCTCGGGCCGCTTGAGCAGCGGATCGAGCGCCGCGACCACCTCGTCCAGCGGCAGGTTGTGGCTCTCGTCCAGATCGGGATCGTCGAAGCTGAGTTGCCCTTCGTGCAACTGCGCGCCATGTGCGATGGGGATGTAGTAGCCCGTGCCGGGGCCGAGGCCGACCGCCAGACCGACCAAGTTGGCCTGAATCGCGTCGGTGCTATCCGTTTCCACATCCAGTGTCACCGCACTGGCCTTTGCGACACGGTCGGCCAGCGCCTGCAAAGCCGCACGGTCGCCGACCAGCCGGTAGGTCGCTTCAATCGTAGGCTGCTCAACGGGCGGTGACGACGAATCGGGCAGCCGCCCGATCAGCGAGCTGAACTCCAGCTCGCTGAACATCTCGAAAAGCCGTTGGGGATCGTATTCTTGCGTGCGGGCAGCGGCGAGGTCGAGCGACAAGTTCGGCACCGCGCAGTCGATGCGCACCAGCGCCTTGCTCAGAAATGCGTTGTCGCGCTGTTCCGCCAATTTGCTGCGCCAGCGCGTGGCCACCTCGTCCAAGTGGTCGTAGATCCCTTCCAGGCTTTCATACTGTTGCAAAAGCGACGTGGCCGTCTTCTGCCCCACGCCAAAAACGCCGGGGATGTTGTCACTTTTGTCGCCGAGGATCGCCTTCAGATCGATCAGTTGGGAGGGGGTCAGCCCATAGCGCGCGTCGATGGCTGCCGGGTCATAGAGGTTCAGCTCGCTGAAGCTGCGACCGGGGGTCTGCACATGGATGCGGTCGGTCACCAGTTGGTGCGCATCGGTATCGCCCGAGAGGATGATGACGTCGGTATCTTGCTCGACGGCTTGGCGGGCCAACGTGCCAAGCACATCGTCCGCCTCCCAGCCGGGCGCGGTGTATTCGGGGATACCGAAGGCGGCGACCAGTTCACGGATGCGGCTGATCTGTTGCCGCAGTTCGCTGGGGGCCTTGGCACGGTGGCCCTTGTAATCGGCATAGCGGTCGTGCCGCCACGTCCTGCCGACGTCAAAGGCCACCGCGATGTAGTCGGGCCGTTCCCGCTCCAGTACGTCCAGCAACATCGTCGCGAAGCCGTAGGTGGCGTTGGTCGGCTCACCACTCTTGGTCGACATCTCGGGCGGCAGCGCAAAAAAGGCGCGGTAGGCCAGCGAATGGCCATCCAACAGCAGAAGGGTACTCATACGGGTGGATCCTCGTCTTAGTGTGGGTTAGGTAAGTATAGCCGCCACCAGCGACGAGGGATCTTTAGAAATCGTAGACCAGTAGGCCCAGATCGACGACCTGCCCGCCTTCCACTTTGATGATGAGCGTCTTGTTCGTGGCAAGATCGGGCAACAAGATCGATCCTTGGGGGGTCCAGTAAAAGAGCGCGTACTCTCCCGGCGGCAACTCTGTGAAGGCAAAGTTACCCGCTTCGTCGGTCGTTGCGCTCGGCGCATCATCGGTGTATGCAGCGGCCTGAGGCTCACCATTCTCGTCGTAGATGAGTTCCGCGATATAAAGCAACCCGTATTCGATGGGTGCCGCACCTTCGCCGTGGTCCGTTGCAATGGTCCCTGCGACGACCCCCACGGTGTCGCTGGCCGCGGTGGGCAGCGCGTCGGCAGGCCGCGCTTCGGCAATGCGGGGCGCGGTGGGCGCAGGGTACCCTTCGTTGGAACCGGCGCTGTCGGGCGCGGGATAACCATTGTTTGCGGGCGCGGTGGCATCCGAAGAGGGGTTCGCTGTTGCCGTACCGGAGGCAGGAGTGGCAGTACGATCGCCACACCCAACGAGGAGGAGCGAGCCACAAAGCGTGAGAATAAGGAGTAGAGTTAGGCGTTTCATGATCTTCCAGGTAATGGTGGGTGAGAAAAGTCGATCATATAAAAATGCTCGGCGTGGTGAACACGCCGAGCATTTTTGACTGTTCTTCTACAGGGCTAACGATTGGTACCTTCGTAGACCAAGAAGGTGTCGCCCGTCGCATCTGTCTTAAGCTCGTTAACGATACCCACGATCTTTGCATCCCCACCGCTGGCCGTACAGGTTGCAGCACCGACATAACCGGCACCCAACACGTTCAGGTTAATCACGGTGAAGGAACCGCCCGGCTGGACATTGTTTTGGGAGTCAACATGGGCGCTGCCGACGTAGGTACAAGTGATGTTGGTGTTTTGCGTACCCACGTTGGTAATTGCGAAGCCGGTCCAGAAACCGCTGTTGCGGTCCATGATCAACGGAAGTTCCACGATCGAACTACCATTTGCTGGGTTGAACCCCCCGTAAGCCGCCCCTTTGTTCGCTGCGATATTGAGCTGGTTCACAATGGCAACCAGCGGTTGACCACTCGAATTCGCCGTGACGGTGGCTGACCCAACGAACGCGGCACCGTTAGCACAGTTTTCGCCCGAATAGGTGCCAGAGAATGCGTTGAGGGCGAAGGTCGCCGAAGCGCCATTGCCAGCGATGGTTTGCGTTTCTTGGCAGGCCGTCCCCGCTGAGCTGGGCGTATAGTTGACCGTAACCGTCGTGCTTGCGGTGCCTCTATTCTGGATTTGAATACCCGTGATATAACCCGAGTTATTCGCGTTAACAAGCGGCATCACAGGATTGGTTGAGGCATCACCGCTGCGGAAACCGTCGTAGCCAAACAAGGTGGTCGCGCCCTGTTCTAGAACCGTGGCCACAACCGGCACATCACTGGTTACCGTGGCGGAACCGACAAAAACGTTGCCTAAGTTGGTGTTCGTTGCCTGATCGAATCGATGCGCGGCGTTCGGCTGAATCACCGCTGTTTCGGTCGTACCATTGCTATAAGTGACGGTCACATTGGCCGCCCCACTTCCCACGTTCTGCACATTGAAAAGGGTGCTATAGCCACTGTTATTGCGCATAATGAGGGGCAGGCCCGCAGTGGTGTCGCCCGAATCGAAGGCGGTGTAGCTGGCCCCCATGCCACAAATGCCATTGGCACAAACGTTGACAATAGCGGCAAGCTGATTGGCAGAGTTGATCACCGCCGAGCCGCTGAATCCATCCCCCACCCCTTCAACTTGGGCGTAGGTCACGCTACCGTTGGCGGGAATTGTGGGCAGATCCAACGTTCCGGCCACACTTCCATCCATGTTATAGTAGACAATCTGCGCGTTCTCAGCAGCCACGCTGTCCAGATTCTTGATTTGGATGCCGACGGTGTAGGACAAGCCTTGTGCAGAGGCACTGGTGGACAGGGCCGCCAGCACCAAGAAGGCAAATGCCGCCAAAAGGACAATACGTTTCATGAGTTACTTTCAACCTCCGTGAATTGGATCTGCATCACTGCCCAGAAGTAGGGGAGTCGCTTAGTTGCCGCGCCAACGTGAACCTCATGCAAGGATGGGACAAACTGACGAGTAGGCTCATTATAGGATATTCTGTTCATTTCGCAATCCCTCGTTCAGATCAATTTCCCCTACCACAGCATATTCCAGCCCTAATCCCCATCACCCATTCGGGTGATTTCTCTCTGTCAGTAGGGTGATTACTCCCGATATAGCCGCCATGAGCAGATCCCAAGCCAAAGCAGAGAGGCGAAGGACCAACGCGACAAACGCTGCTTCAGCAGTAGGAATCGCGAAGGACAAAAAGTAGATGAGGGAAAGGTCGGCGATGCCAAATCCAGCGGGGAGGATGAGCGTGAGCGTGCCAATCAAGGCGGTTGCCACCCAGACAGCCGTGAGCTGCGGGAGCAGCGACCACGGAATCGAGTATAAGCGTTGGACTAGGAAAGTCAGCAGCCATCCGCCCAACAGCCAGACGATCATCAGGGCCGCCACCCATAGGCCAATGCGGATAGGGGGCAGAGGGACATCGCTCATCGATAGCCGACCGCTGACGCGGGGATGGAGCGATAGAACAGAGGCAATGCAGAGCACGATGAGAAGCAACGCGATGGGCCGATGGCTAGAAAGATAAGAAAGAATAGTCGGCAAGAGGAAAAGCATCAGCAGTCCGCCGCTGCCTGTCATCAACAGCACTTCCATACCGGTCGTTGCTAACACGACACGCTTGCGGGTCCCCAGTCGCTCGTACAACAGCGCCCGACTCGCGACGTGCCAAAAAGCGCCCGGGAGACGTTTACCGAGCGCTGTTGCCAGATAAATGATGCCATGCTGTCGCATCGTAATTTTAGGAGCGACAGGATGAATCGTACGCATAATATCGGCCCATACCCACAACATAATGGCCGTAGCCACTGCTAAGACACCCGCCACCGTCCCCGCAGCGTACCAGCCCAGTTCGCCAATCCAGTCATGCCAACGGACATCTTCAATTTGAATATCACGAACGACTTGAAGCATCAAGAAGAGGGCGACCAAAGCGCCGATGACCAGTCCCGTCAAGCGTCTGGCGCGACGAGACCGAAGGCACGGCCACATCTGCCTGTCCTTCACCCGCCATGTCCGCCATCCTTTCATAACGAGCTGACACGACAAAAATAGACGAAGGAATGGGCAAGATTGAAAGGCACAAGGGGCGCAACGATTAGCCTCGCCAACGATTTGCGATGGCGTAGATACCACGCGGCGTCATGGACGGTCAAAGGGCGCTCACGCTCGTACTTGACAACGCGGGTGACTGTCAGCCCATTGCGACGTAGTAGCTGTGCCCATTCCAGACGCGCCGCGTATCGTTGCAAAGGTTGCTGGTCTACCACACTCGTCCCCTCTTTATACGCTTTGTACACGTTGTGCATCAAACTATAGGTATTGGGCAATAGCAGACAGATGATCCCGCTCTTCTTGACAACTCGTCCTATTTCTTTTATTCCGCTCGCCATGTCGGCAAAATGTTCTAAGCTGCCGATACAAGTCACATAGTCGAAAGCGCCACGACAAAAAGGCAATGCCTCGCCATTGGCCGCGATATAGTGCGATGAGGGATGATTGTCCGCCGCCATCCGTAGGGCACAAACAGAGAGATCGGAGCCGATCACTCGTACGCCATACCGCTGCTGGGCAAAGTGGCCCAGACGGCCCGCACCGCTCGCCACATCAAGCAGACGCATTCCGGAAACGGGCGAAAGCTGGCGCAGGAGCCAAAGATAAAAAGAGTCAAGTTGCTGAATGGCCCGTTGATTGTAAATGGCATCGTAAGAAGCACGCGGCTCTAAGCTCTCCGGCAGGCGAATCTCAAAATTGATCGTGGGATGATTGTCATCCATCAGATATTCCTCTGCCTTCGTGCATAAAGCGTCATGATTGAACTCAGGTTGAACCATTTGGCGGGGCCGTGATAGTACAACTTGGCCACCAGACGAAAAGGCCATAGAGAGGCCACTTGCCGAAAACGTCGTCCATTGGCGCCCCGCGCATTGAGCCAGGCCTCCATGCACATCAGCAGAACCGTGTAGCCGGATGTAAATGATTCGATCTTTAAAGGCGTGAAGCCTGACTGAGTTGCCGTATGGCGAAGGCTCTCCGGTGTCCAGAGATTGAGATGGCGCGGCAAATCCCAACCCAACCAGTAACGCTTAAAGCATTTTGCCTCGACGCTATTAGGGTTCGGAATGTTGATGACCAACAGCCCATCGGCTCGAAGCAGAAACGCTACCTTTGCAAGGGCCTCCAACGGATCGTGGAGATGTTCAAGAACATCCCATAGGGTAATGAGATCAAAGGAGTTGGGAGGCAATTGTACAGCTTCAAAAACGCAGTCATAGATATCGAGGCCAAATCGAGAGCGAGCATAATCAGCCGCGAACTGACTTGGCTCTACCCCCACCGTATCCCAGCCAAGCCGCCGCATTCCGTCCAAAAAAATGCCAGTGGCACTTCCAATATCCAAAACGCGCCCCGCCCTGCCGCCCGCCGCCTCGTGAACCGCCGCGCAGCGACGATCCCTGCCGTAGCCCCGGCTAAAGCGCCGCCACCAATGGGGTTCATCCTCAATTGCAAGCTCAAAGGGCATATAACTCTCCGGGTAGTAGCGGCCAATCTTCTCGCGCGTCGGTCTTGGGTTCTGGTAGTAATGCCCACAGCCGACACACTGCACCATCCGGAAACATTCCGTCGAGGGATGAAGCAGATCAGGGCCTTCTATCACAAGGTGACGCTGATCGCTCCCGCACAGAGGACAATTTATGGTTTCCACAGATGGTCTACCCTACTCGTTAATAGGACGTCGCAGCCCGTCCCACAGCCCTTTCCAATGCGCCTCCATCGCGCGCACGCGGCCACGGCGCAGCAGTCGCCCGGTGGTCAACAGGGCACTCGCCGCCCGCGTGAGGACGATGAGGGGCCAGCGCCTTCCGGCATGTTTGCGAAAGAAGTGAACACTGGCCCGCGACTTCAAATAGTAGCGCATCTGGAGCTGATCGACCGTACTGCCGCCCCCCTCGTGGCTTAGACGGACCGACGGCACGACCCACAGCCGGTGGCCAAGCTGCCGCAGCCGACGGGAGAGATCCATATCTTCGTAGTAGAAGAAAAACGAGTCGTCGAAACCCCCCGCGGCTCGGAAGGCCTCGGCGCGAACCAAGAGCGCTGTCCCAAAAAGGTAATCAACGGCAATTGGCGACTCTGCCCCCCGCTCAGCGGGCAAGCGTTGACATTCCAAGGTGAGCGGATGGGCGAAGCCCCCCGATTCGGCATGTGGGGGCCGTCCCCGATCAATGATTACGGGTGAGAGCGCCGCCACATCGGGGGCACGGTCCAGCACGCCGATCAGGCGCGTGAGGACATCGGTATCGACGCGCAGATCATTGTTCAAAAACCAAAGATAAGCGCTGTCGGTGGCAACGGCGGCCCCTTGGTTGGCCGCCGCGGCAAAACCGCGATTCGTTTCGTTGACGAGCAATGTGACGCGCGGGAATTGCGCGGCGATCCGCGCGGGGGTTCCGTCGGTCGAGCCGTTGTCAACAACAATGATCGTCAGCGCACCGTAATCCTGCGCTGTCAAATCCTGCAGCACCCGTTCCGTGGCGGGCCAGTGGTTCCAAGTCAACATGATCGCTGCGACCTGGGGAACGGCTGCGGGCTGGCGCGCACCACTCATCCGGGCAACTCCACGCCCTCAAAGATTCGCGCCCAATCGTATCGGTCGATAGCGGCCTGCGAAAGCGCACGACCCTCGCGCCCTGCCGCCCGAGCGGCCACTGCCCGCACGAAGGGCTCCCACCCATCGACCACCAGCAGCATGTCGCCCAACAGCTCCTGGTCCAACCCTTCCGCGCCGATCGAGGTACTCACGACCGGCACGCCGCTGGCCACACTCTCAAGGATCTTCAACCGTGTGCCACTGCCCGAGACCAGCGGCACAATCGAGAGATCGCAGCTTTTGATCAGCGCTCCGATCTCCTCCACAAAGCCGGTGATGTAGACGTTACCGAGCTGGCCGACCGACAACCGCTCGCCATCGTCGGGCCGTCCCGCGATCACGATCGCGACATCCGGCGCAATCTCCGCCAACCGCGGCGCGATCTCATCCAAGATGATACGCACCGCTTGCGCGTTGGGGCGATGGCTGCGAGCACCAAAGAAGAGCGCAAGCGGTCGATCCGTCGGCAAGCCCAACCCCTTCCTCACCCCTTCGCGCGCCACAGGAAGGGCTTGCATCGCCTGAATGTCGGCCCCGTTCGGCAACAGGCGAAAGCGTTCCACCGGCAGCCGGAAGTGCCGCGCCAGCCAATCGCGATCCACCTCAGAGACGACGTAAATTTCGGCCGCTTCCCGACAGAGCAGCCCTTCCAGCAGCCAAACTGCGGGCCAAGTCTTCGACCCCATCCGCCGGAAACGGAGGTACTCAACATTGTGGTTATCGAAGATGAGGCGGGCGCCCGTCAGCCAGTGTAGCAACAGCCCATGGATGCCGCCCGTGATTTGGCTGACGATGAGGGTGTCGATCCTCTCCTGTCGCGCCAGCCGCAGCAATCGCAGAAAAAAACGGGGATGAAACAGTTGCGCGAAGCGCTGCGGGTGATTCAGCAAGATTCTGCGTTCCGGCACGGGGTAGTCAACGGGGAGCGCCCCTTTGCCCCGACGGGCACCGAGCCAGAGGGTGTGGTGCGCGGCGAAATGCGTGATCAGATGAAAGGTGCGGACCACCGTCCCTTGCCAAAGGGGCCAAAGGTCGAAGGGGGTGATCAGCAACAGGGTGCGTTGCTCCTTGGCAGCCTTCACCGCACCACCTCGAACAATTGCGCGAAATCGTTGTCGTAGCGCAGGGCGAAGGCCCCGCTGTCCAGCAGCGCCTGGCCGTCCAGCGCGACCTCGTCGCCCGGCAGCCCGACCCGCCCTTGCATCGCGCCGATGTAGAGGTAGTCGATCCCATCGCCTTGCAAGGCATCGGCCAGCGCTTGTGGTGATTGTTGCGCCGCCTCACGCAGGGCGGCGTGGCGCGCGTTGACCTCCGCGGTGTAGGTCGGCGTGGGGCCGCGCTCTTTGTCGTAGACGATCGGCGGCACGGTCGTCGCCCGTTCGGCGCTCTGCCAAAGCCACCAACCGCCGTCCGACCCCACGACCACCCCGCCGCCAAACGCGGGGAAGCCGTTGATATGAATCATGGCATCCCGTGGCAAATTCGTGGCGATCCAACGGGCCGCCTCAACGTCGGGCCGCGTCTGCATCCCATAGATCTGCGGCGCGATTTGCACCGTTTGGCGGCCCAGCCCCCCCAACGCCAAAGCCCCGATCAGCAGCGCGCCCGCCAGGGCGGGCGGCCCACTCGGCAGGGCGGTACGGCTCTGTTGCCAAAGGCCAGCCCCCGCAACCCCGATCAGCACGGCCAGCGGGATGTAGAGCGCGATGTCGATCATGAAATTGTTGACGATGCCGGTGCCGGGCAGCCGCAAGAGCGTGTAGGGGTTGCTGAGGAGATACCACAGCGCCACCAGCGCCACCATCAGCCCGCCCGCACGCTGCCGTTTGACGATCAGCCATAGGGCGCTGCTCGCGGCCAGCGCCAACAGCCAGCGGGGATAGAATTGCCACGGCAGCGGGGGACTGTTGTACGCCTTCAGCACCGCGTTGGGGGCCGCACTGTTGTTCAACATTGTGGCCATCTGTTCATCCAACTGGCCCAGCGCCACCGAAACGAACCACGGCGCAACCAGAATTGCGACGGCCAGCGCCGCCACCAGCCCTTGCCCAATCAGCCGTAGCCGTTGCCCCCGCCACGGTCCGCGCCGCAGCAGGAACAGCAGCGGCGGCAGCGCCACGGCCCACATCATCACCACGCGGTAGTGGGCGATGGCGAGCGCAGCCAAGATCAGAACGAGCGGCAGCCAGCGGCGCGGACGATCGGCCCGCAGCCACAACAGCCAAGCTACGGCGGCGGGGAAGAAGAGTTGGCCCGCCAACTGTGTGAAGCGACCCCAGTTGGCGTAGAAGCCGGGCATCGACAGCAGCAGCCCCGCCACCAGCACCGCGAGCAGGTTGGCGCGGCGGCCCCACGAAGCGCGGCCCGTCTGCTGGCAGAGCGCTTCGGCCAACAGCCCCACCGCCAAAACGGCCCAAATATTGAGCCATTGTGCGCCGAGCAGCGTGGCCGTGGTCGGATCGAGCGGCGCGCCGCCCGGCGGCACAGCCCATCCCAGCCACGCACAGAGCAAGTGAAAGCCAACGTGGTAGCTGAAGCTGGTCAGCGGCACGAGTGGAGCATAATCGCTCGGGACGCCCCCGTCCCGCATCACCAGATCGACGATCAACGAGTGGTGCACCCCATCCCCCCACATCGCGCCCGCCAGTCCGTCCAGTGGCGCCAAGCGACTGATAACCAACATCAACACGACGAACAGGTAGAGCAACGACAGTCCATCGGGACGGATGGTCGGCCGCAGCGGCCAACGGCGCACTTGGGCCAACAGCAGGCCGATCAGCGAGACCCCCACGATCAGCCAGAACGCCCACGGCCCCAGCCGCAGCCCGACCTGCGTCGTCCAGAGCGGCAGCAGCACCAGCAGCGCCGCGCTGAGCAGCCCGCTGCTCGTGGCGAGCATGGCCAAGCTCCACGGGTCCTGAGCCGGTTCGCCCCGTCGCAGCCACGCCACGATCAGCCAACCCGGCAGCCACCAGAGCAGTGCCGACAACAAGAGCGGCCACACAAAGCGTTGCGCCACCGTGGCCGCATGACCGAGCAGATGCTGCGCCGTGGCTTGGCTGTACCATGCCAACGCCAAGTCGCCGCGCTGCACATCGTCGTTGAGGCGCAGATGACCCGCGGTCCGGTCGGTGCTTAACGCGGCCAGTTGCGCGGCCCCCCCCGTGCTTTCGATCCGCAGCCGATAGCCCTGATTGGCCGAGTCGGGCTGCGTGGGAAAGTCCAGCGCCAAGTCGCCTTGCGGCACCGCGTCAAAGCGTTGGCGCGCCACGGTTGCGCCCGCGCCATCCAGCAATGTGAGGGTCAGCGTGTTGCCCGGCGGTGCCGCGCGTGCCACGTTCACCACCAGCGCCGTCAGCCCGTTGCTCAGCGGCAGAAAGCTCTGTTCGACACGGCGCCCTGCGGCGATTTCGACCGTTGTGTCAGTCTCGGCAAGGCGCGAAAAGTCCAGTTGGGGGGTGAGGGGCAGGCCGCGAAAGAGAAGGAGGGCCGCCACGCCCATCCCAAGCATCAGAAGGAGCCAGAGCAAAGCGGCGGGGCGGGAATCAGAATTCATAACGCTTCATCATAGCAGCCGCCGTGTAAGCGTTCAAACATTCGACTGGGGAGTCGAGTGGTAGGCAGCTCGGACACCGCCGTTGCCAAATCCAACGGGTCGCCTCGTTCATTGCTGTACCAGCCCGGCAGTCGCTCGATTGAACCATAATCTTGCCCTCACTGTGCGAGGCTGGACAGAATGGGTCGTTGCAGATGTCAGAAGCGTTTGTCGCCCTGCGAGGAGCGGTGGTAACCCAATCAACAATGATGATTTGTCGGGATGGGCTCCTTCGCTCCGTACGATTGGATACGCAACCCACTGTCACAACAGGCAGAGACTTGAGAGGTGGGGGTCTACATTGTCTTGGCCTCTTTGTATTGCAAACAGTTGGGGTGAAGGCGAAGTGACATGACAAAGCGCAGAGTCTTTATGTACGATCAGAGAGTTGTTCAACGTGCTCGACAATTGCGGAAACAGATGACGTTTGCCGAAGTTGTTTTGTGGCAACGTATCCGTAAGAAGCAGGTTCTTGGGGTCGCCTTTCAGCGACAACGCCCTATTGGACATTACATCGTAGACTTTTTCGCGCCTGATTTGTGGTTAGTGGTAGAGGTTGATGGGAGAACGCATGACAATCCCCGTCAAAGCGTGTACGATGAGCAGCGGGAAAGACGTTTGGAATCGCTAGGTCTGACAGTTATTCGTTTCACCAGCGAGGAGACCGTACGGGAGCCTGCGAGCGTAATTGACCGGCTCTGCGCTACGATAGAAGAGTTGTTGGAAATTAGCGACCAAGGGTAACCCTGCGGTTGTTTTACTTGGTGACTCAGAAGACTTTTGGCCTATCTTGCTCTGTTTCTCCTCTCTCGAGGGGAGTACCGGATGATCGTTCGGAACGATGTGTAATAGACTGGGATAAACACAGAAGGTGAGCTCCCCTCCTTGGAGGGGTGGCAAACCAGCGTCGTTGGCTGGTTTGACGGGGTGGGTGCCTTCCCAACCTTTACTTTCATAGCGATCCGTAATGTCCCAAGGAATCGTCAAGAAACGCTTGTAGATTTGGAGGATGCCAGTATTTGAGCGCGAACCCATCCCGTCTGGTGACGGGCCCCCATCCACCCCGCCAAGGAGGGGAAAGTGCTAGGCTGGCGTGTAATACCCATTCTCATAGACAAATGTGGCTGTGGAATGGACGGTGTAACCGTGGGGCAGGGGAATGATGAAGATTGTAAAAATAGCGACATAATAGTAAAAGAGGAAAAAGATGGTATAATGGGATCGATAAAGGCCGGTCAAAGAAAGGAACTAACAATGCCAAAACGTCGCTATCTCGAGCTCGATGAAGGCCAACGCAAGGAACTGGAAAAGGTACGTAATCGCCACAAACTCCCTCATATGCGCGAAAAAGCGGCGGTTCTTCTGGCCATTGCTAATGGCCTTTCGGCTCACGCGGCTGCGGCATCCGCAGGTCATAGGCCACATGAATCAAAGACCGTCTACGGATGGTTAAATCGTTACCAAGATGGCGGTATAGCGGCGCTACATGTCAAGTCAGGTCGCGGGCGAAAGCCCGCTTTTTCCCCCTGACTATGAGTCAGCCACCGCTGCCCAAGACGCCATTGAACATGTCGTACATCAAACCCCGCGCAATTTTAATCTTGAGCGTACCCGCTGGACATTGAAATTGCTGCGTAATACCTTGCCCGGGCTCAACTTAGCCAGTGACAGTGCGCTTCATCACCTGTTAAAGCGGCTCAATATCCGCGATAAGCGTGGTCGTGATTACACACATAGCCCTGACGTGGACTACGTTGCCAAATGTGACCAGATTGCAAGCTATCAAGCACGAGCTAGGCGTAATCCTGTGGCGTTCCCACTCTATTTCTTGGATGAATTAACCTACTATCGACAGCCGACTTTGGCCCATGCGTACGAAACTATCGGCCATGAACAGCCGCTTGCGCTACGCAGTTATCGCAGTAATACCAAAACACGCATCGTGGGGGCTCTCAATTATGTGGATGGCAGTGTAGTCTACCGACAAAGAAGCAAGATTTCGGTTAGCGTGCTTGGTGATTTTTGGTACGACTTAGCGCTAAAACATCCTACGGCACAAGCAATTGCAGTCGTAGTTGACAACTGGCCGGTTCATTTTCACCCCGATGTGCTGGCCCCATTACAGACGCAGACGTTCGCCTTTCCTACGCACAATCCCAGCCATTGGCCGACAGAGCCAACTAGGGCTGCTAAGCACGACCATCTACCTATCCGCTTATTGCAACTTCCTACCTATGCCCCTTGGCTGAACCCGATCGAAAAACTGTGGCGCTACCTCTACCAAGAAGTGCTTCATCTCCATCAGTTCAGCGACTTGTGGGATCAACTTAAACAGAAGATTACCGAGCGCCTCGATCAATTCGCCCTCCCTTCCCCCTTCCTGCTCAACTATGTTGGTCTATTAGGTGTTTAATTTTACAATCTTCATAAATCCCCGCTGGAGGGCCTGTCGGCCCATGGGCCTGGCTGCGCAGGCCCCTTCTTTGCGGTTACCATTGATCGTCGTGGCACAATCAACCTTCCGATTGGGTATAACCTCTCCCGCGCGGAGGGGAAAAAGAACAATTGTCATCTTTCTCGTAAAGTAGGTAACGTGTCGTCCTGTAATCTTGGTACAACCGGCTGACCTCAAAGGAACCGTCATGACCGTTTCAACTGACCGACCCGCTTATACCCTGATGATCGCCGACATGGCGAGCGAGGAGCGACCCCGCGAGCGGCTGATCCACTACGGCCCTGCCGCGCTCGCCAACCGCGAACTGCTCGCGATCCTGCTGCGCACCGGCGTGCAGGGCCGTTCGGTGCTGGAACTCGCCGACCAGATGCTGCGGCATTACAACGGCTTGCGCGGCCTTTCCAACGTTACCATCAATGATCTGACGGCGAATATCCACGGCCTTGGCCCGGCCAAATCCGCGCAGCTCTTAGCCGCGCTCGAGCTAGGCAGGCGCATGGCCTCGTTGCAGCCCGCCGACCGGCCCCAAGTGAAGAATCCCGCCGATGCGGCTCGGCTACTTCAGAACGATATGAGCTACTTCCAGCAGGAGCATCTGCGGGTGTTGCTGCTCAACCAGAAGAACTATGTCATCAACGATTGGCGGAAATCACTCTACAAAGGGAGCCTCAACAGCAGCGTGGTGCGGGTGGCCGAGGTCTTTCGCGAAGCGATCCGCAGCAACGCGGCGGCGATCCTGGTGGCCCACAACCACCCCTCGGGCGATCCCACCCCCTCGCCCGAAGATATCCGCGTCACCCGCGACCTGCGCCGTGCGGGGGAACTACTCGACATCGAACTGCTCGACCATATCATCATCGGCGTGCAGAGCTTCGTCTCGATGAAGGAGCGGGGGCTAGGCTTTTAGGGGGGGAGAAGGGAGAATATAATATATTGCCATTCCGTTGACTTTTCATTGTACTTTTGTACCTTGCACGAGAATGGAGAAAGGTTGCACTGGGAAAACCAATGTGGTGGCGTTGTTTCCCATGCACCATGCACCAAACGACATGGGAATAGATAGGTTAACAGCTCTCCTTTGCCATTGACACGCCACCACACCCTTGGAAACAAACCATGCTCTACGACCAATACGACGCCCCCGCCACCGTGGCCGACGCGCTCGATCTGCTCGCAGATCAGGCTCGCCAGCCGCGGCTGATCGCGGGCGGGACCGACCTGATAGTGGAGATGGAGCGGCGGATGCGCGATGTCAGGCGGCTGATCGACTTGACGCGCATCGACGGGCTGGATCGAATCGAGGAGGCGGCGGATGGATTCACGCTCGGGCCGCTGGTGACGCACAACCAAGTGGCGAACGACGCACGGCTGATCGCCCGTGCTCTGCCACTGGCCCAGGCGGCGTGGGAGATCGGTGCCCCCCAGCTTCGTAACCGTGGCACCGTGGTGGGCAATCTCGTCACGGCTTCGCCTGCCAACGACACGATCACGCCGCTGATCGCGTTGGACGCCGAGATCACGCTCCGCTCCGCCGCGCGGGGCGAACGGACGCTGCCTCTCGCTGACTTCTACCCCGGCTTCCGCCAGACGGTGCTTCGGCCCGACGAGATGGTGACCGCGATCCACTTTCCATCCCTTGCAGAAGGCGAGCGTGGCGGCTTCTTGAAGATGGGGTTACGTGGCGCACAGGCGATCTCGGTGCTGAACGTGGCGGTCGTGCTGCGCCACGATCGCGCCCGTGTGACGCTGGGGGCCGTCGCGCCGACGATCATTCGCGTGCCCGCCGCCGAAGCGTTGCTCACGGGCCACGAACTCACCCCGGAACGCATTGCCCAAGCCGCGCAGGCCGCGGCGGAGGCCGCGACCCCCATCGACGATGTCCGCGCCCCCGCGATCTACCGCACCGAGATGGTCAACGTGATGATGACGCGGCTGCTCCGCGCGCTCGCGGACGACAGTTTGCCGCGCTACTACCCCTCCTCCCGTGCCAATCTGTGGGACGCTGCCCGTCACCCGACCAGCCCCCCGCCGCCGGAGGGCAGTGTCGCCACGACGATCAACGGGGAATCCTGCACATTGAACGCGCAGGGCAAGTCGTTGCTGCGCGCCCTGCGCGAAGAGGGGCAACTGATCGGCACCAAAGAGGGATGCGCCGAGGGGGAATGTGGGGCCTGCACCGTTTGGGTGGATGGGGCGGCGGTGATGAGCTGCCTCGTGCCCGCCGAACGGGCGCACGGTGCCACGATCACCACCATCGAAGGGCTGGCCGAAGGGGACCGCCTCCACGCCGTGCAGCAAGCTTTCATCGACTACGACGCGGTGCAATGTGGCTACTGTACCCCGGGCCTGCTGATGAGCGCCGCCAAACTCGTCGAAGAGACCGAGGGTCGATTCAGTGACGCGCAGCTCCGCCAGGCGATCAGCGGCAATCTCTGCCGCTGCACCGGCTATTACAAGATCGTCGAGGCGATTCAGTCGTTGCGGACGCCTGTCTAGTGGATTGTCGCTTGGCGCGGTTGGATGTCACCTTGGGAAGGTGCATGGTGCATGGTGCATGGTGCATGGTGCAAAAGGGCGCTTGGAAGCAGCGTGACAGGCCTTCGATTGCGGCATGCATGTGAGGTCTACTAGTGCATGGTGCATGGTGCATGGTGCAAAAGGGCGCTTGGAAGCAGCGTGACAGGCCTTCGATTGCGGCATGCATGTGAGGGTCGAATAGTGCAAGGTGCAAGGTACAAAAGGGCGCTTGGAAGCGGTGTGACCTTTTGCACCTTCTTCCTTGTCCCTTCATCGTCTCATCACCCACTCCCAATCCCCCGCCGCCCCCGACGGCAGGGTGTAGCGAAAGCGATCCACCACGGTGAAGCCGTGCCGTTCGTAGAGGCGGATCGCCCCCCTGTTCTGTTCCCAGACTTGTAGGTAGATGGCATCCGCATTGCGCAGCAGCGGCTGGCGCAGCGACGCTTCGATCAGCGCAGAACCGATGCCGCCATTCTGGGCCGAGCGCTGCACATAAAGCCGTCGCAGTTCGGCGCTCTGCGCGGTTTGCCCCGCGTAGCGCATCGTTGACGCGCCGAGATGGGCGTAGCCCACCAGCCGCGCCCCACGCCGTTCAGCGACGAGCACCACGTCGTCCCGCAGCCAAGCGGCGACATGGGCCGATGAGAGATGGGCCGCGCAGTGGGCCGCCACCTCGGCCGCGTCCATCGACGGCCCAAAGGCATCGCGCCAGGTGGTGACGGCCAACGAGGTCAGTGTGGCGAGGTCGGCGGTCGTGGCGTGTCGAATCATTTCAGCGTTCAAGCGTTCAAGCGTTTAAGCGGTCGAGCGGGGAAGGTGTGGGCGTATGGGTGCGTGGGTGTGCGCATTGGACGGCAATGGAATAGCGATGTTTTCCATGCTCCATTCTCCCCCCGCGAAGCGTCGGCACGATTGAACAACGTCAAGGGCCGCACTCTGTGGCACACGCCACGCTCTGTTCACCGCCCCACTTCCCCCCGCCCCAAAAAGCTCTATCATTCCGGGACGCAATCATTTTCTCAGGAGAATCCATGTCCACGACCCTGTTCACCGCGCTGGCCGCCGATTGGCCGCTGCTGGGTGCGCCGCCCAACGAGGCCCAGACCGCGCAATTCGCGGCCTATGCCGCGCTGATCGTTGAATGGAACCAGCGCATCAACCTCACCGCTATCGACGATGCGGAAGGCATCGCCACGCGCCACTTCCTCGATTCGCTTTCCGTGCTGGGGGGCGTCGAAAATGACAACGAGATCACCACGGTGATCGATGTGGGCAGCGGCGCGGGCTTCCCCGGCATCCCATTGGCCATTCTGCGCCCCACGTGGCAGCTCACGTTGCTGGAAGCGACGCGCAAAAAGGTCGATTTCTTGAATTTGGCGCTCCGTGAACTGGCGCTCGACAACGTGCAGACCGTTTGGGGGCGGGCCGAAGAGATGGCCCAGCAGCCCGCCCACCGTGAGCATTACGACTTGGCGGTGGCCCGCGCGGTGGCCTCGCTGCCGGTGTTGGCCGAGTTTTGCTTGCCCTTCGTGCGGGTCGGGGGGTACTGGGTGGCGCAAAAGGGGCCAAAGGCGGATGAGGAGCTGGGACAATCGGCCAACGCACTGGGCCAACTGGGGGGGAAATTGCGGAAGGTAGAGACGATCACGATTCCGGGCTTAGAGGAGGCGACGCGAACACTCGTTGTCGTGGACAAGGTGCGCGTCACCCCCGGCACCTTCCCCCGTCGACCGGGCACGCCGAGCAAGCGTCCGCTGTAATCGGCGAAGCGAGTTCAACCCAACGAAAAGGGCTGGGAACCGTGGTTCCCAACCCTTTGTGACTCGTGATGAGTGCGTAGGTTGTCTTAGCGCAGCTCGACCTTGGCACCGGCTTCTTCCAGCACCTTCTTGGCGGCTTCGGCTTCTTCTTTCTCCAGCCCTTCCTTCAAGACGGTGGGCACTTCCTCGACCGCGGCCTTCGACTCGCGCAGCCCCAAGCCGGTCAGTTCGCGGACCGCCTTGATGGCGTTGAGGCGGTTGGCACCGGCATCGACCAAGACGACATCGAATTCGGTTTGCTCTTCTTCCGCAGGCGCGGCTTCGCCACCGCCCACCGCTGCCACCGCGACCGGCGCTGCGGCGCTCACGCCCCACTTTTCTTGCAGCATTTTGGAAAGCTCGGCCGCTTCCAACAGGGTCAGGCCATCGAGTTGTTCGACGATTGCATTCAAATCAGCCATTGGGATTGTTTTCTCCTTGTGATGGGGCGGGCCGCAAACGGCCCACCCGTCTTTGTGTTCTTATGATGCCGGAGGCGCGGACTTATTCGCCCTGCTCCGAATGGGCATGAAGTACTTGGGCGATTTCGCGCATCGGCGCGATCAATGTCCCAAACAGTTCTTGCGCCGGGGCTTGGATCATACCGACCAATGTGGCCAGAATTTCTTCGCGTGATGGCAGATCCGCCATCGCTTGGAAACCGGCTTCGTCGACCACACGACCATCGATCATGCCCCCCTTCACCGCCAGAAAATCGCTCTTGTCGCTGTATTTCTTCAGCGCTTTGGCAGGGGTGATCGGGTCATCGAAGCAGAAGAGTACCGCTGTCGGCCCTTCGAGTTGGGCTTCGGGAACCGGCAGGCCACTCTGTTCGAAGGCCAGACGCAGCAACGTGTTCTTTGCCACCGTCAGTTCATTGTCACCACTTTCGCGCAACGAGGTGCGCAAGGCGCTGATATCGCTGACCGACAGCCCACGATAGTCGGCGATGTATGCCGCTTGGCTGCGCGACAGCTTCTCGACGTATTCGGCGACGAACGCCTCTTTTCGCTCTCTTGAGATAGCCAAAGATCTATTCCTCCTTCCCTTCGGGATTGGTTGCAGGCAACAAAAAAACCTTTGCTCGCGCGCCGAGACAAAGGTTCCGCACTGTCCACTTGGGGTGGATCGATCGTTCGGGTGCCTGAGCCTCGGCAGGAGATTAAGTGCTTTCGCACGCCTGCTGTCTTAAGCGTCGGTAAACCGTATTCGTTTACACTATAAGAGGGGGGCGATTTGCTCCCCTCAACTGGCGGGTAGTATACGCATTTCGGGGAAGAAATCAAATCGGTGGAGCCATCGTCAGAGAGATGGGGCTGCGGGTTGCAGGTCGCTGTTCGGCATCCGTTGTGGGATGTAGGGGGTTCGACAAGGGGAGGGCGCAAATCAACTTTGAAAGTAACGAAAAGGCAACGAGGTCTGAATCACGACTGTTCATGGCAGATGAACAAACTATTTCAACGCGCCAACGTTTGAACCAAAATGACGGGAACTGCGTATAACAGTGCGATGCGCCGACGCAAGGGCTATGTGATACAATCTGGTTCTTGGCGGATCGCTGTCCTCGGATAAAGAGAATCTCTGGAGAATGAATATGACGGGTTCAGCGCGACCCAGTTGGTTGGGATGTTTGGGCGGGATCGTGGCGGCGGCGCTGTTGGTGGCGTTGCTTTTCGTCTTTAGCAGTCGTGCGTCGACGCTGACCAAGAGTGTGGGCGTGGTGTTGTCCTTCATTCCCACCCAGTTGGGGCTAATGGACGATGTCGACCCTGCCGATATCTACACGATTCCCAGCCCGCCTTCGGGCGAAGCAGCGGCGCCTGTCGATATTCGTCGCTCGGGACAATACTTCCTCTACACCGATGACACGACCACCTTGCTGAACCTGACCAACGCTCAGATTCCGTGGCTTCGTGTGACATCGACCACGACGGGGCAAGAGCTGCCGATCCAACTGGTACAGCGGGGCCAAATGCCGTACGACACGGTCCACGCCCCCGGCCGGCCGATCTTCACCTTCAACGTGCCGTCCCCCGATCGCTACGATGTCTACATTCCGCGGCTGGCGCCCCGCGACAGCTTTGCGATTGTGCCAGACAACGTGACGGGCCAAGAGGTCAAGATTTGGCTGCTCTACGCCTTACAGATCGGGTTGGTGCTGTCACCCTTGCTCTGGCGTCGCCTGCGTTCACAGCGGCAACGGCTGACCCGCGTGGCGGCCAATCGGGAAGACAAGCTAGAAAAGATGGATCAGATGCGCGCCCATCGCCGCAACAAGGGCGAGCGCCGCTAATCCAACGGTTTGCTGAGCTTTTCGGCGCTTTTGCTCGGCACAATCACCGTCAACGCGCTGGGAACCACCTCGAAGCGCATCGGGGTGTAGCCCATCGGTTCGGCATCGACATGGACCGGCAGCTGCGGGATCGTGTTGATCTCGATCTGCTTGGCCGTGTGAAATTCGACGTTCGGCTCCCCCTTGTGACGGCGCAACATAACGCTGACCAGGTGGCGCAGATAGCGTCGCCAACTGCTCCCCTCGAAGATGCCGACGTTGAGCAGCCCGTCGGTCACGCTGGCATCGGTCGCCAGCGGCACCCGCGCGTAATTCTTGGAGTTGCTGACGGTCAACAGCCAGATGCGGCGCGTGATCTCGCGATCGTCCAGTATGATCGTGGCCACCGCCCCCCGATAGCGAAAAGCTTCGCGCACCGCCGTCCACGCATAGGCCAGCGCCCCGAAACGGGCCTTCACCCGTTTGTCGACCCGCTCGGTCACAATGCCGTCCAGCCCGATGCCCGCCATCAGCAAGAAGTGACGGTCGCCCGCCTTGCCCAAGTCCAACCGCAAGCGGTTCCCCTCCAGCAGAACGCGGGCGGCATGTTCCAAGTTGTCGCCCAAGGGCGAAGGGTTGTTCAAGCCACTTTCCTGCGCCCACACGTTGGCCGTACCGGTCGGCAAGATGCCCAGCACCACCTCCGAATTGACGAGGCCGTTCACCACCCCGTTGATCGTGCCGTCGCCCCCCGCCGCCACCACCACTTGCGCGCCGTCGTCGCGGGCCTGCTCGGCCAGCTTCTGCGCGCTCATGCGAGGGGTCGTTTCGCGCATGCTGATGCGCCATCCCTGCGATTCCAAATCGGCAACGATGCGACGTAAACGCTGCCCCGAATCGTTCTGACCCGCGGCAGGATTGTGGATGATGGTGGCTTTCATGGGAGGCGTTCTTGTTCAGGGAGGGTTGGGTAGAGGGTAAAGATCAATCGCGAAACGTGAAGCGGCGCCTCGCCACTCCGACGATAGCGCCACAGGAACCGCACGGCACTTCTGCCCTGAAAATAGACCCGTTTGCGGGCGTCGCCACGCTATTTCTGTATCGATGTGTGGTGCATGGTGCAGGGTGCATGGTGCATGGGGGCCTAGCATTTCCCTTGATAATTCACGGCTTTGCCAGGCCGTCCACCCTCACACCCACACAGCCGTACATCCCCACATCGTCACGCGCACTTTCATCCTCCGTGGTGCGCGTCAGCGCATGGCGCTTCTCTCTCTATCCGCCCATGCAGCACGTCGATTCTCCCGCCGGGGAGTTAGAATCGTGACACGCCAGAAGCAAGGGGGTGGCCCGAGAGGCGTCTCTGCAATGGCACAAAATCACGTTTCAATCTAAGATACCTATCGTTGACGTGGTTAGATTGTACACGAACTGTGGGCAGAGGATAGAAAAGGCTGCTCTGCCGCGCTGTCAGCTCTTGCCGATCTTCTTTTTTGGACCATGAACGAACGAGTGCTCAACAACCGATATCAACTGCGCCAAGCGCTGGGCGAAGGCGGCATGGCGGAAGTGTACGTGGCCGAAGATCTGCGGCTGGGGCGCGAGGTCGCGGTCAAATTGCTTCGTCCGCAATATGCCAGCGACAAGACCTTTTTGGAACGCTTCATCTACGAAGCGCGGGCGATGGCGGGCTTCAACCATCCGAACGTGGTCAACGTTTTTGACGTCGGTCGGGATGGCAGCGCCCATTATATCGTGATGGAGTATATCGACGGCCAAGATCTGCGGACCTTGCTCCGCCGCGCCGAACGGCTGTCGGTGCGCCAATCGCTGGATGTGGCGCGGCAGATGGCGCGCGGAATCGGCTATGCCCACCGCAAGGGGCTGGTACACCGTGACATCAAGCCCGGCAACATCCTGATCGACCGGCGCGGCACGGTGAAGGTCGCCGATTTTGGCATCGCCAAGGCGCTGGCGGGCGCGGGCATGACAGAGCCGGGCGTGGTCTGGGGGACGACGGCCTACCTGTCGCCCGAACAGGTCAGCGGACGCGGCGCCTCGCCCGCCAGCGATGTCTACGCCATCGGCATCGTTCTTTACGAGATGCTCACCGGTCATCCCCCATTCGAAGGGGAAGATCGGGTGGCGGTGGCGCTCAAACATCTGCACGAAGAGCCGCCCCCCATCCCCGCCGCGCTGGAAGTGCCCGCGCCTGTCCAACAGTTGCTGGCCTTTGCGCTTCGCAAAGCGCCCGAGGAACGCTTTGCCACCGCCGAGAGCATGGCCACGGCGATTGGGGAGGTGGCCACGATGGGGACCTTGCCCACGATGGCGCTGCCCGCCATCGAGCGCGCGCCCTTGCTGGAACATACGACCCCTGAACGGACGACGCGCCGTGCCCCCGATGGCGATCCGTATACGAACGGGCCTCCATCCGTCGACCTGCCGCTGGGACCCGATTGGCCGTCGATCATCATGGCCGTTGTGATCATCCTGCTCACGCTCGGCCTGTTCCCGCTTTATTCGCGCGTCTTCGAACTGATCGGCTGAGCGATGGTCGAGGCGCGGTTGTTGGGCAGCGCCCAAGACGCAGGGCTACCCCATATTGGCTGTGACTGCGCGAATTGCCGCGCGGCGCGGCGTGATCCGTCGTTGCAACGCCACGCCAGTTGCTTGGCGTTGATCGCCGATGGGCGCGGTTGGCTCATCGATGCCACGCCGCAGATCGCGACGCAGGTGCAACGGCTGAGCGAGGCGTTGCAGCGGCCCGCCCGTAAGGCGTTGGCGGGCATCCTGCTGACCCATGCGCACATGGGCCACCTCGCCGGACTGTGGCAACTGGGGCGGGAAGCGTGGGCTTGTCATGCCCTCCCGATCTTTGCCACCGAATCATTGGCGCGATTCTTGCAGCGCAACGAGCCGTGGGCCAGCCTGATCCGCGAGGGGCATCTTGCGCTGACAATTTGGCGGGCGGGCCAGCCACTTGCCCTCGCCGACGGGTTGCACGTCACCCCCATCGCCGTGCCCCACCGCGCCGAGTGGAGCGACACGGTGGCGGTCGCGGTCGAGGGGCCGCGCAAGCGACTCTTCTACTGTCCCGACATCGATGTGTGGGAGCCAGCCGGTGCCCCCTGGTTTGCACCCGCCCCCTCGCTGCGCGCCTTCTTCGACCGCTTTGAGGTGGCGCTAATCGATGCCACATTCTTCAGCGCCAGCGAGCTGCCGGGCCGCGATCTGTCGCAGATTCCCCACCCACTCGTCACCGACAGCGTGGCGCGGCTCGAGGGCACGACGGCGGCGCTCACCCTGATCCACCTCAACCACAGCAACCCGCTGCTGCGCGACGGCCCCGAACGTGCGTGGGCCGTCGCCCGCAGCCTGCAGATCGGGCAAGAGGGGGCGCGCTGGGCGTTGTAGAGGGCGCGGGTTGGTAGCGTATAGCGAATAGCGAATGGGGTGAGGTTGGGAACTGTTTCACTACGCCGCCCTTATCACGAAATGGGCGACTTTGCCTGTTTCGCTGGCCTGCACTGCCCCCTTGCTCGTTCCTTGCACTTGGGGCCGTAATGGCCCCGTTATCCTTTCGACCTATCATTGAACCATGAACAACCCGACCCACGCCGATGTACGCGTCCACCAACTGACCAAGATCTACGACGCGAGCCAGAGCGGTCGACATGTGCTCGACAACGTCTCCGCGACCTTTCCGGCGGGTCAATTCACCATTTTGCTGGGGCGTAGTGGCAGCGGGAAGAGCACGCTGCTGAACCTGATCTCCGGCATCGACCTGCCGACCAGCGGCGAGATCTGGATCGGCGATCTGAACGTGACCGCGCTCGCCGACCGCGAACGCACCCTCTTTCGGCGGCGACAGATCGGCTTCATCTTCCAATTCTTCAATCTGATCCCCACGCTCACCATCGCCGAAAACGTGGCGCTGCCGCTGGAACTGGGCAATGCGAGCCAACGGGAAGCCGCCCAACGCGCCGCCGCGCTGTTGGATCGGGTCGGCCTGGGCAACCGTCTGGACGACTATCCCGACCGGCTGTCGGGCGGCGAACAGCAGCGCGTCGCCATCGCCCGCGCGCTGGCCCACGAGCCCACCCTGTTGCTCGCCGACGAACCGACCGGCAACCTCGACGAAGAGACGGGCGAACGCGTCCTCGAACTGCTGCTCGACCTTGTCCGCGAATCGGGCAAAACGCTGATCATGGCCACCCACTCGCTCGAAATCGTCCCCTTCGCCGACCACGTCTTCCGCGTCACCGAAGGGCATTTGGAGGGAGTTTGATGAGTTTGATGAGTTGGGTGTTGCTCTGCGTTACCTGCGCTGCGTTCGGAGCTTGCCCTGAGCGAAGCGAAGGGTCGCCGTTCCGTTTTGCGTTCTGCGTTCTGCGTTCTGCGTTGAAATGTTTCGTCTCGCCCGTCGCTACCTGATCCGCCGCCCGCTGCAAAGCCTGCTCGTGGTGCTGGGCATTGCGCTGGGCGTGGCGGTGATCGTGGCCATCGACCTGGCCAACGGCTCGGCCAGCCGTGCCTTCGAACTGTCGACGGATGCCGTTGCGGGGCGTGCCACGCACCAGATCGTGGGCGGGCCGACGGGGCTGCCCCCGTCGCTCTACGTCGAGCTGCGGCGTGAGCTGGCCTTGCGCGAGGTTGCGCCCGTCGTCAGCGAGTATGTCGCGATCGACGAACTGGGTAACCGACCGATCCGCTTACTCGGCATTGATCCCTTCTCCGAAGCGCCCTTCCGCAGCTATCTGGGGAGCAGTGAGGGCGGCGATCTCTCGCTCGATTCACTGACCACCTTCCTCACCGAGCCGGGCGCCATCTTTCTTTCCCGCGCGGTGGCGGAGCAGAACGGTCTCGCTATCGGGGACCGGCTGACGATGACGATCAGTGGACGCACGGAAGAGGTGGCGTTGGCCGGGCTGCTCGATCCGTCGGACGAACTGAGCCGTCGCGCGCTCGATTCGCTGGCGCTGGCCGATATCGCGACCGCGCAGGAGCTGTTGCGCACCGACCGACTGACCACCATCGACCTGATCCTCGACGACAGTCAAGTGGCGGCGGTCGAAGCCGTGCTGCCCCAGGGCGCGCGGTTGCAAACCCCCGCCGCCCGCAGCAACACCATCGCCCAACTGAGCAGCGCTTTCGCGCTGAACCTGACGGCCCTTTCGCTGCTGGCGCTGGTGGTCGGCATCTTCCTGATCTACAACACCGTCACCTTCAGCGTGGTGCAGCGCCGACCGTTGTTCGGCACGTTGCGGGCGCTGGGGGTGACGCGGCGTGAGCTGTTCGGCATGATTCTGCTGGAGGCGCTGCTGCTGGGCATGGTCGGCTCGGCACTGGGGCTGCTGCTGGGGGCCTTCTTGGGGCGGGGCGCGGTGCGGCTGGTCACGCAGACGATCAACGATCTCTATTTCGTGGTCAACGTGGAGGGGGTCGAGCTGCTGCCCGCAGCGCTGCTGAAGGGCGCGCTGATCGGCATGGTGGCGGCACTGCTGGCCGCCATGCCGCCAGCGTGGGAAGCCAGCGTGGTGCCGCCGGCCCTGGCACTGCGCCGCTCGGAGATCGAGCAGCGGGCCGCCGCGCTGGTGCGACCGCTGGCAGGCGTGGGGCTGGCGCTGCTACTCTTCGGCGCGGTGGCGCTGTGGTGGCCAACGCCTTCCATCGTGGTCGCCTTTGTCGGTCTCTTTGCGATTGTCATTGGAGCAGCACTGCTGACCCCACTGGTCACGGTCGGGGCGATGCGGCTCTTCGCGCCGCTGCTGGCACCGCTCGGTCTGCTGGGCCGCCTCGCGCCGCGCGACATCGTGCGTTCGCTCAGCCGCACCTCGGTCGCCATCGCCGCGCTGATGGTCGCGGTCAGCGTGATCATCGGCGTGGGTGTGATGATCGGCTCCTTCCGCAACACGGTGACGACGTGGCTCGCCACCACCCTCCGCGCCGACATCTACATCACGGTGCCAAGCCTTTCCGCGACGCGCCTTGAGAGCAATCTGCCGCCCGACATCGCGGTGCAGTTGGCCGCGCTGGAGGGGGTGGCGGCGGTGACCAGTTCACGCGAGTCGGTGGCCCGTTCCCCCCAACTCGGTCAAATCCGGTTGGTTGCGGTCACCGACGATGTCTCGCAGGGCGGACGGCAGTTCAAGTGGCGGGAGGGGTCGGAAGCCGATGCGTGGGCACGGCTGCAAGCGGGCGAGGGCCTCTTTATCAGCGAATCCTTCGCCTTCCGCCATGGCCTGACGCGGGCCGACAGCCTGACGCTAGAGAGCCCGCAGGGCGAACGAACTTTCCCGCTCCTCGGCGAATTCTACGACTACAGCTCCGATCAGGGGATCGTGCTGATGGGCTATGATGCCTATCGCCAGCTTTACGACGACCCGTGGCTCACCGCCACAGCGGCCTTCGTGGAACCCAACGTCGATGTGGATGCGCTGGTGGCGGAGGCACGACAACGGATTCAGAGCGAGGAATTGCTGCTGATCCAATCCAACGCGGGGCTGCGGGACGGGGCGCTGGCCGTCTTCGACCGGACCTTCGCCATCACGGGGGCGCTGCGGCTCCTTGCCACCATCGTGGCCTTTATCGGCGTTTTGGCCGCGCTGATGGCGCTGCAACTGGAGCGGGCGCGGACGTTGGGCACGCTGCGGGCGCTTGGCATGACGCAGCGCCAACTGTGGCAGGTGACGATGCTGGAGACGGGGCTGATGGGGCTGACGGCCGGGTTATGGGCGATGCCGGTGGGGCTGATGCTGGCGCTGGTACTGATCTACGTGATCAACCGTCGCTCCTTCGGCTGGACGCTCCAACTCTCGCTCTCGCCGGAGCAGTTCTACCAGGCGCTCCTCGTCGCGGTCGTCGCGGCACTGCTGGCTGGGCTGTACCCGGCGTGGCGCTTGGCGCAGATGCGGGTCTCGCAGGCAATCCGGTCGGAGTGAGTGGGCGGGGAGCGTTGGAAAGAGTCGGCTTGGGAAGAGTGTCTATTGGAGCTGGACCAATCGGTTGCATCATATCGGTGCTGCTGTGAGAAACAGGCGTGGGGAAGAGTGCTCAGATAGTCACCGAAGAGTCCCATGATGCTGATGCACATTCCCTTGTGTCGCCGTCACGGAATGCAAGCATTGCTGTCAATTTTAGCCACTTCAGGTCAATTATTGAACGTCTTATACCAATTCTCATAGACAATTGTGGATGTGGAATTGACGGTGTAACCGTGGGGCGGGGGATTCAAATCCCCGCTGGAGGGCCTGTCGGCCCATGAGCCTGCCTACGCAGGCCCCTTCTTTGCTGTTACCATTGATCGACGTTGCACAATCAACCTTCCGATTTAGTCCTATCAACCTGACACGACACGTACCCCGCCGCTCCCCTCGCCTTTTGAGCGCCGTCCAGCGCCACCTATGCCGCTCTTCCCCCGCCTTCACAATGTAAGGCAGCGCGGGGGTGCGTCTCGAAGCGCAGCGTGGGCGCGGCTGTCACATGGGTTTGGCGCTGTGGGGGCGCTGGGGTAGAAAGGGCGTGTTCCCCCCGCTCATTCCTGCTCGTCCGCCATCTGCAAGGCCTGTGCGACGAGCGCATCAGCAAAACGGATACCGCGCTGGCGCATCTGTGCGATCAGTGGCGCGACATGCGCTATATGACCCAGTTGCTTGGCTTTGATCAGCAGACCCACTACGCCCGTTATCGTCAACCCTAACCGCTTGGCGTGCCGCCTCCCTAGCCGTTCGTCAATAATGACGAGGTCAGCATCGCGCTCCAGCGCGAGAGCAATCACCTCGGCTTCGCCACGATCCAGATCGCTTAAAAGCGCGGCTCGACGTGGGTCGGTCAAATCCACGGCGCGAATAAAGTCGGTAGCGCGAATCTCTTTTGCCCCCGCACGTACGCCCCCGGCCAACAGCTCCGCTTCTACCGCCGTTGGAATCAGAACCTCACCGTAAAGTGTACGCAGCAGGTGAAGCTGGTTGGTAAGGGTAAGCGCAATAATCGGGGTAGTATTGGAGATGACGAGGCGTTCACCATCAGGCATTTGCCATATCCGAGCCAAGCTCGTCGGCATCTACCCCGATTGGCGAAAGGCCGAACTTATCCAACTCGAAAATGAAGGCAACCCGCTCCATGCCCGCAAGCTGGGCGGCAAGGCCCGTTGTAATGCGACCCATTTCGTAGAGCTTTACGGCCAAAAGCAGACGTGCCTCATTTTCAAAATGTTCTGGGCTAAGCTTGAGCGAAAGCAACAACTCATCGGGGTAGGGAATGGTCAACTGATAATCGCTCATGGTCGCGTCCTTGTCAGGGGGGGATCATCGTAACACCATTATACATCAAGCTCGACCAATTCAGCCACCAGAAGAGCTGCGTCTTACGTAATAGCTGCCCCTTCCCCCGTCTTCACAGCGCAAGGCGTGGTGGGGGGCACGGCTGGTGCAAGGGTTTGGCGCTGTGGGGCGCTGGGATCAAAATGGCGTGTTCCCCAGCTCATTCCTGCTCGTCCGCCATCTGCAAGGCCTGTGCGACAAGCGCATCAGCAAAACGGATACCGCGCCAGCGCATCTGTGCGATCAGTGGCGCGACATGCGCTATATGACCCAGTTGCTTGGCTTTGATCAGCAGACCCACTACGCCCGTTGTCGTCAACCCTAACTGCTTGGCGTGCCAAAGCTAGAGTATGGGTATGGTGTTGAGTGAGCCTGACCGTCTCTGGACTGAATGGATTGCCCACGGATTGTACGACCTTGTCCAGCCTACCATTGCTAGGGCGCATGGAGCGGTTCGTCTCCGGTCATGGCACACCCTTTGGCTCACTCCAAGGGACGGGTCAACAGTCCCTATGTTCTCGTCCTAACGCTCTCAATAAAGACCGCCGCTGGGTTGGGTCGAGGAGAGCACGCCGCCTGTGGCCGAAATCTGGTAGGCCGTCCCGCCACTGCCCGTCCACGTGGCGAGGTTAAAGCTCGCTCCTGCGAAGAGCCGGTACAGTTGGACGTCCAGCAGGGTCAGGGGGGTGTTGGGTTGGCAGAGCTGTGGAGGCGCCGTCGTTCGGAGGAAGTAGGCCGCGCCCGATCCCACCAGCGTGGCGTTGCCGTCGGCCTCGATCAACACGGCTGTCTCCTCGTTGATTCCAATGCCCTTCACGTCGCTGGCCCACCCGTCCTGACTGATTCGCGCGAGGAAGGCGATCAGCCGCCCCATTCGATCCCGTTCAAAGAAGTGGCTATCCGTGATCACGCCGTCTAGGTGAGGGAGCATGAGGAACTCTCGATCGAGGGTCATGTAGTGATTGTACGGATCCGCTAAGGCCTCGTCGGAATAGACCGTCCCATTCTGGGCCGAGAAGAAGAACTCACCCAAGATGGCTAACCCGGCCGATGTTCCCCCAATAGGCACCTCCTGAGAGGCGAGATCGTGAATCGCGGCTTCAAGCGGCGTCCCCTTCCAACGTGACACGTAATCCCACTGATCGCCACCCGCGATGAACAGCGCCTCCGCGTTCTGCACCTTCGACAGAACGAAGGGATCATAGGCGGCGAAGCGCTGCCGAATCACGAGCGTTTCGACCGAATCGACGCCGCCCAGCTCGTGGTAGATGTAATGGTTGTACCCGTCGCTCCCAGAAGCGCGAAGCACCACCACATCCCCCCCGCCCGATTTGTCGATCAACCACGTGAAGGCAGCGTCGACATCCTCCCCCCCACCCATCAGCATTAGCCCCGCTTCGGTGCTCGTTTGGGCATTCGCCGGGTCACCGGTCAAGTAATAGGTGTAGCCGCCCGGAATTGATGTGGCGGTGGCAACGGGCGGCGTGGTCGGCGTGGGGCTAATCGTTGCGGTGAAGGTCACGGCTGGGGTAATCGTAACGGTCGGTGTGGGAGCGGTCGGCACCTGCTTCATGACAAAAGGCAGATAGGCGGCTGAGTCGGCGGCAGAGCGCGGTGACACGCCAAGCGTCCCGTATGAGCCAGCCCGCAATATGGCCGAATATCCAAAAAGTAGCAGAGCCAGACCGGCTATCACGCCAACGAGAGGTCTGTAGGGCATCAGGCGCTCCCATGAGGGGGTACGGGGGACGAGAATCCCTTTCGACGTGGGTCAGCGATGGTCAGATCGGTTGACGGTCGAGCCAAGCACGACCGAAGCATGGGGCAATTTTGCATTAGCTCCGACAGGCTATGGGTGTCGCGCCAGATCATGGCGCGATCTCGAAGTCGCGCCGCTCCCATGAACGGGGCGGCATGGCCAGCTCGCTCCTGTCGGTGGCAGCGAAGTACTCACTCCCCTCGCCTTTTCAGCGTCATCCAGCGCGTGGCCGCCAGCGCATTGCGCTATGCTGTGGCACTGCGGGCGCACGGAGCTTGGCGCTGCTGTGCGCTGTGGAGCGGGGCCAATGCGTCGAAGTAGCTCGCGGTGACTACGGCACGCTTCATGCCACAAAGTCGAATACCACTGTTTCGATCACTCTCTGTGATTGTGGCCGAGAATGCCCGATCTGTTGAATTCTCTCGACGGTTTCGGGGGCGAAAAAGCGTGCTCCCGTTTCAAAGTTCACTCGCGCGGCAACATGTTCGATGAGGATAGTTTCGTCATCGAGTTCAACAATGGAACTCACCGCTTATGCTTCCTGGGTTAAGGACTTTTTCCCATTTTGTGGCCTATACCGCCCCACATGACGATCCGTTAGCTCACGTATCTCACATGCGATTCACTCGACGTGCGGGGGGCTGCGCCAGAGCAGGAACGGCTCCCTTTCATCCGATAGGGTGCGAAGCACAGATAGGTCACGGCGCTGTGTCAAAGAGCGAACGGTATAGCGCCTCCCCCTTGTCGGTCGTGACGTAGCCGACTGTCTCCTGCTCCCAAGGACGAACGACCCAACTCTCGGCTTGACTGATGAGCGGTTGCGCGTCAGCCCGCTCGACTACGCGGGCCGACTTCTCGCCATCAAGCGGCATGTACCAGAGTAGTTGAATGGCTCCACGCGCCACCAACGATTGGACGAGCTGTCGCGTCGCCTCCCACCGATCTTGTTCGGACACATCGGGCAGGACTGCATTCACCTCCCACAACGCTTGCCAAAGTGGGCAGTACCCTTCGATACCCGCCCACAATAGAGCTTTCATCATCTGTTTGGATGCGTCGGCGTTTGCTTGTGACATGATTGGAAAGTCTCTGACGCGCTAGGGCGTCGGTGTCGCTGATGCCTCGGGGGTAATGCCCAGCATCATCCCGTGAGGCCCCAATTGAAAGATGCGCAGGTAGCTCCCATCAGGCAGCGTTCGCTCGAAGGCGCGATGCCCCACGAACTCGTCAACCACCTCACCCTCCGCCAGCAACTGCATCTGACCCACGTAGCCATCCCGTTCCACGCCATCTACGTCAACGTAGCGCCCTGGTTGAACAGTAAGGATCATGAGATCATACGGACTACCCGTATGATCTAGCGGGAATAGTCGAGGTGTTTTCGAGAAGACGGGCGAAAGGAGCCGTTCAGCGTCAAAGCGCGGGTTGGCTTGGAGGGAATCTTCAGGGAGGATCACCTGAATACGGGCTGAATTATAACCCGTCTTAACCACACGAATCGCATGGCTCGCAATGGTGAATTCTTGGCCAGGGAAGACCCGAATGTTGCGATCCGCATACCGATCTTTCACCACTGCGATATACAAAACTACGGTCCAATCTGACCGATTGTCCCCATCACTATCGGTATAACGCGCTCTCTCATAACTTCCCGCGCCAATCGCCAGATCGCCGACGGTGGCATGGCTGGTGCCCGAGAAGCGAACTTTCTCTGCCTGTTGCCAGTCGGCCTCGGTGAGATTGGTGATTGGAGTGAGTAACATATCTTCCTCCGCAGGGAGATGGGGTGGCGAATAGATCCAATAGAGTGCGATTAGTGCAAAACAGAGTAGTAGCAGTGCGGCCACGACTGTCAGCGATCGCGCGGTCAGCGAACGAGGCGTGAGGATGGTCATTGGCTTTTGCTCTCAATCTGTCGGCATAGGAGATGATGGTGGTGGTGTCGGTGTGACTGGCGTGGGCCGTGGGGGGAGCGGCCCTGGGTTGGGAGAAGGCACTTAAGGCCAGCGCGGCGTCGCCCTGCCACCCTCCATCACGCAGCCGGCCCATATCGCGGTGCATGCGTCGTTGCAACCTCGAGGTTTTCCAAGACTCATCACCGAAATGGCGTGAAATCGCCTTCAATTGCTCGTAATTCACTTGTACGATTGGGGGGATCATCTAAATTTCCCTTGTGTGTTATGGTAAACATAATACAATGGTAGGGACAGAATATAACCTAAACAGCTCAGTTCAAGATCAGCATTGCGCATTCTGAGTAGCCGGAAGTCAATCCGCACACAGTATTAACCGAAGTCAGTCCCCTTTTTAGTGCTCTACCCCGATTCTGATGATCAGCCTAACTTGAATTATTCTACGAGTCTGTCCTGCTCTTTCCATAAACATGACAATTAGCCGTATATGATGTCGTCAGCTGGCTTGCGACTCCTCCGTTTGACCTCTATATGGTTCTACGTTTTGCTCAAGCCAACTTTAACAATAACGCTTGCTGCCCCCCTTTGGTGCCGGCATGCAGCCGTGTACCACCTAAACTGCTTGTTTTCAGCATCTGACTCCAGCGGTAATTTATACCCATTCTCATAGACAATTGTGGATGTGGAATTGACGGTGTAACCGTGGGGCGGGGGATTAAAATCCCCGCTGGAAGGCCTGTCGGCCAATGGGCCTGCCTGCGCAGGCCCCTGCTTTGCTGTTACCATTGATCGACGTCGCACAATCAACCATCCGATTTGGTATTACGAATCGATCGCATTCCCGGATTTAGCATCCGAATTTGTTCAAAGCTCCGCAGACGCTCTGAAGATTACGCTAATACAATGAGCCACATCAAGGCTGGCCACGCATCTGCCACGTACCATTTTAGCAATGCCCCTCGGGAAGCGAGCGAGCATCGGGCCTATCCGTACGATAGGACGATGATCCGACATGGGAACATCGCAGGTGCAAGGAAACAGCATGGCGGCGCGCTGGAGGCGGTGACTCTGGTTGTCGCAGGGCCGTTGTGGATTGATGGGGGGCGGACGCCAATGGAAGCCGATCAAAAACGGTACGGTCGCACAGTGAGATGGCAATAGCTCTCGGTGCAAAGTGAAAGGGGCTAAGGATCAAAGGGGAACCGCAACGGCGATTGCAACTGGCCAAGCCGCTTGCTACCCCTCTCTAAGCCGTGGTAAAGCCCTTTGGTCCGACCTCTGCTAGGTACGCCAGAGCCGCCATCCCAGGGTCACCATCACGACGCCCGTGAAGAAGTAGACGAGTTCGGTCGTCGTCCAGCGTGACGGCTGATTGAGGATCAGGACTTCTACCACGATAAAGCCCATCAGCAGCCACGCGGCGAGCAGTGAGGCCGCCCCGCCCGCACTTCGACTGACGTAGGTGGCGTAGGCGGCGATCGCCGCACTGCCCCCCACGACCACGGCCAAGATCAGCCCGGGAATCACGTAGCTCTGGAACGGGGTCCCCTGTAGCCATTCGGGCGGTACACGCTCGGCAGACTCAAGCCCCACCACCAGGGCAATCCCGCCGCCGATCGCCGTGAGCGCGACGAGAAGATTCATCAGAAAGAGTACAGCTCGCAGAACCCGCATCATCCTTCCCCTGCCCTGAAACTTAGTCAGATTGTGAGCGGCGTCGCGCCGCATTTGGAATCGAGCGGATCCAGAATCGGTCTGCCCTGCGCTATCCGGCGCTGACCAACACCCGCACAACCCAGTACACCATGCACATCCTCATGGGGCACGCTCGCGCATGAAGAGTCGTCTAGCAGGACAGACTCTACCAACGGGTACCGGAATACCGAACAGTGCCAGATCGACATCCTTCTTGCGCGCCTCACCGACACAGTAACCATTCGCCCGATGCACGTGCCCCCGCTTGACAGCGTTGTCACATCGGTGGGCTTGGCTATCTCGGCGCGAAACAAGCCTCGCTACAGGGCCACCCAGAAACGCACAAAATCCACCAAGAAATGGTAGCCCACCGCATGATCGAAATCTCGCTTTACGAAGAGCAAACCCATTGGCACCCCAAACAAGAGGGCCGCTATCACCATTTGGGCGGCTGCAGGACTGACAATCATGACGCTGGGTAGATGTGCCAACCCGTGTGCTAGGGCCGCGATAAAGAGCGCAGAGATCAAGGCGAGATTCGGTCGTTGGTTGACGGTGGGGCGCAGGAGGGCGTAAAGTAACGTGGTCATGAAGAGCCGTGCCCATATTTCTTCCGCGATGGCGGGGAGCAGTGCTACCATCGGCTCCCACCGTTGATCGACCCAGAGATCTGTTGGCTCCGCGCCACTGCTGACGTTGAGCAGCGCTGCCGGTAGCGCCAATAACGCCCCCCACCCAAAGCCTTTGAGGGCCAAGCGCCAGCGACCCGCGACGGCATGAGGGGGTGTCAGGCCAGTCAGCTCGGTCAGAATCCCCCCGCCAATAAACAGGATCGGAATGCAAGCCAAGTACATGCCTTGGAAAAGATCTAGCTGACCCGAAAACCAAGCAAGCGCAAAACAGAGTCCGCCTGCTAAAAGCCCAACCATCACCAAAGCGGGCGTCACGTGTGATCGATAGGCGACGATCAGCCCAACCGCCATCAGGGTCAGGGCGATCACTAATACGAGCCACGGATGGACCGCGAGGCCCACGACAAACAGCAGGATCAGGACCGCCAGGATAAGCGCGACCGTCGCCCCATAGCCCCGTCGGAGGGGCAAAAGGGGCGCGATCTCCGGCAGCGCGCTCGATTGGGGCGGTGAGCGAAGCAGAAAAAGGATCAGCCCGACAATAAAGAGCAACCCTGCCAGCGTCCCAAGCCCGCCCAGCTCGGGTTGACGTAGAAGGTGGCCGCCGAGCATCAGGCCGCTGGCGATCAGCCAAAGGATGAAGAGGGTTATCGCAGGAAGGCGATCTCTGATTACCATAGACAATCTCGCAGAGTGATGGGGCAAGACGCTTTCATAGGGGGGGCGAGCTGTCCGCTTCACCACCCCCCAGCGCGGCAAGCACTTGGTCGACAAGGAGATCGACCGGTGCGGTGCTGGTCAGTCTGATCACGGGGCAGGTGAGCTGGGCCAGCCACCGCTCGTGCAAGGTCAAGCTGCGCATCTCTTCGCCCGCCGTGTCGTACAATGCCGCCCACCGCAGGAACGCCCGACTGGCGTCGTGCATGTCCCCCCCCGGTGCGATGCGCGTCCCGTAGCGCAGCCGTTCCCGCTCTTGCAATCGCGCCAATCGAATCGCTGGGGGCAGGGTGATGAAAATGGCCGCGGTAAAAAGGGGCATGAGGGCATTGCCCCAACTCACCACGGAGCCGGACAGTATCCAGCCCTGGCTGTGGTCCATGTCGGCAAGCAAGTGGCGCACGCGGGTTTCCGGGGCGTTCTTTTGAACAAAGGGCGGATCGGTCTGCTGCCAATAATAATCGTCGGCATCCAAGACCGGCAGGGAGAGCCGCGCCCCCAACGCGCGCCCCAACGTCGAGGTCCCAGCCCCGGAAGCACCAAAAATGTGGAGTCGATGCGAATTCATGCGCCATTCATCTCACGCGTGCGTTCGAATCATTAGACGAGGGATCCTGCACAAGCCCAGAGGCGGGAGGAACGACAGGCAAACAGCCATTGCCGAAGAGATGCTGTCGCCTACCCGACAAGCTGCTTGTGTCGCGCTACTAAGGTTTCCCTTGGCCGCGCCGCCAGCACTGCAATCCCATGACGCTGTGCCTCCTTTGCCAGCCGTTGGCCATAGCGCCAGCTTGCATGAGCGAAGGCTTGTCGGAATGCTTCGCGGGCCGCGCCAATGCCCCGCCCCCGTTCTTTCAGCTTCCTCAGGAGTTCGGCTTCATCCGTTTCTACCAGGAAGAGTGCACGGACCGCCCGGGCCAGATCGACATCTTCAAAGCCTGCAACGTCGGCAAAAGTACTGGAATCATAGGGATCGGATCTCCTTTGGCGCCTCGCTGACCGCTTATCGATTCTGTCCGATTATGTATCATATCATCTATATCGCGCAGAGGCGTCATGGGGGTGAGCGCTGCCAAACGCAAACCGTGCAAAAGGTCGTTCGAAGCGCACTGTTCCGCCTGCACCGCTGCCGATCGCGTGCGCCACAGGTCGCAGCATGGTCGTAGCTGCGCTTTACGAGACCTTGCCGCATCGGCTGCCCCCAACGCGCCCAACTACCTCCCATCCACTTCTACACTCCTGAGACACAACACGTATGACCTTCGACCGCCCCGACGCCCAACAACGCGACGACATCGATCCGCTGGCCCCGTTTCGACAGCGTTTCATCATCGACGAGCCGGCGCTGATCTACCTCGATGGCAATTCGTTGGGGCGGCTGCCGATCGCGACGATTGATCGCAGCAGCAGGCTGATCCGCGAAGAGTGGGGCCGTCGGCTGATCCGCAGTTGGAACGAAGCGGGTTGGTGGGACGCGCCGCAGCGGATCGGGGCGCAGATCGCCACGCTGATCGGGGCGCGGCCCGACGAGGTGATCATCGCCGACAGCACCTCGATCAACCTCTTCAAGCTGGCGGTCGCGGCACTGCGACACCAGACGGGCCGCCAACGGCTGCTCACCGACGACCTCAACTTCCCCTCCGATCTCTACATCCTGCAAGGAGCGATCGAACTGCTGGGCAAACAGCACGAACTGGGCGTCATGCCCTCGCCCGACGGGGTGCACGGGGCCGATGTGGCGGCCCACCTTGATGACCAGACGGCGCTACTGACGCTTTCCCACACCGTTTTCAAGAGCGGCTTCACCTACGACATCGCCACCGTCACGGCGCAGGCCCACGAGGTGGGCGCCATGGTGCTCTGGGATCTCAGCCATTCTGCGGGCGCCGTGGCGATGGATCTGACGGCGGCGGGAGTCGATCTGGCGGTGGGCTGCACCTACAAATATCTGAACGGGGGACCGGGGTCGCCCGCCTTCCTCTATGTGCGCCGCGATCTACAGGAGAAGCTGCACAACCCACTGAGCGGCTGGCTTGGCCAGCGCTCCCCCTTCGACTTTGCGCTCGACTACCGGCCCGCCGCAGGGCTGCGCCGCTTCCTGACCGGCACCCCGCCCATGGCCGCGCTGGCCCTCATCGAACCGGGCGTTGCCCTGCTCAACGAGGCTGGAATCGCCGCCCTACGCGGCAAATCCGTGGCACAAACCGAGTACCTGATCGCCTTGTGGGACGCATGGCTCCGGCCGCTGGGTGTGGCGCTGCGTTCCCCGCGCCAAGCGGCGCAACGGGGCAGCCACGTCACGCTGGCCCACCCCGAAGGGTGGCGCATCAATCGCACCCTGATCGAACAGATGAAGGTGCTGCCCGACTTCCGCGCCCCCGACAACATCCGCTTCGGCATCACCCCCCTCTACACCACCTACACCGAAATCTACGACGCCATGGCGCGGTTACGGCAGGTGATTGAAGAGAAGTTGTATGAACGATATGACCCCGCCGAACGGCCGGATGTGACGTAGGCGGGGGGGAGATTGTTCGGGGCGGGGACAGGGTGGGCGCTTATGCGGAGTTGAGGCTGTGCAGCATGGAGCATGGAGAATGGAGAATGGGCTACAATGTTATTGCCCTGCTTTGCATTGTCATCCTTGCACTTTGCCCCTTGCACCATGCACCTGCCTCGGTGCGTCGCACAAAAGTCTACAACAACTATTGGCTCATCTGACCCTGAGCGCCCGTCGTCCGCAAGGCGCCGTCATTGCTCATCGACCGAGGTCGAACTTCACGGCAAGGCGTTCGCCCAAGCGATCTTCTTCGATGTCCAACCATAGTCAACTTGTAAACCGAGCCAGAACTGCGGCGACATGCCGAAATATGCGGCTCAGCGTCAGCGGCCGTGTCCGCACTGACTGATCGCTTGCCCTGCACAATTTCATTGATGCGCCGCGCTGGACAGCTAATTTCAATCGCCCAACCGATTTTGGCTGAGTGATAGGGGCTTCAGAAATCCTCGAACAGCACTTCACCCGGATGTACGGGCGGTAATTTTTCTTCTGATACCCATTCTCATAGACAATTGTGGATGTGGAATGGACGGTGTAACCGTGGGGCGGGGATTAAAATTGAAGGCCTGTCGGTGGGGCCTGCCTGCGCAGGCCCCTGCTTTGCTGTTACCATTGATCGCCGTTGCACAATCAACCTTCCGATTTGGTGCGACATGCGCTCTAATGAGTCCACGATCGCCCGTTAACTCGTCCAATCTGTTTGAAGGCGGCGATCTCGACAATACCCACCATCCTCACTAGTGGCCACCACCGCCAGAGGCGGTGGCTTGAATGTTAGCCCTGGAAGGTGCGCTATTACGGTTCTATTGAAGGGGATGGTTAGTCAAACAGTCGTCCTTGCTCAGCGTCCTGACCTTTTTTCTCTTGCCATGCCACGTATTTGCGGATGCGCTCTTCGTCTAAGCCCACCGTACTTACGCAATACCCACGCGACCATACGTGCTGGCCCCAGTACTGTCTCCGCAGTTCTGGAAACTGGTCGAACATTCGCAGTGCCAGCTTCCCTTTCAGGCCATTACTGTCAGACTGCATACTGGGCGGTCCGACAGTATCAGATACGTGATCGGCCTGTACGTTCATCTCCAACACTTCCACCCGTCTTTTGCTCACACAGCATACACCTGCGTGACCGCCCGTATTTCTGTTTGTAGTATTCGATAACGATACTTCGGACAAAACACCACATGGTATTGCCTCGTACAGCAGATACTTTCTGAATTGACGAGTCATTATGAATCTCCTGATTATTTCGCACCTTCCAGGCGATTCATACTGTCATTCTCAACACTGGTACAACCATTACCTATTCCACTGCCGGAGGCAGTGGTTTGCCTTTAATCAACAATCCTCAAAGGAGACCGCATGACCGACGCTGCTCACATCAAACAAGAAGTCGTGGCCCAGCTTCGCCGCCCGCTGTCGAAGGAAGCGTACGTGCCATCCGCAGAGAGTGGATCGCCCATTCCATTGCCGAAGATGCGCGGGACATCCCCGGGCTGATGGCCACGTTGAGCGAAGATTGCCTCTATGAATTGCCGCAGACCGGCGACCAATGGCACGCAAGGAGGGGGCGACGCGCTTCTACACCGAACCGCTCACCGCCTTCCTGATGTCCATTTCGATCTGCAGAACATCGTCATTGGGCCGCAGGGCGTCTTGGGAAGAGGCCCTGTCACCGGCACCCACCAAGCCGAATGGCTTGGCATCGCCCCCACCGGCGAGCCGGTCGACTTCTACGTGACGATCCTCTTCCCGTGGGACAGCGCCGCCAGAAGTTCAGCGGGGAACGGGTGCACGTTTATGGCTATGACGGTTTCGAGCAGTTCGCGGCGGCGCGCAAGGCACGCTTGAACGCTTAAGCGTTGGAACGGCATGTGGGGGTAAGGTGACATTACAAAACACTTGAAGAACAAGGTACTCATTCCCATTTACCCTTCGTCGTGCGCGCGGAAAGAGGCGGCGTTCGAGCTACAGTTAGGGGCGGCCTTGTGGCCGCCCTTCCGGCAACGATGAGCACGATGCTGTGCTAGAACGTGATACCAAGCCTGATGGATAACCCTGCGGCAGATCAATGCTAATGGTGAAGGATGGGCCTGCGAAGGGCAGGCCTGTTGGCCGCTAGTACAGGTGGGCGGAAGTGAACGATAGTTTCGGCGTGCCGATTGCCCCTGATCTTCGGGATGCGAAGCGGGTGCCGCGAAGCGCGGGGGAGAGTGCCATACTAACTAGTGCCGTATTTAAACCCACGTGTAATAGGCCCCACAGCGGGGATTTCTAATGGGCGCATTTCATTTCGTTAGGAGTTTTCAAAGGGAGCAACGGCACAGATCGATGGCTTTATGTCAACAGACGTGGAATGGCGGTATGTGTCGGGATGGTGAGCATAACATAAGGAACGTGTCGGGATGGTTGGGGAAAGTGGCGCGACAGGGCGATCTGATAGCCTTTCCGCCCCCACAAAACGGCGGATGGTAGCTTTTGACAGTGATTTTGCGCTATAAAATAGTACAAATCAACGGCAACGAGGCCCCGACGTAGGACAATTTCCCTTCCCTGCACTGGGGCCTTCTCCTTACTAGGGCGAACAAATCGCCGTAGACGTAAATCGCCATCGCAACCATCCCTTGCACTTTGCACCTTGCACCTTGCACCTTGCACCTTGCACTCTGCACCTCACAACGAACATCCACAGGATTCCATCCTCATGTACGCACCGATCAAACAAACCACCGAAACGCTCATCATCGAACGCTCTGGTCCGGTCGCCTTCGTAATACTCGACCGGCCCCACGCCCGCAACGCGATGAACGTGAAGATGATCGAGGAGTTGACCGACTTCTTCACCAGCATCCGCGACGACCGCACGGTGCGCGGCGTGGTGCTGCGCGGGGCCAACGAGACCTTCTGCGCGGGCGCCGACATCAAAGAGATGGCCCACCCCGAAAGCCAGACGCGCGACGCGCAGCTCGCCTATGCCGAAGCGCTGGACGATCTGCTGATCGCCGTGCAGTATGCGCCGCAGGTCGTCATCGTGGTGGTCGAGGGCGTGGCGATGGGTGGCGGCTTCGGCTTGGTCTGCGTCAGCGACGTCGCGATTGCGGCGCCCGACGCGGTTTTTGCCATGCCCGAAGTGCGGCTTGGCATCGCCCCGTCCATGATCTCCCCCTTTGTCTTGCAGCGCATCGGCCTGTCGCAGGCCCGCCGCTTGGCGCTGACGGGGCGCAAGCTCAACGGCTTCGGCGCCCAAGAGGTCGGGCTGATCCACGAAGTGGCGCTGGACGAGGATATCGAGACGTTGGTAGAAGAGGTCGTGTCCGACCTGCTGCTCGCGTCGCCCGACGCCATCGCCGAGACCAAGGCGCTGCTCTTCGCCGTCTCCGGCCAAGCGCTCCAAGAGAGCCGTTCCCTGCGTGTGGATACGCTCAACCGCTTGCGCAACAGCAGTGGCGTGGAAGGGATGGCCGCCTTCAAGGAGAAGCGCAAGCCCAACTGGGTGCCGGAAGAAGCGCCACAGGTGCGAGAGTAACCCTCACCCAGCCCTCACCCAGCCCTCTCCCGCGCGCGGGAGAGGGATTTTTATTGGGTCTTCTTCAATTACTAGCGCCCCGTTCGTAGTTCCGACGTTAGTCAGCCCCGCAGAGGCTACGCTGGTAACTCAGCCAGCATGCGCGTACCCTCAACAACAGCCAGTGGCGGCTCGTGTCTGACGACGTTTTTTACTCGTTTCGGTCGACCCAATCGTCAATAAGCAAACCCTCTACGTGCTCAAAATGTCGCTTATTGTGAGTGACGAGTGTACAACCAACTGTCAGCGTATGGGCGGCGATCAACATATCCATGGAGCCAATCGGGGTTCCCTGTCGTTCGAGCGCCGCACGAACCTCCCCATAACGCATTGCCGCCTTTTCGTCGAAAGAATAGATTTGAAGCGGTAGGAGAAATCGAGCCAACGCCTTGCGATTCGTCGCGGGCTGGCTGCTCTTCGCTACGCCTGTGCTGAGTTCGGCCACTGTGATGGTCGAGACCCCCACGGAGCCTAATGGCTGCTCTTTTAATCGGCCCAGCAGGTAGGGGCGATTGTTGCGAATGATTTCAACACAACTGTCGGTATCCAAGAGATAGTTCATCCGAATAAAGTCTCGCGTTCTTGGATAGACGGTTGGTCCCGCTCGGCCATGAAATCATCGGTGAACTCCCCTATACTGTCGATCAAGGTCTGCCACGGTTCATCGTAGGGTAACAACAGTACCCCATTGCCCAACCGCGTCACATAGACCTGATCTCCCTCGAATCGGAACGCTTTGGGCAATCGAACCGCTTGACTTCGCCCATTGAGGAACAGTTTTGCCGTATCCATCACTTATCTCCGTCAGAAAATAGTTGGTACATCAAAGAGTGTATACCAAAAGTATATATCAAGCAAGGTCTGATCGTGGGGCTTTACTTGCAGGACAGGCCAGCAGTCTGCCCTGAAGATATGCCAGTTAGTGAATGTTCTGGGGCCTGACGTTGCGACAATGGCCATGAGCAGATCGCAAATCGCGAATCGGAAGACATTGGTGATTCGTTGTTTACCACGGACGGACGGGGGTTGCTGTGGCGCGCCGCTCGTCTGCATCGTGATTATTGTTGCGGAAGGGCGGCCACAAGGGCCGCCCCTACGTGGTTGGCTCGAACGCCTCCCTTTTCCGCGCTCACGACCAATGGTGAATGGTGAATGAGTACCTTGTTCTTGCAATGTTTTGCAATGTCCTACACCCTCACACCCATACACCCATACACCCCCCACACATGCCGTTCCAACGCTTGTATGATAGGGAAGCAGTGGGGAATCGACTAAAGTTACGATTCTGAGCCACTGCAAACGATAGGGATGAAGCTGGTTTAACGCTGAGGCATCAAGCCTGTGATGGAGATAACGCTCCCCTATCGAGATGATCGCCACATAGTGCGGACGGTATCCTAGGCCTCCCTAGCGGGATGAGCTTGCATATACAAGGCTGATACGGAGCGATCATCGTTTGGCCCCCATTCATTTCATTCCAAGCGGGAGGTAACTGATGGCCGACTTCATTATCCTAGGCATTGACATTTCCAAAGGGTGGTTCGATGTCTGTCTGCTCACCCCTACAAGCGCACGCTTCGCACAGTTTGACAACGATCAACGTGGCTTTGCGGCCTTGGGTGACTGGCTTGAACCGCAGCTAACGGGCGCGGCGACAGCGCTACAGGCCTGTCTTGAAGCGACCGGCCGCTATGGGGATGAGCTGGCCCATTGGCTCCACGAGCATGGTCACCGGGTGAGCATCGTCAATCCGGCGCGGGTCAAGTATTATGCCAGCAGCAGTGGTGCGCGCCACAAGAGTGACCGCGGTGATGCGTTCCTAATCGCACACTTTTGCTTGCACAATGACCTCATGGCTTGGCAGCCGTTAGACGAAGTGCGCCAAGCGCTGCGTGCTATCAGTCGCCAACGCGCAGCGCTGGTGGGCATGCGTAACCAAGAAAACAACCGTTTACAGGCGGGCAAACTGCCTGATACGGTGCAAACCGCCATCAAAGCGCACCTTGCTTTTATTGAAACCATGATCGCTGAGCTGGACCAGCAAGGGCAACGTCTCATAGATGAACATGGCGACTTGAGTGCGCAACAACAACTGCTGACCACCATTCAAGGGATTGGCCAACAGACCGCTCGTACCTTGTTGGCAGAGATGCCGCCGCTAGCAGCGCTGGCTTCCGCCCGCTCCTTAGCGGCCTTTGCCGGGCTTAATCCGCGCCGTGAAGAATCGGGCAAGGGCCGCCCTTACACGCGCCTATCAAAGGCGGGTAATGCGGCCATCCGCAAGGCACTCTATTTTCCAGCCATGACTGCCATGCGCCACAATCCGCCGCTCAAAGCGTTTGCGGAGCGCCTTACAGAGCGCGGCTTGGCACCGCAACAGATTGTCGCAGCGGTGATGCGCAAGCTGTTGCATTATGTGTATGGTGTACTCAAACATCGACAGCCTTTTGACCCGAACTACTTACCGTGCTAATGAGGAACTCTGGCTAAGCGGATGTGGGTAACTGCGGCGTTGGCAGTTATCCACATCCCCGATTCTGCCCCCCCTATCAGAAACCGTCGGCGGCGTGTGGGAATGTGGGCAACTGCGTTGTTAGCAGTTGTCCATATTTCCATGCGCTTTTAGCCTGCTATCCATTTCTTCTCGTCTGGATTTTGGGGCTTGACTTTTAACACGGTATCTCCAACGCTCAACCAAGCCGCGCCAATTCGCGGGCAGCAATCGAGGGGATAACCCCGGCGCTGGCGCTGTGGATGTCCCGCGCCACGTCGCGGTAATGGGCATCGTCGCTGCCGAGCTTGACCTTGTTCAGGACGTGGTAGGCGCCCTGCTTCAGCCAAGCCGAGACCTTCTCTTGCTGGGCCAACATCTCGAAGAGCGGGCGCACCACCGGCTGGCCGATCGCCACCAACCCCTCCGCCGCCAGCCAGCGCGTGCCGTAGTTGCTGTCCTCCAGTGCCCCGATCAGCGCCTCCGTCGCCCGCGGATCACCGATGTGGGTCAGCACCCGCGCCGCGTGCCAGCGGGGTTGGCCGCTCTCCTCGTGCATCACGCGCACCAGCGCTGGTACTGCCAAGCGGCCGAGTTTCTGTAACGACCCTTCCGCCGCCGACGCCAGCCGCCGCTCGCCAGAGGTCAGCGCCCCGATCAGCGGCGCAACCGTACTCGGGTCGGCGTAGTTGCCCAACTCGCGGGCCGCGCTGATGCGCTCGGCCTTGCTTCCCTTCGACAGCTTGTAGAGCAGCTCGGGGGGGGCCGCTTCCACTTCGGCTGCCGCATCGGCTGGCGGAGCCACCGGCTTGGGCCGAAAGCCGCCCATGTCCAGTTCAGGATCGTGGGCCAGCGTCATGATGAGCTGTTCCCGCATGTCGGGGCCGCCCTCCTCCAGCGCTTCGTGGGCCAGCGCCCGCAGCCCGGGCGATTGGCGGTTGATCAGGTCAAGCAGGTCGTCGCGGGCCTCGGCATCGCCGTCGGCCACGCGGTCGAGTAGTCGTTCGAGTGCGTCGCGGTTCATGGGGGACTCCTTCTGTTAGATGTTGAAATAAGGTGTGTTTCAAATCAGTTGAAATTCGACAGGCTGTGATAGGTCATATCGTGAGATAGAGATAAAGATAGAGATAGAGAGTGACATGGTTCTGGCCTTGTAATTTCAACGCAAGGCAGTGTGTCCGATTCGCGATTCGCGATTCGCGACTGAACCACCCACTCAAACGAAACAGACCCGAATGGAAAGAACTCGGTCACTGTCTTACCGCTCTACTCTAGGGTCGCTTGAACGCTTGTCGTTTTGCGCTTGTCGTTTTGCGTTTTGCGTTCTGCGTTCTGCGTTAACCCGCTTCCCTGCTCGCGGATCGCCACTCGTTCGATCTCGGCGAGGAGGCGGGGCAGCTCGTCGGGCGCAAGCAGGATCGCTTTGAGTTGACCCCAGAGGTAGTCGCCGCCGAGTTTGGGCGGCAGTCGGTCGGAAAGATCGTACCGGAAAAGGGAGGCGTCGACCAGTTGCGCGGCTTGGGCGCGGCTGAGTGCGTCGGGGTAGGCGTCGAGGGGCACGTCGCGGTTGGGCGAGACAAAGCCGCCCGCTTCGACCCACGGCAGGATCGCGTCGGGCTGGGCGAGGTAGGCCAGCAGCGCCATCGTCGCGGGGCGGGCGTTGGTCGCTACCACGACGGAGCCGACGCCCACCACGCCGTCCATCGGGAAGGGGGTGACGCCGATCGGCGCGACGCCACTCTCGGCGATCACGCCCTCCGGCCCCCACCAGAGCGCGGCGGGCGGCGGCTCGACATCGAAAATCGTGGCAAACACATCGGCGCGCAGCGGCAGTTCCACCGTCCCTGCCGCACCGTCCAACAGATGGCCGGGGCGCAGCAGCGCGAGCCACGTGTCGAACGCGGCCACCACGCGGTCATCGGTCCACGGAATGCGATGGTCGCGCAGCGCGTCGTACACCTCGGGCCCCGCGCTGGCGAGCAACGTGTTCTCGAAGCTGTCGGTCAACGTCCAGCCAATGGCACCGGGCAGCGCGAAGGTGACGTTGCCCTGCGCGGCCCGTACCTCGGCAAAGCGTTGCAAATCAGCGAGATCGGCGAAGCCATCGGCGGGGAGGAGCGATGGGGGGCCGTAGAGCAGGCTCTTCGAGCGCGCATCGAACGGCACACCGAAAAGCTGACCGTCGACGCTGACCAACTGCTGCCAGCCCTCGCCAAAATGGGCCTCGACCGCCGCTGACGCCGCTTCGTCCAGCGGCACGATGGCCCCCGCCGATGCCAGGGCATCAATCCAGTTCGGCACGGGCAACAGGATCAGGTCGGGGATCTGTTCCGCATCCAACTGCTGGCGAAGCAGCTCGGGCAGCAGCGGATCACCCTTGTAGTCGACCGCAACGCCGGTCTGCGCGCTGAAACGGGCCAGCAGCGCCTCCATCTGCGGCAACTGCTGATCGCTGGCGATATGGCCGATCATCCGCAGCGCGTCGTCTGCGGGGCGTGGGCTGGCCGTGGGCGCCGCCTCTGCAAAGGGCGAATCGGGCGGCGCGGGGGCGGCGGGGCGGCCACAGGCGGGCAGGAGCAGAAGTAGGATCAGGGCAACGGCGATGAGCAGAGGGCGGGAAAATGGAGAATGGAGAATGGAGAATGGAAACATTGTCATATCAATGTCTTTGCAATGTAATCTTTGCACCTTGCACATCGCCATTTCATTGCGTTGCAACGAAAGACAATGTACGGCCCTGGGATATCCCCCCAGCACCCCTAGCCCCTTCAGCTCCCCCAGCTCCTGTACTAATGCGCCGCTCCGGCATAGACGTGGCCCTGGCGCGTGTCGAGGGTGATCATCTGGCCATCCTGCAAACGTGATGTAGCCCCTGAAATGCCCACAATGGCCGGAATCCCCAGCTCGACCGCCAGCATGGAGCTGTGGCTGTTCATGCCCGATTCTTCGGTAACGAGGCCAGCCGCCCGTTGCGCCACATTCACGAAGGAACGGTCGGTCTTGGCCGTTACGATGATCTCGTCGGCGTCGAGCGCCAGCATCGGATCGACCGGCGCTTCCAGGATGCGGACACGCCCCGTCACCACCTGCGTCCCGATGCCGTCCCCTTGGCCGAGCAGCTTTTTGATCATCTGCACCTTCATCAGATCACTGCTGCCCGCCGGGCTGCCCGCCGTCCCCCCAGTGATGACCACCGTATCCCCCTCGTGGATCAGCTCGTTGTCCAGCGCGGCCTGCACCGAAGCGTCGATCATCTGGTCGGTGCTTTCGGTACGACGGGCCAGCAGCGGGTAAACGCCCCAGTAGAGCGACAGTTGGCGTTGCACCAGGGGGCTGGGCGTGGTCGCCACAATCGGCATCGCGGGGCGGTAGCGGGAGATGAGCCGTGCGGTGGAGCCGCTCATCGTCGGGGTGATGATGGCGGAAGCGTTGAGCCGCGTCGCCGTAGAGACCGTCGCATGGGCGACCGCTGCCGCTACGCCGCGCTGATCTTCGACCGCGTACTGCTTCAGCCCCCCTGCGAACATCTCCGCTTCGGCCCGCTCGGCGATGCGGTGCATGGTCTGCACCGTGCGCAGCGGGTAATTCCCCGCCGCCGTCTCGCCGCTGAGCATGATCGCGTCGGTGCCATCCAAGATGGCGTTGGCCACATCGGAGGCTTCGGCGCGGGTGGGGCGCGGGTTGCGGATCATCGAATCGAGCATTTGGGTGGCGGTGATGACCGGAATACCCGCGCGGTTACACTTGCGGATGATGATCTTCTGCATCACCGGCACTTCCTCGGTCGAGGTCTCGATGGCCAGATCACCCCGCGCCACCATAATGCCATCCGACGCGGCGATGATCGCGTCGATGTTGGCAAAAGCTTCGGGCTTTTCGACTTTCGCGATCACTGGCACGGGTCGGCTAAAGGCGCTCTCGCGCCGAATCAGCTCCTTCAGATCCATCACCTCCTGCGCCTCGCGGACGAAGGAGAGTGCGACCCAATCGACCTGGTGCTCCAGCGCAAATTTCAGATCGGCCTTGTCTTTTTCGGTGATCGCCGAAATGGCCAGCGAGGCGCGGGGCAGGTTGATCCCCTTCTTGCTCTTCAGTACGCCGCCCACCACCACCTCGACCTTGATCAGCCGATCCGCCACTTCCAAGACACGCATCTCCAGCAGCCCATCGTCCAGCAGAATGCGGTCCTCGGGGTCGACCACATCCGGAAGCCCCGCGTATTGCACGGGGAGCAGACCGTCGTGCGCTTCGATATCCTCGGTGGTAAAGGTGACGATCTGTCCGTTTTCCAGCGGTACCCCTTCGCCCATATTGCCGACGCGCAGCTTTGGCCCCTGCAGATCGGCCAGAATGGCGACTGGCACGCCCACCTTGGCCGCTGCTTGGCGGATCCGCTCGACCGTTTCGGCGTGGGTCGCGTGATCGCCGTGGGAGAAGTTGAGGCGGACCACGTCGATCCCCGCGTCGATCAGCTTCACCAACATCTCGGGATCGCGGGAAGCTGGCCCGACGGTGGCAACGATCTTGGTGCTGAGGTTGGCTAACATGGCGCAGCTCCTTGGACTAATCAGGGTGAAAACGCATTACAGACGCGACGATTTTCGGCATGGGGGGGCAGGCCATCGGGCATCATTGGCGTGGCGCAGCCCGATTCACGATTCACCGTACCCCTGCGCCACACCCCAAAACAACAGCTCTCCATACGCTTCTTTACGCCAGCAACTTGTACATGACAAAGGCATCGACAAAGCCCAATTGCCTGTGGCGGAAGGCTTGCGGCAAACGGCCCACGATCTCGAAGCCGAGCCGCCGCCAAAGGCGCACCGCGCCCTCGTTCGTGGCGACGACGAGGTTGAACTGCATCGCGTGGAAGCCGCGGCGGCGTGCCTCGGCCTGCGAATGGATACACAGTTGCGTTGCCACGCCCCGCCCCCGTGCCGCTTCAGCCACCCCATAGCCGCAGTTACAGACATGGTCGCCCAAGCCCGGCTGGTTCGGCTTGAGGTAGTAGCTCCCGAGCACGCCGTTGTACTCGTCTGTCGCGACGTAGGTCGCCAGCGGTCGCGATACCCAAGCCGCCTTTGCCTCCGCTTCGGAGATGTCGGGGGCGAAGGGGTACGTCTCGCCCGCCCTGAAGATCGGTTGGAGAATCGCCCACAGGGCGGGCCAATCACGTGCGTCGTACGGACGAATGGTCATGAGTCATGGAGCAGGGTGCAAGGTACAAGGTGCAAATAGGCTATCTGACTTTGTTTCAATGCAACGCTATCCGATTCGCCATGCGCCCAATCCACCGCTCCGCTACGCATCATCGAGTGCCGCGACGCCGGGCAACGTTTTGCCTTCAAGGAACTCCATCGACGCCCCACCACCGGTCGAAACGTGGGTCAGGTCGTCGGTCAGCCCCGCGTCGGCCACGGCGGCGGCGGAGTCCCCGCCACCGACAACGGTCGTCGCATCCAGCTCGGCCAGGGTCTCGGCGATGGCGAAGGTCCCTTTGGCGAAGTTGGACATCTCGAAGACGCCCATCGGCCCGTTCCAGAGCACCGTTTTGGCATCGGCTAGAATGCTCTGATAGGCTTCCACGGTGTGCGGGCCGATATCGAGGATGCGCCAACCCGCAGGAATGTCGCCCGCCGCCATCGTGCGGCGCTGCGCCTCGTTGGAAAAGTCGTCCGCCACCACCACATCGATCGGCAACACCAGCTTGTCGCCCGCGCTCGCCAGCAGCCGCTCGGCTTCGGGCAGCGCCTCGTCCTCCACCAACGAATCGGCCACATCGTAGCCCTGCGCTTTGAAGAAGGTGTTGGCCATGCCCCCGCCGATCAGCACATGATCGGCCAATGTCAGCAGCCGATCCAAAACGCCGACCTTGTCCGAAATCTTTGCGCCGCCCTGGATCGCCACGAAGGGGCGGTCGGGGTTGGAAAGCGCCTCGCCCAGCGCGTCCAGCTCTTTCTGCATCAGGAAGCCAGAAACGGCGGGGATATCGCTCTGTTCGACGATGCCCGCCGTGGTGGCGTGGGCGCGGTGGGCGCTGCCAAAGGCATCGTTGACGTAGACATCGGCCAGCGCCGCCAGCCTCTTGGCAAGCGTCGGGTCGTTCTTCTTCTCGCCCGATTCGAAACGGCTGTTTTCCAACAGCAGCAGATCCCCCGCCTTCATCTTGTCCACGGCTTCGGTCACACTGTCACCCACCACCTCGCTCAACGTGGTCACCGGGCGACCAAGCAGCTTGCTCAGCCGCTCACCGACCGGCGCCATCCGCAGCGAATCACGGTTTTCGGCGGTGGGACGGCCCAAGTGGGAGACCAAAATCACCTTTGCCTCCTGGTCAAGGAGGTAGTTGATGGTGGGTAGCGCGGCGCGGATACGACTATCGTCGCTCACCTTGCCATTGGAGAGCGGAACGTTGAAATCGACACGGACCAAGACACGCTTATCACGCACATCGACATCTTTCACGCTTTTCTTCGCCATGACGGTGACTCCTTTCTTCGAGTACGCGCGAATCTTAACACCACAGTCCCCCACCGACAAGCGAGTTTGGGAGTTTGGTGAGTTTAATGGAGTTTGATGAGTTTAATGAGTTTAATGAGTTTGATGAGTTTGATGAGTTTGGTGAGTTTGATGAGTTTGGTGAGTTTGGTGAGTTGGGCGTTGCTTTGCGTAACCTGCTCTGCGTGCGGAGCTTGCCCTGAGCGAAGCGAAGGGTCGCCGTTCTGCGTTCTGCGTTCGGAGCTTGCCCTGAGTGAAGCGAAGGGTCGCCGTTCTGCTCTGCGTTAATTGCTCTGCGTTAATTGCTCTGCGTTCGGAGCTTGCCCTGAGTGAAGCGAAGGGTTCTGACGTGCCGTTTCACCGCTGAAGATAGTCGCGGAGCAGCCAGAAGGGTCGGGCGAGGTAGTAGAGCCAAACACGGCGCGAATCGGGGGGGAGTTGGTAGATGGCACGCATCTGGCTGGGCGTGAGCAGAAAGTCGCGCAGGAAGAAGCGGGCGGATGAGAGGTGGCCCACCGCCAGCGGCACGAGGTAGCGATCCATGTCGGCGTAGCTGGGACGCATCAGCAACCGTTCCGCCGTCAGCCAGCGGCGTATCGCACGCACCGCAGGCCGCGCTGCAAGCCGTTGAAGGCGTTCGTGGCGGGGCACGGGCACGTCAAGCTGGTCGTGGGCCAAGGCGATGACCGCAGCGCAGAGCGGCAGCGCGTCTGCCTCTGCGGCAAGGGCGAGGAAGGTGGGCCAATCGAGCGTCTTCTGCCCGTTGGCGAGCGCCTGCGCCACATCGACCATCAGCCGATAGGGGCGGAAGCCGTGGTGGGCGGCGTGGAGCAGTAGGTGGAGCAGCGTCATCTCCGCCGTGAAACGGTGGATCGACCCCTCGGCAACGGTGTGCGCCCAGAGCGTTTCTTCGGGCAGTTGGAACTCACCCGCTTCTGCGGTCGTCCAGTGCAGCTCGACCAGCAGATCAAGGCCCGCGACCTGCTTGGCAAGATGCAGATTCTTGGTATCGAAGACGGTTGGCTTGAGTTGCCAGCCCAACGGTTCGAGCCGTTCGCGGGCCGCGTCAAGGTCGCGGCGGCGCACCAGTAGGTCGATATCCATGGTGGGGCGCAGCGCGATATCGCCATAGAGCTGTTCGGCCACTGTCAACCCTTTGTGAAGCAAAAGGGGCGGCCCCTCACCGAAGGCCGCCGTGATCCGCTGCTGTTCGTAGTGATAGACCATGTTGTTCGCCGCGCAGACGCCGTGGGCCTGGCGGAGTGTGTCGTAGACCTCGCGCGGCAGATCAGCGTGGTGCGGCGTGAGGCGGTGGTAGAGCAGCGGCGCCAAACGATGCTTGTGGGCCAGGGTGGCAACAGCGGCCCAATCGCCGCACGGCAAGGCCGACGGCGGCCCCTGCGGGGCAAGATAGGCAACGAGCAGCTCGGCAGCGGTCATGGCGTCACCCCCCGCCGCAGCGCCGCTTTCCCTTGCCGTGCGGCGATCAAATCGTCGTAGATACCGCGCAGACAATCATAGTGGGCGGCGCTGCTGTAGCGCTGTTCCACCAATGTGCGGGCGTGGCGCCGCATGGTGGGCAGCGCGGGGTCGTCCAGCATCTGCACAAGGGTCCGGGCCAGGTCGTGGCTATCGTGGGGGGCGAAGCTGCGCCCATGCACACCCTCGGCCACGATGTGCGGAAAGGCCCCATGTCGCGGCACGACGACCGGTGTGCCGACCGCCAGATTCTCCAAGATGGCGAAGGGGAAATTCTCGTAGAGACGGGAGGGCACGACCGCGACCGAGGCGCGGCGCATTTCATCGAACTTCTCGTCACCCGCCACATAGCCCTGAAAGCGGATGTGTGACCAGCCTGCAGCGGCCACCCGTGCTTCCAGCGCGGCGCGGGCTGGCCCCTCGCCCAACAGGTGAAGCGGGATCGGCGGCAGGTGGGCCATCGCTTCGATCAGCAGCGGCACGCCCTTCTCCTCGGAGATTCGCCCGATGTAGAGCAGCGACGGCTCGCGGGCGTCGAGGTCGCCCACGGCGGGCAACGGATCGGCGATGAAGTTGCCCAAGACGCGGATCCGTTCATGCGCCACCAGGCCACCTTCCACCAACTTGTCCGCCGCAAAGCGGGTCAAGGTGATGTAGCGGTCGATCAGCTCAAAGGTACCCCATTGGCGGTGCAGTGCGATCGCGGCAGCGTAGGTGGCGCTGGCCAAGGCGCTGCCGCGGAAACAGCGGCGTGGCACGGCGTGCCAGGTGTTGCCCCACTTGCACCGTTCGCAGATCTGCCCCTGCGTGAAAAAAAAACTGTTGGGACAGAGGAAGCGGAAGTTGTGGATCGTCTGCACGATAGGCAGGCCGATCTGGTGCAACTTGCGGTAGACGGCGGGCGAAATCAACGGGAAAACGTTGTGGATGTGGGCGATGTCGGGGCGCTGTTCGGCCACGAGATCGGCGAGGCGTTGGGCCTCGTGACCGTTGTAAATCACACGGGGGACGGCGCGTGCCCGGGCCAGCGCCCCCATCGTGGGGATTTCGTTGCTGTCCCGCTGGTGCAGCAACACCGTGTGGCCCCGTTGCTTCAACAGCGCCATCTGCGCGGCGATGGCCGTCTCTTCGCCCCCCGCCGTCTGATACCGATTGTGGATCAGCAGCACCTTCATGAACCGCTCGCCACCGCCGCGTAATAGCTTTGGATCGTCTGGAGCGAGAACGCACTATAGCCAATGAAGAGCAGCAGCAAGAGCAGCAGCGCCGCGCTCCGCCAACGGCGCGGGAAGAGTGCCCAATAGCCGCCCGTGAACAGGATCGCGAACGGCACCACGACCGGAAAGAGGTAGCGGCCCGACGGCAGCAACACCCGCCCGAACTGGGTGTAGGGCAGTGACCACGCCGCCGCGCTCAACAGGACCAAGGTGACCGCCATCGCCAACAGGAAGAGGGCCGGTTCCGAGCGCGACGGCCCCCGCCGCGCAAAGAGCCAGCGTGAGAGGCCAAAGAGCGACAGTGCCATCAAGAGTCGGGAGGCGATCACGATCCATGCTGGCAGTCGCACGTGGCCCCATCCAAACGCTTGGACGAAATCGGCCAACACCGAGGGCAACACATAGCCCGCCATGATCGGCACGGTCCGTTGCAGGTCGAAGAGGCTCATCACCCCAAAGTTAGGTGAATAGCGGGCGAGCGGCTCGGCGAGCCACGGACGCAACCGTGGGCCACGCTGCTCCGCCGAACCGTTGCGCAACAGGTTCGGCAGACGGCTGCCATCGGCCATCACCACGTCGGCCCCCTCGATGCGCGGCGGCTGGTCGGTGGGAATCGCCCCCTCGACCAAGAAAGCGCCATCCAGATAGAGGTCGACGATGGGCGATTCGTCGCGGGCGCGCGTGACGAAGCCATAGTGGACACGTCCCGCTTCGTCTGCAAGCTGCACCGTGCGTGCCAGGTAGGTCGGCGTGGTCGTCAGGGCAGCAGGGGCCGGCTCCCCCTGCATGGCGGTGGTGCCTTGCGGGCTGACGATAAGCATGGCGCTGAGCGCCTCTATCGGCTGCGCCGCCCAGAACCAGCCGCCAATCGTGACGGTTTGGCCTCGCAGTGCTTCCGCTCGATCGGGCGCGATCGGGTTGAGGAATTGCTGGCGCGTCTTGGGTTGCCAAGTGGCACGCAAGGCATAATCACCCCACGGGGCATCTGCGGTGGCGACCCGGCCCCCCCCACTCTGGCTGGTGCCCCAACTGCGGTACCAATAGCCGGCGTCGTCCCACTGGAAGATCAGCAAAGTGGGCAACAGGATCGCCACCGCGAAGCCTGGCCACAGCCAGCGCCATGACCAGTCCATCGCCTTCCAGAGTGCTACGATGATGACCAGCGGCAGCAAGAGGAGCGTGAGCGCGGCCACCGTTTTGACGAACGGGGCCAAGAGCGCGATCGTAAAAAGTGCCAGCAAGGTGGGAACGGTCAGCCCACGCATGATCAGCCGTACGCTGGCCCAAAGAAAGAGAGTGACGATCAAGGTGGCGCCTACATCATTGTTAACGGCCGTCATCTGGTTGGCGAAGGGCGGGAAGAGCGCCACAACGAGGGGAACGGCCCAACGGAGGGGGTGGCCGCGGGTTGTCAGTTCCGCGATCAACCCCGCCGAAGCAAGGACGATCAGGACAAAGAGTACCAGCGAGACCGAACGGGCGATGTAAAGCTGGCTCGTCAAGTCGATCGCTTTGACAAGCCGCAAGGGGAGACTAACAAGAAAATAGTAAAGCGGGGGGTGAGCGAGTTCCAGCAGGCCGATCCCCGGTCCCATGTCGGAATCTTCAAGGAGATCGGGGTAAGGTACGTCGTTGTAGAAATTCTCCGTCACCATCGTGGCGGCCAATTCGCGCCGCATCGCCAGATCAACGTCTACCTGTTCCGGGCGGCGCTCAAGCTGCGCGTAGAGCCAGACATACTCAAAGTGGGTCGGTTCATCGTAATGCTGCCACGGTGGTACGATGCGTAGGTAGAAGACACCGTTGATCAGGGCGACCGCCGCCACCAAGAAGATCAAGGCCCAGCGCGACAGGAGCGGGCGCGACGCGCTTTCCATCCGGTCGACGTTAGCAGCGACCGGATGCCGCGGTTCAAGAACGATGTCACTCATGGATAAGCAAGGGCGAATGGAGTAGGATCATAGGCAGTATAACCCTAGCAGTGTACGTCATCCCACACCCAGAGGCAAACCTACGCAAAACGGAACGGCGACCCTTCGCTTCGCTCAGGGCAAGCTCCGCACGCAGAACAGGCGCGCTCAACCCTTGCCCCTTGCCCCTTCCCCCTTGCCCCCCGTTTCTCCAGCATTCGAACAGCACCACCCCACTTCAGCTTCGACACGTTCAGCCACCCCACGCTCAGAACACACTTGCCCGCTGCGGGGGATGGGCTACACTTGCCGCACGATCACCTATCCGAGGGAGGACGCTTTGTTAACGACATCGTTGGCGGGGGTGCCGCTGCGCAACCCGCTGGTGCTGGCCAGTGGCATTATCGGCACTTCGGCCACGTTGTTGCGGCGGGCGGCAACGCTTGGCGCGGGGGCCGTCACGGCCAAAAGCGCGGGGCCAGTGCCACGCATCGGTCACGTCAACCCGATCTGTTTCGATTGGGGCGAAGGGCTGATCAACGCAGTCGGCCTGCCCAACCCGGGCGCGGCCCACGAAGCGGCGCTGTTGGCAGAAGCACGCGAGCTGTTGCAGGGGAGCGAAACAGCACTGATCGCGAGTATCTTTGCCGGAACGCCGGACGAGTTCGCGCAGAGCGCCGAAACGGTGTTGCGGGCCAAGCCGGATATCTTAGAGGTCAACATCTCCTGCCCCAACGTCCACGATGATTTCGGCGAGCCATTTGCCGCGAGCTGCGCGGGCGCGGCGTCGGTGGCGGCAGCGGTGAAACCGGTGTGCGATGCGGCGGGCGTGCCGATGTTCATCAAGGTGGCGCCCAATGTGCCGAACATTGGGCGCATCGCGGCCGACGCGATTGCCGCGGGGGGCGTGGGCATCACCGCGATCAATACGATGCCCGGCATGGTGATTGACATCGAGAGCGGACGGCCCATCCTGACCAACCGCAGCGGTGGCGTGAGCGGCCCGGCCATCAAGCCCATCGCGGTGCGCGCGATCTACGAGATCCGCCAGACGTTGCCCGATGTGCCGATCATCGGCACCGGTGGCGTCAACACGGGGGCCGATGCCATCGAGCTGCTGATGGCGGGCGCGACTGCGGTCGGCGTGGGGAGCGCCCTTTACTATCGCGGCCTAGATGCCATGACGCAGATCGGCGAAGAGATGGTGGCGTGGATGCAGGCGCATGGCGTCCGCCAACTCAGCGAGGTGCAGAACCGTGCCCACCAATAGCTTGCCGCGTCTCATCCCCAGACCGGAGGGCGCCTTCGCCGCTGCGCCCCGTCCCGTGCGCATTGCGCGCATCGTCCAAGAAAACTACCGCATTCGCAGCTACCTGCTCGCCGAAACGATGCCCCACGCCTATCCGGGCCAATTCGTGATGGCGTGGCTGCCCGGTATCGGCGAAAAGCCCTTCTCGATGGCGGGCAACGCGCCGATCAAGCTGACGCTCGCGGCGGTCGGCAAATTCTCGGAAGCGGTCCATACGCTCGACGAGGGAGAGACCCTTTGGATTCGCGGTCCCTTTGGCCGCGGCTTTTCGATTGAGGGAGAGCGGCCCTTGCTGGTCGGTGGTGGCTATGGTGCGGCCCCCATCGCGTGGCTGGCCGAGACGTTGTGGCGGCGCGGCAAACAGCCGGTGGTGGTGCTGGGCGGACGCACCGCAGACGACATCTTCGGCACGGAACCGTTTGACCGTATGGGCATTCCGGTGGTCGTCACCACCGAAGATGGCTCGCAGGGCGAAGCGGGGCGTGTCACTGCGCCGGTCGAACGACTGCTGGCGACCGAAGTCGCGGACAGCCTCTGCGCCGTGGGGCCACACGGCATGTTGAAGGCGTTGGAAGCCGCTGCGCTCGCCCATCGTATACCCGCCCAACTTTCGTGGGAAGCCTTCATGGGCTGCGCGATCGGCCTCTGTGGCATGTGCGAACATGAAGACGGCTCGCTGCTCTGCGTCGAGGGGCCGGTCTTAGACGTTGCAACGAGAAACGAGATGCGTTGAAACGAGCCACGAATCATCCTGTGCGTCGTCAATCGCCACCGATGCGGGTGTGACTTAGAACGCTCTACGATGGCGACTGGTGACTGATCAGAGGTCGGTATTTGTTTCACCGTTCTGCTGGCGTGATCGTAAAAATCATCTCCCATGTCCCAACAGGAACCTGGCATCACGCTTCTTTCGGCGCCCAAGCCTGTCATGGCGAAGTTCCCCACCCACACAACCCGTACACCCAGACCCCCCTACACCCACACCCCCTACAACCGGAGTTTGTCAATGACGACAAAGTTACGTGAACGAAGCGAGATCCCCGAGGATTACCTCTGGGACACCAACAGCATTTTCCCGAATGAACCCGCTTGGCGGGCCGCCTTGGAGCAGAATAAGAAAACGGTGAGCCGCTTGGCGGGCTACGCAGGTCGGCTGAGCGAAGGGCCTGAAACCTTGTTCGAGGCGTTGGAACGGAGCATGGCGCTCAACCAGCGGGTCAACCAGATCTATCTTTACCCCTCACTGAACAGTGCCGCCGACATGCGCGACCAAGAGTCGCGCGCGATGGGCAGCCAGGCCGCTAATTTAGTGGCCAAGTTCCGTACCACGACCGCCTTCATCGTGCCAGAGATCCTTGCGATTGGCGAGGAAACGATTCGACAGTGGATCGCCGACTACCCCAAGCTGGAGCGATACCGCCACTACGTCGAGAATCTCTTCCGTTTGGCCCCCCACTACCGCTCGGCGGAGGTCGAGGCAGTGCTGGGCGGGCTGTCCGAGCCGTTCGGCTCGGTCTCGGAAACGGCGGCGATCCTCGCCAATGCCGAGATCAACTTTGCCGATGCCACGGATCGCCACGGCAAGGCGGCGGAGATGGGGCAAGGGATGATCCGCGCCTATCTCAGCAGCACCGACCGCGAACTGCGTCGCACGGCGTGGAACAGCTACGCCGATGGCTACTTGGCCTTCAAAAACACGCTGACCAACAATCTGAAAACCGCCGTCCAGCAAGATGTTTTCGAGGCGCAGGTGCGGGGCTACGATTCGGCGCTGGAAGCCAGTCTGTCGCCCCACAACATCCCGGTCGAGGTCTTCCACAACCTGATCGACACCTTCAAACGCCACTTGCCGACCTGGCACCGCTACTGGCGCATCCGCCGTAAGGCGCTGGGTGTCGACGAGCTTCACCCCTACGATGTCTGGGCGCCGATCACCGCCAACGAACCGCATGTGCCCTACGAGCAGGCGGTCGACTGGATCGCCGAAGGGATGCTGCCGCTGGGCCACGATTATGTCGACGTACTGCGGCGCGGCAGCTTGGAAGAACGCTGGGTCGATGTCTACCCCAACAAGGGCAAACGCCAAGGGGCCTTTTCCAGCGGTGTGCCCGGGACCTACCCCTTCCTGCTGGTCAGCTACACCGATGACATCCGCAGCTTGAGCACGCTGGCCCACGAACTGGGCCATTCGATGCACTCCTACCTGACGTGGGATACACAGCCGCTGGTCTACAGCCGCTATTCGCTCTTTGCGGCGGAGGTCGCCTCCAACTTCAGTCAAGCGATGACACGCGCCCACCTGCTCGCCACACAGCCGGATCCTGACTTCCAGATCGCGCTGATCGAAGAGGCGATGACCAACTTCCACCGCTACTTCTTCATCATGCCCACGCTGGCCCGCTTCGAGCTGACGATGCACCGCATGGTGGAAGCGGGGCAGGGGATCACGGCGGACGGCCTGATCGAACTGTGCGCCAGCCTCTACGACGAGGGGTACGGGGGCGAAATGGCCTTTGACCGTGAACGGCAGGGGATCAACTGGGCCACTTTCAACCATCTCTACGCCAACTTCTACGTCTTCCAGTACGCGACCGGCATTTCTGGGGCACATGCCCTGTCGGAAAAGGTGCTGGCGGGCGACGACGGCGCGGCGGACGCCTACCTCGACTTCCTGCGGGCGGGCAGTTCCGGCTATGCGATGGATGTGCTCAAAGAAGCGGGGGTCGATCTCTCCACCCCGGCGCCCATCGAGACGACCTTCGGCGTCATGGAGAGCTACATCGACCGGCTGGAGGCACTGACGAAGTAGCCACCACCGCGCCCACGCTGTGAACCCAACGCCCGTGCCATGCTGGCCCACGCCAACACATGGTAGGGGCGTTGCCTTGCGCTGCGCCCCTGCCAACAAGCAACTTGCCGCCACTTTCCTCGTACTACATACCACGCAGAGCAATTAACGCAAAGCAATTAACGCAGAGCAGTCAATGACCACCGCCAGAGGCGGTGGCTTGAATGTTAGCCCTGGAAGGTGCGCTATTACGGTTCTATTGAAGGGGATGGTTAGTCAAACAGTCGTCCTTGCTCAGCGTCCTGACCTTTTTTCTCTTGCCATGCCACGTATTTGCGGATGCGCTCTTCGTCTAAGCCCACCGTACTTACGCAATACCCACGCGACCATACGTGCTGGCCCCAGTACCGTCTCCGCAGTTCTGGAAACTGGTCGAACATTCGCAGTGCCAGCTTCCCTTTCAGAAAGCCCATTACTGTCGAGACCGCATACTTTGGCGGTACCGACAGTATCAGATGCACGTGATCGGCCTGTACGTTCATCTCCAACTCTTCCACTCCGTCTTTTTGCTCACACAGCACATACACCTGCTGCGTGACATACGCCCGTACTTCTGTTTGTAGTATTCGATATCGATACTTCGGACAAAACACCACATGGTATTTGCACTCGTACAGCGAATGCGATAACTTCTTGAATTGACGAGTCATTATGAATCTCCTGTTAGTTTCGCACCTTCCAGGTTGATTCATGATACTCGTCATTCTCAATACACTGGTACAACCATTACCTATTCCACTGCCTGAGGCAGTGGTTAAGCCTTTAATTAACGCAGAGCAACGCCCAACTCATCAAACTCATTAAACTCACCAAACTCATTAAACTCATTAAACTCATCAAACTCACAAAACTCACAAAACTCCCAGGTCATTCCCATGAACGCATCTGCGCCCGTCATCCACGCCACCCACCTCAGCAAGCGGTACGGCGATGTCCAAGCCGTGAAGGAGATCTCGTTCGATATCTATCCGGGCGAGATTTTTGCCGTGCTCGGCCCGAACGGGGCAGGCAAAACCACCACGATCCGCATGACCCTTGGGCTGATCAAGCCGGACCACGGGAACGCGACGATCTTCGGCAAGGCAGTCGATCAAGGACTCTATGATCGGCTGGGCTATCTGCCCGAAGAACGGGGCCTTTATCAAGATGTCAGCGCGTTGGAGGGGCTGATCTATCTGGGGAGCCTGAAGGGGTTGTCGCGCGGCGAGGCGCGTCAGCGGGCGTTGGCGGGTCTGGAGCGGCTCGACTTGGCCGACAAGGCGAACGACAAGATCAAGAGTTTCAGCAAGGGGATGCAGCAGAAAGTCCAATTTCTGGCGACAATCCTGCATACCCCCGATCTGATCATCATCGACGAGCCGTTCAGCGGCCTCGACCCGATCAACACGCAACTGATCAAGGAGATGTTGTTCGATCTGGCGAAACAAGGCACCACGATCGTGATGAGCACCCACCAGATGCAGCGCATCGAAGAGATGGCCGACCGGCTGATGATGATTTCGGCGGGCGAGCGGGTGCTCTACGGGCCGATTGAGGCGGTGAAGAGCCAATATTCCAGCGGCTCGGTGCTGGTGCGGGCGCAGGGCGAAGTCGCCAATCTGCCCGGTGTTGATCATATCGAGGCCCGCAATGGTCGCTACGAACTGTTCCCCACCGAAGGGGTAACGCATCAACAGTTGTTGGCGCAGTTGGTGGCCGATCCGGCCATCACCGTCGAAGAGTTCGAGGTGGCCACCCCCTCACTCGACGAGATCTTCGTGGCGGCAGCGAAGGGAGCAAAGCATGAGTGAGTGGCTTCAGATTGCACGCTTCGAGTTTTTGCGCGTTGTCAAGCAGCGCAGCTACCTCTTTTTTACCATCGGCATGCCGTTGTTCATCATCGCCATGTCAACGATTCCCGCCATCATCGAGATGCGTCAAGCGCCGCCGACCGTGGGCTATGTCGATCAGAGCGGCATCATCGCCGATGCGCCGTCATCCCTCAATGATGTCACCCTGCAATCCTTCAGCGACGAGGCAGCGGGCCGGGCGGCGCTGGACGATGAGCAGATCGACAGCTTGTGGCTCATCCCCGCCGATTATCTGAGTGGGGGCGCGGTGCAAGAGGTCGTGGCGGGCGACAGTTCCAGCCGCCAGCGCGAAGCGATCAGCGCGTTGCTGCGACGCAACTTGGCGGGGGGCGTCGACCCGACGGTGGTCGATCGACTGGAACAGCCCGCCAATTGGACCTATCAACTGCTTGGCAGTGATCGCCAACTCCACCAAGGGGTAGAGTTGATCGTGGCGCTCGGCATCCCGATCGCCCTCTCTTTCATTCTGATGATCTCGATCATGTTCTCCTCCGGCTTCTTGGCGCAAGCCATCGCTGAAGAACGGGAGAATCGGCTGCTCGAAATCCTCATCACGTCCACCTCGCTACGCTCGATTTTGACGGGCAAGCTGCTCGGCCTGAGCGGGGTGGCGCTGGTCCAGGTGGCGCTCTGGATGGTCGCGCTCGTCATCGCGGCACTGCTGATTTTGGCGAGCGGCGAGCTGCCGTCTGGGCTGCCGATTCCGTGGGACGTGCTGCTGATGTCGCTCCCCTTCTACCTACTCGCCTTCCTGCTCTTCGCCACGCTGATCATCGGGGCGGGCGCCATGTTGGGCGATGTGCGGGCGGCGCAACAGGCCGCCAGCTTCGTGGGGATGCTGGGGCTACTGCCGATCTACCTGATCGTGCCGATTCTGACCGCCCCCAGCGGCACCTTCGCGCGTCTCCTGTCGTTGATCCCCTTTTCGGCGCCGACCGCAGTGCCCGCCCGTCTCGCGCTGGGTCAGATCGAGTTATGGGAATGGGGACTGAGCCTCGGAATCTTGGCCTTCTGCGTCGTAGGCTCGCTCTGGCTCGTGGCGCGGCTGATGAGCGCGGCCACGTTGCGCTACGGCACACGGCTCACCATCAACGACATTTTTGCGCGGCCCGCACGTTGAAGAAGGAACCCACCATGATTAACACCAGCCTGAAAGTCGCCCGCCACGAGTTCCTCAGCTATGTACGGAAGCCTTCCTTCATCATCACGACCCTGCTGATCCCCCTGATCGCGCTGGCCGTCACCTTCTTTATGGGACGACAGGGCGATGCGGTGGAAAACAGCGCCGAATCGCTGCAACAGCAGATGGAAGAAAGCGCCGCCGATGCCACCAACCGCTTTGGCATTGTGGATGAGAGCGGTCTGTTGGTCGAGATTCCGCCGCAGTTGAGCACGGTACTCACGCATTACGAGGGCCAAAGCGAGGCGGAAGCCGCGTTGAAAGCCGGGGAATTGGACGCGATCTACCTCGTCGCACCGGATTATCTGGAGACGGGGGATGTGACCCGTATCGGGCGACGCTTCGACTTCTTCGCGGGGGATACGGCCATCGTCGCGCAGGCGCTGAGCTACAACTTGACCCAACAGGGCGATCCCGCCAAGTTGGCGCTGATCAGTATCCCGCTGCCCAACGTGGAGACCGAGAACATCGGCACGCGGACCGCCGATCAGGTCGGTGGCGATCAAGCGGAAGGGATCGCCTTCGTCTTGGCCTACGTGCTGGCCTTCCTGCTCTACACCACGATCATTGCGTCGGCCAGCTACCTGTTGCAGAGCGTGACCCTGGAAAAAGAGAGTCGAATGATCGAAATGATCCTGACCTCGTTGCGGCCCATCGAACTGCTGACGGGCAAAGTGCTGGGGCTGGGGCTGCTGGGTTTGCTCCAAGTCGTCTTCTGGGGCGCGAGCGCGGCGCTGATCGCCGCCTTCGGGCCGATGGCGCTGCCCGCGCTGGGCGATTTGGGGATCACATGGCAGTTGGGGCTGCTGATCCTCGCCTACTTCTTGCTGGGCTACGGGATCAACGCCGTGCTGATGAGTGGCCTGGGGGCGTTGGTGCCATCGGTGAAAGAGAGCGGACCCGCCACGCTGATCATGGTCCTACCCTTGGTCATTCCGCTGATGTTCATGGCCACCATCACCGAAGCACCCCATGAGCCGCTCGCCGTGGGTCTTTCGATCTTCCCGCTGACCGCGCCCGTGGCGATGATGATCCGCTTGGCGCAGGGCGGCGTCCCGGCATGGCAGCTTGCCGTCAGCATCGCACTGGGCGCACTGACGATTCCGCTGCTGATGCAAGGGGCCGCGCGGCTCTTCCGCGCCCAAACGTTGCTCAACTCCGAGGGCTTTTCGATGAAACGCTTGGTGGCAACGCTGCGCGAAGCGGCGTAGCCCCCATCCCAGTAGCCCTCACCCTGCCCTCTCCCGAAATCGGGAGAGGGTTTTTTCGTTTGGGGAGGGGGTATCCTGCCCTGTTGAGATGATGGCGGCGACATCTTCATAAAATCGTCATACTAGGACTTACGCAGGATGAATGGAAAGAGAAGGAGAACGCAACTGCTCACGCATGTAGTCGTCGAGTAAGCCGTGCTTGAGTTGATAGATGGAGGTCTGGGCAGCCTGCGCCAACTGGGAGAGGCGGAGCCAAACCAGCATGGCACAGGTAATATGGTTGCGCTGGGCACGCTACGTGCGGCACTGAGAGCGCTCTACGGTGAGTTGTTTGGCCTCACGATGAAACTGCTCAATCTTCCAGCGGGTGGCGTGCTCGGTACGCACAGCATCCGAGGAATCCTGAGAGCGGTCGTTGGTGACCACATGCTCCGTGCGCTGGGTGACAGCGCCAGCCGGAACAGTTTGTGCTGATGGCCTTTGGGAAAGCCTTTGAGATGCACCAGCTGCCCGTGGTCTAGCTGCTGCTCATCCCACGCCAGCTGATCGACGCGCTGGTAAGGCTGACTGGGATCGAGGCTCACCTGTCGATTGCACTTAATGGGGCAGTAATAGAGCTTGCCCGCCTGATCAATAGTCTGCATCATCTGGGTGGTGGCGTACCAGCTGTCCATGAGCACCGTGCGGAACGGCAGCTGCCTCACGTACAGCAGGCTGCGCCACATTTCATGCATGTGATCAAGCTTCCTACGCCCGTCACGCTCGGGATCGAAGATGCGAAAATCGATCACCCAGCAGCGGTTCAACTCTGGATTGACATACACGCAGGTTACCACCCCGATACCCTTGATGATCGCCTTAGCATTACCGCTCCATTGGCGTCGCACCACCTCAATCGCAAACGAATGGCGCTTATCGAGCACCACATCGTCGAATAGAAGGTAGCCCTCCTCAGAGGGGATCACTTCCTCATGCACCAGCTCGCGCCGCTCGTGCGGGGTCAGCTTCTCGTCGCGCAGCAGGCGATTGATGCGATCATGACTGAGCTGTTCGCTGTGATCGGCAAAATAAGTTTGGGTGTAATTGATCTGACTGACTAACAAGAACTGTGCGTAGTCCCAGTGTGAGAAGGTAGCGCTCATGGCTCCTAGCCTCCTTTCGGCTCTTGCTCCTTCTTACCTCATTATGGCTCTGAACTCACTTGTTGCGTAAGTCCTAATACTTTGGGGCTGATCGTCATACTTTCTTCATAAAGTATGGATAAGTAAGGGGTTTGGTGGTCAAATTGCCTCCAAATCTTCACGAAATCGCCAAGATTTCTCGTTCATATTGTGATATCCTATAAGTCACTTGTAGCCGAGACCGCACCCGCTTTTTTGAGGAATACTATGTCATCCCCATTGGTGATTCAGGCCAACTACGATCAACTACAGCGAATTGCTCAGCGCTTTGCCGAACAATCGCAGCAGATTGCCGCGCTACGCAACGATTTGTCTCATCGCACGAGTGCCTTGCGTGACGGCGATTGGGAAGGGCAGGGAGCCATCGCCTTTTTTGCCGAGATGGATCGTGATCTGCTGCCCGGCTTATTGCGGTTGCGAGAGGCGCTGCAAGAGGCCAGCGAGGTGACGCTGGCAATCCGCACCTTGCTGCAGGTCGCCGAAGAGGAGGCCGCCGCGCTCTTCACCAACGGAGCCGCGGCGGATGGTGCGGCGGATGGCAGGGATTTCTGGTGGAATGCACGGGATTTCTTGAGCGGCATGTGGGCCGAAGCCAAAGAAACGGTGGAGGGAACCATCACGATGGTGCGCCATCCCATCCAGAGTGCGCAGGCCCTCTTGTATGGGATTCGGCATCCGGGTGAGCTGTGGAACGCCATCAAGCAGCCCTATGTTGAGGATTGGAACAACGGCCACAAGTGGCGAGCCATCGGTCGCGGAACCATGGCTATCATTGCTGCCGCTGTCGGCTCGAAGGGAGTCGACAAAGTCGCGAAGCTGGCGAAGGCGGGTAGGTTTGGGGGTGGTGCCTCACGCGCGGCCAGTGCCGCCGCACGCTTCGGCTCTTTCAGACGGGTTGTTGCAGGCGCAAAAGTCTCAAAGATCGATAATGTGCTTGACCTGCTGCGGCCCTCCACCGCTCGTGCCACGCGCGTTGCAGATGAGATCGCAGAGGCGGTGAACAAAGGGCTGCCGTATGATCACCTGATGACGATCTGGCCCACGAATCCTCCGTCGCCATCAAAACCCCGTCAGGCGCGATGCCTGATCGCGTCGTGTTGGGGGCATGGCAGGAGCACGGTATTGAGGATTTCTACATTCGGCAAGCCCATGGGGGCGGGGGTATCATCTACAATACGGGGAATGAGGCGTGGCACAAGCTCGCCGGTATCGGTGACGAAGCGACGCGCCGTCGCGTCCAGTGGGAGGTCAATCAACGTTTCCTGCAACAGCAGATGGATGAAGGTGTGCCGCGTATTGAGTATGTCAGTGCTGATTTGGACGAAATAACAAAGACCAGATTCAAAAATTATTTATTTGACGAAGTGGTTGACGATTTTATTCGAAATGAAAAGTTTAGTGTTGATAACGTTCGAATTACATTCCGCGAACTCGAAGTTCTATATATGCGAGACCAAGTCAAGGGCTATAAACTTGTTGGGAGCAGTTGGGTAAAATTACCATAGGCTCACAGAGAGGACACAATGTTCAATACAATCAGTCAACAGAGACTTGAGGAAGTTCTCCAACCCATTTATCAGAACCACGACTTCCTTTTCCAACGGTATGGCTTTACGGTTATCTATGAAGCCCTGACGGGTCGTTACCAATCAGAACCCATCATTGGCCTCGGAAACGGGAAGGTACAACTCCTATTTTACAGCTACTATGGTGCTCCGGACCTATCATTCTACGGCGCATCCTACTCTGCGGTGCCCGATCTTCAATATTACAGAAAGTATTGGTTTCCATCACCATTGATATACCTATATCTAACCGATAGGGTTACCACGGCGGCATGGCGGAAGCAAAACTTCGATCTTCTACAGACCCAAACATGGCATTTTATAGAAGGTAAGATGGCTGAGATTGAACCTATCTTTGCAACTATGAAGACAATGAAAAGATGGCTCCCCAACTATATTCAATTTCTTTCTGCAAGTGAGGTGCCAGTGCTCGCTCCGACGTTAGAATGGCTGAATGATTGACTGACACCAAATTTGACAGATGGCTGTGAATGATGGGCAGCGTTCGTAATCGTAGAGCGGGGGATTAAAATCCCCGCTCAGGGTCCTATCTGCCAGATGGATGCAGGCGTGCCGCGCTTTCAGTATGTCAGTGCTGATTTTGATAAGATAAAAGGTATCACCTCAAAAACTCGCGGTAAGAGCGAAGCGAAAGTCGGCATCGGTCCTACAGGTGAAAAAGTGAAATTTCGAGAACTTGAACTTCTTAATCTCCACGATTATGCAGACGCTTATGAATATACGTTAGTCAATGACCACCGCCAGAGGCGGTGGCTTGAATGTTAGCCCTGGAAGGTGCGCTATTACGCGAGTTCTATTGAAGGATGGTTAGTCAAACAGTCGTCCTTGCTCAGCGTCCTGACCTTTTTTCTCTTGCCATGCCACGTATTTGCGGATGCGCTCTTCGTCTAAGCCCACCGTACTTACGCAATACCCACGCGACCATACGTGCTGGCTCCCAGTACCGTCTCCGCAGTTCTGGAAACTGGTCGAACATTCGCAGTGCCAGCTTCCCTTTACTTGCTACACAGCACCATTCACTAGCCTGTCGGGTGACATACCCCGTATTACAGATGGTTTAGGTAGCGGCATTGATAGGGAAAAGAAAATGTCAGAAAAACAAGGGCAAAATACGGTCACGCAGATCGTCTCGTCCCTACGTATACATCAAACATATCTGTTTCAACGCGATGGTTTTGAGGTCGCTTATACCGCAACCAGTGGTCGTTATGAATCGGAGGCCATCGTAGGGTTGAGCAATGGCAGAATGCAGTTGCTATTCCATAGGCCCAATATCCCGCCACGTTTTACTACATGTCGAATCCCTTATGTCGGTACGTTAGACGAATCAAGAGAGAACGAACGAATTCTCAATAAGTGGTGGATTGCTCCGACGTGGTTCTTCTGTTTTGTCGACGACATCATGCCTGTAAATAACTGGCGCGACTTTGACAGAACGCTACTATTGCAACAGACGTGGGATAAATTGAGAACCCGGCTGCCTGAGATCGCACCAATGTTTGAGAGCAAAGCAACCATGCAGCAGTGGATGCCGGGTTATGTGCGTTACCTGATACAAATCGACTTGATCGTTCAGAGAGCGTTACGCGAATGGGTTGAGGAGAGCGAAGGCGATTGAGTATTAGAGCGGACGACTGCGGCGGTTACTCGGCTATCGCGTGAGCTAGAGCGCAGCAAAGCGTTGGTCTTAACGAATCAATGTGCAGGTAATGAGCAGATGGTCGACACATCTAATCGACAGAGACTTGAGGAAGTTCTCCAACCCATTTATCAGAACCACGACTTCCTTTTCCAACGGTATGGCTTCACGGTTATCTATGAAGCCCTGACGGGTCGTTACCAATCAGAACCCATCATTGGCCTCGAAAAAGGGAAGCAACCCAAAATCAGTGGGGGGTGCTTTATCTGATACCAAGTTAGATAGACAATCGTGAATCATGGTTGTCGTTCATGATCGTAAAGTGGGGGATTAGAAATCCCCGCTGGGACCAAAAGGCTTGCCTGCGCAGGCCCCTGCCTTGCTCCCACATCGGGCTCAACTCGGCTATCTTACCATGCCTCATTCTACGATTGACAGAACTCTAGTTAATCAGGAGGGTACGAAACGTCAAGACAACGAGGAATCGAACGTGCTAACGAAATCATAGATAAGCTCCACGAAGAGCGCCGATTTCTTTTTGAGAATGGTGGGTTCAAAGTGGCTAAATTAGCATCTAGAGGAAGATATGGAACAGAACCCATGGTGGGGTTGGGTAACGGTAAAATCCAATTGCTCTTTCTCCGATATCCCGGATTACCCTATGTCTCATACTTAGGGGCTTCGTACGAACTAGTAGACGATGATCCAAACTATAAGTATTGGTTACCCCTGTCATGGCTCTTTTTCTATTTGGATGACGCCGTCCCGTCACTCGATTATCTACGCAACAATGTCGCTCTCATCAATAGGCAAACCTGGTTCAATCTAGAAACAAGATTGCACGAGCTGGAAACTAAATATGCTGATAAGGAAATTATGGCATCATGGATGCCCGATTATGTACACTACCTGATAGCTCTGGACGTTCCTCCCTTATGGCGTCAGCGCGAATGGATGGAGGAGAACCCATCCGAGTAGACTTGAGTACGACCCTTCGTGGGTCAGACTGATTTATAGGCCACGCCGCCGCCCACCACGCCGTCACCACGCGAACGCCGCGCTCGCACCATGTCCGGCGCAACGTGGCTCGCATCGAGCCCGCAACGCCAACACATGGCACCGGCCAGCGCCCCACGTGGCCCAACGTGGCAGCGCCGCGCCCCAACATCGCTCGATACCGCGTGCTTTTCAACGAAATGACGCTGGACTTCCCCCCACTCCCTCATAAGGGGAGGTTGACAAGGCGGACAACGTCGCTATGGCGATCTGAAGATATCAGCGTCGCACTGGGCAACGGCCCACTCCCCCGCCGCGGCGGAGGGGGATGGAGGGCGATCTTCGCCGGCAGTTGGCTACCAAACGCTCTATCCCATCTTCTAGTCACTTCTTGCCATTTGCTCTGCGTTCTGCGTTAAATGCTCTGCGTTGCCGTTCCAACGTTCCAACGCTTCTTCATCCTCGCAGCCGCGCCAGCACGGCCCGATCTTCCGGCGTGAAAGCCCGCAGCACCACGAGCGCCGCGCCGTAGAGCGCGACGGCCAGCGGAATCGCGAGCCAGACGGGGAGGCCACCCCACCACAAGGGCAACAGCGCCGCCGCCAGCGCCAGCGCGGGCTTGCCAAAGAGAGCGCCCCACGGAATGTCGCCCACGCTTTCGCGCAGCAGCCGGTAGAAGGGCAGCATCAGCGCCCACTCGCTGACAATCGTCACCACGGCCGCGCCGTAGATGCCGTAGACACGGATCGCGAAGAAGTTCGCCACAAGGTTGAAGATCATCGCCAACAGGAAGGCGCGCGTCAGCGCATGTTGGCGCCCCGCCGCGATCAGCACATATTGCAGCAGCCCGTTGACGAAGGAAAAGGGCAGGAACCAGATCAAAATCTGAAGCGCGACCGCCGAAAAAGGCAGGTAGTCGCGGCCCCCAAAGGCGAGGATGATCGGTTCGGCGTAGCGCGTCGTCAGCAGCGCGATGGGCAGCGCCAGCATGACCAGCCAACGGAGCGAGAGCACCGTGGCTCGCAACAGCGCATCCGGCGCGCCCTGCGCGTAGCGGCTCATCACGGGGAAGATCGCCAGCGTGAAGCTGCTGGGCAGGATCAGCAGCCCGTCGATGAACTTGTAGGCGACGTTGTAGTAGCCGGTCTCGGCATCACCCCGTTCGCCGCGCAGCGGGGCGATCATGATCTGGTCGATCCGAAAGAAGGCGGTCGCCAGAAATTCGTTGACCATCAGCGGGAAGGCATCCCACAGCATCGGTCGCCAGCTGTCGGTCGCCCAGCCCCATGCGGGCCGCATCAACCGCAGCAAGAGCGCCGACAGGACCGCGAGTGTCACCACGTTGGTGACGATGCTCGTTGCCGCGAGACCGACGATGCCGTAGCCGAGCAGGAGTGCGGCGGCCCCCACAATGACCTTCACAAAGGTGGCAATCGTGGCCACCAGCGCGGGGATTTCGAAGCGTTCGTGGGCGCGGAAGACCGAGGTAAGGGCATCGGAGATGTTCGAGGGGATCAGGCCGATCACCAAGAGCGCGATCGCCCACGCCACCTCGCTTTTCATGTCGGGCCAGAGCCAGATCAGCAGCGCCAGCGCGGGCAACATCAGCAGATAGAGCGCCCCGCGCAGCAGCAGGGTCGTGTTGAGCAGACGGGGCGCGTCGTCGATGTCGCGGGCGGCGTCGCGGGTGAGCAGCGTACCGAGGCCGAAGTTGCTGAAGATGATGAAGTACCAAACAAAAGCGACCGCAAAGGCATACTGCCCCAACGAGGCGGGGCCGAGGAAGCGGGCCATGAAGGCGGCAAAGACCATATCGACCGCCTTGTTGAAAAGCTGCAACCCCATCGGCGCGAGCGAATTCTTGGCCACGCGCCGCGCCGTATCCTCGTTGGCCGCGGGCCGGTAGATGCGCCCCCACGCCCAAAGCGCCCCCACCAACCCCAGCAGCGCCACCCCCAGAAAGCTGCCAAAGAAGCCGATCTTGACCGAGTTGGGCGAATAGACCCAACGCACTTCCCACGTCCCCGGATCCAGCCAAACCGCACGGAAGGCCCCGTTGGCGCGGAAAATGATGGCCCGTTCCTCTTCCGCGCCCTCCTCCGTCGCCCGAACGTAGGCCCGCCAGCCGGGGAAGTCGATCTCCGAGAGCACCAGCCACGCGCCCTGTGGCGCATCGGCCCGCACGGTGATTTCGTTGGCGGTGTAGCGCGTGATCTCGGCAGGGGCGAAGGGCTGAGCGCTGCGCGGCAGATCGCTGGCAAATTCGTCGGCAAGGAATAGCTCCTGCCGCGGCTCCAGCGCTTGCAAGCGCTCGACCCCAATCGTCTCGCCCATCAGCGTCCCATCGCCCAACAGGAAGGCGCGCGGCAACACGTTCTCGTTCTCGTAGATGCGCAGCGCCTCGTCCTGATAGGCCAGCGTCCAGTCGGGCCAGTCGATTGGCTGATCGGTCGCCAGATAACGCACGTTGAGCAGATCGAGCAACGCTTGATCGGGCGGTGGGTCGTGGGCGGAGAGCGGCGCGATGCGGTTGAAAAGAAGCTGGCTTTGGGGCGCGACGGCCCGCATGAACTCGACGTAGGGTCTCAGGATGATCGAGTCGTAGCCGCGCAGATCCTCAAGACCGTATTGCATTGTGCTGTTGGCGTTCAGCACCTTCCAATCCTTCTCCAACACCGTGTAGCGCCACGACCCTGGCTCGTGCTGATCCTGTAGCCAGGCGATGCTCGGCGGGGTGAACTCTGCCAGCGCCACGGGTAACTGCGGCATGAAGCCCCGCGCCGCGAAGAAGAGATCGAGCAGCAGCACCACCGCCGCGACCGGCAGCGCCCACCGCTGCCGACGCCGCGCCAGCCACAGCGCGACCCCAGCGCCCAACAGCGCCAATCCGAGCTGTAGGAAGTTGGCCCACTGATAGCTCAGGAAAAGAGCGGCAGAGCCGCCGAAGGCCCACTGCGCCATCTGCGAGGCATCGAGCAGCTTGGCGCTCTGCGCGATCCATGGCGCGGGGCGCAGCCAAACAGCGGCCAACAGCGCCAGGCCGCTGCCCCCCGCCAACGCCACCAGCGCGGCCAATGGCGCGGCCAGGCGCGGCGGTTCGTCGCGGAGGCGCTGCCAGCCCATGGCGGCCAGCAGCGCCACGGCCAGCGTCAGCGGCCAGAGCCAGCGGAAGGGAGTGTGTAACTGTTTGAAGCCCGGCAACGTGTGGAAGAGAAGCCCGTAGAGCGGCGAGCCAAAGATGAAGAGCAGACTGAGCGCGGCCAACCCCATGAAGAACCAGCGCTCCCGCCGACGGCCCCACAGCGCCCCGATCAGCGCCAAAAAGAGCGGCAAAATGCCGAGGTAGGCCGCCCCCTCGACGTAGTTCTTCCAATCGCTCGTCCCCTTGAACCACGCCACATGATCGAGGTTGGCCGTCTCGCCCTGATCGTTGATCGGCTGCTGCGTGATGATCGGCTCCCGCTGGCGACTTTCCAGATTGTAGAAATCGTGGCGCGACGGATCGCCGAGCAAATCGGGGAGGACGAAGCTGCTGGCCTGGCGGAGGGGCCACGCATAGCCCAACACCTCGTCGAGCTGGGCCGACCCCTCGCGGAAGTTGGCGCTCACCGTTTCGTAGAGTGGCACGAGCTGGGCCGCGCCGATCAGCAGCCCCGTGACGAGCGCAAAGAGGCCGCTGAGCACAAAGGTCGTCAGTGGCGCGCGGCCATGCCGCCAGCCCGCTACCAGCAGCCACAGCCCCCACGCCGCACCGATCAGCAGGGTGTAGTAGAGCACTTCGGGGTGACCGGCCAGCGCCGCCATGCCGATGGCGAAGGCACCGACCGCCGCCCAGAGCAGATTCGCGCTCCACGGCGGCGGGTTGGGGCGCGGTCGTGCCCTGTAAAGCGCGCCCAGCAGCAGCGGCAACCACGCGGCGCCGGAGATGATCATGGGGAAAAGGACGGAGATCGTGAAGAAGCCCGACCCCTGATAGGTGAGCGCGGCGATCAGCGCTGCCCCACGCTGCAGGCTCAGCGCCCGAGCAAGGAGGAACAGGGTGCTGCCCGCGATCACCAGCGAGAGCACGGTGAACCAGCCGTAGGCGGCGTGGATCGGCAGAACGAAAAAAAGCCACGAAAGGGGGTAGAGCATCCCATGCTGGCCCGCTGCCAAGAACGGCCCGCCGCTCAGTTGCCGATCCTGCCAGAGTGGCAGCTCGCCCTGCCGTACCTGCTCGATGGCGAACTGCTTCCACTGATAGTTCTGCAACACCAGATCGCTGACCAGCTCGTTGTGGGGGTTGCCGACGCCGAGCGACTCGCGGTCGCTGGCCCACGGCTGCCCTTGATAGAGCGCGTCGACCGGAATCATCGTCTGGTCGTTCCACAGCACGGGCCAGAAGAGCATCAGCGGCAACAGCCAGAGCAGGGCGAAGGGCCAGAGGCGGCGGAGAAGCGGTCGGAGACGGCGCATGGCGGTAGGGAGTCTGGCGAGTTTAATGAGTTTAATGAGTTTTATGAGTTTAATGAGTTGGGTGTTGCTTAGCGTTACCTGCTCTGCGTTACCTGCTCTGCGTTACCTGCTCTGCGTTGCCGTTTTGCGTTCTTCGTTCTGCGTTGTCCGTTTCACCTTGCGGTAGCGCCAGAGTAGCTCCAGAACGCGCCATGCGGCTTCGACTTTGACGGGGATATCCATTTTCGAGCGACCGATCCGTCGATCTTCGAAGAAGATGGGCAGTTCGATGGGCAGGAAACCGAGCTTCTGGGTCAGGTAGGCCATCTCGACTTGGAAGACGTAGCCGTTGGAGATCACGCGCTCCAGATCGATCGCCGCCAGCACCTCGCGCCGCCAGAGCTTGAAGCCCGCCGTCGCATCCCGCACTCTCAGGCGAAGGATGGCGCGGGCATAGAAGTTGGCCCATTGGCTGAGCGCCTCGCGCCACCAGCTCCAATCCTCGTCCAGCTCGCCACCCGGCACGTAGCGGCTACCTATAATTACGTCGGCGCGGGTGGTGCGGAGCGTTTCGACCATGGTGGGCAAGTAGTCGGGGGAATGGGAAAAATCGCAGTCCATTTGGGCGATCAGGGGGACGTCGCCGCGCAACGCCTGCTGAAAGCCCTGTTTGTAGGCCCGTCCGAGGCCATTTTTCTGCGGACGATGGATGACCTGGATCCTGTCGGGATCCTTGGCCGCCAGTTGATCGGCGAGATCGCCCGTGCCATCGGGGGAATTGTCATCGACAATGATGAGCTGCAGCGCAAGGGGCAGCGCCAGCAGCGCATCGGCCATCGCCACCACGTTGCGGGCTTCGTTGTACGTCGGGACCACCACCGCCAATTCAGGGTCAGACACGGTCAGTTCAGCGCGGGGCGCTGCCAGCGCGCCGGCCCTTCCACGGCATGGGCGTAGTCGCCGCGGAGTTCGGGCGGCAAGAGGCGGGCGATCTCGACCATGATGCGCTCGGTGTGGGCCGCCAAGTTCTCTTGTCGGCTCAGATCAGGGTCGTCCACCAGCCGGTAGGGCTCGCCCACATGCAGGTGGACGGTGGGGCGGCGGAAACGTTTCAACGACGAGAACAACTCGGTATGGCCCCAGACCGCGATCGGCAACAGTTGGGCGTTGGACCGTGTGGCCAGATAGGCCGCTCCCTCTTTGCCCTGCATGAGCGACCCACTTTCGGAGCGTGTCCCTTCCGGCGCAATCCCAAAGGCTTCGCCCCCCTTTAACCGGCGCAACATCACAGTCAGCGCCTTGCGATCCATCTCGCCCCGATTGACGTAAACAGGGTTGAGATGGTCGATCACAAAGGTTGCAATGGGCGTCCCCTCCCATTCCTTCTTCGCCAAAACGGAAACGGGAACGCGCGGGGTGTAAGCAAAAACCAGCGGCCCTTCCAGCAACGAGGTGTGGTTGGCCGTCATGAGGAGCGGGCCGTCGAGCGGTGTCTGCTCCATGCCACGCACGTCGAGCCGTGTCAGCAGCCGGAAAAGTAGCCGAAAGGTGCCTCGCAGCAGCCGATAGACGAAGGAAACCGAGTTCTGCTCACTCATCCAGCAGGCCCTCGGCCTCTTCGCTTTCGCTCAACAGGTTGGCAAAGAGGATGTCGCTCTGTTCTTGCAGCAGGGCGGGCAAAATGATTTCGGCCACATGTTCGGTGCCGGTGCTGTCCAGTGCCCCGTTGCGCTGTGCCTCATCCATCGCCATCCAGCGGTCGATACTTTCACCCAGCAAGGTTTCCAACCGTTCGCGGCCCGGGTCGTGGACGTAGAGCACCCGAATCGCACGCAGGAGCAGCGCTTGCAGCTCCATGTCGGTCAGGTAGTCGGCTTGGCGCAGCAGCACGGTGTATTGGACGTTGAGCGAGGGCGCCATGCGGCGCAGCACATCGGGGGTAGGCGGATTACGTCGACCCGTCTCGATCTGCGAAATGTAGGCGCTGGAGATGCCCGCCTCTTCAGCCAACGTCTCTTGCGAAAGGCCCACCCGTTCGCGGAGCAGTTTCAGATATTCACCAAAAGCGGTCATTGGGCTTCCCATCAGGTTGGATCAACTTCGATTCGAACGATTACCTCGTATAATACAAGCGAACCACGACCGTTCAAAACGGGGAGGTGGTGTTTGCAATCCTGATTGCAGAAGTTACTTCTACGAAGATGACCGCTTTGGGTGGAGAATGGAGGATAGAGAATGGGGAGATCCCCGCACTCGTCTGGCCGCCCTACCGCTGTGACCGCTTGAAGCCAGCACCTTCCGCCCCAAGAATCCTACGTTAGACCGTACCCCAACACTCCAACACTCCAACACTCCAGCACTCCAGCACTCCAACGCTTTCTAACTCCCAACTCTGAACTCCTGAACTCAAAACTCATCAAACTCATCAAACTCATCAAACTCATCAAACTCATTAAACTTCCTCCCTCATGCGCCTACACTGTGACCGATTGGATGCTGGCCTTTTTGTGCACACGGACGACGCGCGTCGACCGTTGGTGATTCATGTGCCGGGCTTCAACGAAGATGCCTTCAGCCATGCGGGCTACGCGCTGCTGTTGGCCCACGCGGGCGTGGATGCGCTGGTGATGAACCCGCCGTGGCGCGCGACGCCGGAGAATGTGCAGGCCGATCCTTTCATGTTATGGCGGCTTTTCGATGGGATGGATGCCCAGTTGCGGGCCAGTGAATCACTCTGGTCAGGCCGCCGTCTGGGGCTGAGCGGCTTTAGCATGGGGGGCTTGTGGGCGAGCCGCTGGCTGGCCACACACGAGCGTCGTCCCATCGATGCGGCAGCCTTGGTCTTGGCCTCCGGCGACTACTCCTTTATGCCGCGGGTGACGATGGCCGCCTTCCCCGCGCTGGCCGCAGCCGTGCCAGAGGCCGTGCTTGGCGACGTCGAGGTGGCGATGCGCGAGCGTAGCCCCATCGGCGATCTGACCGCGCTCCCCCCCATGCCGCTCCTTGTGATCAACGTTGCCAACGACCCGCGGCTGCCCGCCGACAATGCGCTGCGTTTCCACGCCGCCCTGCAGCGCAGCTACAGCGAGGTGGGGCAAGGTGAGGCACTGGAGACCACGCTGCTCCGCGGCGATGAGCATCGCTTCCGCCGCGCCTTCCAGCAACGGTTGGTGGCCTGGTTCGCAGAGCAGTTAACGCAGAGCAGTTAACGCAGAACAATTAACGCAGAACGCAAAGCAACGCCCAACTCATTAAACTCATCAAACTCATCAAACTCACCAAACTCACCACCCGTCTAATCTTTGACAGAAAAGGGCTCTCGGGTTATACTTTCGGATGCGTCTGAGGAGGTGTTACCCCCTCTCTCAGTCCGATGGAGGAGTGCCGGAGTGGACAAACGGCGCCGACTTGAAATCGGATGGCCTTAACGGGCACGGGGGTTCGAATCCCTCCTCCTCCGCCTCCGAGGGGAGGTGCCAGAGTGGCCGATTGGGCTCGCCTGCTAAGTGAGTGTACGTGAAAACGTACCGAGGGTTCGAATCCCTCCCTCCCCGTACGTGCAGCACCGTCATATGCGGTGCTGTTTTTGTTTGTCCCGGCTGCGGCTACTCCCATACTGCGAACTGCCCCGCGCCCGCCGTGGCGCGGATCGGCACGTAGGTGAGGCGGTAGGGCGTGCCGCCGGATCGGTTCATCGCTCAGAGTGTCGTAAGGTCGGCCGATAGCGCCCGCCGCCTCGTCCAACCGGTTGCGCCAGTTGATTAGGAGTTAGGGGAGTGGGGGAGTTCAGGAGTTGCGCGTTCTGTTGTACCGGTGAGAGGGTGTCGGCAACAGCGGCGGAATGGTGATATCAAGGACCAACATCTGCCCATTCGCCATGCGCCATTCGCCATCAGCCGTCCCGTTTTGCGTTCTGCGTTAATTGCTCTGCGTTCCTAATACGCGCCCCGTTGGAAAAGGACGGTAGGGATCGTTTTGAGAAAGATCATGGTGTCGAGCAGCGGCGACCATTGTTCGGCGTAGTAGATGTCGAGAAGCACCATCTCGTCGAAGGTGACATCGCTGCGGCCACTGACCTGCCACAGCCCCGTCAGCCCGGGCGTCACGTCTAGCCGCTTCAGATGCCACTCTTCATATTCGTCTACTTCGGCAGGGAGCGCCGGGCGCGGGCCGATCAGGCTCATGTCGCCGCGCAGAACGTTCCACAGTTGTGGCACTTCGTCAAGGCTGAACTTGCGGAGGATGCGGCCCACCCGCGTCACGCGCGGATCTTCTTTCATCTTGAAGAGTGGCCCCGACGCCTCGTTGTGGTCGCTCAGCTCTGATAGCTCATCGTCGGCCCCCTTCCGCATCGAGCGGAACTTGTAGATGGTGAAGGGCTTGCCGCCGCGCCCGACTCGGGTCTGATCGTAAACGACCGGCCCCTCCGAATCGAGCTTGATGGCCAGCGCGATCAAACCCCAAAGCGGCGCCCCAATGAGCAAGGCCCCGCCAGAGACCCCAATGTCGAGCAGCCGCTTGAGCGCAAAATCCCCCCCGGTGATGACCGGTTCGCGCATTCCCATCAGCGGCACCCCCCGAATTTCATCCATCGTCACACCGGTCAGCGACAGTTGGAAGAGATCGGGAACGATCCGCACGGGAATCCCCCGCTTGGTGCAGGTGTCCAAAATGCGGGAGATTTGGTATTGCTGGCTCCACGGCAAAGTGATGAGCACCCGGTCCACGTTGTGATCGTCGATCAGCGTCGGCAGCCCAGCGATGGGGCCGAGCGCGGTGAAGCGGCCAATGTTGCTCTGACCCTCAGGGTCGTTCGCAACGAAGCCCACCACCTCATAGCCCAACTCCGGTTGGGCGACGATGTGGCGCATCAGCTTGCGCGCCCCTTCGCCCGCCCCCACGATCAGGATGCGCAAGACGCCGATGCCATGGCGGTGCAGCCGTGCGATCAGTTGGCGCAGTGCCAAGCGGGCAACGGAGAGGAGGAAAATGATGAAGAAGGTGTAGTAGGCAAAGATCAGCCGTGAGTAGACGTAGGTGCGGTAAAAGAAAAAGAAGAAGACCACCACCAACAGGCTACGGGCCGTCGCGTTGACGATGGTCGAGATCTCGTCGCTCCACGTGGCCCCCCGCTGGCGACGATAGGCACTTTCCAGCCCCAAGTTGAGCCACATCAGCAGAATCGTCAGAGCCGCAACGGGCAGGTAGGAGGAGAAGGAGCGGTAGTTCACGATCTCCACCGTCCCGCCGATCTCCAATTCGTAGCGCATGAACCAGGCCAAGAAAAGCGCGATCACGATCAGCACCGCGTCGCTGAACATCAGGATCCAGCGCAGGCGGTCGCGGTTGTGCCAGAGGCGTGCCCAGAATTCGACGTTCATCAGCCTTCGGCCAAGAGACGGTCGTAGACCGCTGTTTGGGCACGGGCGCTCGCCTGCCAACGGAATTTCGCTGCTTGAGCCACGCCCCGTGCCCCGCGCTCGTCACGCTGTGAATGATCGTTGAGAAGCGTTGCCATGACGTCGGCCCACGCCGCCTCATCGTGGCAGGGCAGCGTAAGCCCAGCGTCGCCCACGACTTCGGGCAGACTGGCGGCATCGCTGGTGATGACCGGCGTGCCACAAGCCATCGCTTCCAGCGGGGGCAGGCCGAAGCCCTCGTACTCGCTCGGATAGGCAAAAAGCGTCGCCGCCGCGTACCAGAGCGCCTGTTCCTCGTTCGGCACGAAGCCGGGAAAGAGCACTACATCCGACAACCCCAGCCGCGCCACCTCGGCAAAAATCTCCTCGTAGCCCCACCCTTTCCCGCCGGCCAAGACCAGCGTCACATCGGGCAGGGTGCGGCGCAGGCGGGCAAAGGCGCGGACCAACATCGGCAGATTCTTGCGGGGTTCCAATGTACCCAGATAGAGCACAAAGCGTGCGGGCAGCCCTTTGTTCGCGCGGAAAGCGGCCACCTCCGCTTTGGTGGGCGGTTGGTCAAAGCGCGGGTCGAGGCCCGGGTAGACGACGCTGATCTTTTCGGGTGGGATGCCGAATTGCGCGGCCACATCCGCCCGCCCATGCTGCGAAATCGTGCAAACGTGGTCGGCGCGACGGGCGCTGCGTTCGGCCATGCGATGCAGGTAGAGCCGCTTCAGCGGATGAAAGGCGTGGGGACGGTGGATGAAAGTCAGATCGTAGATCGTGACCACGGCGGGCATCGTCAGCGGCCAGAGCGGCAGGGCAAAGGCCATGCCGTGCAGCAGCGAGGGCTGTTCACAGCGTAGCGCCCAGGGTTGCAGCGCCTGTTCCCAGAGGATTCGCACCGCAGGCCGCTCGGTCGGCAGCACCGTCACTCGGCGCTCGACCCCAGCCAGATCGCCAGCGCGCTCTCCCATCCAGGCCACGAACCGATAATCGCTGACCTGGGGCAGATGGCGCAGCAACTGGTAGATATAGGCCGTGATGCCCGCGCTCCGATAGCCCGCGTCCAGCGCAAGAAGCTGGGCGTTCAGCCCAATCGTCGCGCTTGTGGTTCGTGTACCGTACATGGCGGCGGATTATACGCCCGTTGACGGCAAATGGCGAACGGCTGAGGCGGGGTCTTATCTGCACAGCAAGGGGAGCTGAATGCGGCAACAACGAGATCTCAGTGGCGAATGGGGTGAGGTTGGGCAGTGTATCCACGTGATGCTGTTGGGGGTGGTCAGCGGGAGGTTGTATCCTGGTCGAGAATCGAAACTCGGGGAGCGCTGCCATGGCATCGCCTTTTCAAGGTTTGGAGAATCGCTTTACACTGTTCCTCGTCGCCTTTTCCCCCACACCCCCACGCTTGAACTCATCAAACTCAGTACGGGCGGAAAATTTTCCGCCCCTCCCTAACCTCATCAAACTCATCAAACTCATCAAACTCATCAAACTCCCCGTCCGCCAACTCGCCGATAGACGGACGCGGTGCGGGCGGCGATGGCGGCCTGGGTGAAGCGTTGCAGGACCCGTTGCCGACCGGCGTCGGCCAGGGTTTGGCGCAAGGTTTCGTCGGTGAGAAGGCGCCGCAGGGCCGCGCTCAAGGCATCGCTGTCGCCTTCGGGGGTGACCAAGCCCGCGTCGCCGATCACGTGGGGGATTTCGCCACTATCACTGCCCACCACCGCCACGCGCGAGGCCATGGCCTCGATCAGGACGCGGCCAAACTGCTCTTTCCAGTTGCGTTGGGTCAGCGATGGCAGCACGAAGATATCACACGCCCGATAGAAGTCGACCATCTGCGTCGAAGGGAGCGGGGGCAGAATCTCGACCCGATCCGCGATGGCCTGTTGGGTGGCGAGCTGGCGCAATTCCGCCGCTTGCGGCCCGCTGCCGCGCAACGTCAGCCGCCATTTCAGCGCCTTCAGTTGGCCGAGCGCGGTCAGCAACACTGCCAACCCCTTTTCGGGCACGAACCGGCCCGCGTAGCCGATGCAGCGCGGCTCGTCATCGGTGGCCTCGGTGCGGGGCGGGAAGAGACGGGGGTCGACCCCGAACTGGGGGATGACATCGATCGCCTTCTCGAAACCCTTGCCCGTCAAAACAGCAGCGGCTTCACGATTGCCCGCGATGGCATGAGCGGCATGGGCGTAGACCCACCGTTCCATCAACCGGAAGGGAAAGGGATAGCGCCGCGCCAGATTCTGCCATGTGAAAAAGAGAAAGGGAATCCGTCGCCGATGGGCCAGCCAGCCCGCGTGGAAGGTGGCAAAGTTATAGGCCTCTTCGTCGATGTGGAAGAGATCGGGGCGCAGTTGATCGAGCAGCCCGCCGAGGGTGGGGTAGTAGTGCGTGTGGAAATTGCCGTTGAAGCGGATCGGCACCACGTCGAGCCGGTAGCCTTTCAGATGCGCCCGTTCGAGCGGCGTTTCGCCCCGTTCGTCCCGCCATGAGGGTGGCACAGCCACTGTCAGCTCGATGTCGGGGAGCGCTGCTAGTGCCTCGGACTTGGTCTGATAACTGCCGACCACCAGCGCCTTCGACAGATAGAGAACCTTCATGGCACCCGTTCGACCGCCAACCGTTTCACCAAGCGCAGCGCCGGGCGCCCATGGCCGTAGTAGTCGTCGTGCCGCGCTTCGACGTCGAAGCCGCGCTGTCGATAAAAGGCGTTGGTGGCATCGAAGATGGCTTCGTGATCGGCGGGGATCGTGTTGAGGCGGAGCGTCGTCACCCCCCACGAACGCAGTGATGCTTCGAGCTGGGTGAGCAACTGGCTCCCCAAGCCACGCCCCTGCGCGTCGGGATCGACCGCCAACCACGACAGCTCGGCTTGCTCGGCATCCTCCAGGAAATAGAGCAAGAAGGCCACGATCGTCCCCTGCTCGGTCGCCACCCAGCCCTTGTGTTGGGCCAAATCGATCGCCAGCATCATCTGGTCGAGGGGGCGAAACCAAGCTGCCAGCCGACGGGCAAGGGCCAGCAACGCCTCGTGGTCGTCCGCAGCCAAGGGGCGAATGGTGGGGGTTCGGGTCTCGCTCATGGGCCGATTATAACCCCAGCCGCACAAAGTGCAGAACGTGGAGGGCAGATCAGGGGGCGGCGAGTGAACTGCGTCGGGGGATGAGCGCGAAGGGAAGGAGGAGAGAGGGTCAGTGCCTCAGCGTTGGGGGACGATGTCCGAGACGCGATCCGCAACTGTCGTTCGCAAACAGTCGTCCGATTCCGATCCGCACTCCCATCCCATGGCCCTGCCCCTAAAACATCTGATACAACATGAAATAGATCACCCAGCCGCTGGCGGCGACGAAGAGCCAGATCGGCAGCGTGATGCGGGCGAAACGGCGGTGGCGCTTGAAGTTGCGTTCGCGCATCGCCAGCCAGATCAGGTAGAGCGCCAGCGGGCCGACCGCGATGGCCAGGATGATGTGCGGCACCAAGATGACGAAATAGATCAGTTGCCAGATGCCCTCGCCCCCAAACGGTTTGGAGCCATAGGTGACCCAGCGCGTCACGTAGGCCACGAGGAAGAGCGCGGCGAAGAGCGTCGCGACCAACATGGTGTTGCGGTGCAGCGTGATGTTTTTCTTGGTGCGGATGAAATAGGCGCCGAGCAGCAGCGAGGCGCCGCTCAGCACGATGAAGGTGGTAGAGAGAAGGGTGAGTTGTTCAAGGGACATGCTGGCCTCGGAAGGGCGAATCGTGAATGCGTCGATGGAAGAGAATCGTTTTACGTTTTGCGTTCTGCGTTCTGCGTTCCAATCATAGCCGCTCTTAATGCGCTCTTAAAACTTGGCATGTAAAGTGGCAAGTTGGAAGGTGCGTCGCCGTAGCTTCCTATTCGCAGTTCCCTTCCGCTTCGATTACCCTCATCAAAGGAGTCTGCATGAAACCTCTTTCTGCCGCAGTCGCGGCCATGATTCTCGCGCTTACGTTGGCGTGGTGGGCATCGCCCACCCCTAGCGTGCAAGCGAGCGGTGGTAGCTGCGATACGATTAGCTATCAGTACCGTGGCAGCTATCTTTCCCCGGCCGCCGACACGGGCGCTGCCGAAATCGTCAAATACGACCCCGCGACCGAACGGCTGTTCGTGGTGAACGCCGTCGAAAACAAGATCGATGCCATCGACATTAGCGATGTCGCCAACCCGACGCTCGCCTTCCAGATCGACGTGGACGGTGCGCCGAACAGTGTGGATGTGAAGAACGGCACGGTCGCCGTCGCCGCCGCCGCCGATCCCAAAACCGACCCGGGCACGGTCTATTTCTACGACACGGCAGGGACCCTGATCAGCGCGGTGGAAGCCGGAGCGCTACCCGACATGATCACCTTCACGCCGGATGGCCAAGCGGTCGTCGTGGCCAACGAAGGGGAGCCGAACGACGATTACACCACCGACCCCGAAGGGAGTGTGACCCTCGTTGACCTGAGCGGTGGTGTCGCGGGTGTGACGCAGGCCGATGTGACCCAAGTGGGCTTCAGCGACTTCAACGTGGGCGGCCCGCGCGCAGACGATCTGCCCGACGGGGTGCGCATCTTCGGTCCGGGCGCGTCGGTGGCGCAGGATCTGGAGCCGGAATTCATCGCCATCTGGAACGGCAAGGCCTACGTCACGTTACAGGAAAACAACGGCGTCGCGATCATCGATTTGGCCACGGCCTACATCGACGCGATCGTGGCGCTCGGCACCAAGGATTACAACGTGGCGGCCAACGCCATCGATGTCAGCAACGAGGATGGTGCCATCAACATCCAACCGTGGCCGGTGCAGGGCTACTACATGCCCGACGCCATCGCCGCTTGGGAGATCGGTGGGCAAGGCTACCTGTTCACCGCCAACGAGGGGGATGCACGCGACTACGACGGCTACAGCGAAGAAGCTCGCGTGAAAGATCTGACACTTGACCCCGTCGCCTTTCCCAATGCCGCTACCCTGCAACTGGACGAGAATCTGGGGCGTTTGAACATCACCACCACCGCGGGCGATACCGACGGCGACGGTGATTTCGACGCGCTATACAACTACGGGGGTCGCTCTTTCACGATCTGGTCGGCGACCGACGGCACCTTGCTCTACGACAGCGCCAACGAGATCGAAACCCGCACGGCGGCCATCGTGCCAGAATGGTTCAACTCTAACGGGACCACGGCCAGCTTCGACAGCCGTAGCGATGACAAGGGGGCCGAGCCAGAAGCGGTCACTGTGGGCGCAGTTGAGGGCTGTGATTTCGTTTTCGTGGGGCTGGAGCGAACGGGCGGCACGCTGGTCTACAGCCTCGCCGAGCCGGCGGCGCCCAGCTATGCGGGGTACATTGATAACCGCACCCCGGGCGGCCCGGGCGACGATGGTGATCTTGGCCCCGAAGGCAGCCTGCTGATCGACGCGGCGGATAGCCCGACCGGCAACGCGCTCTACGTCACCGCCAACGAAATCTCGAACACGACCTCCCTCTACGAGCTGTTTGTCAGCGATCCCACTGCCGTCACCATCGCCGCATTCGATGCCGATACACCGCTTGGTGCGCTGCCCCTCCTTGCTGCTACGTTGTTGATCGGGGTGCTGGGCCTTGCGTTGCTGCGCCGCAGATAGTCCAGCAAAGCGAAGCGGCTGATCGTAAGATCGCGCTCAAAAGACGAAAATAGAGAAGGGAGAAGGGATCAGCCCTGTTTTGGCAGCGCCTTCCCTTTCTCCCTTCTCCACCTCTCCCTACTCCGTCGCCAAGTAACCCTCAACAATCTCCAGCTCACGATCGAGCTGCGCAACCTGATCGTCGCGGCCCAGTCGCTGATAGTCGTTGCGGGCGGCGCGGCGCTCCGCCGCTTCGCGCTGCAGGATGCGCTGCTCATCCGCGTCGGTCAAGGTCTGGCGCGGTAAATCGTTGCTCAACCCCAGCGCCCCCACCCAGTGGCTGTCACGCTCGATATCCGCTCGTTCACGGCTCATCCGTTCCAACGTCTCCAACGTGGCCCGCACCATCGTCTCATCGTCCATGGGCAGCGCCTCGGCATTGTCCAACGCAGCGATCAATGTGCGCAGGGTTGTCATCGTTACGCGGTCACGCGCCTTCATCGCGGCCTTCAAATCCTCGCGCATCCGACTGCGAATGGTCATGGGTTATGGCTACTTTCTGTATGATTCAGCAGTTACCGCTGACGGCGAACTTGGCTACAGCAAGACGTGACAAATGGCGGATGGCCTCGTCCTGCACCATCCCACATCACAAAAGATGAAAGCCCCGAATGGTGAAGCAACCCCGCCTGCCGACACCTTGCCATGTACCATGCACCATGCACCTTGCACCTTGCACCTGGCCATGCACCATGCACCATTCACCCTCACCCGTCCTGATTCAGAAGGCCTTATCCAGCAATCCCCCTCTGCCCCCGCCACACTCACAGCCGCTCTACTCCACGAACATCCACGGCGCCAGTCGTCGCTCGGCCCAATCGGTAAGAAAGTAGAGCGCCAAGCCGAGCAGGCTCATCGCCAGCACCCCCGCGTAAACTTCCTTGTACGCCACACGCGCGAAGGCATCGTTGATGATGTAGTATCCTAGGCCGGTGCGGGTGGCGATGCTTTCGGCGAAGAAGAGCACCGCCACCGCCGTGCCGATGCTGACGCGCACCGCTGTCAGCACGGCGGGCAGCGTGGCCGGCATGTAGACGAAGCGCAGCAGCGCCAGCCGGCCCGCGCCCAGCGACCGGACACTGGCCAGCTGTTCGGGCCGCACGTTGGCCGCTTCGTCCCGCACCACCACCAGAATCTGGAAGAAGAGCACAAAGGCGATGATCAGCACCTTCGACAGGTCGCCGAGGCCGAAGAGGAGGATGAAGATCGGCAGAAAGACGATTTTGGGCGCGGGGTAGGTGACGTAGATCAGCGGCGCGAGCAGCCGATCGAGTCGGCGGAATTGGCCCAACGCCAAACCCGCGGGCACCCCCGTCACCAGTGCCAGCAGGATGGCAAGGATCACACGACGGCTGCTGACCCAGAAGTGCGTCTGCAGCTCGCCGCCGCGCATTTCGCGAACGAAGGTTTGCAGAATGTCGAGCGGAGGCGGCACGATGGGGCGGTTGATCGCCCACGAGAGCAGTTGCCAAAGCAGCAAGAGCAGCAACGAGCCGAGCAGCAGCGAGCGCCACTTCATGGCGCGGCCTCGTGCGCCATCGTGGGGCTGCGCTCCAGCGCCGCGCGCAGCGTTGCGGTGACCGCGCTATACGCCGCAGAGCGCCGAAAATCGGCGGCGGCCATGCGCGGGTTGGCGATGATGGTGCCCGCGCGATTGGGTGGTTGGTGCAACACCAAGATCTTCTCCGCCATGAAGGCGGCCTCTTCCACATCGTGCGTCACCAAGATGGTGGTGAGCTGCCGTTCGGCGGTGAGTTGGCGCACCTGCCGCTGCAAATCCTCGCGCGTGGGCACATCGAGCGCCGAAAAGGGCTCGTCCATCAGCAACAGGATCGGATCAAGCACCAACGTGCGAGCGATGGCAACCCGCTGCCGCTGGCCACCGGAAAGCTGGGCCGGATAGCTTTGGGCCAATGCGTCGATGCCCAACCGCGCCAGCCAGGCTTGGCTGCGTTCCGGCGGGATGGCGGCGGGGGGATAGGGCGCAGCGGGATCGTCGCCCGTCTGCTTGTAGCGATAAAAGCGACCGATGCGCGGGCCGAGGGTCACGTTGTCCCAGACGGTGGCCCACGGCAGCAGGCCGTGGCTCTGCAAGATCAGCCCGATGCGGGCGCGGGGCCGCGTGACGGGCACGCCTTCGACCGCAATCTGGCCCACGTTGGGCTGGCGTAACCCCGCCAGCAGGTAAAGCAAGGTCGATTTGCCGCAGCCGCTCGGCCCGATGATGGCCCACCGTTCCCCCGCCCCAACCTGCCACGAAAAGCCGTCAAAAATCGGCGGCCTGTCAGCGGCGTAGCCAAAGGTGATCCCGTTGATCTCGGCGATGATATCGGTCATGGCGGGAGCGCTTGGTGCTTCCCTAAGGCTTGGTGAATTGTGGGTCGACCAATGCGTCGGCACGCTGCGCCGTCTCGATCAACCCTTTTTCCATGGCCCACGCATTCACATCGTCGATCTGCGCAGCGCTCGGCAGCGCTTGTTCGGGGAAGCGGGGCAGGCTGTACTGCGCTTGCAGCGGCTCCGGCACGTTGGTGTTGGCGATGAGCACATCTTGGTAGGCCGCAGGATCAGCGTTGATCGCCGCCACGGCCCGATCCCATCCCTGCACGATGGCGGCAACCTCGTCGTGGCGGTTGGCGATGGTCTCGCTGCCGAAGGCCAGCACACTCTGCGAAATCTCGGGATGGGCGGCATCACTCGCGACAATGGTGGCCCCCTGCAACACCGCCAGCGAAGCCAACGGATCGGGCAGAACGGCGGCGGGCAATTGACCCTCCATCAGCAATTGCAGCCGAATGGGCAACTGTGGCACACCGGTCACGGCGATCTGGTCGAGCGTGAGTCCCTCCCTCGTCAGCAGCCGTTCGGTATAGTACTGAATGATCGAATTTTCGGAGATCCCGATCTCTTGGCCCGCCAGTTCCTCCACCGTGCTGATGCCGCTGTCGGGGCCACTGACGAGGAAGAACATCGGCTCGTCGTCGAAGGCGCTGCGCATCTGCCGCACGATGACCAAGTCGGGGCCATCGCCCGCGTTGACGACCACCGTCGAGACGAGGTCGGTCAGCATCCCCTCGGCTTCCCCACTCTGGAAGAGGATGTCACGATCGGGCGCGCTGGAGACCGGCACCAATTCGACCGAAACCCCCGCCTCGTCGAAATAGCCTTCGGCTTCCGCAACGTAGAAGGGTACAGAATCGGTGATAGGCAGCAGCGCGATGCGGATCGGCTCGCCGCTCGGTTCATTGCGCGTTTCGCCGCGGTCGGGCGTCGTGGCGGGCGTGGCGTTATTGCCGCTGCATGCCACTGACGCGACCAGCAACAACGCGAATAAGAAGGATTTGATAATGGCTTTCACGGTTTTTCTCAACTCCAAATCTAGAAGATGGGTAAACGACAACGCATAATTATAACCGATTCTGCTCTAAGCGCGCTATACGGCGAGTGCCCAAGGGTGCACGCAAGCGTTGTGCCGTGTTCAAAAGACGCTCGGTTCCATAAGAGGAGGAGCGGGAGGAGCTGGGGGCGCTTGGGGAGCGGGGGGAGCGGGGGGAGCTGGGGGCGCTGGGGGAGCTTGGGGAGCTGGGGGAGCTAGGGGAGAGGGAGGGCCATATCGCGATTCAACCGTTCCACTGCAACACGCAATACCCATTCCGCCTTTGCGACTTCTCACACCCCTACAGACTTTGGTCTGAGCGGGAAGTCATGCTAAACTGGTTGGTCGAATTACCGATACGAATCTTCATGAGGAACCGGTTGTGAGCAGTGCACTCTACCTTTCACTGATTATCGTCGCCATCGCGGTGATCGCCGTAGTCTTGTTACAGGGCCGTGGTTCGGGCTTGAGCGGGGGGATTTTCGCCAACAACACCTCGATTTACGGCAGTCGGCGCGGCATCGAAAAAACGCTCTTCAACATTACCATCGGCTTAATCGTGCTCTTCATCCTACTGGACCTTGCGGCTGTCCTTTACGCCTAAGCCCTGACGATGAGGGACGAGAAACGCGCCCGCTCGTGGCGCGTCTTTCATTTCTATGAGCAAACATATCCGCTGGCAGCTTCTCTTTGCCCTGGGCGGCATGATGGCGGTGCTGCTGGTGACCGCTTACCTTTCCACGCGCTTCGACACGGTGCGCCTGGTGGAGGCTGGCGGCAGCTACCGTGAAGCGATCGTCGGTGCCCCCACCAACCTCAACCCGCTCTATCTGTCGACGCAGACCGATCGGGACATCAGCTCGTTGCTCTTCAATCGGCTGACGCGCCCCACCATCACGGGCGACATCATGCCGGATTTGGCGACCGACTGGACCGTGGCGCGGGATGGCCGACGCTACACCTTCACGCTCCGCGCTGACATGCGTTGGCACGACGGCACGCCCTTTACCGCCACCGATGTGGCCTACACCGTGGGCGTGTTGCAGAGCGAGGCATACACCGGCAACCCTGCCTTCAGCGAGATGTGGCGCTCGGTGACGATAGAGGTACTCAACCCCACCACCATCGCCTTTTTATTGCCCGAAGAGATCGCGCCCTTTGCGCCCTTCCTCAGCTTCACCACCTTTTATGTGTTGCCCGCCCACCTGCTGCGCGACATTCCAGTCGAGGCGCTGGCAACCTCCGATTTCAGCGTCCGCCCGATCGGCACGGGGCCGTGGCGGGTGGAGCGGGTGGCGGTGGACGAGGTTTCGTTGGTTCCCAACGCCGATTATCCCGCCACGCCGCCGATTCTGTCGCGATTCATCTTTCGCTTTTTCCCCACGATCGGGGATGCGTTGGCGGCCTACCGCAACGGGGAGGTGTTGGGCATCGCCGATGTGCCACCCAGCAACCTCCCTGCCGTGGTCAGTCTCAACACACTGAGCCTTTACCCCGCGCCGGTGACGAGCTACACCGCCATGTTCTTCAACTTGGATCGTGAGAATCTGCAAACGCTGACCATGCGCGAAGCCTTGGTGGGCAGCATTGATCGGGCGCAGATCACCTCGGATGTACTCAAAGATGGGGCCTTGCCGGACAATGCGTTCCTGATGCCGATGCATTGGGCCTACCCCTCGGAACCGCTGCGCATTCCGTCGCGGCCCGACGTGGCCGCGACCCAGCTTGATGAAATGGGCTGGCTACGGGGCGACGATGGGGTGCGGGTGAACGAGGGCAGAACCTTGCGGATGACCTTGCTGGTCAATGAGGACAACGCCGAGCGGTTGGCCGTGGCCGAGGCCATCGCCCAGCAATGGGAAGCGCAGGGGATTCGCGTTGAACTGCGGGCGCTCGACCCGCAAAGTTTGCTCAACCGGTTGGAAGCGCGGGACTTTGACGCGGTGATCCTTTCCCCCGGGCGTGGCAATGCCCCCGCCGATCCCGATTTCTACCCGCTTTGGCACTCCTCACAAATCGAAAACGGGCAAAATATTGCGGGCTTTAATAATGAACTTGCCGATCAGCTTCTGGTCGAAGCGCGCCGCACGCTCGACCGAGAGCAGCGGGCCGAATTATACGACCAGTTCCAGCAACTCTTGGCCACCGAACTGCCCGCTTTGCCGCTCTACCACTCGCTCTACAATTACGCGGTGAACGAGCAAATGCTGAACGTGACGGTGGGGCCGCTCCACGTCCCGAGCGAGCGTTTTACCTCGTTGCCCGACTGGTCGCTGCGCACCAAACGCTACATCCGTGTCCCCGCCAATTCGGTGACAGAAACGGCGGAGTGAGGGTTTGACAGCGGCCCCGTTTCGGTTAGAATCACCCCACTCGCGTGCCGATGTGGCGGAATAGGTAGACGCGCTACGTTCAGGGCGTAGTTCCCGTACGGGAGTGGGGGTTCGACTCCCTCCATCGGCACTTGAGGCGCTGGCTTTTCAGCGCCTTTTTTGTTGACCTTTGGCGACAATCAGCAGAGAGCGACCGTAGACAAAGTGAGGGGAATATGTCGACGATCACCATCAACGAGACCAGTCAATCCTTCGCGCCCGAGACGCGCTTGGTACAGGCCATCGAGCAGATGGGCATTGAGATCGGCCACCGCTGTGGCGGCCAAGCGAAGTGCACCACCTGTCGCGTAGTTTTTGTCGAGGGCGAGCCTGCCACGATGACACGGGCCGAGTTCACCCAGTTGCACAACCGCGAACTGTTCGGCGACTACCGCCTTTCCTGCCAAATTCTCTGCGACCACGATATGACAGTCGAGCCGCAGATGACGCTGGAATCCGAAGGGTGGAGCGATACCGGCCCCGCAGTGGCCGACGTGGTGCAGCCCGATGCGGAATGGTACACGGTCGCACAACTGGCGCAGTCGGTCGAGGACGCGGGGGGCGAGGATTAGGGGTTGCTAGTACCGGCGGGCATCAATACAGCACTGGTGGGTGGTGGAGCTGAGGGAGCTAGCGGAGCTGGGGGGTTAGGAGGCGCGGCGAGGCATCTGCGCTCGTTTTCAACGATCAGAGTCGGCACGGGCGGAATAGGCGCGGGGTGATCACGGTCAACCGACCTTAGAACGGAGCGTCCGCGTAGGCGGACGCGGGGCCAACGGCCTACGAGCGGGGAATTCATTCCCCCGCTGAAGCCACGCAATACCCTTATGGCGACTTCCGCCCACATGTACTAGGAGCCATCGCGAATCGAGAATCGGCGACAGTGAGTCCCAATGGCAAGCACTGCAAGGACAACGTGTACTCAATAGTCAGTACGCGAAGCCCTCGCGAATCGGGATGCCTTGATCTTTCATTGATTGGCAATGCGTTGCTAGGCCGCACACCCCTCCGCCTTGCACCTTCCGCCATTCGCTAAAAAGACGATGCGCCCCCACCCTGACGTAACCAGTTGAAGCACCCATGTACCTCGAATCGCTGCGCCTGATCAACTTTCGTAACTACGTCCGGCTCGACAGCCAGTTCGCGCCGGGCATTATCATCTTGCATGGCGACAACGCCCAAGGCAAAACCAGCTTCTTGGAGGCGGTCTACTACCTTTCGACCGCGACCGCCTCGCACGCACGCCACGACCGCCAACTCGTCCACTTCGATGCCGCCGACGATCTGCTCTCCTACGCCCAGCTCGACGCGACCGTCCACCGCAACGACGGCCCACAGCGCGCCACCCTGACCCTTGCCGTGCAGAACAACCGCTCCCAAAAGCGGATCGAATGGAACGGCGTGGCGCAGCGAATCTACGACTACGTGGGGCAGATCAACGTGGTGCTCTTCTTGCCGGAAGATATCGACCTGATCGCCAGCGGCCCCAACCTGCGGCGACGCTACCTCGACAGCACCATTTCGCAGATCGACAGCAGCTATTATCGCGTGTTGGGGGAATACGACGAGGTGCTGACGCAGCGCAACGCCCACCTGCGGGCACTCAGCGAGCAGGGCGTGCGCCCCAAAGAGGCCGAGGCACTGCTGGAAATCTGGGACGACCGGCTGGTGGAACATGGGGCCTTTCTGACGTTGCGCCGACAGCAGGTGTTGGCGCGGTTGGACGAGCTGGCGAACACCATCCACGGGCGGCTAACCAACTACCGTGAGCACCTACGTTTGGCCTACCTGCCGCGCATCGACTTGGGTCATCACGCCTCCCACCAACTGTCGCTGGACATGGGGAGCGGCCTGCTGCGCGAGGGGGGCATCCTGACGTTGGGCGAAGTGATGCAACGCTTCCGGGCCACGCTGAAGCGTCGCCGCCGCGATGAATTGGCACGCGGCATGACGCTGGTGGGGCCGCATCGCGACGATGTCCGCTTCTTGGTCGATGGCGTCGACATGACGGACTACGGTTCGCGGGGTCAGCAGCGCACCGCCGCGCTCACCCTGAAGCTCAGCGAAGTGGCTTACATCGAGGAAAAGCGCGGCGATTCACCGATCCTGCTGTTGGACGATGTGATGAGTGAACTGGATGACCACCGCCGCCGCGACATGGCGACCCTGCTCGCCCAATACGAACAGGTTTTCCTGACCACCGCCGACCTCAACAACATCACCCCCGTCTTGCAAGCAGCCGCCCGCCTGATTCACGTCGAGCAGGGCAACCACCGGGAGGCGTGAGCGGGGTACGGCTGTAGGGGTGTCAAGTCCTTTAGAGTGGCGTGGTAGTTCCAACGGAGGCTGCTGGAACCGTTCTACCTGTTCTGCGTGCTGCCTTTGGAGCCTGCCCTGATCAACGGCGGATGGTTCTCCGTCAAATTCCGCCTCCCGGTCCTTCCTCGATCCAGCTTTCGCCGTCAGCCCAGACCTCTTTCTTCCAGATGGGGAGCTGTTGTTTGGCGCGATCGATCGCGTAGCGGCAAGCAGCGAAGGCGTCGGCGCGGTGCGGCGTGCTGACCGCGATCCCGATGCTGGCCTCGCCGATCGCCAACCGACCGACGCGATGAACCAGCGCTACGCCACGCACGCTGGGCCAGCGTTGCCGTAGCTCTGCCGCCAGCGCCGCCATTTGGCGCTCGGCCAGCGCGGTGAAGGCCTCGTACTCCAAGTGGGAGACCGCGCGCCCGGCCGTCTCGTCCCGCGTCACGCCCAAGAACGTGAGAATCGCCCCCGCCCCCGGATCGGCCACCGCCGCCCGCAGCGCCGCTTCGTCGATCGGCCCCTCGACGATGGCGAAGTGGTCGCCGCCCGCCACGGGCGGCAGGAAGGCCACCTCGTCACCCGGGTGCAGCGCCTGATCCAACGACACATACGCATTGTTTACCACCCCCACCACCGTCCCGGAAAAGGGGCGCAGTCCCGCATAGTCCGCTGCCAACCGCTGCCATACCGTGGCCACCGTGGCACCGACAGGCAGCGCCATATCAAGCTCGCGCTGTCCCACCGCTTCGCGATAGCTGGCGAAGAGGCGAACAGTGATGGAGATCGTAGGGTCGTTAGACATGAGCGGTTCCTTCTGGAGAGATAGATAAACGTTGGAACGGGGAAAAATTGGAGGAAGCGGGAAGGGACGAAGAGGCAACCGTTACCGAACCTCGATCCCCAACGGGGGAGCGTTGATAGGCGGCATTACATCATCCCATGGCCGATTCGCTATTAACGCTGCATCCACGGCGGGTCGAGGGCGGCAATCTTGGCAAAGACCGGGCACTCGGGATCGTGAGCGCCCGGCAGATAGCCGGTGCTCATCAGGAATTCGCCCGTGATTTCGCCGCCCGTGAAGCGGAAGGTGCGCTTAAAGAGCGCCACCCAAGCCGTTTTGCGCTGTGGATGATGCGCGTCCAGCCATGCCGCAAAGGTGCCGTGAGAGCGCTGCAAGGCCGTGATCTGTTGGGCATTGTAGATCGCGGCATCGACTTTCAGCCGGTTGCGAATGATCCCCGCATCGGCCAAAAGGCGCGCTCGCTCCGCCTCGCCATAGGCCGCGACGGTAGCGATGTCGAAGCCATCGTAGGCACGGCGAAAGCCCGCCTGCTTCTTCAAGATCGTCAACCACGACAGCCCCGCTTGATTGATTTCCAGCACCAACCGCTCGAAGAGCCGATTATCGTCCGTCAGCGGAAAACCGTAAACCGCATCGTGGTACGGCCCGTGGAACGGGTGGCCCGGTGCGCTCTGGCAATAACCACTCATTCGGCCTTCATCCCTCGCTGATCTTGACGTACAATCTTCAAACGATCCGAACGTTGGCACGATTTCAACGCAGAAAACGAACGGCGTGAAAGCGAAAGGCGAGAGACAAGGGTGGCAAGGTGATACGCAAGCCGACATCACCCCATGCGCGATTCGCCACTCACCCGATTCCCCGCCGCGCCTCAATTCCAATTTCGTCCCAAAAGAAATCACGACACGCAATCATAGCAAACATGGCCCTTGATCCTGAACGAATCGACGCGATTGTCTTCGACTTGGATGGCACGCTGATGCAGTTGCGCGGGGGGCAGAAGGGGGGCGGCTTGGCCCGTTGGCTCGCGCCGCTGGCCCCCGTGCTGCCTGATCGCGACCCGCAGGCGCTGGCGCGGCGGCTCTTCGTGTTGAGCGAAACGCCGACCAACTACCTGCTGGCGATCATGGATCGCACGGGGCTGATGACCCTGCTTCGCCCGTGGGTCGATCGTGGCCGCGCCGCGAAAGGCATCGGCACGCTCGGCGATCTGCATCCCATCGATGGCGTGCCCGCGCTTTTGGCGCGGCTACAGCCACGCTATGCGCTGGGAGTGCTGACCAACCGCGCCCGCCGCGAAGCCTACGGCTTCTTGGACGACAACGGGCTGCGCGACTATTTCAGCGCGGTCACCACCCGCCAGGATATCTGGCGCTTCAAGCCCCATCCCGAAGCGGTGCGCCGCACGGCGCGCCTGCTTCAAATTCCGCCGGAACGGGTGCTGATGGTTGGTGATATGCCGGTCGACATGGAAAGCGGCAAACGGGCGGGCGCTCAAGCGCTGGGCGTGCTGACCGGTTTCGCCACCGCCGCCGAGTTGCGCGCTGCGGGTGCGGATGTGGTGCTTGATTCGGTCGCGGAGATGGAAGCGCTGCTGCCCGAACGCTTGGGGGTGCAGAGCGTCAATCCTTACACCGATTTTCTTCGGTCGATGCAGGATGCCGCCCACGTCGAGGAGATCGAGCGGTTCGTGGCGGCGTGGGACGTGGTGGAAACGGTGATGGTGGCGGTGAGCAAGCGGGGCCGTGCGACGGCAGCGGAACGGCACGCCCACGCCGCCGCCCGCGAAAGCTTGTTGGCGGCGTACGAGCCGCGCTGGGCCGAGCGCTTTGCCCCCCACTGGCCCGATACCTTAGAAGCGGGCCAGCCGACGGCCAGCGACCCCTTTGCTCGCATCTTGGCCCCTGATAGCGCCGACGACTTTGCGGGCCGATGGCCGCTGATGCAAGCGCTGGCCGCCGCGCGCGAAACGCTCAACCGCTATATCCTTGCGCTCACCGCGCCAAGCAACGGATGAACTCGATGCGTCGCGCGGTGCTGGCCGTGGTGAGCATTGCCCTGCTCACGTTGCTCTGCGCGGCCCTGCTCGATGTGCGGGCAAGGCAGATGCCCATGGGGCCACAAGGGTTGCCCACCGATCTGTGCTTGGGCGAGTACGAAGGCAAGCTCTGGCTCGTGGCCCAATCCCCCATCCTCAGCTACCGCCCGCCGGTCCTCGACCAGCCGACGACGCGCTGCCTCGTGCTGCCCGCCAACCCCATCGTCAACCCCATCGGAAGGTGGCACTTTCCACCGTGAGCGGCGTGCCTTTTTGGGCAGGACGGTTGGAGAGGGGGGTGTGGATGCGACATTTGATGGGGGTGCGTGGGGAATGCTCGGAAACTGTTTCAGCACGCTGTGTGATCATGCCTATCCCCTTCAGCGCCCTAAGCTCCGCCCCACCCATACCACCCTCACCCCAACAAGCGATGCTCGGTGTCGATGAAGCGGCGCGAATGGGTTTTGCCCCGCAGGATGAGCGAGTGGGTGATGGCGTGGTGGCCTTTATAGCTGACGCCGTCGAGCAGCGGCCCGTCGGTGATGCCGGTGATGGCACAGTAGATATCGTTGGAGCTGACCATCTCTTCGACCGTGCGGATACGCTCGCTATCAAAGTTGGAGGCAGCCACAGCTTCGGCCTCTTGCTCGCGTAACGGGTTGAGCCGGCCCAGCATGGCGCCCCCCAACGCCCGCACCGCGCAGGCCGAGATCAGCCCCTCCGGAACGCCGCCGACCCCCATCAGGATGTCCACCTTGCTTTCGGGCGAAGCCGCCAGCAGCGCCCCTAGCACATCGCCGTCCGCGCGGAGCATGACCCGCGCCCCCGCGCGGCGAATTTCCTCGATCAGATCGCGGTGGCGCGGGCGATCCAGCACAAAGACGATCAGGTCGCGGATGCGCTTCTTCTTGATCCGGGCCACCAGCGCCAGCGTCCAGGCGGCGGGTGCGTCCATACATTCCGGCACGATCGCGGCGGCGGCTTCGCGATTGACCACGATCTTGTCCATGTAGATCGCGTTCGACGGGCTCCACATCGCGCCGTTGGGGGCCACCGCCGCCACCGAGATCGCCCCCGCACGGCCGGTCGCCAGCAGACTGCGGCCATCGATCGGGTCGAGCACCACATCCAACTTGTCCCCCTCGCCGTCTCCGATGGCGGCATCATAATCGAGCGGCGAATCCCAGCCGACCTTCCCCTTTTCGCCCACAACGATATGCCCCTTCATGTAGAGCCGGTTCAACACATTGAACATGGCCTCGGTCGCCTCTTTGTCGGGGTTGTCGCGGCTGCCCAAGCCCATCCAACGGCCTGCGGCCAGCGCAGCCACCTCCGTGGCACGAACCAAGTCTAAGCCCAGATTGCGCTCACTCCGAAACTCTTCATCACTCCACATAGTCGCTCTCCACCGCTTCCAACAGATGCTCGTTTTCCCAAGCCTGCATTCCGCCCGCCAAGATCGTCAGATTTTTATACCCTTCGGGCTGCATCAGCGCGGCCAACCGCTGACTACGGCGCCCCGAGCGGTCGACCAAGATGATCGGACGGTAGGTCGGCAGATCGTCCCAACCGCCCTTACGCCCCAACAGCCCCGAAAGCGGCCGGTGACGGGCTTGCGGGATGTGGCCCCGCTTCCACTCGCGCGCCTCGCGCACATCCAAGATGATCGGGGGTAGCGGCTCGTGCAGTCGATCCCACAGGGCACGCGGACTGATCGTTTCGAAGCTCACTTCTGGCACCATCTGAATGTCGATCAGATCGACATGGTAGTCGGGACGTGGCAGGTTCTGACATTCCTTCCAGACGCGCACATTACACTCGTAAATGCAGATCGTTGGATCCATGATGCGTTGGAAGATGTAGCGGATCGCGTTGTCTTCGTCCAGAATGTTGTCGGCACCAATCCTGTCGTAGAAACCGGTTTGCTTCATGCGTGCCAGCACGTCGGGTCGCAGGTGGGTCATAAAAATATCGCCGCCCCGCTCACGATAGCTGCGCAGCAATCCTTCCAACATGTGGATGCCGCTGATGTCGATGTGGTGGACGTCGCGCATCCGCAGCATCAGATAAAGTTGGGAGGGATGGCGGTCGGCGTAGCTGCGGATCGTATCCTCCACGTGGCTGACCGCCCCAAAATAAAGATCGCCCAACACTTCGATGATGCCCAATTGGGGGCAGGAAGGCTTATCCTGCCCCGGCACCAAATGTTCGAACTCATCGTCGGGCAGCACTTCGTGGACCTTGGGGGTGCTGGTTTTCAGGATGTAATAGGCCAGCGAGACGAGGATCCCCGAGAGAACGGCGAATTGGATCGAGAGGAAGATGGTGCCAAAAAAGGTGAGGAACATGATCAGCGCATCGCCACGTGCCCCTCGCAAAATGCGGGCCATCTGCTTATAGTCGATCATGCCGTAGGCGACGATCAGCAGCAGCCCCGCCAGCGCCGCACGGGGCAGATATTGGCCGACCGGCCCCAGCACCAGCATCGCGACCAGCACGAAGATGCCCGACAAGAGCGCCGACATTTTGCTGCGGGCGCCCGCCTCGAAGTTGACGGCAGAGCGGGAGAAGGAGCCAGAGACGGGGTAGCCGGAGAAAAAGCCCGCCGCGATATTCGCCAGCCCCTGACCGACGAATTCTTGGTTACTGTCCAACCGCTCACCCGTCTGCGCCGCAAAGGCGCGTGCCACCGCCATCGTCTGGATCAACCCGATCGCCGTGACCGCCAACGCCCCCGTCGATAGGTCGTTGAGCAGCCCCAAGCTGAAGAGGGGGAGTGCGGTGAAGGGGGGCAGCGAACTGGGCAGTTGGCCGAGCACATCCACCCCATGCTGCGGCAGATTGAACAAGAGCAGGGCGAGGGTTGCCACCACCAGCGCAATGAGCGGTGCCGGTAGCTTGGGGGCGTAGCGTTTCAACAAGAGGAGCAGAACGACGGTGCCGACGCCTACCGCCAGGGTGTAGGGATTCGTCAGTTGCAGATTAGCAAGGACATGGCCGACACGCTCCACGACCGTGGTACCGCCGCTCGACAAGCCAAAGAGGTGGCGCAGCTCGCCCGCCGCGATCTGGACTCCCGCCCCGGCGGCAAAGCCGACAATGACCGCATCGGAAACAAAATTGACCAAAATGCCGAGCCGCGCCACGCCCATCAGGATTTGCAGAATCCCGGCCATCACGGCCATCAGTCCCGCCGCCACGATGAAGGCGGCGGATTCGGGCTGCGCGTAAGCGGCCAAGCTGGAAACGACGAGCAGCGACAGGGCCGAGGTGGGGCCCGTGGTCCCCTGCGCCGAGGAGCCCCAAAGCGCCCCCACGATGGAGCCAATGACCGTTGCATAGAGACCCATCGCCGGCGGAAGACCCGCGATCAGGGCGAAGGCGATGCCCTGCGGTAGCGCGACGACCGTCAGCGTCAGCGCGGCCAGCAAATCCTCTCGCAGAAAGGCGCGGTTGTAGGTGCGGAAGAAGTGGACCGGCTCGGTGAAAAAGTTCGTCGTTTGGCGAACGGGGGCGGGCAAAGAGTCCCATTGGATGTCCATACGGTGCCTCGTGCCATCAAGCCCAATCGCAGATTGGACGTAGGAGCGATAACTCACGCAAAGTATGACGTGATTCCCCCAATCGCCAAACGGGGGGAGTTTGGTGAGTTTAGGGAGTTTAATGAGTTTTGTGAGTTTAATGAGTTTAATGAGTTGGGTGTTGCTCTGCGTTACCTGCTCTGCGTTACCTGCTCTGCGTTAATTGCTCTGCGTTACCTGCTCTGCGTTCCCTGCTCCGCGTTGCCGTTCAGCGCCAGATCACCGTCTGGGCGACGGGCTGGCGGGGGCGGTCGCGGCCGTTGTCGGCGGGCCAGCCCAGCGTGACGAGGCCCTGGGGTTCCCACGCTTCGGGCAGATCGAGCGTGGCGCGTACCACGTCGGGGCAGAAGATGGGGGCGCAGATCCAGCAGCTTCCGAGCCCCACGGCGTGGGCCGCCAACATCAGTGTTTGGGTGGCCAGCGCCACGCTCTGCACCGCCATCTGCCATTCGCGCAACTGCCGCGTCGGGTCGGGGTAGCGATCCATGTTCTCCATCGTCAGACAGGGCAGCACCGCGCAGGGCGGGGCGGTCAACCGTTGCGCGGAACGGCGCAGCAGCCTTGCGATCTCCTCGTCGTCCACCCCGTCCGCGCGGAGATCCACCGCCCAAGCCTCGCCCATCGCAGCGGCAAGCCGCTGGCGCCGCACGGGATCGGCAAGGACGACCCAGCGCCACGGCTGGCGGTGGTGGGCCGAGGGCGCTCGTTGCGCCACCTCAATCAACGCCGCGACCAGATCGCCGGAGAGCGGCGCTTCCAGATAGCGGCGGATGGAGCGCCGACTGCTCAGGAAGGCGTGCAACTGCGACGCCGCGGGCGGATCGGCCATGCGGGGTACGGGCCGCGCCGCCCCATCGACCCAGTGCGAGTGCCAAATCAAATCACTCATGATATCGTATCCTCTCACGTTCCCTAATCGCGCAACTCATCGAGGGTTGATGCGTAGAATGCAGCGCCAAGCCCACACTACTCTTTGGAAGGAATGGTCTCCCATGGAAGAAGGAATTCAGAGCATTATTTCGCCGTCGCAACGGCAGCGCCAAGCGATCATCCGCGAACAGTTTCGCACGGAAGGGGTCGATCTTTCCCAAAAGGATAGCGATATTGCCTTTTTGATCGAGCTTGCCGCCGCCGCCTTCTT
>JACKAZ010000003.1 GCA_020634795.1 Ardenticatenales bacterium | reverse complement strand
ATTGGGCTGTTCCAACAGATCAGCCAAGATCCAGTAGCCATCCATCCTCACCAAGAACGGATTGAGGTTGATCAAGAGCACATACATCGGAATCGCTGAATAGGCGAGCGCAAAGCGAGAGAGCGTCGTCTCGGCCGGGGCGACGAGAATAACGGCAGCGGCGAGGCCCAAGAAGAGAATGTCAACCAGGGGGCCTGCAAATGAAATCATGGCACGCTGGTATTTGCTGTCGATGGTGTAAGCATCCGTCGTATCCGTAAAGAAGATCGGTACGATGCCCCACAAGAGGCCGAACCCGAAGCCGCCAGCTCGCGCACCAAAGAGTCGACAGGTGATCCCATGAGCCAACTCGTGAAAGCTAATCTCGATCAGAAAGAGCAGTGGCAGCAGCGAAAACAGAAGGTCTTCGCGATTGAATTGTAAATTCGTTATGGGTGCGGCCATCCCCCCTCTTTCCGGCATAAAGAGGATGAAATGCAGGGCGAACAGGGTGAGGAGCAGGGCAAGGAGGGCGGTCACGGGGTTGAGCCACCAGCCGCGAAACCGGAGCAATCCATCCAGCAGACGATCCCCTTTGACCAACTGCTTGTAAAAGCCCAGACGCTCGCGTGTGCTTTGGGGGCGCCGCTTGGCCGCTTCGTGTACATGCCACGAATCCGCCTCCAGCAAGGCGTTACGGGCACAAAGGTCGACAAAGTCTGCAATCTGCTGGCTTGGCAGGCTCACCCCATAGCTCGTTGCCAAGGCGTGCTGGAGACCCTCAACTGTGCGGCGGCCATCCATCACGTCCAGTAGCTTGAGACCGACGCCATTCGTTGCAATGTAATACGTTTCGGTCGGATCCTTGACGATGAAACGCGGCTTTTTTCCCTCAGAATTGAAGGGGGAAATCAGCAGCCCCTCACGCTGCTGGGGCCGATGCTCCACCGTTGCAAAATCGCGTGTTGAGAGCCGAGCGGGCGTAGTGACCAGCGTGGTACTAGACATTTGCACTGTCCTCATCTGGCAGGTGCCCGATGGCGAAGGCGTTAAGAATACAGGCTTGGTAACCGTCCAAGCCCAACCACCGCTCAAACTCTTGTTGGATCAAGCTGCCGGTCACACAGCCACTCAGCTTCAAGTGGCTCGCCGCCAGATAGAGCGCTTGTATCATCATCCCCCCTTCGATGAGCATGTAGCGATAGCCACGGTCACCATAGCGCTGAACTGTGTCGGCCAGAGAGGCGGTCAGCAGGAAGATCACGTTGGCGCGATGGAACTCGGCTTGGAAGACGATCCGTTCAACCACAGGGCGGGGTGAAGTCGGGTGAATCGTATGCAATGTAGAGGTTGGCGGATCGTACCAATAGGCGCCGGATGGAATGCCTTCAACCTCTAGGACGAGTGCGATTAGACGGCACTGCGAAATGGGAAGCGGACCCCGCCTAATCCGCAAATGGGGGAATTTGTCCGTCACGAGATCGGTTGAGTGCCTTTGTGGAAAGACCAACTCAAGCAAGCGACGCAGTTGGGCGACCTGCAAGTCCGCGCCGCTGTAGCGCCGGACACTCCGTCGGAAGAGAAGGGTTTCAAGGGCGCTGCCCCGTTCTTGGCAGACCGTGGTGTCCACGGCAGCGAGCGAGTAGCCCTCCCCACTCTCCGGCAAGGCGTCACGGTGCCAACTTCCAACCGGGCGAACCGATTCGATGGCATCGTAGCCTTGATGCAACCGCCCTGCGCGAAAATTCTTGGTTGTTTCGTGGAAAATCGCACCGACACTCAATTCAGGGCCTGCTTCGAAGAAAAGATTTGCTGGCATTAGAACTCCTGCAGGGTGGGGTTGACGGGTGGCTCTGCCTGCGTCAGATAAAGGACAAAGGCCACATATTCGGTGGTGGTGAAAAGGTCGATGAGACTATTGATCTCGTCGTCATAGAAGTTGAGGCTCTGCCAACTGTCGAATCCCAACATCTGCGATAGCGTCGTCAGACTGTGAAGCATCACACCCGCATCAAGGTGGGTGTAGCGGTAGGCCTTGTTAAGATACTTCGTCTCAACACGACCATAGGCGGCCGTTCCTATCACTGCCGCATAGACCCGTTCGGTGGCAAGCGCCTCAGCGCCGACAACGGCCCGATCCAGTGCGGCGCGAAAGTCGCCTTGCCGCAACGCTTCAAGGTGGCCATTTGGATTGAAGTGATAGACCCCTGCGGGGATGCCTTCCACATCAAAGCTAAGAAGATAGAGCGTTTGGGACGCCATCCCTCCCGCAGACGGGGTAAGGCGCAACCCAACTTCCCAGCCCGATTGGGTCGTCATGATCTGCCGGCCACCCGCGCCATTTAGCCAGAGCGAGATATGTTCGAGCGTGGCATAGGTGGGTTGGCTCCCATGTCGTTCTGCTTGCTCGATAATGGTGGGGTAGGGCAGGTGGAAGCGCTCGGGAACCGTTTCAAGCGTTGGCAATGCATAATGGTCACTCGCGTTGTAGCTTTTGTAGGCCCCTTCGACCGCTTGCATACTTGAGGCGGCGTAATGCATCTGATGACCTTTGGGAAAGAGGTTGTGGGCGCGGTCGTTCGTGTTGGCGTGAAAGAGCACCGCCCAGTTTTCGGTATGTTGCGGCCCGACGGGCAACAGGCGGTCCGTGCCATAGTCGACCGCACCGGAGCAGACGGGACAGCCCGGCAGCAAGTAGACCGCGTGACTATCAAAGGTCATTGACTCAGGATTCAGGCGCAGGAGGGTGTCGCCGCTCTTAATCGGCAGAAATTTGGTCAACAGTGCCAGTACAAGCAATGCTGCCTGATGGACGCCCAGAGTTTCCTCCGACGAGAGTTCGCTTTGCGCTTCGACCGCTGCCGATGCCGCCTCAGCCTCTGGCTCATCTAGCAGTCCTAGCAATCGCGCACATTCATAGCAGCCCGATTGCCTAGCGAAGACGGTGGGGCCGAGTTCAACGGACGCTGGCCCAATGAGGCAACGCAGCAGGGGTAGTTCGAAGGCAATCGCCGCCTGATTGAGCGCTCTAAGCCATAAGGGCGACGGGCGATCCGTGAGCAAGAGCAGGAGGTCATAGGGGCGCTCGGCGGCGGCGAGGTGATCGGCAATCTTCTCTGGTCCCACATCGTCGTCCGAACGGTTCAGAACATGAAGCGTGGTACAGGGAAAGGAAAGCGCGGTAAGCGTATTGGCCAGCACGTCGTTGGCGATCACCGTGATTTCTCCGATGCCAAGCTCGGCAAGGGCGGAGACGAAAGGCAGGGTTGCAGAACCTGTAGCGCTCAGCAGAACATGCTTGCTCTGTAGCGCGTGGAGCAGGTCGTAACGCCCTTTCGAGGCACGAGTAAAGTCAATATAGCGACTGTAGAATTTGAGAGCCGACCCATAAGCGGTGAGTTGGGATGTGCTCATCTTATCCCGTCCCGCCCGTCCATCTTCTAATAGACCTTGCATATAGAGCAAGGTCAACGCATCGTGAATCGCCTTGTCTTTGAAGCCACGTACACACGCAGTAATCTCTGCAATCGTGCGGCACCCATCGAGTAAGGGCAAGAGCTGTGGCAACAGTGAACGTACGGAGCGCCCCCGCAACACGACTTCACTCAACCCGCCCTCCACAATCAGCATATCGCTGTTGTACCACAGCTTTAGGTAATCCTCCGACAGACGAGGGTAGGGCGGAATTTGCATCTGAGGGTCGCTGTTGACCATCTCTGACAGATATTTAGCTTGACGTGCCATGCACTCGCTCCTTTCGAGCCACGGTTCGGGCAATCATCGATGCCAAGCGATCGCCCTCGCAGCGCCTGTCCATGGTCTCGGTGGCGTGACAAGCGGGACAGGCGTCCACCGGGATGATGTCGTCCACGGACTCGCGTTGCAATAGCATATGACGAGAGAGGATGCGTCCTAGCGCCAGTGGCGGTCGAAAAGCTGTCAGAAACCGCTCAGTTTCCGCGCAAAGGTAAGCGATGGCTGAATGGGCAATCGGGGCCAATTGCCCCTCGAAGGCCCAGTTCTCATCATTGCGTAACCAAGCATCACGGGCACGCCATAGATCAGGCCGGCCCTCATTGGCAAGACAGCGGCGCTTGTAGCATTCGTAGCAGGCTGTGACATGCGGAATCACCGTGGGGCCAAGGGTGATCTCCGCTCCCCAGATACTTATCTGGCTCCAAGCGGTGCCAACGCGGAGCGAGATGGCGTTCAACGTATCGAGCAAAGCCGGGTACGGTCGATCGCTGGCCACCACCATAAGATGGTGACCTGCCATCGTGACCCCAAAGCCGGATCGCTGGAATGCGCCGCGGGTCATCGTGGCGACGCAGCCATGCGGCGCGGCCTCACGCAACAGAATCCGCAGCGGCTCCAGATCTGGGGTGCGGTGTGGCACGATCGTGAGGTTGCCGAAGGGCAAGGTGCGCAACCGTTGGGCCGCGAGTAGCCCGCTCTTCCCACTCGCCAGCAGAAGCAGGCGAGCTTTTTGCAGGCGGCTCTGCTTGGCAGCCATAAGATCGGGGGCCGGGTCATGCCAGTTATCCAGAATGGCACCGTGAATTCGGAGGTATCGTGGATCAGGATAATTCATGCTCTCCTCACAAGCGTGCAATGTCTAACGCCGCCATCTCTAGGCGAACGGTTGGGGAAAAGGATTGATCTGCGACAAGGCATGAGCGGGGTAACCCATGCGTGGCGGCGCCTCATAGAGCCGCTCGGTCGCCAAAAAACGCAGGTTATGATTGATGGTCAATGGCATCAGCGCAGGCACGATCGTGCGTACCACATACAACCCTTCACGACGGAGGTACGGGGGTGTTAGGTCAGCGACATACGCTTCGAGGTCGCAGGCGCGGAAGCGATCGAGTAGCCAGTCTATCCGCTCAATCGGATCTTCAGTCGTTAGGGTGGGGAGGTCGGCCAGATCGACTTGAGAGGTGCTGTCGAATAGAAAGTCAAAGGCATCATGGTTGGCCCAATCCGCATAGTACAGCGCCCCATCGGTAAGACGGGTGAACGAGTAGGGGTCATTTGGATCGAAGGTGGTCGGCCTTCGCAGCAACGCTTCCAACGCGAATCGGCTAGAGGCCGCTTCGTCCACGACTTTGATCATGGCTTCTATCGGATTCAAGCGAGTAGCCGCCATGACCAACAACGACACCTGACTGGAGGGGGCAACTTGAAGCGCGTAAATGGTACTTACCCCTAAATCAGTCGTGGCATTGAAAAAATATTGCTCAAACCCCGCGCGACGTACACGGTCTATCCGTTCTTCCAGTTCGACGGAGACGTGCGGCGAATGGACGATCCGGGGGAGGGCCAAGCGTTGTAGCCAAGTCAGCGACAAGGCATCTCGTTCGATGACTTCACACAACCCGGAGACTACGGCTTGTTCATAGCTCGCGGCCAGCGCGCAGCCGGTGGTGATTGGGACCGTAAACGCTTCCCCCGGATAATGGTAAGGGGAGCTGAGATAGACGAGACCAGCCGGTAACCATTTGCGCTCTCCGGAGAGCAGCGAGTAGCCCGGAACCCATCTGATCCGAGCGCTGTTGTCAGGAGGGACAAAAAAGGAACCAGGACGATCATACTCCCGCGCGGTACCGCGCGGGAAAAGTTCAAGGTCAACCGCCTCGTTTCCCAGCTCGTTTCGCGTGGCCACGACAAGTTCGTCAGGATTGAAATTGACCGAACAGTAACGTTCCAATGCTTCGCAATAGGCCTTAACTTGTGCCACAGCACGGTGGGTGAAAGAGCCTGCACCCGAAAGCGAAAGCCCATCGTCGGAACCGTACTCTATGGCTTCGGAGAGGGCGTTGAGGTCGCATACCGGAGACGAATAGACGCAGATCGCGGGGTTTCCGCTTGACAGAGGCAGCTCTACCGCTTTACCAATAAGACCCGTGCGATGACTGCTAAACCGCGCGATGCGGCTCATCAGCTCATCCACCGTATAATGGGCGGCAGGGCGCGTTGCCTCGTCGTCCGATGCGACGACCTGGGCAAAGGCAGAACTCATTGGTGCAATACCTCCGTAGGATAGTGACGCCATATCGAACAGACGGGGCAATTCGGCATCTTGAAGAAAATTGTCAGCTTTTCTCGTGCGCTCTCCCCGTCATAGTAGAGCGTCGTGCCAAGTTGTAACCGACTGGTGCTGGCATCGCGGGTCAACCGTCCGATCTCATGCAAGAGCTGATCATAAAAGCGCTCAAGGTGAGCGGGCGTTTCCTGCGGCTCGCTCGGCGGGGCTGGTTCTTGCAAAAAGTAGGCTTGGGTGGCTTGCCAACAGGCGAGACAAGGGCCACACCGAGGATGGATTAAGGGGCCGATCCGATACCCCCCTGCGTGTAGATCTGCAAAGAGAATGGCAGCCTCATTGCGGGACCCGGGCTGATTGAGACGCGGCGCACTGTTGGTCGATCGCGGATCGTCGAAGACCACCATGAGGGGGATGGCTTTTTCAGAAGCGTGAGAGAGATACCGATCTCCCACGCTCAACTCACTGAGTTCCTCGTAAAACTGCTGGCCTTGCGCGGCAGCGTGTAGTCCATCGTATAGCTCAGAATCCAGAGGTTGTTCAGGGCTATGAGGCAGGATGGCGTGACTATAGGCGTTCATGGCGGTGGCTTCCTCATTTCTGACGGTAGTGCAGACGGGCCTGCGTGATCGGCGCTATGGTGGCTAGGCACGCCATCGACTGACCCCAACGGTGGGTGAAAGACAATGACACGTACCTAGCCAAAGTCACTGTGTGGCTCTAGGTAAGTTCTGCCGTGCAAGCACAGCCGATCGTCGAAAAGCTGCACCAACAGGAGCCAGCGGAACTGATGGATGTCCCGGAAGCCACGCAGGATGCACTCGCTGACGATCCATGCAGACGATCCTCAACATCCTCAGCAAAGAGATCGATCTCGCGAATGTCATCCATGTCGTAGTGATCCATAGCGTTTCCTTTCTATGCGTGGGTAATGATGCGTCTCTTTAGGACGCCACATCGGCGCTACACAGGCAACTGAATGTGCAGGCACAAGAGGCGCATGAGGTAGCGCTTGATGCCGAACTAGAGCAACTACCGGACGACACGGCGCCCGCGTTGTAGCGTTCGTCCAACTCGTCGGCGAACAAATCCATGTCCTCCAACTCGTGAATCTGTTCCTGATAGGTCATCATCATCCTTTCTGATTATCGATCAGTGTACACATCGGCCCAGCGCGCCAGCACGTTTACCCCAGTTCATTGAGGAGAGGCGAGTTGGCCCACCAAGCACGTTGCATACTACGCGACGGCTTCTGCCGTACAGAGACAACTGAAACAGCAGCCGCATGATGCGCATGAGGTTGCGCTTGATGCCGAGCTGAGACAGGTGGTCGATGAGACCGTGCCTGCGTTGTAGCGCTCATCCAACTCGTCGGCGAACAGTTCCATGTCCTCCAATTCGTCGAAAGCCGCCTGCGGTAGGCCAGGTTGACTCATAAGGTGTTCTCCTTTGATGTGATGGACAATAGTGAGATAGCGACAGATTCTCGTACCGCAATCTAAGCGCCCCGGGTAACGCCTCGTAGAGCGAGCACGACAACCGGTACCGTCCCTAGCTTACAGGGAGCTAGCCGCCGCTATCAAGTGCCATCCCGTCCTTCCTGATCGCCACTTCTGGCGCTCCCTTTTGCCGGATCCGGTAAGGCACTCCGGAGCCAACATCTCTTCCGTTTGCGCCTCTTTGTAGCAGACGCGGCGACAGGGGAGGATCGGGGAGGCTGAAAGCTATCATACTAAAACACGACACTTCGCTCTGGCCCGAACACGCGATCAATGTAGCCGCGCGCTCTCCTGATTTTCCGCACAGCGGAGAGGCGCGTAGCGGAGCCCCGCCGAGGAATCTGCCCTATTCTCGCCCTATAGGGCGATAGGTCTGCTTCGTCAGACATAGGCCTGGTGTGATGTCGGGCGCTATTGAATCGATTTAGGGCCGTGACAAGCCAAGTGAGGAGTGTGCATCGCCGCACGTCATACGAAAGGCCGCCTAAAATTGTCATGCGGAACGAATGTGGGCATCTGCAGCGCCCTAGCATGGGACGTCATTCCCGAAAGACGAAGGCGCAGCCGTGTAATCGCACGGGCGGGTGTGTGCGGGGCGCGGGGGGGCGTGGGGTGCAGCCAAACCCTAGTCCTGCGGACCGCTCGGTGAACGGCTTACGCTCAGGGTGACAATGGAAGGGTGTGTGCGGGTGCAGGGGTCGTCATAGGGGCGCGCCTCCGTCATGCGGAACCACGCCTCGCCGCCCCTTTGTCATTCTGAGCCGGAACGAAGTGAAGGCGAAGAATCTGGCTCAGCGTGCGACGGACGCGAAGGGTGACTCACGCGGGCATCATGCGTCGCGCCTTGCGATGCCATGTTCCGTAAGCAGCGCACCATGCAACGGTTCCGACTTCAGTCGGAACTACGTACCAAGACCTCTCCCATCACTCCACGCGGCGCATTTCGCCAACATGGGGGCCGACGCAGGCCTGGTGATAGCTCAGTGACCAGAGGGCCGCCGTCGCAGTAATTCGTCGATCAGGCGCCTGTTTGCCGGATTAGGCAATGACTGTTGCCCAGGCTGGTAGGGATAGTGGTTGAAATCTAGCGCTTCGCCTCTTATAATTCAGAAGCGTAAGTAATCGTGTTGGACAGGTGACTCACTCCCCTTTCTTCGCAAATAACTATCGGCTCAGAGGAACATTATGTCGATACGTGTGCTGCTTATTGATGATCATGCGTTGATCCGCAAGGGTATCGTTGCCACGTTGAGCCAAGAGGCAGATGTCGAGGTGGTTGGAACGGGGAAGAGCGGCTATGAAGTACTCTCGCTATGCGAGGAATTCACGCCCGATGTCTTGCTGCTCGATTATGCGATGCCCGGTCCGCCCCCCGGCCAAACCGTGACATCGGTGCGCAATCAGTTTCCTGATACAAAGATCATCATACTAACGGCTCACAATGATAAGAGCTATATCCACCAAATGATTTCACTTGGCGTTTCGGGCTACCTTTTAAAAGAAGAGGCCCTCACCTCTATCGTTCAAGCCATCAGAACGGTGGAGGGTGACGGCAAGTGGTTCAGCCAACTAGTCTTGCACAAATTCGTCGACGCCTCTTCGGAGGCCGAGTCACCCGATATGCCGCAACTTACGGCGCGAGAGCTAGACCTCTTACGCATGCTGGCCGACGGCGATACCGATACGGAAATTGGCCATAACCTCGGCCTTGCCAGACGCACGGTACGCCACAGTGTGCGTGCCTTGTGTGATAAGCTGGGCGTGAACTCGCGCATCGAGTTGATCGTACGCGCAATTCGTTGGGGATTCGTCGAATGAGAAATTCTGATTTGATCCCAAGCCGACGCACATCCCTATTTTTCGCTTGCGAGAGCGTACATTTGATGCCAAGATTTTGCCTTGAAAGCGCATACGCTCGCACCTCATCGACCGGCCCGCACGAGGGCCGCGATCGAAAAAAGGAGCGGGGTGAATGTTCTGAGGCAACCCTATTTAGCAAGAGGCGTAGCTGGTGGGGGGGGGGCAGGACACTGCCTGAAACCTTGCTCACTAGCGCATGTAGATCGCAGGATTTGAACCGAGTTTTACTCGTGTTAGCCGACTAGAGGCCCGGGCAATAGGTCGGCGCACGATAAACTGTCCGTCTGCACAATGTTTTCATCCCTCATTAAGCCAAGGAAAGGCAACCCAACCCATGAATGAACTGGCCCACCACATTTTCTGTCGTGCCACTGGCCGTGCCCAAGAGCCTCACCTATCTTCCCACCTCAGTCCCGTCGAGCAAAAGGCACTCGATAGCGTTGCGTCACGTTTAGTGGCAGGCAACGAGCGACTGGCGGCGCAACTGGTGGAGCTGCCGTTAGGTAACTGGTTTCCCATCGTAGTTCGCCAGCATAGCCCGGAAACGTGCGCCCAATAGTTACCGAACCCCTTACCAGTCATCCCCTTGACGATCGACTGGCGGCCGTAAGGGAATTGGTCATCGCCGATTCCCTTACGGTCATGGATGATCCCTTTGCGTCGACATTGTTCGACGCATGGCTGCCCCTGTGGCGTGCGGCTACGTGGCCGAGCATTGCCATGCTGCCCCAAGTGGTGTGCGAAGCGGCAGGAGGGGATCCTCAGCGAGTAACGGCCGCTTCTGCCGCATGGCAACATCTCTATCTGGCAGCCAAGTACTTCGATGACATCCAAGATGAGGGCTGTCGCCCGTGTCGTCCCGAAGTCAGCATTGGCCTCGGGCTTTTGTTCAAGGCTCAAAATTTGCTAACGACATATTACCCAGAATTGAGAGCAGCGGACGTAACCCTCGAACTTCCACGGATTTTGTGGGAGGCGAGTCGGGGTCAGTATGCAGATTGGGAGATGAGTGCGGCGACTACGAGCGTGGCGACAGCGGAGCGGTGGCTCGCACAAGCACATGCCAAATCCGGAACTTTGCTCGGTTGGAGTGCAGGGTTCGGGAGCGTACTGGCCAACGTTTCGCCCGAACAGGCCGCTGCTTATCAATACTTTGGGGAACGTCTAGGCATCTTGATCCAAGTCGCGGACGATTTCAAAGATATGTGGTCCGTGAACGGAGCCAAGCCCTTGAATGTTGCCATGAGCAGTTTGCCACTCTGCTTTGCACGTACCGTCATCTCCGAACGTGAATGGGCGCAGCTCCAGCTCATCTTGGAATCGGTCGCACAGGGGAATGAAGAGGCGCTGGTCGAACTAAGGCAACAACTGACAGACTGGGGCGCCCCTGCCTATGTGGCCGTCATCGCAAAGATTCATCGACAGCAGGCGTGTGATGCCCTGGCAGAAGCCGACTGCCCCCAACCTGATCTGTTGAAACGGTTGCTTGATCAGATATTCCCGCTATCGGAGATCGAAGGTCTCTCAGGTGAAGCTTTTCTCTAACGCTACGTTAGCCGTCGCGAGTCTAATGGCGCTGCTTTTGGTTGGCTGGTCGTGGATCGAAACTTCGGCCATTGCCTGTCAAGATGTGTCCGGCCCACTCATATGTCTTCCCCCGTTGACAAATGCGCTACCGATTATTGTTGCGAGTGGCTTCGTCTTCTTCGGGGTAGTGGTCTGGCTAATGGAGCGCCCGCGCCTCGCAGCGATCTTCTTTTTGCTGCTCTCTGGCGCGCTTTCGTCCGGTCAACTCTCCTCTCTCGGCAATAGAGCAGGGACTCAACTCTTTGTAATTCACTTGATCTGGTCGGCTCCCGTTCTCATGGCCTTCCAATTGGATCCCCAGAGCCGACGCTCCCCCTATCGGGTATTTCTTGCCATCGAGCTTGTGGTGGCCACCTTCCTCTCCTTGCCTCTGCTGGACCACCTCTTCCTCAACGGCAGATTCACATCGTCGATTACGAGGTGGTACGAGCTTGTACTGCTGAACATCATCATCACCATCGTCACCATCATCCTCACGCTGATATGGGCGTATCGCAGCGACGAATCAATGGCAAAGCGTGACCGTATCCGATTACCCTTCCTACTTGGCTCTGTCTTAGCCTTTACCCCGCTATGCGTCCTCGCCCTCATTCCTAGCCTACTCAATGCTCCTTTTGCTTTACCCGCCGAATGGGCCTTTCCTTGGCTCTTGCTAAGCCCCGTCACCTACCTCTACGGATCGACCACAAATAGAGACGTGGGTCGTGATGTGATCGCGCGTCGGCTTTCCACCTATTACTTGTTTTTTACCTTACTAGCGGGCTGCTATCTGACCACTTTCGCATTGGGCGATTTTGTTTGGAACGAGAGTGCGAGTTCGTGGGCCAGCCCTGTCGTAGCGAGTCTCGTTGTGCTCCTCATTGCCGCGCCGCTACGCACTTTGGTGCAGCGATTCATCGACTCTGTCTGGGATGATCGTAGTCAGCGCTACGATACGCTGCTGGAGACGCTATCCAAGAAGCTCAATTTGGCCCTTGACGTGCAAAGCCTTAAACAGATCTTGCTTCACGATATGCCCGATGCCCTCGATTTACCCAGTATCTCGCTCTATCTACGACAGGAAAACAGCCTCCAGTTGATCGGGCAAAGTGCGAACCGACAAGCCGTTCCAGACACCCTATTGCTCTCCTCCTTAATGCAGGTTATGGCACGCTTACCCTATCCTCAACAGCCCAAGCAGCTCGCGTCATTGTTGGGGGACACCCAAGGCCTGAAACCTGATGAACAATGGTTGATCGACAACGCGGCGCACGGGGGCTGGCTGCCGCTCCTCTCTCAGAACGAACTTCAGGGGCTGTTGCTCATCAACCTGTATCCAGAGCACGGCAGCCCGTCCGCATTGACACGCTTCCTTATTCTGATTGGCCGCCATGCCGGTGTGGCCGCGCACAACGTGCGGTTGGTCGAAAGCCTACGGGCACGACAACGTGAACTGGAAGCCGCTCAATTGGCACTGAAATCTGCACGGAACGACGAGCGTCGCCGCTTGGCCCGCGAGCTTCACGATGACATTCTGCAAGACTTGATTGGGCTGGCCTATCAGATTCAGCTTTATGGCAAGACGACTTCACCGGTCGCCGCTTCAGCGACAACCAACGGCCACCCGCCCCCCCATGTGGATCTCATCGCTACCTATAACGACCTGATCGTGATCGTCAGCCGTTTGAGAGAAGTGATTCAAAATATCCGCCCGATCACACTCTCGCAATCGGCCTTTATCAGTGCGCTTGAAGAGTATCTTAACACGTTGCGCAGCTCGCTCCCGCCTGATGACCCGCATATCGAGCTGGAGTTGGTAACCGAGCTGGTAGATTTTCCGGATCAGATGACCTTGCACCTCTTCCGCATCACGCAAGAGGCAGTGCGAAATGCCATTCAACATTCCGGAGCCGATACCATTGTGATTACCATCGATGGCTCGGAAAGAGAACTGAGACTCTCAATTTCTGATAATGGCGCAGGCTTCGAGTGGCAAGGGAACATCCACGATTTCGTCAGCGAGGAACACTTTGGTCTGCTCGGCATGTCGGAGCGCATTGAGGAACTGGACGGTACGCTTTCCGTATCTACCTCCGCCGAAGAGGGTACCACGGTTTTTATTCGCGTCCCGCTAAAACAGCGAATCACGCAGGAAGGCTAAGGGCCGCGAAAGATCATTGTGGATGTCTTGCACCTTGTGGCAGGCCGCTGACCGACCGAACGTCGCCCCCATCTCCTCACCATGCGCCCCCGTCAGACATAGCGTCGCGGCGTCGTACAACGTAGTCAAAACGCGGTTCGCTGGGGACACACTCCGCCCCGTTGGTATCGCCATCCCCTCAAACGCTCCCCTGTCGCCCCAATTTCTCATTCTCTACCGTTTATTGGGTATCACCCTTGATCTTGCGTAGAGGTATTAAAGATGTTGAGCATACGATTGGGTTGGCTCGTGTTGATGGGAGTGATCGTGATGGTTGGATGTGGTTCGACCGCAGAGCCTTCCACGCCGACCACGGGAGTGGTCACTCGCGAAGTGCCGGTGACGCGCGAAGTGGCGGTCGAGGCCGAGCGCACGGTCGAAGTGACGCGGCAGGTGACCGTGCCCGTGACGGTGCTGGTCACAGCGGCGCCCGTGGCCGATGCCACGCCCGAAAACGCGGCAACGGACGATGTGGCCAGCAATGCGCTCGCCACGACGGTCAGCGTGGCCGAAGCCACGTCCGAGGCGGCGCCCGTCGGCTGCTGGCCGTGGCACGAAGCCTACTTGCACCTGAGCGAAAGCGGCTGTGTCGAGGGGGTGGTCAGCAGCACGGGGCAAAGCGCCAGCGTCTTCTTCATCAACTTCTCCCCCGACCGGAGCACCTTTTACGGCGTCAGCTTCGATTGGGGCTGGGAAGAACTTGCGGGGGAATGTGTCCATCTCACGGGCCAGATTTCGGAGTACAACGGTCGCCCGCAACTCATCATCAACGACCCGTCGCAGATGAGCTACTGCGACGGCGGAGGCAGTCCGCCCGCCTTTGCACGTTGACGCCCAACGGCCGAGACCAGCCCTCAGCCGTCGGCCTTGCAACATGGCGGTCGCAAGGCCGATAAAAGCAGCAAACTTGTGGGTGGCGCAACGCTTGCGTAGACCCCCTGCCACTTGTCACCCGGCCCTAACGTGGCTACAGTCTTGGCCGTGCCACTGTCCATCCACGCAGTTCACTGCGCCACGAAGAATTTCCCACCGATGAAACCACGAACCACCCTGCTGATTGTGCTTTGCCTGGCACTGTTGAGCGTTGCCGCCCTCCCTGCGGCCTTCGCCGCCCCCCCCTTGCAAGAGAGCGAGCCAACCGCTGTGCCAAACGAGGAAACGAGCGAAGAGGAGGTCGTGGGCGTCCGCCTCGACGATTTCAATGCCAATTCATCGTCGCTCTACCTCGTAGATCCCTTCGATCCGGCGTCGCGCGGCAGCGTAAAGGCGCGGATGACGCGGGGCGCACGACGGACCGCGCCCAATTCCCCGCTCCACAATGTCACCTGGGTCAGCTACTATGGACGTCCCAATGTGGATATCATGGGCATCCTTGGTGAATTCGATCTCGATGAACTGGCCGATCGCTTGCAAACGCAGGCCGACGCCTATGACGATGCCAACGGCCCCGAGGTCGGTGTGCAACCCGCCTTCGAGCTGGTACACGGCATGGCGCTCTGCTGTCAAAACGAAGACAATAGTTTCTTGGGCTTCCTAGACGATGAGATAGTCGAAGCCTATATCAACGCGGCCCAAGAGCGGGGCTTCGCGGTGGTGCTGGATGTGCAGATCGGCAACCTGACCCCGCAGGAGGCGATGGCCCGCGCCTTCAAATGGCTCAAATATGATAACGTCCACCTAGCGTTCGACCCCGAATTCGCCATGCGTGAGCCAGGACAAGAGAAGCCCGGCCAGCCCCCCGGCTATGTCACCGCGCAAGAGGTCAACGAGGTGCAGCAGGCGATGCGCGACTACATGGTGGAGAACGATATCCCCGGTCGGCGTGTTCTGATTCTGCACCAGTTTTTGCTGAGCATGATCAAAAACAAAGAAGAGTTGGAGCAAATCTACAAGGTCGACATGGTGATCACCGCCGACGGCTGGGGCACGGCGTGGCAGAAGCTCGGCAAATACAACTCCTTCATTTACGATGATGTGGAGTACGCGGGCTACAAGCTCTTTTACCGATGGGACGATCCCGTCATGACCGAAGCCGAAGCGTTGGGGGCGGCGCTGCATCCGGGCCACGTCTACATGGATTTTACGCCGAACGTGATCATCTATCAGTGAGGGCGCACCGGGCGTGGCATCGCATGGATTGCGGGGCCACGTTAGCGGTCGCGATAGGCCGCCAGCAGCGTGGCTTCGCGCTGCCGGGACAGCGTCGACCCCATGGTGATGCCACTGGCAAGCGTAGCTTTTGCTTGGTTTTCACGCTGCCATGCAGCGATATCGGCAACAGAGTCGCGGAGCGGTCGAAAGCTCAGCCCCGCCGCCACGGCACGGCCAATATCGACGTTCAACATCCCCGCTTGGTCGGCGGGCAGCCAGAGCGGTAGTTCGTTGAAGGGCTGGACTTCGTTCGCCAACAGGAACGCCTCATCCACCACGCAGCGCTGCGGGTCGCTACCCGTCACGGCGGCAATATCGGAGAGCAGGCGGTCCATGGTCAGCGGCCGTACTGGCCCTGTCACATTGAAGGTGCCGCCGCGCTGTTCGCTCCCCATCCGCAGCAGCCACCCCGCCACATCCCGCGTGTCGATCAGTTGCAGCGTGCGATCCAACCGCCCGGGCACGAGCATCTCGCCCCCATCCGCGACCCGGTCGATCCAGTAGCCCAGTCGCCCCGTCGGATCGTAGGGGCCGATCAGCAGCCCGGCGCGCACGTTCAGCGCCCGCTCCCCCATCAGCGCGGTCAGCGCCCGCTCGCAGCGTGCCTTCAGCGCCCCGTAATGCTCGACGTCGAAGCGGTCGGCCAACGCCTCATCCATCGTGGCCAATGCTGCCGTTTCATCCGCACCGAACGGGATCGGCCAGTCGTAGACGCTGATGCTGGAGATGAAAATGTAGAGCGAAACGGCCTCACGCAGCGCCATCGCGGCGGCATGAAGTTGGGCGGGCAAGTAGCCACAGGTGTCGATGACCACGTCCCACCGTCGTCCCACCAGCCGATCCAGATCGTGGTTGCGGTCACCCCGTATCCGCTCGACCGAGGGGAAGAGATCGTCGTTGGTGCGGCCACGGTTGAACATCGTGACCTCGTGGCCTGCGGCCAGCGCCGCCTCGACGATGTGCCGCCCCAGAAAGAGGGTTCCGCCAATCATGAGGAGTCGCATCATTCAACCCTGCAAGGTGCAAAGCGCTTGGCGCAGTTCGCCCAAGTGATAGGCGCTGTGGACGATGAGCGCCATACGGCCCGCCAGTTGGTCCACATCGTAATCTTCCCTCGGCTCGTTCAGGAAGGCGAGGGCACGATCGTAAGCGGCCCGCAATTCGCCTTGAATCGTCCGCCATTCGTCGTCGGTTACCATGCTCACGGTGCGCCAAATCTCGTCCCAGTCGATATCGGTGGGTGCGGGGCCGCGCATGAATTGCAGGGAGACATCAAGGTAGAAGGCGGTGTGCTTCACCTGCGCGGCCAACGTGGCGCAGCGCCCACCGACCGGGCGCGAGGCCTCATCGGCACTGATCGTGGCCAACGTCTCGAAGAAAGAAGTGTTGCGATCCAGAAAGAGGCCATGTACGTGGTCGAAGGTCTCGTCAAGCAACAGCCGGATCGCGTCGTTAAAGTCGTTCGGGTTGATGATAGCCATGCGCTTCTCCTTGTCTGGTGGTCGTCTTGAAATAGCCGCAGACAGCGGTCGCTGGCACCCCCTGCTTGCCACAGCGTTTGCCTGTTAAGCCGTAGTGAGTAGGATTAGCCTACTGAGCGCGGAGCCACGGCTCCGCTTTTTTCTGCAAGCACCATCAAGAATAATCATACCATGTTACTCGTCGGTTTGGCAGATCCCGCGCTGTTCGTCTACCTCATCATCTCATTTCTGATCAGCTTCACCCTGCACGAAGCGGCCCACGCGCTGGCGGCCACCGTGCTGGGGGACAACACCGCACGCGAATTGGGCCGCTTGACGCTCAACCCGATCAAGCATCTGGAGAAGTGGGGAACGCTGTTGATGCTGACGGTGGGGTTGGGTTGGGGCAAGCCGGTACCGATCGATCCGATGCGCTTCAAAGGGGTCTCGCCCAAAGTAGGAATGGGCATCGTGGGAATTGCGGGGCCGGTCACCAACATCATCCTCGCGCTGCTGATTGCGATCCCCCTCCAACTGAAGCTCTTCCCCTTCACCGCAGAGCGTATGGGGCCGCTTCTGATCTCGTGGGGCGAATTTGCGGCGCTCTTCTTCTACCTCAACATCGCACTGGCCGCCTTCAACATGATTCCGTTCGGCCCGCTGGATGGCTCGCGCGTCCTCAACGCCTTCCTGCCGGAACGATGGTTCTACTTTTCAGCCAAGCTCGAAATTCCGCTCTTGATCTTCTTTTTCGGGGTGATTCTGCTGGATCGCTTCTTGCAACTCGGCATCCTGAGCAATATCATACAGCCCATCGCCTGCGAGGCGTGGTGGGCCTTCATCCACTACTCGCCCCCCAACATGCTTGCCTGTGCGTCCCTTTGATCGCGCCTTTGGATAGAGCCATGACTATGCCCCACGACACGGTCGACGCGCCAGCCCGACCCACCATCGATATCGATCTGGTCACCCAGTCCGACGAAGAGTTGGAAAAGTTGTATCGCGTCACAATCCTTAACGACGACGTCACCACCTTCGAGTTCGTGATTATCTCGCTCGTGATCGTCTTTGGGGTGGAGCAGGCGCGGGCCGAACTGATCGCGTGGGAAACGCATACCAAAGGCAGCGCCTACGTGGCGACGCTGCCTTTGAAAGAGGCACAGGAAAAGGTCTTTCGTGTGCAATATGCCGCCCGCGAGCAGGGCTTTCCACTGGAATTCGAGATCGCGCCGGAGGAATAGGACTGAGTTCAGAACCCGTGCCGTGCGAGGGCGCCGCGCGAATCGGCTTTGCGAACGACCCATTTCCCGATTCGCACTTCACGGCCCCCAACCTGCCCTGAAAATAGGCCGGGTTGCAGAAGTCGCCGCGCCATGGGTCTATCAATCGTAGCGGCCATGGTGGGGGGCATCGGGCAGGGTAGCCTCGCCTTTCCCTTGATGGTTCACGGCTTGGCCAGGCCGTTCACCCTCACACGCCCACATCGTCACGCACTACTTTCATTCCGTGGTGCGCCGTCGTGCCTGACGGCTCTGGTGTGCTTCCACCGCCACGCCTCACCCCCCCAGCTCGTGCGCCTCAGCCGTTGGCTGTGGCACCCGTTCCAGCGTCGGCACTTTCGGGCGCATCAGCGAGAGCACGACCGACGAGACCAACGTTACCGCGATCACACCCAGCGACAGTTCGATCGGCATGTGGAACTCGTGGCCCATCACCCACGGCGCGAAGGTTTCCGCCAGCATCTTCACCCCCACGAAGGTGAGCACAATCGCCAAACCCTGTTGCAGGTAGTGGAAGCGGTCGATGATCCCCGCCACCAAAAAGTAGAGCGCTCGCAGCCCCAGAATCGCAAAGATGTTCGAGGTGAAGACGATGAAAGGATCTTGGGTGATGCCGAGCACGGCCGGGATCGAATCGATCGCAAAGATCACATCGCTCGTCTCGATCAGCACCAAGACCACCAGCAGCGGAGTCGCCATCCGCACCCCATTCTGATGGATGAAGAATTTGGTGCCATGGTAACGATCGGTCACGGGCATGATACGGCGCAGAAGCCGTACCGCGATGTTCGAATCCGGATCGACGGAGACGTGGTCATCATGGCGGAACATGCGAATGCCGGTGTAGACCAAGAAAGCGCCGAAGATCGCCAAGAGGAAGCTGAAACGCACGACCAAGGTCGTGCCAAGCAGAATCATCAGCCCGCGCAGCACCACCGCCGTTAAGATGCCCCAGAAGAGCACGCGGTGCTGATATTCCGCCGGGACGCGGAAATAGGAGAAGATCAGCACGAAGACGAAGATGTTGTCGACGCTGAGCGATTCTTCGAGCAGATAGCCGCTTAAGAATTCCAGCGCCACCCGCTTCCCCTCGATGAAGTAGAGGCCGATGCAAAAGATGATCGCCAAGCTCACCCAGAAAACGGTCCATGCCGCCGCTTCTTGCAGGCTGACACGGTGCGCTTTGCGGTGAAAGACGAACAGGTCGAGGAACAGCATCAGCAGCACAAAACCGATGAAGGCTGCCCATGCCCAGAATGGAACGTCCATAGTGTGATCTCCCTGTTCTCGTCATCCGGGGCGCGTCACCCCAACATAACAAAGAACGCCTTATCTGACAAGGACATCGGCAGTAAGGCGTTCTCACGCGTTATGCACTACCCCAAATCAGACGATGTCGTATGATTCGAAGGTCTTGCTAACCAGAGGTTGCTCTGGCGGACGGGGCGGGAGATCGTAATCATCCGTGATGACGCCCCTATCCTGCCTAGCTACTCCCCTTCGTATTGAATTGGTGATTTCGCACCTGCTGGCGCAAGGCGCAGAGCCGTCTCGCGGCTCAGTAGTCGGCGACTGGCTGCGGATCGCTCTCTTCAACCGAGGCTTCGGCGGCGGGTGCTTCCGGCTCCTCCGCAAAATCGGCGGCGGTTTCCCCCTGATCGCCGATCACGCGCACCGCGACCGTGGCCGTCACTTCGGGATGGACATAGACATGGACAGGGAAGTCGCCCAACGCCTTGATCGGCTCTTCCAGCAGCACCTTGCGCTTGTCTAACTCTTCGCTCAATTGCATCTGCTCGCTGATCTGCTCCGCCACATCCGCGTTTGTCACAGACCCGAAGAGACGACCCTTGTCCCCCACCTTCCGTGCGAAGGTCAGCAGGAGCTCGCCCAACACCTTGGCAAAATCTTGTGCGTCGGAGAGATCGCGCGCACGGCGACGCTCGGCATTGCGGCGCAAGGTGTCCGCTTGCTTCACCGCACCTTTTGTGGCCAACACGGCCAATCCTTGTGGCAACAGGTAGTTGCGACCGTACCCGGGCTTGACCGAGACCACATCGCCCGTGCGGCCCAGCGTCGGAACATCTTCAATCAACAGTACATTCATAATACTTTGCTCAGCCTTCCAGCAGTTCACTCTGCGAATTTCTAACGAGTCATTATAATACAGTTCGAGGGATTGATCAAACCTCGAAGGCGTTTAATGGGGAGTGGAGTCGATGAGTTTTATGCGTTCGTGGTGTAAGAGGGCAACCCTCGAAGCGGACAGTCAAGGCCAATCCTGTCGCAACGCCCCGTCTAAACATGGGTCCCGATTCATGATGCGCGATGCGCGATTCACCCCCTGTTAAGGATCCGATGGACAAGCAGAGAAATACGGCGTGGCTGGTCGTGGTGGTGGCCTTGCTCTGCCTTTGCGGCTGCGGCGCAGCATCATCGGAAGGGCAACGGCGGGCCGTTGCCCCTGCCACGCCGTCCCCACGAATTACCACGTTGCCCCCGACGGCTGCCGCAACGATGACGGCTGTGCCAACCGCGACGGCCACCGCCGTGCCAACGGCGACGAGCGAGCCGGTGGTACGACTGATCGCGGTCGGCGATATGCTCCCCCATGATACGCTCAACCTGCGGGCCTACGACACTTCCACCGAAGAGTATGACTACACGAAATTCATGGCCGATCTCGCGCCGATCTTCGCCGCGGCGGATATCCGGCTCTGCAACCAAGAGGCGGCCAGCAGCCCCACCCTGCCGGTCAGCGGTTACCCCCGCTTCAATGCCCCCGCCGCCTTCCCACGTGACCTCAACCGCCAGGGCTGCAACCTGATCACCCTGGCCAACAACCATTTGGCCGACCACGGACAGGCTGGGATCGACGGCACGCTGGCGCTCTGGGACACGCTGCCCACATTGGCGGTCGCGGGGGTCAGTCGATCGGCGGAAGAGCAAGCGGCGCCGCGCACCTTCTCGATCAACGGGATCCGTTTTGCTTTTGTCGCGGTCAGCGAGGCGAGCAATGTGCCACCGCCCGCCCCCTTCAGTCTCAACCTGCTGGAGGCGCCATCGGTCGATGCGCAGCTTGCCGCCGCCCGCGCCGCCGCGGACGTGGTCATCGTCGCCGCCCACTGGGGCTACGAAGATGCCGCCACGCCGAGCGACGGCCAGCGCTGGTGGGCGCAGCGCTTGGCCGATGCGGGGGCCGACCTGATTGTGGGGAGCGGCCCCCATGTGCTTCAACCGGTCGAATGGCTGACGACCCCACGCGGACAGAGCGTGGTCTGGTATTCGCTCGGCAATTTGCTCTCAACGCAGTACGAGTTCGACCAGTTGATCGGCGGCATCGCCTCGATGGAGATCCGTCTCGTCGATGGTCAGCCCCAGATCGACGATCTCGCCTTCTACCCGACCTACATGCACTACGATTGGCCGCCCGACGGTGAGCTGTTGGGCCGCGACAATCTCCATCTGTTCCCGTTGCTGGCGGGCGACGAGGCGCTGCAACACGCCCACCAGCGCCGCGCCGCTGAGGTCTGGGGGGAAGTCGAACAACGGCTCAACCAAGAAGCCACCGTCACGCTCCGTTCGCCCTAAGCGCACGCGGCGCGCTGACGGCGCGATGCGCAGCAGTTATCGATCCGTCGCCCACCAGACAGCCGCGCAACGTCGAGACAGCTACTACTTTTTTGCACGAAAGGCACCCCATGAAGATCCTTGTCCTCGGTGGCGGCATAGCGGGATTGACAACGGCCCACACCGTGTTGGAACGGGGTTACAACGCTGTGACCCTCATGGCCGCCGCTTGGCCGCCCGACATCGTGTCGAGCGTGGCCGCAGCGGTCTGGTACCCGTACAAGGTCGATCATCCCGACGTGAGTGCGTGGGGCAGGGCAAGCTTCGCTCGATTTGCCGAATTTGCGGCCACCGAACCCGCCAGCGGCGTACGGATGGTGCGTGGCGTGGAGTACCGCAACGCCGACGACACGCAAGCACCCGCTTGGGCCTCTGCGGTCGAAGAGTTTCAGATTCTGCGGGGAGAGGCGGTTCCGCCCCCCTTCCAATCGGCCTTCAGTTTTCGCGTCCCGATCATCGAAACGCCCCGCTACCTAGCGTGGTTGCGACAGCGTGTCGAGAAGGGGGGCGCCAACTTCATCGAGCGCCATGTCGACAGCTTGGCCGAAATCGCCGACGAATACGAGGCGATCTTCAACTGTACGGGCTTGGGGGCGCGGGCGTTGGTCGGCGACGAAACGCTCTACCCGATCCGTGGTCAGATCGTCAAGCTGGCGGCAGGGGGCGATGACGGGTTTCACTTGGTGCAGGAGGAACACGAGAGCACGAATTCGACCTACATCATTCCGCGCAGTGATGGCGTGATCTGCGGTGGCACCGCAGAGCCTAACGTGTGGGCCACGGACATCGATGAAGCGATTTCGACGGGCATTTTGGCACGGGCGGTCGCGCTGCGGCCCGAATTGGCGGCGCGGCCCGTGTTAGAGACGCGGGTGGGGCTGCGGCCCGCGCGCCCCACCGTTCGCCTTGAAGTCGAACGACTCCGCGATTGCGTCCTTTGTCACAACTATGGCCACGGCGGGGCCGGGGTAACCCTGAGCTGGGGGTGCGCCGCAGCCATCGTCGATCAATTCGAGGATGCCATCGGATGACCCTCTCGCTCTGGCTGCTGGAAGCCTTGTGGGCGGCGCTGCTCTTCGGCGGCTTTCTCTTTGGGAAGCCCCATGATGATGCCGCGTATCGGATGCCAACGGCGACGCGCATGGCCTCGTCGCTGGTGCTCGTGGTGGCGAGCGCGGTGGCGGCATGGCTGGCCCACCGCGCCCCTGCGCCGTTGGCCAGCGCAATGACGGGGGTGGCGCTGGGGATGACCTTGGGCTTCATCGGCGATCTGGCGTTGGCCGGCTGGCTGGGCCGCGCGTCGTCCACGTTGACGGGCATGGCCGCGTTCGGCGGGGGCCATCTCTGTTACATCGCCGCGTTGTGGCACGTGGCGCAGCCGCTTGCGCTCGGCAATGCCACCGCATGGATCGCTTCCTTCGTCATTTGGGCCGTTGTTGCCGTCGTGGGCTGGTACGCGGTGGTGTGGCGTGGCAGCGACGCAACGGTCTTGCATCGCGCCGCCTTGCCCTACGCGCTGCTGTTGGCATCGACCGCCGCGATGGCAACAGCAGTGGCGGTGCAATGGTCAGCCGCTTGGTCGGTGGCGCTGGGGGCGGCGATGTTTTTGATCAGCGATCTCGTGCTCGCCGGTCGTCTGTTCGGCGGCCTCAGCTTCCCGCTCATCGGCGATGTGGTCTGGCTGCTCTACGGTCCCGGTCAAGCATTGATCGTCTTTGGCATGGCTGCCTTGCTGTTGGGAGGGGGCTGAATGAGGCATGGGGCAACTACCTATGACTGCCCCCGCACTCTTTTAAATTTCTCACCCCAGCCATTGCTGTAGGGGCGGGCCTTGTGCCCGCCCGCCTCTTTCCTGCAGCCGGTGGCAATCGTCGCGCCACGTTCGCGCCACGCCACAGTATGACTGCCCCCGCACTCTTTAAATCTCTCACCCCAGCCATTGCTGTAGGGGCGGGCCTTGTGCCCGCCCGCCTCCTTCCTGCAGCGGGTCGCAATCGTCTCGCCACGTTCGCGCCACGCCGCAGTATGAGTGCCTCCGCACTCTTTTAGATTTCTCACCGCAGCCATTGCTGTAGGGGCGGGCCTTGTGCCCGCCCGCCTCTTATCTGGAGCGGGTGGCAATCATCACGCCACGTTCCTCTCAGGCCACAGTATAAGTGCCCCCGCACTCTTTTAGATTTCTCACCGCAGCAACTGCGGTAGGGGCGGGCCTTGTGCCCGCCCGCCTCTTTTGAAGAAGACTCCCTGTAGCAGAAGCTGAACGCATCGTGACACCACGCCGGCCGGCGAGCGTGGGCGTCCACAGGGGGCGCCCCTGCAAATCATTGGATTACATCGATTCTCATAGACAATTGCGGATTTGGAATTGACGGTGTAACCGTGGGGCCGGGGATTAAAAGCCCCGCTGGAGGGCCTGTCGGCCCATGGGCCTGCCTGCGCAGGCCCCTTCTTGGCTGTTACCATTTATCTTCGTCGCACAATCAACCTTCCGATTTGGTATGACATCGATTCTCATTGGGATTGGTGAGTGACCCTGCTTTCCCGTTTGATTTTTCGGCCGATTCACGTAGACTACATCGCTCTTTGTGCTAACAACTACCAGAAGGAAAGCCGATGCTCTCGTCATTGAAGAAGTTGCTGTCCGCCGAACCCGTGCTGGACGCGCGCCAAACCGAACCGGGCCGCAACGAACCCTGCCCCTGCGGAAGCGGCCGTAAATACAAACGCTGCTGCCAAGAAGGCAAGCGCAAACGATAATCAGACATAATCCAAAAGCCACCCACCACGGTGGCTTTTCTGTTCTGATACGAATGTAGGCTCCACGCCCCGCTTGCCGCGCCGCCCCTCCACGCTACTATTCCACACAAATCACAGTGCGTCCGTGTCACGTTATAGGAGAATCGCAATGCAAATGGGAATGGTTGGATTGGGAAAGATGGGCGCCAACATGGGCGAACGGCTGACACGCCTCGGCCACCATATCGTCGGCTTTGATCTCAACAAGGCGGCAGTGGCCGAGGCCGAAACGCGCGGACTACATGGCGCCTCGTCCCTGGCAGATCTCGTGGGACAACTCGATGGGCCGCGCGCCGTCTGGGTGATGGTGCCTGCGGGCAAGCCGGTGGATATGACGCTTGCGGCGCTCGCCGATCTGTTAGAGGCGGGCGATGTCGTGATCGAGGGCGGCAATTCCCTTTATAAGGATGCCTTTCGCCACGCCGAGATGTTGGCCGAAAAGGGGATCGGCTTCATCGATGCGGGGGTGAGTGGCGGCGTTTGGGGGCTGGAGAACGGCTACAGCCTCATGGTTGGCGGATCTGCAGAGGATGTGGCCACAGTGGAACCGCTGCTGCACGGACTCGCCCCCGCCAGTAACGACGGCCCGCTGCCCGAAGGAACAACGGGCGATGTGTTGGGTTACGGCCACGTTGGCCCAGTCGGGGCCGGCCATTACGTGAAGATGGTCCACAACGGGATCGAGTACGGCTTGATGCAGGCCTACGCCGAGGGCTTCGAGCTGATGCACAGCAAGCGCGAGTTCGAACTGGACATGGCTCAGATCGCCAACCTCTGGCGGGACGGCTCGGTGATCCGCTCTTGGCTGCTCGATCTCTGCGCCCTCGCCTTTGCAGCGGAAGGCAATGATCTGGCAGCGATCGAAGGCTTTGTGCCGGACAGTGGCGAGGGGCGCTGGACGGTCGTTGAGAGCATCGACCAAGCGGTGCCGCTGCCGGTCATTGCGTTGGCCCTGCAGATGCGCTTCCGCTCCCGCCAAACAGACTCCTATGCGGCCAAGCTTAACGCCGCGCTGCGCAACCAGTTCGGTGGTCACGCCGTCAAGCGGGACGCATAATCGCCATGCATTTCTACATCGTTCGACATGGACAGAGTTTCGTCAACCTGCCGGGTTGGGAAGGCGATTGGGATGCCGGGCTGACCGAATTGGGGCAGCACCAAGCACGGGCCGTGGCCGGTTGGCTGGCGGACCGCGTGCCCGATGCGGCAGCGCTCTATGCCAGCACCATGCGCCGTGCCCGCGAGACGATGCAATCTATCAGCGCGGCCTACGGCATGGCCCCCACCTTCGACGATCGGCTCCGCGAAATCGGCAACAACCGGCTCGATCATACGGCGTGGAGCGCTGACGAGATGCCGACCGAGTATTCTGAATACTGGGCCAGCGAACGGCCCTTCAGCAATGTCACCCCTTCGCACGAGCTGGGCGAGACACACGTCCATTTCCGGTCGCGGGTCGGCAGCTTCTTGGAAGAGACGGCGCGTCGCCACCCCGATCAGGCCGTGGTCGTCGTGGCCCATGGCGGCGTGGTCGAGATCGCGCTGGATCACATCTTCGATGTGGGGTTGTTTCGCCGCACCGAAACGTGGACCGAGAACACGGGGGTCACCCACATCGAGTATCTAGAGCCGAAGCCCCGGCGTGAACGGTGGCGGCTCCATCGCCACAACCGGACGGATCACTTGGCGCAACAATCCGCCCAGACGAAGTCGGCGCTAGAAGATCAGATTTAGAGGCGGTGTGTAGGACTCGGCAGAGCTTTGGGCCTTTGAAAGCAAGGGGCAATCAGCGCTCAATATTCACCCGACAGACGATTCGTGAGAAAGACCAAGCCCGAGAAGATGAGCGCGATCCCCAGATAAACCGCCCACGACAGCCAGAAATGCGTCCCCGGTGGGATGATTTCGGCCACGACAAGGCCTGCAAGGAACGCGATGCCTGCAAAATTCGTCTTCACGGCGCCCAACGCCGGCAACCCCCATGTAAAAAGGCGCGAGACAGGACGATGGAATAGAGTCGCCTGCCAACCCAGCGCCGCTCCCAAAAGCAACGCTGCACTACTCCTAGCCACCAAGTCCAGCATCCACGCAGACCACGAACCCCCTAGGATCGGCGTACAGAACGTAAACAAAAGGTGGCCCGCTTGCGCGGCCACGATACTCGTCCAGAACATGCCTTCATAATCCGGCATCTCAATCTCGTCCATGCCCTTGCCCCCTACGCTCACCCTATTTCCTCAAAATCTCGCCCATTCTCGCCCACCACCCTACCGATGCAAAGTCGCTGCCCTTCGTCGTAACGACCCAACGTAGAAGCAAGGCAACGACGGAGCGAGACGATGAATGACAACGACGCGCCCCGGCGTGAATGCTGGGGCGCGTCGTTGGGATGATCTGGCTCCGGGTCAACAGCGATAGCGCGAATCGGGGTGGCCCCGCTCGCAGTAGCGCACATGTAAGTGGTCGTCGTGATTGCTGACGTAGATCACTTGCGGAAACTCGTTGATCAGGGTGGGGTCATTGAAGAAGATGTATTTTACGTTGCCCCCATCGATCAGGTCACGGATCAACTCACGGGTGCGGCTGCGGGAATACGTACTGCTCTGCCAGGTCGTGGTGTAGTTGCATTGCCCCCCGTCGGTGCGAATCGGGCGCAAATCGACATCAAGACCCAGCTCGTGGGAGGAATGATCGGGAATGTCGCCACCATGTTCACGGCTGATGTCACGGGTGTGGATGCGGCCCGCCCCTTGCGAGGCGAAGTATTGGCCCGCACGTTCCAACGAGCCGACCATCGAGCCGGTTCCCCACTGATCGCCCCATTGCCCGTGCGAACAGAGATTGGTGCTTGAACTGATCAGTGGCCGCTCGTAATGCCAGATCAGATTCTTCCAGGTGGTCGGGCCGACTACCCCATCGACACCAATGCTGACATCACTTTGGAAAGCACGCACCGCACTCAACGTCGCGGGGCCAAAGTCGCCGTCGATGGTCAGTCCCGCAAAACGCTTCTCGTTGAGCATCAGTTGAACGGCGCGCACGGCATCGCTGATCGGACTGCTATCGCGCACGGTGACGATGAGCTTGCCCCACGTGGCCTCGCCCACGATTCCGTCGACGGTCAGCCCCTTCGCGCTCTGGAAGGCACGCACCGCCGAATCGGTACCGCCGCCGAAAACGCCGTCGATCGAGCCGGGGCTGTAGCTGTGGTAGCGCAGGAGATATTGGAGCGCCTTGACATCGGTGCCGCGATCGCCCCGATCGAGCGTGGGGTAGCGTGCCCGAGAGTGAAGAATGCCCTCGCCTTCAATGGCGGGTGATTCAAGGTCGCCCTCACCGATTTCGTCGGCCTCGTCGGCGGCGATGGTGCCATCACCGGTCGGGTCGTCGGCGTGGGCGACGGGGTTGAGCGACAAGAGGAGGGTAGCGAGCGCCAGAAGGAGAGAGAGCGCATAGAGCAAGGTCGGTGGACGTTTCATCGGACGGTTCCTTTCTGGGGGATGGTGAACTGGAGAGCCAGTTCGGTCGACGAAAAGAGTTCCGAAACCGCAGCACGCCCAAGAATAAGGGGAAAATTTGGGAATGTCAACCCCCTAGTGCACGCTGGCATGGTGCAGAAGGCCAGCGACGCGGGATGCCACCACCGAAGGGGCAGGGGCGCTGGGAGGTCATCTGTGCGGCTAGCCGTGGACAGTCTTGGTCGGCCACGTCACGGGCCGATAAACGGCGGCATAGGCTTGGGTCGCGCCACTCGTGCGTAACCCCCAACAATGCGGACGAGTGGTGCGCACTTGGGGGCAAGGGGAAAAATCAGTGGGGATTGGGGGGGTTAAGCCTTGTACGGCTCGCGCTGCCCGGCGTCGTATTCAAGCGAGGCCGTAACCGTGCTTCTTCTAGGATGGGCAACGAAGACAGACGACGCGCTCCAGCGTGAAGGCATGGGGTGCATCAGCGCCATCGCCGTGGTGGGGGCGAGGAAGAGCAACGATCGGCCCCGCTGGTTACGATGTAATGATCCGAGTCCCGTCAACAGAGCGAGTCCCCCGCTCCCGCAAGGTACGTTGTCTTTCTAAGCGTAACGCAGCAGGGCACGAAGCGAACGTTGCATTGCTTCGTTATCCAACCAGTCGTAAAGGTAGGCCTTTGCGACAAGGTTACGGGGCAAAAACTCATCAAACTTGTGATGGTGAGGGGGCGCCGTCTCCCCGATCTGCGGCGCTGGATCCGGCCCCGTTACCCGCTGTCGAATCGCCTGCCGAAGCGCTGTTAGGGGCAACGCACTCTGCACGATCAAATAATAGGGGCTTCTGAAATGCCCAATCCTGAAAGCGGTAGCCTCCGCGCGGCCGAGCTGCACGAGTGCTTCAAAAGCGCGGCTGCCCAACCACGGGAAGAAAGCGTACTGATCCCCGCCGAGGGGGATCAGAGGCTGGTGAGGGATCTCATGTTGTGCCGCCACGCGGCGTGCTTCTTGCAGCCGGCGTCGCGCGTGGGGTTGCAAGTAAGACGGGATGTCGGTTTCACCCAACAGCCGTCGCACCCGCTCGACGATGCGGGGGTGGATCGCGCCCCCACCGCCCGACCAGTAACTCTTGACACGACCGCCGATCAGCCGCACAAAGAGGATCCGCTGCCGATGATCCACGTCCATCACTTCCCATGTGCGGCCCGCCAACGCGATCCGCTCCCCGATCGGCGGCGCCTCGCTGATACGCCCGATCTCCCCTTGTTTGGCCCGCACCACGAAGTCAGCCTCTTCCCGAAAAACCGCGTAAAAGCGGTAGTTTCGTACGATTTTTTCCCCCGCAAGGCCGACGATCAAGCCGCCACCGTCGATCTGCTCGATATGGTCGAGCGCCAAGAGATGACGTAACAGCAGACGATAATCGTTGAGGGAGATACGTTGAAAGGGGGTCAGCGTCAGCACATTACGGGCCAGATCAGCGGCGGAAAGCTCGCCCATCGCGGTGAGGGTGCTCATCGTTTGATGGTACAACAGGCTAAAGGGCTGGTTCAGCGCGGTCAAGGGTTCGATCCAGCGTTCTTCGATATAGAGCTGGACAATGGCGATCGCCTGCAACAACTCCCACGGCAACTGTTGGGGCAACATGTCTTTGCCGGTCGGCGCTTCTTGGCAGATGAACCACATCTCCGACGGGTTGCCGCGCCGCCCCGATCGCCCCAACCGCTGTAAGAAGCTGCTAACAGAGAAGGGGCTTCCAAGCTGCACCACGCGCTCCAACTGGCCGATATCGATGCCCAGTTCCAGCGTGATGGTGGCAGCGACCACGGCCCGCTGTCGTTCGTCGCGCATCGCCAGTTCGGTGGCTTCGCGCAGCGGCGCAGCGATGCTACCGTGGTGGACGTGGTAAATATCGGGCAGATTTCGGCGCCGCGCCATCTCGCGCAGCAGCGCGATAGTCGCTTCGACCTCGCTCCGTTGGTTGGCAAAGATCAGTACCTTCTCTTTGGCGTGGGTCGTCTCGAACAGATAGTGCTCGAAATCGGGCGATGGCATCCGCTCGCTATCCGATGCGTCGTCCGCCTGCGCCACGACGAAATGTTCCAGCGCCAGCCGAACGGTACTCGGCGCTTGGCTGCTTACGGTGACCACGGGCCGCTGGTCCTGCCCGCGCAGCCACCGCTCCGCCTCATCGTAATCGCCCAGCGTGGCCGAGAGCGCCACTCGTCGAGGGTGGCCGCCCGTCAGCCGCTCGATCCGTTCGATCTGACAGAGTAACTGCAGCCCGCGCTCACTGTTCATGAACAGATGAAGCTCGTCGATCAGGATGTAGCGCAGATCAGCAAAAAGGCGGGGAATCGCAGCACGGTGGTTGATCAGCAGACTCTCGATCGATTCCGGTGTAATTTGCAATACGCCTTGGGGGTGGCCCAACAGCTTGCGTTTCTTGGCGGCGCTCACATCGCCATGCCACGCCGTCAGGGGGATGTGGCTCTCTTGCAACAAGCCCTCCAAACGACAAAACTGATCGTTGATCAACGCTTTGGTGGGGCCGACGTACAACACCGCAACGGAGTCGGCCGGGGCTTGGTACAACTCGGTCAAGATGGGGAAAAAAGCGGCTTCTGTCTTGCCCGAAGCGGTGCTTGCGGCCAGGATGAGGTGCGCATCGGAATCGAATAGAACGCGGCAGGCATCGACCTGCACATCGCGTAATTCCGTCCAGCGGTGCCGATAGATGTACTCTTGGATGAAGGGGGCGAGACGGAAGAAGGGATTGTCGCTCACAGGGAGAATTCAGCGAAGCCGTCGTTACCGTCATCGTCAACCGGCGTTTCCACCGTGGGGGTGAACGCCGCGCTGCCAATGAGTTGCTCGAAGGTGGCTGTGGGATTCTGGCGGAGCAGATTAAGTACACTCAGAAAATCACGAACAATTTCGCGCGGGGTAAGAAGCGTTTCGGCCCCCAAGCGGGCGGCTACGGCCGTCATAAACGTGTGGATGTCGTCGTCGCCGAGCTGCGGATCGTGGTTGCTGTGGGCGATATAGACGTCACGCACCTTGATGAGCAATAAGAAAAGCTCGTTGTGATCTAGATTTTTGAGCGAGATCACCGGCCCCGACACATCGACCCATCTTTCATCCGCAAAACGACTACGGGCCAGCCGCGTCGCCAGCGCTTCGTAGCTGTAGAGGCCACGCCGACTATCTTCCACGAATTGCGGCGTTCCGCCCACAACGATGAACAGATGCGCGGCTTTACCTTGCATCGTGTCGTTGAACATGGTGAGCAATTTTTCGTAATTATTTTCACGAGAAATTCGATGGGTTATTTTGTAGAGGTTGACCGCTTCATCGATGAGCATGAGCAATCCATTGTAGCGAATTGACGAGACGAAGGTTGCGAAAAGTTTGATGAAATCATACCAATTACTGTCATCGACAATAATCCGCACATCCAGCGCTTGTCGGGCTTCAGTCTTGGTCGCAAATTCGCCACGCAACCAGCGCAGCGCCGCATCCTGTAACGCCTCATCGTGGGAGACATAGCCATCCCAGTAGGCGGCGATAACTTTGGCATAATCAAAGCCATGCACCATTCCTTCCATCTCGTCTATCACGGCAAAAATCTGTTGCTTGACGATACGGTTGAAGTCGTCACTCCCCGGTTGCAACTCGTGTTCGACCATGACTTCGGATTGGATCGTCGAAATCCAGCGCTCCAAAATCGCAGGCAGTGCCCCGCCATCGGGGCGTGCTCTAGTCGATAGATTCTTCATTAGCTCCCGATAGCTGTTGAGACCCCCGTGGGAAGCGCTGGTCAACCGACGTTCCGGGGAGAGATCGACATCGGCAACCACAAAACCGCGCTCGATCGCTTGGTTGCGCAACAGTTGGAGCATGAAGGTTTTGCCCGAGCCGTATCGGCCGACGATAAAGCGGAAGGCCGCGCCCCCGTCCGCCACAGCGTCCAAGTCGGAGATCAGTGCGCCGATCTCTCGGCTGCGGCCCACGTTGATATATTCGATGCCCACCCGAGGCACAACGCCAGCACCGAGTGAGTTGACAATCGCATTCGCAATACGGCGTGGGGGCTGGCTTAAAAGGGACATTATTCACTTTCTACGGACTGTAGCGCGGTCACGATTTGCTCTCGGTAGTCGTCAATCACGTCGGATTGATCGCCGTCGCTCTCGATCACAATGTCGCCCACCAGCGCTTGCGCCAGTTCGTTGACCTGATCGATCAACAGTGCTGGCATGGTGGCATGAGCCATGGCGATTTGTTGGAGCGCGACCGCCGTCCCCTCCCCGGCCAGCAGCGCGGCCAGCAACTGATGATGGGGGGGCCGCAATGCGGCGATGAGCACTGTCCACTCATCCTGTGGCGTGGCGCTCGCAGAGAGCGCTGCCAGCGGCGGCGCCGTTGCACGTTGGTCCACTCCGGCGGGCGCGGGGGGCAACTCACCCTCTTCGCCCGGCTGGTCCTTGAGCGGACGCTGCGGGCGTTGAGGGGGCGCTGCGTTCGCACTGGGGCGGCGCTGTGGCTCCTCGTCATGGCGGGGCGGGGTCGACGGCTCGGCCAGCGGCTTGGCGACGAGGGGTGGGACGGGCCCGCTCTCCGTTGGCAGCGCCAACAGATCAAAGAGATCCGAAGACTCAGCTTTCAGTTGTTCGATGCGGGTAAAGTCGATTTCGATTCGTGGGGGTGGATGCAACAACCCACGGGGCGGGATTGGCAGACCGTGTCCCCTCTCTGACGCACCGCGGATGCTGACATCCACCGCCGCCCGCGATCCGAGTACCGTCACATCAATGAGCCGCTGCAACGCTTCATCAAGGGGATCAACCCGCAACCGGCCCCGTACGCCCTTCTCTTTACGCAGCAAGTTTTCGGTATATTTGACGAGGGGCGTTAAAAAATCGCGCAACGGTTGATAGGCGGCGTAAGGATAAAGGTTGGCGATCGTTACCGTAGCGGTGAGGTCTCCGCCGTACAACGCGGATTGGAACAACGGGCGCGAAATCGGGACGGAATGCGGCGGTCTATACCTCTCGAAGATGCCCGCACCCGCTGCACGCCATTGGCTGTCCACCTTATCGATCACCACCGGCAACACGCGCGCCAACAGTTCGATATTTTCGCCCTCGTAAAAGCTACTCCGCTCTATCCGATGGTCCGTCAAGGCATCGATGAGCGGCAAAGACAACTGACGATCATCCCGTTGGCGAAGATGCAGAGTGAGCAAGATATCGGCATGTTTACGGACGTAGTCGAACGTCTGATCGGGATAGCCGTAGAGTTCAAGCGGATCATGTGGCAACCGATTGACAGAAAGATAATCCGCGATCCATGGGGTCAAGTAGTCATCCAATTCGGGAAAAGTCAACCGGTAGCCCAGCCAAAGTCTCATCAATTCCCGATAACCGTGTTCCGCATCGTTGACACCAATTTGGTTGATCAACTCATAGATATGCACAAAAAGATAGGAGAGCGATGTATCGATTAAATGGCCTTCACGGAACTGACCGCGCCAGTAAAAATACCATGCCAATTGTTGCGAACTCATCGCTTCGTAGGTGGGCCAATACGATTCGAAGGGCGCAAAGGCAACCGGGCCATTCTGGCGGGATTCGAAGCGTTGCGCATCCTTGAGGAAACGTCGGACTAGCTTCCGCCACCCCAGCGAATGCTCTTGTACCAAGCGGCGATTCCCGAGTGGGGACGACGATTGCCCCCCCGCAACCAAGGCACGCAGCCGACGACGAAGCCCTTCCCAAAACGAGAAAAGGGCCATCGCCACCAGCAGCAGGCCGATCCCACGCATCATCGGCCCATCGGACCACATCGACAGGCCCACATAGCAGAACAACGCGGGAATCGCCACCATGAAGATAATGCTCAAACAACCTTTCACCCGACAGCCCCCAGATTTGAGAGGACAGATGACAGATCAGGTTGATTGACCGCGCCGTTGGCAAGCTGATCTGTCATCTGACATCGGCACCCTTGGGAATCTATCGGTAGGCCCATCCGCTCTTTATGCATCGTTTCGAGCGGAGCGCCCCGGTGCAAGAGAGGCCGAACGGGTGGCACGCGCTAGCGGTTGTCGATCTGGGCACGTTGCAGCGTGCCGCTCCAATCGACGTAGACCGACTTCCACTCGGTAAAGGTGTCGAGCGCGGTCCACGCCGCCTCGCGGCCCCCGTTGCCGGTGCCCTTCATGCCGCCAAAGGGCAGCGAGATTTCGGCTCCGATCGTCGAATGGTTGACGTAGCAGAGGCCCGTTTCCAGATCGCGGATCGCGTGGAAGGCGCGGTTGACATCCTGGGTGAAGATCGCGCAGCTCAGCCCGTATTCGATGCTGTTCGCTTTCTCGATCGCGTCGACCACATCGTCGGCTTCGATGATCGATAGCACCGGCCCGAAGATTTCTTCCTGCGCCAAACGGGAGGTTGCCCCCACGTTGTCATAGATCGTCGGCTGGTAAAAGAAGCCACCACCGATTTCGGCCCGCTCGCCGCCGAGCAGCAGCCGCGCCCCCTGTTCCTGCGCGACTTGCTCATAGGAAACCACCTTGTCAAGCGCTTCTTGGTTGATCAGTGGCCCCACATCCGTCTCGGGGTCGGCCCCGTGGCCCAAGCGCAACTGCTTGGCCCGCGCCACCAGTCGCTCGGACAGCTCGTCGCGGATACCCGCCGTGGTGATGACGCGGCTGGTGGCGGTGCAGCGCTGGCCCGTGGTGCCAAACGCCCCCCAGATCGTCGCGTCCAGCACCAGATCGAGGTTGGCGTCGTCCATCACGATGACCGCATTCTTGCCTCCCAATTCCAGCGACACCTTCTTCAACAGCTTGCCGCCCTTGGCCGCCACGATGCGCCCCACCGCCGCCGATCCGGTGAAGGAGATCACCTTGACATCCGGATGTTCGACGATGGCGTTACCCGCGTTCGGCCCGTCGCCCGTTACCATGTTGACCACGCCGTCGGGGATGCCAGCTTCCTGCATCACTTCCATCAGCAGGGCCGCCAGAATCGGCGTATCTTCGGCAGGCTTGAAGACGACGGTGTTGCCCGCCACCAGGGCGGGGAACATCTTCCACGCTGGAATCGCCACGGGGAAATTCCAAGGCGTGATAAGGCCCGCGACGCCGATCGGGTCGCGCTGCGCCCACGACGCCTTGTGGCGCAGTTCGCTCGGCGCCACCTTGCCGAAGAGCCGGCGCCCTTCGCCGCCCATGTAATAGGCCATGTCGATCGCCTCTTGCACGTCGCCGCGCGCCTCGGCGATCACCTTCCCCATTTCGCGGCTCAGAAACTGTGAGATCTCTTCCTTGCGCCGCTTCAGCAGTTCGGCCACCGTGAAGAGCATTTCGCCCCGCGCCGGTGCGGGAACCAGGCGCCACTCCTTGTAGGCCGCCTTCGCTGCCGCCACCGCCGCGTCGACATCTTCCGCTTGGCTAAGCGGTACAGTGCCGATCACCTCACCCGTCGCCGGTTCGTAGCTTTCTAGCCGCTGGCCGTTTTTGGCGCCGACCCATTCGCCATTGATGAAATTCTGATAGTCCATTCTATCTCCTCTTTGGTTGTTATTGCTTGGTATGGGTCGTCCCTCTACGGGGCGACCGATCGCCAGATAAAGTGTACCGATGCCATTCGTCGCGGCAAAGGCGTCGTGAGCATGAAAGCCGGATCACTGCGGTGAAATTTTCCTTCGCAGGGATGTGCCACGCGGCCCCGGCTCTAAACTTATTCCTCCAGTTCCACCACCGCCACCTCGAATCGCGCCGCGATTTCCGTTGCCAGCCAGCGCAATCCCCATCGTTCGGGCGGTGCATGGCCAAGCCCCACGGCGACCATCCCGCTCTCCCGCAGCGCACTGGCAGCGCTGGGCCGCAGGCTGCCCGTCAGGTAGAGCTGTGCGCCCGCCGCCGCCGCACCCCGCACCAAGGCGGGGCGCATTGCGTTCGCCAAGGCGATGCAGCGCAGTGGCGTGGGCAAGGCGTGGTCATTCCAAAGTTGCCACGTAGCACATTCCGTGCGAAGTCGCTGCCAGAACGCGGCGATCGGCATGGCGTCGCCACGCTCTGCCACGGCCACCAGCGGCCACCCATCGCGCTCGCCGATGGAAGAGACGAGGGTAAAGCCCAGCCGCGCCGCCAACCACGGGTTGTGGCCGGTGGTCAGTCGCGCATCGAGCGCCTCGTGGGCCGCAATCACCGCAACGGCGTCGGGCAGCGGGCCCAATCCCCACGGTCGATGGAGCAAGAGCGCGTCGACCGAGGCACTCAGCGCCGCTTCGGCCACCGGCTCGCTCCCCGCCAGTGCCACGGCCAGACGTTGTAGCGGCCGCCCATCCCCCGCCCGCCAAAGGCCGTTAGTCGCGGCGGGAAAGTCGCCGAGCGTCGTCGAAATCCAGTGCACCAGCTCCGCCGCCGTGGCCATCAGCCCCCTCGCCCGCGCTCCCGTTCGAGCGGCTGCAAGGCCGCGCCCGCCACGGGAAAGATCGGGCTTGGCTCGCCACGCAGGCGCGCTTGAAGTACCCGTAGCATCCGCATCTGATTGGGGGTGAGGCGCACGTCGCAGTCGAGCGGATCGACCCAGCGATAGCTGCGCATCTCGGAACGTTGGATCGTCGGTTCGACGGTCGGGACGCGGCAGAGAAAGTAGATCTCGACCCACGCCCCATCGCCCGTCACCGCCAACAGATCGTCGACCGTCGCTTCCAGCCCCGTTTCCTCGCGGATTTCGCGCACCGCGGCATGGATCGGGGTTTCGCCCCGATCGGTCCAACCGCCCGGAAATCCCCACGGATACTCGGAGTGGAAGCGATGTTCCAGCAGAAGCAGTTCGTTCCGCTCATTGAGACAGAGCGACGCGACCCCAACCACGAAATGGTCGACCCGCCGCCAGATCAGCCAGCGGCGCAGCCCAAGCGGGGCACGTCGCCAGAGCGGTTCGAGCAGTGCCAGTAAGAGACGGTGAATGAACAATCTCATGAGGGCAACGGACTATTCATGGCACAGGATTTTGGTGCATGGTGCATGGTGCATGGGCATTAGTTGAGGATGGACAGCATGACGGGGCGAATGGCTGTATGGTACCTCTCGCTACGCTCCTTTGGGATTGTCATCGAGTCATTATGGCAAATGAGGACCATGTGATGGCAATGTTTTTGCAAAGAAACCCATGCACCATTCACCATTCACCATTCACCATCCACCACGCCCCGATTCAAATTCATCGCCCTTTGACAAGCTATTCTCAAAACCCGCTCATCCCCGGCAACCGCTGCCAGATCGCCAGCAGATCGAGGGCCAGGAGCAAGAGCGCCAGCGCCGCCCACGGCACGGGCCGCCAGCGACGCGGCAGCCACGCACCGAGGCCAATCGCCATGAAAAGCATGATCGGCGTCAGCGCCGGGAAGAGATAGCGACCCTGGTATTGGACGAATTCCAAGTTGTAATAGAAGACAAGGCCAGCGTTGAGGGCGATCCACAGCCCGCAGAGCAGCAGGCCGCGCCCCGCCATGCCCTCTCGCCGCCAGCCCCGCTGCCAAAACCAACGGAACAACCCGAGCCATGCCACGGTGCTGAACAGCGCCAAAACGGCGTATTCGCGCGGCTGGAGCGGTGCTTTCATCCAGCCAAATTGGCCCCAAAAGGAATTGAAAATCGTCTCCGTGCCATTCGTCACGGTTCCGATCAGGCCGCGCTGCGCCAGCTCGTCCGCGGTGCGCGGCTGACCGACGGCGATGCGGTCGTGTTGTTCAAGGCCCATCACGTCAAAGCCGCCATAAGTCATGCTGTTACGCGCCATCCACGGCAACACGAAAAGCGCGGCCACAGCCACGATGACCGTGGCGGCCCGCGTCGCCGAAGCAAGGCTTTCCGACATGGCCCGGCCGCGCTCGGCCAGCAGTGCGGTCAGCAAGGCGAGCGGCAGCGCCACCCATGCCAAGGTCTTGGTGATTAGGCAGAGGGCGACGAGCAGGGCCATCAGCAGCAGGTTGCGGCGCGAGGGCGCGGCCAGATAGCGGAGCATGCGCCAGACGGCCAACGCCACGAGCAGGAAGGTCAGCCCGTCGTTGTTCAGCGCGCCGATCATGGCGAGGTGCTGCGGTACCAGAGCGACCCATACCGCCGTGGCCGTCGCCAGCGGCCGGTCGCCGCCCAGCGCACGGACGATCAGCCATGCCACCACGGGAACCAGCGCACCGATCAACGCGGAAAAGAGGCGCAGCGCCAACAGCGAGCCCTTGGTCGCGGCGAAAAGGGGAGCGGCGAGTGCGTAGAAGAGAGGCGGCTGGTGGCCTTCATAGCAGAAACGGTCGAAGTCGATTTCGGCCTGAAAGTTGCCACTGACCAACGCATTCTTGTAGCCCTCGTTGTAGCAAGCGGCGACGAGGCGCGGCGCGTGACCCTGCTCGGCCACGGTGGCGACATAGGCGTAGTGCGCCGGTTCGTCCGGCGCTTGCCACGCGGGGGTGCGCCACGCGAAGAGCGCCGCAAGCAGAAACGTGGCCCCCCACAACGCCACGAGCCACGCGCGGTCGCGGCGGTTCACCGTGGCGTTTTCCGCGCCCTGACGCAGAGGAAGCCGGGCGAACGCATCAGCCGCGTGTATTCCGCCGGGTCGGCCTCGCGGAATTCTAAGGTTGGCCGTGGCTCCACGAAGCGCTCCAGCGTAAAGCCGCCCGCCGCCAATGCGTCGAAGAGGGCGCTCAGCGGGCGACGGTAATGGTGGATCTCGAACTGATCCCGATCCGTCTCGAAGCGCCACAATTCCACCACATGCTCGACCTCGAAATAATTGCCCTCGTGGTGGTATTCGTAGAAATCGACCGCTGGATGGGTAATCGAAAAGACGAAATGGCCGCCCTCGGCCAACAGGCGGCTAAATTCGGTGAAAACAGCCTTCCAGTCGGCCACATAGTCGAGCGACAGGGCCGCCAGCACTACATCAATGCTGCCATCTGCCACAAAGTCGAGCGGTTGCGCCATATCATGCTGATGCAACTCGGCTTGATCGCCATTCCGTTCACGGAAGTAGCGCAACATCTCGGGGCTGACATCGAAGGCGACGACCGTCGCGCCCCGTGCCAGCAATGCTTCGCTATAGAGGCCCGGCCCACAGCCCGCGTCCAGCACCCGTTTCCTGCTTACGTCGGGGAGTAGGGCCAGCGTGGCGGGGCGGTCGTAGTAGGCGTTGTGCGGCTTCGTCGGGCCAAGACGGTGGTACCGCTCGGCCAGCGCCTCGTAGCCCGCCAGCGCGATCGGCTCACTCATCGTCAGCATGTGCCGTCAGTTGCGCCTTGAGATTCGCCTTTTCTTGCTCGACGACCGATTCGTCGAAGAGTTTGTAGAGCGGCTCGGGCTGGGCGAAGGGAGTGCCGGGGGCCAGCTCGCTGGGCCGCCAGCGGTCAATGCCGTCGCGTTCGGCGGCCAGCGTTTGATATTCGACCACAGCGTGGGGTCGCCCGTCTTCGTCCACCGTGCGCCGCTGGAGCGTGCCGAAGAGCGCTCCCTCGTAGCTGAAAAAGTCGTGGATCTGTTGACTGCTGTGGGGCAGCACGGGCGCCAGCATCAGCTTGAGCGAGTCGATGGCACGCATCGCCACAAAGATCGTTGTCCCCGCAGCCGCCGGATCGCTCTTGAAAACCTTCCACGGCGATTTGCGCTCCAGATAGCCGTTGACCTCGCGCACCAAGGCCAACGCCTCTCGCAGCGCGTCACGCAGCCGTACCCGTTCGTACAGCTCGCCGACCCGCGCGAAGCCCTGCTCGATCTGGCTGAGCAGCGCTTGGTCCGCGTCGTCAAGGTCGCCCGGCGTGGGCACGATGCCGTCGTAGCGCTTGTAAGCGAAGCCGAGGACACGGTTGACGAGATTGCCCCACGCGGCCACCAGTTCGCTGTTGTTGCGTAGCACGAACTCTTCCCATTTGAAATCGGCATCCTTCGTCTCGGGCGCGATCGCGGTCAGGTAATAGCGCAGCGGATCGGGATCGTACCGCTCAAGGAAATCGGGCAGCCAGACCGCGTAGTTGCGGCTGGTCGAGAACTTCTCCCCCTCAAGGTTCAGATATTCGTTGGCGGGCACATCGTAAGGCAGATTGAGCGACCGGTCATAGCCCAGCAGTTCCGTCCCCCACAAAACGGTATGAAACGGGGTGTTGTCCTTGCCGATGAAATAGTAAGAGCGGGCATCAGGATTCTTCCACCACGCCTCCCATTCATCGGGGGTACCGCGATTCTTGGCCCATTCGACGGCGGCGCTGATGTAGCCGATCACCGCCTCGAACCAGACGTACATCACCTTCTCTTCGTAGCCTTCGATGGGAAGCGGGATGCCCCAACTGATGTCGCGGCTCATGGCGCGGGGCTGCAACCCCTCGCGCAGCCAGCCCAGCACGAAGTTGCGAACGGTCGGCCGCCAATGCTCATTTCCCTCCACATAGTCGGTCAGTTCGGCTTCGTAGGCCGGCAGGTCGATGAAGAACTGTTCCGTTTCGCGGATTTCAGGGCGGCTGCCAGTCAGCTTCGAACGGGGGTCGATCAGTTCGACCGCATCCAGCGTACGGCCACAGTGGTCACACTGGTCGCCCCGCGCGCCCGCATAGCCGCAGTGGGGACAGGTGCCTTCCACATACCGATCCGCCAGAAATTGCCCCGCCTCGCGGTCGTAGAGCTGCTTTTCCATGCCGAGGAACATCACCTCTTCGTCGTACAAGCGGCGGAAGATCTGTTGGGCGATGGTGTGGTGATTGGCGGTGTCGGTGTGGGTGAAGAGGTCGAAGGTAATACCGAGCTGCTGCCAATCGCCTAAGAAGCGATCGTGGTAATGTTCGTAGATTTCGCGTGGCGAGATGCCCGCTTGTTTGGCACGGACGGTGATCGGCGTGCCGTGCGTGTCGGAGCCAGAGACCATCAGCACCCGATTGCCGCGCAAGCGGTGGTAGCGCGCGAAGATGTCGGCGGGCAGGTAGGCGCCCGCGATATGTCCCAAATGGCTGTCCCCATTGGCATAGGGCCACGCCACGAAAATTGCGATGGTATCACTCATGGTTGCTGCGGTTCCTTGTTGCGAGTCGGACACAGGATTGTAACACGAGGCGAAGGGGAACGGCAACGCGAACGGCAACGCAGAGCAATTAACGCAGAGCGGGTGACACAGAACGGGCGGGCGAATCGCCCATGGAGAATCGGAATCGTCGCACGGCGCGGCTCAGCTGACGGTTCAGGGCGACGAGTCCGGGGCCATACGCTTATGAGCAACGCTTTCTACGCCTGAACTTCAACTTTCGTTGGCCATGCCTCAGGGGCCGAGCAGTTCCAGCAGCCGATCGGGAAAGTCGGTGTTGATGGCATCGACATCCATCGCGATGATGCGTTGCAGATCGTTGCGCTCGTTGATCGTCCAGGGCTGGACGGCGATGTTGCGGCGATGGGCCGCCGCGATGAACTGGGGGGTGAGAATGTGGAAGCCGCCCCCATATTTTGGGACTTGGAAGGATTGGTAGGGCGGTGTGCGCGGGTCGCTCAGCCCCGCGCGGAAGAGCAGGTAGAACCAGCGCACCTCCTCTTCGGTGGCGGAGGTGGCGACTTCGGGGCAGTCGGCGCGAAAGGCGTCCATATTCGCCTGACGGAAACTGCTGACCAGTACCTTGTCGCTCATACCATACTGCCGGATCAGGGCGCAAAAGGCGATGGCGGCGGCTTGGGGATCGGTCTGCTTGATCTCGATGCCGAAACGAGCGTCGGGGAAGCGCTGGAAGAGCGATTCGAGGGTCGGAATGGTCAGACCTTGGCCGCGGTAGGGATAGCTTGCGCCCTCGTCCGTGGTGAAGGCATAGCCCGCGTCGAGCTGCTGAAGCTCGGCGAGCGTCATCTCGCGGATCGCGCCGGAGCCGTTGGTGGTGCGATCGACCGTCTCGTCGTGGATCAGCACCAGCACCCCATCGCGCGTCATGTGCATATCGGCGTCCAGCACGTCGGCGCCTGCCGCTGCCGCATTTTCGAAGGCGAGCATGGTATTACTGGGCCACTGCCCCTCGCCCCCCTGATGGGCCATCACCAGGGGTTGGTGATCGGTCGGCTGTGCTGCGAACCACGGGTGGTCAGGGGCGGGTTGGGCGAAGAAGCGTAGGCCAATCCAGAAGAGGGCAAGCATGGCCATCACGCCGAGCAGACCGCGCAGCTTCCTGCTATGCAGAGTCATTCGTCTTTCGCCTGCCCCAAGCATCCTCGGGGCTGGTTAGTAGTAAAGGGTCGCTTCGTAAGCGTCGAGAATCTCACGATGTACTTGGGCCTCATGCGCCGCTAGCTCAGTGGCGACAGCATCCGCCTCTTCCGTTGAAAGCGTCAGAGAGGGAGGTACCTCACCACGACGTGCCAGCATCTCTTGGCGAAAGTTGGTCGGTGGATGCGTGACATCCAAGCGGCTCTGGGTGAGTTGATCGGCACGTCGCAGCCGCTCGATTTCCCCTTGCGGAAGCGCGTCGGCGGCCGTTTTGAAGGCATCAAAGAGGGAAGCTGCGGGATTATTGGTTACGAAGGTATGTGTAAGCGTCTGAAAGAGGCGACTGTAATGGAACGTATCTATCAAGGAGCGAGCGGCTTTGCTGCCCGCCACGTCAGCGGCCAGACGGTCCGCATAGTATTCCGCCCGTTGGCTATCGTAGAAAAGCAGATATAACAAGAGCCGCAGCATCGCCTCGGATAGTTTAGAGAGCAGCAGCATGATCACCATCAGCGGGACGAGCAGTAGGCCAAAGAGCAGCCCCTGAATTGAGCCATCCCCACTATTGAAGATCGCCTCCGGGCGCAAGATGTAGGCCCACCACGATAGTGACTCTAGCGCCATCCCGACGAGGAAGCCGCGTGTCGGGTCGCCGTTCACCCCGTGGGCGATCTCGTGGCTCAGCAGCGCCACTTTTTCTTGATCGTCAAGCAGGGACAATAAAGGCAAGCCAAGCTTGAGGAACGGTTGGGGGGGCACTCCCCCAACTCCGTAGCTCGCGTTGAACTCCGGTGTCAACACGATGCCTGCCACGGCGGGAGCTGAGAGCTGTTGCGATATCCGGTCTACCAACCCAAACAGTGCAGGCAAATCAGCGCGAGTCAAATAGCGCTCAGGCTTTGGTGTTAGACGCGGCCGGATCAGCCACGCAATCCCCAGCGCCAAGAGGGCCAAGAGGACCATGGGTAAGCGGGGCCAACCGACATAGAGCAGGACAAGCGCCAAGATCACCAAAAGAAGCGTGGCGACGTGAATTGAAAGCGCCAGAAGTATGCTAATGAGCCGCGCCGCCGAAACGTTGGGCGTTAGGTTATGCTGCTCCGCCACCTTCTTGAACAGATCAGCCGCCATCCGGTCGCCCAGCCGACGATAGAGTCGTTCGTAAAGAGGAAGTTCTTCGGCCTCTTCCTCTTTGGGAAGCACGTTCCAATCACAGGCGGGGCACCATGACCGATAGTCCGGGTGACTTATCAACGGCTCCCCACAGTCGGGACAGCGCTTCTCTTTTTCGATGGCGTCTGATGGATCAGTCATATTGTCTTTGTTCGGAGTCGGTTCCATTTCAGTATCATAACAAGAGCCGCAATTCGTGGCAACCGCATGAGCAAGTGCAGAGCGTCGGAAAATGACAGCGCAGAAAGAAACCGTATGTAGGATGGTTTTCGTCGCGAATCGCCAATCGCGTATCGGCCCATGACCTCATCATTGACCTACAATGGTATCCCTGCGCCTTGCACGTTGCACTTTGCACTTTGCACTTTGCCCCTTGCACGATAGCGCGAATAGAACAATATCACCGTTACAGTTCCATCCCGATGTCGAACGTTGCTTCAACCCCATCGCCGTTTATCGTCGGCGAGAGCAGCAGCTCGGCACGATAGATGCCGTCGTTGCTGTTCAACGTCGTCCGTTGTCCCTTGGCGGCGTAGGGCGGCGCACTGAAGAGTTGATCGGTGAACGGTTCGGGGAAGAAAAGCTGAGAGGTAAAGACCAAGCCGCTCGTCGGAAACACCTTGAAGTGAATGTGGACCGCGCGGCCCGGATACCAGCCGGGATAGAGGGTGCTGAAGGTGGCCAAGCCAGTGCGGTCGGTCATCTGCCCCCCGCGCAGGAAGCTCTGGCCCGTCGTGTCGGCAAAGCGGTCACGTACGCCGGAATAGATGCCATTGGCATCGCAATGCCAAATCTCGACGAGTGCCCCTTGGAGCGGCGTGCAACGGTTGTTGCTCACTTGGGAGACGCGGAAGTTGAGCGTGAGCGTGGTTCCGACTCGATCCTCGCGCACATCGCTGCGCAGCATATCCAGATCGAGATAGTACGGCCCTTCGGTCGCTGCGGGGCGCACCACGCAGCTTGGCAGCGCCATCACTTCGCGGGTGGTGGCCGTCGCTTCGCTCGTGGCCGAGGCCGCGTCGGGCGCGGTGAGCGGCACGGTGGTGGCCGTCGCTTCGCTCGTGGCCGAGGCCGCGTCGGGCGCGGTGGGCGGCAACGCCGTGGGCGAGGGGCTGCGCTGGCGGGTGGGGCGACAGCCCACCAAAACGCCCAATCCTGCAACGCCAAATAGCTTCAACACCTCCCGCCGCGTCAAGATCGTCCCGATCTGTCGATCATCGTTATCCATCGTCACTCCTTCAAGGGTGGCATCGGCACCAAATAACCGCGAGAGGGGCGCCGCTTGTGCCTCACTCACTGGCGCACACTATAGCGCCTTTTTTTGAAGAGAATGTGAAGGAGGAGGCACGTACAAATCGCGCAGTTGCTTCTGACATGCGGAGATGCTCGTCGTTTGCCGAAGTGAGAGGAAAACAGCTATTGGCTAGTTGTGGAGGGCGGGCACAAGGCCCGCCCCGACATAGACCATGATAAAGGCAAGGAAAATAGCTCCGCTCTCTCACTCATTGGAATGGGCCGAATAAATTCTTGCTGGACGTTACAGTTCTCAGCTCGGCATCAGCCCATTCCGCGCGCGGTGGGCGGTGAGATAAACCAGCGGACCGTCTTCGCAGCGGATCCACCGCTCGGCACCACGGGGAATCAGCGCCACCACACCGGCATCCAGCGTATACGGCTCATCGTTGATCGCCAGCGTGCCTTCTCCCGCCAGCGCCACGATCAGCACGTCCACTTCCTCATTGATGTGTGGCGGGATCGTCTCGCCGAGGGAAAGGTGTACCAGGTTCACGTTCAATTGGCTCGGTGCGCTGCTCCAAATTACGCCATCGGCCATGCCGGACGTATCGAGCAGCGACGCCAGATCGACATAGGCGACAGTGGCGCTATTATTCTTAGGCGCATCGCTGGACGACGGTGCACCCACCGGATTACTCATCCTTCTCCCTTTCAGATTGCACCCTACCCACGAGTGACGATTCCCGAGCCAGACCCATGTCAGACAAAGCAGCCGCCCGCTACCCCACCACGCCGGATGGGCGCTATTTCGTTGTACGCGGGCGGCTTTGGCGTTGCAGTAACCCCGCGCTGCCGGAGAAAGAGCGGCAGCAGCTCGTCAACGAGTTGATGAGCGCCCGTTCGGCGGTGGGACGGGCCTTGCGCCACGCGGACAAGGCAGCGGAAGTTACAGCCCGCCAGCGGGTTCATGCGGCGAAGGTCGCGCTGGGGGAACGTGGCCCTGTCTGGTGGGCGGATGGCGCACCCGACTACAACCGTCATATGGCCGTCAATTCGCCCTATAAGGCATGGTTCGAGGCGTTGGAGCCGCACGAATGAAAGCCGCTATGCCACGTCGTTGAGAAATGCACGGACAATGCGCTGGAATTCGGCGGGCTGATCCATGTTGGGCAGGTGGCCCGCATCCGCGATGGGGGCCACGCGCACCTTCGGAACTTCCGCCGCCATCACGTTGGCAGCGCCGTGCATGTAGGGCTGATCGTGCTCGCCGACGATCACCAACAGCGGGGCTTGTAGTGACGCCAACCGGCCCGCCGCAGGCGCGGTGGGCGAGGGGAGCCGTCTGCCGATGCCTCGCACCTCTAACTCAAGGGCGAGACGGTTCATCTCGTAGGCGAGGGCGCGCATCTGCTGATCGACATCTGCGGCTGTACGACCCGGACCGTCAAACCAGATCTGCATCTCTAATTCGCAGACGCGATCCAGATCGCCCTCGTTGAAGGCCGCTTCGACCTCGACGAATTTCTCCGAGCTGGGCACATCCAGCGCCAAGCCACTCGGCCCCGACCCCACCAAAATTAGTGCCTTCACATCTTGCGGATGATCGAGCGCGTAGTCGAGCGCTGTACCACCGCCCATCGAGCCGCCCATCAGAACGAACGGCCGCGCCACCTGCAATGTCTCGACGAGGGCGACAAAGTCCCCATAAAGGCTGTACTCGCTGTCATGCGGCACGCTTTTGCCAAAGCCGCGCTGATCATAGCGAACAACCCGATAGCTGTCGGCAAAGGCGGTAAATTCGTGGTTCCACTGTCGGCTGTCGGCCACGCCCGCGTGGATCATGACGAAGGGCGTGCCGTCGCCCGCAACCTCGTAGTAGATCGGCCCACCATGGACCTCGATATACCCGTTCTGGTGCATGGTTCTCCTCAGAAGCGTCACAACTTCAGGTAGCGGCGCATAATCATATACATCGCAATGGGCAAGCCGATCATGATGGCCATCACGATCATGAAAGCCGTGCGATCCGTCCAAGCGCTGAAATTGGCGACCGGCTGGAAAAAGTTCATCCCGAAGAAGCCGGTCAGAAATGAGAGGGGCATGAAGAGCGTGGTGATGACCGTCAACGTCTTCATCGTGTCATTCATGCGATTGTTCACCACCGACAAATAGGTATCCAGCGCACTGGAGAGCAGGTCACGCAGACTTTCGATCAGATCATAGAGGCGCACGAAGTGGTCGTAGACATCGCGGAAATAGATTTTGGAGCTTTCTGGCACAGTCGGAAAGTCGCCACGCGCCAGCTTATTGGCAATCTCCCGCTGCTGTCCCACCGTCCGACGGAGTTGGAGCAAATGGCGCTTCAGCCCAAAGATGTCGTTGAGCAATTCGTTGCCGACGCGTGCAAAGAGGTTGGCCTCAATACGGTCAATCACGTCGTCGATTTCTTCGGCGACGGCGATGTAATCGGTCGCGATCTCGTCCATCAGCAGATAGAGCAGATAGCTACTGTCGCGATTCATCTTGCGTGCGTCCCGCTCACAGAGCGTCCAAACCCGTTCTAGCGCATCAATCGGCGCTTGGCTGAGGGTGACGAGGAAATTCTGCCCCAAGAAGATGTCCAGCTCCACCACGTCATCATCCGCGCTCATCCGTCCATCATGCGGGTTGACCGCGCCCAGCACCAGATAGATGTAATCGCCCCAGTCATCGATCTTGGGCACATGCACCGCATCCAGCGCATCCTCGATAGCGAGCGGATGGAAACAAAAGCTTTCACGCAGCAGAGGCACGATCTCTGCCCGGGCCTCATCGTGCAGATCAAGCCAAAGCAGCCCCTCAGTATTATCGATCGCGTGCTGAAGATCGTCGAGGGAAACACTATGAACGATTTCCCCCTCACCGTTCCGCGCAATGGCTCGTATCATGGTGAAACCTATCTGCTGATGATCGGATCGCTCGGCGAGGTCAGGGGCGATGGCATGGCGCACACGCCGCTTGGCACCGCTTCGTCCGATGTGGCAACGCGGATAATCATCGTCGGTCAGCGGTAAAATTCGACGTAGAACAGGGCGTCGGCGCTGGGCGAGACCTTGTGCGGTGTCGCGGGGGCGATGATCCCCGTCCGCTCCACATCGAGATGATGCGTGGCAGGCGCATCGCCCAGAACGTGGTAGTCGACGGTGCCACGCCGCACCACCAACGTGCCCCAGACATCCGCCTTCGTCTGGTGGCGCTGGCCGAGTGCCTCCGGCATCGTCTCCGCACTGAAATCGGGGGTGCGATGAAAGGGACGCACCCCGTCGGGCAGGGTCGGCATCTCTGGCTCATTCATGATAGGGAACCTCCACAACGGTGGCATCGATTTCACGCTGTAGCTGGGCGATGAAGGCGGTTGTGCGTGCCACGACCGCATCAAGCGGAACCACCTCACTCTCGTCCGCACGGCGCAGCTTCAGCTCCGCCCCCCCCGCAGCCAACGAGCGTTTGCTCACGGTCAGCCGGATCGGAATGCCGATCAAGTCCGCATCGCTGAATTTCACCCCCGGACTCTCGTTGCGATCATCGTAGAGCGTCTCGATCCCCACGTCGCCCAACTGGCCATAGAGGGCGTCCGCCGCCTCGTCGCCGCCACGTAGCGCCACCAGATGCACGGTGTAAGGGGCCACCGATATCGGCCAGACGATGCCCCGTTGGTCATGATATTCTTCGACCACGCAGGCCAACAATCGGCCCACGCCGATCCCGTAGGAGCCCATGATCACCGGCTGCGCCTTGCCGTTGGGGTCCAAGAAGGTGCAGCCGAGCGCTTCGGAATAGCGCGTACCGAGCTTGAAGATGTTGCCGACCTCCACCCCGCGTACGGTGCGTAACGGTGCGCCACAGGCGACACATGGGTCGCCCTCGTTCGCGGCAGCGATATCCGTAACGATCTCGGCCTCGTAGTCGCGCCCGTAGTTGACGTTCCGCAGATGATAGCCTTCCTGGTTGGCGCCCGCCACCAAGTTCGGCGACGCGGGGATACTCTCATCGACGACAATTCGAACCTCGCTCAACCCCACCGGCGAGGCATAGCCCGCCACCGCGCCGACCGCCGCGATTTCCTCGGCACGTGCGGGGCGAAGCTGCTTGGCGTGCAGTGCATTGACCAGCTTGGTATCGTTCACCGCCATATCGCCCCGTATAACCGCAAAGATCAGCTCGTCGATTTCCCTCTCCCCGTCGCTCCGCGTGGCGACCACAAAGAGCGCCTTCGCGGTTTTCGACGCGGGAATGTCAAGGAAGGTCGCCAACGCCTCGATCGTACTCGCGTCGGGGGTAGCCACTCTCTCCATCTCGGCCAGCGGCTCGGTCGGCGCCGCCATTTTGCGAAATTGAGCCACCTGACGGTTGGCGGTATAGCCGCAGCCGTCACAAATCACCAGCGTATCCTCGCCGATCGGCGAAAGGTACATGAATTCGTGGGCCAGTTGGCCACCCATCATCCCCACATCGGCGGCCACCGCGACCACGGGCAGGCCGCAGCGATGGTAAATGTCGAAATAGGCTTGGTAGTGGGCGCGATACTGCGCGTCGAGGCCCTCCCAATCCGCGTCGAGGCTGTAGCTGTCCTTCATCGTGAATTCGCGTACACGGATCAGCCCCGCACGCGGACGGGGATCGTCGCGCCACTTCGTCTGGAGGTGGTAGATCAGACGGGGTAGCTGTTTGTAGGAGTGAATCTCGCCCCGCACCAGATCGGCCACGACCTCTTCGTGGGTCATCGCCAGCACCATCTCACGCCCGTTGCGATCCGTGAAACGGCCCATTTCCGCGCCGATCTGGTACCAGCGCCCACTCTCCTGCCAGAGATCGACGGGATGGACGACCGGCATCGACAGCTCTTGGCCGCCGATACGATTCATCTCCTCACGCAGGATCGCCTCGATCTTCTCCACGCTCCGTCGGCCCAAGTGGAGCGTGCTATAGATGCCGGTACCGAGCTGGCGAACAAAGGCAGCCCGCTCCAGCAAGCGGTGGCTGGCCGCATCCAGATCGGCGCGATTTTCCCGTCGCGTCTGTCCAAACAATCCACTCAATCGCATAGCACTCAGCCCCCTGCCATTGCGCCAATAATCAGTAGGTGCTCCTTCGCATCAACAACCGCCGCTGGCAACGGTCGGTCGGTCGGGTCGTGGGAAATGTCCTCTCCACCGGCGAAGAAGCGGATAAAGGGGCGCCGTTCGCCCGTGTCGTAGCGACGGAGTGTGCCGCGCAGCGCAGGATAGTCCCGTTCCAGCAGATCCAACACGGCGCTGATCGTCACAGGTGCAGGAACCTCCAACTCAATCTCCCGCGCAACGCCCGCCAAGTTGCGCAGATGCATCGGCAACCGCACCCGAATCATGGCACGACCTGCACTTCGACCGAGAGCACCTTGGGCAGATGCTGCGCGATGACCGTCCAGTGGTCACCGCCATCCGCAGAGGCGTAGAGGTGACCGCTGGTGGTGCCAAAATAGAGACCGCATTCCTCCAACGTGTCGACGGCCATCGCATCGCGCAGGACGTTGGTGTAGCAATGTTCTTGCGGCAATCCGTGGGTCAATGCTTCCCATTCGCCTCCGCCTGTGCGACTCCGATAGACGCGCAGCTTGCCCTCTGGGGGAAAGTGTTCCGAGTCACTCTTGATCGGAATCACGTAAACCGTTTCTGGCTCGTGGGCGTGCACCGCGATCGGAAAGCCGAAATCGCTCGGCAGATTGCCGCTGATCTCGCGCCAGTCGTCGCCCCCGTTGTCGCTACGCATCACATCCCAATGCTTCTGCATGAAGAGCAAGTCGGGGCGGGCGGGATTCATGGCAAGGTTGTGGACACAATGGCCGACATTGGCATGGGGATCGGGTAGCTCCCAGTTGGAAACGAGGCCATGGTTGATCCCCCGCCAACTCTCTCCGCCATCATCGCTGCGGAAAGCGCCCGCCGCCGAAATGGCGACGATGATGCGTTGCGGGTCAGTCGGGTGGAGCAGAATGGTGTGGAGGCACATGCCCCCGGCTCCGGGCTGCCACAATTCGCCGTGGGCCGCCCGCAGCGCGGGCAGTTCCTGCCAACTCTGCCCGCCATCCACCGAGCGGAAGAGGGCCGCATCTTCAACCCCCGCGTAGACAGTCTCGGCATCGTGCAGGTCGGGTTCCAGATGCCAGACGCGGTTGAATTCCCACGGGTGCTGGCTGCCGTCGTACCATTGGTGGGTGCCGACTTCGCCGCAGTAGGCGAATTCGTTACCGACCGTGTTCCAGCTTTTGCCCCCATCGTCGGAGCGCTGGATCAGTTGACCAAACCACCCGGTCGACTGCGCCGCATAAATCCGCTGTGGGTCGAGTGGCGAACCTTTGACATGATAGACCTCCCAGCCGCCGAAGAGCGGTTCACTGACCGTCCATGCCCGCCGCGACGTATCGGACGTCAGAATGAACGCACCCTTTTGGGTACCAACGAGAACTCGAACCGTGGCCATCATCCGCTCCTTTCTTGGATTGGGGGGAATAGCGCCCCTTTATCGTCAAACAGGATAGGTCAGGAAGGGTGAAGGGGCAAAAATCTGATGCGGGGGTGTGAAATGGTCAGGCAGGGGAAGGTTGTGTGGCTATCACGTGTTGCGCGTAGCGTGTTCGGGCGTTGCCAAACCAACCGCAATTCATTGGTGCCCTGAACAGCCGCACCGCGCCCGCGTTTTCCTTTGCCAGCGAGGAACGCGGACGCGGCGCGCTACGTCGACGGTCAGTCGGGGCGTTTGTCCAATTCCGCCGCGACCCATCTGACGAGGGACTTCATCTGCCCGGCGCTCAGCGATGTGATGGCATCGTGCTGACGCTGCGGCTCACGCGGCGCCAACCCTGGTTGGCGACAACGGTCTGCCATGCACGCCAACAACGTGTGCAGGTCGATACCCATCGCCTTGAAGCGTTCCGCCAACGGCCCATCCAGCGCGCCACTTTTCCGCAGGCAGCGCAACCATTCGCAGAGCTGATCGATCTTCGGCTCATCGGGTGACCACTGGTCGCCGCCCGGCACCGCCACCGCCGTCAACGTCTTCTCGCGCTCGAAAGGCGTGCCTTCGGTCGTCTGCCCCCGCGCACGTAGGCGGAAGCGATAAAGACCATTTTGCAGGAGCGAATAGTCCGCTTCAAAGTGCTCGGCTGTCGGAGTCAGCAGGATCGTGTCATGGCTGCCATCCGGACGCACCACCTCCGCCCAACTATCGACGTAGCGGGTGCGCGGCACATCATATTCGTGGACGATGGCGGTCAGCTTGGCAGTCGCGCCCACCTCGAAGCTCTTCTGCGTCAGTCGCCCGTCAAAGGTGAGGCTGGAGTAGCTATGGACCACCAACTCGTAGGGCAGTTGTCGCTGCAGATGGGTGCTCTGCGCCTGCGCATAATGCTCGCGCCAACTCCAGCCACGATCCGGGTTCGGCGTCCCGATGCGGAGCAGGGCGTGCCAGAGACCCGCATGGCTGCCATCCCCGTTGGCTGGCAAGACCGGCAAGGCACAGCGGTAGTAGGAGACGTAGTTGCTCAGTACAAAGCGGCTGTTCGCCCCCGTGCCCGCGTCGATGATCGTGCCATCCGGTGCCTCCAAACGCAACTCAATCCCATAGGGGAAGGGCGAGAGTAGGATCACATCCATCCCGTAATCGGCTTCATTGATCCAGAAGGGAATCCGATGTTCAGCGTGACCATCCAGCATCCCTGCGGGGTCCGCCGCGATTTGGGCGTTGGTGACACCTGCCAGGATCTGCACGAAATACTTGCTCAAGCGCATCGATTGGTCGGGTGTGATCGCACCGGTCACGAGCAGATAGCCGTTGTTCCCCTGGCAGAGCGACGTCAGCGCCCCTACACTGATGTTCGACGGCAAACCCAAGCCAACCGCATAGCTCGTCGCCGTAAGGCTTCCCCCGACATCGTTGAGCGAGGGCGGCTGGTTCCACATGCCATCGGTCAGCACGACCTCCGCCGTTACATCGTAGGGCGTGGCGGCGCTGGCTTGGCCATCGTCCAGCATCTGCTTGCCCTTCACCACACCATCGCCAATCGAGGTGTTGCCGCCCGGGTTCAAGTCGGCCCCCATGATGTGGTTGAGTGCGGTCGTGCGCCCCGGCCCGCTGGGTGCCACGCCCGCCTCTTGGATTTCCATCAGCCGTTGGGCCGTGTCGTTGAAACGCACGATGCCAATCCCATCGTTCGGTGGCATGAGGCTGATGAAGGTGTTGGCCGCTTCCCGTAGCTTCTGCACCTTCGAGACCGCATCCCCCGCATCTTCGTTCATGCTGCCCGATCGGTCGAGCACGAGCGCGACGGCGGCGCGTGGGCGGGCGATCGTATTGGCACTGATGTTGATCAGCCACGTTTGGCCCGTTTGATTGCAGCGCACCGTAACTTGGCCATTCGCGAGGTCACCCGGGTTGGTCGATGTGTACGAGAGCCAGAGCCGTGCCTTCGCCAACGGCACGGTGGGATCCGCCGTTACCGAAACCGAGGTGCCAGCGGGCACGCCAAAGCCCCCGCTCGGGCCGTTGATGATTTGGAAGGTCAGTTGGCGGCAGGTGCGCACTTCCCAGACGATGGCGCGTTGAGTCGTGACCCCGATGCCGCCCATCCCCGCAGGCACGTTGAAAAAGTTGATGCTGGGCGTGAGCAGGTTGATAGTTTCGGTCGGCAAGAAGGGTTGCAACGTCTGGCGAATCACGCCCGCGCAGACCGGGCAGAAGGGGGTCCCGAGCGTCCGCATGTAGCAATCAGGCAGCGGGCGGTAAGTGTTGCAGTTCGCGTAAATACCACCCTCGTAGGTGCCGACCGCGCCTGCGGCGGGCGCACTGGCCGGGGCCACACAGGTAGACGAAGCGCAACTGCCGTCGCAGGCGGACGGCATGGGGGTAGTTGGCGCAATCAACGTACGCCATTTATTGGTGTTGCGGTTGGTGTTGCGGGTGACATTCGGCTCCGACGGTTCACCCGCCGGGGTTCCGCTTCCATTCCCCCCATACTCGTCGGCCAAGCCAAAGGCGCTATGGCCGATCTCGTGAATGGCAATCTGGGCCGCCGAACCGTGGGTAGAACAGGTCGCCACAGCGCCCCCCGCCCCACCATATTTACTGGAGTTGACGATGCAGAGCACCTGATGGCGCTCGGGAACTTGGGTCGTCGCCACGGTGGTGGCCAAGCCGGAGTCGATGGTCAGCAAACGCTCCATCGGCGACCCCGCGAAGTTGGAACAAAAGGTTGCGTCGAAATAGCTATTCACCGCAACGGGTGTTCCGCCCGCACATGCGGGGATGTCGGCCCCGCTTTCGTTCGAGACCACGTCCACTCGGTGGACATTGATGCCGCAAAACAGCTCGTTGAAGGGAGCGGTGGTGCGGAATGTCGTCAAGAAGCTCTGGACATCGGTGTGATACTGGTTCAGTTCGGAGAGCCGGTAGCCGTCCCCCACGATGACCAAGTTCCAACGATCACTGTTCGGCCCATGATCAACGACTTTCGTTGTACCAACAACGTAGCCATCAGAAGCGCCCATTATTCGCTCTCTTTCTCATCATCGACGAGTGAAAATTGGGCAAGTTCGCGCGTTTCCGCCGCTTTCTTGCGTGACGACTTGGACGGGGTCAACGATTCGCCGATCAGTGCGATAGAGCGCCCATCGTCACGGTCGGGGATCAGGACCTCGAAGCGACTTTCGGCGCTCTCGCCAAAGGCGCGCTCAATGGTGCCGTCTGGCGCGAAAAGTTCGACCGAATGGAGAAGGGGTGCGGTGAGCACGCGGTGGAAAATCACCTCGTCCTGACCGTTGCGGAGTTCCACCCAATAGCCGCCATTCGTGCCAATTTCGGGCCGCTCGCCGACGGAAGGGGGCGTGATCATACGGAGCCGCTCTTTTGAGACGAGCGCCACCTCACCGTCGGCCACACGAAACGTCAGTCGGATGGAATTGCGAGATGGGGATGTTTGCCGTTCCTCAGAATCATATCTACTGCTCATGCGGGACCTCCTGTCCGCCATGAATAGGAAGGAAACGTGGGCAGCTCACTGTTGTGGCGCGCCATGAATTTGAACAGTCACTGCACAATATCAAGTAACGCCGTCGGCTATGATTTTTGCACGGGCGGTGAGGGACGACCGTTCGAAGGCGCAGGGCGGGGCGGAAGCTAGGGGGCGTCCAACAGAGCATGGCGGAGAGAAATAGGGTAGTCCTTGTTGGATACAGCACAGCCTTCGACTTTGCTCAGGGCAGGCTTCACACGTCACGCGCGGTAGAAGGCGGCATACGCTTGGGGCGCACCCCTCGTGCCGACACCCTGTGACTTGCCAACCCTGCGAATCTACGCCAAACTCTGGCATCGTTCGCTGTTCGAAGAGAGAGAGCCTTGTGAAAACGCTGCTATTACTGCGCCATGCCAAATCGAGCCACAAACAGCCACGCTTGTGGGATCATGATCGCCCGTTGGCGAAACGGGGAGAGCAGGCGGCCCCTGTGATGGGTCAATTGCTGGTCGATGAGGAATTGGTACCAGAGTTGATCATCAGCTCAACCGCCGCGCGGGCACGTCAGACGGCAGAGCTGGTGGCCGAGAGCTGTGGCTACGAGGGGGAAGTGCGCTATAACCGCTCGCTCTACATGGCCGATCCAGAGCAATACGTCGCCGTGGCGGAGAAAACGAAGCCACAGATCGACCGCCTGATGCTGATCGGCCACAACCCGGGCATGACGTATCTGAAGGCGATGCTCACCGGCGACGATGAGCATATGCCGACCGCTTCCCTCGCCGTCATCACCTTCGACATCGACGATTGGCGCGCGCTCTCGATCCACAGCGCGGGCAAGCTGGAAGCGCTCTGGCTCCCGCGCGAGTTAGATTAGCCGCTGATCCGAATAGCAGAACAAAATCTGGAAGGCGCTCTTAATGAGCGCCTTCCCATTCTGGCCTGAAATTAAGCGAGTGGCATAGCGTCGTCGCGTTGTCTAGTGGTCGATCGCTACAACCACACCATGGCGAATAGCGAATCGGAACAGGGCATTGCCCTTGATAATTCATTGCTTTGCCATTCCCCACACCCGTACAGCGCCACGTCGTCACGTGCCACTTTCATCATCGGTGGTGCGCGACGGCCATGACGACTCCATTCGCCACGGCGCCGTCAGTCATCCCATTTTCGACCCGACGAGCGCCACAAGGCTGGGCCTCCCTTCCTACCGTCGCCGCCCCATCATCGATTTGAAGCGGTCGCCGAGGGTGGCGGGCTTGGTCAGCAGCGCGGTGATTTCTTCGGCGGAGGGTTTGGCCCAGGACGGGGTTTCTACATCGTAATCGAATTCTTCGACCCTCTGGCGCGGCAACGCTTTTTCCAGTGCCCCTTCGATGCGCTTCACCATGCCCTCATCGGCGGTGGTGGCAAAGGTGAAGGCATGGCCCTTGGCGTCGGCCCGCGCGGTGCGACCGATGCGATGGACATATTCGTCGACCCCCTGCGGCACATCGTAGTTGACGATGTGGGTGATGCCGTCGATGTCCAAGCCGCGTGCGGCGACGTTCGTTGCCACAAGGATGCGGGCCGTGCCATCGGCTAGGCTCGACAAAGCACGCTCCCGCTGACGCTGGTTCAGGTCGCCGTGCATCACCTCGACGTTGACCCCCTGCTCCTTCAACTTGCGGCCCACGATATCGGCCTCGGATTTGGTCTCGGTAAAAACCAGCACCCGTCCCATCGCCGCGTCACGCCGCAGCAGATGGAGCAGCAGATCGAGCTTCAGATGGCGTTCGACGGGGAAGAGCAGTTGTTCGATCCCTTCTGCGGGCTTCTGACGGGCCACCTCCACCAACACCGGCTCGCGCTGCATTTCCAGCGACAGTGATTCGATGGGCGGCGGCATGGTGGCGGAGAAAAAGAGCGTTTGCCGTTCGCGCGGCAAATCGCGCAAAATGGTGCGTACATCCGGCAAAAAGCCCATGTCCAACATGCGATCCGCCTCGTCCAACACCAAATAATCGACCGTATCGAGCGTCACGTTGCGGCGGCGCATATGATCCATCAGCCGGCCGGGGGTCGCCACGATCAGGTCAGCGCCACGCTTCAACTCGCGGATCTGCTTGCCCATCGGCGCCCCGCCGTAAAGCGTGGCGACGCGCAGATCGGTGTGCATGGCAAGCGTGTTGGCTTCGTCGGCCACCTGCACCGCAAGCTCGCGGGTCGGGGTCAGCACCAAGACGCGCGGCTGGTGGCGGCGATTGCCCTCGGTCACCAGTTTGTGCAGCGCAGGCACAAGGAAGGCCAGCGTCTTGCCGGTGCCGGTCTGCGACAGACCGATGATATCGCGGCCCGCCATCGCCTCTGGCACGGCACGGCGCTGGATCGGTGTCGGCTCGGTAAAATCGAGGACGGTAATCACTTGGCCGATATTGGGGTGCAGCCCCATAAAGGCAAAGCTTTCAGGGGCATCCAGCCCCTCGATCGGGGCGCTGCGGTCGGCAGGGAGTGGCTCATCTCGCGCCGATGGCTCCTCTTCCGCCTCTTGCCCTCGATTGCCCTTGCGTCCACGCCGCGTCCGACGCCGCGACGAAGCGGCGTCCGTCTTCGTTTCGCTGCGGTCGGCTGCGGTGGGCGTCGCTTCGTCGGTGTCGGCGCTCTGCACGGCGCGGGCGTCATCGTCCCCGTCGTTCGAAGCAGCGTCGGACGGCTCGTCCGTGGCTGGGGTCTCTTGGCGCTGCTTTCGTCGCCGTCTGCCACCGCGCCGTCGGCGGCGTTTGGGGCGCGGCCCATGCTCGGCCTCTTCGTTGTGCAGCGCAGCGCCGTGCTCAACGTCCTGGTCACCGAGCTTGGCGTCGGCTTGCTCCGCGCTTTGCGCCGTTGCCTCGACATCGTCGCCCAACGGTGCGGGTACACGGTCGCTGGCGGCGCTCTCCGCTTCACTCGGCGTTGCCTCGGCCACGGGTTCTGTGGGTGCGGCCACGCTTTCACGCGGCGACGCTGCGGGCGCGGGGACGGGAGGGCTGAGCATGGGGCGCAGTTCAAAGATCAGATCGGTGACCAATCGCTCCAATATCAGTTGCTGAACACCGTCCACGCGGAGCGCGGACACCGCGCCACTCTCCGTGTCGCGCTGCAATGTCACATGTGGGGCATGGGGCACGGCCTCTGGCGCGGTGGGGGTCGAGGCGTCGGAAAATCTAATCTCAAGGCGGTCTTCCGTGGGATCGTAACGGTAATCTACCGTCTCTCGCGGGGATATTCGTAGCTGCTTCATGTTCGCTCGTTGTTACTGATTTCAAGTTATTGTCGCGCGCTTTCGAACTGGCGCAGCAGCCGCTCCTTCTGCTGCTCAGATCAAATCAACAGAGGAGCGGACCAATCATCTCAGCCGTCTCTCTGTTTGTCACTGACCGAAAAGACCAACATTCCCGCGCCACAGATGGCACATTCGCCGCGCACGGCGGGTCGCCCGTTGCGGGTCGTGGTGATCTCCGTCCTTACTAAGAAGCGTTTGGCGCGGCAGCGGACGCAGTAGCCCATCAGCGTCTCCCCGGCCTCCTCGGTAGGTGTCTCAATCGCACCGGCACGATCATCGTTCAGCGGCACGGGGTTCTGCGGGTAAGGCAGCGCCTCGGGGGTGGCTTCGGCATCGAAGGGGCTGTCGAAATCGCGGATCATCTCCCTAGGAATCAAAAGTGATTCCAGTTCGGTAGGCGAAAGGGTCTGGGGTTGCAGGCGTGCCTTGACTTGACTGATCGACAGATGGCCACGTTCGCTCTGTTCTTCACGGTACCAAAGAATGCCCCATAGGGCGATTGCCAGTGCGGTGAACAACGGTAAGATCACGGTTCCCATCCGTCGCGTCTATCCCCCTCCCCACCGGAATGCCCTTATTGAGGCTGTCCGGGGAATTGTCCATCCGTGCTCAAGTAGCGGGTTGCTTCGCCGAATCGGGGCGGCGTTGCCACCCCCATCACCGCGCTTCTTGTCAGCGCCGACGCCTGCTCCATCGACGTGAAAGCGTTTTGGGTCGCCTGCCACGCCAGCCAATCTTGGGGCCACGGTTGCGCACCCCCTAGGGGGGCGAAATCGCCTAAGTCAGCAGGTAGTCTCGGCGCGTAGTAGGCCGAGATCTCGCCGCGCCGCAGCGCTAACCACGCGCTGCTGCCCCAGCCGCCCGCGTCTGCGGCCAACGGCTCCCCCAACCACGCCGTCACGCCCGCCTCGCCATCGGGCGCCAGCGGCCACCAAGCAATCTTGCCCGCGACCACCGGAGCAACCGCTTCCACCTCACTGGGTAAGAGCGGGCCGACAACGCCAATCACCGCCGGATCGGCCAGCAGCTCTTGCGCTCGCTGCGCTGCAATATCCGGCTCACCCTGCGTATCCAAGATCACCCACTCGATCCGCCGACCCTGTACCTGTGCGGGTGTGGCGGCACGCACTGCGGGCAGCAGATGATTGCCCTGCAAGCGACGCGCACCGTCTAACGGCGCCAGCAGCCCGACTTTGATGACCGGATCGGGGTGACGAAGAGGCCCACAACCCACGATTAGCGGCAAAAGTCCCAACATCATCAACAGCAAGGGCCGGGGGCATGGCCGAATTCGGTTCATCCACGAAGTATAGTTACAGTCAACCAAAAGGAGTAACTTGGGTGTACGTACGGGTGGTGCGCCCCAAGCGTTTGCTGCCTTTTATCGGCCCGTGATGTGTGGCGTCTGACGTGACGACCCCCAGGGGCTGCCCCAGAGTAGCCTCACTGATGAGCTTCCCGTGCCCTCAGCCTCTTCGGTGCTGGCATCCAGACTCTCGTGGATTCTGCCCCGGGCGGCTGCGTAACCCTGTGGCGCCTTGAGAAAGGCAGGCGGCCTGCCTTGTTCTCCCTTGCGATCCGGGGGTGGCTCGCTTCGATAGTGCATTGCTTCGAACCACGATTCACGAAGGCCGCGCGGGGTGACCATCGCCAACAGCTCCCCCTTCGCTATTCTCCCCGCCCTCTGTCATACTCTCCCCTCATCCGAGAGAAGGAGGAGTTCGATGGACGACTCTGCGTTACAGTTCCGTGCTGCCACGATCAGCGATTTGCCACGTTTGGTGGCGATGTTGACCGACGATCCGCTCGGCGCCACGCGGGAATGCGCGGCAATGCCGTTGGACGCCCGGTATCGCCGCGCCTTTGCCGCGATTGACCGCGACCCTAACAATGAATTGATCGTCGCCGAACGCGACGGAGCGATCGTGGCGATGCTGCAACTGACGCTGATCCCCAACCTGTCCCGCTGCGGGATGTGGCGCGCACAGATCGAGGGGGTGCGGGTGGCACGGTCGGCCCGTTCGCAGGGGGTCGGGCAGGCGCTCTTGGCGTGGGCCATGGCGCGGGCCCGCGACGCTGGCTGTGGGCTGGTGCAGCTCACCACCGACAAGGCGCGGCCCGATGCGCACCGCTTTTATGAACGGTTGGGCTTCGTCGCCTCGCACGAGGGGCTGAAACTCACTTTACAAGAGGGGCAGGCACGCTAATGGCGCCTATGCAAATCGTGTTGCGAGTGGCGACCCCTGAGGATGCGGTTGCCATCGCTGAGCTGTACTTGGCCGCCCGTAAGCGCTTGGAACCCACCATTCCGCTGGTGCACGACGATGAGGATGTGCGCCGCTGGATCAGCCATCGGCTGTTGCCCGAAAGCGATGTTGAAGTAGCAGAACTCGGAAAGCGATTAGTTGGCATGATGGCGCTCAGCCGCGCGGACGGGGTCGGTTGGATCGATCAACTCTACCTTGACCCCGCCATGACCGGGCGGGGGATCGGCAGCCGTTTTGTGGCGAGCGCCAAAGCGCGGTACGGCCCGCCCCTACGTCTCTACACCTTCCGCGTCAATGTCGGCGCCTGCCGTTTCTATGAACGGCACGGTTTCATCGTGATCAGGACGGGGGACGGCAGTGATAATGAGGAGGGACTGCCGGATGTGCTATACGAATGGGCTGGCGAGTGAGGGGGTCGTCCAAAGGCGCAACAAACGTGTGGGGGAATGAATGGCGGGGCCATCCTGTGTTGGACAGCAGCCCGAAGGGTGACGTTGCGGAACGAACAGGATACCCCGCGCGTATGACAGCTTCCCGACGAACAACTAAAATCCAGTCGGCGGCCCAGTCCGTCGCAGACAACATTCACTCCATAGAAGGAAAAATAACATGGCCAACCAAACCGAACTCACTTGGATCGAAAAGCAACGCTACCTGGGCACCGGCAGCGACAACAACCCTGTCGTTATCTCCAGTGGCAACGATATCGGCACACGGCCGGTTGACCTGCTGCTGCTCGCCGTCTCAAGCTGCGCCTCGGTCGATGTCGTCGAGATCATCCAGAAGCAGCGCAAGCGACTGACTCGGCTCCACGTTGTCGCCAGCGGCGAACGGGCCGATGCCATTCCCGCCCGCTTCGTCAGCCTCCACCTGCGCTTCGAGATCGAGGCCGAGGGGCTGTCAGCGGAGCAGGCGGAGCGGGCCGTCTCGCTCTCCATCCAGAAATATTGCTCCGTCTCCGATTCGCTCGATCCCGCGATGCCAATCAGCCATCAGATCGTGCTGAATGGCGAGGCCGTGTAGGGTGTGACAGGAATACGATTGAAGTCTCTAACGCACTGAATCACTCCAGCCCGTTATCTCCCCATTTTCCATTCTCCGCTCTGTCCTCATGTCGACACGAAATCAACCCGCGCCCCTGCTCCTCGTCCTCGCCTTCATCGCCTTCATCTCGCTCGGTCTGCCAGATGGCCTGTTGGGAGTGGCGTGGCCCACGTTGCGACAAAGCTTTGGGGTGCCACTGGATGCGCTCGGCCAACTGATGGCGGTGATGATCAGCGGCTACCTTCTGTCTAGCTTCACCAGCGGCTTACTGATCGCGCGTATCGGGCTGGGCTGGCTGCTGGCCGCAAGCTGCGCCCTGACGGGCGGGGCGCTGCTGGGGTACACCGTAGTGCCGACGTGGGGGCTGCTGCTGACGCTGGCTGTGGCCGCGGGCTTGGGCGCGGGGGCGATCGACGCGGGACTCAACGGCTACGTCGCGGAGCGCTTCAGCGACCGGACGATGCAATGGCTGCACGCCAGCTTCGGCGTCGGCATCACGCTCGGCCCGCTGATCATGACGGCCTCGCTCCGCCAGTGGGAGACATGGCGTGGGGGCTACATCGTGGTGGGTATCGCCCAACTGCTGCTCGCGCTTGCCTTTGCGACGCGGCTGTCCGTCTGGCAAGTGGACACGTCGCAGCGCGGCGAGAAAATCGCGCCCGACGCGGCCCCGTGGCGCGGCACGTTGCGCCAGCCGAGGGTCTGGTTGAGCGCTTTCCTCTTTTTCCTGTACACCGGCGCTGAACTGGGCTTGGGACTCTGGCTCTACACGCTGTTGACCGACGCACGCGCCGTCGCGCCGACGGTGGCGGGGTTGGTGACCGGCAGCTATTGGGCCATGTTCACCGTTGGGCGGATCATCGCGGGGGTCGCGGCGACACGCATCGCCAATCAGCGGCTCGTCAACGGGGGGCTACTCTTGGCGACGGTCGGCGCCCTACTCCTTGTCCGGCCGGGACCCCCCATCGCAGCGGTCGTTGCGGTGGCGCTGGTCGGCCTCGCCATTGCGCCGATCTACCCCGCGTTGGTCTCTGGGACAGCGCAACGGGTCGGCGCTGCCTTCACCACGAACAGCATCGGCATCCAAGTGGCGGCGGCGGGCTTGGGTGGCGCGCTGCTGCCGGGTCTGCTCGGCCTCTTGGCGACACGCAGTACGCTTAACGCCATCCCCGTTGCGCTCGCGCTGTTGTTCGTGATCATGCTGGCGCTGCACCACGTGGCAAGGCATAGCCCAGCACGTTGAATCTGCCCTATCTGCTGGCAAGCTGCGCGCTGCGTGGCTGTTTTTGATGCGCCTGTTGCAGGTAGCGACGACGATGGCGAAAGAAATCGTAGAGTTCGTAGCCAAAGACCGCCGTAGTGTGCCGGAGGCTGAATCGTAGCAGACGACGCAGCCGAGGATCCGACACCGTGAGAATCCGCCAGAGACGACGCGGGTGCAGGTGGTAGAGCGTTTCAACGATTTTGACGCCAAGGAAGAGCTGGGTCGGCGAAAGGCCCGGCACATCCACCACCTGCTGTCGGTAATCCCAGCGCCAACGATCCTCCTCCACCCGTGGCGCATCTTGTAAGGCGCGGCCCAGCGGGGTCCACGCATGGGGGGTCAAGAAAAGTGCATTCACGAAGTCACCATCGTAGTGCAGCAGCCCCCTGAGTGCCCGCACGATGCTCTGCACCGATTCCTCTTCGATCCCAAACATGTAGTCAACAATCGACAAGATGCCGTGCGCACGCAGGAGTCGCACGGCCTGATAGGCATCATCCACCGTGGAGCCTTTGCGTATCTTGTCGAGAGTGGCATCGCTCACCGTCTCCACGCCCATGAGGACGTAGAGAAAACCTGCCTGCTGATAGAGTGGCAGGATGTCCGCGTCGCGGACGATGTCTTGCGCCCGGATCGACGCGCACATCCCGATGGGAAGCGCCCGTGCTCCGATTTCGGCGAGCACCGCCGCCCACGTCCCCTTGATCGTCGTGGGATTTTCATCGGCCAGCCAAAAGAAGCGCACGTCGTGTTCGCGGTAGAGCCATTCCATCTCATCCACGAACGCCTTCACCCCGCGGTGGCGCCACCGCTTCCAAAACATCCATTGACCGCAGTAGGTGCAGGTGTGCGGACATCCCCGCGAGAATTGCACCACCGCCGCACGCCCCAAGCCAAAGGCCTGATAAGCGTCCCAATCTGTGATGAGTTCCCAGCCGATGCGGAACGCATCCAACTGCTGAATGGGCGGACGGGAGGCGGTCATCCTGACTTCCCCTCGATCGCGCCACGCGATACCCGCGACTGACGAGAGGTCGAACCGATCGCTGGCCTTTTGACTGGCGAGGGTTGCGACCAGATCAAGTACGGTGGCTTCGCCCTCGCCACGCACAATCACATCGACTTCCGGATGCTCTGCCAGCACGGTTTTGTAATGATAGGTGGGGTAAACACCCCCATAGACCGTGAACACCTCCGGCATCTCCGCTTTAATCGCTGCCAACAGGCGGGTACAGCATGGATGGGCCGAGGTCGATCCGACGTGCGCCATCATCACGATCTGCGCTTCACTTTCCCGAACGGCAGCAAGGATCGCGGCATCGCTCAGATGATGGCGGGCGGCGTCGATCAGGCTCAGCTCGTGTCCCGCATCGAGCAGCGGTCCGCCGATCATCAGCAATCCCAAAGGAAGCTGGTGACCAACCCCATAGTCACAGACGGCACTTTGCAGCGGGCCATTTATCAGGATGATGGGCATGGTTTCCTCCTTATGATCGGTGAATGGGCGCCTGCTGTCGCCGCCCTGCAATCGGCTCAGGCAAGCACCTACTGCAGGAATAAACGGATGCGGCGCGCAATTTCGTTCATTTGCCCGTCACTGACACGCTCTGATTCTGGCGCACCCAAATAGCCAAATATATGGGGGCCTCGCCGGTCATCGGGCAGATCGGCCAGACGCGGCACGATATGGAAGTGGACATGCGGATGATCCGCCGCTTCCGCGAACTGCATCACGTACGTCTTCACGCAGCCCGTCGCCGCCTGCAACGCCTGCGAGGCACGGTGAAGCAGCGGCCCCAGTTCCGTCGCTTCCGCCGCCGTCAGCTCGTGGACAGCGCCCCGATGCTGACGCGAAACCAGCACCAACCACCCCAGCAGCGACGAGTCGTAGGCATGCGCCAAATCCCAATGCGCAGTGCGAACAATGGCATCCCACAGCGGCGCTTCCCCCGCATCCCGACGCGCCACAAGCTGACAGGTATAGCAGTTCCTCATGTCGATTTCTCCCTTATCTATGCTGTGCCGTTGGGCATACGGAAAGCGCATCGTCTCTTTTGACGGGTTGTCAATCGGAATGGCGACGCCACACCCCATGCGTTGCCGCTCAGCGCCCCGCGTTCCCTCTGATTACCGGCGACTTTCGCCCGTCCGCGATATGGCAAATGTTACTACTCGACCGGGCACAAACCCTCTATAATCATGGGCAAAGCCCCGATTTCGTCAATGAGGACACATTTTCAAGGAGGATGCCATGTACGAGAGAATCTTAGTGCCCCTGGATGGCTCCGAGCGGGCCGAGGCGATTCTGCCGCATGTCGAAGCGATTGCCCACCAGTTTGGTTCTGAACTGATTCTGCTGCAGATTTTCGAACCGATGGCTGCGCTCGTCACCCCCTACGACATGTTCCCCTACTACGACGAGGAAGAGTCCGAGCGCCGTCAAGGCGAGGTTGCCGCCTATTTGGATAGCTTGGCGCAGCAACTGAACGAGAGGGGCATCGCGGCCCGTTCTCTGGTGCTTCCCGGCCCCATCGTCAATGCCATTCTAGAAGGGGCGGATCAAGAAGACGCCTCTCTTATTGCCATGGCGAGCCACGGACGCACGGGGCTGGCACGCGTCTTCTATGGCAGTGTGACCTCGGGCGTGCTCAACCAAGCTGATCGCCCCTTACTCATCATCCGCTCTTCCGGCCACGGCTAAGCGGCGATTCGCGCCGCCGATCCCGTTGCCATTTCCACGCCGAGTCGCCGATTGGCATTGTCCATCGGCGGCGACTCGCGCCGTTTGGCGGTGCACCGGGCTGGCGCAGCGCTTGCCCATGTAATCCGGCCGAACCGACAACCCAATGATAGTGTTTCGACATCGACCTGCCACGACGTGGCAGCATCTTCAAAGGACCCCCCCTCATGGAATTCGGGCTACCCAAAGAGATACGTGACCGCGAACGGCGGGTCGCGCTGACACCGTCGGGTGTGTTGAGCCTGACGCGGGCCAACCACGCCGTCTATATCGAACGGGATGCGGGGGCCGAAGCGGGCTTCAGCGATGAAGCCTATCGGCAATCAGGCGGCATCATCGTCCACTCGGCGGCAGAAGCCTACGGCCGCGCCGATGTGGTGGTAAAAGTCGCGCGACCCATGCGGGAGGAAGCGGCGCAATTCCGACCCGGTCAGACCATTCTCAGCTACTTCTACCTGCCGGTCGCCTCTCAGCAGATGGTGAACGGATTGCGCGAGAAGGAGATCACCGCCATCGCCTTCGAAATGATCCGCCGCGACGATGGCTACCAGCCCGTGCTGCACGCCACCAGCGAGGTCGCCGGACGGCTCGCGCCCGTGATTGCGGGCGATTTGCTGACCAACGACAAAGGGGGGCGCGGGGTGCTGCTCTCCGGCATTCCGGGCGTCGCACCCGCCTCGGTGGTCATCCTTGGGGCAGGCATTCTGGGGATGAATGCCGCCCGCGCCTTCTTGGGGTTACGGAGCGAGGTGGTGATCCTAGACCGCGAACTGGAGCAGTTGCAGATGGTCGACCAACTGCTCGAAGGGCGGGTCACCACCATGCTTTCGAATGCCTTCAACATTCGGCGTGCCACCGGATTCGCCGATGTGTTGATCGGGGCCATTCAGATTCCGGGCGCGCGCTCCCCCATCGTGGTGACAGAGGAGATGGTCAAGCAAATGCGCCCAGGCACGGTAGTGATCGACTTCTCGATCAACAGCGGCGGCTGCGTCGCCACCAGCCGCCCCACCACACTCGTCGATCCGACCTACACGGTCCATGAGGTCATTCACCACTGTGTCCCCAATATCACAGCCACGGTAGCCCGCACCGCCAGTTACGGGCTGAACAATGCGGCGCTCCCCTACCTGCGGGCGATCGGCGCACTCGGCGTAGAGGCGGCAATTCAGGAGGATAGCAGTCTTTTGCGCGGGGTGAACAGCTATCAGGGGAAGATCGCCAATTCCGATATCGCCGCCGCGCTCGGCTGTGAGCAGGAAGTTGATCTGAGCGGGGGTGTGGCATGAACTGGGACAGGCTCTATCGACAAAAGGTGACGACGGCGGAGAACGCGATCGCGGTCGTCGAATCGAGTCAACGGGTCTATATCGGTGGCGGCGCGGGGGTTCCGAAAGTGCTGATCCAAGCGCTGACCGACCATGCGCCGAAGGTACGGGACGTGGAGATCACCCACATTCTCACCTTTGCCGACGCCCCTTATGTCAGCAGCGATTATTCGGCTTCGTTTCGTCACAATGCGCTCTTCATCGGGGCATCGGTGCGCAAAGCGGTGCAGCGCGGCGAAGCCGACTTCACACCGGTTCATCTCTCCGAAATTCCTGGCCTCTTCCGCGATGGCTCCCTACCGCTGGATGTGGCGCTGGTCAGCCTCTCCCCACCGGACGAGCACGGCTTCTGCAGCTTTGGGGTCGAGGTTGGCTCCACCAAACCCGCCGCCGAAGCGGCCCGGCTGATCATAGCCGAGATCAACCCGCAGATGCCGCGCACGCTGGGCGATTCGTTCATCCATATCAGCCGCCTCCACGCCATCGTCGAGGCCGACTACCCCGTGCCAGAAGCGCCCCAGGGCGGCACTGACGAGTTGTCGATGCAGGTCGGTGCGCGGATCGCCGCGCTGATCCCCAACGGCGCCACGTTGCAAATGGGCATTGGCAGCATCCCCGATGCGGTGCTGCGCCAACTGGGCGATCACAAGGATCTGGGCATCCACAGTGAGCTCTTTTCGGATGGCGTGATCGATTTGGTGGAGCGGGGCGTCATCACGTGTGCCAAAAAGAGTTTCCATCCGGGGAAAATCGTGGCGGGCTTCCTCTTCGGCTCGCAGGCGCTCTACAACTTCGTGAACAATAACCCGCTGATCGAACTTCACCCAACCGATTATGTCAACGATCCCTTCAACATTGCACGCAACGATCGGATGGTGGCGATCAATTCGGCGATTGAAGTCGATCTGACCGGCCAAGTCTGCGCCGATTCGATCGGGCCGCGTTTCTATAGCGGCGCGGGGGGACAGGTCGATTTCATTCGTGGCGCAGGTCGCTCGAAGGGCGGTTTGCCGATCATCGCCTTCACATCGACCGCGCGTGGCGGAACGCTGAGCCGCATCGTGCCCACATTGAAGACAGGCGCAGGGGTCGTCACCACGCGCAACGATGTTCATTACGTCGTGACCGAACATGGCGTCGCCTCGTTGCACGGCAAATCGGTGCGCGAGCGGGTCCACGAATTGGTCGCCATTGCCGCGCCCCCATTCCGCGATGAGCTTCTTCACGAGGCAAAAGGGTTGGGCTATCTGTAGGGCTATCGCTTGAAGAGGGCGAAAAGCAGCCCCGCAAGCAAGAGCAGCGGCGCTAGGCCCATCATACAGATCCCCATTTGAAAGAGGCTAGAGGCCTGATTGACGTTGCTTTGATCAAAAGCGACCCGATCTCCCGCGTAGAGCGCTTCCGGGATCAACGCGCCGCCGCTGCCCTTCGCCCCCAGTATCGTCACGGTATCACCGTTGCGCAGCCCTTCATATCGGCGTGAGTCATCGGGCCGCTTGTTCGTCAGGTCAACCTCCGCGCTGTCACTCTCGAAGATTTCCTCGTGCAAAGCGCCCGTGAGTCGGAGCGATTCGGTCGGAAGCGTTGCCACCGTGCCCCCCTCGATGGAAACATTCAGTACCGGAATCTCGGTAACGCGATTCTCCGTGTCCCACTTCCCCGTGTAGAAATCGCCCTGTTCCTCATCTTCGATCAGCGTCGTCGTCCAGCGCTCCATTTGATAAGCAACAAACTCCCCTTCGTCGCTGATCGGCGGATTATCGGCCAAGGCCCCCATCACAATCAGCCGCTCTCCCGCTGGCGCGGCTTGGAACGCCTCGTAGGAAAGCGTCGACATTCGCGCCGTGCGCGAGGCATCGATCCGCTGCTGCGGGGCCACGACGAACGAGGCAAAGGCGCCCCCGATGCAGCAGAGCAACGAAACGAAGCCAACGGTGAGGAGCAGGGCGAGGCGCTGGCGCACGGCGCGAACAAGATTGATGCGTAACATGAAATATCCCTTCTAGGCGGATGATAAGCGGAGAAAGCAGCGCGTTCGGATGCCAGGGACGCGGACTGCTGTCACGGGTACAAACGTCCCCAAAGAGCGCTTTTGCCGCAACCCCGATAGCTTATAGCAAGCGGACGATGTGGCAAACGCCTTTGTCTAGCGCGCGGCCGCGCAGGGTGATTGAAGGGCCCATCGAGGTGGCTCGCCCCACCGCGCTCGCTTCACTGCCCGCCTATGCGTCGGCGCTGCTGCAACCGAGTTGGAACATTCGCACCGACTTGACGTACAATGATGTTGTAGCACCATTTACCCCACCGCGAGGATCGAGATTATGGAAAAAGCGATTTCATTGGAGATGCCGCCGGTCGCCGCCGTCGAAGAGACCGTCGACCGCAACGCTTTACGACGCAGCGCCATTGCTTTTACCGTGCTGTTGGCCGCGCTGCTACTCGGTCTTTTGGGCGATGGCCTACTACGCCAAGTGCCGTGGGGGCTCAATGTTCCGCTTTGGGTGGGCGCGGTGGTCGGCACAGTCTTTGCCTTGCTAAAGCTACAACGGATCCCCACGGAGGGCGATGGGCGCTGGCTTTGGTTGGCCGCCCTCTTCTTCGCCGCTGGCATCGCGTGGCGCAGCTCGCCCACTTTGATTGGACTTTGCCTATTGGCCACCGCGGTGGCGCTGGCGCTGGCCGCGCATTACACGGTACGGGGCCGTTCGCGCCGTGCGGGACTGCTCGATTATGTCGCGGTCAACCTCCTCAGCACATTCCACGCCGCTTTTGGCACGTTGCCCCTCGTTTTTTCCGAGGTGAAATGGGGCAAGCTGCCGCGCAACCAACTCACGCGAGTGGCCCTGCCATTGTTGCGTGGCCTGCTGATCGCCGTTCCTCTGCTAATCCTCTTTGGCACCCTATTCATGGCGGCCGATGCCGTTTTCCAAGGCCTCGTGACGGATCTGCTGGATATAGATCTCTCCAAACTGATCTCCCATTTGATTCTGATCGGATTCTTTACGTGGATCAGTGTGGGTTTCCTGCGTTATGTGGTGATTGAGCGCTATCTGGCCGCCAATCGAGCGGAACCCTCGACCGTGACCTCCCCCGTGCAACTCGGCCCCATCGAGGTCGGGGTCGTACTGGGGCTACTCAATCTTCTGTTCATCGCGTTCGTATTGGTCCAGTTCCGCTATTTCTTCGGTGGTGCGGCGCTCATCGAAGCCAGCGTGACGCTGAGCTACGCGGAATATGCGCGGCGCGGCTTCTTTGAGTTGGTCACCGTGGCCGCGTTGGTCTTGCCACTGCTGCTGGCGATGCATTGGATCGCCCGCGCTGACACAGCGACGGAGCGACGGCTCTTCCGCGGCTTGGCGGCGCTGCTGATCGCGTTGCTGTTCGTGATCATGCTCTCTGCGATCCAGCGCATGCGCCTCTACCAAGCCGAATTTGGGCTGACGGAGCTGCGCTTCTACACCTCGGTCTTCATGGGTTGGCTGGCGGTGCTCTTCATCTGGTTCGTCGCCACGGTGCTGCGCGGCCAACGAAACCGCTTCATTTTTGGGGCACTGGTCACCGGCTTCCTCACGATCGGACTGCTACTGTCGATCAACCCCGACGCACTGATCGTTCGCACCAATGTGGCACGGGCGCTCTCGCCGACGGTCGAGCGTAGTTTCGACGGACGCTATCTGGGAAGCCTAAGTGATGATGCCATCCCGACGCTGCTCGAACTCTGGCCCGATCTGACGCCGGCGCAGCAGTGCGATGTCGTGCTCGCGCTCGACGATCGCAGCTTCCCGGCGCGCACTGAAGCCGATGCGCCCTCGGATTGGCGGAGCTGGAACTGGAGTCGAGCCCGCGCCGCATCGCTCTTGCAACAAGAGGCATTTGGCACCTCTTGTAGATGATAAAGCGCCTTGTAAAATCGCGCGGATACGGGACTCGCGGCGCTTCTCCTCTGAGTTACCGATCCCGCCGCGCGAAACAAATGGCACACAGCAACGGGCCGCAGGGGGAAGGGGGCCCTTCAACTCGTTCCCCTCCCCTGACAGAAGACCGTCAGTGGAAATCCCCGTTTCACAATTCCGGATTGCCGATTCGCTCCCCCTCTCACTTGGTAATCGTCCCCCCCCGTGCCATACTCGCAGACAAGCGTCGCACCTTAACCGCTCCCAGATAACAGGAAGTCCCACCCCCCATTATGCACGACAACCACCTCCTCATTGGGCTGACCGCCATACTGGTGATTGGCATTCTGGCACAGTGGGTCGCGTGGCGGCTCAAGCTGCCCTCCATCCTTCTGCTGCTGATCGCTGGCTTTTTGGCAGGGCCAATCACCGGCTTCCTCAATCCTGACGAACTGCTTGGCGAGCTGCTGACGCCGCTGGTCTCGGTCTCGGTCGGCATCATCCTCTTCGAAGGCGGGCTGACGCTGGAATTGCGCGAACTGCGTTCTATCGGACGCGTCGTCCGCAACCTCATCTCGATCGGCGCGCTCGTCACATGGCTGCTCGTCACGATTGCGGCCACCTTCATCCTCGGCTTCCCCATCGGTATCTCGGCCCTTTTCGGGGCGATTCTGGTCGTGACCGGACCGACCGTCATCGGGCCGTTGCTCCGTCACATGGGGCCGATTGGCCGCGTCGGCTCGATTCTGAAGTGGGAGGGGATCGTGATCGATCCGATCGGGGCTACCTTGGCCGTCCTCGTCTTCGAGGCATTGGTGGCACAGAGTTTGGGCGAGGGGCTGACGTTGGTGATCGGTAGCGTGATTAAAACGGTGCTGATCGGCGGAGGCTTTGGGCTGCTGGGGGCGCTGCTGATCATCGCCATGCTTCGGCGGCAGTGGATCCCCGAATCGCTTGATGTCCCCTTCACCTTGGCCACCGTGGTGGCCGTCTTCGCCGCCTCGAACATCTTTCAGGCCGAATCGGGTCTTTTCGCCACCACCGTGATGGGCATCACGCTTGCCAACCAGCGCTTCTTCGCGGTCAAGCATATTCTGGAATTCAAGGAGAATTTGCGCGTCATGCTGATCGCCGCGCTCTTCATCCTATTGTCGGCCCGCCTGCCGCTGGACGATGTGGTGCAGGCCGCGACCGACTGGCACTCTTGGGCCTTCATTGCGCTTCTGATGGGCGTGGTACGCCCGCTCAGCGTGGCGGCCTCGACCTACGGCTCGAGCCTGACGGTGCAGGAACGCATCATGCTGGCGTGGATGGCGCCGCGCGGGATCGTGGCGGCCTCCATCGCCTCGATCTTCGCGCTTGACCTCATGAAGGCAGGCTTCACCCACGTCGATCAGTTGGTGCCGGAGATCTTCATCACGATTGTGGTCACCGTCTCGATTTACGGGCTGAGCAGCGGCCCGCTCTCCCGCTGGCTGGGCCTTTCCGATGGCCATCCGCAGGGGCTGCTCATCATCGGTGCCCACGGCTGGGCACGTGAGATCGCGGCGGCGGTGAAGGCAGCGGGCTTCAAGGTGCTGATGGCCGATTCCAACCGTGGCAATATACGCGCGGCGCAGAAGCAGGGGTTGGAAACCTTCTATGGCAATGCGTTGGCCGACGCTGCCGACGATCTGCTCAACTTGGATGGTATCGGACGGCTAGTCGCCCTCACCCCCAACGACGAGGTCAACACCTTAGCCGCGGTCCACTTCGAGGAAACCTTTGGGCGCGACGGCGTTTTCCAACTGAGTTCGACTGCAGGCAGCACACGACGGGCAGAAGATGTCCCCGCGCGAGCGCTCCGTGGTAACTCGTTGGGGGGCGAGGATATCACCTATCGGCAGTTGGATCGCCTGTTCGCTGCGGGGGGGGTGGTGAAGCAGAGGTCGCTCACCAGTCAGTTCGATTTTGATCGGCTGGTGGCGACCTACGACGGAGATTTGGTGCCGCTCTTTGTGGTCACGGAAAATGACGAGCTAGTGCTACTCAGCGACGAGAGCGAAACACCCAAAGTGGGGCACTCTGTCATTTTCGTGGCCGTCCCCGTCCCCCAAGAAACCAGCAACAACGCAGCACGCAAACCGCAAAACGGAACGGCCACGCAGAGGGGTTAACCCTAACAGCTCGGGCGCTATCTCCGCCGCTCTGTGTACCACAGCCCGTCACGCCAACAGCAGCACGCCAGCCCTCTCAACCCCCTCCCACTCAGCCCAACGCCTGATCGCAGTGGACGCGCTGCCCACAGCCGCGACAGCGCGCCGGTTGTTCGTGACTGCGCGTGGCCCGGCCACGTTGTTCGGCGTCATCCATCGCCCCTAGCGTGGCCAACAGCGCGGCGCGGCGTTGATCGTCCCACGGAATCTTCCAGCTTTGATCCGCGTAGCGCAGAATGCCGTAGCGAGGGGCACGGCCAAAACTTTCTTCGACCAGCAGGCAATAGGCCGCCAGTTGCATCAGATCGCTCGGGTAAGGCTGGGGCGCACGCCGCGTCGGTTTGACCTCGACCGGCACCAGCCGCCCACCCACTGTTAACAAATAATCTGGCTTCCCCACCAGCCGATAACGGGCCGACCGAAGCAGTTCTCCCTCCCGCTCGACCATATCCTCGCCCCGCACCTTCAAGTTGGGCAGCCCACTCTGCCGTTGCAGCCGTGCCGACCAGCGCCAGATCAGCAGCGCCAGCAAAAGGAGCGCGAGGGCCAAGCCGCCCATCAGAGGCCGAGGCCCCACCAACACAGCGCCGCCAGCCCCGCCAGCAGCAACAACAGCGCCAATCGCTGTAGTCGCACGGCCAGCCTGACGCCACGGCCGTGCGCTTCATGCGCCGCGTTGCCGCGATCAAGCGCTTCGTAATGCTGCGACTCGTGGCCCTCGATGCGGTGCAGCCACCACGCCCGATGGCAAAAGTGCCATTCCCCGACCTCGCTCGCGCTGCGGTAACGGCTCATCCGCGTGCCAGTTCCGTGGCGAAAATGCGACGGAGCACGGCGATAGTGCAGGCATAGGTCGCGTCAACCCCCCGATACGAAAGGCTCTCGGAAAGCAGCGCCTTTCGCTTACTGTAAGGGGTATCTGAGGCGTAGTGCAAAATGCCGATATCGTAGTGCGCGTTGATAAAGAGGTTCACGATCTCGTTGATCGGGTAACGCTGCGGATAGATGTTCTCGTAGACCGCACTCAGATAAGGCCCCGCTTCCATTTCGATGTCGGTATAGCCCTCGTCGTGGAAGAGGCCCATGAACTCTTGGTTTTGCAGGAAGGTCCCCCGCACCGTCACCGCTTTTTGATTGTCGAAGACATCGTGGTAGAGCAGGTAGGGCGCGACCGACTGTGCGTTGAACGCATTGCGGAAGAGGAAGGTGTTCAGCGAATGTTCATCGTAGACCACATTGGGGATCATCACATCGCCCACCCGCGCGTTGAGCGTCGCCGCCTTGCCAATGATGTAAACGCCACGAATCGAGCCGATCGAGGTCATCACCTGCGAAAGTAGGTTGTAGGCCGCCATCCCCAACGGGTAATCGATATTGAAAATAATCGCGTTGGAGCGTTGCAGCCGTTCGATCCCATCCATTCTCAGGCGGGGATCAAATCGTTCGGGGCGCAAACGCGCCATGTCGATGATCTGTACCCCCACATCCAAATAGAGGGGGTTCTCGATCTGCTGGATGCCGCTTTCCAGCTCCCACGAGCGGGCGGCGGTGATGTTTGGTTCAGCAAAGCGCTGGGCGTAGTAGAGCAGGTTGTACCGCTCGGGATGGTCTGAATCCGCCGCTTCCAACGCTTGATAGATGTCCCAGAGCGATTCGGGGTTCTGCGCGGCCAGCAGCTCGCGCAGGTTGTGCGGCCCTTGCCAAGCATACCCCGTCAACAGATTGACCAAGCTGTGCAGATTGCTGGAGACGAAGTAAGCGGGTCGATAGGGCAGATGGGTCCGGTCGGCGTGGGTTTCGATCGTGTCCCACCAGCCTTGTGTGGCGCGTCGGTAGTCGGTGACCGAAGAGGCCAGCAGGTGGATCGACAAATCTTTCGGCGTCGTCGCCAGCGTGGCCAGCACCGCACCCGCATCGGCCCCAAAGAGCCGTTGCGCCTGTTTCCACGCGTCCGCTTCCAGCCCCAACGCCTGTTGTACCTTCTTCAACGTCGGCTTGTTCAGCTTGCCCTGCTGCGTCTGCAATTCGGCCGCCAGCCCCGCCGCATGAAGCATGCGGTGCATCTTGTTCCATTCGATCTGAAAGGTGACGATGGTCGGAATCAGATCATCGATGTCGGAAACACTGGCGATGAAGGCGGCCAGGGTGCGCTTCTCCGCATCGTAGAACAGCTTGCGCCGCCGCGCGGGCGCTTCCACGATCTGCCACTGATCGACCCGCCGATAGCCTTTGCGTTCGAACACTTCTTCGGATTGGGCCAATATGATCCGCTCCGCCTCGATCACTACGGAGGGCAGCCGCAGGTAGGCATAGCTAAAGGCGCCGATGTCGGGTCGTGTCTCGTCGTCGGCCAGGGTGTGCAGGCTCGAGTTCATGCCCGCATGGGTCTCTTCCAGCGAGCGCACGCGGATCGGGCTGGAGCTGCGCAGCAAGGAGTAGAAGGTACGGACGTAGAGATCGATCTCTTTGTTGCCCGCCACCGGTATGGCTCTATCCATTTCGTTTCTCCGTGGCCCGTGCCTCGAACTGGGCGAGGGCATGTTGTAGCTCGTGCTGCTTCATCGTCAGCGTCAGGTCGCCCCGCGTCCGCTCCAGCACACCACGCAGTTGGTCGGTGGTGCGACGCAAATTCTGGGTGATGGCGTGTGGGTAATCGATGGTGATCAGCCGGCTGTAGATCTCCTCCATCACATTGAGCAGCCGCCCCGCTTGGGCGTAGTCGTCCCGACGCACCAAGTCAAGGATGTGGCGACGCAGCTCGCTGGCCGCCTCGGCCAAGCCGTTCAGGTAGGCCGCCTCTTCCACAAGGATGGCGCGGGGCGTGGGCAACGGCCCCTCTCGGATCAGGGCCAGGGTCAAATGGGCCTCGGCATACTCCTTGAGCGCGTCCTGGGTGTAACCGGCCCAGAATAGCTCTTGCTGCGCTTCGGTTTGCTGACGCATCTGCGCGACAAGAGCCGTCGCCTCGTCGAGCGTGGTGGCCGCCACCTCCCATTCATGGCGGTGGGCCGCGCGAATCACCGCCGACGCTTTCTGCACGATATGGCGCGACAGGGCCAGCACCGCTTCACGGGCCTGGTTGGTTGCATCCAGCCGCTGATCGATCCCTTCGATGATCTCGTCGATATTGGTCATGGCGGTTCCGCGTGCTCGCTCCTTGTTGTGTCGTTGAATTCATCACCGCCGAGCGATGGGGGGAGCGCGGGCAGCGCCATGTGCGCCCGCAGCAGCCGCGCAAGGTCGGTGATGCGCTGAATCTGCGCGGCGAGCGCGGCGTGCCCCTGACCCCACAGGGTCACCAAGACGGGGTTCGTGGTGTGATCGGAATGGTGCTGGGCCTCGAAATTGCCGTGGTCACTCGCCATCACCAGCAGCGAATGGGCGGGGTCAAGCTGCGAAAGGATGCCGCCCAAGAACTGATCCAGCCGCTCGACCACCGTGACCGCTTTGGGCAGATTGTTGCGATGGCCACGATGGTCAGTGTGAAAATATTCGAAGAGCGTCAACTCTTTCTGCTGGGCCAGCCGCGCCAAGTTGCGGCCCGCCTCGTCACAGTCGATCTCCGGCACGTGGGGCAAGAAGCGTCGCCATTCCTCATGGGTGATCCACGAGGAAAGGGCACGGCCCGCGATCAGCCCCTCCAACCCACGCAGCGGCAGGCCGGTGGCGAGCGCCGCTTGGGTGGCGGTGGTGCGTCGTGCGCGCCCGCGTGCCACACGGTCCAAATAGAAGGGGGGAAAGGCGTTGGCAAAGGCCACCCGCTGGCCCGCTCGATGGGCGACGGCCAGCAGATTTTCTTCGCGCAGCAGGGGGCGCAGCGCATTCGCGGGGTAGGGGCCATCGTGTTTGCCCAGCCATGCCGCCGCATTCACGCCGGTCAACAGCGCAGTGGTACCCGTGCCCGATTGCGGCGTTCCGGCAACGCCCAACGTGGCATCCGCCGCGATCAGCGTGGCATGGGCGCTGGAACGCGGCGCCAGATCGGCGAGGGTCGGCCAGCCCGCGTCGCCCGCCAAGCCCCGCCAAACCGGCATCTCTGCCGTCAAAAAGGGGTTGTGATCGGGGTCGTCGTCGCCAATCCCCACCCCGTCCAGAAAGAGGAACAGTATCATGCAGTCGTCCTATGCCTTTCGTTCGGCACGAGGATAGGTGCGACCGCCAACTTTGGCAAGGGGAGTTTGGTGAGTTGGGAGTTTGGTGAGTTTTATGAGTTTTATGAGTTTTATGAGTTTTATGAGTTTGGTGAGTTTTATGAGTTTGGTGAGTTGGGAGGGGCGGAAAATTTTCCGCCCGTACTGAGTTTGATGGGTGTTGGGGTGTAGGCGCGCTGGCGTATCGGAGTGCTGGCATGTTGGAGGTACACTGCGTTTCGTCGCTCCCCGTTCTGCGTTCACCAACGCCTGCGCAGCCAGCATCAACCCGAACAGCCACCCTGCCCAGAAACAAGCCCCTCTCTTCCCCGTTGCCGTTCCGTTCTGCGTTCACCAACGCCTGCGCAGCCAGCACCACCCCGAACAGCCACCCGGCCCAGAAACGAACCCCTCTCTTCCCCGTTCTGCGTTCACCAACGCCTGCGCAGCCAGCACCACCCCGAACAGCCACCCGGCCCAGAAACGAACCCCTCTCTTCCCCGTTGCCGTTCCGTTCTGCGTTCACCAACGCCTGCGCAGCCAGCAGCAACCCGAACCGCCACCCTGACCAGAAACGAACCTCTCTCTTCCCCGTTGCCGTTGCCGTTCCGTTCTGCGTTCTTAGCGTGACCGCGTCACCCCCACCCGTTCGCAGAGATCGTTGACGGGACAGATCGAACATTTGGGGCTGGTGGGGTGGCAGATGGTCTGCCCCAACGAGACGAGCAGCATGTTGATCTCCATCCACAGATCGGGCGGCAACTTTTCGCGCAGCGCCATCTCGGTTTTGTCGGGGTTTTTTGTCTCCACAAAGCCAAAACGGTTGGAGATCCGATGGACATGGGTATCCACACAGATGCCCGGCTTGCCGTAGCCCGCCGTTACCACCAAGTTGGCGGTTTTGCGCCCCACGCCGGGCAGCCGCAGCAATTCGTCCAATTCATCCGGTACGCGCCCCTCATGCTGTTCCAGCAACAGGCGGCTGACCTCACGAATCGAATCGGTTTTGTTGTTGTAGAAACCGACGGGCCGAATGATCTCCCGCAATTCCTCGACCGGCAAAGCCAAGATCGCGTGGGGTGTGGCCGCCCGTGCGAAAAGCGCGTCGGAGACCAGCGCCGTGATCTCATCACGGGTGCGCAGACTGAGCAGCGTGGCGATGAGGATGCGGTAGGGGTCGTCGCCCGATGCGGCCATGGCGTCGACCAACGGCGTCTGCCAATCGTCCATTGCCGTTCGTATGCGCGTCAAGGCGTTGCGCATCGTGGGGACATCCATGAATTGCTCCATTCTGTGCTCGGAAAGGTGGTGAAAGGTGGACGGCAGGCCCCGGCCTGGCGACGGCATGGCGAGGGGGAAAGATCCTTGCGATCGTCCTCGGCGGCCCACGCCTCGTCCGCGCCACGGTCAATAGGAACGCGCTGCTTTGCCGAGCGATTTGCGATTTGCGCTCCCGTTTCGTTCTGTCGGAACCCTCGCCCATAATTACCCCAACAACGAACGAGGTTCTACCATGACCGATAGCAACGCCGCCCCCTGGAATTGGGAGGCATTGATCAACTTAGCCCCGCCACCGCGTAACCCCGTGCGCCGCGCGGTGAGCGCCGTGATGACCATCGCGCAGCACGAGGAAAGCCCCCTGCCCGGCAACGAGGAGGTCGTGGTTCAACGTTGGTATGGGACGTTGACCCTCGGCCCGCGCGAGGCACGGCGGGAACTGAGCCAACAGCTTGCCCCACTCGGGCTGAGCGCCCTGCTTCAGCAGGGCCGCCGCACAGATGAAGCGTTGATCACGGTGATTCCGGCCCTGCCCAAACCCGCCGACTCGCGCCTTTGGTTGGCCGTACTGCTCTTCGTGCTGACAGTCTTCAGTACAGTTTTCGTGGGCGGTCAGAGCGCGACAGGCTTCAGCGTGGCCGACGGCCTCATCTTTGGGGGCACCTTGCTTGCCATCCTGCTTGCCCACGAACTGGGCCACTTCATCGCGTCGCGCCGTTTGGGGGTCGCCGTCAGCTACCCCTTCTTCATTCCCATGCCCCTCTCGATCTTCGGGACGATGGGTGCCGTCATCCAGATGAAAGAGCCTGCCCCCGACCGTGGCGCACTCTTCACCATCGGCGTGGCGGGGCCGCTGGCCGGGCTGGCCCTGGCGATTCCGCTCACCTTCATCGGACTCTCGCTTTCGCAAGTGGCCCCGTTGCCCGAAAGCAACTACTTTTTGGAGGGTAACAATCTGCTCTACGGTGGGATGAAATGGCTGATCTTTGGCCGTTGGCTGCCCAGTGGCGGTCAAGATGTGTTGCTTCACCCCATGGCCTTTGCGGGCTGGGTCGGCTTGCTGGTCACGGCGCTCAACCTGCTGCCAGCGGGCCAGTTGGATGGCGGCCATGTCCTCTTTGGGCTGTTGGGTCGTCGTCAGGGTGAGTGGGCCTCGTGGGCGGTGATCGCGCTCCTGCTCGGACTCGGTTTCGTCTGGTCGGGCTGGTGGATGTGGGCCGCGCTCATCTTCTTCTTCGCCCGGCACCACGCCCCGATCTTGGACGAGTTGACGCCCCTGACCCCCACACAAAAGGCGGTGGGATTACTGACGTTGATCCTCTTCGCACTCCTCTTCACCCCATTACCCATCACGGTCGTCCCCTAGCGTGGAAGCTGCTCAGCCGCGATCTCGCGGAGTGGCGGGTTGGCGGCGTCGCGGTCGGACAGCAGCGGGCGGTCGATCTGCCACGGCACGTGGAGTTGGGGATCGTTCCACGCTACGCCATGCTCGTCCGCGCCATCGTAATAGTTGTCTACGATGTAGGTTAGGGTCGCGTCGGTCAGCGCCAAGAAGCCGTGTGCCACGCCAATCGGAATGAATAGGCCGCGCGGTTCCTCCCCATCCAGTTCAAGCGTCGCACTGGCCATAAAGGTGGGAGAGGAGGGACGCAAATCGGCCAACCCCACCCGAATGCGGCCCGCCATGACAAACCAGTAATCGACTTGATGAAAATGGTAATGGAGGCCACGCAAGACCCCCTGCTGCGACGTTGATCGGTTGCTCTGTAGCCGCTCCCACGCGCGCTGCGGGAACCACGCCTTGCGAAACGTTTCGACGAAGCTGCCCCGCTCGTCGCCCCACCGCTGCAATTCGGCGATCTGCACATCGGCAATCGGTGCAAAGTCTACGATTTCTGGCATGGTGTTTTCCTCGGCAGCTTGGCGGTGAATGGCGTGGCGCAAGGATAACCCACGACCGCCACGCCGCCAAACCCCCGCCACCGCTTTGACGCCACCCCGCTTCGCGGTTAGACTAAGTCCGTTGCCCTACCATCGATTCCGTGGTCGTGGCGTGCCTGATGGAGGTTTGCGCCCTGCAATTCGCAAAGCGCGTCGATGGAAGGGGCTGCGATTGCGCCACAGCCGACGACCGTTGATCCCGTGAACTTCAGCATGAACCCGCCCCCACCGCGCCGCACTCTGCCCCCATACCTCGTTGATCTACTGGCCGTCCTGCTGCTGCTTGGGCTGACGGCCTTCTTCTTTTGGCGGCTCTGGGCGCCGAATCCTGCGGATCGCGTCGCCTTCCCCATCGGTGACTTCACCGATCAATATTACCCGCTGCGCGCTTGGGTGGTCCGTCTGCTGGCCGAGGGACAATTACCTTTCTGGAATCCCTTCATCTTTGGGGGCCAACCCGGCCTCGCCGATCCGCAAGCGGCCACCTTCTACCCCGCCACATGGCTCCATGCTTGGCGCGGCGGTGTGCTGACGTTGCAAGCACTGCAAGGCGAAGCCGTGGCGCACCTCTTCGTCGCGGCGTTGGGGGGCTATGCGTTTGCGCGGGGCGCACAACGCTTGGCACCGTTGCCAGCCCTGCTCACCGCCGTGACCTTCGGCTTCGGCGGCTACCTGACCGGCTTCCCCCTGGAACAGATCACCATCCTTGAAACGATGGCCTGGCTGCCGTGGCTGCTGCTGGCGGCGCACTGTGCCTTGCGCGCGGCCACGCTGGCCCAGCGGCTGGCCGCAACGGTTGTGGCGGCGGTGCTTTACGCGGTGGCGCTGCTGGCGGGCCATCCGCAGAGCGCCCTTTACCTCAGCTATCTGACGCTCGCCTATGCGCTCTTTTTGCTCGTTACAGAGCCGTCCCGCGATGGGTGGGGGCCGCGTCTCGGCCGAGCAGTTGGCCTCTTGCTCTTTCCGCTGGGCGTGGGGCTGGCCGCCCTGCAACTGCTGCCCACCCGCGCCTTCATCGCTCTCTCTTCAAGGCAAGCGCTCGATTTTAACTTCGTGCAAAGCGGCGTCGAGTGGCAAGGGCTGATCGAGTTGTTGTTGCCGAAGTTGGTCGGCAGCAATCCGCTCTATGTCGGCATCTTGCCGCTGCTGCTTGCCCCGCTGGCCTTCTTTCACAAAAAGCGGTGGGCCTCCTTTTTCTGGTTGGGGGCGGCGATCATCGCGCTCCTACTTTCATTCGGTGGCCAAAGTGCCCTCTTTGATGCCCTCTACTTGGGGCTGCCCGGGCTGTCGGCGGTGCGCAATCAAGAACGGATCTTGGTGGTGTGGAGCTGGGCGCTGGCGCTGCTGGCGGGCAACGGCTTGCAATGGCTGTGGCAATGCATCCGCCACGAGACCGCCCGCGCCGCCTTGCACCGCTATCTGCGGGGGGTGCGCAGCTTGCTTCCGGCACTACTATTCGTCTGGCTGCTGCTCTGGGCGATCTATATCGCAGGCACCAGCGCCTTCCGAAGAGAGCAGTTGATCTTCTACTACGATGTCTTCTACGGCTTTCTCGCGCTCTACGGTCGCTTCGCAGTGGCCGCGCTCCTCAGTGGGCTGCTGCTCTTCACATGGAGCCACATCAACCGTCCCCATCAGCGTGCGTTGCTCGCGTCGCTGCTCTTGGCGCTGCTGATCTGGGATCTCTTTACGGTCAATCGCGGCTACCACCTTGGCCCGCCCCCTGAACAGGCGTTGTCGCCCGCGAACGAGATCGTCAGCACGCTTCAAGCGGAGAGCCGCGACGGAAGGCAGCGTGTCGCCATCTTGGGCCAACCTTCGCCCCGCGCCAACGATGGGATGCGCTGGGGGATTCCCCTGCTCAGTGGCAACGAGCCGCTCCAACTGGCGTTGAGCCACAACTTTTTGACCACTGCCAGCACGTGGCCGCAGCTTCAAGCCTTCGCGGCGCCCTTCCTCGTCGCCGAACGCGCGCTCTCTGAAGAAGCGCCCGATGCCTACGAAACCGTGGTAGCCACCGACCTTCCGACGGTCAGCACGCTGTCCCGCACGCGCCCCCCCATGCCCTATGCGTGGCTGGTCGGCGCGACGGAAACCGTGACCCGCGAAGAGGATATCCTTGCCATACTGCGGGATCAGCCGCCGAATCTCCACGAGGTGGCGCTGCTGACGAACGATGTGCCGATCACTGCCCCCCCATTGCCCCCCGGCCAAGGGGTGACCGTGCTCCGCCACGACAGCCACATTGCGATCCGCGTGGAGAATCCCGCGCCTTCGGCCATGCTACTCGTCGTGGCGGAGCCGAGCGTCGCGGGCTGGCACGCCCTGCTCGACGGCGAAGAGGTGGCCCTACAGCGGGCCAACGCCTTCAACATCGCCCTCACCGTGCCAAGCGGCGAACATCGCGTCGCCCTGCACTACGAAGCGCCGGGCTGGGAACGGGGGCGATGGATCAGCGTGGGGAGCGGGGTTGCGTTGATCGCGCTGGCGCTGCTTAGCATCGCCCTCGACTGGCGTGAACGCAACCCGTCTCGCAAGCGTCACGTATAGGGGGCAGATTCACCCAACAAGAGAAGGAGCCACAGCGATGGCGATTCAAACCAACAAACTACGACGACAAAATGGCATGATTGCCGGGGTGGCGGGCGGCCTAGGCGCTTTCTTCGGCCTTGATCCCTGGATCTTCCGCCTGATCTTTCTGGCCCTGATTCCCCTGCCACCCGCCGCCCTGCTGCCCTACATCGTGCTCTGGCTCATCATCCCCCGCGCGCGATAACCACCCGCAAAGCAAAGCGCCACCCCGATTCCGGAGTGGCGCTTTTTCTTGTGAGCGGAGCACGGCTTAGAACATTCGCCTCTGATCGCGTCTGATTGACCAGAGCCGAATCCGAGTGCCTTCAACCCGTCACTCCGCTTGAACGCTTCAACGCTACCTCGCATAGCCCCAAATGATGAAGAGCGGGTCCCCCTGATAGGGGTGGGGCGAATGGTCTTCCGCTTGGATGGTGTTGAAGCGACCGCTCGCTTGGAAGTAGCCCGCCACCAGTTGGATATGCTGCTGGTCGTTCGAGGCGCGCCAAACCGATACCGCCTTGGTGGGGAAGGTGCGATTTGAGATGCTGACGATGAAGGGTGCGCCCCGTTTCAACACCCGTCCCACCTCGGCAAAGAGCTGCACGGGCTGCGTCAGATACTGAACGCTGACCGCACAAAGTGCCGCGTCGAATTGCTGATCTGCGAAGGGTAGCGTAGCGGTACGGTTGAGATCGTGGACCACATAGTCGTCCAGTTGCGGGTTGTCGTACATCTCTTCGGCATTCATGCCGAGGCCCACTGTGGTCAGCCGCATCAGTTTCGGCAGATGGGAGCGCCACGAACTCATCAGGTCAAGCAGCTGCCATCCCCCTTCCAAGTGACGGCTGTAGAAATCCCGTAGCGCTGCAATCGCGTCGTCGTCCAAGTGCACCACTTTGCGGGGGCGGGCGTAGAAAAGCGCGTCATCGCTCTCTTCCATCCGCGTGAACCATGTTGGGGGGAATCGTTGTGTGTCCAAAAGCGTCGCCTCGTTCGTTGCAATGCTGCCCTTAATCATCGGGGGCGTTTCATCGGAGTCGGGCCGGAGCGTCGAGTCGGAGGTAGAACGCGGGGCAGATAACCCCGTTATGAGTCAGTATCAGCCCCCGATTGAAAGAAACAGGCTCAATCATAGACGACTTGGGCCATTCACCCTAGTGCCCCCGCCCGCTCACCCCTTGCTCAGGGTGCCCTCCAGCGTTGTGCAGAAGGCGAGTACAGACGGGCTGAAATAGGGCCGTAGTTGGGGCGGCCCTCTCCCCCGCCGCTTCGCGGCACCCCCTCTCCCGAAAATCAGGAGAGGGGGCATTTCGGCAACACTCCACCCCCCCCTGCTTACGCCCACAGGTAGCAGCGAGGTTGGATGCCACGCCCGCAGGGGCTAAGGACGCGGGCCGATAAAAGGCGGCCTACGCTTGGGGCGCACTACTCGTGCGTCAATCCCCTTTCTCACCCCCCACCCATCGCGCACTCATCAGACGTTCAACCGCGGCTGCTATACAAGGGTGTTTCGGCTACATGCGCTGTTCGTCATGCGCATTTCAGCAAAAGGGTCACAAAAGGAACAGGCAATAGGCAACACGACGAGCGCACGTTGCTGAAAGGCAGCGCCGCGACCTTCAGGCCCGCGCCACCCTCGCCCAAATTTCAACAACCTCCCCATCTCCGATATACTTCATCGGATTGACGATGCCCCCTTGGACCAGAATAGCGCCTGATGCCAACTCTACCCAGACGACTACCTACCGCACCAGAGATGGATGCCCGTACCCTGTTGCTCATCACCACGATCGTCTCTCTGCTCTTGATGCTGGTCTCGGTATACTACTTGAATGCTTTCCGTGAACAGCGACTGGTGGCACGCGCCAACGAGATTCGCCTGTCCGAGTGGCAGAACCAATTGCTGACCGCAACCCCCGCCGCGATAGAGCGCGAGCGGTTGCGGGGACAACTCGATCAGGTGCGTCTCGAATTTGCCCAAGCCTCGGGGCTGCTCCCCGGCACCGATGTCGAAAGCCAAATCCAAGAGCGCGTTTTGGAGGCGGCGGCGTTAAGCGGGGTCGAAGTGACCACGCTCAACAAGGTTGGCGACTCCTTTCAAGAGGGGGCGTTGGTCGGCTGGGAATATGAGTTGGGCGCGAAAGGGAGTCTGCCGCGGCTGACCGAGTTCGTCTCGCGGCTGGAGGAAGAGGCGTTCCCCGTGGCATTGGTCAACAATCCGCTCATCAACAAGCGCCCAGATGGTGACCACGCGCTCAGCGGGGAGCTGCTCGTTTACGGCAGCACCCTCAGCACCTCGGCGCTCACCGCCGACACTCCCCTGCTGCCGGGGGAACTGAACGGCAACCTGCGTCAGCGCGCGCAAAGCGCCATCGAGCGTGGCGATTATGAATTAGCACTCAGCGCCCTGCTTCAGTTGGCCGCCTTGGAACCAGACAACCCAGAGATCGACGGACTGCTCTACGACACCTATGTCCGTTACGCCCAATCGCTGTTGGCGATGGGCTACCCCCAACTGGCGGAGGAGCAGGCGGAAGCGGCCCTTGCGCTCAACCCCAGCGGTCAGGAGGCGGTGGCACTGTTGGTTGCGATTGCGGAAGATGAGGGCAACCCCGCCACGGGGACGACGGTGGTGATCGCAGTTGGTAGCGGCACCCCGTCGAGCGGGGGCGGCAATGTCAGCACTCCCAGTGGCACAACGACCGCCTATGCCACCCGCACGCCCCTCCCCACCCGTGAGGTGCCGCCCACGGTTCCAGCGCCTGCCACGGCCTATACCACCCGCACCCCCTACAATTACCCGACCCGCACGCCCTACGCCACAATCTATGTGCCGCCAACACCCCATCGCAGCGCCACGCCACGGCCCAGCAGCACTGTCAACAACGCGACGCCAACGATCACACCCGATGTATCGCTGACACCCACCGGCGGCGTGCCGCAAAGCACCGCCACCCGCACATCCATCCCCAATCCGTACCCCTATGGGTCGACCGGCACCTTCTATCTGCCCAACTGTGGTCTGACTCAGGCGAAGGGCTACATCAAATCAGCGACCGGTGTTCCGATCAACGGAATCGTGGTTCGCGTCTGGTGGGACGGGGCCGCCGCGAACCAAGTCTACTCCTTCCCGTCGGGCAGCTACGCCAACTTGGAGCCGGGCTATTGGGACGTGGTACTCGACTCACGCCCCAAAGCGGGCAAGTGGTACATCAATGTGGTCGACCCCGCGACGGGTCAGCCGCTCAGCGATGTGGTTACGGCCTATACCGATACCAACGGCTGCCAGCCGAATGGCGGTGGCCATCAAATCGTGCTGCAAGATTTCATCCGCTGGCAGGGACCGGGCGGCACGCCCGTGCCCACCAGTACCACGGGCCCCACACCGACTGCCACTCGCACGGGCACGCCGACCCGCACGCCGACCGCCACGCCCACCCCGCCCCCCGCACTCTACATCGTGGATGAGGAGCCCGACCTTGTCATCCCCGACTTCCCCGCTGGCCCTGCGCTGAGCGAAACCCTCATCGGCGACACCACTATCCTGCGGGATGCGCGGGTCTTCCTCAACGTGGCGCACGAAGATGTGGGCGATCTGGAGATCGACCTGGTTCATCCCGACGGCGCCTTCGTGCGGCTCCATGAGATTGGGCAGGACAGTGGACAGACCACGATCCGCCGCTGGGTAAATATCGATGGGATCGCCCTGCAAGCGATCGCGGGGAAGTCGATCGAAGGCCAATGGACGCTGCGGGTGAGGGACGGCATTGAAGGGCTGACGGGGACGCTACTTAGTTGGCAGTTGGAAGTCTATCCATGAGGCCATCGCTCCAAACGGTGATGAGGCGCAGCCGCGAACGGGTGACGTTGGTGATCGAACCTGATAGTCTGCGGCTTTTGACCACGGAGGGGCGCCGTATCAAGCGTTGGGGCAGCGCGCCGATCCCGCAGCGCACCGTGACGGCGGAAGGGGGCGTGATCGATCGCGCGGCGCTCGCCACGCGGCTAACGGCGCTTTGGGAGAGTCATAGCCATAGCGAGGCACTGCCCCGTAGCCACGTCCGCGTCGCGATTCCGGGCCATCGCATCGTCTCGAAGATGATCGTACTGGAACCGGACCCACCGCCGGACAGCGACCAGTTGACCGCATTGGCCGCCGAAACCTTGCCCGGCGAGACGCTCTACCGCGATTGGCAACTGGTTGGCAACCCAACACGGCCCGAACTTTTCGTCATTGGAGCGAAGCAAGAATTGGTGGAGGGCTATCTGGCCGCCTTCGCCGACGCTGACATCGCCGTTTCGATGGTGGACGCCAAGCCGCTGGCCTTGATCCGTGGCATCGGCCAACGCCACGCCCTGATCGTGGACAACGAACGGAGTGTGGGCACGGTGATGATCGTGGACGAGGCGATGCCACGCCGCGTCCGCTTCCAATTGCTCGACTACCCCTTGCTGATGACGAATGAAGAGAAGATTTCACGACTCACCGTTGCGCTCCATCAGGTGATCAACTCTTATCATCAGGGCAACCATGCCGAGCCACTCCACCCGGCCGTGCCGGTCTATCTGACCGGACTGCTGGGCGACGAGCCGCTGCTTCGCCAGGCGATGGAAGCCGCACTGGGGCTGACCGTTGGCACCGTTAGCAGCAGCTATGAGTTTCCCGCCGCGATGCCCGTCGCCCAATTCATCGCCAATCTCGGTTTGGCAGAGAAACGATCATGAGTAGCTCTTTTATCGATATCAACCTCTTGGCGGGCAGCCGACGAGGCGCGTTGCAGCAGACGATGTGGCAACGCATGGTTCTGCCCGGGCTGGTGGTCCTTGCGTTGGCCCTGCTGCTCGTCATCGGCACGTCGTTGCTCAAGTTGCGTAACGACCGTCGCATCGTGGAACAGCGGGTCGAGCTGCAGGCGGTTTCCGAAGAGGTACGAACGATGTCGTCGGTGATGGCTGAAGTGTGGGCCTTGCAGGAGCAGGTGACGCTTTTGGCCAGCCAAGCACGCGAACTGCGGGATGATGCGGCCCAAGTCGAGGGGCGTAACGTGGCGGTCGCGCCCTTCCTCGACCTGATTCAAAGCACCTTACTGCCGAGAATGGAGATCACCGCCATCGCAGGCACCTCCCCCACGACCTATGTGGTGCAGGGTACGGCGGGTTCCGATCTGTTGGTGATCGATTATGCCAATCAACTGCGCGAAAGCGACCAAGTGCGGGAGGCGGTGCTGCGTTCCGTGGAGAGCTTGGGGGAGGATGCCCTGCCTGGCTCGGTGCGCTGGACGATCGAGGTCGAGCGGTAGAGCGACAGGGTCCGCGCAGAGGCCTGTGAGGCGCTGATGTTCCGCGCCCTCGCCCCACGGCCGCTACCCGCACCACACCGATTCGCAAGTCACGAGGCGCGATTACTCGCCCCTCGCGACCACTTCCCCACGCTGAGCCGCAGCCCTAGCCATTCACTACCTTGGACGCTGCCACGCTTCGTCATCACTGTCGATCTCATCCGCTGGGGATGGCAGCGGGGCGATCCGTTGGGCAAGACGTCGCATCAGTTGCTTGCGTGCGGTGATCCATTCCTCGCTCATCGCCGCTTCCTCTTCGGGATCGAGCGTGGGGGTGGTGCTAAAACGTTGGCGCGTGAAGAGATCGGCCACGTGGGATAGGGTGGAGGCAGCGGGCGGCACCTGCGCCCCCACCTTGCTGGCATATTCATGGGGCGTCAGCGACGGATCGGCCTTTTGCCCCAAAGCGCGGCCAAAGAGACGAAGCTGATCGTAAAGCTTTTCAACCAGCCCCAGCCCACGCCAGCGCTGCTGGAGTGCTGCCCAGCCGATCACACCCAGTAGCGCCAGCCCCACCACGGCGCTCAGGTAAGGCACCAACGCCCGCCAATTCATCGTCGGCACCCACGCGAACAGGTCGCGCTGACCTGGTTGGTCGGTCGCACCGTCGTTTTCCAAACCCGCATCGCCCCGCAAATCTTCCATCTCGCTCAACATCTCGTCATTATCGTTGAGCGCGGAGCTGAGGCCCTCTTCGCTGGAATCCGGGCCGAATTGACCTTGCAACGAGAGGGGCCGATCCAGCGTCTGCTCGGCAGCGGTCGGCTCGAATTCGATCCATCCCAACTCGGGGAAGTAGACCTCGACCCACGTGTGGGCATTGCGCTGACGCACTTCGTAGCTGCCGTTCTCCATCAACGACCCCTGCGAATAGCCTGACGCGATCCGCGCGGGCACCCCCAGCGTACGGAGCATCACGGCCATCGCGCTGGCATAGTAGTCGCAGTAGCCCTCTTTCTCGCGGAAGAGGAAGTATTCGACCCCATCCTCGCCCGGCTGCGGGCCTGCAATACCCTCGTTGTAGGGGAACGTCCGCAAATAAGCCTCGATCTTCTTCGCCTGATCGTAGGGGGTCTCCGCGCCCCCCGTCACCGAAGTCGCCAGCTCCCCCACCCGGGGCGACAAGCTTTCGGGGAGGTCGGTGTAGTGCTCCAGCAGGTCTACAGGGTAGTCCGTGCCTGCAGCCCGCAACATCTCTTCGTCGACGTTGGGCATGGCCGAAGTCACACGGTAACTCTGCCCCTGAAAGAGCGGATTACGCGCGAAGAGCTGGATCGGCTCCACTCCCCCCTCTGTTGCGGGGGCGACATCGCGCCGCAGCCGCAAATCCACAGTCGCCATCAGCGGTTCGCCTGCCGCAATTAATTGCGTACCCGCAGGGCGGAAAATGGTATAGCGCTGATCGACCGCGATCCGACCGCGATCAACGACCGGCGTATCGCCCTCAATCGGTTGTTCTGCCGCTGGCCCCGCCACGATCTCATCATCCGACAACGTCCAGCCCGCACCGGTGTAGAGATCCCGCACCAAGACGCGCCAATAGCGGCCCGCATCGGCGCGGACATACATCACCAACTCCTCGCCCCGCACAAGATTGCCACTAAAGGTCAATGATTCATCGAAGTAGGCACCGGAGCCAGTGGCGCGGTAGTTGAGCGTGCCAAAGAATCGGTTCCACTCTTGCTGTGCCCGACCCCAGGGACTGGTCAGCCGTGTCAATGTCGGGTTGACGGCGGCGTGGTCGATGGTAGCGGGCATCAACCACGCCATGCCAATCACAAAAAGGGCCAGCAAGGCGCCATCCCGCAAGAAGTCGACCTGGATGTCGCGGCTATAGGAGATTTCTTCTCGTCGCCAGCGCTGTTGGTTGTCAAGCAGATTGCTGAGCACAATGAGGAGAAAGGCGACAAGAACGTAGAGCACCAGCAGAATGATCAGGTCTTCACGGGCGTAATACGTGTTAATCAAGACCGTGAGTGCGCTCGGAATCAGCACCCCCCAGATGTGGCGTGCGCGAAAGAAGTCCCAGATGGCGCCATAACTGATCAGCCACATCAGCCCCCCCATGAGCAGGACGAAGGGGAGCGTATCGCCGTTGACATTCCCCGCCTGGATATCGAAGAGCCAAATCAGGGGGCGCAAGATCAGGGCCGAGACTTGATCCACCCACGACCCGCTGATCCCTGTCAGCGGCAGGGCACTGTAGCCGATCCACATAATGCCAAGGATGATGGCAAAGGGATGCAAGAAGAAGCCGACGTAGCGGCTTTTTGCAAAGAGCCACCCCACGATAATGCCCATAATCGTGACCGACGAAAGAACACTCATGCCGTCGGCCCACTCTGCTGCCTGCAAGGACATGGTGGTGATCATCAGCAGCAGGAAGAGCAGAGCGAGCGAGAACCACCCTTCGGCGGGTCTAAGTTTTTGGAGAAGATTCATGCGGGTTATCACGCCTTTGTTAGCAGAGCAATTTCGTTGTTCTTACTCCTGAACGGGCAGATTGGTTCATCTGTTGACAATCTGGGCTAAATTGTAGAAATCTCGCCAGCCTCCTGCAAACGGAGCGTTCGAGCATTCAAGCGTTGAAGCGTTGAAACACAATTGTTGGAGATTGCATTCAGAGCGCACCAACGATCACCTGTGGCTTCCCGTCGTACCCGCCACGCTTAACGTCGAAACGGCTGCCCCAACAAGCAGCGACAGTTGACAGCAGGGGCGGCTGTCAGTACTATGCTCCCACCGTGGTGGGTGGTCACTTCTCAGGTGGCGCACGCCACTATCACAGATCGCCATCCTCGTCTATCATAGTGGTTGACTCTTTTTCCTGCGGAACCCGTTTGTTATGAGTGAGAGAGCGCCCGGTTCAGCCGCGCAATACGAAACGTTAGAGATACGCCGCTATCGTCATCGGTTGATGGCACTTTTATTGTTGACCCTTGTTTCCCTGTACCTGATCGGCTTTGGCGTTGTCTGGAGCCTTGAGGATGGACCACGCTTAGACGCCACGACGACGCCGCCACTCCCAACGCTCTCCGTGGCGACCGCCACGGAAACCGCGTCGCCCTCACCGAGCGCCAGCCCCAGTCCGTCGGCCACAGCCAGCCCCACGTCCACCGCCTCGCCTTCGGCTACCACGTCCCCGACCCCAACGGTGGCTCCGCCCACGCTGCCCCCACCGACCACCGCGCCGCCACCCACCGCAGCACCACCGACACGGATTCCCCCCACGTTGACCGTAGCCCCGCCCACGCCGACCGTGGCAGTCGCCACGCCGACAGCCACGCTCACCGTTGGAATCCCTACGGCCACCGCCACGTCGACCGTGGGACCAGCCACGCCGACCGCAGGGCCGCCCACGTCCACTACGACGCCGCCCACGCCGACCGTGGCACTGCCCACGCCGACCTCGGGCGTGACGCAGATCGTTCCCCCCTCGTTCACGCCCGAGCCGACCAACGTGCCGGAGGCGACCCACGTCGCTGTCCCCACCCCCTCCCAGCGATAGAAGCTACGGCAACGCCGAGCAGGGAATCCTACTCCGGCGGAGCGCGGGGTGCCCGGTGGACTCACTTCGGCTTCGAGAACTCGTCAAACTGCCCCCACTTGCTGAAAGCCGTCCCGCCGTCTATCATCCGCGCATGAGAACCGATAACAAACAGATGACCCTCGATGCGGCGATCAGCCGCTATGTGAAAGACGGAAGTTCGGTAGCCATCGGCATGGCGCTCGAAGCCTCCATCCCCTTCGCCGCTGGCCACGAAATCATCCGTCAAAAGCGCCACGACCTCACGCTGATCGGCCCCATCTCCGACATGCTCTTCGACCAAATGATCGGCGCGGGCTGTGTGAAGAGCGTGATGGCGGCCTGGGTCGGCCATGTCGGTCAGGGCGGTGGACATGCCTTCCAGCGAGCGGTCGAAGCCGCTGTCCCACGGGCGATTGAGATGCGCGATCACTCGAACTTCACCCTGACGCTGGCGCTGACGGCGGGCAGCTTGGGGGTACCGTTCATCCCCACCCAAAGCACCCTCGGCAGCGAGCTTTCCAGCACCAACGTTGATCTGATCGAACGGATCAACCCCCTCAATGAATTGGGCGAGCCGCTCCAGTTGGTGCGGGCGCTCCATCCTGACGTAGCGATCATCCACGTCCAACGGGCTGCGGTTGACGGGGCGGCCCATCTCTGGGGGCCGCTGGGTCTGGCGAAGGAGGCCGCACTCGCCGCCCGTGACGTGATTCTGACCGCCGAGGAGATTGTCCCCGCCGATTCGCTCTATACCGATCCCAACCGCATTTTCATTCCCCCCTTCCGCGTCAGCGCCGTGGTCGAGGTCGCGGGCGGCGCCCATCCCGCGCCCGTGGCGGGCTACTACGAACGGGACCACAGCTTTGCAGAGGACTATGCGAAGTCGACGCGGGATGTCGCTGGGATGGAAGCGTGGCTGCGTCTTTGGGTCTTCGGCATGCCGAGCCACGCCGATTACCGCGAGGAGGTCGGCGAAGAACGGTGGGGCGCGTTGCGCACCGCTGCCTCGGTGGGGGCTGCGCCCATCTACGAAGGGGGCCACGCATGAGCGAGGGCGAGCTGATGATGATCGTGGCCGCAGCCCGCGAGATTGCCGACGGTGAAACGGTCTTTGTGGGGATGCGTCGCCCCATGTTGGCCTTTGCGTTGGCGCAGCGCCTTCACGCGCCCAGCGCGGTCGGCCTCTACGAAAATGGCATCGTGCGTCAACGCCCTACTACCCCCGTCGCCCGCACGATGGGCGATCCGCGAATGACAGCGGGGGCGACGTGGGTCGGCGGCATGGCGACGGTGATGGGGCTATTGGCGCAGGGCCACGTTGATCTGGGGCTGCTGGGGGCCGGACAGGTAGATCGGTTCGGCAATTTGAACAGTAGCTACATCGGCGATTATGCCCGCCCCGAACGGCGACTGCCCGGCAGCGGGGGCAGCAGCGACATCACCTCTTTGGCGAAACGCTGTGTGGTGCTGCTGCCCCATCAGCCCCAGCGGCTGGTCGAGGCGGTCGATTATCTGACCGCCCCCGGCCACGGCAGCGGATCCGGCTGGCGCGACGGGGTGGGGCTGCCCGCCACCAGCGCTGGCACGACCGTGGTCGTGACCGATTTGGCCGTTCTGCGGGCCGATGCTGAGGGCGAGTTGTGGCTCACGGCGCTTCACGCGGGGGCGACGGTCGAAGCCGTGCAAGCGGCGACGGGCTGGCCGCTGAAAATCAGCGATGCGCTCCGGCAGAGCGCCGCCCCCACCGAGGAGGAATGCGCGGCTCTCGCCGCGCTGCGACAAGGGTAGACCGAGCGATGAGCAGCGATTTTGAACGATGGAAACGGCGACGGGATGCCGAACGGGCCGAGCTGGCCAAAGCGGTCGACCGCCAGCAGGCGCAGCGTGAAGAGAGGTGGCAACCCCAAGAGTCGCCGCCCCGCGATCCCGACCGCCCGCCCCTCACCGAGCCGCCAGCGGCCCCGGCCTACCACCGCTTGGCGCCGCCGCGATCGCGGCGACTCGGCTGCGGTGGCTGTCTGCGCAATCTGCTCTTGTTGGCGCTGGTGGCCCTGCTGCTGTTGGGGGGCGTGGGCGTCCTCACCTGGCGTGCCATCGAAAATCGTGGCCAAGTCAACGTGCTGCTGCTCGGCATCGACGAGCGGCCCGACGAGGGCGATGCGTTCCGCAGCGACACGATCCTGCTCACCGGATTCGACCCCGTGGCACGGCAAGTAGCACTCCTCTCGATCCCCCGCGATCTGTGGGTGACGGTGCCGGGCCACGGCGAGGATCGGATCAACACCGCGAATTTCTACGGGGGGTCAACGTTGGCAGCCCAAACTGTGCGCGACAATTTCGGGGTGCCGGTGGCTTACACCGTGACGCTCAACTTCGATGGCTTCACCGCGCTGATCGATGCGATGGGCGGGGTGACGGTCGATGTGCCAGAAGCGCTTCATGACGAAAACTACCCCACCCCCGACTACGGGATCCGCACCATCGACATTGCGGCGGGTGAGCAGTTGATGGATGGCGAAACGGCGCTGATCTACGCCCGCTCGCGCTACAGCACCAGCGACTTCGATCGCGCACGCCGCCAGCAGGAGATCATCGGCGCGGTGCGGGCCAAGCTGTTGCAGCCGCGCACGTGGCTGCGCGCCCCTGCCCTCATTCGCACGGTGGGCGATGTTGTGCGCACTGACATGCCCCGCGCCGAATGGGCCATCCTTGGCGCGATCTTGCTCCGTTCGGAAATCGAACGAACGGCGATCGGCCCCGACATGGTGCAGGACTGGGTGACCCCCAACGGCGGCCAAGTGCTGCTCCCCATTTGGGAGGCGATCAACCCGATTTTAGAACGATACTTTGAGTGAGTTTAGGGGGTGGGTAAGCGGGGCGTATCGGCGGGCACGGTGCAAGAAGCAGCGTGTCAACCAACGCAAGGACAAGGTGTTCCGGTTGCCGATTTTCGACGGCAGCGCGAAGGGACGCTATTCACCCTCTCTCCAATCGCTGTAAACCCCGCGATAGGCCGCGGGAAGCAGCGCGGCGATACGCTGCATGAGCGTGGTGGTCAGCCATGTCCGTTGTTCGCGGCGGGGCGCGGTGGGCGCGTCGCGGGGGTACAAGGGGTCGCCCACGGTTAGGGTCAGGGCAGGGCGACGACCGCTGCGCAGGGTCTGCCACGCCCTTTCCGTGCCGGTGATTGCAATGGGGATCAGGGGTACATCGCAAAGCAGCGCCAAGTAACCGACCCCGTCGCGCGCTGGCTCCAACGCCCCCGTCACGCTGATTCGCGCCTCCGGGAAAATGACCAACTGGTTGCCCCGCCGAAGTGCCCCACGGGCTTGGCGGAGAACTGTGCGGTCATAGAGATCGCGATGAACCAAAAAAGGGCGATAATAGCGAACCAGAGGGGCGACCCGTTCGTGGGCCAGATCCGAAAGGGCCACCACGTCGGGCGGCACCGCCAGCGCCGCCGCCAGCAGGAGCGGGTCCGCATGACCGAGGTGATTGGGCGCCAAGATCGCCGGGCCGCTCGGCAATCTGTCGAGATGACGGTAATCGACACGCGCCAGGGTACGCACTATGAGGCGGGCCGCGACGAGCAGAAGTTTTCGTCGTCGGTAGAGCGCGGCCTCGCTCATGGCGCGGTTAGCCTATCAGGACGCGATGCAACCGCGCATCGTCCAGAGCAAAGAGAGAGTTGGGTGGGGGAAAGCGTCGTAGGGGGCTCACAGCTTTGAGGCATTGAAAATTGAACCCAAATCGGATGGTTGATTGTGCAACGAAGATCAATGGTAACAGCAAAGCAGGGGCCTGCGCAGGCAGGCCCCTTGGCCGACAGGCCCTCCAGCGGGGATTTTAATCCCCCGCCCCACGGTTACTCCGTCCAATTCCACATCCACAATTGTCTATGAGAATGGGTATGAGAATCGGCACATGGCAACTTCCATGTTAAATTCAAGGGAAACATCCATTGCTATTCTGCTCTGAAAATAGGCCGTTTGGGGACGTCAGCGCGCCATTTCTGTATCAATCGTAGCGGCTAGGGTGTGCTGCATGGTGCATGGGAGAATCGGATGTCTCCGGATAGTTCAATGCTGTGCCAAGCCGTCCACCCTCCCACTGAGACTTTTGCTGGAGCTATTTTGACGCGCCGCTACCCCGTCACGGGGCGACGCAACCGCTCCGCAGCGAGCACCAACACCGCATCGACCACCTCACTGATCGAGAGGCCCGTGCTGCTGAGCTGAATCGCATCGGCTGCCGCTCGCATGGGGGAGTGGTCACGACTCCCGTCGTAGGCATCTCGTTTGCGCATCGCCGCCAACAGTTGCTCGTAATCGAGCCTCTCTCCCCGCGCCACCGCTTCCAGATAGCGGCGGTGTGCCCGTTCTTCCAACGAGGCGTCGAGGTAGATCTTCAGCGGCGCATCGGGCATGACCACCGTGCCGATGTCGCGCCCCACCATCACCACCGCTCCCTGCTGCCCGATGCGCTGCTGTTGGGCCACCATCGCCTCCCGCACGCCGCCATGGGCCGCGACTGCCGAGACATGGCGGTCGACGCGCGGCGCACGGATCTCCCACGTCACATCTTCCCCATCCAGCAAAACGGTGTATTGCCGACCATCGGCCTCTTCCAACGTGGGCGTCCGCAGATCGAGGCGCACATGACGCGCGATATCTGAGACCGCCATCGCATCGTTCGTGTCCACGCCGCGCTGCAGCGCAGCGAGCGTTACCGCGCGGTACATCGCGCCCGTATCCAGGTAGACAAAGCCAAGCCGTTCGGCGACCAATTTGCCGATGGTGCTTTTCCCCGAGGCAGCGGGGCCGTCAATGGTGATGACTTGGGGGCTTTCGGTCACAAGATTATTCAAACTCGAATCGTTTCTGGCGGATCAGGATACTCTGCACCAAGCCCAGCGACATCATCAGCGTCACCAAGTTGCTGCCCCCATAGGAGATGAACGGCAAGGGCACACCGGTGGGGGGGGCAAGGCCCAGATTCACCCCGATATTTACGTAGATTTGGAAAAAAAGCCAACCCCCAATTCCGGCGACGATCAGTCGGCCGAAGGGGTCCTTAACCAACAGAATATCTTTGACCAGACGCAGCAGAAATAGCATCAACATGATGATCAGGAGCGAGCCGCCCACAAAGCCCAGCTCTTCGGCAATCGCCGAGAAAATGAAGTCCGTTTGGCGCACACGCAGATAGCCCAACTGGGTCTGCGAGCCCTGGTCGTAGCCTTGACCAAGCAGCCCGCCATTGCCGACCGCCGTGCGACTATGGATCAGATTGAAGCCCTGTCCGGTGGGGTCTGCCCAGGGATCACGAAAAATCAAGATGCGGTCGCGCTGGTACTGCTCCAAGCGCGGCCAAACCACCGGCATCGAGATCAACACCACCAGCCCCAGTGCCAGCAACCAGCGCATGGGCAACCCCGCCATAAAGGCAATGGAGAGCCAAATGAAGCTGAGGATGAGGGCTGTGGAGAGGTTGGGCTGCAACAGGACCATGATGACGGGGATGAAGACGAGAAGACCGGAAATCAAGAGGGCGCGCACTTCGCCCTCGCGTGCCGATAAGTACTTGCTGATGACGATGATAAGGGTGAGTTTGGCGAATTCGGAGGGCTGCACCTGTTGATTCGCGATTTCGAACCAGCGTGTGGCCCCAAAAGACGTATCACCGACCAGCGCCACTAGTCCCAACACCGCCACCACACCGATATACATCGGCAGGGTCAGCGCACCCAACATGCGATAGTCGATCAGCGTGACGATCATCATGGCCACCGCCCCAACGCCAAACCAGATGAGTTGGCGTTGTACAAAGTTGAGCGAGCCTTCGGGGACCGACGGTTGGACCGAATGAATCATAATCAGACCGAATACCACCAAGGCAATCGTTAGAATCAGCAATGTGTAATCGTAGTGTTGAAGGTATCGTCGTAACATGGCGGCAACGGGTGGAGGAGGTCAGAGAACATGATTGTAAGCACGGGCCGCCTGCACCCCAAAAGTGGGCGTGGCTGCACGCCCCTAGGCGCTCGCGCAGCGGGGCAAAGTGCCGAGCAAAAATGCGCTTTTTCGCTAGCTGTGCTAGGATGCTACAAACCAAGTAACGAGTGAGGCACTAATGGATTTACAACGTTCGAGTGGGGTGTTGTTGCACCCCACCTCTCTGCCCGGCCCCTATGGAATCGGTGATCTGGGTGAAAACGCCTATTGGTTCGTCGACTTTCTCGTCGATAGCGGCCAACAGTGGTGGCAAGTGATGCCGGTGGGCACCACCGGCTATGGCGATTCTCCATACCAGAGCTTTTCTGCTTTTGCGGGCAATCCGCTGCTGCTCGATCTGGACGCGCTGAGCGAGCAGGGTCTCGTCGATGTCGAAGCAGTCGCCGACCATCCCCAGTTCAGTGATGAACAGGTTGATTTCGGGGCCGTGATCGCGTGGAAGATGTCAATATTGCATGATGTGCATCAGCGATTCAGCGAATCGGCAGATGAGGGACTGAAAACGGAATATCTCACCTTCCTCGACCACAATCGCTTTTGGCTCGAGGATTTCGCCCTGTTCATGGCGCTGAAAGATGAATTCAAAAGCGCTTGGGTGGCGTGGCCCGAGGCGATTCGTGATCGACAGCCGCAAGCGGTTGCCCAGTACAGCGATAAGTTGGCCGACGCCGTCCGCCGCCATCGCATGTTGCAGTTCTTGTTCGCGCACCAGTGGCAAAAACTGAAATCCTACGCCAACGACCAAGGGGTCAGCATCTTCGGCGATGTCCCGATCTTTGTGGCTCACGACAGCGCCGATGTCTGGGCGCAGCGCGATCTCTTCTTCCTCGATGAGACGGGCAACCCCACGGTGGTCGCGGGGGTTCCGCCCGACTATTTCTCGGCAACCGGTCAACGGTGGGGCAATCCCCTGTACCGCTGGGACCGTATGGCGCAGGACGGCTACCGTTGGTGGGCAGCACGTCTGCGTCATGCCTTCACGCTCTACGATTTGGTGCGACTCGATCATTTCCGAGGTTTTGCGGCTTACTGGGCAATCCCCGCCGAAGAAGAGACCGCAGTGGAGGGACGGTGGGTCGCGGGACCGGGCGCCAACTTCTTCGACGCGATGGAGGCCCAGTTGGGTGAACTGCCGATCGTGGCCGAGGATCTGGGCGTCATCACCCCCGATGTTGAAGCGCTGCGCGACGACTTCGGCTTCCCGGGTATGAAAGTGCTGCAATTTGCGTTCGATGGCAAGACCAAGAATGTCCATCTGCCCCACTGGTACACGCCCAACGCCGTGGTCTACACCGGCACCCACGACAACGACACCACACGGGGCTGGTGGGATACGCTCGACTTTGCGGCGCAGCATGAGGTCTTGCGTTATCTGGGGCGCCACCACCTGCCCCCGATGCGCATTGGCCCCCAGTTAATCCGCCAAGCGATGCGTTCGGTGGCGGTGCTGGCAGTTACCCCCCTGCAAGACATTCTGAATCTGGGCAGCGCCGCCCGGATGAACACGCCCAGCGCCGCTGCAGGCAACTGGCAGTGGCGCTTCAAACACGCGGCCCTCACCGGCCACCTCAGCCGCTGGCTACATCATATGTGCAGCCTCTACGGGCGGCTCCCCGAATCGGAAGAGAGCGGTATGGTGGAGGCCGACGATTAGCCCCGTATCGTCCCATCAAAAAGAGCGAGGCATCATCCCTCGCTCTTTTTATGTCAACTCGCGCCCCTAAGATCAGCGTTGGCACAACGTCAACACCGCCTCGTTCTTTGCCTCGGCGGGCAAGCGTTGGCAAACCGCTGCCATTTCAGCGTCCGCCCCCACGCTCTGCCATGCCTCCAGCACCACTTTCGCGTAGTTGGCATCCGCTGGCTCCGCAGCGAGGGCGGTGTCAAAGGCAGCGCGCGCCTCGTCGAGGCGTGTGGCATCGCTGGCCAGCAGGGCGCGACCCAAGGCGAGCTGCAGATCGGGTTGATCGGGGGTGAGTGCCACGGCTCGCAAGAGGCTGCTCACCGCACCTTCCAGATCGCCCACTTGGCTCTGGGCCGTGGCAAGTTGGTTGTACGTGGCCGCAATGGTGCCCTGCGGCGCGGAATTTTGCTCGTACATCGCCGCCGCAGTCGCATACAAGTCACGCGCCGCAGCGAAGGCGCCCGATTCCCGCATGACATTCCCCCATGCCCGCATCGCATCCCCGCGCTGCATCATATTGACCCAGCCTGCGTCGCTTGCAATGGCGTCACCTAGCAGGCTGCTATCTGCCGCATCCTTCTCTTTTTGCATCAACCAACGTTCGTAACTGATGCCACTCGTCCCGATATCGTAAACGACGCGGCCCAATTCCAACCACTCAATCGCCCGTTCGTAATCTTTGCGGGCGGTCGCCTTGTCAGCTTTGGTCAACAACGTGTCGAGGGTGAAATCGTGGTCGGCCCACATGGCACGAAGCTGACGCTTTTCGATCTGCGCCACGCGGGGCGACGACGGACTTTCGAAGTCCAGCGCGGCCCAGCCGACCCAATCACCGAGATTGCCATTGCTCCCCTCAGCCGGCTCCGAGCCAATCGTGAGATTGACACGTTGGTTGGCCCATTCGGTCAGATCCACCGCTTGGGCTACCCAGCCCGTCTGCAATTGCTCGGCCGTCACCGCGAAGTCGAACTCGCGGGTTGGCCCTCCGTTTTCTGCGGTCACTCGTAGTTGGAAAGTCACCCCGTCCGTGCCATAGTCGCGTGCAATAGGGTCGAGTCCCAAGAGAAAGGTGAGAACGGGTTGCTCGGCAGGAACGTCGATCCGTTGGGTCAAGGTGGCTGGGCTGTGCAGGAAGATGAGGGTCGTACTGATGGGAGGGCCTTCGGGGGCGTCACTCAGCGGCATGACGAGCCATTTTCTGCCGATATAGCAGTTGCCTTCTATGCAGTAGGGGGTTCCCACGATCTTGGCGGGCGACGTGACTTCGCCCGCCGCCACAAACTCGGTGATGGAGATCGGTTCACGCTCATCGCCCCCGACCAACAGACGCGCTTTAACTAGGCCCGCCTCCCAAGCGATCAGGCTGTTGCTTGGCGTCTGGTCGAGCGCCTGCTGATAAGCGATGGACGCGCTTTGTAGCGCTCCCTTCGCCGTGTAAGCCCGCGCCAGTTGCCACTGCACCCAAGCCTCGTCCTCTCGTGGCTCGGGCAACGCTTCGAACGCGGCGATGGCACGGTCAAGGGCTACGGGGTCGCGCAGGGTGGGCAGGTCAAGGCTGGTTCGTTCCAATGGCGCGGGCCAACTCATCCCCGCTGCCAAATCGTTGGCGGCCCGTTGCGCCGCCAACGACCACTGGAGTGCGGCAGCGGCCTGCCACGCCATCAAAAGCACGACAACGACGAGCGCTGCCAAAAGCAGCCGCAGCGCCCATCGTTGCCAGTTCAACGTTTTGCGTAGCAAGAACGTGGTCGATGCCGAGCGACTCATTGACGGCGGGGGCAGTGTGCCGGAATCTCGATCATCAGACAGAGAGGCCATCTAGTTGCGGATGGGTTTCGAGCGCGGGGCACGCACTGGCTCTAGCTTCGGCTCAGGAGGCAGGATGCCCCATTTGCGTAACCACTCGATTAGCCGTTCCATCATCTACCTGCCCCTCAGAAGCCCAACTCAATGAGTTTGTCGTTCAAGAACGGTTGCGTAATCGCCCCCGAATGGATGTACGCCACATTCCCCTCCCCGTCGATGATCACCGTGGTCGGGAGCGCGTTGCGGAGCAGGTAGGCTCCTTCAAGCTTTGCGCCGAGATCACGGGTGACGGGAAAGGTGACCCCCGCTTCTGCCAAGAAATTGGCAGATTCAGCCAAGTTGCCGCTGCTATCTACCTCCACGCCGATCATCGTTAACCCCTTGGGCTGCCATTCCTCGTAGAGCGCTTGTAGCTCCGGCATTTCAAGGCGGCACGGCGGACACCAAGTCGCCCAGAAGTTAAGGACGACCGGCCCCCCTCGCAAGGACTCAAGCGTAAGTCGCTCTCCACGGTCGGTGGTGAGGGTAAAGGCGGGGGCCGCCGAACCGACTTGGGCAACGCCCTCCCCCACCTGCTCCACCGCACCACCGGAACCACCGTTATCGTTCGTGGCGCTCTCGCTCTGACATCCGACCAAAAAGAGCAAGAGCAGCAACAGCAGAGTCAGAAATCGTTTCATCTATCTGTCCTGTCACCGGCAGCGACGGGGGTGGTCGGCCTCGGAAGGCAGCCTCACTCCCATATCGCTGTCGGTAAGTGGCTGAGACTAATAGACAGGATCGTAGCTCAACTCGACCTCTTCCGACAAAGCTTCTTCTTCAGCCACCGTCTCGTCGAGCGCCATCTTTTCGTGCCAGGCTTCTTCGTACCGTTCAGCCCACTGGTCGAAGATGCCAGCGGGCCGCCGCAGGGGTTCGTCGACCAAGGCACGGATCAGGAAATCGCGGTTGAGCGTGAGCGGGATCTCTGCTTGTGGCAGCGAAACCCGCGAGGTGTTGCTCCCCTCGCCCACCACTGACATGCGACCGGCGTAGATCGTCACCCAAAAGGCTTCGCGTGGAATCGCACCGGAATGACCCGCCCGTTGGCGCAGCTTGGTCGCCTCGGTCGCCATCCGCTGGCCGTCGCGTAGGATGGCGTTGAGGGCGGCGGAGTAGGTGCCACGCACACTAAGGATCAGTGGTTCGGTGACTCCGGCTTGCATCAGTTCGTCCACGGCCACAAGCGCACGGGTGCGGCCACGAAGCTCACGCTCGCTGCCGGGCATCTGCTGCTTACGCCGTTCGTACTCTTCGGCGGGGAAGCGCAGCTTGCCGCTTTCGCGATCTTCCCAGCAGAAATCGGTGTAAAGAAAGGCCAAGGAGAGGCGCGACGCACCCCAGCCTGCGATCAGCTTGCCCCCGAGGCGCAGGGCCACCCGTTCGAAGCCCTCGACCGGCTCGTCCGGCTCAAGGCCGAGATCGAGGATACGATCATCCTCCAAGAAGAAGCCGCCGGTGATTTTCATGCTGTCGCTCTCGCCGACCAGCGAGGCGAGGCCGCCATGCCATTGGAGCACCGGCCATGTGGTGGCACTGAGGCTGGCCCGTTCTTGGCTGAACTGGCCGCCGAAGGGATCTGTGGTTGCGGGGGTTGGTCGTCGTCGATCGTTCATCGTTCGCTCCTTGCGTGGACATCGAATTCAACTGCCTTAACAATAGCAGAACGATGCGACGAAAAGGGGCGGCAGGGGGCGATTTGGAGAGGGAGCGGAGGAGATTTGGAGGAAAAAGATAGAGATAGGGCTAGGCGAGGCGGTGTGGGTCGGTCGGCGTTGCCATTAGCACTGATCGTGCAGCGAGATTATGTCAACGCATGTCGCGCCGCATCACGCTGTGGGGCGGCGGGGCAGCGCAGGGCAAGGGCGTTGGAGCGGGCCGCGCCGCCCCACGCCGCAGCGCAGCGCAGGGCGGCGGAAAGCCTTGTCAGGGTCGGCGCAAAGGGGCCGAGTTAGCGGCGGTGAAGGCGGGAACGGCCCTTGCTGCCCCCATCGTACGGGGGAATGTCCAAATCGAGCGGCGCCCCCCGTCCGCCGGACTGCATGTCCATCATCCGTTGCAGCAACCGGGGATCGACGGCGTCGATATCGTTGAGGGTGATCACGGTCGGCAACTGGGCGTTGTAGCGGTAGTTAAAAAGTTGAAAGAGCTTTTCAACGGCCCACGGCGTGGCGCTCTGCGTCCCCAAGTCGTCCAGCACCAACAGCTCGGAGCGGCGCACCTGGTCGAAGCGTTTGTCGTAGGGCATCGAGCTGGTGGGCGCGAAAGAGCTGCGCAAAATGTCGAGCAGATCTGGCACCACCACCAAGAGCGCCTGCTTGCCGTTCCGCACGGCACGATTGGCGATGGCCGCGGCCAGATGGGTCTTGCCGACCCCGTAGGAACCGGTCAGGATCAGCCAGCCGTCCGGATCATCCGCGAAGCTGCGTGCGGCGTTGTAAGCTTGGCGCAGCCGCTCGCGGTCACGGGTGGACAGCTCCGTCGCGCGCAGCTCAAAGCTGTCGAAGCTCATGTGGTGGAGCAGTGGCAGGGCCGAGACATCGCTGTTGCCGTGGTCGACCCCGCTTTGGCGGAAGTCGGGGGCCAAGATGCGTACCAACTGGGTGGAGGAGGGGTCGGCCATCCGCGAGCGGATGCGCATATCCAAATCTTCCAGCTCTTGATTGGTTGTCACCACCGTTGGCAGTTGGGCGTTGTAGCGGTGGTTGATGATCTGGAAGAGCTTTTCCTGCGCCCATGGCGTCGCGTTCTGCGTGCCGAGGTCGTCCAGAATCAGCAGTTCGGCGTTGCGCACTTGATCGAACATCTCATCGTAGCGGACGGCACTGCTCGGCGCATAGGTGCTGCGGAGATGGTCGAGCAGATCCGGCACGACGATAAAGAGGGGGCGATGGCCCTGCTTGATCTGCTCGTTGGCGATGGCCGCGGCCAGATGGGTCTTGCCGCAGCCGTAGCCACCCATCAGGATCAGCCAGCCGTCGGGCTGGGCCGCATAGCGCAGCGCGTCGCTGAAGGCGCGCGAAAGGTTCTGCTGACGGGTTTCGTCGAGCCCGAAGCCCGCTGGCTCGAAGGCTTGGAAGGTCAACCGTCGCAAGCCCCCCAAGTTAGACGCCTCGTAGATCGATCGCTCCTGAAGCTTCTTCAGCTCTTTTTGCGAGCAGACGCAGGGGATCGCCCGTCCAAAGTCGGGATGATCCAGCGGCACATCCTTCCGCACGAACTTCGCGCCCTTGCAATGGGGGCAGGGCGGCGCCTTCGGCATGGGGCGACTACTCGATCCGGTCGCGGAAGCGGCGTCTTGTACTTGCTGCACGACGGTCAACAGACCGCGTCGGAGCGTATCCATCTTCTCGTCCCTCCTGCGCCCACCGCTCCAAGATCGAGCGGATGTAGCGCCAATTTCTGATGTTGCGTTCCGCTGCCAAGCGGAAGGCATCTTCCACCCACGCTTCGGGGTAGCGGCGTGCGGCCTGTTGCAATTCTTCGGCGATGATCGGTTGCAACAGACCGACGTTTTGTTCATAGAGTCTGAAAATCGACGGGCGTTCTTGCGGCAAGAGCAGCGCCTCGGCCGGGCGCACATTGTCGGGCAGCGGCTCACCCCGTTCGGCGCGGGCCACCAGCTCCCGACCCCGTTCGGTGTTCGCCAACAACCATGTTTCCACGAAGCCGTCCCGCTGCAAATCAAGGCGGAGCAAGGTGCCACGCGCCACGGCCCGCGCCACGGCGTCGTGCAGCGTCGTGCGCGGGGGTACGCTCACTTCGCGCAAGCCGCTCAGCAGCAGGTCGTCGGCCTCTAATTCATCGAGCGTCAGGTAACGCCACTTCCCCTCTTTGCGATGCAAGCGCCAGAGACAGTGCAGCGTCAATTTCAGTTCCGCCAGATCGTCGATCTGCGGCAACAGTTCAACCCAAAAGAGGTTGGGTAGCGGTGTGCTCTGCACCGGCCCACCCGGAAAGCCTAAGAAGCTGTCCATTTAGGCCGGCGCAAACGCATTAATCGAGCGGGGTGTCATGGGCGGTCTGGTACGTTGGATGAGTTGAGGAGTTTAGGCTTTAAGAGTTCAGCGATTCGATGGCTTCAATGGTTTGCACTGCGTTCAGAGCCGGCCTGCCAGCCTTGAGCGTGACCGACGGGCGCAATGCGTTCGCGTAGCGCTCCGAAGCGCCAGGAGTGCCGTTCCGCTTTCTGTTCGGAGCCTGCCCTGAGCGAAGCAAAGGGTTCTGTGTTTTGCGTTTATCTAAAAGATGATGTCGTCGTGGGGCGGCTCGATCGGTGGGACGATCGGATAGTAATCGTCCTCATCCGGTGGGAAGTAAGCTTCCAGATCGGTGAATTTCGCATTCTCCTTCGTGAAGCGGAGATCGACCACGCCCGTGGGGCCGTTGCGGTGTTTCGCCACAATGATCTCGGCCAGATTAGGACGTTCGGTATCCTTGTTGTAGACCTCGTCCCGATAGATGAACATCACCACATCGGCATCCTGCTCAATACTCCCCGAATCGCGCAGATCACTGAGCATCGGCCGCTTCTCTTGGCGACTGTCCACCCCACGGGATAGCTGCGACAGCGCCAAAACGGGTACTTTCAGCTCGCGGGCCATCTCCTTCAACATGCGGGAGATGTAGGAGACTTCCTGCACGCGATTTTCCGAACTCCGTCCACTGGCCATCAACTGCAGATAGTCGACAACCACGAGGTCGATGCCGTATTCGCTGACCACGCGACGCAACTTGGTGCGCATTTCGAGCGGGTTGATGGCGGGTGTCTCATCGACGAAGAAGATCGTATTCCCCAGCACTTCGATGGCATGGCTGACGTTCTCCAAATCTTCGGTATAGATCGGGCCGATGCGCAACCGTTGGGCATCGATACCGGTCTGCATCGAGACGAGCCGTTGCGCGATCTGCTCCACGCCCATTTCGAGCGAGAAGTAGGCCACGCGCGCGCCGTGCAGCGCCGTATACTGGGCGATAGAGAGCGCGAAGGCAGTCTTCCCCACGCTTGGGCGTGCGGCCAAGATGATCAGGTCGCCGGTCTGCATTCCCCCCAAAATCTTGTCGAGTGATTCGAAGCCAGTCTGAACCCCCACGGGTCGCCACTCCTCGGAGAGTGCTTCGACCAACTCATAGAAGTCGGAGAGAATCTCCCTGAGCGGCACCATTGCGCCCGACAGACGGTGTTGGCTGACGGCGAACAGCTCCCGTTCGGCCCGCTCGATGATCTCCGCGACATCCCGCTCCTGTTCCTCGTAGGCGAGCTTGGCGATGTTTTCCGCCGCGCCCACCAACCGTCGCAGAAGCGCGTGGCGCTCCACCGTCCGGCCGTAGCTCTCGATGTGGAGCGCTGTGGGCATGCGATGGGTCAATTCGGCGAGGGCGGCGATGCCCCCCACATCGCTCAGACGGCCCATGCGCTCCAGTTCATCGCTGATCAGCAGCGCATCCATCGGCTCACTACGTCGATGCAGGGTTAGCATCGCCTCGAAAATCCAGCGATGTTTTTCGCGGTAAAAATCGTCAGGGGTGAGGAAGGGGGTGACTTTGGCGATGCTGTCAGGGTCGACAAAGATCGAGCCGAGCGTTGCCTCTTCGGCATCCAAGTTATAGAGGGGCGGGCGAACCAAGGGTGAACTCATCGGGCGCTCTCCAACAATGACAGGGCGGTGTGTTGCGGGAAATGGATTAAATGCGGTGACGGCGGATCAGAGGTCGCCCGGTATCTCGACGCCCAGCCACTCGTGCGGACGGTCAGGACAGCAAGCGTCTGGCCTCGACGCCATGGCGCAACGCTCGTCTCTACTCGTCGCCAAGGCTATCGAGGTCGAGACTCTCAATGAAGTCGGCGTAGATTTCCAAGTCGTCTTCATCGGGCGGCGGCGCATCCAAGCTCTTTTCGGGCACCACACCCGCCTCTTCCAATACCGATTCGTCGACGTAGATCGTGGCATTGGCCCGCACGGCAAGGTTGATCGCATCGCTGGGCCGCGCGTCGATTTCGATGCGCTCACCGTCCCGGTCCAAGACAATGAGGGCATAAAAGATATCTTGGCTCAACGCGCTGACCAAGATGTGTTCGACCGTCGCCCCCAGTTGATCGATCACATTCAGAAGCAGATCGTGGGTGAGGGGCCGTGGCACGACCGTGGAACGCAGACTGAGGGCCAACGCTTCGGCCTCGTTGGGACCCACCCAGATCGGGATGAACCGCTCGCCATCTTCCTCACGCAACACAACGATGCGCTGCGGCGAGACCAAACTCACGCGAATGGTGTCGATAGTTACGCGGATCACGGTATCCTCCCTCAAGGATGAGCGGCGACTGGTTGCCGCGCAAGTATATCACAGGGGCAATCCCTCCGACAAGCAGAAAAGGACTGTTTCCCGCGCCTTTCGCGCTCCCTAGATGGGTTATTACAAGCGCGATCGCCCATTACATCTTGAGCCTCTTTGATTTCGTGCGCTGTTGGGTAAAAAAGGCGGCCCTGAATCGCTAAAGAGCCGATGAAATTCAGCGAACGCTATGGCTCTGCGCGTGCCAGCAAATCAAGATAGAGCTGGCGAGCCGCCTCGGACAGTTGACCGATATCGCGGTCGTGTATTTCGAGCACCAAGGTCAGATCGCGGTCGCGGGCCACCGTGTACTCTACCAAAAGCGCCAAGAGGCGGTTCAGGTCGATTTCCCCCGACTCAGCGTAGACGCCCGCACTTTCGCGCAACTTCATCTGATGCTGGAAGGGGTTCTGCTGCGGATGAAGACCGGGAACGGCGTACGCTTCTGATTCCCAGCAGCCACCGAGATGGAAGCAATAGATCTGCTCCCATGTCTGCGCTAGGGTGAAGTCTAAATGGTCATTGAAGGAAACAGACTCGTTGGGCCAGTGACCCGTGGCACGCATCCTCTGGCAAGATTGCCAGAGGGTACTGAGGTTCAGGGCGATGCGTGTTTCGGGCAGCAGGTTCTGACATTCGTAGATCAACTGCGTCAACTCGCCCCCCGTGGCCGGAAAGCGCGGGAAAGGCAGCGTCTCGATGCACGGCACATAGTCATGACCCATTGAGCGATAGTAAGTGGCTAACTCCTTGAACGCTTTCAATCCCTTCTGGTACTGATCGGCGCGCGCCCATTCCCACTTGTCCTGCTGGGCCAGATTGATCACGAAGTAATCGGCCCCGATGCCCGCCGCAAAGTCCATCGCGCGCCGCGCCTCCTCCAGCGCATGGTATTTGCCATAAAAGTTGCTGGAAAGCAGATCGCCCACCGGCGATTGATGGACGCCGATGCGGAATCTTCGCAGCTCAATCATTTCGCGGATCGGCTCACTGAATTCGACCGCGTTCAACCAGCAATTGTCGCGGTTAAGGCGAAACTGATCGGGATAACGAGCGGGCAGTACGAACGCATCCGTGGGATGCAGCTCCAGCAGCAGGTCGTCACTGCCGATGGCCTGCCGAAGCCGCTCACCATAAAGGTGAAGCGACTGGGGAATGCGTAGGCCGTTCGGAATGTCAGTGTGATGTTGGTCGCTGAGGGTGAGGCCGATGTGGATTGGTGCCATAGTGACTGTTCGGGTTTGGTGGGTTTAGTGAGTGTTGGCGTGCTGGAATGTTGGCGATGGGGTTAATCGGTTTGTTGGGTTTGCTGGATGGGGCTGGAGGTGAGCGTTCAGGAGCTAAGAGTTAGCGGTTGTTGGCAGTTCAGCGTATCAAAGTTCTGCCTGATTGGCGGAGAACCCAGACGGTCACCATCGAGATTTGGCTGTGGGAGCAACAGGGATATCGCGGTAAGACGATTCCCACCATCTCCCCATTCGCCACGAGCCGTTCGGCATTGCCGTTACACCGCGTCCGCGTGGCGCAGCGCGGCTTCAATCATGGGGTCGACGGTGGGCTGCGGCGCTCGGCTTTGCCATTGCAACCAGACGAAGAATTCACGGTTACCCTCCGCCCCCGTAATGGGGCTGGCAGTGATCCCGCGCAGTAACCAGCCATTGCCCAGCGCAAAGTTTGCCACGTGGCGCAGTACATCGCGATGCACCGCTGGGTCGCGGACGATCCCACCACGCCCCACTTGGTCACGCCCGGCCTCGAACTGGGGTTTGACCAGCGAAACCACGGTGCCGTTCGATGGTAGCCAGCGTGCAATCGTCGGCAGGAGCAAGCGTATTGAGATGAAGGAGACGTCCATCACCACCAGTTCCACCGCTTCCGGCAAGGCATCGAGGTGGCGGGCGTTGGTGCGCTCGATCACGACGACACGTTCGTCTTGGCGCAGCGACCATGCCAGTTGGCCGTAGCCCACGTCGATCGCGTAGACACGCGTCGCGCCGCGCTGCAGCAGCACATCGGTGAATCCCCCGGTGCAGGCCCCCACATCGGCACAACGTAGTCCCTTCGGATTCAGGCCGAATTGGTCAAGCGCGCCTTCCAACTTGGCACCCCCACGGCTCACCCACGGCAGCGGCTCGTTCACCTCAATCACACTCTCCGCCGTGACCGATTGCCCCGCCTTCCGTGCCAACTCGCCATCCACACGCACCTCGCCCGCCATGATCAGCGCCTGCGCTCGCGCACGGCTCTCCACCAAGCCGCGATCCACCATCTCTCGATCCAACCGTTCCTTCGCCGCCACGACATTCTCCGCTATGTAGATCCAGACTGTTTTGCTAGACTTGCGAGCCGAACGGAGTGTGGAGAATGGGGAGATGGGGGAAACCGTCTCACCGCATTACGCTTGTTGCTCCCGCAGCCAAATCACGAGGGTGACCCTTGTGGCTGCCGGAAGCTGTTAGCTCCCCACTCTTGAACCCACCCAAACCCATTCAACCCAACTCCAACACGCATCGAACTCCATGACCGAACCGTTCGCTCCCTCTCAAACCCGCATGGCTGGCCAACTCGCTGCCTTGCTACGAACCATGCGCCCCCACCAGTGGGTGAAAAATCTGCTGATCTTTGGGGGGGTGGTCCTTTCAGATGACGGTCTGCTGCTGCAAAGCGAGCCGATTCTCCGTGTGACGCTGGCCTTCATCTTCTTCTGCCTTGCCTCAAGCGCGGTCTATATTCTGAACGATCTGCAAGACATTGAAAAGGACGCATCTCATCCCACCAAGCGGGAACGTCCGCTTCCGTCGGGCCGTCTCTCCCCCACCCTTGCTTGGGGGGCGATGGCGCTCTTTGCGGTTATGGCGCTGATGGGGGCATTTTGGCTCACGCCCTATTTTGGGCTTGTGGTGCTGCTCTACATTCTGAACAACCTGCTCTACAACTTCGGCGTGAAGAATCTGGTGATTCTGGATGTCTTTTCGATTGCAGCGGGCTTCGTGCTGCGGGCGGTGGGCGGCGCGGTGGTCGTCGGCGTCCCGATCTCCCCGTGGCTCTACGTCTTGACCGCACTCTTTTCGCTCTTTCTGGGCGTTTCTAAGCGCCGTCACGAGTTGCTGCTGCTGGAGGATGGACGTGGCACCTTCCGGCCCGTATTGCAACAGTACACCGCCCCCATGCTGGAGGAGATGCTGAGTGTGGTCACCGCCAGCTCACTGATCGCCTACTCGCTCTACACCTTCACCGCCGAGAACATGCCAGCCAACCATGTGATGATGCTAACCATCCCTTTTGTGGTCTACGGCATCTTCCGCTACCTTTTCCTCGTCCACAGTGGACGCGATGCGCCGCCCGACGAGATGCTGTTCAGCGACGTGCCGCTGCTCATCACGATCATGCTTTGGGGCGTGAGTGTGCTGCTGATCCTCTATGGCTTCGGGCGATAGGGTGTGGCGATCGACCGTTAGACGGCGCAACGACACGCACGAACTGGTTTATTTTCAGGGCAGAATGGGGTGATGTCACTCCAACGTTTTACGAGGCGTCCCATGCACCATGCACCATGCACCATTTTCATTCCCTTTGCCCCATGCGCCGTACCTACCAATTCATCCGCGATAGAAGCCACATTCTGGAGAACTACTCATGCAAAAGATTGCTCAACTCTTCCTCCCGCTCTACGGCCTCGTGCTGCTGTTTGGCGGCTTCAAAGGCTACCAAGAGGGGAGCGACGAATCGCTTTACATCGGTGGTGGCAGCGGCGTCGCCACGCTCCTCCTCACCGCGCTCAGCCTCAAGCGACCGCGGCTCAGCCTCGCGCTCGCCTCGTTGATTGCGCTGGTGCTGACCGGCGTCATGGGCTGGCGCTTCGAGAAAACGGGCAAGCTGGTACCGCCCGGACTCATCGCCACCACCAGCCTGCTGGCGACGGGGATCGAGGCGCTGGGCGCATGGAAGGCGACGGAGGGTGAATAGCGAATGGCGAAGGGCGATTGGGGTGATGTGGGGAATTGCACCAAGGCGCTGCGACTGTCGTGACTGCGATGTCCCCCTTGTTTAGTTCGAGAGTCGAGAGCGCCGTTCGCGCAGTCGAAGGAAGAATCGGAGCATAGTGCCTCTTCCTTGTTCTTTGCACCTTGCACCCTAAAGAGACGTAACGCCGATTACCCGCCAGCCCCTGACAGCAGATACAAACAACGCCCCAACACAAGGTTGGGGCGTTGCTATTTTTTCAGAGTGCCAGCCCGGTGCAGAGCATGGCCCCACCCGTTGCTTAGCGCTTGGTATATTGCGGCGCCTTGCGGGCACGCTTCAGACCTGGCTTCTTGCGCTCCTTCACGCGGGCATCCCGCGTCAGGTAGCCGCCCCGTCGCATCGTGGGGCGCAGCTCTTCGTCGTAGACCACCAACGCGCGGGCTACGCCATGCGCCACGGCGTCGGCCTGACCCGTCACACCCCCCCCGACCACGCGCACCGTAATGTCGAACGTGCTGGCGTGGCCCGCCGCTTGCAGCGGGTTGGCGATGGTGATCAGATCCATCTCGCGCGAGAAGTACTCGTCGACCGGCTTGCCATTGACAATGATGCGTCCCGTCCCTTCGGGGTAAAGGCGCACCTGGGCCGAGGCGCTCTTGCGGCGCCCCACACCGTAAAAATAGCGACCTTCGGTGCTAATCAGATCCGTCATAGGATTGCTCATTCATTCTCTCCTTACATCTCAAACTCAATCAGCTCAGGCTTCTGAGCCGCATGAGGATGATCGGGACCCGCATAGACCTTCAGCTTTTCGATCATCTGGCGCCCCAACTTGTTCTTGGGCAACATGCCCTTCACCGCCAACCGGATCGGTTCGGTCGGCGCTTTGTCCAACTGTTCGCGCAGGGTTCGCTCGCGCAGCCCACCGGGGTAGCCGGAATGACGATAATAGATCTTTTCGTCAATCTTTTTGCCGGTGGTTGCCACTTTGTCCGCATTGATCACGATGACGTAATCACCGGTGTCGATGTGCGGGGTATAGATCGGCTTATGCTTGCCACGCAGCACCAGCGCGATGCGGCTGGCCAAGCGGCCCAGCGTCTGCCCTTCGGCATCTACCACCCACCATTGCCGTTCCACATCACTCGCTTTTGCAGAAATCGTACTCATTTGTGTCCAAACTCCATTTGTCGTCGCATCCAACTGACAGCCCCACGCGGGCGGCTGATCGGACAATTTTCATTTCATTCAGGTCGGATCGGACGGATAGCGCACCGCGATCAGGCACAACCCCTGCGGTCCCACCACCGTGCTATTTTGACTTCGGTCGCGGGCCGCCAACAGCGCCTCGATCCACGCCACGGGCGCGTCGCCCCGCCCCACCCGCAGTAGCGCGCCCACGATGGAACGCACCATGCGGAACAAAAAGGCGTTGGCTTCCAGTTCGATCTGAATCAGATCGCCGTGACGCGCCACCGTCAGCGCCATCATGTGGCGCACCGTCGGCCCGTCCACCGTCATGGGGCGGCCAAAGCTGGCGAAGTCATGTTCGCCCACCAGCCCTTGCGCCGCCTCTGCCATGCCCACCACGTCGAGCGGCCGTCGTTCGTGCCACGCAAAGCGTTGTTGCAAGGCATGGCGTTGCGGCGTATTCAGCACGGTATACCGATAGCGTCGGCTCAGCGCCTCGTAACGCGGGTGGAAGTCGGCGCGGCACGGTGCGAGCGATGCCACGCTCAGGTCGTCGGGCAGCAGCGTGTTGAGCGCATGATGCAGCTCGTCCGCCGTCTTGCGCCAGCTCAGCGCAAAAGCCACCACCTGCCCACGGGCATGAACGCCCGCATCGGTGCGGCCCGCGCCGCGCACGGTAACCGCCCCGCCCCCTTGCAACTGGGCGAGCTGTGTTTCCAACACCGCTTGCACGGTGCGCACCGTCGCCTGCCGCTGAAAGCCGTGAAAGGCCGTTCCGTCGTATTCGATCGTCGCTTGATAATGTGCCATGGGTGGGTCGGCGCCCCCGCTCAGCGGCCCCGGCCACGGGTGGGCTGCTTAGTCCACCAACTCCAGAATCGCCATCTCCGCCCCATCACCACGGCGCGTCCCGAGACGGACGATACGGGTGTAGCCGCCCGGTCGCTCCTTGAAATCAGGGGCGATCTCATCGACCAGCTTGAACATGACCTCTTTATCGGTCAGGTGGCGCATGATCTCTTTGCGGGCCGCCGCGCGGTTGCCGCGATCCGCCTCTTGCATGCGGATGGCCTTCGTAATCAACTTCTCGACCCGTGGGCGCACGGCTTTGGCCTTGGCCTCGGTCGTCGTGATGCGCTCGTGGCGCAGAAGCTCGGTCATCAGATTGCGGTAGAGCGCCTTACGGTGCGCCGCATCTCGCCCCAAGTGGGGCTTTTTCACTTGATGTCTCATGATCCCAGTTCCTATTCCTCGGCGGCTTCCGCCAGATCCTCAGCGGCGTTCGGGTCGAACTCGGTCCCTTCCAAGTAGGCGCCGAAGCCCTTCTCGACCATCGCTTCCAACAACTCCTCCAACGATTTCTCGCCGAAGTTGCGGATGGCCAACACTTCGTCACGCCCTTGGTGCAACCGCTCGATCACCTCGCCCATCGTGCTGATGCCCGCCCGTTTGAGGCAGTTGTAGGCCCGCACCTGCAAGCCCAGATCGTCGATGGGGCGGTCGGCAACCGCGGTCGGCACACCCTCTTCTTGGTCGCTCGGCAGCGCGAAGGTCATTTCGGGCATCTCGCCGAGCGTCGCGGTGATATTGAAATGACGCACCAAGACCGCCGAGGCTTGGCTAAGCGCATCTTCCGGATCGATGGTGCCATCGGTCCAGATGTGCAGCACCAGTCGGTCATAGTCCAAGCCGGTGCCACCCCGCTCGCGCCCCACATCGAAGCGTTCGCGACTCACGTCGAAGCGGACGCGCCGGATGGGACTGAAGATCGCGTCGACCGGAATTTCGTCGATCGGTAGACGGCCACGCTCGTCGGCGGGGGAATAGCCCCGTCCGCTCTGCACGGTCATCTCCATCTCCACTTCCGACTCATCGGAATCGAGCGTCAACAGCTCCAGCTCGGGATTCATCAGCTCCAGCTCACTCGGCACCTGCAGATCGGCCGCCGTGACGAGGCCCTCGCCTCGGGCGATCAGCCGAATGCGGATCGGCTCTTTGCTGTAGCTCTTGATACGTAGTTGTTTCAGGTTCAAAATCAGTTGCGTCATATCCTCCATCGCGCCCGGAATCGGGCTGAATTCGTGGTGGATACCGGTGACACGAACCGATGTAACCGCTGCGCCGGACAGGGACGAGATCAGCACGCGGCGAAGCGAGTTGCCCACCGTGGTGCCAAAGCCATGTTCCAGCGGACTGACGACAAAGCGACCATAGGTTTTGGTCACTACTTCATGTTCGATGCGTGGATAAACGAGTTCCAAGATTCCCCCTTTGTATTGAAGTCCTATTTCCTAGAATAAACTCTGTCGCACCGCCCCCAACCGGCGGGGGCGTACGATCGGGAATCCGTTATCGCGAGTAGTATTCGACGATAAGCTGCTCGTTCACAGTGGTTTCGATCTCGCCACGCTGCGGCAACATGTTGACTCGACCGCTCAGCTTGTCCACATCCAGCGACAGCCAACTGGGGACCGAGCGGCTGCCGATCATCTCGGCCAAGTCCGAGAAATAGGTTTTGTTGCGGCTGCTGTCACTCACCGTGATGATGTCCCCTTCGCTCACCAGCGCGCTGGGAATATCCAGACGGCGTCCGTTGACGTGGACGTGGCCGTGGTTGACCAACTGGCGTGCTTGCGCCCGAGAATCGGCAAAGCCCAAGCGGTAGACCACGTTATCCAAGCGCAATTCCAGCGTGCGCAGCAGGTTCTCACCCGTCAGGCCGGGGGAGCGCTGAGCATCTTCGAAGTACTTGCGGAACTGGCGCTCCAGCACGCCGTAAATGCGACGTGCTTTTTGCTTCTCGCGTAATTGCAAACCGAAGTCGCTGGTCTTGCGGCGGAAATTGTTCTGTTGGCCGTGCATGCCCGGCGGATAGGCGCGGCGCTCGATGGCACATTTTGGGCCAAAGCAGCGCTCACCCTTCAGGAAGAGCTTCTCGCCTTCACGTCGGCACAGCTTGCAAACGGCGTCGGTATATCTAGCCATAGTTCTCTGTCACTCCTAAACCCGTCGCCGCTTCGGTGGGCGAACACCGTTGTGCGGAAGCGGGGTCACATCCATAATACTCACAACTTTCAGGCCACTGCTCATCAGCGAGCGAATGGCCTGTTCCCGACCCGGCCCGGGGCCTTTGACGAAAACATCCACTTCGCGCACGCCATGGTCGCCCGCGGTGCGAGCGGCCGCCTGGGCCGCTTGGCCTGCGGCGTAGGGCGTGCTCTTGCGCGAGCCTTTGAAGCCCGCCGTACCGCCCGACCCCCAAGCCAGGGTGTTGCCCTGCTGATCGGTAATCGTAATAATCGTGTTGTTAAAAGTCGCGTGGATGTGCGCTTGACCGTGAGGCACATTTTTGCGCTCTCGGCGGCGTTGTCCACGGCGACTGGTCGTTTGTTGTCTACGTGCCACTGCCTCGCTCCTTTACTTCTTGCCGGCCTTCTTCTTGCCAGCAACCGTCTTCTTCGTACCGCGGCGCGTTCGCGCGTTGGTCCGTGTACGCTGACCGCGTAGCGGCAAGTTACGGCGGTGGCGCATACCACGATAGGTGCCGATCTCTTGCAGACGCTTGATGTTCATGTTGATCTCGCGGCGCAAATCACCTTCCACGATGTAATCGTTCTCGATGATCGCCCGCAGCCGCGCGACTTCGTCTTCGGTCAGATCGCGGACGCGGGTGTCGGGGCTAACCTGCGCCCGTTCCACCGTCTGCGCGCTGCGCGTCCGACCGATTCCGTAGATGTATGTGAGGGCGATCTCGACACGCTTTTCGCGTGGCAAGTCGATCCCAGCAATACGAGCCATACGTTGTTTTCTCCTAACTTACGACGTTTCGGTTACGAGATAACGACTACCCTGCGGTAGTCGCCTCAGAGGCACATATCGGTCGCGTTGTGTAGCTTGGCCTCCACCGTGGACGTGGTGGCATCCACAGCAGAGGCCCAGACGCAATGCGCCAACAGCGGTACCCCGTTCAGTTCCAGCAAAACGTCCGGAGTGCCAGCCGCAGCGCCCCGAACGTTTTGACCTACCCTTGGCGTTGTTTGTGCTTCGGGTCGGAACTGCAAATCACATAAACTCGGCCTCGACGACGGATGATGCGGCAGTTACCACACATCCGCTTGACCGAAGGACGTACTTTCACCGGTCTCCTCCCATCAAAGTGAACCGGCACGCGAGGTGCCGGCCACGGGTTTACGTTATGAATGCGGATTTGACCGCAAATCGTTGAGAATACAAGGTGGTATCATAGAACAAATTGACATTTTTGTCAATTTTATTTAGCGATTGATACCCATTACGAACGGTGCACGAGCAGCGCTCTGTAGGGCGGTCGCGTGTCGCGTGTTGCCCGACTGGGCGTTGCCGAAACGGGGAAATTTAACGAACTCAACCCCCACTCCGCCAGTGCCTCTAGCGCCCCGACTACAGGAGCGTCAGAATCTGCGGGCCATCCGGCGTGATCGCCACCGTATGCTCGAAGTGCGCGGTCGGGGAATGATCGGCGCTGATCACCGTCCAGTCGTCCGCTAACACTTCGGTTTCGTGCGTGCCGAGCAGCACCATCGGTTCGATGGCGAGCGTCATGCCGCTGCGCAGCCGTGGCCCCCGTCTCATGCTGGGCAACCAGTAGTTGGGCAGTTGAGGCTCTTCGTGCATACTGCGACCGATACCGTGACCGACATATTCGCGTGCCACGTGCATGCCCGCCGCTTCTACCGTCTTCTGCACCGCACGGCTGATGTCGCTCAACCGGTTGCCGCGCGTGGCTTGGGCGATACCGTCCCACAGCGCCGCTTCGGTCACAGCGAACAAACGCTGCTTTTCCGCGCTAATCTCCCCCACGCCATAGCTCCATGCCGAATCGCCATGGTAGCCGTCCAGGATCACCCCAATGTCGATCGTCACGATGTCCCCCGCGGCCAAACAGCGCTCGGCGCTGGGGATGCCATGCACCAGCTCCTCGTTGACCGAGATGCAGGTGTGGGCCGGAAAGCCGTGATAGTTCAGGAAGCTGGAGGTCCCGCCCTTGCGATGGATGAAATCGGCCACTGCCAAATCCAACGCCAGCGTGCTGACCCCCGGCTCGATCATTCCCTTGATCAGTTGATGCGCCTGCGCCACCACACGGCCCGCTTCGCGCATCTTCTGAATCTCACGGTACGACTTGAGTATGATCATGGTGGTCGACGGTCTACGAGAGTTTCTCGACGATCTCGGTTTGTACACGGGCTATCTCCTGATCGCCGTCCACTTCTGCCAGCAACCCCTCCGAGCGGTACCAGTCGATGACGGGCAGCGTTTCGTCGAAGTAGAGCTGCAAACGGCGGTCGATCGCGTCGGTATCTTTGTCATCATCCCGCTGATAGAGCGGCCCGCCACAGCGATCACAGACCCCCGCACTCTGCGGCGGGTTGAAGATCATGTGGTAGGTCGCTTGGCAATTGCGGCAGACCCGGCGTCCCGTCAGACGATCCATCAGGGCATCGTGCGAAACATCGATGTAGATGGCGCGTCCAACCTCGCCACCCTGCTCGGCCAGAATCTCGCTGAGCGCGCGGGCTTGGGCCGTGTTACGCGGATAACCGTCGAAAATGGCGCCCCGTGCCGTATCGTCCCGTTCTAGGCGCGCTTTCACCATCGCGTTGGTCACATCGTCGGGAACCAGCTCGCCCCGATCCATATAGCTCTGCGCGAGCTGGCCGAGTTCCGTTTTGTTTTTCAGGTTGTGTCGAAAAAGATCACCCGTGGCGATCTGCGGAATACCGTAGCGATCTTGTAGCAGGCGGGCTTGGGTCCCTTTGCCGGAACCTTGCGCCCCAAAGAGTACTACGAACAAGCGTGACGTCGTTGGCACGAATGTCGCTCCTTTGTTAGCGTCGGATGAAACCTTCGTAGTGACGCATCGTTAACTGGGCTTCGAGCTGCTTCATCGTATCCAACACCACGCCCACGACGATCAACAGACCGACGCTGGAGATGATGAAGGTGTTCCCCGCCGGGTCGATGGTCACGCCAAAGGGGCGGACGATCAGGCTGACCAGCCACGGCAAGATCGCGATCAAGCCGAGGTAGATCGCCCCCACGAAGGTCAGACGCATCATGACACGGGTCAGGAAGTTCTCGGTCGTCCGTCCAGGGCGAATACCCGGCACAAAGCCCCCCTGCCGGCGCAGCGATTCGGCCAAGTTCTGCTGGCGGAAAACCACATCGGTGTAGAAGTAGGTGAAGCCGACGGTCAGGATGAAATAGGCAATCCAGTAAAAGACCGAGCCTGCGCTGAACCAGTCGGCCATCCGCAGCCCGATGCTCGAAAGCGTCGGGTTGCTCATGGTGGCCAGGTAGCTGCCGACGATGCCCGGGAAGATGATGATCGACTGCGAGAAGATGATCGGGATCATCCCCGACGCATTGACCCGCAGCGGCACGTGGGTGCTTTGCCCCCCCTGCGTGCGGCGGCCCCGAATCTGCCGACCGTATTGCACCGGGATACGGCGCTGCCCTTCTTGGACGAAGACGATGATAAAAATCGTCACGATCATAACCAAGAAGAAGAGGATCAACTCCTGCGGGTTGCGGGTAAGCTGCGCGACAATGCCGGGCGCCCCCGCCACGATGCCGCCGAAGATGATGATCGAAATCCCGTTACCGATCCCTTGCTCGGTGATCAGATCACCCAGCCAGACAGCGAACATCGTCCCGGCGGTCAGCGCCATCAGGGTCGCGATCGAGGCCAAATTGAGACCGAAATCGGGCAGCACCTCGGCCTGTCGCATGATGGCGATCTGTCCCAAGCCAGTCAGAAAGGCCAAGGGCACGGTCAGGCGATAGGTGTACTGGTTGATCTTGTTCCGTCCCTGCTCCCCTTCCTTTTGCAGCTCTTCCAAGGCGGGGATGATCGGGGTCAGCAACTGCATAATGATGGAGGCCGTGATGTACGGATAGACCCCCATCGCCATGATCGAGAAGTTTTCCAACGCCCCGCCAGAGAGGATGTTGTAGATCTGCCCGAGCGTATTATTCAGGAAGAATTCGGCCAATTTGTCTTGATCGACCCCCGGCACCGGCACATGGGCCGCAAAACGATAGACGAGCAAGATCCCCAAGGTGTAGAGGATCTTTGCTCGCAGATCGGGAAGCCGGAACGCATTGCGTACCGCTTGAAACATGACTGTCTCCTTTTGGGCGTGACGGCTACTGATCGCTCTCAGTATCGTCGTAGGCCAGCTCAACAACGCGACCACCGGCCGCCTCGATCTTTTCCCGTGCGCCCGCACTGAAGGCATGGGCATGTACGGTCAAGGCCTTGGTGATCTCCCCTTCGCCCAACACTTTGACGGGGTTTTTCCCCTTTTTAATCAGACCATTTGCCAAGAGCATGTCGGGGTTGATCTCGCTATCCGCCTCGAAGGCCAGATCGAGACGACCGACGTTCACAATGCGAAACGGTACGCGGAAGATGTTGGTAAAACCACGGCGTCGGGGCAACCGGCGCACCAAGGGCAACTGACCGCCCTCGAAGTAGGGCGCCTTGCCGCCGCCCGCACGGGCGTTTTGCCCCTTGCGGCCACGGCCGGCGTAGGTGCCACCCTTACCCCCATCCCCACGACCCACTCGCTTACGCTGCTTGGTGCTGCCCGGTGCGGGGCGCAGGTCGTGCAACTGAATTTTTTCTTCGTTTGACATGAGTGTCCTCGTTCAATTCCATTCACGCGCAGGATCTCCGGGCGACCCTCGCGCAGACTATCGTCAGATCAAGCCGCACGTCGCCTTAGCGACTGGCTTCGTATTCCGCCTCGTCGGCCTCGCTCACTTCCACCAAATGCGGCACCGCCGCACACATGCCTAAGATCGCATCGCTGGCACGGTGGACCTTCTCTTGGCCCAGTTTGCGAAGCCCAAGCGCCTCAATCGTCGCCTTTTGCTTCTTATTGTAGCCAATCTTGCTCTTCACGTACTTCACGCGGATGTAGGACTCAGCCATTGATCGCCTCCGCCACATGCCACCACGGAGGCGCGACTTGGCTGACGCTCTTGCCGCGCCGTACCGCTTCTTCTTCCAACACCTTCAGCGATTTCAACGCCTTGAAGGTGGCGCGGACCACGTTGATCGTGTTGTCGCTGCCGAGCGACTTCGTCAGAATGTTCTGAATCCCCGCCGCTTCGACCACGGCACGTACTCCACCGCCCGCGATCACACCCGTCCCGGGCGCGGCCGGCTTCAGCATGACGTGGGCCGCCGAATCCCGTGCTTCGATGATATGCGGGATCGTATGATCGAGCATGGGCACGGTGATCATGTTGCGCTTGGCCGATTCGACACCCTTGCGGATGGCGGAGGGCACTTCGCGCGCCTTGCCGGTCCCAATCCCCACCCGACCATCGCCGTCGCCGATCACGACCACGACGCGGAATCCGAAGCGTCGACCGCCCTTCACCACTTTCGAGGTGCGGGCAATTGCGATCACCTTTTCTTCGAATTCAGGCGTCTCTTCCCGTCGGCGCTCTCGATTTCGTTCTCTTTTCGCCATAGTTCCTCCAGCGCTCTAGCGGTCGGGCGGGCCGTGCCCACCCGACGCTCGCGTTCTTCTAGAATTCCAAGCCGCCCTCGCGGGCCGCATCTGCCAGCGCCTTCACCCGACCGTGGTAGCGATAGCCCCCGCGGTCGAAGACGACCTTCGTCACACCCGCCGCTTTGGCCCGTTCCGCCACCAAGGCGCCCACCTTCGCGGCCGCGTCGCGCTTCTTCACCCCGTCCAACGACTCACGCAGTTCGGGGTCAAGCGTGCTGGCAGCCGCCAGCGTGTGGCCCGCACGATCGTCGATCACTTGGGCATAGATGTTGCTCAAGCTGCGGAAGACATTCAAACGGGGGCGCTCGGCGGTGCCGGCCACCTTGCTCCGCACACGGCTTTGGCGGCGCGAACGCGCGGCCTGAGCGCTGCGTTGTCGTTGTCGATTACTCTGTCCTGCCATCGTTCCACTCCTGCTCTCGACGCAAGGCAGTGCGCTGCCCCACGCCACGGTTCGCTACTTACTTCTTGGCCTTGCCGGCTTTACCGGCCTTGCGACGGATCTGTTCATCGGCGTAGCGGATGCCTTTACCCTTATAGGGTTCGGGCGGGCGAACCGCGCGAATTTCAGCCGCGATCTGGCCCACGCTCTCTTTGTCGATTCCGTGAATCAAAATCTGTTTGTTGCCCTTCGGCACTTCGAAGGTGACCCCCTCGGGTGGCTCAAAGGTCACACCGTGGGACAAGCCAACGGCCAGCGACAGATTGGCACCCTCTTGGTTGGCGCGGTAGCCCGTGCCTTCCACACGCAGATCCTTGGTGTACCCTTCCGAGACACCGGTCACCATGTTGGCGATCAGCGCGCGGGTCGTGCCGTGCATGGCGCGGGTCGGCTTCGCGTCGTTCTGGCGCGTGACCACCACACTGCCCTCTTCCAGCGCGATCGCGACCCCGTTGTTGCGGGGGAAATCGCGGCTCAGCGTGCCTTTCGGCCCCTTGACCGTGACGGTCCCCTTCTCGATCTTCACCTCTACCCCAGCGGGCAGTCGGACCGGATTCTTTCCAATTCGGGACATTGTGGATCTCCTCTACCAGACGTAGCAGAGGATTTCACCGCCAACACCCATGCGGCGCGCTTGGCGATCGGTCACCACCCCTTTGGAGGTGCTGAGGATCGCAATACCCACACCGCTGAGTACCCACGGGATCTCCTGTTTGCCACTGTAGATGCGACGGCCGGGCTTGCTGACTCGTTTCAAGTCGGTAATCACCGGCTGCTTGTCGCTGTCGTACTTCAAATCAATGCGCAGTTGAGGAAAGCCATCCCCATCCACGACTTTGGCCGATTTCACGTAGCCCTCGTTCACCAAAAGTTCAGCGACCGCTTTCTTCAATTGGCTCGACGGCATCACAACGTAGCCATGTCGGGCCATGTGAGCATTGCGGATTCGGGCCAGCATATCACCTAACGGATCAGACAGACTCATAACTCTTTCTCCTGCGCCCTTACCAACTCGACTTTACCACGCCGGGGATTTCACCCTTCAGCGCCAACTCGCGGAAGCAGATGCGACACAGCTTGAAGCGACGCATGTAGCCCCGCGGTCGACCGCAGCGCTCGCAGCGGTTTCGGACACGTACTTCGTACTTGCGCTTTTGCTCGCGCGCAATCATGGATTTCTTCGCCATCCCAGAAACTCCTTACTTCCTCTAGCGTCGCGCTCGCTCACGGAAAGGCATTCCCATGAGCTTCAGCAGACGACGACCCTCTTCGTCGGTTTGCGCCGTCGTCACGATGGTGATCGACATCCCGCGCAAGCGATCAATCTTGTCGTAATCGATTTCGGGGAAGACCAGTTGCTCGGTCAAACCCAGCGTGTAGTTGCCCCGACCATCGAAGGCATCGGCGGAGATCCCACGAAAGTCACGTTGTCGTGGCAGCGCCACATTGACCAAGCGATCGTAGAAGCTCCACATCTTTTCGCCCCGCAGCGTCACCTTCAGGCCGATCGGCATCCCTTCGCGCAAACGGAAGTTGGCGATGCTCTTACGGGCGCGGGTCACCACCGGCTTCTGGCCCGTGATGATCGCCAAGTCGTTGGCCGCCGCCTCGATCGCGTTGGAATTCTGCAAGGCTTCGCCCATGCCGATATTGACGACAATCTTCTTAATCTGCGGCACCTGCATCGGGTTGGTGTACCCGAACTCTTCGGTCAGGGCGGGTGCCACGCGCGCTTTCCAATCCTCTTTCAACCGTCCCATTGCATTCCTCGCTATCGGTCAATCGCTGTGTCACATGCCTTGCAGACACGGACCTTTTTACCAGATGAACGGTCGATGCCCACTCGGGTCGGGCTGTCGCAGTGGGGGCAAACCACCATCACGTTCGAATGATGGAGCGGCGCTTCGCGCTCGATGATGCCGGTCTGCGTTTGAACGCCACTGACCTGTCGCTGGTGCTTCTTGATCAGGTTGATCCCCGCCACCACCACACGGTCGTGGTTGGCATCGTGCTGACCCTTGTTGCGGCCCCACTTGTACTTGCCGCGGACCACACGTTGGACTTCGCCGCGCAACCCTTTGTGGTTGCCCGCGATCACTTCGACCGTGTCGCCTTTTTTGATATTCATGCTACTTCCCTCTTCCTCTCTCGTCTAAAGCACTTCGGGCGACAGAGAGACGATCTTCATGTAGCCTCGGTCGCGCAATTCGCGTGCGACGGGGCCAAAGATACGTGTGCCACGCGGGTTGTTGTTTGAATCGAGCACCACCGCCGCATTCTCATCAAAGCGGATGTAGGAGCCGTCCGGGCGGCCATGCTCCTTGCGCGTCCGCACGATCACCGCACGCACCACGTCACCCTTCTTCACGTTGCCGCCCGGCTGCGCTTGCTTCACCGATGCGATGATGATATCGCCCAAGCCCGCATACCGTCGGCCCGCACCGCCCAGCACCTTGATGCAGAGCAGTTCACGCGCACCCGAGTTGTCGGCGACCTTCAAACGACTCTCTTGCTGAATCATGGCCTAAACCCTTTCTGGACGTTCCAACACCGAGACCAAGACCCACTTCTTGGTCTTGCTGTACGGCCGCGATTCCATGATGCGCACGCGGTCGCCCTCTTGCGCGTCATTGTTTTCGTCATGCGCATGGACCTTCTGCGCGCTACGCATCACCTTGCCATAGAGCGGGTGGCGCGAGACGCTTTCCAAGCGCACAACGATGGTCTTGTCCATCTTGTCGCTCACCACCACGCCTTCCAACCGTTTTCTTTGTTCACGCATGATTACTGCTCCTGTTGGGCGTCGTATTCGGCCCAAATTTCACGCTCGCGCTGCACGGTCTTCAGCCGCGCGATATCTTTGCGCACGCGCTTGATCTGCGTGACATCCACGAGCTGGTTCGTCGAATGCTTAAAGCGCAAGCCCCAAAGTTCTTCGTAGGCTTCGTCCAATCGACGAGCGATCTCGTCATCCTTCAATTCTCGAATCTCGTAGGCTTGCATCAGCCTGCCCCTCCTTCACCGGCGATACTCTGCTCGGCGCGTGAAACCAGTTGCGTCTTAATCGGCATCTTGTGGCCCGCCAAGCGGAAGGCTTCGGCGGCCTGCTCGGGGGTCACCCCCTCGATCTCGAAGAGGATCGTCCCCGGTCGCACAACGGCCACGTAATGGTCAACCGCGCCCTTCCCCGAACCCATGCGCGTTTCGGCGGCACGTTGGGTCACGGGCTTGTGCGGGAAGATGCGAATGTACAATTTACCCGTACGGCGCACATAACGCTGAATCGCACGGCGGGCCGCCTCGATTTGGCGACTGGTAATCCAAGCCGGTTCCAGCGCTTGCAAGCCGTATTCGCCAAAACTGACGCGGTAGCCGCGGGTGGCCTTGCCTGCGCGTCGCCCCCGAAATTCTTTGCGAAACTTGGTTCGCTTTGGCATTAACATGCTTGTCGTTTCCTTTCGTCTGAAAGCAGGTCGGATCGTTGCCCGCCTCCACAACTCGTTACATCGCGGTATCGATGTCGAGTACGTCGTCCTTGTATACCCAAACCTTGACCCCGATGGTCGAGTAGGTGGTGACCGCCTCGGCGGTCGCATAATCGATGTCGGCCCGCAACGTGTGGCGCGGCACGCGACCTTCTTGGGCGTCTTCACGGCGCGCCATGTCGCTGCCGCCCAAGCGGCCCGACACGGTGATGCGGATCCCCTTCGCCCCAGCCCGCGTGGCACGCTGAATCGCTTGGCGCATCGCGCGGCGGTGGGCGACACGTCGCTCCAACTGTTGCGCGATACTTTCGGCGATCAGTTGGGCGTTGATATCCGGGTTGTCCACTTCTTGGATATCGATCTTAAATTTCTTGCCCGTCATGGCTTCTAGATCTTCACGAAGCTGCTTCACATTCGAGCCTTTGCGGCCGATCACGATACCGGGCTTCGCGGTCGAAATGGTCAGTTGGACTTGGTTCGGGAAGCGTTCGATCTGCAGTTCGCTGATGCCCGCCCGCCCCAATTCCGTGCTGATATGCTTGCGGATCTTCAGATCCTCTTGCAACAGATCGGCGTATCGCTCGCCGTCCGCATACCATTTCGCTTTCCAGTCCTTGATGATTCCCAACCGAAAACCATAGGGGTGTACTTTGCGTCCCAAGGTCCTTCTCCTTTTGAGTCCTTAGTATGTTAGTACTTTAGTACTTAGTCGTCGATGGCGACTAAATTGCGTCGCCCATACCACGTATTCCGTACTAAATCCTCACTACTAATAATTCCGCTCCCGCAAGATGACGGTGATGTGGCTGCCACGGCGCAAGATCGGCTTGAAGCGACCACGTGCCCCGAAGCGTCGCCAGCGACGGGTCTGCGCTTCATCCGCGAAAATTGTCGCCACGAACATCTCGTCGCGGCTCAGCCCCAGGTTCTCTTCCGCATTGGCCGCCGCGCTGCGGATCGCCTTGCTCACGGGGCCGGAGGCGCGATGCGGCAGAAACTCCAATTGGGCCAGCGCGTCATTCACCGACATGCCGCGCACCACGTCAATCACGCGGCGCACCTTCTGCGGGGAGATGCGGATATCTTTGGCAACTGCCCGTACTTCTAGTGCATCCATGATATCGTTCCTCGTTCTTTCTCAACCCCAAGGCCGCCTAGCGACGGGCCTTGGTCTTCTTTCCACCTTCGTGGCCGCGGAAGGTACGGGTCGGTGCGAATTCGCCCAACTTGTGGCCGACCATATTTTCGGTGATGTAGACCGGAATATGTTGACGACCATTGTGTACCGCGATCGTATGGCCCACCATCTGCGGGAAGATCGTCGAAGCGCGGCTCCACGTCTTGATGACGGTTCGCTTGCCACTGGTGTTCATCACGTCGACCTTGCGTAACAGCTTCGGGCTTACAAAAGGCCCCTTCTTTAGGGAACGTGCCATTGTTTACTCCTTCTCCTAACCGCGTCGCTTCTTGCTGCGGCGGCGTACAATCATGTTGTCGCTGCGCTTGTTGCGGCGCGTGCGATACCCCAAGGCGGGCTTACCCCATGGCGTTTTCGGGCCCGCCAAACCGATCGGCGCCTTGCCCTCACCGCCACCGTGCGGGTGGTCGTTGGGGTTCATCACCGAACCGCGCACCGTGGGGCGACGGCCCAAGTAGCGGTTGCGGCCCGCTTTGCCCAGCTTGATATTCTGGTGATCTTGATTGCCGACCTGACCGATCGTGGCGCGGCACATCACATGGACGCGGCGCATCTCACCACTCGGCAGTCGCAACGTGGCGTGCTTGCCTTCTTTTGCCACCAACTGGGCACTCGTGCCCGCCGCGCGAACCATCTGCCCCCCCTTGCCCGGCACCAGTTCCACGTTGTGAACCGTGGTACCGACGGGGATGTCGCGCAGCGCCAGGGCATTGCCAACCTCGATCTCGGCCTCGGGGCCGTTCATGATCGTCTGACCGACCTTCAACCCCTGCGGCGCGATGATGTAGGCCTTTTCGCCATCCTCGTAGAGCAGCAGCGCGATATTGGCCGAACGGTTGGGATCATACTGGATGCTGTCCACCGTGGCTGCCACGCCATCTTTGTTGCGCTTCCAATCGATGATGCGATACTTGCGCTTGTGGCCGCCCCCACGGTGTCGCACCGTCATGCGACCCTGATTGTTGCGCCCGCCGCTCTTCTTCAGCGCGACCGTCAACGACTTCTCGGGCTTGTTGGTTGTAATTTCTTCGAACCGACTGACCGACATGCCACGGCGGCCGGGCGAGGTCGGCTTGTATATTTTAATCGCCATTTTCTATCCCTTCTTCGTCACCGCACCGGCTCTGCTAGACGCCCTCGAACTCGACGATGCTGTCTCCTTCGGCGAGGGTGACAACGGCCTTCTTCCAATCCGACTTGCTGTAGAAGTTGCGACCCCAGCGGCGGGTTTTGCCCTTCATCACCATCGTTCGGACGTTGGTCACTTCCACATCGAACAGCGCTTCCACCGCCTCTTTGATCTGCCGTTTGTTGGCGCGCAGTGCCACCTCGAAGGTGTACTGGTTGTCCCATTCGGCCTGATCCATCGACTTTTCGGTGACGACAGGGCGCAAAATGACTTGGTAGTTATTCATGATCTTGCTCTCCTATCCCCACAACGCTTCGATCTGGCGTAACGCGGCCAGCGGCATAATCAGCTTTTCGTGGCCGAGCAGATCGCGGATGTTGAGATAGCGCCAGTGGAGCGTTTTCACATCCTTCAGATTGTAGAAAGCGCGGCTCACCTCGCGATCGTTCTCGACCGCACCGGTCAACACGACGGCGCTGCGCTCGACGCCCAACGCTGCCAAGGCGGCGGCAGCTTCCTTGGTCTTGCCGTTGTCCAGCACCAGGTCATCCACGATGACCAGTTGCCCGGATTGGGCCTTGGCCGACAGCGCCGAGCGTAGGGCCAAGCGGCGCATCTTCTTCGGCATGGCCTTGGTGTAATCGCGGGGCTTCGGCCCAAAGACGACCCCACCGCCGACCCATTGCGGGGCGCGGCGCGAGCCTTGTCGGGCACGGCCCGTGCCTTTTTGGCGCCAAACCTTGGCGCCGGTGCGGCTCACTTCACCCCGTGTCTGCGTGCTGGCCGTGCCCTGACGCGCGTTGGCCTGCTGGCGCACGAAGGCTTGGTGCATCACATCCAGCCGCGGCTCGATGCCAAATACCTTTTCGGACAGGTCGATTTCATCGACCTGCGTGCCTTGCATGTTAAAAATTGCTGTCTTCATGATTCAGTCCCTATCACGCCTTCACAGCCTGGCGGATGGTGACCAACCCGTTCTTCGCACCCGGCACTGATCCTTTGATGGCCAGAATGTTGCGTTCGGGATCCACCAATACCACGCTCAGATTTTGCACGGTGACGCGGTCGTTCCCCATGCGGCCCGCCATACGCTTGCCCTTAAAGACACGGCCGGGGGTCGAGCCAGCGCCCAACGAACCGGGTGCACGCTCGCGGTCGGATTGACCGTGCGTCTTGCGTTGGCGCTGGAAATTGTGACGCTTGATGACCCCGGCAAACCCTTTACCCTTGCTGGTGCCGGTCACGTCCACCACGTCGCCCACTTCGAATACCGAGGCGTCCAGCCGTTGGCCGAGTTCGAGCGTTTCCTCCCCATTCACGCGGAATTCGCGCAAGTGACGGACCAGTGGCGCCCCCGCTTTGGCCAAGTGGCCCCGTTGCGGCTGCGTCAAACGCTGCTCTTTCGTCTCGCCATAGCCGATCTGGATCGCGTCGTATCCGTCGGTCTCTTTTGTCTTGATCTGTGTCACAAAGCAGGGACCCGCTTCGATTACGGTCACCGGAACGGCTTCACCGTTCTGATCGTAAACCTGGGTCATCCCCACCTTTTTACCCAATATACCTTTCATCGTCCCTCTTCCCCACGATTTTAGGTTGAGGTTCGGTTGGGGCGCAGCGGGCCGCGCTGGCGGCCTTGCCCTCCTAACCTTAAGCCCTACAACTTAATCTCAATGTCCACACCGGCCGGCAGCGTCAGCTTCATCAAGCTATCGATCGTTTTGCTGTCCGGATCCACCACATCGATCAGGCGCTTGTGCGTCCGAATCTCCAACTGGTCACGCGAATCCTTGTCGATAAAGGTCGAGCGCATGACCGTAAATTTCTCGATGCGGGTCGGTAACGGAACTGGGCCGATGACTCGCGCACCACTACGTTCCGCCGTTTCCACAATTTGCTGGGCTGATTGATCCAACAGGCGATGATCGTACGCTTTCAGCCTGATGCGAATCTTTTGCTTTGCCATAGTCTCCTCTTCGTTTCACAACGAGTCGCGCAGGACCGGCTCCCGACTCCTGCGCGACCGCGTGCCAACCACTTATGCCAAGACCTTGCTGATGACGCCCGCGCCGACGGTGCGGCCCCCCTCGCGAATCGCGAAGCGGCTGCCCTGATCCATCGCCACCGGCACGATCAGCTCCACCGTCATCTTGATGTTGTCGCCAGGCATCACCATCTCTACCCCGTCCGGCAGCTTGATGCTGCCCGTCACGTCCATCGTCCGCATGTAGAACTGCGGCCGATAGCCGTCGAAGAACGGCGTGTGCCGGCCCCCCTCTTCCTTCTTCAGCACGTACACTTCCGACTCGAACTTCGTGTGCGGCGTGATCGAACCCGGCTTCGCCAACACCTGTCCCCGCTCCACATCCTCACGCCCCACGCCGCGCAGCAACACGCCCACGTTGTCGCCCGCTTGACCCTGGTCGAGCATCTTGTGGAACATCTCTACCCCCGTCACCGTCGTCGTCGCCGTCGGCTTCAGCCCCACGATCTCCACCTGCTCGCCCACCTTCACCGTCCCGCGCTCGATCCGCCCCGTCACCACCGTCCCCCGTCCCTTGATCGAGAAGACATCTTCCACCGGCATCAGGAACGGCTTCTCCGTCTCGCGCTCTGGCGTCGGAATGAAGTCGTCCACCGCCGCCATCAGCTCCCAGATCGGCGCATACGCCGCCGCCTCCGGATCGTCGCTCGTCTCGTTGAGCGCTTGCAGCGCCGAGCCGCGGATGATCGGCGTCTCTTCGCCCGGAAACTCGTAGCTTTCCAACAGCTCCATCAGCTCCATCTCCACCAGCTCCAGCAGCTCCTCGTCGTCCATCATGTCGACCTTGTTCAGGAAGACCACCATCGCCGGCACATCCACCTGCCGCGCCAGCAGCACGTGCTCGCGCGTCTGCGGCATCGGCCCGTCCGGCGCCGAGACCACCAGAATCGCGCCGTCCATCTGCGCCGCCCCCGTGATCATGTTCTTGATGTAGTCGGCGTGGCCCGGGCAGTCCACGTGCGCGTAGTGGCGGTTGGCCGTCTCATACTCCACGTGTGAGATCGCAATCGTGATCCCGCGCTGGCGCTCTTCCGGCGCATTGTCGATCTGGTCGAAGGCCGAGAAGTCCGCCCAGCCCTTCTTCGACAGCGTCTTGGTGATCGCCGCCGTCAGCGTCGTCTTGCCGTGGTCCACGTGCCCAATCGTGCCGATGTTCGCGTGCGGCTTGTTTCGTACGAATTTTTCCTTTGCCATCTGAGGCTTCTCCTTACGCTGTGATTGTCTGTTTCTACGGTTGATCTGTCACGGCAAGCGGCACGCTCGCCATGGAATTTGCTTAACGTCGCTTCCCTGAAACGACCTCATCGGCCAGATTTTTGGGCAGCGGCTCGTAGTGGTCGAACTCCATCGAGAAGACACCGCGACCACTGGTGGAAGAGCGCAGGTCGGTCGCGTAACCGAACATTTCGCTCAGCGGCACGAAGCCGCGCACCGTGGTGCTGCCATCGCCGCGCGGGTCCATCCCTTCAATCTGACCCCTTCGGCTGGAGATATCCCCCACGATCGTGCCGGTGTATTCGTCCGGCACCACCACTTCCACCTTCATCATCGGCTCCATGATGACCGGCCCCGCTTTGGGAACGGCCTCTTTCAACGCCAACGATCCGGCGATCTTAAAGGCCATTTCGGAAGAGTCGACATCGTGGTAGGAGCCGTCGATCAGGCGCGCCTTGATATCCACCATCGGGTAGCCTGCGATCACGCCGCCTTCCATCGCTTCCTTGATCCCACGCTCGACCGCAGGGATATATTCACGCGGAATCGAACCGCCGACGATGGCGTTTTCGAAAACGAAGCCTTCGCCTTCTTCGGCGGGGCTGAATTCAACCAAGCAATCACCGAACTGACCGCGCCCGCCACTCTGTCGTTTGAAGAGACCGCGCGCCGTGACTTGTCGTGTGATCGTTTCGCGATAGGCGACCTGCGGACGGCCCACCTGGGCGCTCACTTTAAACTCACGCAACAGACGGTCGACCAACACTTCTAAGTGCAGCTCGCCCATCCCGGCGATTTCGGTTTGGCCGGTTTCACTGTTGGCCTCGACCTTAAAGGTCGGATCCTCTTCCGCCAAGCGACGCAGCCCTTCGCCCATTTTGTCTTGGTCGGCCTTCGAGTTCGGCTCGATGGCGACGCGGATCACCGGTTCGGGGAAGCTGATCTTTTCCAACAGAATCGGATTGCTCGAATCAGAGAGCGTATCCCCCGTGTAGGTGTTCTTCGGCCCCAGAATGGCACCGATATCCCCCGCACTGATCTCTTCGATATCTTCGCGGCTGTTGGCGTGCATCCGCACCATACGGCCGATGCGCTCACGCTTGCCCTGCGTCGTGTTCTGAATCGTTTCGCCACTGCGCAGCACCCCCGAATAGACCCGCACGAAGGCGAGACGACCGACGTAGGGATCGACCGCGATCTTGAAGGCGATGGCCGCCAGCGGCTCGTCGCTGCTGGGGGCACGCTCCAGACGCGCCTCTTCGTTGTTGGGATCGATGCCCGTCACGGGCGGCACGTCGAGCGGCGCGGGCAGGTAATCCACGATGGCGTCCAGCACCGGCTGTACACCCTTGTTGCGGAGCGCCGTGCCACAGAGCACCGGCACCAATTCGCCCGCCAGCGTCGCTCTGCGCAGCGCGGCCTTCAGCTCATCGGTGCTGATCTCTTCCCCTTCAAGGAACTTCAGCGTCAGCGCATCATCGGTTTCGGCCACCCGCTCGATCATCGTTTCGCGGGCCGCCGCCACTTCGTCGACCATATCGGCCGGAATGCTCGTTTTCTCGCTGCGCGTGCCGAGGTCGTCGGTGTAAATGATTGCGCTGTTTTCGACCAGATCAATCAGGCCACGGAAGCTATCTTCCACCCCGATCGGCAGTTGGATGCGCACCGGATTGGCGTTGAGACGATCTTCGATCATCTGGATCGTACGGTCGAAGTTGGCCCCCAAGCGGTCCATTTTGTTGACGAAGCAGACCCGTGGTACGCCGTAGCGGTCGGCCTGTCGCCAGACCGTTTCCGATTGCGGTTCCACACCGGCCACCGAGTCGAAGACCACCACGCCCCCGTCAAGGACGCGCAGCGAGCGCTGCACCTCGACCGTGAAGTCGATGTGACCCGGCGTATCGATGATGTTGATCTGATGGCCGCGCCATTCGGTGGTGGTGGCAGCCGCCGTGATCGTGATCCCACGCTCACGCTCTTGCTCCATCCAGTCCATCGTGGCGGCACCTTCGTGCACTTCACCGATGCGGTGGGTTTTATTGGTGTAGAAAAGAATGCGCTCGGTCGTCGTGGTCTTGCCCGCGTCGATGTGGGCAATAATTCCAATGTTCCGAATCTTCTTAAGATCTATCGACATTATCCTTGTCCTTTGGCGGCATGGGGCATGCCCACAGATGCGGCCGGAAACTCTCTCTTACCAGCGGAAATGGCTGTACGCCTTGTTCGCTTCGGCCATGCGGTGCACTTCTTCCTTGCGTCGCACGGCAGCGCCGCTGTTGTTGAAGGCATCCATCAGTTCGTTGGCCAGCTTTTCGGTCGTCGAGCGACCGCTGCGGTTGCGCGTGGCGGTGACCAGCCAGCGCAGCCCCAAGCTGCGGCGGCGATCCGCACGGATTTCCATCGGCACTTGGTAGGTGGAGCCCCCCACACGGCGTGGGCGGACTTCCATCAATGGGGTCACATTGCGGAGCGCCTGTTCAAAGACTTCCTCCGGCCCCACATTCAAGCGCTCGGCGGCGCTATCCAAGGCGTCGTACACGATGCGCTGCGCCAAGCTCTTCTTGCCATCCACCATCATCTTATTGATGAAGCGGGCGAGTGTTTCGTTTCCGTATCGCGGATCCGGCTCGATTTTGCGCTTTGGCGCCTGTCCTCGTCGCGGCATCTTCCTTCCCTCCAGAACCTTTTACCGTTCTTGCGCGCAGTCGCGCTGCGCGTTTCGTCAATGACAAACAAAAATCCCCGTTGATGGGTTGAACCGTAGACAAACAAGTCTCGATCACCAAGACGTGGCTTGGCTTTCCCCCATCGCGAGGGAGATCATTGCTCTTGTTCGGGTGCAGTGTCTTCTCACACCGCCCGCTTCTACGGTTCGTGCACTCAGTGCAGCGGAACCTTATCTCGCCTGACCGTTTGGGCCTTTACGATTTTTTCGTTCCGTACTTGCTGCGTCCGCGCTTGCGATCACTCACGCCGCTCGCGTCCAACGCGCCCCGCACGATGTGGTAACGCACACCCGGCAGGTCCTTCACACGGCCCCCACGCACCAACACCACGTTGTGCTCTTGGAGGTTGTGGCCCTCGCCCGGAATGTAAGCGGTCACTTCGACACCGTTGGTCAGGCGCACACGAGCGATCTTACGCAGCGCCGAGTTCGGCTTCTTGGGTGTGGCGGTACGCACGTTAGTGCAAACGCCACGCCGTTGGGGCGCCCCCTTGGGGTTACGCTCCGTCTTGCCCTTGATCGCGTTGTACGTTACGCGGAATGCAGGTGCTTTACTTTTCTTCTTCTGTTGCGCGCGCCCTTTGCGCACCAACTGGTTAATGGTCGGCACCGGCTCTTCCTTCCTGATGTTCTGTGAATTCCACATAAACGGACGGCTGCTTGATTGGTCGAGCAGCCGTCCGCTGAACAGATACAATCACAAACACTTCATGTCCCCATGAAGCTCACGAACGGCAATGATACCATCATAATGCGATCATGTCAAACCGCCATTATGTTGCCTTTGTCCTTTCGTAGCGCCGCAAAAGACTACTTTGTCGAAGCACCGCACACCACGAATTGGGTACACACGCAACGCTGCACCACAACGAGACTACAACGCGCGCCGATGCACGCCGGCCGCGCTGACAGCCCGTCCCCCTTCAGCACGTTCCGGCCTACGCCGCCTTACCGAGCCGCGCGTCGTTTGGCATCGTCAGGGCGTGAATGGCCCGCAAGGCGGCATCGGCCTGATAGTCGGCGACCACGAAGGTCAGTGCGTGCTCGGAGAGCGCCACGGCCATGGGCTGGATGGTCGCACCGCCTTGATTCAACGCCGCGAAAAGACGCTCGGCACTACGGGGCATCCGCTGGATGGCACCGCCAATCGCGCTGACAATCACCGCGTTCTCTTCAATGAGGATTTCGGGGCCGATGCCCTGCCTATCCCCGCTGAATTCGCGGCTCAACAGCGCGTGTACAGATGCGGCCTGCGCCGACGGGATCGCGAAACAAAACTGCTGCTTGGCCGACCCTTGCGAGAGCAATAGGAGCGGCACATCCAAGCGGGCAAGGGCGGCAAAGGTTCGACCCACCAAGGGCAACGTCTCGAACGGCGCGGTGCCCCTGACACGCACCAGCGTCACATCGCGTAACGCGGTGACCGCTTTGATACCCGCTTCTGCCTCGCTCGTCGCTTGATCGGCAGCGACCAAGGTGCCCGGCGCGTGGGGATTGAAGGTATTCATAATCCGCACCGTGATGGCCGCTTCGATCAAGGGTTGGATGGTTCTGGGATGCAACACCGTGGCGCCAAAGTGCGTCAGCTCGCTCAATTCTTCGTAGCCGATCGTGCGCACCAGCCGCGCCTCCGGCACAATGCGCGGATCGGTGGTTAAGATGCCGTCGACTTCCTTATAGAAGCGCACTTCGTCCACCGCCAGCGCCGCCCCGATAATCGCGGCGCTGTAATCCGAGCCGCCCCGCCCCAACGTGGTTGTTTGGCCCGCCCGATTCGCGGCCAAGAAGCCGGGTATCACCGGCACGATGCCGCGTGCCAGCAACGGGGCGAGTTGCGTCTTGATCTGCTGGTGACTCTCCGATGGGAGTGGCACGGCCGCACCAAAGCGGTCGTTGGTACGTATCAGCTTGGCGGCGTCAACGACCTCCGCGTTGATCCCGCTGGCGCGCAAAGCAGCAGCGACTTGGGGTGCGCTCAACCGCTCCCCCACAGCCGCGATCGCGTCGAGCGTGCGGGGCGGACTGTCGCCCAACGTGTGAATCGCGCGACACCAGTTGCCGTAGGCCGACAACCAGTGCGCCCGTTCGCTCGCCAACGCTGCCCGCTCTACCGGATCGTTGACCAACGCGGCGGATGTCAGTGCATGACGATGTTCGATCTGCGCGGCGATCCGTGGGTAGCCTTCGCCATCCCCTGCCATCGCAAGGGCGGCCCCGCGCAGCAACTCATCGGTCACATCGCTCATCGCCGACACCACAACGACCAGCCGATGGCTGCTCACGTGGGGGGCCACAATGTCGGTCACCGCGCGGATCGCCTCGACCGAGCCAACCGAGCTACCGCCAAATTTGAAGAGGTGAGTGGGGAGAGTCATGGGGCAGGCTCCTCCCGTCGGCGTGGCGCGATGACGCGGCGCTGGCCGCTTGGCGGGCTGGGCTGCAAATGATGGCGGAAAATGGGCCGCAGTTGCTCGTCTTCCAGCAGGAAAGCGTCGTGGCCCAGCCACGACTGTAGTGGGTAGTAGCTCACCGATCTTCCAGCGGTGTGGAGCGCCTCGACGATCTGTTCAGACTGTTCCGGCGGATAGAGCCAATCCGAGTCAAACGAGATCACCACCACATCCGACTGTATCGATTGACAGGCCGCCGTCAACGAGGGAAAGCCATCTGCGGCATCGTAGTAGTCGAGGGCACGGGTGATATAGAGATAAGAATTGGCGTCGAAGCGATCGACAAAGGCCGCCCCCTGATAATCCAGGTAGCTTTCCACCGCGAACTCCGTCGACGGACGATAGCTGAGCGCTTCCCGAAATTGTAAGTCTCGGTCGAAGCGGCGCGTCAATCGCGCGTCACTCAGGTACGTGACATGGCCGACCATGCGTGCCAGCGCCAACCCATCCGCCGGCGCGTCCTGGCCGTAATAGTCCCCCTCCCGCCAACGTGGGTCGCGCATGATCGCTTGCCGACCGATGTGGTTCCACGCGATCTGCTGGGCCGAATGGCGGGCGGCTGTGGCCAACAATAGGGTGCGCTGCACGCGATCCGGATGGTGAATCGCCAGTTCGAGCGCCTGCATCCCCCCCATCGAACCCCCCACCACCGCCCGCAGCCGTTGGATGCCTAGTCGGTCGAGCAAACGCAGTTGGGCGGCGACCATATCGGGGATCGTGACCATGGGAAAACAGAGGCCAAAGGGCCGACCCGTGGCCGGATCGGTGGATGAGGGGCCAGAGGAACCCCGGCAACCGCCCAGCACGTTGACACAGAGGACGAAGTGCTGATCGGTGTCGATGGCACGCCCCGGGCCGATCATGGCGTCCCACCAGCCCGGCTTTCGGTCCGTGGGGCGATGGCGTCCCGCCACATGCGCATCCCCCGAAAGGGCGTGCATGATGAGGATCGCGTTGTCCCGCCGTCCGTTCAGGCGGCCATAGCTCTCGTAGGCGAGCGTGAAGCCCTCCAACGTGGCGCCACTTTTGAGAGAAAGCGGCGCCTTCCATCGTGCGATACGGGGTTTCACCAAGCCGACGCCCGCGATCTCTGCGGCGCGCGGCTGACCGACTGTCGTCATGACGCTCATTATCTCCTGCTTTCCCAACGCGATGGCTCGCGCTGTCGATTGATGGCAATCAAGCCGCGGCGAGCGCTTGGTCAAGGTCGGCCAGCAGGTCGGCCAGCGTCTCTAGGCCGATGGAGAGCCGGATGAAATCGTCCGTGACACCCGTGAGTTCTTGTTGCTCTGGCGTCAGTTGCGCATGGGTCGTCGAGGCCGGATGGATCGCGAGCGATTTCGCATCCCCGATGTTGGCGAGGTGGGAGAAGAGGGCGAGGTTGTCGATGAACTGGCGTCCCGCTGCGCGTCCGCCCACGATGCCGAAGCCGACCAATGCCCCCTGCCCCTTCGGCAGGTAGCGGGTGGCCAGTGCGTACGACGGGTGGGACTCTAGGCCCGGGTAGCTGACCCACGCCACTTTCGGGTGGTCTTCTAGGTAGCGGGCGATTGCCAGCGCGTTTTCGCAGTGCCGGTCGAGCCGCAAATTGAGCGTTTCCACCCCTTGCAAGAAGAGGAAAGCGTTGAAGGGGGAGAGGGCGGGTCCGAGGTCACGCAGGCTCTGTACACGCGCTTTCAGGATGAAGGCGGGCGGCCCCAAATCGGCAAAACGGACGCCGTGATAGCTGGGATCGGGGGTGGTGAAGTTGGCGAAGCGGCCACTCGCCGCCCAATCAAAGTTACCGCTGTCAACGATCAAACCGCCGATGGAGGTGCCATGGCCGCCGATGAATTTTGTCGCCGAATGAACCACGATGTCCACGCCGTGGTCGAAGGGGCGCAGCAGATAGGGGGTGGCAACGGTATTGTCCACGATCACCGGCACCCCTTTGGCATGAGCCAATTCGCTGATCCGCGCGAAATCTGCCACGGTGAGCCGGGGATTACCGATGGCCTCTAAGTAGACAGCTTTGGTCTTTTCGTCGATCTGCGCGATCAGTCGCTCGGGGTCGTCCGACGATTCGAATTTGACGTTGATGCCATATTTGGGCAGGGTATAGCGGAAAAGGTTGTAGGTTCCCCCGTAAAGACTCGTTGCCGAAACGATGTTGTCCCCCTGTTCGGCAAGGGTCAGCAGCGCCAGCGTCTCGGCGGCCTGACCTGAGGCAACGGCCAATGCCCCCACACCGCCCTCCAGCAACGCGATGCGCTGTTCCAGCACATCGGTCGTCGGATTCATGATGCGGGTGTAGATGTTGCCCGGCTCCTCCAACGCGAAGAGCCGTTGGGCGTGGTCGGTATCGTGGAAGACGTAGCTGGTGGTTTGGTAGATGGGAACGGCACGCGCCCCCGTGGTGGGGTCGGGCTGTTGCCCCCCGTGGAGGGCGAGGGTTGCAAATCCGGCAGGTTGCTGATCGGCCATGGGGTCTCTCCTGTCTGTCAGATGACGATTGCTGGCACTACGTCAATCACTCCACCAGCCCCATGACAAAGAAAAAACCCGTCATCGGGCTGATGAGGGTTCGGTATCTGACAACACAGAAGTGTTGTATTCGCCTACCTCTCATCTTCCAGATTTCATCTGCCGGAGTTGGCACCGTCTGGCCGCGAATGCGGTTGCGGTTGCCGGGGTTTCATCGGGCCGGTCCCTCCACCCCTCTGGATAAGAGTAATTGCCGTATTTGGTTGTCGGGCGAGACTATACTGGATTTATCCGTCGCTGTCAAGGGGGGCTGAGGAAATTGGGAGCTGTAGGAACAGTCTTCGACCAGGGGCCGATCACCTTACCTCTGACCTGCGACGCTGCGGCCCCACGCATGCCCATCGGAGGCGGGGGTGACACATGATCATGGCTCACACAGAGCGTCGCCCTTGCCCTTTGCACCTTCCGAAACGAATTGACGAACGCGCCCCGATCCTTATAATAGATGGTCGCGCTTTTACGGAGAGGTGCCGGAGTGGCCGAACGGGCACGACTGGAAATCGTGTGTTGGGGAGACCCAACCGAGGGTTCGAATCCCTCTCTCTCCGCCTCAGATGAGCAACTGAATAGGGTTGGTGTGCTGCGTGGCTGCTCGAGCAAGAGTATTTGGGTCCCAAGCGGCGGAAGGTCGCGAACGAGTCAGGTCCGAGAGGAAGCAGCTATAAGCGCATCCTTCTGGGTGCCTTGGGTAAACCTGGATTCGATCGGCTGGAGCAGTCATTCAGCGCACCAACGAAAGAGCAAAGAAACGGGGGGCAATATGCCCCCCGTTTTTCTGTGTCGGGGGCTTTCGTGATCTGACCGCACCAGAATAGGGGCTTTTCGAAGGGCCGCGCCCCGCGTGTTTTCAGCGGGCGATCCGAAGCGCATCGCGTGCTTGCTGAGGCGGGCGGGCACAAGGCCCGCCCCGACAGGGATGTTGGGCACAACGATGTCAGGTCGAGCTGTTCTCGCGGCATACCTTGTCGATACTGCCCGGCCAACTGCCGGGCGAGCCGTGTGCCGATCCACGGAGATCAGATGTCGCCTGTACGGTGACCCTGTGCCGACCCGCCCACGGCGCGTTCAGCGCTTGATCCGCTGCCCCAGCCACGCCAACCCTTCCCAGAACCGGTCGATGCCATGCAGTGGCATACTGGGCTGCGCAAGGATCGGGACGGTGGGATTGCGTGGCAAGACGCGGCCCAACAGTGCCAAGATCGGTGCCCAGCCATCGGCGGGGCGCTGGTCGGGGTGGTAAGGAACGTGGTGCTCGCCGGGCAGGCTGCGTGTGTTCCACAGATGGAGTACGCGGACCAGCGGGGCCATCATTTCCGCATCATCGAGGTAGCGACTGCCGCGTTCTTGGGCCGAGCGGACCAAATGGCCACTGTCCAGACAGAGGTAGAGACCGTAGCGCGCGGCACGTATCGTGAGCCAGAACGGATCCCCAAAACATTCCAAGCAGATCGGCAGGGCATGTCGCTGCTGCAGATCGGCCATCCATCCCAAGGTCTCGGCCACCAGCTTGGCGTCCAGCCCCTCCTCCCGCTGCACCGACGGGTAATGGGTGAAGTGGGTCACGATATGATCGGCCCCCAACCGCAGGGCGACCTCCATGTCGCGCTCGAAGGCCTGCCGTTCACGCCGCCGCTTGCCTTCATCTTGCGCAAACCAGTCGGGGTGGCCGCTGTGGCTGGAACGTGCCAGCACCATGACGGGGTAGTGCCACGAAATCGTAGCCTTTGTCTCCCGCAGCGGTTGCAAATAGTCGGCCAGCGCCGCCTCGCCCCGTTCCGCCCACCAGCCATTCGGGGGCGAGGCGTGAAACAGCCCGGCCACCCCAAAGCCCCGCTCGACCAGATCGGTCGGCGAAATGCCGTTGAGTACGCTGCCGAGCTGAGGATAAGACATCAGCCCACCATGGCGGCGAGTTCCGCTTCGCGGAAATCGGACAGTTGCAGTTCGATCCGGCTCTGCCCCCGCCAGACGTTGCGCTTCAGTTGGAAGACCACATCCAAGACGGGCGGTAATGTCGCGAAACGCTCCCCTTGGCGGAAGGCGATGGCCGACCATCGCTGGCCCTCGCCATCTTGCAGCCATAGCTTCAAATGGCTTTGCGTGCTGCCCACCGGTCGGGCATCGACCACCCGCAGATTGCGGGCCACCCAGACCGGCGCAGGGTTGCGCTCGCCGAAAGGCGCCAAGTGCGTGATCTCGTCGATCAACTCATCCGAGACCTGGTGCAGCGGTAGTTCCGCATCCACCACCAGCTTCGGCAGTAACTGGTCGTAGTCGGCCAGCTTTGCGGCGGCGAGGGCGGTCAGCGCCTCTTGCAGTTCGGGCAGGTTGCGCGTTTCGACCGTGAAGCCCGCCGCCGCCGCATGGCCCCCGTAGCGCATCAGCAGATCGCCGACTTCGTCCAGCAGTTGGGTGATGTGCAATTCGGGGATGGAGCGGCAGGAGGCGCGGCTTTCGCGCGGCCCCTCCGACACAACGATCGCCGGACGGTAGAAGCGCTCGCAGAGGCGGCCCGCCACCAACCCTACGATCCCTTCCGGACAATCGTTATCGGCCACCATCAACAGGGGCGCGTCGGGGTCGCGGATCTGCGCCTCGGCACGCGCCAGGGCGCGTCGGGTCAATTCTTGCCGTTGGCGGTTCTGAAATTCCAAGTGGGAGGCGATCTGACGTCCTTCCTCAAGCGTGGGCGCGCGGAGCAGCTTGTAGGCGACTTGGGCATGATCGAGTCGGCCCGCCGCGTTGATGCGCGGGCCGATGAAGAAGCCAATCGCCTCGCTGTCCATCTCCGCTGCGTCGACGTGGGCGCTGTCCAACAGGGCGCGCACGCCCGGTCGCTGACGCTGGCGAAGCTGGGCCAACCCTTCGGAGACCAACCAGCGATTTTCACCGACGAGGGGGGCGATGTCGGCCACGGTGCCGATGGCAACGAGGTCGAGGAGTTCGTTCGGGTGGAGCGGTTGGCGGCCCGCGATCGGCCGTTTGCGTTCGGCCAAATAGAGCGCCTGTACCACTTTCCATGCCAAGCCCACGCCGGCCAACTCTTTATGCGGATAGCGACATTCGGGCTGATGGGGATTGACGATGGCCAGGGCGGGGGGCAGCCGATCCGGCACCGAGTGATGGTCGGTCACGATCACGTCGATCCCGAGGTCGTTCGCCAGGGCGATTTCGTTGTGGGCACGGATGCCACAGTCGACCGTGATCATCAGCGAAACGCCATGCTGCGCCATCTTGCGGATCGCCGCGTCGTTCAACCCATAGCCCTCGTCCACGCGATGAGGAATGTAGGGCGCGACCGTGGCGCCAAGCTCGGACAGGGCCGTCACCAGCACTGTGGTCGAGGTGACCCCATCCGCGTCGAAGTCGCCATGCACCATGATCCGCTCGTTCCGCGCCAGCGCGTGGCGGATTCGCGTCACCGCTTCGAACATGCCGTGCAGCTCGAAGGGGTTGTTACCCGAGACAGTGCGTGCCAAAAAGGCGTGTGCCGCAGCAGAGGAGGTCAGCCCACGATTGTAGAGCAGTTGCGCCACGGGGCGCGACAGATGGGCAAAGGTGCGGAAATGACTTTCGGGGGCTTTGGGATGCAGAGACCAAAGGCGCTGTGTCAAGGGATGACTCCTCTCAAAGGTAGTTTGCCGATTGTATCATGTTGCGGCGACGTAGGCGAAATGGGCGGCTACGATGTGAAGGGTGGAGGATAAGGTGGGCGTCGCTCAGCGGCTGGGCGGATGGCAGGGGGGTGGCGCATAGCGCCGTCATGCGCGACGGCGCTGCACGGAGCATAAAGTGGCGCGTGACGAGTTGGGGTGTATGACGGTGTAGGCGTGAGGGTGAACGGCCTAGCCAAGCCGTGAATTATCAATGGAAAGGCTAGCCATGCCCTATGCGCTATGCACCCCATCATGGCCGCTATGAGTGATACCCCCATGGCGCGGCGATGCCTGCAAACGGGGTTGGCGCATGGGATGCCCTTTCAGCCCGTTGCTGGGGGGGTCGAAAGTCGACCATAGCCTGCCCTGAGCGAAGTCGAAGAAAGAATCAGGGCATCGTACATTTTCATTGTTCCGTCAACGATTTGCATGGCCGGCCACCCCCACACCCGTACCGCCACCCATCTTCCGCCCCAGCGCCCATAGAGTCAGAGTCCATTCGCCATCGCCCCGTTCCGTGGTATACTGCCCAGACCAACCGATTAGAAGGATAAACGATAGCTCATGCGTGTATTAATCACGGGAGGGGCCGGCTTTCTCGGCTCTCATCTGGCCGACCGCTTCATCAAAGAGGGGTACGAGGTGGTGGCGATGGACAACCTCGTCACAGGCGACTTGCGCAACATCGCCCACCTGGAGCCGTTGCCGCAGTTCCGCTTCATCCAGCACGATGTCTCGGAGCACATCGAGATTGACGGGATATTGGATGTGGTCCTGCACTTCGCCTCGCCCGCCAGCCCGATCGACTACCTTGAACTGCCGATCCAAACGTTGAAGGTCGGCTCGCTCGGTACGCACAACACGCTGGGCTTGGCCCTTGCCAAGGGCGCACGCTATCTGCTGGCATCGACGAGCGAAGTCTACGGCGACCCGATGGTCCATCCGCAGAGCGAGGATTATTGGGGGAATGTCAACCCCATCGGGCCGCGCGGCGTCTACGACGAGGCCAAGCGCTTTGCGGAAGCGATGACGCTCGCCTATATGCAGCAACATGACGTGGAAACGCGGATCGTGCGCATCTTCAACACCTATGGGCCACGGATGCGGCTGAACGACGGACGGGTGGTACCGAACTTCATCACGCAAGCGATCCGTGGGGAACCGCTCACCGTCTATGGCGATGGCAGCCAAACCCGCTCGTTCACCTTTGTCAGCGATCTGGTCGAGGGGATCTATCGGCTGTTGAACAGCGACGAAGAACTGCCGGTGAACATCGGCAATCCGAGCGAATTCACCATCCTCGAATTTGCCCATTTGGTGAACGAAATGACCGAGAACGCGGGCGGCATTATCTTCCGCGATCTGCCCAAAGATGACCCCAAGCAGCGCCGCCCCGACATCAGCAAAGCCAAGCGGCTGCTCGGCTGGGAGCCGACGATCTCGCTCGACGAAGGGCTGGCAATGACCCTCCCTTACTTCCGGGAGCGTCTGTCGGCAGATTAACCGCGACAGTGCCACGCCAAAGGCCGCGCGGGCCGCCGCAGGCTCAGGGCGCGCGGCGACGATAGAGGCGCGGTTCGATGACGGCGGCCATCGCGGGGCTGTCCAGACTCCCACCGAGGAAGTCGTTGATCCGCGCAATGTGGGGCGCGGCCTCCTCCAGCATGTCGTTGTAGCTGACGTACAGCGTCCGCATGTGCGGCTGCTCGTCCAACCAGCCGCGGATCGCCACCAGATGGCGCTCGTACAACGTGGCCATCTGCTCGTCGCTGACGGTGTCCCCCTCGGTCCCTCGGTTTTGCAGCATCTTCCGCTGCGAGGCCAAGACCTCGGGCAGCGCCCGTTCCATGAAGATGACATCGTAGTCGTAATCGTCGGGCAGGGCCTTGAGCAGGGCCGAGATCACCTTGACCGCCTTCCCCGCCGCGTCGGCCAACCACGCCGTATCCCCGTCGGGCATCTTCTTGACCCGTTCCCACTCGTAATAGCCCTTCGGATTGTCGGAATCGGCGACCCGCTCTGCATCGGTCAGTGGCGGAACACCGCCCGCTTCCAGCATCTTCATCATCATTGAGGTTCCGGACCGGGGCAAGCCCGAGACTATAACAATCTTTTTCATGATCTTTCCTCTGTTCGTGGGTGAGTTCGGTGAGTTCAGAAGTTGGGAGTGACAGCGTGACGAGGTGCTGGCCTGCTGGCGTGTTGGTGTGAGCGCTGACGGCAAAGCGGCAAGAGAATTCCCGCTCGCTGCCCCATTCGCCATGCGCCCTCTCGACATCCGCATCTCGGAATGCGTAGCAGGTGCTTACCGCTGCGCCGCGTTTTCCGTTCTGCGTTCTGCGCTATTCGTTGACGGTGCGTTCTGCGCTCTGCGCGAATCGTTGCCGTTCGACGTCGGTGAGCTGGGCCTTGCGAAGCAGATCAGGGCGACGTTGCCACGTACGTCGCACCGCTTGTTCCCGCCGCCAGGCGCTGATTTGGCCGTGGTGGCCGCTGGTCAGCACCGGCGGAATGGGCCAGCCGCGAAAATCGGCGGGGCGGGTGTAGTGCGGATATTCGAGCAGCCCCGTGCTGTGGGAGTCGTCCGCCGCGCCGGTCGGGTCGCCCAGTACGCCCGGGATCAACCGTGTCACGGCATCGATCACAACCATCGCCGCCAATTCACCGCCGCTCAGTACAAAATCGCCCAACGAGAGTTCGTCCGTCACCAAATGGTCGCGCACGCGCTCATCCACCCCCTCGTAACGACCACAGATCAGGGCAAGGCGCGGCTCGTGGGCCAGCCGTTCCGCCACCCCCTGGTTGAACGGTTCACCTTGCGGGGTCAGCAGGATGATCGGACAAGGGGGGGCATCCATCGGTCGTGCGGCGCTGATCTCCGGCAACCCCAAGACCGATTCGACGGCGCGGAAGATCGGCTCGGCCTTCATCACCATCCCGCCCCCACCGCCGTAGGGGGTGTCGTCGGTCACGGCATGTTTGTCGAGCGCCCAATCGCGAATGTCGTGGCGCACCACGGAGAGCAAACCCTTCGCCTGCGCGCGTGCCAAAATGCTTTCGCTGAGTGGGCCATCGAACATCGACGGGAAGAGGGTGAAGAGATCGAAATGGATCACGGCTTTGCCTCGTACGGGGTCACTGTCGAATCGTCGTCATCGCCCTGCCAAGCGTCGTCGAGCGGCGCTTCGTGGCGCGGGGCCACCCACGCATCGCCATCGTCGGCGGGCGGGGCGGCCACATAGCCATCGTCCGCCGCCCTAGCGACGGACAAACGCGCTGTTGCACGCGGCGTGGCGATGAGTTGCAACGCGCTCAGCATGGCGGTGGGCATCGCGCTTTGCGCCGCGACACGCTGCAACGTCTCTGCCTCAATTTCGATGACTTTGCCGTGGGTTCGCGCGGCATGGCGCAGGCTGTCGGCGCGTTCCCCCTGCATCAGCACGGCTAAGCGGCGGTGCAAGGCGGCCACCGGCGCAAAGCGCTGCCGTGCCGCGTGGGGCAGCGCCAGCCGTTGCCCCGTGGGGTGGGGCTGCATCGGCACCACAAACCGCGACTCTTCCCAACGGTCGCCTGCTTGCCACGGCCAAAGTGTCGGGGTGATGCCGTGGCTTTCCACGAACCAGATCGGCAGCCAATAGCGACGTTGACGGATGCCGTGGTTGGGCAGTGCCGCTCCATCGACCGCCGCCTCGATCTGCACCACCGCCTCGCGCCAGCGGCCAATCTCGCTCGCTACCCGCTGCGCCCAGCGCTGGATCGCCCCTTCTTTGGTGGCTTGTAGCCGCTTCGCCCCCTCAAATGTTTGGGTGAAGGCGCGATCGGACTGTTGATCGATCGCCAAATCTCGTCGATGCTGTTTCAGGGTGGTGGAAAAGTGGTCGAACAGTTGCTCAAAAAAGAGGCTGTCCTGCTGCAAGGCCTCAATTTCGGGGCGCAACCGCTCATCGACGGCATGGCTTTGCGCTGCGTAGCGTCGTTCGATTTCGCGCCGCTCGAGCTGTTGGGTCGAGAGATAATCTTCGATGTCAGCCAATTGATCCGCCCGCTGCTGACGCAGTCCGGCGACCATGCGCTCATTATTGTGGACCGCATCGCGCAGAGCGGCCAGCGTGCGCTGCGCCTCGGGAATGGCCGCGTTGAGCTCCTTGATCGTCTCGGCCAACTGGGCCAGATGCTCCGCCGACGGGCGGGGGCCGCCGCGCCGCGCCTCGTTCAGCGCCATCCACTCGGCGTGGTGGCTTTTGCGCCGCTGTTCCAACTCCATCAGCCGACTCTGCCCCGCTTCGAAGCGGAGACGGCTCTGTGCCAATGACTGTTCGGCTTGGGGCAAGCTATCGGCCTCGATGTGGCGAAGTTGACGCTGCAACGAACGGAAGACCGTGTCATTATGGTAGCCCAACTGAGCGAGGTCATGTTGGCGAGCACGATCAATCGAAGCCAGTTCGCTGGCGTAGCCGCTCAGTCGTTGCTCCAACTCGCCCCCGACCAGCGCCGCGATCGGCAGGAAGGCTCGGCTGCGCAACAGCTCCATCGCACTCAAAATCGATTCGACCGAGCCGATCGGTTGCCCTTCGGGCAGCAGCGGCGGCGGGTCGATCGGGGGCTGGCGCTGGCGGAGGGCGTCGATCAGCCGCGCTTCCCCAACCTGCAACGCCTCTTCCCAGCGTGCAAATTGCTGGTATTGGGTCGGTGCCGCGCGGTAGCGCTCCAGCAGCGCGGCCAGATCGGCCAACCCTGCATCGAGCGAACGCGGCCCCGCCAACGCAGGCGCGGGCTGCCAGCGGCGACTGACGCGGGGCGCCCGCTGCAGAAAGGGCAGGAGCGCCTCCCCTTCCGCCCCAACGGTCGGCATTTGGCGCGATTGGAAGGGGGTGGACCACGCGCTTTGGACAGCGATCAACTGTTGCAGCAACTGTCGCTCTTGCGACGCACTCTGAATCCCATCGACCGTGCCAGTCGGCAGCAGCCAGGGCGCGCGCTGCGGCACGTCGGGCGGAAACGCAAGCACGGCCCCCTCATCGCAGAGGGTGTCCCAGAGCAGAAGACGTTGATCGTCGATGGCAGCGGCCACCCACAGCCAAGAGAGCTTGCGTACTGTGGTGACGGTGGGCGGGGGATGCCGGTCGACGGTGACGAGGCGGAGACGCAGCCAGAGTGCGGCGGCGCTGAGCGTGAGCGGCAACAGCGCCAGCGCCACGAGTTGGAGAGCGGGCGCTTGCTCGAAATCCTGTAGCAAGAAGAGGATCAACGTCAGCAGTGCCGCGCCGAAAAGCCAACGGCTGTAGCGGAACGCATGCGCCCGCAACGTCGCAAGCTGCTGCCAATAATCGTCGAGCAGCCGCCCGACGACCCCGCTCAGCAGCCCAATCGCTTCTTCCTCTTCGCTGCCGACATAGGGCAGCGCGAAGGGGAGGCCCCGTTCATCCATCGCTTGACCGTCCGGGGGGGCGGCGCCGCGTCCAGAGACGTGTTTTATGGGGGATGACGGTCGACGGGGGGTCGGCTTGCGGCGCCGGGGGCGTTGGGGGAGCGTCGGGCACATCGGGCAGCGGAGCCTCTTGGCGCTGTAGCGCCAAATCGGCGAAGGCCTCCGGCGCGATGGCCTCATACAGATCGTGGAGCGAATGGTCCAGTAGGGGCGTTGTTAGGGTGCCACGGCTGCCCTCGGCATGATGTTGGTGGAAGAAATCACCGACGCCGATCGGCTGTCCGTCGAACCGCTGCCAGTGGGCGGTCTCGTCCGCGTGGATCGCCCCGCCTTCGACCATGAGCAAGGGCGCGCCGACCCGCACGCGCGGCCCCAGCCGCAGCACATTGGCCGCGTGAATGAAGCCGACGATGCAGTCCTCGTCGATGACCAATCGGCCCCGCGCATAGACTTCCTCTACCTCGCAGCCCGCCTTGAGGTGAATGTTACGCCCCTCGACCCGCTGCAGGCGGTTGTCGCGCTCTACCACCACATCCCCGCTGACGCGAATCAGATTGATCGCACGCTGCTGGGGGGCCAGAGTGACATCCGCATCCCCCATAATCGCGATCATCTGACAGTCGGGCGCAACGCGCACCAGGGGCCGATCAGGGCTTGCTTTCGCAGGGGTGACAAGCGGACGGCCCGCCGCCTCCGCCGCGGCCAACTGCAAGAAATCGCTTTCCAACAGCAGACAGCCGCCGATCTCTGTCCCCGCATGGAGGTGGGGCAGCGCCGCCCCACCGGCTGGCACCAATTCTTTGCAGAAAATGCTGCCCACCACGCGCGCGGCTGCCTGCAACATGATGCGGGCGCGATCACATTCTTCAGTTGAGCGCCGTCGGCGATCTCGATCGCGCTCAGGCTGATGGATCTTGGCGGGCGATGACGCCCCGTCCCACCCGAATCACGCCCCGCGCGAAGACCGGCTGCGTCAAAAGGCTATCCCGCCCAATCTTCCAGATCGTGGTGGAGTAGAGCGCATGGTTGACCCAGAAGTGCGCGGCGGATGGGAATAAGTCGTCGCGCAGCCCGAGCGCTGGGGCAGGCATCGCCGGTTTCCAGGGGTCAGCGTTGGGCGGCGTAAAGCGAACCGTGGGGCACGTTGCCGTCACGCTGTTGACGCTGCGCATCGAGGCGATCCGTCGTCTCGTCGGCGCGGCCACTCACATCGCGGATGGCCGCGCAGAAAATCAGCTGCGGATGCGTAGCGACGGCTTGGCTCGGCCTGCAAGGCGCGGGTGAGCAGCGCCGTCAGTCGCGTGGGCGGTCAGAGGATCGTGGCGTGGAAGGGGGGCGTGAGGCTGGATTCCTGCAGGCGCGGGGCCGAGCGCACATAGCCGGTCAACATCTCGAAAAGACCACCCCATCGAAAAGATGTCGGCGCGGGTGCTCAATTGGCGTGATATTGCTGCTCTGGGGCGGCGTAGTGCTTGGTGCCGACCGCGTTGGTCTGTTGAACAACGCCATCCTCGCCGAGCAGTTTGGCGATACCAAAATCGGTCAGGTAGGGGGCTTTCGCCATAAACAGGGGATGTTTTCGGGCTTGATATCCAAATGGAGGATGCGGGCGTCGTGAACCGCTTGCAACGCTTCGGTCATTACCAGGGGCCAAGGGCGGCGCGGCGCTGGGGATATGTTCGGTGTGGCGTTCCATCTGGTCGCGCAACCGCCCGACAGAAATTGCATCACCAGATAGAGACGGCCGTCGGCGCTCCCGTATCGTAGATCGACGACGTTGGATGGCTACCTTCCCACCGAGCTGCGCCTGTTGTGAAGGGCGGTCGCCTCCCGCCTGGGCGTGAGGGCGGTTGCCAGAGCTTCAGCGCGACGCGCCGCCCCATCTTGGGATCGTGCGCGGCGCGAAGACCGTCGCCGATCCACCTCACCCACCACCCGCTCGATTTTGTAGCGGTCGCGCAGAGAGCGGGGCACGGATGGCACAGTCATAGGCGCTTACTCGTCACCGAGCTGGTGTTTCAGATAGGCATTGGTGAAGAGCGTCAGTTCACCATCCAGTACGGCTTGGGTGTTGCTCGTTTCGGCATTGGTGCGATGATCTTTGACCATCTGGTAGGGGTGCAACACGTAGGAGCGGATCTGGTTGCCCCATTCAGCAGTCTTATGGCTTCCCGCGATCCGCGCCCGCTCCTCCTCCAGCCGCTCTTGCTCCACCTCGTAGAGCTTGGAGCGGAGCACCTTCATCGCCTGCTCGCGGTTCTGAGTCTGCGACCGCTCGTTCTGGCAGGTCACGACGATGCCGGTCGGTTTATGGACGAGCCGCACCGCCGTCGAGTTCTTTTGGACATGCTGGCCGCCCGCGCCGCTCGCCTTGAAAACATCCATCTCGACATCGTTGGGGTCGATCTCGATCGCCACATCGTCGTCGAGCACGGGCATCACGTCGACCCCCGCAAAGGAGGTATGGCGGCGGCTACTCGAATCGAAGGGGGAGATGCGCACCAAGCGGTGCGGCCCCTTCTCGCTCTTCAGATAGCCATAAGCGTACGGCCCCGCGATCTCGATGGTGGCGCTTTTGATACCGGCCTGTTCCCCCTCGGTGCGGTCGATGATGTCGCTCTGGAAGCCCTGTTGGTCGGCCCAGCGCAGGTACATGCGGAAGAGCATCTCGGCCCAGTCTTGCGATTCGGTGCCGCCCGCACCCGCAAAGATCGACAGGATCGCATCGCTGCCGTCATGCTCGCCCCCCAGCGCGACCTTGAATTCCATCGCGTCGTAGTCGGCGGCGATCTCCGACGCTTCACGCTCGATCTCTTCCACGAGCGCAGCGTCGGGTGCGGCCTCGTCGTCAATCAGGTGCGAAAGCTCCAGCGCGTCGTGAGTGCGAGTTTCCAGGGTGCGCCACGGCGTCACCTGGTCGCGCAGCGCGGCTTGGCGGCGCATGATGCGCTGCGCCCGTTCGTTGTCGTCCCAGAAGCCGGGCGAGAGCGTTTCCTGCTCCATCGCTGCCAGTTCTAGCTCTTTGTTAGGCACGTCAAAGGCGCACCAGGATGCCCTCGATGCGCTGCATCGTCCTTTTGAGTGTCTCGATTGCGTCGGTCATGGTGGTAGCGGATTCCTGAAATTATAGAAGGTTACGTTAAGGCGGCATTGTAGCATGGAATGGTGGGATGGGGATGTGAGGGGAGGAGCTAGGGGGAGCTAGGGGAGCCAGGGGAGCGGGGGGAGCGGGGGAGCGGAAGTAGAAGCATTGCCCTGTTCGTAGTTCCGACCGGAGGCGGACGCGAAGCGGGCAGCTCCGTTCACCCAGGCCGTTAGGGGAAAGCGTGCGATTGGCGACCGTTTGATCAGCAGGCTCCTGGAGCGAAAGCGCTACTGCGACGCGGTCTCTGCCTTGTCTTTCATCGACGCGACCGATGCCCTCCCCAGCGCCCTGCGGCGGGGGGATGCCACGGGATGCGATGTCAGTCGCAACGACCTTTGGCGCCGCTCGGCGCTGTCGATCAGAGTAGACGGCTTTGTTGCGGTGCGTCGGGGGGCGGCGTGATGGCGCTGATAGGGGCGTTGGGGTCGTCGCCCGCCCGCAGACGGCGCGCTTCGTCGATGTAGTGGGGCAGCTTCTGGAAATCTTCGATCATCCAGGGTCGCCATTCGGCGCGGCGCAGCGCGGCGGCGGGGTGCAGCATCGGCACGATCAGCCGTCGCCCGAAGCGGAAGGCTTGACCGTGGACTTTGGTGATGCGTTGGTCGGGCAGCCAGCGCTCCATCGCAAAGCGGCCCAGGGTGACGATGATCTCCGGATCGACCAGACGCAGTTGGCGCACCAGATAGGGCTTGCAACTGTCGATTTCATCCGGCTCTGGGTCGCGGTTGTTCGGCGGGCGACATTTGACCACGTTGGTGATGAAGACATCCTCCCGAATCAGCCCAATCGAGGCCAACAGCTCGTCCAGATATTGGCCCGCAGGCCCCACGAAGGGCAGCCCGCTCTGGTCCTCCATGCCGCCCGGCCCCTCGCCAATGAACATGATGGCGCTTTGGGCAGGCCCCACCCCGGGCACCGCATTGCGCCGCCCCTGCGCAAGCGGGCAGCGCTGGCAGTGGCGCACCTCGGCCGCAATGGCGGCGAGGCTATCTTCCGGTTGGGATGGCTGACTGTAGTCGCTCATGATAGGTGGCGTTGCTTGAAAGGAGGCTCATGTGCTCGGCTGGCCCATGCCGGGTAAGAATGGGGCATGGGGCGTGGGTCGTTGAAGATCAAGGCAAAACGATGACGTGACAACGTCATAGAACAATGTCAGAACAACGCAGACACCACGATACCCCAACGTCCTGCCAACGTAGAGCCGACGTGTACTAAGAAGTCAATACTCACCCGATTGGCCGTTCAGCAATGGATGCTTGCGGCGCATTTCGATCAGCAGCGGTTCGATATGCGGCTGCGGATGAGGATGGCTTGGCTCGCCCAGCGCGTCGATATGCATCGCGTCGCCCGCCAAGCCGAGCAAGGTGGCACGCAACCCGTGGCCCAGCGCCTCCACATCGTAGCCCCCCTCCAGAATCACCGCCACCGGTGCGGCGATCTGCTGAGCCGTCTCGCGTAGCAGCGCTGCCATGCGGTGGTAGCCCGCGATCGTCAGTTGCATCCCCGCCAGCGGGTCGCGCCAGTGGGCGTCAAAGCCCGCAGCCAGCAGGATCAGTTCGGGGCGAAAGTGCTCTAAGGCGGGCGTGACGAGCTGCTGCCACGCTTGCAGATAGTCGCTGTCGCCACAGCCCGCGGGCAACGGCACATTCAACGTGCTGCCGAAGGCTTCGCGGGAGCCGACTTGCTGAAAGGCACCCGTGCCAGGGTAAAATGGGAATTGATGGAGTGAGATCGCTAGGACCGACGGATCGTCGTAAAAGATATCTTGTGTGCCATTCCCATGATGTACATCCCAATCGAGGATGGCGACACGGCCAATGTTGTGGGCCTTCTGCGCGTGACGGGCCGCGATGGCCGCGTTGTTGAGCAAGCAGAAGCCCATCGCACGGTTGGGGGTGGCATGGTGGCCCGGCGGGCGGACCAACGCCACGGGCAACGCATCGGCCGTGGTCAGCGCCACGTCCACCGCCGCGATCGCCGCACCGGCCGCCGCGACGGCCGCTTCCGCCGAAAAGGCATTGACGTAGGTATCCGCGTCGATCTCACCGCCCCCCATCGACGCCAGCCGCCGTACGCTACGCCAGAGCGCGGCACTGTGGACCGCGTGGATCTGGGCTTCCGTGGCAGGGGAAAAGTCCGGCCACGTCATCCGATCAAAAAGACCGCTTTCGCGCAGAATGCGGCGGACACCGCGTACGCGCTCGGGCCGTTCGGGGTGCTGCCACTGATGGTGGGCGAGGAATATGTCGTCATAAAAGCCGACGAGTTGCACCGTGCCACTCACCCTTATCGGTTCTGGAATTTGAAGCCGTGGCCACGGACCGTCTGCACGTAGTTGTGGTCGGAATCGACCTCGGCCAACCGCTCGCGGAGCCGACGCACCAGCGCATCCAGCGCTTGGTTGGTCACCCCCGCCGCTTCCTCGGCGGGCCAGACCGCGCCAATGATCTCTTCCCGCGAGAGCACCCGCCCGTTGACCGAGGCCAACAGGTAAAGCAGCTCAAACTGTGAAGCACTCAGCTCAACGGCCCGTTCGCCGATACGGACACTGTGGCTATCGTAGTCGATGTGGAGTCGCAGTCGTCCGAAGGGAGTGCTGATTGGAATCGTGGCGGTGTGGTCGATGAAGCGCAATTGGAAGCGGGGCGCGATCTGCAACACATCCCCGTTCTGCAATCGTAGCTCGCCCGTCAGCATCTGCCCGTTGACGAAGGAGCCGTTGGTGCTGCCCAAGTCGGAGACGAGGTAGTCCCCATTGCGTCGCTCAATGCGGGCATGGCGACGCGAAACGCGGCGATCCTCAAGTGAAATGTCGCTCTCTTTGGCCCGGCCGATGATGGTGACAGGTTGAACGAGCCGCCACGTGCGCACGTTCTCGCCCCCCGTTTCGAGGACGAGCAGTGGGGATTCGACCACCTCGTCGGTCAGGTCAGTCGGCGGCTTGTGGTCAGGATCGGTTGAACGAGGCTGGTCGGACATAGGCATCGCCACGGGATGAGCGTGATTGGCGTGGAACGTGGCGCAACGGGGCTTCGTGTCGCACCTTCTTGACAATGATAGCCATGAGCGCTCCCATAGGCGAACCGAAGGAAGAGGAGTGGGAAAGGTAACCTTGAGTTATTCGTCGTTCTGACTTTTGTCGGCAGCGCGAAAATTTCTCCGGTATTGCAGCAGGCGCAAGATAACGCCTGTAGGCAACCTTGTCCCTCTACTCTTGGGCGTATGGCAGTTGCATCTCGCTTCGCGTCGTTCGACCCGCACAGCGAGTCATCACGTCGCCCAAGCCAACGCTTCGCCCCCTGCGCAGCGGCGCGATGGGGGCCGCTGCGGGGGGCGTCGGAAAAGCGTGGCAATATCGTGGGGCAAACGTGGGCGAAAAGTCAGCGTTTGACATCGCATTCCTGCTATGATCTGGCCTTGCGGCCCGCCACGGGACACAAGGCAAGAGGCTGGCCCCTACCCCATCGCTCCTACCGAATACTCGCACCCGCCTGAAGGATTCTGCCCATGATTGAGTTGCTTGTCGATTATCGAATAGTGATCTGGGTGGTTGGCGGCCTAATGACGATTTGGCTGCTCCAAAGGCTTCCCAGTTGGCGTGCGCTCTCGCGCCGTGGCATTTGGGGCGCGGAACGGGACTATGCACGCTGGCGCCTTCGTAACGGGGTCGTCGTCCTCGTCGTCGTTCTAGCCCTCATGATTGCCGCCTTGGTCGCCACGATTCAAGCGTGAGTGGGCCTGCGTCACCCCTCCCCCTTGTAGACGGCGGCTATGTAAGAAGTTTTGGTTCGCACTTCTGCCTGTCACGTGGTGCGTGATGTCCTCCACCGTTTCGCCCCGTTAGCGCGCCTGACGCCGTGCCTCCCCTCCTTGTCGCTGCTGCCACTCTTGTGTATAGTTGAGGGCAATCCGAACGGACGCGAATGCAGAACCCTCCCCCCCCACCCGTACAGGCACGATAGATGGCAGATAGCGCTCCCCCCAACGAAAGATTGACCCTGCCCACCCCCGAACGAGTCTTAGTCATGTTGGCCCATCCCGACGATGCCGAATTTGGTGCGGGGGGCACGATTGCACGCCTTGCCGCCAACGGCAGCCACGTGGTGGTGGTGGTAGTGACCGACGGTTCGCAGGGAACGGACGATCCCGATGCCACCGGCGACGCGCTCTTCAACCGGCGGCAAGCGGAGCAACACAACGCGGCGGAAATCTTGGGCATCGCCGAGGTGCATTTCCTCGGCTTTCCCGATGGTCGAATTTACAACAACGAAACGTTGCGGGAAGCGCTGGTGCGACAGATTCGGCGCCACCGCCCCGATCTGCTGATCACCCACGATCCCACGACCCGCATCTGGGATGAGATCGGCATGATCAACCACCCCGATCACCGCGCGGTGGGCGACACGACGCTCGACGCCGTCTACCCGTTGGCACGCGACCGACTCAGTTTTCCCCAGCATGAAGCCGAGGGATTGGCCCCGCACAAGGTGCTGGAACTGTTCCTGACGGGATCAAATCAGCCGAATTTCGCGGTCGACATTAGCGAAACGCTCGAGGCGAAAATTGATTCCATCGTGGCCCATGTCAGCCAGATCGCCGAGCCTGAGCAGCTACGGACAATGATGACCGAGCGGGCGAAGGAGACGGGTGAGCGTTGGGGAATGGATGCCGCTGAACAGTTCCGTCGGCTGACCCTTTGGCGATAAGCAGAGACGAGAAAAAGGAGCCCCCATGAGCGACTCTCCTCCCCTCACCCGTTATCTCCGATCCGGCCTGCTGGGCGGCGTGGTCGGGGCTGCGGTGAACCTATTGTTGTTCTTCTTGACACGTCTCTTGGGCGTGGTGATCGAGCTGCCCGCTGGCCCCGGCTCGACCACGCTGGCGCCGCTTTCGTGGCTTGCCGTACTATTCGCCTCGTTAGTCCCGGCAGTGGTGGCGGCGCTGCTACTGATGGGGTTGAACCGCCTGACCGAGCACGGCTGGGGCTATTTCATCCTTCTGGCCTCCCTCATCCTCGTCCTGTCGATGCTGCCGGTGATTGTCCTTGGGACGGGCACCGCGCCGCGCTTGGTGCTGGCCGCAATGCATGGGGTGGCGGCGGCCGCCACGGTGGGGGCGCTGGCACTCGTGGGTCGCTGACCTTGCCCTTCCATGAAAAAACGGCGGGCCATCCCACGCCCGCCGCTGTTTTCCCGTGATTCGCGCCGTTCAGCCTCAGCGCTGGGCCTAGGGATCGTGCCGCGCCGCGCGGTAGTGACGCAGTAGATCGCCCAGATCGTCGAAGATGAAGTCGGGCGGTGGCGAGGCCTGCTCGGCGGCGGTGCGGCTACTCACGCCCCCCAGCAGCAAGACCGTTACCATCTCCGCCGCCTGTCCCCCCACAATATCCGTTTCGATCCGATCCCCCACCATCGCCACCTCTGAGGCTGGCACATCAAGGTGGGATAGCGCGACCTGCATCATCGGCAACGAGGGTTTGCCCATGATGCGCGGCGGCTGGTCGGTCGCGGCTTCCAGATAGGCCAGCGCCGATCCATTGCCCGGCACCAACCCCTCTTCGGCAGGAAAGGTCTTGTCGGGGTTGGTGCCGATGAACTGCGCGCCGCCACGGATCGCCAACGCGGCCCGTTTCAGCTTTTCGTAGCTCAATTCGGGATCCAGCCCCACCACCACATAGTCAGCCGGTGGCCCATCCACCAGGGTGAAGTGCTGCGCGGCCAACGCTTGGCGCAACGCGTCGGTGCCGATCGGCAAGACGCGCGCGCCCTTCACGGCGCTACGGGCCAACGCCTCGGCACTGGCCTGCGCCGCGCCAATGATGCGCGACGGAGGGACTTCGATGCCGAGCGCTGCCAGCTTCTCCCCATACATGGCACTGCTGCGGGTGGCGTTGTTGGTCAGGAAGACGAAGGGGATCTCGCGCTGCGCCAGGTAGCGCACAAAGTCGACCGCACCGTCGCGCACGTGGTTGCCCCGATAGAGGACCCCATCCATATCCAGCACAAAGGCGCGAATCGTGGCGAGATCCGGCGCCGCTCTTGGCGCAGGGCGCTGCGTTGACTCGCGCCGCTTTTGGGCCAAGCGGGACGGGTCGATCGCAAAGTGACTGCTGAGGATTCGGACCAACCCCAGCGCCCACATCAGGGGTGCCCACCACGCCACGCCCGTCAGCAACGCGCCGATGATGCCGTAGAAGGTGGGGCTGAGGGTGTAGAGGAAGTGGATGGCGTTGAGTTGGCGCGGCGGGAAATTGCGCCACGCCATCCGAATCAGCACGACGAGTAGCAGCGGCATTTCGATAACCACGAAGGCGCCAAGCGCCACCAAGAAGAGCCGCGCCGCCAGCACGCTGCCCCCCGTGGCTGCGGGGCTGAGCAGGGCCAACGACTTCAGCCAGGGAAGGGCCACGACGGTCAGCGCCATCAGCAGCGCCCCCACAACGATGCCCGCGGCCCCCGCGCGGCGATAGCGCTGCGTGGCGTGGTGGTCAGTCAAGGAGCGCGTCGTCCCGGGCGTCGATCTCCTCTTCCACATCGATCACCGCCGCCGAGATCGCCCACGAGATCAATCCCCACGTCAGACCAGAGACAACTGCGGCAATCAGCAGCGTCTGGGCCGTGACGGGGGTATCGGGGTTGCGGATCACGCCCACCACCGACAAGATGATGGCAATCGCGGCGAAGAGCAAGCCAATCTTGACGGGTAGGCCAATAGGGCGTCGCGGGGTTGCATCCATGGGTAAATTCTCCTTTTGCGCGCGATTATAGGCAATAGATCAGGGAAGGCAACGTAGGGCAAGTAACGCGGAAGGCGGACAGTGCTTAATCACTTAGGAGGCAGCGCAGCGATGGGGGGTCTGGCCATCGCGGCGGCCTGAGAGGATGGATGGCGACTCGCGGATGGGCCGCTGTCGAGGAGCGTTTCTGATACGGTTGCATCTTGGGGTTAAGACGGCCTTGCACCCAAACGATGCCGCGCTTGAACCCCAAACCGCTTCACCCCCGAAATTTGCCATTTCGCCCAAAAACTTACACAATCATCCTCTCTCACGAAGATGAACCTACCTAAATCTATCATGGAAATTACCCAGAGCCCTCCTGCCGCTGCGACAAAGGTCGAAAGCCCCCGTCTCCTTAAAATTGGCACTTTCCATCTCGGCTCCGCACTTAGCGACATTCTGATCAGCGGGATTTGGAATCGAATCCTCATCGCCGACATGGGGTTGAGTGCGGCGTTGGTCGCGCTGCTCTCCGCGCTACGTTACCTCATCGCGCCGCTGACGGTCTGGTCGGGCCACCGCAGCGACACGAAGACCTTCTTGGGCAAGCGGCGGCTCCCCTACATCTACTTGGGCCGCTTGCTAACTTGGCTTTCGCTGCCCCTGTTGCCCCTTTCCATCATGCAATTCGCGAAGCCCGACGGTGCGGCCATCGGTTGGGCGCTCTCGCCCTTCATCTTTCTGCTCTATGGGATCGGCACCCTGATTTCGGGAAGCCCCTTTCTGGCACTGGTTCGCGAATCGGTGCCGGAGACGCGCCAAAGTCTGGCGGTCATCGTCGTCCAAACCTTCTTACTGGCAGGTTTCGCGCTCGCCCCCATTCTCTACAGCCTGTTGATGCCCGACTATACGCTCGAAGCTTTTTGGCGCGTGGTGTGGGTGGGCATGGGTGGCGCGGGCTTCCTCTGGTTTGTCTCGGTTTGGGGGGAAGAGCGCACGCGCCGTGCCAGCGCCAGCCCCGCAACGGATGAACGCCCCTTTCCGCTAGGCGCACTGATGCGACAGGCGTGGGGCCAGCAAAACACCCGTCTGTTCTTTGGGGTGCTGGCGCTGGGTTCCATCGCGCTCTTCGCGCAGGATGCCGTGCTGGAACCGTTTGGGGCCGAGCTATTTGGTCTTTCGATCGGAGAAACGACCCGCTTTAACAGCTATTACGGCACCGGTTTGCTCTTGGCGATGGTGGTCGGCGGCCTCACCACCCGCCGCTGGCTACCCCAACAGTACACGCGGATCACCCTCATCGGGTTGGTGGCGGTCGCCGCCAGTCTGCTGGCGTTGATCGGCACAGCGATGGTGGGCGAAGCACGGTGGTTGATTCCTGTACTCTTCCTCTTTGGGGTCGCGAGTGGAATCTACACCTTTGGGGGAATCAGCCTGATGATGGCGATGACCGACGAACACTATGCGGGGGCCTATCTGGGCATCTGGTCGATGGCCCAGTTCGTCTTTCGGGGGGTAGGCATCGCACTGGGTGGCTTCCTGCTCACGGTGGGGAAGAGCTGGTGGGCGATGCCGCGCCTCGGCTACACCATGGTCTTCGCGCTGGAGGCCGGGGCTGCACTGGCCGCCGCCCTTCTTTTGTGGCGCGTCTCCCGAATTGGCTATCTCTTCACGCCGAGCGAGCGGCCCAGTCGGGGCACGATGATGGTGGAGTAGGCGCTACACGTATCGCGTGATCGCGAAGCCGCCCGCCCTGAAGCGGTCGAAGGGGACATCGGGGTGCCAGGCCGCTCTCGTTGTTTTGCACCGTTTCACCCCAATGTGACGAGACGCCTCATTCGTCGTCGGGCCAGAAGAAACCGGGCGGACCATCCCATCCGTAACGGGAGAGATCCACCCGGTCGTTCTCATCGAATTCAATCCCCTCGGACTCAAGTCGACGGCGCTGCTCATCCACCGAGAAACGCAGGTGAGAAATGGAAATGCGCCCCTTGGCGTTAATGATCCGCCACCACGGGACGCACTCCGCCTCCGCTTCGTCTAGCGCCGCCAGAGCGTAGCCCACGACCCGCGCTCCGCGCCGTGTGCCAGAGATGAGGTAGGCGATCTGACCGTAAGTCGACACCTCACCTTCTGGCACACGCTTCACCATCTCAATGGCACGTTCAAAGGTACTTGCCATCGCTCATCATTTCCGTACGCGCTAGCTGACGCCCAGATTCAACGCCGTCCAGATGATGTAGGCCACCAGTGCCACGGCCAACAGCACCACGAGCCAGACCCACCACGGCGTCGCCGGTTCTCCATCCTCGCTGTAGACATAGCGGGTTTCTTCTTCGATCACCCCTTCTTCGGGGAAGAGGCCAGCGCTCGCCGACACTGCACGGCGCGTCGTGACGACTTCGCCGTGCGGCCCATCCTCCACCAGCTCGTCTTCCGCCTCGCTCCAATCGTTCACCCGATCGCTGAAGGCAACGTCGGCGTCAGTGGCGTCATCGACCGTGTCGAGAATGGCAGCTTTCGTGCCATGGGCCGCCTCTTTCGTCTCATCCCAGAGCGAATCGGTGTCGCCGTGCACAACGTCCACCCGATCATCTTCCCAGACGGCGTCCGTCGTGCGATCAACCTCCACGGCGACGGTATCTTCACCCTCGTCCCAACGGGAGGTGGCATCGTGTGTTTCGCCACTGACCGCGTCAACCGCGTCGTCGACCGTGTCCGCCACTGCCTCTTTCGCGTCGTGGGCCGTCTCTTTCATGTCGTCCCACAGACTGTCGCCCGCGTCGTCCGAATCGTCTACACGCTCCGCCGCATCATCCCAGAGAGAGTCGGTGGAATCCTGCGTCTCGTCCCACTCGTCGCTGACCCGATCCTTCGTGCCGTGGCCGATACCATGGGTGGCCGCGCCCGTGGCGCCCAAGACCGTCGCGCCTGCATCATCCCAAAGCGAGTCCGCATCGTGCTGGCTTTCAGGCCGCTCATCTGCCACATAACTCGGCGTGTCACCGACGCTTTCTGGCGCCTTGACATCCTCCGCATCGAACCAATTTACGCCGCTCGTCTGGCTATCGGGAAGCGCATCGGCCATCGCCGCCTTCGCCCCCGCTTCCGTATCGCCCGCATCGTCCCAGAGCGATGTCACGTCATGCTTGGCCTCGTTCGTCTCGTCGCTCATCGCGTCGGCAGCGTCGTCCACCTTGTCCGCGACCGCTTCTTTGGCGTCGTGGGCCGTGTCCTTGACGTCGTCCCACAGACTGTCACCGCGCTCTGCGACCACATCGCCATCGTCCCAGAGCGATTTCACGTCGTGCTTGGCCTCGTCCGTCTCGTCGCTCACCGCGTCGGTGAGATCATCCACCTTGTCCGCCACCGCTTCTTTGGCGTCGTGGGCCGTGTCCTTGACGTCGTCCCACAGGCTGTCACCACGCGCCTCGACCGCGTCACCCGTGTCATCCCAGCGCGATGCGGCTCTCTCTTGCGCTTCGTCCAGTTCGTCGGAGAGCGCCTCCTTGGTGCCGCCCGCAAAATCAACCGCTGCGGCAGCCGTAGCCCCCTCCGCCGCTCCGTCCTCCCAGCGCGAGTCGGCGTCGTGCTGCGTTTCGCGGAGGTCGTCAGCGACTTGGCTTCGTGTCCCACCCGCCGCGTCGGGCGCGACGTCGCGTGCCACAGTCGCGCCCTGAGTAGCGGACAACTCATCGGCCATCGTCGTCTTTGCCCCCACCCCTTCACCCGAGGTGGCCGCGTCGCCGCTTGCCTGGTCCACCGTCGCTTGCGTCGCCGAAAGTTCGTCGGCCATCGCCTCTTTCGCACCCGCTTCTACGGATTGCGTCGCACCAACAGAGGTGGGCTGCCAAAGGTCATCGTCGCCGGAGAGGGAATCGCGCGGCCCCACATCGGCCTCGTCGATGCCATCGGTCCAGCTTGCCGAGAGTGTGGCGGCCTCATCGTCGCTCAGTTCAGAGACGACCACACGCCGTTCCGCGACGGAATGATCGTCGTCCTTGTCCGTGGCCTCGTCCCATGCCTCAGCGACGGTTTCCCCGGCTTCCTGCGTGGCATCAACCACGTTATCGCCGACGTCACGCGCCGCGTCGGTGGCGTCGTGCCAGAGGTCGGCGACGTCGTCTGCCAGCGAATCACCGCTGTCCGCCGTCGCGTAATCGCGGCCCGAGCGGCCCAAAAAGCTCAAGGCGTTCCCGGCCTCGTAACTCGGCAGTCGGTCGCCCGCGGCGCGCAGATCGTCGCGCAACATCTCAATTCGTTGTCGAATCGTCGCGGCATGGGGCTGATTCGGTTCCACGGCCAGCGCCTCTTCCAACGCCACGATGGTCCCTTGCGTGGTCGGCGCGGCCTCACTCAGCCAAATCCAGCCGTTGGGATCTCTGGGGTTATCGGACAGGTAATCCCACAACATTTGGAATGCCCGTTCTCGATCCCCACTCTTCAAAATTCGTATCGCCTCTCGCATGAGACATCTCCTCTCTGAGGTTCATTCGCTAACCATTGGAACGCCACTCATTGCTTACGCCCACCTTCAATTATCACCATAAATTCGATTTCCCGCAATTCCTGCCGCCTTGTCCCTGATACGCCACCCCTTACCCCTCTTCACTGATCGTCAGCAGATGCCAGCGCCCCGCTCGCCAAGAGAGCGTTACGGTCACGGTACGCGCCTGCCAGCCCTCATCCGTCGCCACCGACGCCGTCGCTTGGCCCTGCGCCCGCTCGCCATCCGCCGCTTCCGTCACGCGCACTGCCAGCCGCTCGAAGCGTCCATATCGACGCTGAAAGTGTCGCGCGGCATGGCCTTCCACCCTTTGCGCCGCGAAAGAATAGCCCAGACGGCCTCGGTAAAATTCGGGAAGCAGTTGCTCTTCGTTCAGTTGCTCCGCCACGAAGCGGGGTACATCGTCCGGACGCAGGTTGCCAAACCACAGCCCTTGCGGGTAAAGAATCCCCGTGGCGGCATATTTGTGGCCGCCCAAGTGGCTGCTGCGATGCAGCGTCGCAATGGCCGCTTGGGACGCAATCTCCCGTTCGAACGCTTGGGCCACCGCCTCGCCCCACTGCCCGCAGCGCGCGTCCCGCGCCTGATGGACGCAGAGGAAAAGATGGTCGCCCCCGCCCATCGGTGCCACATCAAAGGGGAAACCGCGGGCGAAGTCCGTCGTTAACGCCTTCATCAGCGACTCGATGCGTGCTTCCGTGATGGCGGGCAAGCGCAGCATGTGGGGCATCAACAGCAGGTCAACCCCTTCCTCGCTCAGCGACAGATCGTCGCAGGCGGTTAGCTTCACTGTGCCCTCCAAGCCATGTGCCTGCAACGCGCCGTGGAGCGCGGTGAAAATACCCGCCATCTCCTCGACCCGCGCGGCCCACAGCTCGCGGGGGCCACCGGTGCAAAGGGCCAAATGCAGGGCATAGGGCTTGACCGAGCCGATCAGGTCGTCGGCCACGAGCCCGTCGTCCCGCCCGTTCAACTCAGCCATTGAGGAAGCGCCCAGAAACTGCTTGATAGATATCTAGTTGGCTCCTGCCTTGTGAATCGGCGCAGTGCCTCTTCGACCAACGATTCATGGGAAACGCATCGCCCCTCTCTATCTCCATCAAGGTAACATCGCTTGCCGTTCCCTCAAATGCCGCCCGCATAGCGGTCGATGATCGTGGCCCAGAAGCGGCTTTCGAGCGAAGCCATGCGTAGGATCCGCGACCCGACACGGGCCAAGTCGTCGCCCCGCGCCAAGCGGTCCGCAATGGCCAGCCATGCATCAGCAATCTCGTCGAGCCGCGTCGCGCCCTCCGGTACGGCCACCCCTTCCGCCGTGGCAATCGCCAAGAAGTCGGCGTAGTGACGGCGGTAGAGGCCGTCGCTTTCCTGCAACAGCCGCACGACGGCGTCAATGCTCGTTTGCCAGCCCGCCAGCCGCGGCCAGCGCGAAAGCTCCTCGCTCCATCGTTCAATCGCATCCAGACCGTGCCAATCGCCCGTGCAGACCAGCACGCCACGGGCATTGGCCACCAGTGATTCGCGGATCGCGGCCGGACGGGGCTGGCCAAGCCGCGCCGCCACGCGCTCGGCAAAAGCGTGGGGCAAGACGTGCACCCGATGGGGCGGTCGCTCGTCGGGGCGGCGGCTGTAGTAGAGGTTCAGCCCCTCGCCCAAGCCGAAGGCCAACGCGGGCGACAGGCCGTGCGCCGCGGCCACCCGCTGCACTTCGTCGGGATAAGCGCTGCGGCCCATCGCTACAGGGACGCTGCCAGTTCCGCGATCAGCGCGGCGCTATCCCCCCCGCTCAGGGCCAGGCGTAGCGTGGGGTAATCGCGGGATTGCAGTGCTTCCAGATCACCGAGGGCTTGGGCCGCGACCAATGTCCCAAAATCGAAGGGCTGGTCGGGTATCGGCAAGGGTTCTCCGCGTTCCTCCGCCACGATCTGAATGAAGTGCCCCTGCGCGGGGCCGCCCTTGTGGTATTGGCCGGTGGAATGGAGGAAACGTGGGCCGAAACCCAAGGTCGTGGCGGCGTGGCTGCGGTCACGAATGGCGTTCTGCAGCCGCCGCAAGGCCCTTTCGTTGGCCTCGGTCATCGGCAAATAGGCCATAATCGCCAGATAATCGCCCGCCCCGACCCCATCAACGAAGTGAGCGAGCGCCGTTGTGACGCTGTCGCCCGTCACCGACCCGGACAGCGCCACCCCCGCTTGCGCAAGCACGGCCTCCGGTTCGGGCAGCGTGCCCTCCGCTTCGAACTGCGCCAGCAGCTTCTTGCTATTGGTCTTGCTTTCGGTGACGTTCGGCTCATCGAAGGGGTTGATCCCCAGCACCACCCCCGCCACCGCTGTGGCAAATTCCCAGATGAAGAACTGCGCACCGAGGTCGTATTTGTCGGCCAGATCAAGCTGAACCACCGGCTGCCCCGCCGCACGCAGCGCGTCAACCGCGCCATCGTGCGTTGCATCACCCGCAAGGCGCAGGTAGACGAAGAGCCGATCCGCGCCATAAACGTCGGGGCGGCCCACGCTTTCGCCCACGATGGGCAGCGTCCCGTGGCCCTGCTTGCCGGTGCTTTCCGCCACGAGCTGCTCGGCCCAATCACCAAAGGCGGCCAGGGGAGGCGAGGCAATGAGCGTCAGCTTGTCGCGGCCCTGCCGCGCCAGTTCGGCCATGATCGTCCCCAACGCGACGGCAACGTGGTGCGCTGCGGTGGGCGCGGCACTGCCTGCGTGGATGGCATCGACGGCGCGCTGCAACAGCGTGGCGATGTCCACGCCGATCAGCGCGGCGGGGACCAGACCGAAAAAGGAGAGCGCCGAATAGCGCCCGCCGATATCCTGCGGGTTGAGGAAGAGGGTCGCCCCCTCCTGCTTGGCCCAATCGATCAGCACGGAGCCGGGATCGGTGATCGCAATAAAGCGTTCGCCCGCGCCCCCCGTCTGCTCGAAGAAGTAGTCGGCAAAGCTCTTGGTCTCGGTCGTCGTGCCCGATTTCGAGGCCACGATGAAAAGGGTCCTGTCCAGAGCTACCGCCTCTTGCACCGCGCGGACCGCGCCGGGCGTGGTGTTGTCCAGCACATGCAGGCGCGGGCGTCCGTCCGCATTGCCGAAGACGCGTTGGAACAGTTCGGGGGCCAAGCTAGAGCCGCCCATCCCCAACAGCACCCCATCGTCGATGTTGGTCGTATCGAGTCGGCCGAACTCGCTGAGTCGCGCCGCCATCGTCAGCGGGCTGCTCAACCAGCCCAGCCGATTGAGGATTTTGGCCTGAACGTCCCGCACATCGCTCCACAGCGACGCATCTTGCGCCCAGAGCCGTGCGGCGACGTTGCCCGCATCATGATCGAGGGCGGCCAGCCGCTCGCGCACCGCCGCTTCGTACTCACCAAGCTGGCAGTGGCTAGAGATGAAATCACGCATTGTTCTTCTTCCTTGATCTGCTAATGATTGGAGGGGGATCGCTCTGCGCCGCCGCTTACTTGGCGACCAGCGGCAGGTAGAGCGATTCGGAAAGGGGGAGCTCCTCGGCGCTGAGTCGAAAGAGCTGACCGGAGCCAGCCACGTAGAGGTCGCCCGCCTCATCCTCGCCAAAGGTGGTGATATTGAGCGCGGTGTCGAGCATCAGTTCCTGCTGCCAGGTTCCCGCGACCTCGCGTGCGGCCCAGATTTCGCCGGAACAGAAGTCGGCGAAGAAGTAAAAGCCGTGCATGGAGGTGGGCGCCCCTTCGCGTGCCACGTAGCCGCCCGTGACGGAGCAGCGGCCCCCACTGTGGTTGTATTCCAAGACTGGGAAGTCGTAGGCGCTGGGGCCTTGGCAGCCCGTAAGGTTGAATGCGTGGGTGGCTTCATAGCAGCGCCATCCCCAGTTCTCCCCGCCGCCGCTGTTGGCGGGTTGGACGTTCACTTCTTCCCAGATGTTCTGACCGACATCAGCGATGTACAGATCCCCCGTGGCGCGATCGAAAGAAAAGCGCCAGGGGTTACGTACGCCGAGCGCCCAGATTTCGTCCAGCGTGTTGCTGCTGCCCACGAAGGGATTGCTGGCGGGGATGGTGTAGGTCGCGGGGTTCCCCGCTTCGACATTGATTCGCAACATCTTGCCGAGGAGCTGTTGGGGGTCTTGCGCCCGATTGTTCGGGTCGCCCCCCGAGCCGCCGTCCCCCATGCCGATATAGAGATAACCATCCGGCCCGAACTGGAGCTGTCCGCCATTGTGGTTGGAGAAATCTTGGTCAACGGTCAAGATGATTTGGGCGCTGGCCGGGTCGGCCACGTTGGGATCGGCAGAGACGAGGTAGCGAGCCACCACCGTGTCACCCGCACTGTTGGTGTAATTGATGTAAAAGCGCCCGTTCTCGGCATAGTCGGGGGCGAAGGCCATGCTCAGCAAGCCCCGCTCACTGCCGGTCGAGATCAAGGTGCTGACGTTCAGGAAGGGCGTGTTAAGCATCGCCCCATTCTGGAAGATGCGGATCAGTCCGTTCTGCTGGACGATGAAGAGCCGTCCGCTGCCATCGGCCGGGGCGGTGACGTAGGTAGGCGCCGAGATGTCGCTCGTGACCAGCTCAAGCTCGACCGTGGGCCACGACACGCCCTGTGCCTGCGCGTCGGGCGCGGTCGGGGGCCACGCCAACATCAGCGCGAACGCGGCAAGGAGCAAAGTGGGGAGCATGGGGGTACGGAGAAGAATGCGTCGGAACGTTGCCATGTCAACCTCCATGGGGATGTGCAAAGGGTAGAATCATCGCAAGGCCGCGCGGGGCGCTGCCCCGCACCGTGGGGTGGCCCGCGCAGGCCAAGCGCCATGCTTCAACAAAGTGTAGCACGCGGCCACGGCTGGGAACAGGGCGGCGCAGGGTATGCGGCCATCGCGGGTGCGAGCCAGCGCGAGTGGGCGCACTCCTTCGCGCCCTACGGCCCACCGTCCACCAGTCGATAGAGGCCCCCACTGCGCGCCACAAAATAGAGTTCACCCGCTTCATCTTCGCCGAAGCTGGTGATATTCGGGACGACCCACGGCGAGGGTTGGGTGTAGATGTAACCCGCGTCGGTTTTGACGAGCATCGTCACGATGCCGCTGCAAAAGTCGCCATAAAAGTAGAGGCCATTCATCCTCGGAAACTCCGCCCCCCGATAGACATAGCCCCCCGTCACCGAGCAGCCGTAGGGATGCGGGTATGTTTTGAGGGGGAAGATGTAATCCGAGGGATTGGGGCTACACCCCGCAGGCTCATACCAGTAATAGCCCTCGAAGCAGTCCCAGCCGTAGTTTTCGCCGCCCGTGCTGTCGCCTGGTTGCCAATTCAGCTCTTCCCAAGAGTTTTGCCCCACATCCCCCACATACATGTCGAGGGTTTGCCGATCAAAGGAGAAGCGCCACGGGTTGCGCCAGCCGTAGGACCAAATCTCTGGACGCGCCCCGGCCGTGCCAACAAAGGGGTTGTCCAGCGGAACCATGTAGCCCTCGAAGATCTCAGTCTCCACATCGATCCGCAGAATTTTGCCGAGCAGCACCGAAAGATCCTGCGCATATTCGTTGGGGTCCGACGGATTTTCCCCATCGCCGAGCGAGACGTACAGGTAGCCATCCTCCGGCCCAAATTGCAGTTGCCCGCCGTTGTGGCTGGCCGAGGGCTGTTCGACCAGCAGAATCAACTCGGCGCTGTTGGGGTCGGCCAGGTTGGGATCGTGGGGGGTGACGCGGTAGCGCACCACGCGCACGTTGTTGTCCGTGTCGGTGTAGCTCACGTAGAAGTGGCGATTGGCGGCGAAATTCTTGGGGAAGACGATGCTCAACAGGCCTTGCTCGTAGTCCCCATCTTCAACGATGGCCCGAATGTCGAGGAAGGGACGGGTGAGAAGCTGTCCCCCTTCGACAATGCGGATGCGGCCCGGCTGTTCGGTGATGAAGAGCCGGCCGCTGCCATCCCCGGCATGGGTGACTTGGGTCGGTCGCCCCAGCCCATATTGAAAGAGCTGCTCGACTTCGAGATTGGGCCAATCGAAGGGGTAGACCAGATCGAAATTGCGCATGACTATCGGCAGATAAGTGGTTTCCGCGCCCTGTGCCGTCGTGGCGTTGGGGCGGCTGAACTGATGGGCCACGCCATAGAGCAGTAGCCCCATCAGCAAAAGGAAAAGAAGGGAACGCGAACGGCGTCGCGCGTTGGGTGAACGATCGCGAAACATAATTACTAACTTTCTGCAAGATCAACGTTCTCGAGTCGCAACCAAAATGGGCAAGAGCGAGAAGGCCGAAAAGAAGACGAGGACGAGGGCGGGCGCCGCCCCTTGGGCGAAGAAGCCTTCGGAGGTGGTGTCCCAGATGCGAGTGGCCAGTGTTCGGAAGCCCAACGGACTGAGAAAGAGGGTGGCGGGTAATTCCTTCATGGTGGTCAGAAAGATCAGCGCCGCCGCGCTGGCGATCCCATTGCGTGCCAGCGGCAACGTGACGCGCCCCAACACTTGCAACGGCCCGTAGCCCAACGAGCGGGCCGCATCTTCGACGCGGGGCGACAGTTGTTGGAGCGCACTTTCGACCGTACCCAGCGCTTGGGGCAAAAAACGGACCACATAGGCAAAAACGAGCATCACCAGAGTCTGATAAAGGGGCGTGGCGTAGGTGGCCCCGAACGAGATCAGCGCCAGCGCCACAACGATCCCGGGCAAACCATAGCCCATGTAGGCGACCCGCCCCACAACACGGCTGAGCAGCGAGGGGTAGCGGACCACGAGGAAGGCGATGGGTAGGGCGACCAGCGTCGTGGCAAGCGCGGCCAAACCACTGGCGTAGAGCGAGTTCGCGGTCAGTGACCAGAGTGCCCGCATCGGTTCCCCGGCGCGCAGCCCCCGGATGAGCCAGAAGAGCAGCACGGCCAGCGGCATCACCAGCGCCCACCCAACGACCGTGGCGCAGAAGGTCAGCGCGATACCGCGCCATTTGCCCAGCGCCACCCGGCTGTGGCGACGCTTCGCGCCGCTCCCCACGCTGTAGTACCGCGTGCGGGCGGCGGAACGGGCTTCAAAGATCAGAACGATGAGGGTGACAATGGCCAGCAGCAAGGAGAGGATCGCCGCCCCCCCGCGGTTGAGCGAAGCGGTGAGCTGGACCAAGATGACACGCGGTAACGCGTCGTACTGCAGCAGAGAAACGGCACCAAAATCGCTGAGGGTATAGAGCGCCACCAGCAGTCCCCCCGCCACGATGGCGGGCCGCAGGAGCGGCATCGTCAGACGAAAAAAGCTCTGCCACGCGGTCAGTCCCAAGCTACGGGCCGATTCTTCCAGCGCGGGGTCCAGCCCCTGCAACGCGGCGCGCACGGAGAGCAGCGTATAGGGGTAGGTGAAGAGCGTCATCGTCAGAAGCGCCCCCGGAAAGCCGTAGATTTCCGGCAAGCGCTGAATGCCGAAGAGCGTTTCGAGCCAGCCCTGCATCATGCCGCGTGGCCCCAACGCCGAGACCACGACGTAGCCGCCGACGAACGAAGGGAAAACCAAAGGCAACACGAGGAGGATCAGCCAGAGCCGACGCGCGGGCAGATCGGTGCGCGTCGTCAGCCATGCGGCGGGCACCGCGATCAACGTCGTGGTCAGCGTGGTGGCCGCTGCGAGACGAACGCTGTTCCACAGCGCGTCCACCGTGCGGGGGCGAAGCAGGATCGCCGCGAGGTCGCTCGGCCCCATCTCGGCCGCACGAAGCAGCAGATAGAGCAGCGGCAGCGCCAACAGCGCAGCGAGCACCACGCCGATCAGACGCAACGAACGGGGCGGGCCTGCCTGTTGGCTCGGCCTCGCCCCGCGCGGTGGGTTCAACAAATCGCCAATCATGGGGGGATTGTATCAAAGGGACGCTCGTGCCAGAAAGTGGCGCGAGGGGGTTCGAACGCAAGGCGAGAAGCGTTGAAACGAGCAACCCATCGCATTGAGCTTCAAGGATATACGATCTATCCGATGCCCTATGCCTTGTCCGCGCGGATCGAGTCTTGAGTTACCTCTTCCCGTTCGACGCTCTACAAGTCTTGACACCGTCACAGCCGTACCCCGCCCCATCGGTCTACAAAATCCCCAGTTCCAGCAGCAACTCCAGCGTCCCATCCAGATCCTGCAGCTTGTTCAGGTCGATCTCTGGCGTGGGAATGTCGGCGAGCGGCACCACATCGGAAGCAGTTGGAACAGCCGCTGCAAGGGGATATTCGTCGGTTTCGTTGGCGAAGTAGCGCTGTGCCTCTTCGGAGAGCAGGAAGCGCACGAACTGCTCGGCGGCCTCTTGGTGGCGGGCCGTGTCCAGAATCCCGACGCCAGCCACGTTGATCAGGTTACCGATGTCCGCGGTCGGGAAGTAGTAGTTTGCTGCGGGCAGCTCACCGCCGCTCTCCTTCAACAGTCGGAGCAGGTAATAGTGGTTGACGAAGCCCGCTTCGATTTCGCCGCTGACCACTGCGTCCACGATGGCCGAGTTGTTGCTATAAACCTTCGGCTGGTTGGCCTGAATCCCCTCCAGCCATTCGCGGGCCGCCTCTTCGCCCAACGAGGCCCGCAGCGCCGTCACGAAGGCTTGGAAAGAGCCGTTGGTCGGTGCCCAACCGAGCTTGCCCGCCCATCGGGGGTCAGTGAAGTCGAGGATGCTGGCGGGCATGTCGGCCTCGCTGAGCGCCTCTGTGTTGTAGACCACCACCCGCGCGCGACCGGTCACGCCGACCCACTCGCCCTCTTGGGATCGGAAGCGGGCTTCGACCGACTCCAACAGGTCGGTGGGCAGCACCGTCAGGCGGCCTTCGTTGGCCAGCGCCCCCAGCGCGCCCGCATCTTGGCCGTAGTAGATATCGGCGGGGCTGTTTTGACCCTCTTCTAAGATCGTGGCGGCCATCTCGGCGGTCTCGCCATAGCGCACCTGCACATCGATCCCGCTTTCCTCCTCAAACATCTCGATCACAGGGCCGACCAGCGTTTCACTCCGTCCGGAGTAGATCACCAAGCCCCCCTCGCCCATGATTTCGTCGGAAGCGCCCTCGGCTTCGGGGTCAGGTTGCGCTTCGGGGTCGGGCTGCGCTTCGGGGTCGGCTTCGGCAGCCACGGTGGGACTATCGTCGCTCGTCGACGCATTCTGGCTCTGGCCGCAGGCCACGGCCAGCAGCATCAGCGTCAGGAGCAGCGCGGTTCGTATGATATAACGCATGGAAATTCTCTTCTCTACTTTCTGCTTGGTAGCTCATGATGACATTCATGTTGGCAATCGGGCATAGATATAGCGCATAGGCACTTCCTATGCGCTCATCTCATTGGGGTGAAGCAGCCTGCCCTGAGCGACGTTGAAGGGTTGCAACGCTTCAACGCTCGAATGCTCAACAGAGGGACACTATACCGAGTGGCGCGGGCAATGTCAAGGGGTGATCGCAAACTCTTATCTTCTGACCGATGTAAAGATTTCGACTGATGTCGGCTAACCCAGCCCCAGGGCAAGCACGGTGAGCGCCCCCCAGAGCAACTCGGCGATGCCAATCACCTTGATCGGCACGGGCCGCCGCCACGGCGACAGCCCCCACGCCGCACGCGCCAGCAGCAGGACGAAGATCGGCAGCGCCCACGTGGATAGCAATCCCCGCTGCACCAGCAGCCCCACCGCCACCAGCCCTCCCAGGTGGGCGGCCAGCGCCATGAGAGTGCCGCTTTCCCGCCCCTTGTCCAGCCGGATGCGCGCCCGCACGAAGAGCACGGCGGGGATGGCGCGGGCAATCAGCGCCGCCCACAGCGCCACGGCGGGCCACGGCTGCCAGCCCCCTGCCAGCGCGATGACCGAGGCCGCCGCGCCAAAGGCGATGGGGCCGACCCACTCCGCCAGAAGGGTGCGCGTTTGGTTTTGATGGTCGAAGAAGAGAAAGAGCAACCCAAAGGGGGCCGCGATCAGCAGCGGCCAGAGCGGCGCCAACCCCGTGCGCGGCAACGTGAACAGCAGTGCCGCCCCAATGATCAGCGCGTAGAGCAGAACGATTCGCCGTGCCAAACGCTGCCGCGCCGACTGGGTCGAGCGCTGCGGCGACCGTGCAATCTTCAGCGGCCAGCGCAGCAGAAAGACGAAGAAGGCCGCCACGGCCAAGCCAGCGCCACCCCAGGTGGGGGCGCTCAGCAGCCCCAGAGCGATCGGTTCAAGGGTGAAGCCCCAACTGCCGTGCTCGGCCGGGAGTGCGATTTTACGCAGCTTGGGGCGTGCCGTGCGGCGCGGGGCGATGTCGGTGGTCGTCATAGGGAGTTCACGGGGGTGTCAGGGAGTCGAGATAGAGATAGAGATAGGCGTTGCGACGGCATGGCATATGTCGTGGCTTCGTAATGCCATCTCTGCACCATGCGCCTACCCCGAATAGCGCACATCGCGCAATCGGAGATCGTTGTCGAAGCACATGGTCGCTTCGAAGAAGGGATAGGTACGATTGACTACGATGGGAGTGAAGAGGCTGTCCGATTCTGGCCGCGGCATCCCCTCCAGCGCCACGAGCGGCAGCCACGCCAGCTCGCCCTCGCGCGGGTCGGCTTGCACGCGGCCCTCCCACGTGGTGCAAAGATAGACGAAGTGGAGCCACGAGAGCGAGAGATCATCGGTCAGCTCGGTGATCACGGCCCGCAGCGTGATTTCTTGTGCGATCAGCCCCGTCTCTTCGCGAAGCTCGCGGATCGCCGCCTCGCGCGGGGATTCGTGGGGATCGACTTTGCCCCCGGGCGCGACCCATAGGCCGAGATTGGGCTGCTTGTTGCGGTGCATCATCAGCAGTTCCTCGCCGCCTTCGCCCTCGCGCAGTGCGTAGATCAGCGTCGCCAGGATGCGGGGCGCGGCGCTCACGAGGCGACCTTGCTGAGGGCTTGTGACAGATCAGCGATCAAATCTTCCACATCTTCAAGGCCGACCGCCAGCCGCACCAACCCGTCGCTCAGCCCTGCGGCCAGCCGGACCTGCTGCGCGACGGAGGCGTGGGTGGTGCTGGCCGGATGGGTGATGAGTGTTCGCACATCCCCCAAAGAGACGGCCCGACGACAGAGGCGGACGTGGTCCAACAGGGTGCGGCCCGCTGCCACCCCACCGTGCAGCTCGAAGACCAGCACGCCGCCCCCACCCGTCATTTGGCGCCGCGCCAACTCGTACTGAGGATGGGACGGGTGATGGGGATAGCGCAGCCACGCGACCTCTGGCTGGTGGGCCAGCCAATCGGCCAGATGGCGCGCACTGCCGTTGTGCTGGGCCATGCGCAGCGGCAGCGTGTGCAGGCCGCGCAGCACCAGCCAGGCGTTAAACGGGCTGAGTACCGCACCGAAATTGCGGAGCGGCCCCTTGCGGGCGCGTTGGATGAACGACTCCGAAGCCGTGATAACGCCTGCAATCGCGTCGCCGTGGCCGCAGATATATTTCGTGGCGCTGTGAACGGTGACATCGACCCCCCAACGATGCGGCTGCTGGTTGATTGGCGTGGCAAAGGTGTTGTCGATGATCGTCGTCAGCCCGTGCGCCTGCGCGATCTCGACGATGGCGGCCAAGTCGTTCAGCGCAAAGGTCGGATTGGCCGGGGATTCCAAGTAAATCACCTTGGTATTCCCGCGAATTGCCGCGGCGAAGGCGGCGGGTTCCGTGGCGTCGGCCACGGAACATTCGATGCCCAGCGCGGGCAGATCTCGGCGAAGCAGATGATAGCTGCCGCTGTACAATCCCGTGGTCGCCACCACGTGGTCGCCGCTTTGCAGCGCGGTGAGCAGCGCCGTGCTGATCGCGGCCATGCCGCTGGCGGTGGCAAGGGCCGCTTCCGCGCCTTCCAGCGCGGCGACGGCCGCTTCAAGGTGGGCGATGGTCGGATTGCCCCATCGGCTGTAGATCGGCGAATCCTCGTGGGCGAACGCATGCGCCGCCTCGTCGGCGCTGCCGTGTGAAAAGCTGGTCGAGAGATGGAGGGGCGGGGCCAGATCACCCGTCACCCCGGCATGTCCGGCATGAACTGCGGTGGTTTGCGGCCCCCATCGGCGGCCCTGCTCGCTCATAGCTGGCCCCCCGTCCGGTAGTGCGCGATCACGTGGTCGATGATCGCGTCGAGGCCGACCTGGGGCGCATAGCCGACCAACGCTTCGGCACGCGACAGGTCGGGGACGCGGCGCTGCATATCCTCAAAGCCCGCGCCGTAGGCTTGGTCGTAGGGGATTAGCACGATTTCGGAACGGCTCTCGGCACGCGCCACGACCCGCTCGGCCAACGCGCGAATCGAGATCTCTTCCTCGTTGCCCAAGTTCACAATGGCGCCATGCGCTCGCTCGCCCGCGTCCATCAGTGCCATCGAGCCGCGGACCACGTCCCCCACGTAGCCGAAGCTGCGTGTCTGCGCGCCATCGCCGTGAACGGTGAGTGGCTGGTTGGCGAGCGCCTGTCGCACGAAGGTGGGCAGCACCATCCCGTACCGCCCCGTTTGGCGCGGCCCAACGGTGTTGAAGTAACGCACCACGATCACCGGCAGGCCATATTCGTGCCAATAGGCTTGCCCCAAAAATTCGTCCATCAGCTTCGAGCAGGCATAGCCCCAGCGCGACAGCGTCGGTGGGCCAATGGCGGAGGGATCATCCTCGTGAAAGGGGACTTTGGTCGATTTACCGTAGACCTCGCTGGTCGAGGCCAGCAGCACGGGCCGCTGCTTCTTGTTGGCCATTTCCAGCACCACTTCGGTGGTGCGCAGGTTCGTTTCCAGCGTACGGACCGGGTTTTCGACCACCAGCCGCACACCGACGGCGGCGGCCAGATGAAAGACCGCGTCGACCCGATCGACCAACTCCGCGACGAGCGAACGGTTCTCCACCGTGTCGATCTGATAGTTGAAACGGGGATTGTCGCGGAACGGCTCGATGTTGCGAATGCTACCCGTCGACAGATCATCGAGCACCACCACGCCATCGCCCCGTGCCAACAACGCCTCCGTCAAGTGGGAGCCGATGAAGCCCGCGCCCCCCGTGATTAAATAGTCCATTCTTGCTCCTTCCCTAACCCCGTCAGCATATCACGCTCGCCCGCTTCCGCAAAGTGCGGAGTGAGATTGGCGAATGGCGAGACGGGGAAAGCGATTCGGCCTCTTGCATTTGATACCCATTCTCATAGACAATGGTGGATGTGGAATGGACGGTGTAACCGTGGGGCGGGGGATTAAAATCCCGCTGGAGGGCCTGTCGGCCAAGGGGCCTGCGCAGGCCCCTTCTTTGCTGTTCCCATTGATCGACGTTGCACAATCAACCTTCCGATTGGGTATGAGTCGAGAATCGGGGTGCATCGCACCTCCTTTGCTTTCCCCCCCCAGCTCCCCTCGCTCCCCCAGCTCCCCCCGCTCCCCCAGCTCCCCCACCTCCCCCAGCCCTTGCGCGATGTACCTCGTGACCGGTACAATCGTCCCCCCAATCACGAATCAATGGAACAACGTTGCTCATGAGCCAGATCCAAACGTTGGTGTTGGCAGCCGGTCGCGGAATGCGGCTTGACACGCTGACGCGCCACACCCCTGCGCCCCTCCTCTATCTTCCCGGTGGCACGGTGCTCGACTTCCTCTTCCACCACGTACGAACGCTTACGCTCGGTGTGCCGATGGTTTTGCTGCAGTACCAAGGGGACGACATCGCCGCTCACCTCGGCGAGAGCTACCCTTGCCACTTCAACATCATCCCGCAAACGCCCCCCTTCACACTCTGCGGTGCGCTGGCCAGTGCGGTGCCCCATATCGAAGGGCCAACGCTCGTGCTGCACGCTAACCACTATTACAGCAAATCGTTGCACGATGCGGTGCATGCGGCAGACCCAACCCGTCCCACCTTCTTCCAAGCCGAGGAGTCGACGGATCGAAGCCAGATCGGGGCCTACCTGCTCCCCCAAGATGCCTTTTACGTGGCCGCCCAATCCCTGGCGGATGGCGATGGCGCGACGCTGTTTGAACAGTTGCGTGCCGCAGGTGCCAACCCCCTGATCCGCCGTGTGCCGGGTCGCGCCATGGCGCTGCGCACGATCACCGATCTCCTGAACCTCAACCGCTACCTACTGGTCAACTGGCACGATGTGCTCTGGCCCGATGTCGCGGGGGTTGGTTACAGCGCCCTCAACTACAGTTGGATCTCGCCGAGCGCGGAAATCAGCGGACGGACCCATCTCAGCTTTTCCACGATTGGACCACAGAGCCAAGTGCGGGATGCGCAGTTGGCGAATGCGCTCGTCTTCCCCCATGCACGGCTCAGCGAACGGCGCGAGCAATGCGCGATCATCCTCGGCGACGGCAATGGCCGCGTGCGTGAACTGTACGGCAACCCCGCGCAACTCGAAGCGCCGGGTTGTCAATAGCCCCGTCGCTTTCTATCATCTGCCCCATGTCCACCGAATCCCCGCCTACCGTTTCGCCCGTGCTCGTGCTGCTGATCGGCGTCCTCGCCATTTCAACGGGCGCGATCATTGTGCGACTCGCCGATGCCCCGCCGCTGGTCGTCGCCGCCTACCGCTGTTCACTCGCGGCTCTGGCGCTGCTGCCCCTTGCCTGGCATCGCTCGCGCGACGAACTGCGGCGCTTGTCACCACGGGATTGGCTGCTCGCCTGCGTCTCCGGCTTCTTTCTCTCGCTCCACTTCGCCACGTGGATCAGCTCGCTCGATTACACCACGGTCGCTTCCAGCGTCCTGCTGGTCAACACCAATCCAATTTGGGTGGGACTACTCACCCCATTCCTCTCCGATGACCGCATCAGTCGCCTGACCGCGCTGGGCATCCTGCTCAGTGTGGTGGGCGGCATTGTCATCGGTGCGGGCGATTTCCGCGTCGGCGGCCAAGCGCTGCTGGGCGACGGACTGGCGCTGCTCGGAGCGATCACCGTCACGCTCTACATCTTCATCGGGCGACGGCTGCGCCGCCACGTCTCGTTACTCAGCTATGTCGTCCTCTGCTACGGCGCGGCGGCGCTCTTTCTGCTCGCCTTCGCCATCGGCAGCGGTCAAGCGCTGACCGGTTACAGCCCACAGACTTACTTTTGGATGGCGATGCTGGCGCTGATTCCGCAACTGATCGGCCACAGCAGCTACAACTGGGCCCTCGGCTGGTTCAGCGCCTCGTTCATCGCGGTCACGCTCTTGGGCGAGCCGATCGGCTCCACGATCCTCGCCTACTTCATTCTGAACGAAGCGGTCACGCGGCCCACACTGATCGGCGGGGCGCTGATTCTGGCCGGGATCTACCTGGCCGCCCGTGGCGAACTGCGTCCGTCCGCCGCGCGGAAGGCGGTCTCATGATCGACAGGTTGGATCATCCGTCGGCTACGTGGGGGCGCGAGCCGTACTTCTTTGCCGCTCGGCAGCGCGCCCTTGCGCGGGGGGCACAGGGGCCGATGATGCTGATCGAGATCGACGCCCATGGCCAGCTTCAGTCCCATGCCCGCCCCGAGCGGCGCTTCTACCTCTGCTTGGCGGGCGAGGGCCATCTGTGGGTCGGTGGGGAGCAACGGGCCTTCCAGCGCGACGACTTCTGGCTGATCGAGGCCGCCCAGCCGCACGCCATCCGCAGTCGTGGCGACGAACGGGTCCGTTTGCTCGTCGCCCCCCTGCCCGCACCCCCCGCTATCAGCCCGGCCCGGCCCGGCCCCTTGCAGCAGCTTCGCGCCCTGCTGCGCCTTTTGCCGCGATGAGCGACAGCAACAGGCGCGGCCGAGTGGGGTGGCTTTGGCCCGTGGTGCTCCTGCTGCTGCCGATCCTCTTTCTCTGGAAACTGACGTTGGCGGGCCGCATCCTCGTCGGCCTCGACCCCTTCAATTTCTTCTATCCCTATCACGATGCCGTCCGCCAAGCGCTCGCGGCGGGCCGTCTGCCCGAATGGAACCCCGCGCTTTTTGGCGGTGTGCCTTTTTTGGCCGATTCGCAGGCGCAGTTGTTCTACCCGCCGAGCTGGCCTTTCTTGCTCCTCTCGGCCCCGACCGCGCTGAACTGGAGCGTAGCGCTCCACCTCGGCTTCGCCGCGATAGGCCTCTACCTCTTCGCTCGTCGCGCCCTGCGGCTGACGGCGCTAGGCGCGGGCGTGGCGGCGCTGCTCTTTGTGCTGAGCGGCTATTTGGGGGCGCAGATCGAGCATGTCAACCAACTCCATGCCGCAAGCTGGCTGCCGTGGCTGCTGCTCGGCTACGAGATGAAGCGTCATGGGACGGGGCGTCGTCGGGCCAGCGGCTTTGTGCTTGGGGCGCTTGCGCTCGCCATGAGTCTGCTGGCGGGCCACGCCCAAACGACCTTTATCTCGCTCGTGCTGCTGGGGCTGTGGACGGTGCGCCATCTCTGGCGCGACTTCGCGCGGCTCCGCAGCGAGCTGGTTGCTGCAGAGGGCCACGGACTCCATCTGGGCCAGCCCGCGTTCGCATGGCGGCGCTACCTCTCGCCCCCCGTGGTGCCACTGCTGTTGATTCTGTCGATCGGTCTGCTGTTGGCGATGATCCAGCTTGTGCCGACCCAGCAGCTCACCCACCTGTCCCAGCGGGCAGGCGGCCTTTCGCTGGCCGAAGCCGCCGCCTTCTCGCTCGACCCGCGGGTGCTGCCCCGCGCCCTGCTGCCGAGCTATGGTCTGGATCAGCCGCTGCTCAGCGAATATATGGCCTGGTTTTCGATCAGTGGCGCACTTTTGGCGCTGCTGGGCCTCTTGGCGGGCCACGCCAACCCCACCGCCCGCGACTTCGGAATTATGTCAAGCGCAACGGGGCTGTTGCTGGCGCTCGGCGGCTACAACCCGCTCTTCTGGCTGCTCTGGCGGCTCGTGCCGGGCTTCGATCTTTTCCGTGTGCCCGCCCGCTGGCTGCTGCTCTACCTCCTTGGCATGGCCGTGCTGGCGGGCTTGGGCGTCGACAGCGTGAAGGGCAACGCCCTGCCACGAACCGCCACGATGCTGCGGCGACGGTGGCGCGGGATCGCCCTCGGCGGGGCCTTGCTGCTGGCGCTGTTCCTCGTGGTGGGGGCGTGGCCGCCGCTGCGCCTGTTGCCCCTGTGGTTCGCGGTGGCCGTCCTGACGGTGGCTTGGCTCTGGCAAAGTCGTCACCGAACCGCGCTACGCGCGCTGATCGTGCCGCTACTGCTTGCCGAATCGTGGTTCGGCTGGCAAGCCTTCGACCTGCAAAACGCTACCGCGCCCGAAGCCTATTCCGATCTGCGCATCGCGCCGACCCATCTGCTGGCAAGCGACCGTCCTGCCGGCAGTGGTCGCCTCTTGTCGATGAGTGATCTGACGTGGGATCCGGGCGATCTGGCCTCGCTCAACGAACGTCATGCGGCCTTGCTCAACGAGGCGGCCCGCTACGATCTGGTCGTCTCGACCAAGCTGAAAGAGATCCTTGCCCCCAATCAGCCGATGCGTTGGGGATTGGCAACGGCGGATGGCTACGGGGGCGGACTGCTGCCGACCGAACGGTGGGTAACGCTTCAACCCGCGCTGCCACTCGCCAAAATCGTGCCGGATGGCCGGCTGCGCGAGCAGTTGACCGACGTCCCCTCGCACGCGCTGCTGGAGGTGATGGGCGTCCGTTGGCTGGTGCGCGACAAGCTGCTCGATTGGTGGCAGCGGGATATTTACCACGATTTGGGCGTCCCGCTACCGATCGAGCCGGACGTGGCAGTGGAATGGCAAACGACGATGGACGAGGCGACGGCCCTCTCCTTCGTGGTGATCGGCCCGTGGCCGGCCAAGCCGGGTCAGATCATGCTTGGCGGGGTGGCGTTCGATCTGTCGACGGCCGAACCGCTGGCATCCCGCGAAACGCCCCGTGGTTCTGAACAACATTTCTGGCTTCCTCTCGAAGCGCCCTATCGTAGCGATACGTTGACCCTGACGGGGGACGATCGATGGACATTGGGCGGGCTGACCGTGGTGGATGAGCGAGTGGGGGGCTTTGGGCCGCTGGTCGCCACGCCGACCTTCGTCGTCACTTCCAGCGGGGATGTCAAGGTCTACGAACGGCGCGACGCGCTGGGCCGCGCTTGGCTGGCGCCGTCGGCGCAATTCGTCGCCACCCCCAAGGAGGCAGCAGCGGTCGTCGCCGCCAATGGCTTCGATCCCCGCCGCCGGATCGTGGTGGAAGGCGAAGGAACGCAAGGGGCCAGCGATGAAGGGGCCACGGGAACGGTGCAATGGCTGATCGACAGCGCCGAAACGCTGGAACTCAAGGTGATCAGCGACGGGCCAACGTGGTTGGTCATCGCCGACGCGCCCGCGCCGGGCTGGACGGCGACGCTCGATGGCGAGGCAGCAGGCTGGTTGCCTGCCAACGTCATCAATCGCGCGCTGCGCCTTCCCGCAGGCGAACATATCGTCCGCTGGCAATACCAAACGCCGGGATTGCGGCTTGGCGTTGCCCTCTCCGCCCTCGCCCTGCTCCTGATGCTTGCGATTGCCGCGTCCCTTGCCCGCAGCGGCCCGCGCCAGCACCCCACCAAGTAGCCATCTTTCGCCTTTTGCTTTACACTCAGGATGTAAATGGCGAATAGCGCTCGCCGTTCGCTGATTTTGACGATAGCCAACGAGATTCGCCCGCCTTCTGTTGTTTTCGAGTTCGCTTGGCGCTGTTTGACCGGTGCTGAACCGATTGGCGTGACAACGGAGCCTTTAGGAGCCACAGGGTTGCTGCGCAGGGCAACCCCAAGGATTGTCCCTACAGCGCCGCGATATGACAGTACCAGCTTCCTTGTTTTGCGTAGCCGTGTAGGGGCGGTCATTGTGCCCGCCCGCCTCGCCTAACGTCAAGGGGGCTACGTCCGTCACCTCGTCAACCGAACGGGCCGCCCCTTAAGCCGTCGGATCGTACGCTCTGTGCTACCCTTGCGATGGGAATGCCGACCGAACGCTTACGCCCCCATTTCGCGTTAGGCGGTCAAAATGGGCGAACAGCGAATAGCGAATGGATGATGTCGGACATCGTTTTGCCGCTCGGCCAGTAACGCTATGCGCTGCAAAGCGTCGATAGCCACTGCACGCCCTAACTCTCAACGTCTAAACTCACCAAACTCATCAAACTCACCAAACTCATTCAACGCGAAGGACTCGCCATGTTAAACGTCCTCAACCGAATCATCACCATCATCGCACTGTTGCTCATCATCGCGGTGGCGCTCATCGTGGGTCTGGGATTCGTGATTCCGGGCATTCGCGAAGGCATGCTCACCACGCTTTCCAGCTGGCTGACGCTGCCCGAAGGGATGCAAACGACGGAACGCATTGTGGGACTGATGGTCTCGCTCGCGGTCGCCCTGCTCGCCTTTTTCATGCTGATCTTCGAACTACGCCCCGCGCCCAAAACCAGCACCGTGCGCGTCCGCAACGCCGATGGCCAAGTGACGGCCATCGAGCGCGAAGCAATTTCGAGCCGGGTGCAACATACGGTCGACATGTTGGACGACGTGGTGCGCGTGGTGCCAACGATCAAGGGGGGCGGCAGCGGTTTGGAGGTCCACCTCGACGTGGTCACCACGCCGATGGTTGATATTCCGATGAAAACCACCGAAATTCGTGAAGCGGCACGCGCCGTCATCGAGGATCAGATGGGGCTGGCGATCAAGAAGTTGACGCTGAAGGTCGACCACAGTGATCTGAACGAGCTATCGGGCAAGGGCGTGCGCTAACGATGAGTGAGAGCAGACTGACGCCCCCCGCGACCCCCGCCGAACTGGCGACGCTGTTGGAAGCGATGCTTTTCGTGGCGGATGGCGTGGTGCCGCTCGAAGCATTGGCCGAGGCCAGCCAATGCGACGCCAGCGCCATCGACGAGGGGTTGGCGCTGCTGGCGGCAGCGCTGGAGGGGCGTGGCCTGCGGCTGCAACGGACGGGCAGCGGGGTGCAACTGGTCACCGCTCCCGATCTCTCACTCTGGATCGAACGCTTCCTCGGCCTGGAGTTGGAAAGCAAGCTATCGACCGCCGCGCTGGAAACGCTCTCCATCGTGGCCTACGGTCAGCCGCTGACCCGCGCCGAGATCGAGGCGGTGCGCGGCGTCAACAGCAGCGGCGTGCTGCGGACCCTGATTCAGCGGGAGCTGGTGGAGGAGGTGGGACGGCTGGAAACGGTCGGCCATCCCTACCTCTACGGCACGACCGCGGCCTTCCTGCAATACTTCGGCCTCGACTCGATCGACGGCTTGCCCCCGCTGGAAACCGAAGAGCAAAGTTCGCTCTTGGCCACGCTGGAGGCCGAGCGCATGGCGGGGTAGCGGGCGAAACGCCGCACCTCTTGGCCCACCCACTTGCCCTTTCCGCCTTGCACCAGTGGGCTGGCCTGTCGAAGCCGCCGCCCCTACCCCACCTCGGTCACGAACAGTTGGCGTGCCCCCGCCTGGCGGAGCGCCTCCGCTACACGTTCGGCATCGCCCCGTGCCACGAGTGCCACATTGTTGCCGCCGCGCCCGCCCCCGCTGAGTTTGGCCCCCAGCGCCCCGGCGCGGCGTGCCACCTCGGCCAGCCGCTCGTTGGTGGGTGCACTGACCCCCATCGCTTCCAAAAGCTGCTGATTCTCGTTCATCAACGCCCCCAGCGTGGCCCCATCCCCCGCCGCCAACGCCGCGCGTGCCCGTTGCACCACATCGCCCACCGCCGCGAAGAGAGCCTCGTACTGCGCCGGCTCTCGTTGCCATTGGCGGCGCACCTCTCCCACGGTGATCCGCGTGGGGCTGGATTCGCCGCTATCGGCAACGACCAGGCAGAGACGCGCGCCGATGGGCAACGTTTCCAGCGGCGCGTGGCGGCGGAACCAAATCGGCTGCTCGAAGGCGACCACGGTGTTGTCGATGCCGCTGGGGGTTCCGTGGTGGAGCTGTTCGGTGCGATAGACTAAGGCCGACAGTTGGGCGGGGCTAAATTCGTAGCCCAGCCAGCGGGCTAGGGCGCGGGCGATAGCAGCCGCAGTCGCCGCGCCACTCCCCAAGCCGCTGGCGATGGGAATGTCGCTCATCAGATGGAGATCGACATCCGGCTGACGCTCGATCCCCAGCCAGCGCAGCACGTTGCGACAGGTGAAAGCGAGTGGCTCGCTCTCGCCGACCGCATCCATCAGGTAGTGGCGTCCGATCGTTTCGGCATGGAGGATCACCCCGCCCCCGCGACGCCCCGTCACCGCGACCGCGCGTGCCTTGAGCGAGGGCATCGGCACGGCGATGGCAGGCTGGTCGTAGACCACGGCGTGCTCGCCAAAAAGGATCAGCTTGGCGGGTGCGCTGCCCCACGCGCGGCGCTTCTGATCGGGGGGGTCGTGCTGCGAGTTGCTCATAAAGGTCAATTGTACCCTGTGGCGAAACAACGCCAATCGGGGGTCTGGGGGTACGGGGGAGCGAGAGGCGCTGGCGGTGATGCGACAGGGGTCGGAGTTCGGTGCTCACGGCTGCCTCCGTCTGCCCTGCGCCAATGAGGGCGGGGCGGGGACTACATGGGACTCGATAAAGGCGTGGCGCTGTGGGGACGCCCTTGGTCCGCCGTCGCCTCAATCTTCCGTGTCTTGTAGCGCCCCGCGCCCTTCACCCCACCCCTTGTGGGTTGGCCTGATCCGTGCGCCAACAAAACGCCCCGCAGCAGAGGCTACTGTGGGGCGGGGAACAGGTACGCTTGGCGAGTCGAGCGCCGTGGTTTTTATTGCGATTGGGCGAGCGTCACGGGAACCGTCAAGCTCTCGTCTCCACGTAGTACCGTGAGCGTCAACGTGTCGCCCGGCTGGAAGGTCAGCACCTGAACTTCGAGCGGGTTACTGAAGGTCACTTCTTTGCCATCAATCGCCGTGATGACATCCCCCGTTTGTAGCCCTGCATTGGCGCTGGGGCTGCCCGGCTCGATCTGGCGCAGATAGGCCCCGCTGTTGACCGAGACGCCCGCCTCTTCCGCCCGTTGCGAGTTAAGCGGGGAGAAGCGAACGCCCAAGTACGGACGACTCGCGACGCCCGTGGTGATGATCTGTTGCGCGACCGATTGGGCGATGGCGCTCGGCACCGCGAAGCCCAGCCCTTCGGCTTGGGTGTTGAGTCCGCCCCGTACCACGGCCGTGTTGATGCCGATCACTTCGCCCCGTGCATTGAGGAGCGGCCCGCCCGAATTGCCCGGGTTGATCGCCGCGTCATGCTGAATCAGCCCGACCAGATTTTCGATGCTGCGATTGATACCGCCCAAGATGCCACTCGTCACGGTATTTTGGTAGTCTAGCCCCAGCGGGGAGCCGATAGCAATTACCGGCTCGCCCAAGCGCAGGGCCGACGAATCGCCCCACGGCGCTACGGCGGGTACGGCCACATCCACTTTCAGCACCGCAATATCGAAATCGGGGGCGCTGCCCACCAAGCGGGCTTCGATCTGCTCGCCCTGTTGATAGACTACGGCGAACTGCGCCGCATTGGCGACGACATGGGCGTTGGTGACGATGTAGCCTTCTTCGGAGATGATGACCCCCGATCCGCTCCCCAACGGGGTCAGCACCTGCACCGTCGCGGGGCCAACGCGTTCCACCATGCTGGCCACATCGTTGGTCGTGGGCAGGCCCAAGGCTGGACCCGTTGTCTCCGCATCGCTGGACGCGGCTTCTGCCGTGGGGGGCACCACGGTGGGCGATGGGGACACCACGCTGGGCGACGGGAGGGCTGTGGGGGTGGCAAGGTCGTTCTGCCCTGGTTGCAGCACCGCCAGGGCGGCGGGTTCGTCGGCGTTGCGGCCCAGCCAGTAAGCGGTCGCGCCCCCCGCCACCCCGCCGCCCACCAGCCCCAATACAAACATTAACAGCATCAGCGGCAACAGCCAGCGCACCGGTCGATGGTTTGACATCTTATTCGCCCTTTCTTTCTCGCAAATCGTGAATTGCGACGCGACGCACATGGCTCGTGCGTCCCAGATTTCATCGTGCAATAGCGAACGTTCGCACGCCGAGCGATGGCCCGTGCATGCGACATGGTGACTCTATTCTGAAAAAGTTTAGAAAGTGTGAAGGTTAGATAAAGCGCGGATAAGCCAATGATTAACGTCTGGTAAATGGTGATGGATGGAACTGAATCCCTTACGCGTTCCCACGCCTCGTATGCGGCCTGTTGGGCAGGGGATAAAGCTGTGCTAGAGTGATGGGCGTACCACCCTTCATCATTCGGATCGAGCGATGGATTCCAGACGCGACCCCGCCTTTTTCAGCCAATTCGGCCTCCTGCAACCGCTGCTCTTCTTGTTGCTCGCCTTCGTGATTTTGGTTTCGAGTTGGATGAGTGACGATGCCTATATCATGTTGCGCGTCGTCGACAACTTTGTGAATGGCTACGGCCTGACATGGAACGTGGTCGAGCGGGTGCAGGTCTATTCCCATCCCTTGTGGCTGTTGGCGTTGACGCCGATCTACGCGCTGACACGGGAAGCCTTCGTCACCACAATCCTCTTCAGCACGCTGCTTGCCCTGCTGGCGGCGTGGTTGCTGGCCCGCCACGTGGCCAGTTCACGGCTGATGGCCCTCTTCTTGTTGCTGATTCTTCTGCTTTCGCGCGGCTTCGTCGATTTTTCGACGGGCGGCCTTGAAAACTCATTGAGTCATCTGCTGATGGCCGCCTTTTTCGCGCTTTACTTCAACGGACGGGGAACGCGGCGCACCCTCCTCGCGCTCTCCACCATCGCCTCGCTGGCCATTGTGGCCCGTCTCGACATCTGGCCGATCTATCTGCCTCCGTTGCTCCTCCTCCTTGGGCGCTACCGATCGACACAAACGGCGCTTACGCTGCTGGCGGGCCAATGGCCGCTGATCGGTTGGTTGCTCTTTTCCCTCCTCTACTATGGCTTCCTGCTGCCCAACCCCGCCTACGCCAAGCTGAACACCGGCATCGAGAGCGAATATATCGCGCGACAGGGGCTACATTATCTGGCGAACGCGCTCGTTTACGACCCGTTCCTGCTGCTGGTGATCGTCGCGGGGGTGCTGCTGCCCTTCGTCGCCCCCCTGACCCCCGCCCGGACGATAGTGGGGAGCGTGAAGAGCGAGGGGGGCAAACGGGGGCTGGCCGTGCTCTCCACGATGGCCGTGAGCGTGGGGATTCTGTTGTCCGTACTTTATGTGATCCGCATTGGCGGCGATTTCATGAGCGGTCGCTTCCTGATAGCTCCCTTCTTCGCCGCGCTCTGCGTGGTGGCACGCTACCCCGCCCGTCCGCAGCAAGCCGCAGCCTTTGGGATTAGTGCGGCACTGCTGGTGGCTCTCTCGCTCCAAATGCCGCTTTCTACCTTGCGGATGCCGAGCACCACGCCACCGGAGAACCCCATCGACGCCAACGGCCTAGTCAACGAACGGTTGGTCTATTTCTACAATTCCAGCTTCCTCATGGCCAATCGCAACACCCCTCTCCCCTTCCATCCGTGGCGCATTCAGGGGGAACGGATGGCAAATTCCGACGAGCCGGTGCAGGTGGAGGGAGCGACCGGATTCCATGGCTATTTTGCAGGGCCGACGGTCTATTTGGCGGATGTCTTTGCCCTTTCCGATCCGCTGACCGCACGTCTGCCGATGACGTGGTATGCGCGATGGCGTATCGGGCATTTTGGGCGAGAGTTTCCCGAGGGCTACATCGAATCGCTGGCCTCCGACGAAAACAAGTTGACCGACCCGGCACTGGCACGCCTATACGACAAGATCAGGCTGATTACGCGCGGCAGGCTCTTCGACCCAGCGCGGTTGGCCGCCATCTGGGATTTGAACGTGGGGGGCAGCCAACGCTATTTCGACTGGGAGGCCTACCGCTTCCCCGACAAAGTCACGGTTGAGGCAGCGTCGGTCAGCGAAGCGGTGCCAGCGGGCATTGCGTGGGACGACCCACGCACGACCCCGTTCCCCGATGATGGGATTGAAATCGTCCTGCCACGGCTCTCGCGGGCCAATATGCTGGAGCTAAGCTTGGATATCAATGACCTCTACCGACTGGTCTACTGGAACGGCGACAGGATGGTGGCTTCGGAGCCGCTGAGTATGCGGGATGTGGCCGAGAGCATGGGCACCAAACGGGTGGCGGTTCCGCACGCCGCACAGCGCACGGGCTTCGACCGGGTGCACATCTTTGTCGCCTTCGGGGACGATGCCTATGCGTTGGGCCACTTCCGCCTGCTTGAGTGAGTGGAGGTGAGGAAAAGGTGGGGGATAGAAGAGATAGGGCATCGCGCATTGGTCGGCCCGTGGCGTATCGCCTGTTAACCCTGTCCGACCGGGGCGGTGCCAGGATGAGCGATAGACGTGACACACTTGGGACAAGATGAAGGAGATGAACTCCCAGCGCCCAAAGCTCCCAAAGCACCACCGTTTGTGGAAGCGAGCTTCTTTTGAACACGGCACAACGCGGGACTGTACCCTCAGCAATCCGATCCCTTGACAATCCCCCCTTTCCCGCTACACTTCGCCGCAATCAAACTGGAACTCATCCAGAGGGGGGGAGGGAACGGCCCCACGAACCCCCGGCAACCAGCCGCTCTGCGGAGCCAGCCAGGTGCCAAATCCGACGGGTTGCGCCGAGGTCTCGGTTGCTCCCGACAGATGAGAGCGTCCACTACGCACGAATGTACACGCCTGCGGCCTCTCATCACCCATGAGGGGCCGTTTTGTTGGAGATAGAGAAAGCATGACCATGACCAGCCCCTACCTCTCCGCCCTCCGCCAGCGCGCCCTGATCTTTGATGGGGCGATGGGAACCTCCGTGCAGGGCTACGATTTGAGCGCAGACGATTTCGGCGGGCCACGCTATGAGGGATGCAACGACTACCTCGTCATCGCGCGGCCCGACATCATCGCGGAAATCCATCGCAGCTTCATGGCGGTGGGCTGCGATGTGCTGGAGACCGACACCTTCCGCTCCAACCGCCACACGATGCAGGAGTACGGGCTGCAGGCGCGTATCCTCGAAATCAACGAAGCGGCGGCGCGGTTGGCCCGCTCGGTGGCCGACGAGTTCAGCACGCCGGACAAACCCCGCTTCGTCGCTGGCTCCATCGGGCCGACCGGCATGCTCCCTTCGACCAACGACCCGATGCTTTCCAAAATCAGCTACCAGGAGCTGGCCGAGATTTTCCAAGAGCAGGCAACCGGCCTACTGCGCGGCGGTGTGGATCTGCTGCTGATCGAAACCTCCCAAGACATTCTGGAAGTGAAAGCGGCCATCGCGGGGCTGCACCGCGCCTGCGCCGCAGAGGGGCGGCGCGTGCCGATCCAAGCCCAAGTCTCGCTGGACACCAGCGGCCGCATGTTGCTGGGCACCGATGTGGGGGCCACGCTGGCCATTTTGGAGCCGTTGGGCATCGACATCATCGGGATCAACTGCTCGACCGGCCCCGATTACATGCGCGAGCCGGTACGCTACCTGACCTCGCACACCACGCTGCCGATCAGCGTGATTCCGAATGCGGGGCTGCCGCTCAACGTCGATGGCGTGGCCTTCTACCCCATGAAGCCGGTGCCGATGGCCGAACAATTGGCTGAGTTCGTCACCGAGTTCGGGGTCAACATCGTCGGCGGCTGCTGTGGCACCACGCCCGACCACCTGCGCGAGATCGTGGCCCGCGTGGGCGACGCCAACCCGTGGGCGCATCGCCCCACCGAGATCGACGATCAGCCGCGCTTGGCGTCGGCGATGCGGGCGCTGGAGATGGCGCAGGAGCCGCGCCCGCTGATGATCGGCGAGCGGGTCAATACGCTGGGGTCGCGCAAGGTGAAGCAACTGCTGCTCAACGATGAGTACGACCCCGTGCTCGACATCGCCCGCAGCCAGGTGGAGGGCGGCGCCCATGCGCTGGATCTCTGCGTCGCCACGACCGAGCGCACCGACGAAGAGGTGCAGATGCACACCCTCGTCAAGCTGCTGCAGCAGGGGGTCGACGCGCCACTCATTATCGACACCACCGAGCCGGAGGTGATGCAACGGGCGCTGGAGATCAACCCGGGGCGCGCGATCATCAACTCCGTCCATTTGGAAAGCGGCCCCGACAAGCTGAACCGCGTGGCGGCACTCGCCAAGCAACACGGCGCGTCGCTGGTAGCCATGTGTATCGACGAGCAAGGCCAAGCCGAAACGGCGCAGCGCAAGGTCGAGGTCGCGGCCCGCATCTACGACATCGTCACCGCCGAACATGGGATGCCCGCGTATAGCCTGGTCTTCGATACGCTGGTCTTCCCGATCACGACCGGCCAAGCGCAATACCGCAACGCGGCCAACGAGGTGCTGGAAGCGATCCGCCGCATCAAAGCGGAGTTGTCCGGCGCTTACACCGTGCTGGGCATCTCCAACGTCTCCTTTGGGCTGAAAGCGGCGGCGCGCCATATCCTGAACTCGGTTTTCTTGCACCACGCGGTCGAAGCGGGCCTTGATATGGCGATCGTCAACCCAGCCCACATCACCCCTTACGCCGAGATCAGCGATGCGCATCGCGCCCTGATGGACGATCTGATCTTCAACCGCCACGAAGAGGCGTTGGCCCGCGTCATCGAAGCGTTCGAGGATGTGGAGCTACAGGCCGCCGAGCAGGCCGATCCGACCGAGGGGATGAGCGTCTTCGAGCGTATCCATTGGCGCATTTTGCACCGCAAAAAAGAAGGCATCGAGGCCGATGTGCGCGAAGGTGTGGCGACCGCACTGGCGCTGGGCCTGCAGGGCGACGATGCCGTGCCAACGCTGGAACTTAGGGCAGAGAATCTCGTTGGGGGATCGCCTGCGGCTGAGCCAACCGAGCCGCGGAACGAGACCACGCAACCCGCGACACCTCAGACGCAACACGTAACGCTTACCCCCGACATCACCAACGATCACGCCGTCTGGCTGCTGAACAGCGTCCTGCTGCCCGCCATGAAGGAGGTGGGGGACAAGTTCGGCGCGGGTGAACTGATCCTTCCCTTCGTGCTGCAGAGTGCGGAAGCGATGAAAAAAGCCGTCTCCGAATTGGAACGGTATCTCGAAAAGCTGGCCGGGGCGACCAAAGGGACGGTCGTGCTGGCGACGGTCTTCGGCGATGTGCATGATATCGGCAAGAACTTGGTCGGCACAATCCTGGAGAACAATGGCTACACGGTAGTCGATCTGGGTAAGCAGGTGCCGGTCAACACGATCATCGATGCGGCGGTCGCGCACGAGGCCACGGCGGTGGGGCTGAGCGCGTTGCTGGTCAGCACCTCGAAGCAGATGCCGATCGTCGTGAGTGAGATGCACAAACGTGGCCTCCGTTTCCCCGTGTTGATCGGCGGCGCGGCGATCAACCGCCGTTTCGGCTACCGCGCTCTTTTTGTGGAACCGGAGCGCCACTACGAGGCGGGCGTCTTCTACTGCACCGATGCCTTCGAGGGGCTAGAGACGGTGGATCGTCTTGTCGGGCCACAGCGCGAGCACGTCGTGACGAACCTTGTGACCGAGGCGCGGCAGGGCCTGGAACGGGCGGCGGAACTGGCGAAGAAACGCGACGAAATGGCCGCGATGAGCGCCGATGCCGAATCCAACGTGAAACCGCTGCCCCCCGACGCGGTCCCGACGTCGCCTTTCTGGGGGGCGACCGTAGTGCCGCCCAGAGCGATCGCGCTGCAAGAGGTGTGGCAGTATTTCGATCTGGAAACGCTCTACCGCCTCCATTGGGGCGGGCGGGGCAAACGGGGCGAGGAATGGGAGAGGCTGGTCGCTAGCACCTACGCACCGAAGCTGAGAGGCTACCAAGAGGAACTGCTACGCGACCGTTGGCTCGATCTGGGCATCGCCTACGGCTATTTCCCGGCGCAGAGCGAGGGTGACCAGGTGATCCTCTACGATCCCAAGGATCACATCCGCGAGCTGTTCCGCTGGGAATTTCCTCGTCAAGCAGGGCGGCTTGGCCTCTGCTTGGCCGACTACATCGCCCCCAAATCGGGCGGCGTGATGGATGTGCTGCCGCTGCAAGTGGTGACGGCGGGCAAGGCGGCGACCGAGCGGATGGAAACGGCGCAGAGGCGCGGCGACTACACCGAAGCCTACTACATCCACGGCTTCACGACCGAGCTGGCCGAAGCGCTGGCGGGCTGGAACAACGCCCGCATCCGCAAGGAGCTGGGGTTACCCCCCGAACGGGGCTTGCGCTACTCGTGGGGCTATCCGGCCTGCCCCGACATGAGCCAGCACCTTCAAATGGCCGAGCTGCTGCCCGCCGACCAGATCGGCGTGAGCCTGACGAGCGGCTACCAGCTCGACCCCGAGCAGAGCACGGCGGCGCTCATCATCCATCACCCCGACGCGATCTACTTCGGCACTGGGCAGCGTAACCGCGAGGCCGACGAAGCGATCCGCGAAGTGTTGGGGGATTGGGAGCCTGCGGCGCCTCTCTGATCGCGATCCATGCACACAAGCCGTCGCGCCAGATCGTCCCCGCGCTGGTCGCTCGCCCTGTTATGGGGCGCGGCGATCTCGCTGTTGGGGGCGCTGTTGGCCTTCTTCGCCCTACGCAACGGGTGGGTGCTGACCTTTCCCTACGCCGTGGAAAATGGCGAGGGACCGGTCTTGGGATGGGTCGGCTATCTGACCGCGGGCAGCCTGCCCTACAAAGATATCCAGCGCTTTCCGTGGGATTTCGCGGTTTACACGCCGGGCTATTTCGCGGCCACGGCAGCGCTGGGGCCGTGGCTGAACGACGTCTCCCCGTGGACGGCGGGCCGCGCCCTTTCGTTGTTCGGAGCGCTGGCCAGCGCCGCGCTGCTGGCTTGGCAGATGCCGCGCCGTGCCACGTGGCTGCGCTGGCTGCCCGCTGCGCTCTTCCTCGCCAGCCCCTACCTCTTTCGCTGGAGCAGCTTCCACCGCCCCGATCTCTTCGCCCTGTGGTGGAGTGCGCTTGGCCTATTGTTGGTGCGCCACGCCCACAACGCCCGTCGACCCGGCTGGCTGATCGGCGCGGCGTTGGCCTTCGTCGCCAGCTTCTTCACCAAACAGAGCTACTTTGCGGCTCCCATCGCCGCGACGCTCTGGCTGCTCTGGCACGAGCGGCGCTGGCTGCCCTGGCTGCTACTGCCGGGGCTCCTCGGCGGGGGAGCGGTCGCGCTGCTGCTTTGGCGGATCGCGGGGCCAGCGCTGTGGGAGAACCTGATCCTCGCCAACGCCAACGCCTTCTCGTGGCCATCGCTCTGGTTCTTCCAACGTGCCTTCCTGCGTACCGCAGCGCCGCTCGTGGGGCTGGCGCTGCTGGCCGTGGGGTGGCCGCGCCGCCGCGAAGCGGCCGTCTCGCTCTTCGGGATCACGCTGCTAGTGGCGTGGCTCGTTTCGTTTTCGGTGGGCAAAGCGGGCGCGTGGGAGAACTACTTCCTTGAACCACTCTGGTTGCTGGCCGCGCTGGCGGGTCAGGCGCTCTTCGCGCTGCACGAACGGGGCGGCTGGCAGCGGCTGATCGTGCCGCTGCTGGTGTTGGCCCAAATCGCCCTCTTTCTGCCCACCTTCGAGCGGCTGGGCGTGGCCGAGGAACGGGCATGGTTGGACGAGTTGCGGGCGGAGCAAGATCAACTGCACGCGGCCATCGCCCCCTTGCCGAAGGATGCGGTCATTTGGAGCGAGGAAGTGAGCCTGCTGGCCGACAGCGGACGACCCGTGCCCCTCTTCCCCTTTGGCTACACGCAGTTGGCGGCGCAGGGGATTTGGGATCAGAGGCCGCTGACGACGCGGCTGGCCACCGGCGCCGACCCCTTGCTCGTCCAACGGTGGGACGCGGTCGCCGATCCGCTGAATCGGCAACGCTGGAGCCACGAGATGCGCAACGCGAGCGAGCGAGGCTTTGCGCTGGGCAGCCGCGTGGGGCGTTGGCGGCTGCGCCCGGCCCTGCCCTTCGTCGCGGCGGATCAGTGGCGGAACATGGGATCGGGCATCGACCTGCTCAACTGGATGGCGATCCCCCTGGAAACGGACTGCCAGTTTCCCAGCCGCGAACGCTGCCTGGGCCAGCCGCTTTCAAGGCCGGTCGCCGTTGCCGGGGATACAATCGCCATCCACCTGCTGTTGCAAGCCAGCCTGGTTCCCCCCGACGACTTGGCACTCTCGGCCCAGCTCTTTGGGCCCGATGGGGAACGGGTGGCGCAAGAAGATTTGCCCCTTCGACTCGACGGCTTGGGGGGCAGTTGGCCGGTGGGGGCCGTCGTGCGGGACGAACGGCTGCTGACGATGCCCGCCGATCTGCTAACGGGGGACTACCGCCTGCTCATCGCGCTCTATCGAATGTCGGACGGCGAAACGATCGCCAGCGTGACGATGGATCGCGCGATCACCGTCGTCGCGCGCTAAAGCAGCAGGCCGGGCTATCCCTTCAGCGCCCCGGCCAACATCCCGCGCAAGAAGTAGCGGCCCAAGAAGATGTAAACCAGCAGGGTGGGGAGCGCCGCAAGGAAGGCGCCCGCCATCTGCACGTTCCACTGGATGATCTGGCTCCCCGCCATATTGTTGAGGGCGACTGTGATCGGCCAGTTGCTTGGATTGGTAAGCACCACCGCGAACAAGAAGTCGTTCCACGCGGCCGTGAACTGCCAGATCAGCACCACCACGAAGGCGGGGATGGAGATCGGCAGCAGGATGTTCCAGTACGTCTGTAACATGCCGGCCCCGTCGATGCGCGCCGCCTCGATCAGCTCGCTGGGGATCGCGGCGTAGAAGTTGCGGAAGGTCAGGGTGGTGATCGGGATCCCGTAGATCACGTGGGTGAGGATCAGGCCGGGCAACCCGCCGTAGAGATCGATCGTGCGCATGAACTGCACCAGGGGGATCAGCACCGCTTGATAGGGGATGAACATCCCGAAGAGCAGCGCAGGAAAGACGATATCGGCCCCGGGGAATTTCCATTTGGCCAATACGAATCCGTTGAGCGATCCCAAGGCACTGGACAAGAGCGCAGCGGGCACCACCAGCTTGATGCTGTTCCACAAGTGAGGGGCCAACTGCTCCCACGCCAAGCGGAAGTTGTCGAAGTTGATCCCCGACGGAAGCTGCCACATCCTTTGCAGGCTCACCTCGTCGAAACTCTTGAAGCTGGTGACGACGACCACGTAGAGCGGCAACAGGAAGAAGAGGGTTATCACGATCAGCGGCAGATAGAGCAGCAGCCGGTTGAGACGCAGGCTCATAGTTCTGCCTCCGTGCGGATGGTGTAGTAGAGGTAGGGGATCACCAGAATCGCCACGCTGAGGAGCAACAGCATGGCGATGGCCGCCCCCCGCCCGTAGAACTGTCCGTCGAAGGTCGTGGTCCACATGTAGATCGCTGGCACGTCCAGCGCCAACTGTTTGCCCGCGACGGCGATGATCAGATCGAAGACTTTGAGCGAGATATGACCCAAGATGATCATTGCGCTCAAGGTAACGGGCCGCAGCAACGGCAGGATGACATGGCGGTAGATCTCGACTTCGCTCGCGCCATCCACCCGCGCCGCCTCACGCAGATCGTCGGGGATGGCGCGCAGCCCCCCCAGATAGAGCGCCATCGTATAGCCGGACATCTGCCAGATCGCAGGGATCGCAATCGCGGCGATCCCCCAAGTGGGCGTGGCATGCCACGAGTTGATCAACGAATCGAGTCCGATGCGGTCGAAGAGAAGATTCAACCCGCTGATTCGGCTCCCCTGCGCGGGATTCATCAGCCACCGCCAAACCACGCCCGTGACGATGAAGGAGATGGCCATCGGAAACAAAAAGAGGCTGCGGAAAAAGGCTTCGCCGCGTAACCCTTGATCGAGTAGCACCGCCAAAAACAGTCCCAATATCAAACAGCCGAGCACAAAAAGCACGGTGAAAATCACCGTGTTCCGAATATCAACCATGAAACGCGGATCGTTGAAGAGTAGATTGGTGTAATTCTTCAGCCCGGCCCATTCATAGTTGGGCAGCAACCCCACCCAGTTACTCAGAGAGACGCGCCCCGTCCAGCCGATAAAGCCGTAGACGAAAATGCCAATCGCGATGATGGATGGCAAAACCATCAGGAAGCCGAGCAACGCATCTCGTTTAATCCTCATCGTCGCTTCCCTTATCGTTGTCGTTCGACGGCCTGGTCAGTGATCGTCGGGCAGAGGAGTGGTGGGGGGCGTCAGCGGTCGCCACCCGCAGCGGGGTACTGCGGATGACGACCGCGATGTGGCCTATTGGCAAGCGCCGATGCTGGCGCAGGCGGCTGCGAGCGCGCTCTGGAAACTTTCAACGTTACGGTCGGTCAGGAACAGCCCCAATGCCGTATCGATCTCCGACTTCCACGAGTCGTTGGCCACGACGCCGTGGGTCAGGCTACCCACCACCTCGTTGCTGGACCAATCGTCCATCGCCGACTGGAGGTACGCATCGAAGAGCGCCGCATCACAGTCTGTGCGAGCGCAGATCGACCCCTTGACCGGGTTGAATGCCTCTTGCCCCGCTTTCGAACCGGCGACATTCAGCCAAGCGGTCGCTCCGTCAGGGTGCGGCGCATCGACCGGCAACACGAAGCTGTCCGACAGGAATTGGAACGTGCCCGCCGTGCCGGGCGAGGCCGCCCAGCCATACGCGTCGTTGGGGGTCAGCCCCAGCCCCCCGCTGTCGGGCGAGCTGGCAAAATAGCCGTTGACCCAGTCCCCCATGATGTTGAAGGCCGCGTCGCCATTCACCACTAATTGGGCCGCATCCTGCCACGAAAGGGCCGACGCATCGGAGTTGACGTGGTCGAGCACTTGGGCGAAGCTCTCAAGCGCGGTCGTGACTTCGGCGCTGGCCCAATCCGTCTCACCGGTCCAGAGTCCGTTGTAGCGTTCGACGCCCAGCGAGCCGAGCAGCACCGTTTCCAACAGGTGCATCGCGGTCCACTGTTCGCCCATTGCCAAACAAACCTTGTCCATCGCCTCGATCGCCTCGCAGGCTGTGAAGAATTCGTCCCACGAGGTGGGGACGTCCACGTTCGCTTCGGCGAGAAGGGTGGGGTTCGTCCACATCACATTGGCACGGTGAATGTTGACCGGCACCGAATAGATGTTGCCATCTTGGGAGATCAGCGGGATCAACGTTTCGGGCATCACCTCCATCCAGCCATTCGCCTCGTACATATCGTTGAGCGGCTGAATCTGATTGGCAGCCACGTAGGTCCCAATCAGTTCTTGGCCCGCATGTCCTTGCCAACTATCGGGGGGGTCCCCCGCTTGCAAGCGGGTGGCCAGCACGGCACGCGCATTGGTGCCCGCGCCACCGGCCACGGCCGCATTGTTGAACGTGATGTCGGGATATTCTTCTGCGAACAGTTCGATCATCGCCTCCAGACCCGCGGCTTCGCCGCCGCCCGTCCACCAGCTAAAGACCTCCACCTCACCCGTTTCCGCCGAGGTGTCGCCGCTCTCCTCAGTGGTGCCCTCGCTGTCGGTCGTCTCGCTCATCTCGCCAGCGCTGCCACTATCCGTCTCCGTGGTGGCGGTACGGTTGCCGCAACTGGCGACCGTCAGCACGACCAGCAACAACAGCACCATCAAACCATATCGTTTCATTCTGCTCTCCTCCTGAGATTGCATGAAATCAGCCTACGACAGTCATAACCGAATCATCGTCGCCCCAACCGGCGCGGCGTGTAACGCCCGTCGACCCGCACGAGCCGCGCTAATTATACGAAGCCACGTGGTGAGCGCGAATTTGGCATTACGTACGTCCTGCGAAGGCTGGCCCGAAGGCCCGTACACCGTAGCGCTCGGTGCCGATTGCTCTCTGTCTCGGTTGACGGACCAATCCGCGCGAAGTTGGCACAGGAGGGGCGGCCTGCCCGTTTCTGTCGCGTTGCCTTAACCCGTAACGCCACGCTGCACGGGTTTCCAACAGTTGCGGAACGTCACGCTCCTGCGGCGATTCTTGGTTTACTCAAAACTCGCCAACGACGTGCCTGAAATGCAGTGTCTAATATTTGAAGCCGACCTTTGCTTGTCGATCGGCGTAACATCTCTATAATCCCCCCATTCTCCGGCTGGATGCCGCGAAAGCTAAGGAGCGACTGTGACCATCTTCTACATCCTCGCCGCCATCATCATCGTTGGGTTGACCACGCTCGTCTGGCGAAAGCTGCAGGGCAGTGACAACTGGGAGCGGGATGCGTCGTTTTTCGTCGACCTGCTGGCGATGGGCGCCACCGCGCTGATCGTGGGCGTGCTGGCCTTCAATCAGTTGAGTGACGCGCCCAACGCCGAGGCGACCGATTTGACCACGGCCGCCGTCGTCACCGAGGCGGCCCCCACCGAAGCGAGCGACGCGGTGGCCGTGGCCAGCAGCGCCACCCCCACCGCCGAGACGACGGCTACAACACGTGCGACCCGAACCCCGCGCGCCACCGAGACTGCGGACGCGGCCACAGCGACCGCAGAGCCGACCGCAGAGCCGACCGCAGAAGCCACGGAGACCACCGCCCCGAGCGCGTCCACCACGCAGAACTACACCGTGAAATCCGGGGATCGCTTGGCCGCGATCGCGGAGGCATACGGTGTCACCACCGAGCAAATCGCTGCGGCCAACCCGGGGCTTGACATCGACAATTTACAGGTGGGCCAACTCTTAGTGATACCCAGCGCATCAGCGCCGTCGGGGACGCCGGTGCCCGCCAGCGGTTCGAGCAGCGGCAGTTCGCCGCGCACCTACACCGTCCAGTCAGGCGATTATCTGCGCACCATCGCGGATCGCTTCGGCGTGACGGCAGCGGCCATCGTCGCGGCCAACCCCGGGATCGACAGCGACAATCTGCAAGTCGGTCAGGTGTTGATCATTCCATAACGGAACGCGCTCGGGGCGTCATCAATCGCAGTGACAGCTGTCACAATCTGATGCGCGCCCCAGCGGTTGACAGTCCACAAAGGGAAGCGCCCATTCAGACCCTCTCGTCTCCAGCGGGGGGGCCTTCGAACGATGTCGTCGGGGTCGCTCGGCAAATCGAGCGGAACAAAGGCTCACCCCGCAAGACGCAACCGAGGAAAGGCGCGCGGTAAACCCTCACAGGGGTACGCCCGAGTCTCACTGCGCGCACTTCCATCTTCTACTCAGCCTGTGATATAATTGCCCTGTTGCGCGGAAACGACGGGAGATCACGATGAAAACTATTAGTTCACAATCGAAGCCGAAAAGTAGTAAGACGAAGTTCTGGGCCGGTGGGGCGATTATTCTTGTGGCCTTGATCGCCCTGATCTACAATGGGCTTCAGATGGGCGGGGCCTACTATCTGACGATGGACGAACTGGCCGCCAAAGAGAGGAGCATGGTGGGCCAAGGAGTTCGCCTGAATGCGGTGGTCGACAAAGAGAGCGTCAATTACGACACGCGGGCCATCGCGCTCAACTTCGACCTCGTTGATCCCAACAGTGGGGCGCGACGTAGCGTGAGCTACCACCAACCGATGCCCGATCTTTTTATGAAAAGTGATAGTGTGATTGTCGAGGGGACGGTCTTGGCCGATGGCTCGCTCGACGCGCACAACATCATCGTCAAATGTCCTTCGAAGTACGAAGAGAAGCAGGACAACGGCGAAGAAATCCCCGAGGATCACGCCAACGACGCGGTGATGGTGCAATAGCGTACGATCTGGTCAAAATGAGTTTAGATCGGTGACGCTGTGTCGCTCATCGTGACAGCCTGTAGATAATGGAAAATGGAGAATAGGCGTTTCGTACTGTCGAAGGTTCCTAACGCCCTGTCGCATCCATTGACTTCAACCAAACACGGCCCAAAGATTATCAGAGAGAGAATGGCACGGGTGAATCGAGCAATTGCTCCACGCCCGTGCTTTTTAGTACGACGTATTCAGTACCGAGTACACGTTGTCAATTCAATGTTAGGAATTACGCAGTTGAGCCAACTGTCAGAGGAAGAAGTCGCCGAAAAAGGCCGAATTCTCTCCGCAAGTGCGTAACATTTAATGTAAAGCATTGTCTTTTTCGAGGCAAGCTATTCCGCTTTCCTCTCTCCTCTTTCCTCTGTCAAAAGGATGCGATTATGGCTGATATCGGACGACTCTTTCTGATGGCGGGGCTGGCACTCTCGCTCTACAGCGTGGTGGCGTTGGTGCTCGGTATGCGTCGTCGCAGGACCGAACTGGTCGCCAGCGGGCGGTTGGCCGCATGGGGGGCAGTGGCACTCGCCATTGGCGCCTTCTTGGTCTTAGAATACCTGCTGGTCAGCCAAGATTTCTCGGTGGCCTTCGTGCAGCGGCAGACCGCTGTCGGCCAGCCGCTCTTCTACACCATCACCGCTGTTTGGGGCGGCAGCGAAGGCTCTTTGCTCTTCTGGCTGATGATGTTGTCGATTTACATCGGCGCTGCGATGTGGGTGCATCGGGACGATCATCCTGACTTTGTCGCCTATTTCACCGCCGTGCTGATGGGCATCGCCGCCTTCTCGTTCATCATTCTCAACTTCGAGGCGAAGCCCTTCGTCTCGTCGATGCAGCAGTTCGGCAGCATCCCCGCCGAGGGACGCGGGCTGAACCCACTCCTGCAAAACTTCTTCATGATCATGCACCCGCCTTTCCTCTACGCGGGCTTCACTGGCTTTTCGGTGCCCTTCGCCTTCGCCATCGCCGCGCTGATCACGCGGCGCACCGGTGCGGGCTGGATCCGCCTCTCGCGCCGCTGGACATTGGTGGCGTGGGGGGCGCTCTCCATCGGCATCATGCTCGGCGGCCACTGGGCCTATCGTGAACTGGGCTGGGGCGGTTACTGGGCGTGGGATCCGGTCGAAAACTCGTCGCTGATCCCTTGGTTGGTCAGCACCGCCTTCCTCCATTCGGTCATGGTCCAAGAATCGCGCGGCATGCTGAAGGTGTGGAACCTGATGCTCATCATCATCACCTTCACCCTCAGCATCTTCGCCACCTTCCTGACCCGTTCCGGCATCATTGAATCGATCCACGCCTTTGCGGAAGGGCGACTCGGCTACTACTTCCTTACCTTCATCGCCATCATCTTGCTCGGCTCGCTGCTGCTGCTTTTCCGTCGTCTGCCACTGCTGCGGGCCGACAACGAACTGGACGGCCTGCTCTCGCGCGAAAGTGCCTTCCTGCTCAACAACGTCCTCTTTGTGGGGATGGGCTTCGCCGTCTTCTGGGGCACGATCTACCCGATCATTTCCGAAGCGGCCACGGGGCAGCGAGTGGTGGTCGGACCGCCCTACTTCAACGCCATCGTCGGCCCGATGCTGCTGGCGACGATCTTCCTGATGGGGATCGCGCCGATGTTGCCCTGGCGACGGGCCAACCCCGAGCGCCTGTTCCGCAACTTGGCGCTGCCCACCGTCGCGGCGCTGCTCACCGCGCTGGCGTTGGCGCTCTTCGGCGTGCGATCGGGCGTAGTCTTGCTCTCGCTGGCGCTGGTCGCCTTTGTGGCGGTCGGCCACCTGCACGAGATTTGGCGCGCCGTGAAGGCGCAACAGCTGCGCAGCGGTTTCGGCCGCGTCAGATCACTGACGACGCTCGTCAGCCGCAACCGGCGGCGCTATGGGGGCTATCTGATCCACCTCGGCGTGACCGTGATGGCGCTCGGCATCGTGGTCTCTTCGGTCTACCGCGAGGAGATGGATGTCACCGTGACCGAGGGTGAAACGATCAGCTTTGGCAACTACCGCCTCACTTACACCGGCGCACAGTTCCAATCCTTCCCCACCAAGGAGCGACTGATCGCGCCCCTCGACATCTCCAACCCAGCGGGCGACAGATTGACCACGCTCTACCCCGCCCGTGACTTCTACCCCGCGCTCAACCAGCCGGAAACCGAAGTTGCGATCCGCTTCTCGCTGACGGAAGACCTTTACACCGTCTTCATCGGCCCCAACGAGGACGGCACGGTGACCTTCAAACTCTTCTTGGAACCGCTGATCGGCTTTGTCTGGCTGGGCGGCATCATCTTGGTGCTCGGCTCCTTCATCGTGGTCTGGCCCGATCCGCGCGAGGGGCGCATCTTGGAGCGTGCCCGCGCCAGCGAGATGCAGCGTCAAGGGGCGGTGGTCCGATGACGCTAGGCATGTTCGTAGGCGCGTTACTGCTGATCGGGCTCCTTTATTGGGTAATGCGCCCTTTCTGGCAGGGGGCGGATTGGCAGCGGGCCGCGCCCCACAGCGACGAGGATTTGCAGTTGGAGCAGTTGCTCTTCCAGCGGGAGAGTGTGCTACAAGGGCTGCGTGACTTGGAGATGGACCATCAGGCGGGGAAGCTGAACGATGAGGATTTCGCCGCCTTAGAAGCCCAACTCCGGGCCGAGGGGGTGGCCGTGCTGAAGGCGTTGGACGAATTCGGCGCGTCGGCATCGCTCGATCCTCGCTCGGACGACGAGATCGAGCAGTGGATCGAACGGGCCGTCGCCGCCACCTTGAACCGCCACCGCCCCAGCGAGGCCCGACCAACGGCCAGCCACGATCAGCCGCGAGGGGCCAGCGCTTGAGCAACGGGCAACCGCTGATTCGCTTGGAACAGCTCGGCAAACGCTACGGGGTCCACCATGCGCTGCGTGGCGTTTCGTTGTCGCTACACGAAGGGGAGATCGTGGCGCTGCTTGGCCCCAACGGCGCTGGCAAATCGACGCTTTTGTCCTTGCTCGCCGCGCTCAGCCGCCCCAGCAGTGGCACCCTGTTGATCAAGGGCCAATCCCTTTCCAGCGCGTGGAACGCGGTGCGTCGCCACATCGGCTTCGTCAGCCATCAGAGTCTGCTCTACCCCGAACTGAGTGCCGCCGAAAATCTTCAGTTTTATGCCCGCCTCTATGGCTTGGAGGATGGCGACGCACGCGCCCGTCAGGTGATGGCGTGGGTCGATCTGCTGCCGCGCTATCACGATCAGGTCCGTGGCTATTCACGCGGCATGGTGCAGCGGCTCACCATTGCCCGAGCGCTGCTCCACGACCCGCAAATCCTGCTGCTGGATGAACCGTTCAGCGGCCTAGACGAGGCCGCTGCCGAACGGCTGCAGCGCCTTTTGCAGCGCATCCACGACGAAGCACCGGCGCGCCTCACGCTGATCAGCAGCCACGATCTGCCCCGTACGCTGGCGCTGGTCGACCGCGTCCTTATTTTGAAGCAGGGACGGCTGGTGGTCGATGCGGCCGCCTCGGCCCATGACCCAGCCGGATGGCGGACGCGCTACCTGGCGGAGATCGGCGGATGAGCGGGCTGCGGGCGCTGCTCTGGAAGGAGTTGTTGGCCGAATGGCGGTCGAAGGAGGCGCTGGCGACGATGCTCTTCTTCAGCGCCAGCGCGATGTTGATCTTCAGCTTTGCCCTCGACTTGGCACCGATCGACCCGCATGATGTGGTGCCCGCCGTGATGTGGGTCACCTTTCTCTTCGCCAGTCTGCTCGGCCTGAATCGCAGCTTTGCGCGGGAAATGGAAGGGCACAGCCTGTGGGGTCTGAAACTGTCGCCGATCCCGCGCAGCAGCATCTATCTGGCCAAGATGATCGGCAACTTCCTCTTTTTGACGGTGATCGAACTGATCGCGCTGCCCCTTATCGTGGTGCTGTTCAACGTGGCGCTGCCGTGGCCCACGCTCGGCGTGTTGTTGCTCGGCACACTGGGGCTGTCGTCCGCTGGCACCGTCTTCGCGGCGATGGCCGTCAACACCCGGCTGCGCGATGTGCTGTTGCCGTTGATGATGCTGCCGGTGGTGGTGCCGTTGATGGTCGGCGTGGTGCAGGTGACGGGCGCGCTACTGAAAGGGCGTATGTTCAGCGACTACGCCAGCTCGCTCTGGTTGATCGTTGCCTTCGACGTGATTTTTTGGGTGACATCGCTCTTACTGTTCGATTTTGTCTTGGAAGAATGAGCACCGTTGGCCGTGTGGTGCGTGACATGAGTCGCAGAGAGATTGTCGCGCCCCTTCCCGTTTGGAGGCAGATAAGACAGGGCTTCACTGATCGCACGCGGTTCTCCCCGCTGCAACTCACCACTATTGTTAAGCGTAATAACGCAGGAAACGAAGGGCGAACAGCTCTCAACCTCGTGACAGATCCCCTTCATTAACGCACTAGAGACCCAAGGACGTTATGTTAAATCCGATACTCAATGCCGATCAAGCGGCCATCCTCAAAGAAGAGCGGCGCACCATTCAAGAGCTGCTCACTTTGCTTGCCAGTTGGGAAGCGGAGCCGAAAGCGCTCGAGACCCTGAAACAGGCGCTCGAACAGCTCGACGAGCTGTTTATGCTGGTGATCGTGGGCGAGTTCAATGCGGGCAAAAGTGCGCTCATCAATGCACTGCTCGGTGAGCGCTACCTGACCGAAGGGGTGACGCCGACCACCGCCCAGATCCACATTCTGCGCCACGGCGAACGGGCCGAGCCGCTGGTCGAGCGGGGGATTCTGGTGCTCCACTACCCCGCCGATTTCCTTCGCGAAATCTCCATTGTGGACACGCCCGGCACCAATGCGGTACTACGTCAACACGAAGAAATTTCGCGGGAATTTGTGCCGCGCTCCGACCTGATCCTTTTCGTCACCAGCGCCGATCGTCCCTTCTCCGAGTCGGAGCGGGGCTTCATGTCGCTGATCCACGAGTGGGGCAAAAAGGTCGTGATCCTCATCAACAAGTTTGACCTGCTGGAGAATGACGCCGAACGGCAGAAGGTCTATGATTTTGTGCGCGAGAACGCGACGCGGCTTTTGGGGCGGGAACCGGAGATTTTCCCCGTGAGCGCCAAGGGTGCAATGCGGGCCAAGCAAGCGGGCGAAACACTGCCGCGCTCCTTTCAGAGGCTGGAAGATTTCTTGTTCGAGACGTTGAACGAGGAGAGCCGTATCCGGCTGAAGTTGGGTAACCCGCTGGGCGTGGCGCTAAAGCTTTCCCAAGACAGCCTGCAAAAGGCGACGACGCGGCTGGGTCTGCTGAACGAAGATTTGGGCACGATCCAGCAGGTGGAACGGCAGTTGTCGACCTATCGCAGCGACCTAGACAACGAATTCGAGTTCCATACGCTGAAGATCGACAACATCATCAACGAGATGCAGCGGCGCGGTGATGATTTCTTCGACCGCACCTTCCGCGTCAGCCGTATCTTCTCGCTCTTCAATACCGATGCCATCAAGGAGCAGTTCGAGCGGGAGGTGATCGGCAACACGCCCCAACAGGTGGAGGCGCAGGTGCAAGAGATGATCGACTGGATGGTGGAGCGGGAGAGCAAGCAGTGGCGTTCGCTGGCCCGCCAGCTCAGTCAGCAGCATCAGACCGAATTCATGCAAGAGGCCGCCAACGATGCGCTGAGCGGCTTCGAATACAACCGTCACCAGTTGTTGCAGAGCGTGGGGCGCAGCGCTGCCGACGTGGTCGCCCGCTACGATTCCAGCCGCGAGGCGGCGGAACTGGGCGAAAAAGTGCAGCAGTCGCTGGCGATGGTGGGCATCGCTGAAGTCGGTGCCATCGGCGTAGGGGCGGCGCTGACGATCAGCGCTCACGCCGCGATGTTCGACGCGACCGGCATTTTGGCGGCGGGGGTGCTGGGCGTGGCGGGCTTGGGGGTCATCCCCTATCGCCGCAACGAAGCCAAAAAGGCACTCCGCACCAAGCTGGAACAGTTGCGCAAGCAGCTCCACCGTGTGCTATTGGATGCCTTCAACACTGAGGCCGACCGCTCAGCCAAACGGCTCGGCGAATCGATCAGCCCCTACAGCCGTTTCGTGCGGGACGAGCATGAACGACTCACCGCGATCCAAGGCGAATTGACGGCGATCCGGGGTCAATTGACCGAACTGCGTGAGCGACTGCGCTGATTCTTTCGCCAAAACGTTGTCAAAGCCCCGCTCATTTCAGAAGAGGAGCGGGGCTTTGTGGTAGACAGCCCTCTGGCACCACGGCGATCACGGCACGAAGCGCCAAGCGGTCGTTGCCGCGCTGACATCTGGGCTGTAGCCCCCAATGAGCACCACCGAGCCATCTTGCAGCGCGGTGGCCGTGGCAAAGAGCCGTGCGCCGTCCAGCGATGGGGCGAGCGCTTTGAAGAGGTTTGCGGTCGTGTCGTACCATTCCACAGTCCGTGCACCCCCGAGAATCACGATGCGGCCATCGGCGAGCAGCACCGAGGTGCCGGTGTGTTTGTAGCGGGGCGTCGTCATCTCGGCCCCCTCGCTGAACTGTTCCGTCGCAGGATCGAACAACGCCGTGCTACTGAACGTCCCAGCGCTGTCCCGTTCGTCCGAACCCCCCGAAATCAAGACGCGGCCGTCCGCCAGCAGGACGGCATCATGTTTGTGACGGGGCGTCATCAGGGAGGCGCTCTCTTGGAAGCGCCCCTGTTGTGGGTCGTAGAGTTCAGCGCTGGCGTAGAGGCGCAGCGCCGAACGACGACCGACATGGCCCCCCACGACCAGAACGCGGCCATCGGCCAAGCGGGTTGCGGTGTGGGATTCACGTGGGACCGCCATGCTGCCCGTCGTCAGGAAGCGTTGGGTGGCAGGGTCGTACAACTCGGCGGACGCAAGGAAGCTCCAGCCGAACCCCGTCCCTCCGATCAGCAGCACTCGCCCGTCGTCCAGCAATACTGCGGCATGGCTGCTGCGACCCTCGTTCATCTGCCCTACTGCTTCGAAACGGCCCGTCGCGGGGTCGTAGAGTTCTGCCGACGCTAGGTAACGGTCCCCGTCCTGACCGCCCGCAATCAGAACGCGGCCATCGGCCAAGCGAGTGGCACTGTGGGAGTGGCGTGCCGTTCCCAAGGACGCTACCTGACGGAAGCTGTCGCTTCCGGGATCGTAAAGTTCCGCGCTAGCGAGCGCCGCCTCCCCCGTGGCGAAGCCGCCGACGATCAGCACCGTCCCATCGTTGAGCAGGGTCGCCGAATGGGCCGCGCGAGCGTCGTGGAGGCTGCCGATCGCTTGCAGGGATGAGGCGGACGTGTCGACAGCGGCCGGAGGCGGCGGGGAAGCCGTTCGACAGCCGGCCAGCAGAAACGTGACAACCAAGGCCATTGCAATTAGGATACGTGGCATCGTCCCTCCCTAAGCTCTCTTTCGTCGGCACACACGAATGTTTTATACCGAGTGTAATTGCCAGTTGTGCATTGATCAGACGCATGCCCAAGCATCGAACCGCCCGCGCAGGTGGACGGGTGGCCGAAGGCCTTCCAGCAATGACTTTAGTCGCCTGCTGGAACGAGTCGAATCCCTATCACCAGAAGAGAGTGTATCAGAAATGGCTTAGGGGATCTTAGAAGAGTAAAAGAGGCAGGATCACTGCGGGACAAGGGTATCTACGCCAGTTCAGACGGGGATCGCGCCTCTGCCCATAACTTACCAGGCTTTCCCGCGCATGTCTTTTTGCCTTCTTGCGCAGCTGTAGGCTGATGGTACGACCCAAGCGTATGCAACCTTCCTCGGCCCGTGACAGGTGGAGACCTGCCAAACAAAAGTCGAAGAAACTGCGGCGACCTCGACAAGGACTGTCCAAGGACCAGCCGCCGGATGATCGCCCGCTCCCCCAGCGCATAACGCCCTCAGCCCCTGCTGTGGCGGCCTCCTACCTCTCTAGCATTCTGCACAATGCCAGGTAGACCTTCTGCGCTACGTTGGACTTGGTCACCCCGCCACTCATCCCGTGCACCGCCTCATCCGCCTGCTGCTGCTGCAAGCTACAGCCTCTCTCCTTGCGCGAGGCCCAGAGGCAGCCTTCTGATTGCCTCTGGCTGGTTCTATGGCTGAACGCTGCGGGGGTGAACCCTGCTCTCACCAGCACCCCTGCACCGCTTTCGGCGATGGCTGCGCGAGCTGCACCCCGCCTCTGTTTCGACACCCTCTGCGCGCAATTGCGCACCGACTTCCGCCGAGGTATTATGATCGGCGACAGTTTCGCGATGCTGGCCGATACCGCCGCAGTCCCGCCTCGTCGCCTGCGCACCCTCAGAGGTCTGGGTGGCGCCAACTGGCATCCTGCCCGATGACTACGCACCGCCTGCAGGCGCTAACGCGCGCCAGCTGGGTGCCGAAACCACCGCAGGCGAGCCATGGTTGAAGCCATCTCTCTCGATACCACCGGCACAAATATTTATCAGTTTTTCAGTGCTCTTGAGAGACAGGCCGTGGATTGGAAGCGACCGAGGCTGGCTCTGGCAATGTGACGCTACCCAGTTTCAGTATCTTGAAGACAGGCCGTGGATTGAAGCGCCACATCGCGCGAGAGCGCAAAGGGGAAAAAAAGTTTCAGTGCTCTTGAGGGCTGAGCCGTGGATTGAAGCGGCAGCACTCAGCCGGTACATTGCGCTCGACCTGGGAAATCGCGTTTCAGTGCTCTTGAAGACGAGCCATGGATTGAAACCGACAACCGTTGCCATCATCGCTGCCAAGCACTATATGTTTCAGTGCTCTTGAAGACAGGCCGTGGTTAAACCATATTCTAAATCTCCAGACAATACCTTTTGATTTCAGTGCTCACCAGACAGGCAGCCGTGGATTGAAGCTCACCAGAAGGGCAGGGCCTCGCTACTCGTCGACGAGTTTCAGGTGCTCGCAGAAGACGAGCCGTGGTTAGGCCTACCCCCATCCTCCTCTACGTCGTAATCCTCCTGTTCAGGTGCTCTTGAAAGACGAGCCGTGGATTGAAAGCGCGCTCGCTTTCATATGCCGTAATCCTCGCGCCGGACACGTTTCAGTGCTCTGAAGACAGGCCATGGATTTAGAAGCGCTGACAGCAAACCGCAGGCACACGCAGCTCGCGCCAGCTGTTCAGTGCTCGCGAAGACAGGCCGTGGATTGAAGCCGCGCTCTTGAAAGGCGGTCTGCGTTCGCCTCGGCACGCTATGTTTCGGTGCTCTTGAACAGGCCGTGGTTGAAGCACCAGCGGCGGCGGATTTGGTCCGGAATCAGAACCTGGAGTTTCAGTGCTGCGAACCGAGCCGTGGATTGAAGCCAGTTTAGTCGCCGACATGATGACTGCCAACGATGAAGGTTCAGCAGTGCTCTTGAAGACAGGCCGTGGATTGAAGCCTCGCGCGTAGCGCATCCATCATCGGTCACGTTGTTTCAGTGCTCTTGAGGGCTTGAGCCGTGGATTGAAGCGAGCCTTGCGCCAGCCTTCGGCCATGTTTTGCGGTTCCAGTGCTCTTGAAGACGAGCCGTGGATTGAAGCCGCGGCGGCTGCCATCTCCGCGCCTCCCATCGCTTGGTTTCAGTGCTCTTGAAGACGAGCTGCGTGGATTCGGCTCGCCGCTTCGTTCAGCCGCCGTTCGCAAATCATGTTTCAGTGCTCTTGAAGACGAGCCGTGGATTGGAAGCTTGCCAACGACGACTATGAGGACGTGCACTATGTGGAAGTTTCAGTGCTCTGAAGACGAGCCAGCCGTGGATTGAAGCAGGAGCTCGCTGCTGAAATTAGCCGCAATCCAAGGTTTCAGTGCTCTTGAAGACGAGCCGTGGATTGAAGCCTAGTTACGACTCTGGCTCTTTCATCGTGTTTCAGTGCTCTTGAAGAAGACGAGCCGATGGTTGAAGCTCTAATCTTCTTTCCCCCTCTATCTACATCTATAGGTTTCAGTGCTCTTGAACCCCGAGCTTCGTGGATTGGAAGCCTCAACGAAGCAGATTTGAGTCAGGCCGCTGGGTACGGGTTTCCAGTGCTCCTTGAAGACGAGCCGTGGATTGAAGCTGTCGGAGAAGGAGGGTACAACCCGCGTTGCTGAAGGTTTCAGTGCTCTTGAAGACGAGCCGTGGATTGAAGCCCAGATCGAGCTGTGATTTGACTGGCGCGAAATGGGTTTCAGTGCTCTTGAAGAGACGAGCCGTGGATTGAAGCGGAATACGGAGTCAGACTTGTCCTGCGTTTGCGAGTTTCAGTGTGCTCTTGAAGACAGGCCGTGGTTGAAGCCGATGTCGAAACGTCGATCCAGTCGGTGTTTTGCGGTTTCAGTGCTCTTGAAGACGAGCCGTGGATTGAAGCCCCGAAGGCAGAGGCGATGGAAATCGATGCAGAACGGGTTTCCAGTGCTCTTGAAGACGAGCCGTGGATTGAAGCTGGCATGGTGTGTCATGGTCTTCTAATCCTCCATATGTTTCAGTGCTCTTGAAGACGAGCCGTGGATTGAAGCGCAACATACCCAAACCGCTGGATTGCTTCCGGGCTGATGTTTCAGTGCTCTTGGAAGACGAAGCCGTGGATTATTTACTGAATCAATATATCGACGCACTTAGGGAGTAAAGGTTTCAGTGCTCTCTTGAGACAGGCCGTGGATTGAAGCCGCCCGTGATACTCCATCACCACGCCGATCATATGTGTTTCAGTGCTCTTGAAGACGAGCCGTGGATTGGAAGCTAACGGGTTGTGAGAGGGCCTTACAGCGGATAAACTGCTGTTTCAGTGGCTCTTGAAGACGGAGAGCCGTGGTTGAAGCCCCAGCGTATCGCAGACTTAGACACTCTCTAAACGGTTTCCAGTGCTCTTGAAGACGGGCCGTGGATTGAAGCCGTGCTGCCTGCTGTGGCTGCGCGGGGCCAGTGCTCAGTTTCAGTGCTCTGAAGACGAGCCGTGGATTGAGCCGCATACCGTGATCAGAACGCCATCTGTTCCCGATATTTCGTTTCAGTGCTCTTGAAGACGAGCCGTGGATTGAAGCAGCATGTGAAGCGCGGTCGGCATTTCTGTTTGACAGGCTGTTTGATTGCTCTTGAAGACGAGCCGTAGATTGAAGCCGAAAAGCATCGCATACTACAACGAAGCAGAGTACGGTTTCGAGTAACGAAGACGAGCCGTGGATTGGAAGCTCCCGCGTACACTGGTCAGGCCGCGCTCGGCAGCAGTTTCGGCCAGTGCTCTTGAAGACGGTACCGTGGATTGAAGCGCCAACAGGTCGCTGTGGCCCTATGGCGACATCGGGTTTCGGTCGCTCTTGAGCCGTGGATTGAAGCCGCTAGCTATGCCAGAAAGTGCACAGATTGAGGTTGAGTTTCAGTGTCTTGAAGACGAGCGTGGATTGAACTGCGGCGCTTGGCGCTGGCTGTTGATTTGGTTGGGTTGTAGTTCAGTGCTCTTGAGACAGGCCGTGGATTGAAGCACTACAGGGCTGGGCGGTGCGATGACAGCGTGGTATGGGTTTCAGTGCTCTTGAAGACGAGCCGTGGATTGAAGCCACCGAGGGCTTGCAGGGGCATGATTGCGGTGGCGGGGTTCAGTGCTCTTGAAGACAGGCCGTGGATTAGGCTCGCAGCCACGGCGTATGCCACCGTCAAACTCTGTTTCAGTGCTCTTGAAGACGAGCCGTGGTTGGAAGCTCGGCTATCAGCCGGTAGCCGTCGATGGATGTTTGGTTTCAGTGCTCTTGAAGACGAGCCGTGGATTGAAGCTCATCGACTGGCATCTGGGCGAGAAGATGACCACGTCAGTGCTCTTGAAGACGAGCCGTGGTTGAAGCACGCCGACCATGTTGTCCAGCCGCCATCGCGACACAAGGTTTCAGTGCTCTTGAAGACGAGCCGTGGATTGAAGCGCACAACGGATTCACGCATGTGCGACTGACGATCAGCGTTTCAGTGCTCTTGAAGACGAGCCGTGGATTGAGCGCCGAGCGCCTTTGCCGCACGCCATCATCCCCGTTTGTGTTTCAGTGCTCTTGAAGACAGGCCGTGGATTGAAGCGCCGAACGCTCGCCCAAGATGCGTCTTGCCAGTGCCGTTTCAGTGCTCTTGAAGACAGGCCGTGGATTGAAGCGGACGCAATCGTTGCTGAGCTGCGTGCGGCAACGTTTCAGTGCTCTTGAGACAGGCCGTGGATTGAAGCCGATGTCACCAGCCACGGGTGCGGCCGTCTCAAACTGTTTTCAGTGCTCTTGAAGACGAGCCGTGGATTGAAGCCGAAGGCCGCGCTCCCGATCTGGGGCGCGATTATCCGTTCAGTGCTCTTGAAGACGAGCCGTGGATTGAAGCTGCTCGCGGCACCTAGAAGAGCGGGTTGTTAGCCGGGTGTTTCAGTGCTCTTGAAGACAGGCCGTGGATTTGAAGCGACAAAGCGCGCTGGCTACAGGAGGCGGGCCGCCAGGGTTTCAGTGCTCTTGAAGAGACAGGCCGTGGATTGAAGCGGTAGTGATCGTTCCGTCGCTGTGCTGGATTCCGCAGTTTCAGTGCTCTTGAAGACCGAGCCGTGGATTGAAGCAAATGTTCAAATGCAAACTTCGGAATGGGTTTGCGGTTTCCAGTGCTGCCAAGCGAGCAAATGGATTGAAACGCTCGCCGCATAGACAAAAGAGCGCCAGCCCATGGCGTTTCAGTGCTCTGAGGAGCGACCCGTGTGGATTGAAGCTGATCCGCGATATCACCAACAGCGATCCCGATCGTTTCCAGTGCTCTTGAAGACGAGCCGTGGATTGAAAAAACCGCACCGACCGTGCATCGGTATGCCACCGGCACAGTTTCAGTGCTCTTGAAGACAGGCCGTGGATTGAAGCCCACGCGGGCTGCTCCTGCCCGCCGCCGCCAGCTTCGTTCCAGTGCTCTTGAAGACGAGCCGTGGATTGAAGCTGATCGGCAACGATGGTTGATAATGATCTGAGTCGGTTTCAGTGCTCTTGAAGAGACGGGCCGTGGATTGAAGCGGCAGGGGTGGAGCGTCGTCGCTTGGGAAGGCAACTGGAGGTTTCGGTGCTCTTGAAGACAGGCCGTGGATTGAAGCTTTATCTGGCTCTCCTTTGGGGCGGCACGTTATTGGGTTTCAATTGCTCTTGAAGACGAGCCGTGGATTGGAAGCGCTTGCCCTGAATCAAGGCCGCGTTTGTGATTGAAGTAGTTTCAGTGCTCTTGAAGACGAGCCGTGGATTGAAGCTCTACCTACACGACGCTCACGCTGCTGCGCCGAGTAGTTTCAGTGCTCTTGAAGACAGGCCGTGGTTGAAGCAGCTAATGGTTCCAAGCGACGAAAAGCGATGCAGTTTCAGTGCTCTTGAAGACAGGCAAATGGATTGAAGCGCCCACCCGCAAGCGACGCACCGCAAATGATACCGTTTAAATTGCTCTTGAAGACGAGCCGTGGATTGAAGCTTGAGGAAAGGTGCTTGGTGGGTTTGATCTGTTAAAAGTTTCAGTGCTCTTGAAGACAGGCCGTGGATTGAAGAAGCGAGGGTAACGGGCATATAGCATCTCTCAACGTTTCAGTGCTCTTGAAGACGAGCCGTGGATTGAAACGGGTGCTGTAATGTCGAGGGCGAAGCGCAAACAAGGTTTCAGTGCTCTTGAAGACGGAAGCCGTGGATTGAAGCGAAGTACCGCACGCTCGCGCCGCCTGCTGGTTTGTTTCCAGTGCTCGCGAAGACAGGCCGTGGATTGAAGCTCCGTGTTCCTCGTTGAGCGCGTTTTCGGGCTGAGTTCCAGTGCTCTTGAAGACGAGCCGTGGATTGAAGCTTTACGTCATGCAGGCGCGAACGCCGCGCTGTTTGAGTTTTCAGTGCTCTTGAAGACGAGCCGTGGATTGAAGCCGCGTGGAGAGTAGGCGCAGCCCGCGTTGTACATGTTTTCAATTATACTCTTGAAGACGAGCCGTGGATTGAAGCTAAAGGAGGGACGCTTGGAACAACAACACAAATTTGAGTTTCAGTGCTCTTGAAGATGACGTGGTTGAGCACTGGCGCAACCAGCGCCTATCTCTGGGGCTTTGTTTCCAGTGCTCTTGAAGACCCAGGCCGTGGATTGAAGCCCTGCCGGACTTAGGCCGAACCTGAACGACGGACACGTTTTGAAGTGCTCTTGAAGACAGGCCGTGGTTGAAGCTCTTCGGCTATCGCGCCGATTAGCCAGGCCAATCCGTCTGTTTCAGTGCTCTTGAAGACAGGCCGTGGATTGAGCGATAGTCTCGCAAGTGCAAAATCTCCACAGAATTAAACGTTTCAGTGCTCTTGAAGACGAGCCGTGGATTGGTATTTTGCTCCTAATCATTGCAGTTAGATCGTAGAAGTTTCAGTGCTCTTGAAGAGACGAGCCGTGGATTGAAGCGATGATGCGGCGTTAATGGTTGGATGGTTTTTGACGAGGTTTCAGTGCTCTTGAAGACGAGCCGTGGATTGAAGCTTCATTTTCGAGGGCAGCAAGGTACCAATGGGCCGGTGTTTCAGTGCTCTTGAAGACGAGCCGTGGATTGAGCAGCGTATCGAGGCCGTAAGGCTCCATGTAGCCGCCACGTTTCAGTGCTCTTGAAGACAGGCCGTGGTTGAAGCGGCGATAAGAGGAGTGACCATAGGCAATCTATCTATAATGGTGTTTCAGTGCTCTGAAGACGAGCCGTGGATTGAAGCAGCATGAGCGCTGCCAGTACGTGCCACGAGTCTCCGTTTCAGTGCTCTTGAAGACGGAAGCCGTGGATTGAAGCTAACAGCGAAATGTCGCCTACACTCCCCGGTGCTTGTTTCAGTGCTCGCGAAGAAGACGAGCCGTGGATTGAAGCGTCAACAATCTTTATTTCGACATTTGAGGGGGTCGATAACAAAGTGCTCTTGAAGACGAGCCGTGGTTAGAAGCTGGTTGCGACGTAGCCACACAGGGCGCAGCAGCATCAGTTCCAGTGCTCTTGAAGACAGGCCTTCAGATTGAAGCGCCTGAAACTCTCTCGTTTCCAGAACTGCGCATCTTCGTTTCAGTGCTCTTGAAGACAGGCCGTGGATTGAAGCTAACAGTGGGGAGCGCGGCACCAGGCGCAAAACGTGTTTCAGTGCTCGCGAAGACGAGCCGTGGATTGAAGCTGATTGATCGAGATTTGATTCATCGACTGTCAAAGGTTTCAGTGCTCTTGAAGACGAAGGCCGTGGTTGAAGCCCACGCCGACCGGCATCGAAAGTTGCAATCAATGTTTTGCTCTTGAAGACGAGCCGTGGATTGGAAGCATCTCGACGGCGTGGCGCACTGCTGCGCTCTGATTGTTTCAGTGCTCTTGAAGACGAGCCGTGGATTGAAGCACCTCTGGCGACAGACGAGGAACTTTGGCACGCATTGTTTCAGTGCTCTTGAAGACGAGCCGTGGATTGAAGCCGCGCCCGTTTGCGCAATTGGACTGAATCATTTTGCCCTGAATCGCGGAAAAAAGCCAATATGAGCTTCTGGGAGCGCCATTTTCCATCATCAGTAGCTTACGATTATGCGCAAATTGGCGTCGCACCGCAAATCATAGTTTGTTGAAATCAAGCCTCTATTTGCGCCAGTATGGTAGCACAAAAAAGGCGATCATACGTCGTTACAGAAGCGTCGGAACTCGCAATCTCGACACTTGGCCCTACTTTTCGGTGGCTCGGGCATCCATTCTAAATAGGCGATTTGTTGCATTTGCGCCAACGTGGCTTCAGCACGATGTTTTAAGCGTGTGGTGAGTGATATTGGCTCCGCACGCCGCAGAGGAATCAAGTAGACAAAACCTTGGTTAACTTTCACTTCCCATTGTTCCTCCAACAAAAGGGCATAAGCCGCAAGCTGTAGTTTCCAGTTTTGTGCCACTTGCTTCGACAGCTTATAGTCTACGATCCATGCTTGACCAATTGCCCCATCTGGAGCTTCCAACACTAAATCGACACGACCGCTTAAGCCAAGTTTCTCACTCGACAGCCAGACATCAAAGTGGCGGCTGGCCGAAGTCAGTCCATAGGGCGAAAAGGAGCGACGCGCCTCTTTCCCCTCCTCGCTTCTATGTAAATCTCGACCAGCATCCATTTTGTCCGTTCTCGGAACAAGGCGTGGGAGACACTGGTTGTAATAGAGTATCCGAGGGCAGTAGAGCATCTGCTTTAGATCGGTCACGGTGAATATCATGCTTCCTCCTTGATCTCTATCCGGCGTGCCCAGTCCCGTTCGCAGATCGGCAGGAGCCAGATGTGCCCGCCGTGTTTTCCCATTCTCCGCTTTATCTTCAGCATCAATGATTCTTGGTGGTTACGACTCAATTCACCCAGAAAAGCGCTGAACTGAACACGATCCAAGCCATAGTCCAAGCAGACATCGGCAACTTTTTCCCGCGTACCATCATGAGAAATATCGTAAATGACCAATGTTTGCATGACCCACACTCACCATCTTGCGACGTAGGGGTTGAATTGTTCGCTATCGCCGCGCAGGTAGGTGGCGAGCGAGCGGGCCTGACGCTGTATCAGATGACGCATGGGAATACGGCCGCTATCGACCAAGACGGTTCGTTCTAGGCGATCCAGCACCCTTTCTGCCACAGTGTGCCTTGTCACCTTGTCCAATAGCCCATCGTCCTTTTGCACCACCGTGCCACCCTTCCCCAAAAAGTTTAGGATGGCTCGATCGACAACAGGTTGGCGGAAAGGCTCGATGAGATCAAGCACTAAGCTGAATTTGCCGGGCCGATCCGCGTGAATGAAGCCAGCATAAGGGTCTAAACCAGCAAGTACGGCAGCCCGCTCAACCTCAGCATAGAGAATGCCATACCCGTAATTGAGAAGACTGTTGACGGGATCAAAGCTGCCCCGGCCCCCCCGCCCCACCCAGTCTACTTCATCCGGCAAAAGCAAGCTGAAGCCTATCCAGTACTGCTGCGCCCCCCGTCCTTCGACCGATAGCAGCAAATCACGCAGCTCGTCGACCGTCTCGGCACTACGGGCCACACGCTGCACTTCCGATTCATGCACGAGGGTTTCCGTCATCGCCTCGCGGATATCGCGGAACCGTTCGGGGTCGGTCTCCTTGCGGTACTTCGCCATATAGCGTAGCAACCCCGCCTGGTTTTGTAGCTTGGCACTGGCCAGCGCCCGTGCAACGACGATTCCCCGCTTGTCGTTGTAGGCCGCGTACTGGGCGCGGCGGGTGCGCACCGTTCCCACAAGGCCCGATGCAAAGAGCGAACCATAAGGCCGCCCCCGTGAATCAACGAAATGCAGGGGGATTCCCTCCTCGCAGCACGCGGCGACCACATCGGACGAGACAGTGATCCCCCGCCCCGTGATGAGGACGGCCTCTAGGTGCATGAGCGGCGCCTGAACTGTTGTTTCTTTTCCTACTTTTACCGCTAGGCGACCCTGTCGCTTGCCAACGAAAGCGCCTGTTTCATCCACAATCAGTTGGCGAATGATTGGCATTGTTGTTTCCTCCTATGCAAATGTTGTGTACCAAATCGTCCATAAGGCTGACGCCAGCCAATCACTGTACGAAAGGCCTGCTGTGTGTCGAGTGTCAAGAATCGAGATCGGTGCGTTGCCCCTTTTCCGCGCTGGCTAAAGCAAAAAGGGGCAAGGCACAAGGTGAATCCTTGATAACCTTGCCCCTTTCGCTTTGCACCTTGTCCTCCCTTTCATCCAAGCGAGCCTATTTGCGCTTCATATCATGTAATACCAGCCATCCCCTTTCACCGCGTCTTTGCCTACGTGTAGTTGCGCCCCCCAGAGCAGCCAGGGTCGGAAGGGGGCAAGATCGCCCACCAGCGTCACCTCGCCCGTCAGGCCGCCTATCGGTGTTTCACGCCGTCGTCGTGTTGAATAGGAGCGCAGATCGACCCATTTCGTCTTATCGACCACAGCGACCTGTTCTGCTGCGTCCAACAGGGCGTGGCGCTCGCCCTCGTCAGCCAGCAGGGTTTCTTCGCCAAAGAGAGTCGAAAGAGTGATGAGGCGCTCCATCAACCGCTGAAAGAAGGGGCGGAAGCGAAAGCTGCGCACCAGCTTGGACTGGTCGGTCAGACGCATAGGCGTGAGCAGGCGCAGCGTGATCCGCTCCGAAGAGAGGTGGCCGGCATAGTCCAAAACCTCCTCGTGGGTGACCGGCATGGCGGGGCGCTGAACCATCCGTTCCCCTTCGCGCCACAACGTATCAACGCGGCCCTGCAAGGGGTGCATCGTTGTCACTTCCCGCAGTTTGAAATAACCGGTACGGTAATCGTTCAAACGGTCGCGCTTGCCCAACCCTTCAACGGGCATTCCTTGCTGTACCGCGAGGATGACGTAGGGGAGCAGCGCCAGCGCATCGCCAACCACGGTTAGCCCAAAGCGGAGCACATCGCCCGGCAAAAAATCGCCCTTGTCACCCAGGGGCGGTTTGACGGTGATAGGCCGTGGCAGGCTATGGCCACGCGCCCCGGTGGGGTCGTGGGTCGCCAACAGACGGGCCACAGGACATACGGCGATGAGTGGGCAATCCACACAATCAGGAGCGCTCTGATTGCTACAAAAGCCGCGCCAATCGGTGCGGTGGGGTCGACCACGTAGCGCATGGAAGAAGGCTCCGCGGATCGCCGAACCTTTATGCTCGTTGAGCGCAATGGGATGCTCGACAACCGTATCGAAAAAGAGATGAGTCACAGAAAGCATCAGAGGTATCCTTTCAGCGGATCGTGGGACAGAGCAAGAAGGTAAACACGAAGAAGGCGGGTTGAAGATATAGGTAGTTATTATCTTCAAATTACATCTTAAGTGGGCCTGGCACCTTTCAAACAGATTCATCGCTGAAGAACAGCTAACTACGTAACCCCTACTCATCTTCCAAGTAGGGCGAGTTAAGATCCAGCCCTAGTTCATCGGAGTAGGGGACGGTCACAATTCGGGGCATGGTGGAATCAGCGGCGTCGTACGGCAGGGCTAAGCCTTTGTTTTGGAGCATTTTCCATTGGCCCCAACGAATAGTTACGAGTAATTCACGTGCGCGGATTGGCTCCGCGTTCAGACGTAATTGATACTGATCATAAAGACATTCGGGCAAGACTTCTACGCCATCAAAAGCTGCGTAGAACTGTTGTTCAAGCGCCTCGTCACTTTGAAATGGAGTGATGTTCGTGACCACATGCCGAAACAACAGACGCTGACCGTCGAAATCTCGGTTCCATTGATCAGCAATCGGGCCAGAATAAATCTCATTCAGCCACTCGCCAATCTTTGCTTCATCTACCGCTTTACCTTCCTCCCTCTCCAAAATCGCTAGCGTTGCTTGAACGTGTGCCGCGTCATAAACTTTTTGCCCGTGCCGAGGTTCTCTGAAGACGTAGACCGGCGCAAGATTAGCCAAATTGCCTTTACGATTGATCCGACCAAAACGCTGTATCAAGGCATCAAGCGGTGCCGGTTCAGTGAATAGAAGGTCGAGGCTGATATCGAGACTCACTTCAACTGCTTGTGTCGCAACTAGAAGCAATGGCTCATGTTCGGCCAATGCGGCATCGGTCAATTCTCGGATTTGCTGCTCCTTGGCCAAGCGGTCTTCTCCATTAAAACGGCCGTGCAGTAGCAGTTTTTGGGCATTGGGCATCTCCTGTTCTGCGGCTTGAAACAAAGTTTGCGCGCCTTTCACCGTATTGCACACGGCAAGAACAGCCTTACCCCGAAGGACATAATTGAAAATCAAACCTCGATTTTGCTGATCGCTAATCTCGCCGTTCAGCATTTCTAAACGGTGTCTCTTGAACATTTCAAACAGTGCATCAGAGGCTCGAATTGTTGGGATATCACCCAATACTTCTTTCAGCCTCTTTTTTACGATATCAGGAAAAGTGGCCGACATCATAAAGAAACGGGCCGAACAATACTTGGACAGATAATGCACTGTTTCCAGAATCATTGCCAAACGTTTGACTTCGTAAGCATGGATCTCGTCAAAAATGAAGGCAGCATGGAAATAGTCGCTTAATTGCGCTTCATACCCTCGCAATTTATAGGGAACCTTTAACATCTGGTAGGGACTAAAGACTCTCAGAGGAGGCACATTGAGTTTTGCTAGGTCTCTTGCAATGCGTGCCGCTGCAGCCGCACTACGGGGTGTAAGATCCTCCTGTAACTTTTGACGATATAATGCCAATAGGCCGCGTCCATGTTGTAGCCCGACTTGTTCCTCGCCAAAGCTTCCCACCAACCGAATCCTCATGGCGTTCATACTAGCCTGATAAGGCAAAGTATAGAACAGTCGTACACATTGCTGTTTCGCCGCCCAAATCAGAGCGGCTTCAGTTTTTCCGCTACCGGTGGGTGCCTCCAAAAGTGCGGAACCGTTGGTGAACGCATCAAGTTGATGTTCGTGGAGCTGATCGCGGCGCAACTTGCGACTCGCTAAGATACCATCAACGTCCAAATCTATCGAAGGTAGTGTTCCGTAATGCCCCGATCCCAAATGATCGGCGTTAATCAGTATGCCTCGCAGAAGCAACAAAGTATGGACCCATTTTATATCACGTCTTGGCTTCATACTATACTGCAACTGTGAGTAGCGACTTAGCCAGAACCGAATTCTTTTCCCAGCATTTCTGGCGACCGTCGCAACGGCATCCGGTTCGGGAGGCAAATGTAGAGGTTCAATTCCGCGTTCTGTCAATCCCAACCTATCCCGCCACGAAATCCCTTCGTCTGACAACCATCGGTAAAGCATTCCAATCGTATCACTGTCTATTTCCTCATGAAACAAACGCTCTACCCCATCTAGCTCACCACGCTCAACTGGCGGATACTTGGTGCGAATCCACTGCATGTCACGGTGATGTGCAACGACTGCCGCTGCCATTGCAATGGATTCATCGTGGGTCAGGCCATTGACTACCCAATCAACAAACGCCAAAGAGAGCACTTCATGACGGTATGGCCAGGCTGGAGCATCTCTTGATTTTAGACGAGCTTGAAAGCCATTGGCCGCCTTGCCAAAGTCATGGATAAAGGCGGACCAATAGAGCAAATGCCAGAGCTTCGGCTGATTGACAGCGGCTGGTAGCTCAGGGCGAAAGCGAATGAAATCGGCCACCTTTTCCAACACGAACCATGTATGTTGAGCCAACGTTTCCGGCTGACCCTCCTGACCACGATCTGCACTTTTTGCAAGGAACTGTTGTACTGATTGAGGCTCATACGGCATGGAAATCATGGTTCATCCTCCGGTAAAACGATGCCAGACAACAGCGCGAGACGACTCGCGCCACATTGGTGCTTCCGGATCAATCCAAAATGGCTCGCTTTCAGATCCCTCGAACTGCATTTCATCTTTGACCGGTAGTACCACCCCATCTGACCCTAGGGCAATATACTGGCCAAAGTGAGCTTGTCTTCCATTTTCGTAGTCGACCCAACGTGGCATTGTAAGGGTGAAACCACGCATGACTTGGATGCCCATCTTGGATGGCAATAGCATGTTTCTCACATACGCTTGATTAGACTGAGCGAGGTCGACCACCCGAACATCAGTGTAATTCATCAGATCCTGCGAACGTCCCAGCACGACAGCGTAACGCGGCGAGCGGAACGCCTCAAGCCAATCGATGCGGTTCAGATAGAGGGTGAGCTGAGGGCGAAACAGTTGTTCTCGTTGATACGGGTTTATGTTTCCATCCAACACTTTGGGGTATTTAACCCCTTTGATCTCAAACTTGCTCCGCCCCGAAGCACCCGATACTAAGTGGATATGCTCCAGATCATTGAATTCACCGTCATGAGTAAAGTGGTAGGCAAACTGTACTTCATCTGGCTCTATCCATTTACCTAATGCGCTGCAGATATGGCCAAATATCGTGGAGGGCGGTGGCATCGGATAGGTAGGTTGCACACCCAGCATAAAGTGGGGGTAGCGGAAAGAGGTTGTTACTCCTTCCGCTACAATTCGTAGCACTTGCATGACACCCTCCTAGGCCAGCCATGTCAAATTCTGCGGTTGTCGAATCTCTTCGGCTACCTGTTGGAACGCTTCGCGCGGGTGCATTACCTGAATGCTGGCGGCGAACTCCGCAAGCGTTCCATTACCGGAGAGTGCCCGCATAAAGGTCTCACGCTCGTCGTCCAAATAGCCTTGTGTCCAACCTACGTAGACCTTGGAAAGCAGTTGATCATTGAAAACACGGAGTGCTTCTTCCAACGCCTCAATCTTGACGATGGGCTGCCCCTTACTATTCGCCCCAACCACATGACCAAACATATTATTACCGCCTTTGGTGACGGCGAATAGGGTAAGAGAGGGGGTAACGTCCGTATAATGCAGGGCCTGCTTTGCACCACCTTCCAACCGCGCCAGCCCTTCGAATAACGCCGCAATGCGTTCTGCACGATCTCTGGCTGGCAGTCGGTAGCATTGCTCATCCTCTAGATGTTCCAAGCCGTTTGCTTCGGCCAGATCAACTCGCACTTTGTCCAAGTGACGGAAGCCTGTGCGATTGGCGTAGGAGAACGTCCCCGCCGCATGAAGGTCCAATGAGAGGAGCCCCTTGAGTGTTGTACGGTAGAATTGATGTTCATGTGGAACCGGATCGCCTTCATGTCTAGACATCGTCCCAAAGTCATCTGTGGGTGTGACCGGCGCGATTGAGACGAGTGTTCCAACACGAAGTGGGGAGACGCGTGTGATCGTATCTTTGGTCTCTGTCGCTGTCTCCTGAGTGGAGTCACTCTCCCGCTGCTCTTTGGCAGATTGCTTTTTAGATGGGGCGCGCATGTAACCGAAAAGATCATCATCCCAATACAAGATTGGATTTCCATCTGTGTACGCGACCTTACTTTCGCGATAGATAGGAGCAGCTTTCCAGCCCAAATCCGCGTTTTCTAGAGTTGTTCGCCACCAATAGCGAAACGCTTGTGCGGATACATAGGGATAGAAGCCCTCCTTTGTGCGGATGACCTTTACACCAACGGTGTTATCAGTACGTGCGCCAGGGATGGAGCCTAGGTTGTTAAGCGCCGATGCAGGGGCGTCTACCAAAATAAGACCGGTAACGAATGCCATGAGTCTTTCCTTTCGAGTTTGAGGTGGTTTTTCCAAGCGTTCTGTCTAGTGCCAATCGCAGTCCGACTCGATATCAAGTGTGTTGTTCTCACTCTCCAATAGTACCTTCTCTCTCTTCGATTTCTTTTTCCAACACGGCGTCGTGCTGATCAGCAATCGCATCTAGCTCATCTTGGTGGTGAGAGAGCCAACCTGAGGCATGTAGCTGCTCGACAAGCCGTATGAGTACAAGATCGCGTGACAAATCCCAGTTCGAGTAGGCTATTTCCTCACCTTCTTCGAACACTCCCAAGAAGTTGTCCAGCGTCAAGAAAGGTGCATTGCCTAGCCTTGCATACTCTGTGTTCGCTTTGATCAATAAGAGCCTTAGTTGGTAATATTTAGACACAGTGGCAAATCTGCGGAAGAATGATTTATCATTTTCCGTAGCGATATAATTTGCCAGTGCATCGGCTAACGTTCGGACTTGTTCAACTTGCTCCTTATTCATATTCATGATCCTTTCCATAAACAGTGATGTTAATCGCCATGAAACTAGGTCAACCTCCCTCATTAGTGAGTAGCTTGCCCGCGGGTCACCTTTATCAAGACTCGCGTACTTCCAAGCACGCCTGAGAAAATAGGTTTTCAAAAACCTTTTGGCATTTTGGGGCAACGTCCAGATATCCTCGTAAAGCCAGTTACGTCGTGGTTGGTACGGCTCGTCACCCTCCTTTCTTTTCTTTTTGTCTTTGGTCGGTTCCTGTTCCCATGCTACTGAAACAATACGATTCCAAATCGGCGCGTAATCCGCACTCTGCGCTTGAGAAAGGAAGCGAATAGTTGAAGAAGGCAACGAGAAGATAGCGATTTCTGGGTTTGCTCCCATATTCGTCAGATAGTATGCAGTTAAAGATATATATTGGTCGTCAAAGGCATTCCTTCTCTCTATCTGGTGGTGATAGGCATTCGCAAGCTCCTGGACCAATAGGGTGCGCATAGATTCTACACGTCCCGCCAGCTTGGTGCTGTCTTGAGCATGGGCCATGCTTATGGCCGATCTATTCCCCTCCCAAAATTGGTTTGCAAAAAACAAGGTAAGAGCGGGATCATTACTATGTACGGCCAATAAACGCCCACTTACTTTGGCACAGCCTAAAGGAAATGCCTGAAAGGCCAGCATTATCGCGGCGGAAACGGGCAGGCCCGAATCTCCATTAGGATAAAAGTTGACGTTTCCAACCCCTAGGGTCATCGGGACATGTTGCCGATAAGCACGCCCAAGTTGGAAATCGGCATTTGACGGTCCATTATAGATTATGGCGGGTGTAGGCAGACCCGTGAATACGCATTTTTCGTCAGTCGTTTCGACATTGCCTCCAAAGTAGCGAGAGACTAGGACTGCGTACTCGAACCGGCGCTCTGGCGTCTTGCTGAAAGCTGGTTGGGTAAATCCCGAATTAGGCAGAGCCACATTGAGGTAGGATGTCAGCGGTTGTCGCACATACTCGCGCTCAATGAAGTCTGCGACCACAGTAAGATCGTTCTCAGTAACCGTCTGCGGATCCTCTTTGTCTACAAAACTCAAGATTACGGCGATTCCGACATCGACCAGCGGATGGCCTGTCCAATTTAACATGCAAGGTCTCCATTCTCTTTGGGGAAGGGTATCAACAGTATACGGGCTAGAAAAGGCTATGACAACTCGATATCCCTATGAGATATTTGCCCATAAGGTGAGAATTTTCCATCTGAATCGTCTATGAAGAATCTAGCCCCTCACGCATCCAACTAGGTTCCTCAACAACGACCTCGCTCCCCCACTGACGTATCCATGGCTTCATCTCGAACGGGAGGGCGATCTGGAATGTACGACGGCAGCCTCCATCTGGAAGGTCCTCAATCCGCTGACTTGGATGCCATGGGATGCGTCTTGACTTGGTAGCTTTTATTCTGGCGTATGCCATGTTGGGCCTTAATCTTTTTCATGATATAGACAGCACTCCTCTGTGTCAGGCGTTTTCATGGGATTGCTTTCGTAATATGCATGCGCCTCATCAAGTTCGTTCAATAGACATGCCAGACGACTAGCATAACCTTCGAGAGCGTCATACTCTGCATCGAGTGTTCCCCGCCAAACGTCAATTTCAGCCAGTCTTCGATCGGCTTCAGTTAGCTGCCGTAAATACTCAGAACGTAACCCGTGGTACACAATTCCTCCCAGTGAACGGTAAGGGCAAGCGAACCCTAGGAGGAGTGTAGTTGGTCGCTTTAATAGTTCAAAATAGTTCTGTCTGAGGGCATATATAGGGCTTAGCAAGCCGTATCTTATGAAACTCGTCTATCAGTCTGGCTTGTTATCGAGACGAAGTTTGGAACTAATCCGTTCTGCACTACAATGCCATATTATGTGATGCCGCAACACTCAACACATTATTGTAAACTCTCCGTAGGACGGGTTATGTGTTGGTTCGAGGATACTGAAACAGTGATCGGTAAGGGTGACTATACATTACCCACGACCCGCTCTGAGGGTACTTAATTTATGGTTAGCTGGTTGAAGGCTTCGTGACGAAGTCATAGAGCTTATTCCGGCTATTCTATGAAGAATCTAGCTCCTCACGCATCCAACTAGGTTCTTCAACAACAACCTCGCTCCCCCACTGACGTATCCATGGCTTCATCTCGAACGGGAAGGCGATCTGGAATGTAAGGCGGCAGCCTCCATCTGGAAGGTCCTCAATCCGCTGACTTGGATGCCATTCACTCTCACGTACCCGCCATGTTACCGAGGGTGAGAAGCGCAGCGCGACCCGCTCTGTCTTCTCGCCATACATCACGTTCCAAGCGGTTGTCAACATCTCAGGTAGATTAAGGCCCACCGGTATCTCGAAACGCTCGTCCAACAACTCAGCTTCCTTCACACGCTCTACTTTGAATGTCCTTACCTCCGCGTGAGCGCTACTGTAGCCGATCACGTAAGTTGCTAATCCCCAACTCGATGGTTCGAGAAGATACGGTGACACTACCGTTTCACGTATCTCAGCTCCCATCAGCTCCTCAGCCCCATAATACTGCACACGCACTTTCTGCTGTTGTAACCACCCTTCTGCCAACGCCTCCCAAGCCCGAATCATCTCTGCTCTTGTGTGGCGATATTTAAGACTTTGTGCGGACTGTTCAACCTGTCTCGCCGCCACATGAGGTAATATCGAGCCCAACTGAGTGAGGGCCGCCACCACGTGCGGATTATGTTCATCGCTGTACCGTGCCAGTAGACGCCCCGCCAGATAAAGTGCCACGGCTTGGTGAATGCTCAGGACCACGGGAGGCAATTCATACAGATGACCTTCCATTAACCGCCACCGCCATCCTTCGCGTACCAACGGTAATCTGTGCGGCTCACTTTGCAAGCTTTCCAAATCCCGCTGTATAACCCGTTGGCTCACCCCAAATTCATTGGCTAGTTCTTGGCTAGACCAACCCTCTTCTCGTGCTAGGAAGAGCCTTTTTAACTTATCAAGACGGCCTGTTGCCATGTCTACCCCAAATTCCCTAACGCTTCGGGAGTAACTTTACAAATATCAGTTGAGAGCCTTTCGCTTCTTAGTATGAACAAAATTACGACAGAAGCTGTCGCAATTTTCACCGAGATTACACAAACGACAAATTTCTCACCCCGCTGTGATTCACGCTGAAGTACATATGAACGTTCTCATTTGTGGGCTTCAGAGCCATCGAATCAATTGTTTTCATTGTCTGAATACAAACCTCCACCCCTTTCCTGACAAACCCCCTATCCAGTAATTCACCACCTTCACTTTCGCTTCCTTATTTTCTACTATACAATGGTCGCGATTCCCTCTCATCTGCGTGCAAAGGAGCATTGCCCATGTCCACGACCCTCTCTGCCTTTGCCACGGTCCCCCGCTGGCCTGTTCTCTTCCTCACTGTCGTGCTGCTTAGCCTGCTGGCGATGGCCCGCCCCCTCTCGCTCCACGCCGCGCCCCCTATTGAAGTGGCGAGCGGGCAACCGCTCCCCGACAGTTGTCAAGAGGGGGTCTTGCCCAGCGGGGCGCTCTGGCTGATCTGCGTGCCTGCCTCGGATTGGAATGGGGATGTGGTCCTCTGGGCACACGGCTACACCGCCTTCAACGAGCCGCTCGGCTTCCAGAACCTCTATCTGGGCAGCCTATACCTACCGGATGTGGTGCAGGCCCTCGGCTACGCTTTCGCCACCACCAGCTACCGCGTGAACGGTTTGGCGATTCTGGAGGGGGCCGACGACATGCGCGAGCTGGTGGCAGCCTTCCCGGCCGTGGCAGGCCAAGCGCCCGATCACACCTTCCTGACCGGCGCCTCCGAGGGCGGCATCATCAGCACCCTGTTGGCCGAGCAGTCGCCCGAACTGTTCGACGGGGCACTCGCGCTCTGCGGGCCGGTCGGCAACTTCCGCGCGCAGATCAATTACTTCGGCGACGGACGGGTGCTTTTCGACTACTACTTCCCGGGCGTGCTGCCGGGCAGTCCGATCAATATCCCCAACTTTGTGATCAACAACTGGGAGACTATCTATCTGCCCGCCGTCCAACAGGCGATCGCCAATGATCCACAAGCCGCGCTGGAGCTGGTGCAGGTTGCGCGTGCTGCCTACGACCCCAACGACTTTTCCACGGTGGAAAACACGGTCGAAACCATCGCGTGGTACAGTGTTTTTGCCACGAACGACGCCAACGCCAAGCTCAACGGGAACGCCTTTGGGAACCAGCGACGCATCTACAGCGGCTCCAGCAACGACCCGCTGCTGAACCAAAGCGTGCAGCGCATCGCCCCCGACCTCAGCACCTTCCTGACCGTGCCACAGTACCAGACCAGCGGCAATCTGACGATCCCCGTCGTCAACATGCACACCACGTTGGATGAGCAAATTCCGTATTGGCACCAACTGCTCTATCGCGCGAAAGTGAATGCGGCGGGCGCGGGGGACAACCTGACGACCATTCCCATTGCACGATATGGTCACTGTGACTTCACCCCGTTCGAAGCGCTGGGCGCCTTTGCGCTGCTCGTCTACCAGAGCACGGGCGACGTGCCGGACGGCCTGACGATGCTGGACATCGACGCGCTCAATGCCGAGGCCGCAGCCTCCAACACAGAAATCCCTGCCTACGCGCTCGGCGCCGAACGCTGATCGCCACGCGGCAACCGTCGGCGCGGGGGCCATCGACATCCCCCGCGCCGACACCTCAACATTGATCCCCCACCCCTTCCTGTCCCCATCGCCCCGCTCTCCGCAGCGCGATCGCCCCCGCACCCCCATGCACCATGCACCTTGCACCTTGCACCTTGCACCTTGCACCCCCCACCCTCCCCCGCTCTCCGCAGCACGATCGCCCCCGCACCCCCATGCCCCATGCACCTTGCACCTTGCCCCACCCCCCCCTCCTCAGCCCGTAACCTTTGGCCCCAGCGTCCCATCCGATACAATCCTGCTGTTCCCCGCGCCTACAAGGAATTGCCCATGCAAAGCCGCTTTGTCACCGTCAACGGACTTTCGTTGCATCTGCTGGAATGGCCCGGCCCAGGCTTGCCCATTCTGTTGCTGCACGGCCTCTCCAGCAACGCCCGCACGTGGTCACAGGTCGCGGCGCGGCTAAGCGCGGCAGGCCACCACGTCGTGGCACTGGACCAACGTGGCCACGGTCGCAGCGACAAACCGTCGTCGGGCTACGATTTTGCCACGCTCAGCCGCGATTTGGCCGCGCTCATCGCCGCGTTGGGCCTTGATCGGCCCATCGTGGTGGGGCAATCGTGGGGCGGCAACGTGGTGCTCGACTTCGCCGCCCGCTACCCCGAACAGGTACGCGCCGTGGCCTTCGTCGATGGCGGTTTCATCGACCTGCACGGCGAGGGCCAGCAGCGTTGGTCGGAGGTGGAGGCACGGCTGCGCCCGCCCGAAATGGACGGCATGGCCCGCAGCGAGTTGGAAGCGATGTTACGCCACACCAACCCCGACTGGTCGGAAGAAGGGATCCAAGCCACGCTCGACAACTTTCAAACGTGCGATGATGGCACGATCCGGCGCTGCCTTTCGATTCCCAACCACATGAAGATTCTACACGCCCTCTGGGAACAGCGCCCCGCATCGCTCTATCCGCAGCTCAGCGCACCGGTGCTGATCACGGTGGCGGGCACACCCGAAAGTACCGCCGCCAGCGGGCGCGCCGCCGGGCTGGCAGCCGCCGAGACGGGGCTTTCCCAAGTGACGATTCGCTACTTCCCCCACACGCATCACGACATTCACGTCCATCGGCCCGATGTTCTCGCCGACCTCTTTTTGGAAACGGTGGCGCGTTGGAACGAAAACCGAACAGTGAAAGGCGGCGGATAGAGATAGAGAATTGCTTTGCCTCGGCTTTGAGTCATAACGAAAATGCCGTTGAATGGTCATAAGTATGCGGTAGAAACTAAGCTAATGCTTTGAAGTCACTCTCTACCAGCCACTTTCGGACCCACATTCAATTTGGGTGATCACTCGTAAAACGCACTTTCCGTCCCGTAGAGAACTCACAAAACTCATAATACCAAATCGGATTGACAGGGTTGCATTATAGAGGTGATTTCACCCTAGACAATGCACTCCTCCCAGTTCAAATTGGTATAAAACTCATAAAACTCATAAAACTCACAAAACTCATAAAACTCACAAAACTCATAAAACTCACAAAACTCATAAAACTCACAAAACTCACAAAACTCCCCCCCCTTTTTCGGAGAGCCCCATGAACAGCCCCGGCCCCATCATTCTCTTTGGATCGGGCGAGATCAGCGCCAGCGGTCGCAAGACGTGGGAATGGCTCTTCTCGCAGCGCGAGGAGCGTCCGCAGGTAGCGATCCTTGAAACGCCCGCAGGCTTCGAGCCAAATTCTGCACAGGTCGCGGGCGATGTGGCCGACTTCTTGCGTCACCGTCTGCAGAACCACGACCCGCAGATCGAGATCATTCCCGCCCGCAATCACAGCGCTGCCGATGATCCGGCACTGTTGGCGCCGCTGCACCACGCCAACACGCTCTTTATGGGCGCGGGCAGTCCCAGCTACGCCGTGCGCCACCTGCGCGACACGCGGGCTTGGACGCTGCTCCGCGCCCAGCAACGGCGCGGGGCGGCGCTCGTGCTGGCCAGCGCCAGTACCATCGCCGCCAGCCGTTATGCGCTGCCGGTCTACGAAATCTACAAAGTCGGGGAGGATTTACATTGGAAGGATGGGCTTGATTTCTTCGCGGATTACGGTCTTTCACTGGTCGTCGTGCCCCACTGGAACAACCGCGACGGGGGCGACCGCCTGGATACCCGACGTTGCTACTTGGGTCAAGGGCGGTTCGCCCAGATGCAAGCGCTGCTGCCGGCACAGGCGACCATCGTGGGCATCGATGAACATACCGCGTTGGTCGTTGATGTCGCCAACGCGCACTGCCAAGTATTGGGCCAGGGGGATACAACGATTCTGAACAACGACCGAACGCGGACTTACCGCAGTGGGCAACGGTTCCCGATCACCGAACTCGGCCCCTTCCACCTGCCCGCCGACGAAGCGCGGCTTCCGGCGGGGCGTTGGGCGCAGATCGACGCGCAGCGCAACGCCAACCCTGCCGCGCCGCAACCACCCGCCGACGTACAAGCGCTGGCCGCCGCCCGCAGCGCCGCCCGCGCTCAACGCAACTGGCAGCAAGCCGACGCGCTACGCGACGCCATCGAACAGCAGGGCTGGACGGTGCAAGATACCGCGGATGGCCCGCTGCTCCTGCCCCAGGCGGGCGGTTGAGCATCACGAAGAAGCCGAGCGATCAGCAATCGGCTTGCCACTAGCGGGAACAATGTGATTGTGTCTCATCAAATTATGCACCGCACCCAGATTGCACCGCGATGGCACGATCCCTCATGCTACAATCGAGCATCCCCCACTCCCAATTTACCATGCACCATGCACCATTCACCAGGCCCCATGCACCCATGACCCCTCCGGAGGTTGCCCATGAAAAACCCACTGTCGCCTCAGAACCGCCGCGACCGCCGACCCGAAATTGCCAGCGCCGGGCCGCCTCAGGCCGAAAAGGTGGTGGGCGATCTGTACTTTTTGCTGGAATGTTTTCAGTCGATGTTGAGGGACGTGGGGGAAACGGAGATCGCGCGGCTACTGCCGTGGGTGGGTGAAACGGAGACACCGACGACCGAAACGTCCATCGCCCGTCTCGCCCAAGCCTATTCGATCGCCTTTCAACTGCTCAACCTGGTGGAGGAAAATGCGGCGGTGCAGCAGCGCCGTGCAGTGGAAGCGCAGGGCGAACTGGCGTCGGAAAATGGCTCGTGGGAGCAAAACTTGGGGCAACTCAAAGCGCTGGGGGTGGCGGGGGCCGAGATCGCCGCCGCCCTGCCCGATGTGCGCGTTGAACCGGTGCTGACCGGCCACCCCACCGAGGCCAAGCGTGCCACGGTACTCGATCATTATCGCCACCTCTACCTGTTGCTGGTCCAGCGCGAAAATCAGATGTACACGCCCTTCGAGCAACAGGAGATCCGCGAGGCGATCCAAGGGGAGCTGGAGCGGCTGTGGCGGACGGGGGATATCTTCTTGGAAAAGCCCGACGTCAGCTCCGAGCTGCGCAACGTTCTCTACTATCTCCGTAACGCCTTCCCGAATGTGATCCCGATCGTTGACCGGCGGCTACGGCAGGCGTGGCAGAACGTAGGCTTCGATCTGACCGATCTCGATCAGCCGAGCCAACTGCCCCGCGTGACCTTCGGCGACTGGGTGGGCGGCGACCGCGACGGCCACCCCTTCGTGACGGCGGCGGTGACACGCGACACACTTGGCCTGATGCGAGACAATGCCCTCTCGTTGATCCGCGAACAGCTCATCGCGCTCGTGAAGCAGCTCAGCCTGTCCGAATGGCTGCAAGCGCCACCGGCGCCGCTGCGGGATTTCATCAGCACCCATGCCGAGCGGCTGGGCGCGGCGGGGCACGCGGCCCTGCAGCGCAACCCCGACGAGCCGTGGCGGCAGATGCTCAATCTGGTCATCGCACGCCTCCCTGATGCAGATACAGACGGCACATCGGCGCTGAGCTATCGGCGTTCCGGCGAACTGCTCGACGATCTTCAGTTGCTCCACCGCGCGTTGGACGCGGTGGGCGCGGGCCGGTTGGCCACGCAAGATCTGGAGCCGGTCATTCGCACCGTCCAGAGCTTCGGCTTCCATCTGGCGGCGGTCGATATCCGTCAGAACAGCCGCTTCCACGATCTGGCGATGGCCCAACTGCTCGAAGCGTCGGGGGCTGCCGACTGCGACTTCCCGAACTGGCCCGAAGCAAAGCGATTGGCCTTCATTCGTGCGGAGCTTGGCTCCCGTCGTCCCTTTACGCGGCCAAACATCGCGCTGGGGCCAGAGGCGACGGCGTTGCTCGACTGTTACCGTGTGCTCGCCGCGCAGATCGCCGTGCATGGCAGCCACGGCCTCGGCGCCCTGATCGTCAGCATGACCCGCTCGCTCTCCGATTTGCTCGTCGTCTACCTGCTGGCGCGCGAAGTGGGGCTGCTCGGCTACAGTGACGGGGGAGAGCACGGCCTGCTGCCCATCGTCCCCCTCTTCGAGACGATCGACGATCTGCGGGGCAGCGCCGATATCCTTGACGCCTTCCTGTCGGAACCGATCACCCAGCGGACGCTGGCCCACCTGCAGGCAGAAGCGGGCCAACGCGAACCGGTGCAGCAAGTCATGGTGGGCTACAGCGACAGCAACAAGGATGGGGGCATCGTGGCCAGCCTGTGGAGCCTGTACCGCGCCCAAGAAGCGATGGTAAGGGTGGGGCGGGCGCACGGCACGCGGCTCCGCTTCTTCCACGGGCGCGGCGGGACGATCAGTCGGGGGGCGGGGCCGACGCACCGTTTCATCAAAGCGTTGCCCCGTGGCGCGGTCGGCGGCGATCTTCGGCTGACGGTGCAGGGGGAGAGCATCGCGCAGCAATATGCCAACCCGCGCACCGCCGCCCACAATCTGGAGCTGCTGCTGGCGGGCACGGTGGGCAGCACGTTGCGCCACCGCGCGACCCAAGAGGAGGCGCATCCGCTCGAAGCGGTGATGGATCGGTTGGCGCAGACGAGCCGCGCCGCCTACGAACAGTTGCTCCACAGCGAGGGCTTCTTGCCCTTCTTCCGTCAAGCAACGCCCATCGATGTGATCGAATCGAGCCGAATCGGCTCGCGCCCCGCCCGCCGCACGGGTCAGCAAACGTTGGACGATCTGCGCGCGATCCCGTGGGTCTTTAGCTGGAGCCAAGCCCGCTTCTACCTCTCTGGCTGGTACGGCGTCGGCTCCGCCCTGCACGCCCTGAAGGACGCATCGCCCGCCGACTTCGACGCTTTGCGCCACTCGCTCTATACTTGGGCACCGTGGCATTACGTTGTCAGCAATGCCGCGACCAGCATCGCGACCGCCCATCGGGGGCTGATGCAGGAGTACGCGGCGTTGGTGACGGACGACACCGCGCGTGAGCAGCTGCTAGGGCTGATCCTCGACGAGTTTGACCGTACATCGGCAATGCTGGCGCAGATCTACGGGGGGCCCCTTTCCGAACGACGGCCCAACATCAACTTCACCCTCAGCCTGCGCGAACCGCGCCTCCAGACGCTTCACCACAAACAGATCGAGCAGCTCCGGCAGTGGCGGGCACTTCGTCAGACAGAGGGGAAGGGGGAGGAGGCGGATGCACGGCTTCAAAATCTGCTCCTGCTGGTGAACTCCATCGCCAGTGGTCTGGGCACCACGGGGTAACGAAGAGACGTAGCGCTGATCCCCCCGCTCTACTGCGATCTCACGCAGCTACCAAAGTTGCTCAACTGTTAAGCGCACCCCTTACAAATTGCCACTAGACGCTGCCACGGAATTATTGTATAATGGGCAAGAGTCCAGTTTACGCTATAGGAGGCACAACGCATGGGAAATCGCAATAATACGATGTTACCGATTTACGTGACGGTGGGTGTACTGGTCTGGATCGGTGTTCTTCTTGTCCTGACACCCTGGTAAGCAGCGGCGTTCTTGAGGTAGGGTTATCGCCTACGTAGAACCGGAGCGGAGCTTTTGGCTCCGCTCTTTTCGTGCAACGCCGGAAAATGGGCTGATCGTAGAGTAATTGCACAGGTAATGCGAAGAGATAGAGCAATTGTGCAACTATTGTTTACCTGTTATAATGCGCCTGGTATGATCCACCGCTTTCTGATGACAGAGAAAGGAAATCCCCATGCGTGCCCTACAACGAGGTTTGGCCCTGCTCCTCGGTCTCGTCAAAACGTTTCGGCTCGCCCTTCCCAAACTGGGTGTCGGCTGGATGTTCGCCCTCCTCACCATCAACTTCAACCGAATCACCATCGGGGAGTTGGGCGTGGCCGCCTTCGCGGTAACCACCATGCTGGGGCTGCACTACTTCTTTTCCCCCTTCCAAGTAATCGCTGGCCGCTTTGCAGATCGCAACCCCATCTGGGGGCTGCGGCGCACCCCCTATCTGCTGATGGCGGCGGTACTCGGAAGCCTTATTTTTCTCACGTTGCCCTCGATTGCGGTGGCCATGGGCAACGGCAATCCCTTGGGCTACGTGGGGGGCTTTGCGGCCCTCATCACCTTCGGTATCGCAATCGCGATCATGGGCGACACGCACCACTCCTTAATCGCAGAGGTGACCAGTTCGCGCACACGGGGTGGGGTTATCTCCGTCGTCTGGACCTTTACGATCCTAAGTACTATCATCGCTTCCGTCATCATGCAGCAGGTCATGCCGGAATATACACCCGCGTTGATGCAGCGGCTCTACAACCTGACGCCCCTCATCGTGATCGGTTCGGCCGTGCTCGGGATCATCGGGATCGAGAAACGGCTTACCAGTGGCGAACTGGCGGCGGCATTAGAGGCGGCCCAACAGGTCGCGCCCGCCCGCAATCCGCTCCGTGCCGCCGCCAACGCGCTGCGTGACAATTCCCAAGCACGCGGCTTCTTCATCTTCGTTTTCCTCGCCATCTTTGCCATCTTCCTGCAGGATAATATCCTCGAAGTGTTCGGCGGAGAGGCTTTCGGCATGTCGCTCAAAGAGACGACCGGTTTCCAGCAGGTCTGGGGGGGCGGGGTGCTGATCGGTATGATCCTGATGGGCATCGCGAGTTCGATCTTCCCGCTCAGCAAGCGGTTCATCACCACCCTCGGCTGTCTGGGCACAGCGGCGGGCCTTGCCGTGATGGCAGCCGCCTCGTTCACGGGGCAAGCCTCGCTGGTACGTCCCAGCCTGATGCTGATGGGCTTCTTCACTGGCTTCTTCAATGTCGGCGCCCTCTCGATGATGATGGACATGACTGTCGAAGGGGCAACCGGCCTCTACATGGGAATGTGGGGCATGGCGCAGGCCTTTGGTAACGGGGCGTCGTCGATCAGCAGTGGGCTGCTCCATACCGGGCTGATCGAAACGGGCTTGGTCAGCCCCGCACTCGGCTACACCCTCTTCTTCGGATTCGAGGCGGTGGTTATGTTGACCAGTGCCCTGATCATCATGCGATTGAGCGTCGAACGGTTCCATGGGATTCAACAATCTTACCTGACGCGCAGCGACTTCACCCGCGCGATGGACTCTGGGGCCGTCGTCTAAGCTGATGCCCCTCGATTTCGCCTTCAACGAGCGGGTCGCCCAGGATTATGCCAAACAGCGGGCACACCCGCCGTGGGTGTCGGCCCAAATTGGCCGAGCGGTGGTCGCGCGGCTGGGTCGCGGCGCGCGTCTCTTGGAGTTGGGGGTGGGCACCGGACGCATCGCCCGTCCCATCGCTGCCGCCGGGGGCCGGGTCGTGGGAATCGATCTGTCGCAAGAGATGCTGCGAGAAGTGCCGCCCACAGCCGACGCGCCGATCATGCTGCTACGGGGGGACATTCAGTCGCTCCCCGTGAAAAGCAGCAGCATGGCGGGCGTGATGGCGGTTCACGTGCTCCATCTTATCCCCGATTGGCGGCTGGCCCTCAGCGAGATCGTGCGAGTGCTCCGTCCCGGGGGCCTCTTCATTCAAGGGCGCGATCAGACCGATCCCGATTCTATCGCGGGCCAACTGCGCCATCAACTGCGTATCGCCGTGATGGCGCTGCTCCCCGACGCCCAGCCGCCCGCGGCCCGCGCCTCCATTCCCCAAGCACTGGCCGCGATGGGCGGCACCGCCCAAGCCGAGCAGGTGGTCGCCTGCTGGCTTGAGTCAAGCTCCCCGGCGGCGATACTCCAGGGCATGATGAGCCGCGCGGATGCCGAAACGTGGGCTTTGGACGATGGACTGCTGCAGGCTGCGGTTGGTCGTGTTCATGAGTGGGCGACCGCACAGTGGGGCGATTTAGCGCGTGCGCAGCCGGTCGAACGACGTTTCCTATTGAACGTCACGCAATTCTGAGCGTGACGGTTCATGGCTGACGATTATCAGATTGCGATCATCGGTGCGGGGCCTGCCGGGTTGGCAACCGCCCTCCATCTCCAGCGCCTAGCCCCCGAACTCGCCGCCCAAACGGTCATCTTCGAATCGGCCATTCACCCCCGCCACAAGCTCTGTGGTGGGGGTGTGACCTTTCATGGCGAGGAACAGCTACGCGCGCTGGGCCTCGCCATCAACGTACCGGCCACGTCTATCGACACGCTCCACTTTCGGCTGGGGCACTGCGTGTTCCAGACCCGCTACCCCAACGCGATGCGGATCGTGCAACGGGCCGACTTCGACAGTGCGCTGGCCGATGCGGCCCACCAACGGGGTCTCCGACTCCACGCCAACGAACGGTTGCTCGACCTCCAATTGCACGCCGCGTCGGTTGAACTTCGCACCACACGAGGAAGCTACCAAGTGAAGGCCGTGGTGGGGGCCGACGGCGCCAACAGCACGGTGCGCCAGCGGCTGTCGATGCGGAGCACCGTGGGGGTTGCACGGCTGCTCCACGTCATGACACCGAGTCATCCCCATGTCGACCGCAAGGGCGCCTACTTCGACTTTTCGTGCATCATCGATGGGGTGCAGGGCTATACGTGGGATTTTCCGTGCCTCATCGACGGCCAGCCCTTTGTCAATCGGGGCATCTTTGACAGTCGCATCGCCACGGAGGGCCGGCCCAAGCGGGGTCAGCTCCGGGGGCAGTTCGAAATGGGCTTGACACGACGGGGGGTACGCCAAGCGGAGAGGCGGTTGGAAGGGCACCCGGTGCGTTGGTTCAACCCCGATGCCGAGTTTTCCCGCCCACGCCTCCTGCTGGTGGGGGATGCGGCAGGGGTCGATCCCCTCTTCGCCGAAGGGATCTCGTACGGCATGGAGTACGGGGCGCTGGCCGCCACCATGCTGCACGAAGCAGTACAACGCGACGACTTCTCCTTCGCCGATTACCGCGATCGCATCGTGGGGGGGCCACTGGGACAGTCGCTCCAACGGCGCGCTCGCCTCGCCCGCTCGCTCTATCGTCATCAGCGCCCGCAGCTCTGGACAGTGCTCTGGCGATTGGCCGCAATCGCCCCCCCCGTCGTGAAGCAGTCGATCGGGGCCGCCTTGGGGGTGCTGCCGCCCCCACGTCGGGGGGAGTGAATGGCGCATGGGATACCATGGCTGATTTCGTCGCTTGGCAATGCACACCCCACCCGCTCTGTCCACCAACCACCTTGATCACCCATTGCCCGCTTTCCTAACATCCCCCGTCAGCGCCCTAAGCGCCCGGCCCCCTTCACGCCGGTTCCAACGCTCGAACGTTCCCCATTCCTCTTGTGCCCACCCTCACTCCGTCCGCTCGACCCCCCGCTTCACCCGCTCGGCGATCTCTTCCCCGCTGGCACGTGGCAGATAGCTGTAACTGCCGTCCAGCCATTCGGCCAGTCGCTGCGCCTCGCCTTGGCTCAGGTACCTGCGCTGGGTATCGACGACCATACATTGCAACCCAGGGACTGTGGCAACATGGCGCGCCAATAGCGCCAGCTCTTGGGCCACGTCGGCCCCCGGCGTGGCGGGCACATTGGCCCGTCCGTCCGTCAGCAGCACCAAGACCGTTTGCATGATGCCGCGGCTGCGCGCTTGACGCGCCACATCCAGCGCCAGCAGCAGGGCGCTGGCCAGGGGGGTGCCGCCGCCGGTCGGCAGCAGATCCAACGCCCGTCGCGCCAGCTCCACACTCTGCGACGGCGGCATCAACAGCTCGGCCCTTTCCCCACGAAAGGCCAGCAGCGCCACTCGATCTCGCTTCACATAGGCCTGCTGGAGCAGCGCGTGAACCGCCCCCTTCGCCTGTCGCATCCGGTGGAGCGCCATGCTGCCGCTCGCATCGACCGCAAAGAGGAAGAGCGCGCCCGCCTTGCTACGAAATTCCTTGACGCGGAGATCGGAGGTACGCAGGGCGAGGTCCGTATGCTGCCGCCCGTTGGTCGCCTGTGACTGACGACGTTCGGGCGTGGTGCGCATGGGCTGCCACGGCGCCGCCGCGCGGAGCGTCGCGGCCACATCGATGCGTTGGCGACGGGGATCGCCCGGCCCGCTGCGCAGGTGACGGCCCCGTTTGCCCCGCGTGCTGCCGCGTGATCCGCTGCGTCCGCGGCGCAGATTGTCGCGGAAGGGCAGGGCGATCAGGGCGTCGGGCAGAGCGCTGACGAGCGGCGAGAAGCGCTGCTCTTCCGGCAGGCGGGTGGCTCTCTCCGACTGGCCCTCACTTTCATCGGGCGGTTCCGCCGACGGTGGGGGTTGCGGTTGCTCGGGAAGATCGGGGGGTGGCGCGGCGTCCACAGGGTCGGGCAGGCGGGTCGCGCGGGGGAGGATCACCAGCCGGGCGGCCAACGCCAGATCGTCCGCTTCCACCCGATCGCGCAGGGCGAGTGCCGCCGCCGCCCGCGCGGCATAAAGGGCGAAGAGATCGGCCCGATGGCCCCCCACGCCACAGGCCAGGGCACTCCGCGTAAGCTGCGCGATCTGCTCATCCGAAATTGTCACCGCTGGCAATTGCGCACGCGCCGCCGCCACCACGGCGCGCATCAGGGCCAGCTCCGTCTCCCACTCTACGGGCGCTGGCCGCAGATTCTGCCGCACCACCGCGCGGCGCGCCGACAGTTCGGGCGCATCCCACAAATGGACGTGAAGAGCGACGCGGTCGAGCAGGTGGTTGCGAGGTTGCCCCTCCGCCGGGTCGTAGGATGCCACCACGCTGAACGTGGCCGCCATGCGCAGACTCAACCCTTCCCGCTCCACCGCCACCTCGCCCCTATCCAAAGTGGCGAGCAGCAGATTGGCCGTCCCGTCCGGCAGCAGATTTAAGCCATCGACATTGACGATCCCCCCATCGGCACGGGCCAGCACACCGGCGCGCGCCACCCGACGGCCCGTGCGCAGGGTCGCCTCAATATCCAGTCCGCCGAGCAGGTTTTCCTCGTCGGTGGCGGGGGGCAGGTCGATAAAGGGGGTATCGGTGCCGAGCAGGTCGCGCAGCCCCCGTGCCAAGCTGGATTTGCCCGTGCCGGCTGGGGCGGCGAAGACAACGCCTCGCAAACGGGGTTCAACCGCCAAGAGAAGGAGGGCTTGTTTCGCAACATCCAGGCCAACGAGCGCGGGCAGGGGCAGCAGCGTGGCGTTCACGCCGGCAGCTCTTGGAGCGCCCGTCGGATGCGGGCGTCGTCGCCGCTGCTTTCTAGGGGGTCTTTGCGAAGCCGGTGGCGCAACGTCAAGGAGGCAACACGTTTCACGTCGGTGGCCGTGGCAGCTTCACGCCCTTCGAGCGCCGCCAGTGCCACCGCCGCGCGACAGAGCGTTATTTCCCCACGGTGACCATCCACCGCCAGCGCCACGCAGAGTCGAGCCGCCATGACAATCGCGGCATCGGTCAAAATCACTGCGGGCAATGCCGCTTTGGCCGCGGCCAAACGCTCACGCATTCGGGCTTGGGTCGGCTCCCAATGATCGATGAAGGCTTGGGGATCGGCATCGAAGGCGCGGCGGCGACGCACAATCTCAATCCGCTCCGCCACATCTTCGATGGTGGTGATTTGGGCGTGGAGGCCAAAGCGGTCCAGCAGTTGGGGCCGCAAATCGCCCTCTTCGGGGTTGCCGCTGCCCACCAAAACGAAACGGGCGGGGTGACGAACGCTCAGCCCCTCCCGTTCCACCACATTGATGCCGCTGGCCGCCACATCCAACAACAGATCGACGAGATGGTCTTCGAGCAGATTGACCTCGTCGATATAGAGGAAGCCGCGATTGGCGCGGGCCAGCAGACCGGGCGCAAAGGCTTGCACCCCTTCCACCAACGCCCGCTCGATATCCAGCGCCCCGACCACCCGATCCTCGGTCGCGCCGAGGGGCAGATCGACCACGGGCACGGCCATCTGATGACTGGGAAACGGGTCGGGCTGCTTAGCACAATGGGGACAGAGCGGGGACGGGGCGGCCGGATCACAGTGGTAGGGACAGCCCCGCACCACCGCCATAGGGGGCAACAAAGCGGCCAAGGCACGCACCGCCGTACTCTTGCCGGTGCCGCGATGGCCCATCACCATCACTCCCCCAATGGTGGGATCGGTGACGCAGAGTAGCAGCGATAGCTTCAGCTCCGGCTGCCCCACAATGGCGGTGAAGGGATAGCTCCCCATCCCCGCCTCGGTGGGGCTCGGTTGATCTCTTTGGTTCTCCTGAAGGGCTTGCCTAATCACGTGGGACGATTATTCCGCGTCGGGCGTCATCGGGCTCCACGTCATCCAGACATGCGCCAGCAAGATCAAGAGGGGGAGCAGTACCACCCCTACCGTGATGAGGAAGCGTAGGCTTAGGACAAAGTCCAAGGTAAACATGATTACCCTCCGTGGTCAAGATGTTATGTCAATAACTAACGATCAGGCCGGCACGGGCGCGCGGGCCACCCCCTCCAACCGATCCTCAAGGTCCGTGTAGAGCGACTGCAATTGGTCGATCGTTGCGTCGTCGGTCGGCCAAAGGCCGCGCCCGTTCGCTTCCAACAGGCGCGAGACCGCGTTGCGGGCCGCCTGGGGATTGGCCTGCTCCAGCCGCTGCCGCATCGCCTCATCCAGCACAAAGGTCGCCGCCGCCTCATCGAAGAGCCAGGGTTGAACCAGATCGCTGACCGCGCTCCACCCCAGCAGATAGGTGAAGCGATTGCCGATCTCCGCCGCGCCCGCATGGCCATGGGCCATCATCCCCTCGTACCAACGCGGATTGAGCAGTTTGGTGCGCGCCTCGATCTGCAACAGTTCGGCCGCACTCGCGGCCTTCACGGTTCCGGTGTACGCTTCCGCATAGGTGAGCGGCACCGCATCGCCCCGCGCCTGACTGGCGGCCAGTTGCAGCGCGCCACTGTGTCCGTAGTAGTGCTGCATATCACTCAAGCCGTATTCGACACTGTCGATCGCCTGAAAGACATGCCCGACCGTGCTCAACAGACCGCGTAGCACGTCGGGGGCCGCTTGGCCCGCGCGACTGCCGCCATAACTATGGGCGCCACGATGCAGATAGACGTTGGTCAGATCCTCGGCATCCTCCCACTGGCTCTCTTCGATCAATTCGTCGACACCGGTGCCGTAGTGGCCACGTGATTGCGAGAAGATGCGTGCCGTGGCCGCTTCCCACGATTGCCCCTCCGACTTGAGCGCCAGCGCATGGGCGCGGATGGGATTCATCGCCACCGGTTCGTCGGCATCCGCCGCGCGTCGGAAGAGATCGTCCAGCAGATCCAAGGTATGTTGGAAAGTGTCGCGGAAGATCGCGCTGATGTCAAGCAGAATGTCGATGCGCGGACGGCCCAACTGGTCGAGCGGGGTAAGAGCGTAGCGCCAAATTTTGCCCTGCCCATCCCGCTCCGGCGTCGCGCCCACCAGCGCCAAGATCGCCCCCAGGCTCTCACCCTCGCTCTTGATGGTGTCGAGCGCCCAGAGCGTCATCGCGACCGTCTCAGGGTAGTCCCCCTGCGCCTGCCGGTGACGGTCGATCAGCGCGACGGCCATCTCGCGGCCACGCCGCAGCGCGTCGTTGGTGGGCAAGCGCCAGGCGTCGATGCCGTGGATGTTGCGCCCCGACGGGAAGGCCGCGGCCCCTGCGCGGACCGGATCCGCACCCGCCAACGGACGGGTATAGCCCCCGTCCAGCGCGTGGAGCAGGGCCTCCACCTCGCCCTGGCTTTGTGCAATGCCGTTCAGCATGGCGCGGCCATGTGCCAACAGGGCCTCCAGCGCCTCCGGCGCGGGCTGGCCGGTCAGTTCGCGCCAGAGTCGGTCACCCGACTGGTGGTCGAGCAGGACCCGTTCGATCAAGGTGCGACGTGCCGCCGCAGGCGCCGACACGCCCGCCTGCGCAAGCAGCATTGTTAAACCCGCGTGGCCATCCCGAGGCACGTCCAGCGCGGCCTCGATGAGCGCCATGCTGCGACTCGCGTCGGGGGCTTGGCCGAAGATATGCAGGCCATCGACGATCAGCCGCGCTTCGAGTTCGGCCAAGTAGTCACGGACACGGGCCAAGTAGCTTTCCGCCGCTTCGTCCTCGGCTTGGGGCAGATCGGGCAGCAGCGTTTGGAGCGCGGCCACGCGGTCGCTCCGCTCACCCCCGTCGTCCGCCACCAGCCCCTGCGCCTGCGCCAACTGCTTGTACAAGCCAGCGCGGGCATAGGGCGGCACGGCATGACTGATGATCGATGCGTAACCCCGCCGCCGTGCAATCGCCGATTCGGCTGGGTTGTTCATGGGGTAGAGGTAGAGGTTGGGTAACTCCCCCAGCAGCAGATCGGGCCAGCAGTCGCGGGTCAGGCCGAGCTGCAGGCCGGGCATCCATTCCGCCGTGCCGTGCATACCGACATGCACGATCGCGTCCGCACCCCAGATCTCCGTCAGCCAGCGATAGAAGGCCACGTACTGATGGTGTGGGGTGAAGTTCTGATCGAAGAGCAGTCGCATCGGGTCGCCGGGCACCCCCATCGGGGGCTGCACGCCCACGAAAATGTTGCCCAGTTCGAAGCCATCCAGCCGCAAGCCGTTGTGGGCGGCGGGGGCGATGTCACCGGGGGCCTGCCCCCAGAAATCATCGACACGCCGCTCGTGGTCGCGGGGCAGCAAATCGTAGTAGGCTTCGGTGTAGAGGGTGACGTGGTCCTTGTGATGGCCGTTCTGCCCAGCGCCGCCCTCCAGAGCGTTGAGCCGCGCGGTCAAGCGTTCGGGCGAAGGGGGCAGGCCCTCGACTCGGTAGCCCCCCTCTTGCAGTCGGCGCAGAATGGTGTGGAGCGACGCTGGCACATCCAGCAGCGCGGCGGTGCCAAGTTTGCCGAGGCCGGGCGGATAGTTGTAGAGCACAAAGGCGATGCGCCGTTCGTGGCGTGCTTTACGGCGCAACCGAACCCAAGCGGCAGCCTGACGGGCGGCCCGCGCCAGACGGTCGGGTTCGGCGACGATCCGTTCATCCCGAATCGCACCGAGCGCCACGGGGGCGACACTGCCATCCATCTCGGGCAGGTCGTACATGATGATCGCTTGCATCGGGGCGACCCCTTCCGCCCGCCAAGCCACATCGCTCTGCATCTGTAGCGGCTGGGCCACCATGTAGGGCACGTCCAGCCCCGCCAGTAGGTCGCTGGCCTGATGCTGGTACTGACCGGGCTTCGTTGTCCCTGCGGGACCCCCGACGATCGGGAAGCCCATCGTGCTGATCAACAGTTCGACGGGAAAGCTGGCGATCCACTCGCGGACCGCGACATGGGTTTCGATGCCACTGACGAAGAGCGGCAGAACCGCCAGCCCTTCGCGCTCCAGTGCCACGATCATCTCATCCAGATAGTCCTGCTGCTGCACCACATGTTTACGGAAGGCGAGCAGGGCCACGAGCGGCTGATCCTTGTGGTAGCGCGTGCGGAAGGCCCAGCGCAAATAGTCACGCGGCTTCGCGAAGAAGCTCTCACTGGCAGGATGAAAGCAGCCCATCATGGGGATCAATTGCGCTGCCTTGACCTCTAGCGTTTCGCCGAAACAGTCACGCAGAATCAGCCGGATCATCTGGGTCAGATTGGCCACGTCCGGCTGATTCCAATAGACGTTGACGGAGAGCCAGGTCCGAAAATCGCCCAGTTTGGCGGGCATCAGTGGCAACAGCTTACGGGTCAGCTTGGTCAGCTTGGTGTAGGCGTAGAGCGTATCTTCGTCGCGCCCGCGCGTAATGAGCCGCAAGACCGCCTTCATCGGCGCGGGCATGCTCCCTTTGCCCCCTTCAATGCGATAGTCGCCGACCCGCGTCAGCGCCATCGCCTCCGGCATACTTTCGAAGACGAAGACGGTCTGGGGCTGATGGGCCTCGATCTGCGCACGCAGCCAGTCGGCTTCGGCCCGCATGTTGACCAATGTCACAAAGAGCAGATCGCTTTCGGCGATGGCCGCGACCAAGGCGGGATCGCGCCGCTGCAAATGGTCGTCGTTGAAGCGATGAATTCGCACGGCGATCCCATCGTCGTGCAAGGCCTGCTCCACGGCGTGCCAAAGATGAGCGTTGAAGCGCTCCATTCCGAGGATGAAGGTTAACGTGTGCATCCAGTCATCTCCGCGATGAGGTCGGATTCGGACGTCTATGCCCAGCCGCAGCCATCGCTGTGACCGCGACGGCCCCCGTGCGAACGTCGGTGGCGCGGGGGACCCACGGAAGCCAGGTGATGCGACCGACGCGGCTAAAGGCGTTCAACCGTCCCGTTCAAATCGGCTACGGGGCGGCGGCCGGGCTGACCGTCAGGCTCTGAACCACGCTCGGCAGTTGGGCGACGAGGGCGTCGTAGTCGTCCCGCGCCAACCCCGCGAAATAGGGATCGGCGGCCACGTTGTAGACGAAGACCGTCTCCCTATTGTGGAGCAACTCATCATGGGCGGTTTGGCTACTGCCGCTCTGTTGCGCCCACTGTCGTTCGGATAGGGCCTCAATGGCGAACAGTTGGGCCGTCTCGCCACCCTCCATCCGATAGTCGAAGTAGAGCACGTTCGGGGTCTCGCGCGTCTCAACCCGCCCCACCCACTCGTCGGGCAGCGCAAGGCCGACATCGTAGCGGGGTCCGTTCTTATTCGTGTCCGACTCCACATAGCCCAACGTGCGGACAATTTGACTGTCGTTGACCGCTTCCACCACCGGCTCGGTGGTGTGGGCCGCCATGCCACAGCCCGTCATCAAGAGCATACCGAACAGTAGGACGATCGTTTTCTTGAGGGTCATCGTTGCCTCCTCTGAAGGAACCACGGGTCAACCGCAAAGCTACCGAAATTATACCTGAAAATCGCCCCGAAATGGCGGGGCAAATGTCATGAATCCGCCCATCAGAAGGCCAGTTGATCCGCAGGGATCTCTTCCAGACCCGACCACGGCATGCGGATCTGATCGACGCGCAGTCGACGCCCCATCCGGCTCGACAGCAACAAGAGCACCAACAGAAGCAGGCTGAGCGAGATGCCGTAAACCAAGGTGTAACCCACCACCACGCTGCCGCTCTGCCATTCGGCGATGTCGCGCACCAAGCCGCCGCCGATCGACCCCATCCCCTGCGCCATTGCCTGCACGATGCCCCAAACCCCCAGGAAGAGTCCGGCATGGCTCACATCCGTCAACGACATGACGAGGATCACGCTCCCCACAATGAACAGACCGCGCCCGATGCTGATCAGCCCCACCCCCATGCGGAACGGGGTAACAAGCGCGGCATCACTGGCCAGACTGATGACGGCGAAGCCGAGCAAGCCCACACCACAACCTGCGGCCATCAACAGGGTGGGGGAACGCCCCTTCCAGAGCAGCAGGCCCGCCATCACCACGCCGACGATGGTGGCGATCCCCCACAGCGCGGTGAGCTGCATCGTGGCCGAGGGCGTCATGCCCAGCACTTGGCCGCCGTATGGCTCCAGCAAAACGTCGTGGGTAGCAAAGGCCATTGTCGCGACGAAAATCACCAAGAAAAGCGCTTGCAGACTCTTTTGGCCGCCCAAGAGTCGCACCGATTCCCAGAGCGAGAGTCTGATCCGCACCGTTTCGAGCGTGGAACGGATGGTCCCGTCGGGATTCAGTTGTTCCTGTCGCCACAGCGCAATGACCGTCAGCAGGACGAAGACCATGGCGGAGCCTTGCATCACTTGGATCAGGCGGCGATGGGAATAGTCGATCAGCAGTCCGCCAATGATGATCGCGCTGACCACCGTGCCGAGCACCAGCATGAACCAAAGGGCGGACAATACCTTGCCGCGATCTTCGGGCGCCGTGATATCGCTGACGAGCGCGAGATAGACCGTTTCGACGATATTGACCCCCGCACCGTAGAGGGCGAAGATCGCCATGCAGATCAGCATCGCCGGCCAGAAACTGATGACGCCTTCCCCGCCCAGCAGGATCAACGCGAAGGGGGCCAGCGCCAAGCCCCCATAGCTCAGCATCACCCCCAACACGATGTAGGGAGTGCGCCATTTGCCCACCGACCGTTTTTGGTCCGAACGGTAGCCCACGATCGCGCGAACCGGCGAGACGAAATAGTGAAGCGAAATTAGCCCCGCGACCGCGACCGCAGGGATCCCCAAATCTTGGATCAGGGCGCGGTTGAGCGTGCCGGTGATCGGCGCGAGTGAGAGGCCGATCCCGAATTGAATCAACCCCAGCCGACCGACCGCCATCCACCAACGCAGCCGGGGGTGGCGGTCCAGCCACTCTCTTGCGGGACGGGTCAACCACGCGATGAGTCGCGCCAGTTGCCCGAACAGCCACAAGATCGGCTTCGCCAAGTTCATCGACCTGCTCCGCGCGCCGCCAGCGCCGCTTCGACCAGTTCGGCTGTGATGGTGGAGAGACCCTCGGCCCGCGCCAACGCCTCGACCTGCATCTGAAGTTCGCGGCTGGCCGAAATGCGGGGCAAAAAGGGCAGTTTGTCGAGCGCCGCATCGAGCAGGGCCGTGGCCTCTGGCTGCCACGCGAGCGAGCCAGCATCCGCTTTGCGTCCGTTGCCCGACGCGGCGGGTGGGCCTGCGGCGGCCTGCTTGTTGTAAGCGCTGTCAAGCGGCAGAAAGTTGTAGAGCGCCTCGTAGAGGCGGTTCACGATCTCTTGCACGATCCAGACGGCCCCCCGATAGCCCATGAAGGGGGTCCCGACCGCGCGCCGCACGATCGGACCGGGGAAGGCGGCGGGAATGAAGGCACTGTGACGCGCCCCCGCCTCGCTCAAGTAGATTTTCTCGTTGATCGAGCCAAAGACGAAGGCCGGCGCCTTTTCGTGGAGTCGGCGACGGATCGCTTCGTTGTCCATGCCATCGTGGGGCGCGGGCCGCGTGGCCGTGAAGGCAATGGGCATCCCCAGCTCATCGCCGAGATAGCGTTGAAGTCCGTCCACGTAGCTCCGCGTGGCGACCAGGCCGATGTCGGTGGTCGGGAACCAGTCGCCCTGCGGCCCCTTCCACAGGTCCCAGACCGCTTGCAACGTGCTCTGCTTCTCGTGGCGGATGAAACGTTCGGCCTGCGCCTCGGTGCCGAGCTGACGCCCGATCTCACGCACGAAGTCGGTGGTCGCTTGCAGCCCGATCGGGGCATGCAGCCACGGCTGGCCGAGTGCCTGCGCCAAGCCATGACCAAATTCGTGGTAAAGCACCACGTTCAGTTCGCCGCGGGCCAGCTCGCCCATTTCGTCGAGCCGGCTTTCCATCGGGAAGACGCGGTTGAGCCGCCCCCCCGCCCCTTCGATCAACCGTTTGACTTCATGCAGATCGGCGGCTGAATTGAAGCAGCCATAGGTCGGACCGATGATGTTGACTCGCCCGCGCTCCGGACGGATCTCCACCGCCTGCGCCGCGCCAAACTGTTCCCACAGCCAGCGCAAGACGCGGTCGCGGCCCGCCCATTCATCTTCGGAAAGCGAGTCGCTGTAATAGAAGGCCGTTCCGGGCTTAAGGGTCGTCACCAGATCCGACAGGTCGGAGCCGATCATCTCACTTTCCGCGGTCGAGACCACGATGAGCTGCTTGCCCTCCAAAAGGCCCGCGTCGCGTAGCCCTTCGTAGGTGGCCCGTACCGCTGGGGCCGTGCCCGCGCCCCCCACCTCCTGCTCCGTGATGACGGAGGGGGTGACGTTCTCCAGATGGGGCACCGCGTCGGTATAGTCCGGGACAGCGGTCGCCACCAAGTTGAAGCAACCGATTGGCGCATCGCAGATGACATGCAGATCGGGCAGGGCGCACATCGTCCAGATGGCGGCCCAATACCCACTGCTATCGGAGAGGTCGCGGATTACCTTAGCCATCGGCGAAGAACTCCTCCATCCACGTGTATCGCTCGTGGCGGCCCATCGTTTGGCGGATGAAGCCGAGCGTGGCCGCCATTCCGCCGCTCAGGAAGAAGGGACGGGAAGCGAGTTGATTGGTGAAATACATCGCGGGGATCCCGCGCTCTTTGGCGATGGCGCAGAACGGGGTGGTGCCAAGCACGAAGTCTGGGGCGTACTTGTCTAGCGCGGCCACATCCTCTTCCAAGGATTTACGATAGACGATCTCTTTGGTGCCGCGCGAGCGCAGCCACATCTCGTCGGGCAGCGCGAGCGGCTCTTGCGCGATCGAGGTCGAGACGTAGGGTACCTCGGCCCCCGCTTCCACCAGCAGCCGCGCATAGGCCACCTCGGTGCCTTCATAGCCGGTTACAAGGATACGCCCCGACAGCGGCTGCGCTTGCACCATCGCTTCGGCCTGTGCACGCTCCTGTTCGGCCACCTCGTCCACCCGTTTCGGATCGAGCTTCAGCAGACGGCCAATCGCCCTGAGCCAGGCATAGGAGCCACTGATACCGACCGGCGCGCCCCCCACGATGGGCACGCCCCATTCCCGGAAGATCGCCATCGTCTCTTTGTAGAAGGGGTGGAGGGGAGCCAGCGCCCCGACACGGGCCGCACGTCGAAGATCCGGAATGGAACGGCCGGGCAGGATGATCGTCTCTTCCACCCCCATGCGGCGCAAGGTGGCGTCGATAATGAGCGGATCGGCGGGAAACACCTCGCCCAACAGCAGGACACGCTTGGCCTCACGTTCGCCCTCTGGCTGGCCCAGCCGTCGCAACAGCGCCGCCAACGCCACATCCTTGGCCTCGGGATGGGAGTGGATCGCATAGGCGGGAACCCGCACCAGCACCACCTCGGCCCCGTTGACCTGCGTGGGTAACATCTCTTCTGGCAGCCCTGCCGTTTCCGCCACGCAAAGCGAGATGACAGGGATCAATTCACAACCCGGCTCTTTGGCCGCGACTTCGATGGCGGCACGGGTGCCTTCCACCACTTCGCCCGCCATCAGTTCGGCGGTGCCCAACTGGGGGGCAAGGATCGATTTGCGCGCCCCGTAGAAATGGGTAACGAAGGTCAGGCCATAGAGACAGCCGGTATCGGTCGCCATCACGGGATGGGCGCCTTCGATCCGCGTCAGCACTCGCAGCGAACCGAAGGCGGGGCACATGCTCTGCGGATGCAATTGGCACGGCTTGGCGTCGGACTGAACGACGTTGACGGGAATGCTCTCTGTCATAGGGAGATCTGGTTTCTGTTGGATTTCTGAACGGGTCACCGCATTGGGCCGCCTGTCTGATCCGGCAGCCCAATGTTCGAGCGCAGCACCGTCAGGGCGGCGGCATCCGTCGCCCCCGTCCACCAAGCGTGCGCCATCGTCATCGAGCCAAGGCGGCATCTACCCTTACGACGCCGCGCCCCGACTCCCACGCTCTAGCGGGCGCCGGTGGCGCTTGGCGTGGCGTCCTCATCTTCTGGCAGCACGGTCACGACCGTGCCCGCCGGAATCTCGGCGGTGAACTTTTCGCTCGGCCTCTCGTCGCCCGTCATGGGGGTCAGGCGGCGCAGATAGAGCCGCGTGGCATCGCGGTCGGTCAAAAAGAAGAAGACCGCAAGCCCAATCACGGTGACCGCCAAAGGCAAGTAGCAGACGGCGTAGGCGGAGAGTGGAACGGTATCTAACATGGTACACCTCCAGGGGTTGGGGCATGGGACGGCATGATGAGTTCGCGCATCTTTTGCGGGTCGATGCGGAAGTTTTCGATCAGTTCAACGATGTATCGAAAATGATGACGTGGAATCGAGATAAACATCTCCCCCACGGCCACCCGGTTGAAGGCGCGTCCGCCGCCGTCCCCGATGGCGTAAACGCTGTTTTGGGTGTGCCAGGGCGCTGCAAAAATAGAGGAGCAGGCCGACGGGCCGAGTTCACCGTGTGGGAAGGTGCCTTCCCGCACCGAAGCGGCACCCGCGATCTGCATCGCCTGTTGGGCACTCCCGATGCAGACCAACAGGTCGACCGGCACCCCATCCGGGACATCGTTCAGAGGGGCAGCGGCAAGCGCGTTGATCGTATCGGCGGGCAAGGAGTAACTCTGGGCCTTGTTGCGGCGCGCCCCTTCCGGCGTGAAGAAGCCCTGCGCCATCGTCAGGTAGTCCCCACTGGAGATGAAGGGATCGGGCTTGGGCAGCAGGCCCAGATGGTACTGCCCCACCCAGCAGTCGTGATGTTGGCCATCGACATAGACACGGCGACCGCTCTCCGCCAGACGCACGATCGAGCAGGCGACGACGCTGACCGCTTCGTAGCCCGCAGGGGGGCCGTCGGTGCAGTAGGTAATGGCGACCGGAGGCCGCTTCACCTTCAAGCGATCGACGAGCAGAGAATTGAGATAGACAAGGTCGACTTCGCGGTCACTCATCGTCAGCTCCAGTTCTGATCAGCGGTAGCTGGGCGCGTCGGCGTAGCGGACATCGATTTCGGCAAAGGTCTGGCCGGTGCGGGCCAGCGCCGCCAAGAACGCCATCTTGTGATCGAGATCGGTCGGCTCACCGATGCGAATCTCTGTCGCGCCGGAGGTGGCGGTGATCCCCTCGTCCGCCTCTCGATCCAACCCCGTGACGTGAATGCCGATCGATTCCAACATTTCTTGCACCCGGCGCTGCACCGGATCCGCCACATGGACCTGGCGCAGCACGGTGAGCGAGAGGTCGACCGTCGCTTCGGCATGGTGGCTGTCGCTGAAAAGCTCCTGTTCGGTGGCGGCTTCGGGCATGCCGGGCGGCTCCGTGGCCCCGAAGACCGCCAAAAATTCGTCGTACGCCAACGGACGGTAATCGGTGCAGGGCGGAATCTCGCGCCGTGCGATGCGTCCGGCCAGATCGCCGAAGAGGTCGTCGAATTCCGCGACCTCAAGCGCCAGTTTGCAGCTATCGGCCAGCAGGCGCACGCGATGGTTGAGCGGAACCCGTGTCAGGATGGGCAGACCGATGGCTTCTGCAAAACGGTCGGCGGTGTCGGTGCCATCGTCGCGGTTGACGATCAGCCCCAGCAGTTGGGTCGACCCGCCCATCGTCCGGAAGTAGTGGGCCGCGCGGGCGATATTGTTGGCCGCGTAGAGCGATTGCCGGTCGTGGCCCACCACGATGATCACCTCTTCGGCCAGCGAGCGGGCCAGCGGGGTGGCAAATCCCCCACAGACCACATCGCCCAAGAAATCCATCACGATGTAGTCGAGGTTCCACTCGTTCATGCCCAACTTTTCCAACACCTTAAAGCCGTGCGAGATGCCCTGCCCGCCACAGCCCCGACCGACATCCGGCCCACCGATCTCGCTGCCAAAGATAGCGACGTTCGGGGCCAGTTGATTTCGGAAGATCACATCGCCGACCGCGAGATCATCCTGCCGACCGCGCGCCTTGTAGTCGCGCCAGACATCGCCCAGCGTGGGCAGCGAATGGCCATCGAAAATCGTGTTGCACGAATCATGCTTGGGGTCGCAGCCGAGCTGCAGCACGCGTGCGCCATCAAAGGCGAGGCGGGCGGTCAGATTGGAGGTCGTGAAACTCTTGCCGATCCCCCCTTTTCCGTAAATGGCCAACATCCGTGCGCTCATAGGGTCTCCCACTCAAGCACGAGCTTGAGGCAGTCAGGGTCGTTCAAGGCCGTCTCGTAGGCCGCTTCGATCTGCGTCACGGGCATGCGGTGCGTGAGCAGCGACCCGACCTCTAACGCGCCGGACGCAATCAGATCGCGGCTGCGCTGAAGGTCGTTTGCCGCCCACTCTTTCGCGGTCAACAGCCGTGCCTGCTTCAGGAAGAGCGGCATGTAAGGTAAATTGAGTGTCTGATAGTAGCCGAGCAACAGGATCGTGCCGTTACTGTTCAACAGGGGCAGCGCCTCGGCCAGCGCTGCCATCGAGCCACTCGCTTCGACGATGATGTCCACCGGTGCTGTGATCTGTTCGTTGAGCGGTTGCGCCGACACGTTGATGACCGACTCGGCCACCGAACGGGCCAAGCGACTGGCGATGCGATCGGCCACGGTAACCACCGCGCCCTGCCGCTGGGCCAGCCGTGCGGCCAATTGGCCGACCGGCCCTTGCCCCAAAACCAGCAGTCGCTCCCCGCCCTGCAGGGACAGCAGGTCGATGCCATGCAGCGCGGTCGCGGTGAGGGCCAGGAGCACCCCCTGTTCTGGGGCCACGCCATCCAGCGGGATGGTGCGGCTCTGCGGCGCAAAGAGGCGCTGCGACTGGCCGCCCCAGGCAGCGTTGAGTCCATCGTAGCAAAGCGCCCCACCGATGTAGACCCATTGCCCCGCCCACTCGGCGGGCACGTTGGCGCCCACCTCGGCGACCCGTCCGACCGTTTCGTAGCCGGGCACGACCGGCAACGAGAGCATGGGGTGGGGCATCTGCCCCGCCAGCAACATGCGCTCGGTGCCCGCGCTGATCGAGGTAAAGGCGGTCTCGATCAACAGATCGTCCGGCCCCGGCCTGTTCAATGCGACTTCACGAAGTTCCACGTGGCCCGGTTCAGAAATCACGACCGCTTGACTGCGCATCTCATTCCACCTGCATCGCTTGTCGCTTGGCCAAGGCGCGACGCTGCTGGCCCGCACGCACACCCTTCATCACGAACTGGCCACAGTTGATCAGATAGGTCGTGTAGGCGACGAGCATCAGGCTCATCACCGCGCGGTCGGACCAGTCCAGCCAGCGCGCGACAAAGTAAAGGTTGTGAAAGAACATCGCCACGGCATTGCCCACATCTTCCCAAAAGAACTGTGGGGCCATAAACCAGTGACCGAAGATCTCTTTCTCCCAAATCATGCCGGTGATCGTGATGGCCCAAAGCAGGCTGATCTTGACTAGGACGCTGGCGTTCGCCAGGGCGTAATTCTCGCCGGTTAAAAGGTAATGAATCACGAGCGCAAAGCTGATCAGAAAGGCGAGGAATTGGATCGGTGCCAAGATCGCCTGGACCTTGGTCCATGGACTGCGGTTGCGCTTGGCGAGCTGTTCGGGGGTGTAGCTCTGCTTTGGACTCATCGGCCACGCTCCTACGGATGCGGACGGTGAAGGGGGGTCAAAGTTGCGGCTCTGTGCAATAAACGTATAACATATGGTACACCTTCTACGAAAGTTGGACAAGTAGCGAATCTTACGAGGAGGCGACGGCATGACTATTTTCGATGGGCCTATGATGGCGGTGGTGGATGGCAGCACGTCAAGCCTCACCACCTTGCCCCACGCGGCGCTGAGTGCCGCAACACTCAACCTGCCGCTTCGGATCATTCACCTCTTTGACGAGGAGAAAAATCCGGCGTTCCGCGGCACGGCCACCGCGGTGCGCCGTTTGGAAGAGGCCGTCGCGGGGTTGACTTCCCACGAGGCGGTCGAAGTCGAGACGGTTCATCCCAAGCGACTGCTGACCTACCTGCTGCAGCGCGTGAGCACGGAGACGGGCATAGTGGCACTGCCCCACGAACGGCGCAGTTGGCTCAGCACCCTACGGTTCAGCAATCGACACGAGCAGATTTTGCAGCGCACCCCCTTGGCCGTTCTGTTGCTCGGCCCCGATCAAGCAGTGCGCCGCTTGGCCCATTTGCTCTTTCCCGTGGATCTGTCGACCCGCTCCAACGCGCTCTTTGCGGAGACGGTGGCGCTCTGCGCGGCACACCAAGCGACCCTCCATCTGCTTCATCTTTTTGGGCCAGACCGCCCCATCCGCAATGCGGAGGAAGCGGCCCGCCGCGCCGCCGCGAGCAGCCCCCGTGAAATGGTCGCGATGGACGAGCAGCGGTTGACAGCGATGGCGGAACAGGCGGAGGCGAGCGGGGTCGTGGTGGCACGCTATACCGCGGAGGGGCGTGCCCACAACGGCATCCTTCAGTACGCGGCGTCGCAGCCCATCGACCTGATTGTGATGGCATCCCATGGCGCGCGTAACCGCGAAGATGTGCTGCGGGGGAGCACCACGATTCGGGTCATGCAACGCAGTCCCGTGCCCGTCTTGGCCCTACGCAGCCGCCCAGCCGAGTAACGCCCCCGAAGACGGCGCACGCCAATGCGTTCGATTGTTAAAGTGCGAGAAAGTCCTGCAGAATCGAAAGGTACTCCGTCGGTTTCTCGACCATCGGCAGGTGGCCACAATTCTCGATCCACCGCACTTCGGAGCGAGGAATCAAACTGGCGGTATAACCCACGTTCTTGGTGGGCATGATCGTATCCTGTCGGCAGGCGACCAACAGGGTGGGGGCTTGGACACGGCTTCCCGCCTCGGTGATCGCCTCATCCCCCGCATCGTGCGCACAGGCACGCGCCGTCTCGAAATCCATCGTGATAAAGTCCATGAAGCCAGCGCGCAACAAGGCCTCATCGTCCGGAATGCGATAGAAGTAGCGATAGGCGGAGGCGCGGGTCAGCATGGGAAGATTGGCCATCCACGGGCCGCGAACCCGCATGACGACAAACCAGAGCCGCATGATGCCATCGTAGATCCGTTTCTGGGCCTCGTTCAGGAAAAAGCAGGTCGAAGTCAGCACGATCCGATCGATCTTCTTTGGGACGCGGTCCGCCAGCAGAAGCGTCATCGCGCCGCCCATCGAGTGACCATTGAGCTGGACCCGTTCCAGCCCCAACGCATCGAGCAGCGCCACAAGATTATCGACCTGATCGTACATATCCTGCGCGGGCGCGACCGGCATTGAGCGGCCTGAACCGGGCAGATCAGGCACGATGACCCGCGCCGTTTCGGAGAGTATTTCGGCACTCTCGGCCCAATATTGGCCCGAACCGCCCCACCCATGGATCAGCAGGATCGGCGGCACGTCCGCCGCACGACGCGGCTCCCAGATGTCGACGACCATCGGGCCACAGGGCAGATCGACCGTGAGGGTACGTGGGCTGGCCGTCGTTTGGGATGGCACGGATTGAGAGGCGGGAACGGCATGGGCGGTAAGGGTCTGTTGCATGATTAATCCGTGATGGGTTCGGGCAGCGCTGCGCCCTGATGGTGGACCGCGTTCTCCCCCTGGTGGCGGGCGGGGAGTGCACGTATGCCCCAGCCCCAGATCGTTTTGGGAATCGGCAAGACGAGCAGCCAATGCTCCAACAGACCGAGGGCCATCATCCAACTGAGCAAGAGCAGCCCCGTGGCGTCGCTGGCGCTCACGCCGGGCGCAAAGGCGCGGAAGGCGAGCGCCAAGGCGATGGCGGAAGCGATAAAGACCGAGAGGGGAAAGAAGGGATTGATCGGTTTCTTTTCCAGAAATCGGTCAAGAAAGTGCAGGTGGGCGGGCAAAAACTCGATGCGGAAGTTGCGTACCCCGAAAAAAACGTTCAATTTGCCGCTGCTGTGCATCAACCAGAGCGTGAGCATCGTCCAGAAGGCCCAGCGGTTGGGCTGGTCGCGCAGGATCAGCCAGAGCAGCAGGAGCGCCCCGACAACCAGCAGTTCGTGAAAGAGACTGGCGCGTAGGGCCAGCCAGAAACGCCGCCCGAGGCGGCCGTCCGTGGGGGGGGCGGTGCGCTCGTGGCCCCCCAGCCCGGTCACGAAACCCAGGTAGTAGCTGCCGAGCAGAAGGCCCCAGATCACGGTGCCGCCCGCAAAGGAGAGGTAGACCGCTAACCGGCTGCTGCTTTGTCCGAGGGCGAACAGCCCCGCGAGCAGGGGGACAAGCGAGAGCGTGGCGAGTAGTGCGGCCCAGCGCTGCGTACGGCGTGAGCGTCGGTAGAGCGCAATGATCAGCCCGGTTGAAAACCACCAGACGACCAACGCCACCAAAAAGGGGGGCAGGAGCACGCCCCAGATGCCGTTCATCGCTCGACATGCGGGCGGGGGCGCTGCGCCTCGGGGCGGGGCAGGTAGTGGCGCAGCTGCGAGACAGCAATGTCCCATGTCATGCGGAGCTGGGCCAGCCAGGGCATCGGGGCCATGCGCTTGTACATATAGGAATCAAAGGTCAAGCGCTGAACATCGTCGTTGCGACACATGTCGGTGAAAACTTCCATCTGCCGTTCATTACTGTAGCCCCAGCGCTGTAACCCGCGCAGGAAACGATACATCTTGCCGTACTGCGCCCACCAACGCTGCTCGTACCGTCGCAACGCCCGTTCAGAGAGATCCGGCAAGGTTGCTACGATGGTCTGGGCCGCCATCTCGCCGCTCTTCATTGCCCAATAGATCCCCTCGCCCGACGTGCCCACCACCAGCCCTGCCGCATCCCCGATCAGCATCGCGCGGTCGAAGGCCATTTTGGGGCGGGGTTGCATGGGCAGGGAGTGGGCCTCTTCCATGAACACTTCCCCGCCGGCCAACTCGTCCGACAGTCGCGTCTTCAGGTTGGCGAGCAGTTGGCGCGCCGCTTGGGTATTGCCCGGCCCGGCGCCGCAGCCCACAGCCACATGATCCGATTTCGGAAAGACCCAGCCGTAGAGATCGGGACTGATGTCATGGCCGAGGTAGAGGTCGGCACTCGCTTCCCAGCGAGCCATCTTTTCGGGGGGCAAGACCATCCGCTCTTGGATGGCGATACAGCGAGGCAATCGGGGAAGACCGAGTGCCTTCGCGGTGGGGGAATAGGCCCCGTCGGCACCGATCACGGCGGAGGCGCGGATCGTCTGCTTCTGGCGGCTGGCCTTGTCGCGATAATGGACGGTGACCCCCGCCGCATCCCGTTCCAGATCGAGGAAGGCGCCTTCGATCAACGTCGCGCCGTTGCGAACCGCACGGTTACGTAGCCACGGATCAAAGCTTTCGCGGCAGACCATCGCCACGTAATCGTTCTCAGTGGGGGTACTGCCCACCACCTCGATCGCAATTGATCGTTCGGAGGGGGAATGGATCAGCGTCTGGTGGACCTTGCGAGAGATCAGCTCGTAGGGGATATCGAACTCGCTGAAGGCGACGGGGGGCACCGCCCCACCGCACGGCTTAACGCGGCTCAGATCCCGCTCCAGCATCACCACCGGCACGCCAGCGGTTGCCAGTGTGTTGGCGGCTGTCGCACCACCGACCGAAGCCCCGACAACTACGATGGGATCCATCGCCACGCTCCTCCCAATACTCACATATATCGCAGACCCACTGCGGCGGCCATCATGCCCCACACAAAGAGACTGACGCCGCTGGCACTGTAAAAGATATGCTCTTTGACCGGATCACGCAAGAAGCGGCGTTGCAGGGGGTATTGGGCCACGACGAGGGCGGCGATAATCGCCGCAACGAGCCATTGACGCTGCGCCATGAAGAATGCCGCGACCACGATCTGTGCCATATTCATGGTGACAACGATCAGCCATGCTGCCACTTCTGGCCCGTACTGCACCGGCAGGCTGCGCACGCCCTTCAGCTTGTCCCCCGCCATGCTCTTGAAATCATTGATCGTCATGATGCCATGCGCCCCGAACGAGTAGGCGAGCGCCACGAAGATGGAAGCGGGGGTGAGCGCAGCGAAGGCCACATGGCCCGCCATCCACGCCAGCCCTTCGTAGGAGAGGGCCACCATCCCATTACCAATCCAGCCGTTCCGTTTGGCCCGAATCGGCGGGGCGCTGTAAGCGACGGCGAAGAGGAGGCCCACGATGACGAGCAGCGTCACCCCATCCCCCAACCACCACGCCAGCGCCACCCCGCTCAAAAGCAGCAGGGCGATGGTCAGCCAGACTTGGCGCAAAGAGACCAGCCCCGAAGGAATCAGACGGTGGGGTTCGTTGATGGCATCCACCTCGCGGTCGAAGTAATCGTTGAGGACCTGCGAGAAGCCACAGAGAATGGGGCCAGCCAGCACCATGCCCAACAGGACGCGAAGAATGTCCAGCGGGGCGAGGGAGGTCGCCCCACTGGCAATAGTCCCACAGAGGAAGGCCCACATCGGCCCGAACCACGTCACAGGCTTCATGAGCTTAAACGACCGCACCAGCAGCGCGGGGGGGGCGTCGGTCAAGGGGACTTGCTGCTGGGCGGTCGTGGAGACACTGTCACCAGACATGGTCACGGTGCGGTTTCGTCGGCGGTCGGGTTGTCGTCAGATGGACGTGCGATCGCGGCGGGTAGCGCGGCATCCGACGTGGCGGAGCCTGGCGGCAACACAGCGCCGTGGTGGCACATCGTGCAGGACGGTTCCTGCTGGTTCATCACATCCGCGTAGTTGTCGTTGATATACTTCGACATGGTCAGCATATAAAGCGCGTAGGACTTTGCCGGTCGCTCGTTGCTGGGGAAGTAACGGCTATTGTGACAGTGGGTACAGCCGACGTTCAGGCTCTCGTTGAAGTGATACATCGTGTGTTGGTTGAGCTGCACCGTATCCAGTGAGATATCTTCCCGCCCCGTGACCAAAAGTACGTCGAGGTTGTCAAGTGGCAGTCGGAAATCATCCGGCAGGCCCGCCAGGTTTTCGGGCCATGCCACCGGTAAGGGGTCGCCCAAGTGACAGGTCGCACAGGTGATCTGGCTGCCCGACGGCTGCTTGGTCGATGAGAGCGAGGCCAACGTGGGCAGCCAGTTTTGGTTCAAGTCGGCCGTCAGCAACAGATGTTGGCGGGCGGTCGCCCGTTGCGGAAGCTCCTCTGCGGCAAAGTTCTCGACATTGTGACAGTAGGTGCAATCCACCTTCAAGCCGCCAGAGACATGGGTGACCATGAAGGATGAAATCTCGGAGGTGTTCATCCCGGTCAGCACTTGCACGTTTTGCGGTTCGGGATTGGCGGCGATGTAGGCCGCCATGGCCGCCAGCGACTCGGGCTGGATGTATTCGACCCCATCCTCCGGCAGGATGCTATAGTTGGTGAAGCCTGCCGTCCCGCTGTCGGCTGCCACCTCGGGGGCCAGGGCGACCGTACGCCCATAGACAAACTGGATCACCCAGAGGCTGGCGATGAAGAGGATGGCTGCCACAATGAGGAACCCCACCACGTCGGCCGCACCCCGATTGCCTCGGAATAGAAATTTGATGGCTCGAGCAAACATGATGCGCTCCGATCGTTAGGGTAAGGGTGCCACGATACGCGCGTTGACCGCCCAGACGAACCAATCCCAGACAGCCGTGCCCGAAAGCAGCAGGCCAATACCGCCCGTGATGGCCGTGAGCGCCGCGAACCACCAACACCAGTCATGGATGGTCTTGGAGTTGGCATTGAAGCCCATGGTCCATCGCCAGAACAGTTGTGCGCGTTGTGTCCCTGTATCTTCCACCATCATCTCTTCGACCTCTTGGTGCGAGCCGTAGCGTGCGGTGGCGATAATCGTCGCGCCGTGCATCGCCAGCAACAGGGTCGAACCCAGCAGGAAGAAGATAGATAGCATATGGAAGGGGTTATAGTAGAAGTTACCCATGTGGACGCTGACGTTGTTGGTCCAGTCCAGAATGGCCTTGAAGCCGTGTGCGGGGGCCTGCGCCCAATTGCCCATCAAGACGGGGCGAATCAGGTAGATCACGAAGTAGAGGAAGAGCGCGGCGGCGAAACCGTAGGCCAGTTGGCGGCCCAATCCGGCCGCCTTGGAGCGGCTCCAGACACGCGCGAACCAAGCCAGCACGCTCACATGGAGGAAGAGCGTCGCCACCAGCCACCCCCCACCCTCGAACCAGGGCGCGAAGCCGAGCCCATATTGCATGGCGGGCGGGCTAATCTGCAGGACAAAGAATTCTCGTACGAAGAGGATCGGGTTATACCCCACTTGGTAAAGATAGTCGAGCAGAATGATGAAGGCCGAGGCCACACCCGCCGCAATGGAGATGACGCCCCACGTGCCGAGGTAGATCGGCCCGACTTGCCCGACGCCGAAGAGCCGCTCCATCACGCCGATGTTGATCGGACGTTGGAGAATCGTCCCTTCCAGCCCTGAACTCCCGTACTCCAGTTCGTCTGGATCGGGGGCGGAGCCTTGGCGGCCGCGCCAGACAATCACGGAGCCTAGCCCGATGGCCAATACGGTGGTGCTTTGCCAGATCGGCATCCGATCCCAGAAATCCCAGAAGCCGCTCCAATCATGGACCAACGTGCCGGAAAGATAGATGCAGAGGTTGGAAAAGAGCACCGAAGCCGCGCCCACCCAGAAGGCGGCACGGTGAATGCCCAGTTCGCCCACGCTGTAACCCATGAGGTTGCGCCAGAAGGCATCCACACTATCCTCGGTCACATCGGGCCGATTCGCCGCGCTCAAAATCGCCGAGCCGTGCATCGCCAAGAAGAGGGTGGAGGCGAAGAGCAGCGTCACGCCGATGGCGTGGAAGGGATTGTAGAAGAAGTTGTAGTACTGGTAGCCGATATTGGAGACCCAGTCCAAGTGGTGGGTGATACCCAGAGCAAAGCCGTTGCCCCACGCGCCCATCGCGATCGGCCGTAGCCATTGCAACGTGATCCACGACGAGACCACCGCGCCGTAGGCGATGGGGATTTCATAGCTCATGCCCAGCTTGCGGGAGATGTCGACTTGGCGCAACATCCAGCCGATGAAGGCTAGGGTAGCGAAGAAGACGGTGGCCTGCCAGAAGAAACCTGGCTCGCTGGGGGTGAGGAGTCGTAAGCCTGCGCTGATCGGCGGCGGATCGAGCCGGGCCTGCAAAAGGTTGTAGGCACGCTCCACCACGACCGCCTGATAGAGGTAGAACGTGGTGCCGAAGATGATGCCGATCAGTGAGAGGATACCGAAGGTGCCGACATAGAAGCGGCCGATCCAAAAGTCGAAGGGGTCAGCGCCAAAAAGCTTGTACATCAAGGTGCCGCCCGGCCGCTTGTAGTATTCCTCAATCGAGGAAAAAGGAATGGCACGTCCCTCCGCCACCCGCTCGACGGCCGGTGTACGGCTTGCGGGGGGAGGTACGGCGCCCGCTTGAAGGGTAGCGTCAGATGCCACGAGATTACTCACTTTCTTCACAGAAGCCAGCGGGTGCAGGGCAACACGGTGTTCGGTCTGTACACCGGCCAGCAGGTGAGATATAGAGATAGAGGGCCGAACAGCCTCTGCCGATCAGCCCTCTACGCGGTTCGCTTCGTATGTCGGCAGTGGGCCGTGCCACCACCACCGCATACTCAGCTCAACCAATTGTACGTTGGACTGCTCAGCAGGATGAAGTGGATCGTGAGCGCAACGAACAGTCCCAGCACAATGTACAGGATCAACGTCGTGCGGAATTCGATAGGGCGTCCTGGTTTCATTGAAGCACCTCGCTTATCGTGATTCGGGCTAACCCACTAGATATTGGGTAGCCACGGCTTGTACAAGTAGACCAACGTGTGGGCAATCAGCGCGATGACAAGGAATCCGTACGTTGCCTTCACCACGATGTCGTGCATCATCCACTCTTCATTGGTGAACAGCCCCTTCCAGGGATCCGGTACGAGGTCGTTGTCTGCGACATAGACATCCCGATCTTCGATTCTGACTTGTTGGGCCATGAGCAGTACACCTCCTTATTTCCTACCACTTAAGAAAAGCTTCGTGTGTAGCGGGCTAAGTGAGGCGTATGGAGCGTGCACGGGATTTTGGCTCCATTTCCAAGGGCGGTGTATGCCCCCGTACTCATCAAGAGTTACCTCAAACGTCAGTACGCCTTACACGATCCCAGTATAACGAAATGTGTAGCTTTTGTCAATGGTGAATAATGTCACACATCCCCAATCGGATGGCTGTACAGGAAATGCGTAAGAATATTGGCGCGGAGGGGCGGTTGAAGCATTGACTTTCCGGACAAAAGCTGTATAATCGAAGCAATCAACGTCGCAAAATCCGCGTTTTCTTATACAACATCTATGCAATGAACTGTTGGTGCGGCAACGGCAATCCGTCCAGAGGAAAGGACTGTCGTCATGAATGCCATGCGATTGGACGAGCTGGCCCTGCTGCCAGACAACCCCCGCTACAATATCAAGGCCATCTCCGAACAGACCGGGGTCAATGTTTCGACGTTACGCGCATGGGAATCACGCTACGGGTTTCCAGAGCCGCACCGCTCGGAAAGCGGCCATCGGCGCTACTCGGAACGGGATGTGGCGCTGGTCAAATGGCTCCGGCATCGGACCGATGAGGGGGTCACGATTAGCCAAGCGGTCGATCTGTTGCAACATCAGTTGGCCCAAAGTCCGATTTTGCCCCCCGTCCCCCCCGCTTCGACCGTGCTCACCCCCGCCTCGCAGACACCGACCCGCACCGAAATCTCCTTTGCCATCACGGCGCTCCTCGACGCCCTGAGCGATGTCAACTTCCAAGAGGCGCAGCGCCTTTTCGAAGCGGTCTGCCAGAGTTTTCCTCTTGAGGTGGCATTGCTCGATGTCTTTCAACCGCTGATGGTCGAAGTCGGCGAGCGCTGGCTGAATGGAACGATGCACGTCACCGGCGAACAGTTGGGCACCACCCTCCTGCGTCAATGGTTGCTGTCCAAGTTACAGACCGAACGCTCCGTCACCCATCCGGTGCGTATCATCTGTGGATGCGCCCCCGACGAACAGCACGATCTGGGGCTGCTGATGCTGGCCCTGTTGCTGCAGCGACGGGGGCACGAGATTCTCTTCTTAGGCGCTAACATGTCGCTCAGTGGGCTGACCGACCTGCTGCAGCGGCTCTCCCCAGCGGTGCTTTGCGTAAGTGTCAGCTTGATCGAACATGTGCCCGACCTGTTGCGCATCAGCGAGATGACCAACAGCGTGGCAACGGAAGGCTACAACGTAGCGCTGGTCTACGGCGGCCATGCCTTCGAGCGTCATCCGGCGCTGCTCGCCCAGATGCCCGGCCACTTCATCGGGAACGATCTGGCGACGGCCACCTCGCGCGTTCATGCCTTGGCGGGCGATGTGGCAGAAGGACGGATCGGCAAACAGGCCCTGAGCGGCTGGTTGAGGGAACGGGGAAGCTATCTGGCGGATGAATTTGAGTTCGCGAAGGATCGCACCTGTGGCACAGTCGCCCTCAAATTGGCCGAAGTTTATCCTGAACTCGGCCAAATCCCCGGTCGGCCCAACGGCACCCCGTGGCGCGAACAGATTTATAGCGAAACGCCCCGCCGATTCCATCTGATGCTCCAGGTGGTGCTGCGCTGCCAAGCGCTGGATGTGATCGAGCAAGAATACCGTTGGGCGTGGAATCTGCTGCCCCGCTTCGGCATCCGCCAAGAACATCTGCTCTCACAGGTGAAGTGGTACTTCGAATCTATGGAAGAGCTGATCGGTGTCGAGCGGCGCGATCGGGTCCATTTCGAATCTTTCAAAGCGGCGGTCACCGAACGGGTATGGCGCAGCACCGGCCAGTACCTGACGTTGACGGAGAACGCCGCATAAAGAAGCGTGTGGTGTGTTCGGCTGCGCCTTGTTCGCCCTTGCGCAGTGAACGGTCGCCCGCCACAACCACGGCGTGGAGAATGGCGCATGGGAACCTTGTTGTCCTGTGGATAGGGCACTGCTTGGCCATGCCGTACACCCGCACACCCACACATCGTCACGCGCCACTTTCATGCGCCGTGGTGCGCCGTCGCGCATGACGGCGCTATTCTCAATTTTCCGCCCCTCGTGGTATACTATCCCCGATGGCCGCTCGTCCGACCGTGACAAGAGCGGCCATCATTTTTGAATGAAGCGCTAACCCACGGGTCGTGGTCGCGTTGCCGCCATTCCAACGTTCACCACGCAGCCAGGGTGATCCTTGGCGCCCGCTCGTTCGACTTCACCCCCTCGTAAACAGACACCCGCCATGACTCGCAAAAAACAAACCACAATATCCACCAGCGGCTTCGCCTTCACCGACACGGTCGTGCTGCCCGTGCTGCCTCTTCCCGATACGATCATCTACCCCGGCATGGTTTCGCCCATCTTCTTGGAAGATGAGGCGATGCTGCCGCTGATCGAGGCCACCTACCAAACGCACGAAACTCTGTTGGTGGTCGCCCAGCGCAACCCCGACGACTTCGATGGGACCACGGAGGCGCTCTACGAGGTCGGCTGCGAAATCACCATCGCACGCCTCCTGAAGATGCCAGATGGCAGCACGAGTATCCTGACACGGGGCGAAGCCCGCTGTCTGGTGTCGCGGTGGCGGCCGCGCAAAGAGATGTTGCGTGCCCAAGTGCAGATCGTGGAAGAGCTGTGGGAGCCGCAACCCAACGACGAAGCGCTGATGCGCAGCGCCCGCACCCTGTTCGAACGCTGCCTGATGCTCAACGACCATCTGACCGATGAGATGCTGATCAGCGTGTTGAACGCCGATGAACCGGGCTGGTTGGCCGACCTGATCGCCTCCTTCTTGGAACTGGCGCTGCCGGTCCAACAGGCCGTCCTCGAAACGTTCGACCCGATCCAACGGTTACAGATGGTGGTGCAACAGGTCGCGCAAGAGCTGGAGCTGTTGGAACTGGAAGAGAAGATCCACCTGCAGGTGCAGAACGAAGTCGATCGCAGCCAGCGGGAATATTTCTTGCGCGAGCAGTTACGCGTCATCCAAGAGGAGCTGGGCGACGGCGATCCGCTCCTCGATGAGATGGCCGAACTGCGCCGCAAGATCGAAGCGGCGGGCATGAGCGAGGTGGCCCAACAACGGGCGGCACGGGAGCTGCGGCGCTTGGAAGCGATTCCGCCGATCAGCCCCGAAGCGGGACCCCTCCGCACCTATATCGAAACGATGCTGGAACTGCCGTGGAACAAACGCTCCGAAGATCAGCTCGATCTGCACCATGCGGCCAGCGTCCTGAACGAGAACCATTTCGGTCTGCCGAAAATCAAGGATCGGATCTTGGAACATATCGCGGTGCGCCAGCTTTCGCCGAAAGAGGGCAGCATCACGATCCTCTGTTTCGTTGGCCCGCCCGGCACCGGCAAAACGAGTCTGGGCAAGTCGATCGCGCAGGCATTGGGACGCGAATTTGTGCGTGTCTCGTTGGGGGGCACGCGGGACGAGGCCGAGATCCGTGGCCATCGTCGTACCTACATCGGCGCAATGCCCGGCCGCATCCTGCAAGGGATGAGCCGGGCGGGCACGATCAACCCAGTCTTCATGCTGGACGAGATCGACAAGCTCGGCTTCGACTTCCGGGGCGACCCCGCCGCCGCGCTACTGGAAGCGCTCGATCCCGAGCAGAACCGCGAGTTCAGCGACCATTATCTGGAGCTGCCCTACAATCTGTCGGAGGTCTTCTTCATCACCACGGCGAACATGCTCTACACCATCCCCGAAGCGCTGCTCGATCGGATGGAAATCATCGAATTTATGGGCTATACCGAAGAGGAAAAGCTATCGATCGCCCAACAATTCTTGATTCCGCGCCAGTTGGCACGCCACGGGCTGGAAAGCGACAGCCTCACCCTTTCGAACGGGGCGCTCAAACGATTGATCCGTGAGTACACAGGTGAAGCGGGCGTCCGTAACTTGGAACGTGAAATCGCCACTCTCTGTCGCAAGGTGGCCCGCACGGTGGCAGAGGGCAATCAGTCGCACAGCACCATCTCGCAAGCCTCGGTCCAAAAGCTGCTTGGCCCGCCTCCCTTCAGCTATGGCTTGGCCGCTGAAGAGGACGAGGTCGGGATGGCGACCGGTGTCGCCGTCTCGGAAGCGGGGGGCGACCTGATGGCGGTCGAAGTCATCACGATGGAAGGGCGCGGCGCGATCACCCTGACGGGGCAGCTCGGCGAGGTGCTGCAAGAATCGGCCCAAGCGGCCCTCTCTTACGCGCGGGCCAACGCCATCCCGCTCGGCATCCAGAGTTTTGATTGGGACAAGGTGGACATCCACATCCACCTGCCGGAGGGCGCGATCCCGAAGGATGGGCCGAGTGCGGGCATCACCATGGCCACGGCGCTGATCAGCGCGCTGACGCAGCGCCCGGTGCGACGGGATGTGGCGATGACCGGCGAAATCACGCTGCGCGGGCGGGTGCTGCCGATCGGCGGCTTCAAGGACAAGGTATTGGCGGCCCATCGCGCGGGGATCAAGACCTTTGTGGCCCCCAAGAAAAACAAGAAGGATGTGGTAGAAATCCCCTCCAAAGTTCGGCGTGACATGACGATCCACTTCGTCGAGCGCATGGACGAGGTCGTCGCACTGGCGCTGCTGGACCCCGTGGCCAAGCCGCGCCACGCCACGGCGCGCCGCATCTGGCGTCGCCCGCCGCAACGTCGCCCCCATCGTCGACGGCCACCGCGTCCCGCGGCAGGGCGCCGCCCGCCCGCAATGCCCCCCACAACGCCCTAGCGCTGCCCCCCACCGGCGCCGGGCCGCGTGGGGCGGTGAAGGACAGCGCAAGGTCCCATTTTCCCCAGAGGCTTGATGGCGGCGGGGGCCTGCACCTCGAGAAGCGAAGGGAGGCTCTTGTCCGCGTCCGCGTGGTAGCCTTCTGTCCTGCCCAAACACGCCCACCCCATGGCATCACACAAGGCCAATCGACGCATCGAAAGCGCAGGCCCCACCGGCGAGAATTTCTTTGAAGGGGCCGATCCTGGCACATTGTAACGGCCCTTACAGACGCGGCGACGAAATCTGACTATCCTTGCACAAAGGCGGTGCTGTAGCCGCCCCTCTGTCGATTTGCTGCTTGGCTAGGGACAAAGTCGGATCATTGACCGTGGAGGAGATCATGCGTCTCGGATGGCTCACCCTGTTGATTCCCCTTCTGATCGCTTGCAGCAGTGCAACGACGGTACCGCGTGAGAGAGCAACCGGCGCGTCACCGAACGGGACAAGCGCGCCGATCGGAACGACGCTCACCGTGGAAAGTGGCGAAATCGACCGTTCCCAACTGCCCGCCACCGCCCGCGGGTGGGCAACGGATTGGTCCCGACGCACCATTCCGCTCGACGAGCTGATGAGCGGTGGCCCGCCGCGCGATGGGATCCCGCCGATCGACGCGCCGCGCTTTGAATTGGTGTTGGAGAGCGATTGGTTGGAAGATGGCCAACCGCTTCTGCTTTTCGAGCATGACGGCGTGGCCCGTGGCTACCCCCTGGCGATCCTCATCTGGCATGAGGTGGTGAACGACATCGTTGCGGGCAAGGCTGTGGCAGTCACCTATTGCCCGCTCTGCAATACCGCCCTCGTCTTCGACCGCGACGTCAACGGGACGCGGCTCGATTTCGGCACCAGCGGTCTGCTCCGTTATTCCGATTTGGTGATGTGGGATCGTCAAACGGAAACTCTTTGGCAGCAGGCAACGGGCGAAGGGATCGTGGGCGCATATGCGGGAACGAGGCTCACCTTGCTGCCCGCCAGTCTCATCAGCGTCGGCGAGTTTCGCGCCGCCTTTCCCAACGGCGAACTGCTGGCGCGGCCGGAAGGCGGTTTGTCACGGTACGGGCAGAACCCCTACGAGAATTACGATTCCAGCGAACGCCCCTTCCTTTTCACCGGCACGACGGATGACCGCCTGCCCGCCTTGGAGCGGGTAGTCGGCTTGGTGATCGATGACGAAGCGGTGGCCTATCCCTTCAGCACGCTGGCGGAGGCGCGGGTGATCAATGACGAAGTCGCCGGTCGGCCCGTGGTGCTCTTCTTCAGCTCCGAGGCGCGTTCCGCTCTCGACCAAAGCCGCATCGCCGAGAGCCGCATGGTGGGCAGCGCCATCCCCTACGATCCCATCGTGGCGGGGAGGCGGCTGACATTCCGTGCCGACGCGGCGGGTTTCGTTGACGAGGCGACGGGGAGCCGCTGGGATATCACGGGACGAGCGCGGTCGGGGCCGCTGAAGGGCCATGGTTTAACGCCGTTGCCCCACGCCAACCATTTCTGGTTCGCCTTCCAAGCGTTCTATGACGAAATCCGGCTTTGGTCGGCGAAGTAGGGAGCTAAAGTGGCGGGGTGCTGGGGTGTAACAGTCCAATTATTGAGCCATGCCCCTCGCTCCTCGCTCCACCCTGTCAGCACGCTCATACAATCCCCAACATTCCCCCATGCACCATGCACCATGCACCATGCACCATTCCCTCCTTACCCCGCCGCGATCACTCGTTGCCTTAGCAGCCGCCAAACCGCGATCACCAGCAGCACCGACAGCACCACAAAGCTACCGTTGACGAAGAGCCATTTGAGCGCGGTGAAGAGCGGGGCCAGCCACTCGATCACAGGCGTCCGGCTCGGAAAGCGCCACATGACGGTGGAGGTCGCCGAGTTCTCCAAGACATCCAAGATCATCCCCACCACCGGCACCAGATTGAGCCGTTGCCATCGGCTGGTCGGCGCAAACGCTTTGCCCGCAACCCAACTGATCGCCGTCGCCAGAAACACCGTATAGACGAGCGGCCAGACGACATCGAAGGTGAAGCGCGCTCGGATGAAAGCGGCCCGTCCTTCCGCACCGTAGGCTTCTGCGAAGTCGTACAATGTCGCGGGGCTGTAGATGAGCGACGCATCGGGCGACCCCACCCCCGTGCTATACCGTTCGGCCTGCGCCGCTTGGTCGGGCAAGACGGTGGCGGTGAAGAGAATGAAGAGGATCAGGCCAGCCAGTGCCACGGGGGCGGTTGAAACGCGACTGAGCCAACGGGAAAGTGTGATCATAGTCTGGGGTCTACCGGTTCGCTTTCGAGTGCCAAAACGCCGAAAATACATTCGTGGGTGCGTCGTAACGGCTCGCGCCGTATCCAACGGGCCAAGCCTTCCATGCCCAGCGCAAACTCGCGCAAGGCCAACGCGCTCTTCCGCCCCAATCCCCGCTGGCGCAGCCGCGCAAGGTTCGCTGGCTCGGTGTAGGTGGGGCCGTAGATCAGACGCAGATAGTCGCGCCCCCGACATTTGACCGCCGGTTGGATCATGCTGCGTCGGCCCCGTGCGATGAAGGGCATCGGTTTCACCACCATCCCCTCACCGCCCGCATCGGTCAGCGCTTCCCACCACGCCACGGCCTCGGCCCGCGCGCCGTCGTCCGTCAGATCGACGAGCCGGTAGGCGGTCGGGTGCAGCAAGGGATCCGGCTGACGGGTCAGTTCGGAGAGGCTCTCCATCTGCCAGAGATGGCTTTTGTCGCTGTGCAGAACCCCCTCGGTCGCCAACAGATGGAAGGGGGCGAGTCGCAGATCATCCACCCCTTCCACCGGCCACGCATAGCGCCGATAGGCCGCGCTAAAGGCCTCGATCATCCCTTGCTGCGCGTCGAAGCGGCGCCGCAGTTCCGCCACGTCCTGACCGCGTGCTTGCGCCGTTTGCAGCGCGGCCACCGCCGTGGGCAGGGCCGTGCGGGCCGCCGCGCCCACGGCGGCGTACTGCTCGCGGATCATCCCCTGCGCTTTGGCCGACCACGGCATTAGCTCGCAATCCAGCAGCAGCCACTCACTCTCGAATTGATCCCACCAGCCCGCTGCACCGACAGCGGCCTGAAGCCGATGTAGAAAGGCCCGTTCCAGCGCTGGTTCGTCAAAGAAGCGCCGCCCCGTGCGGGTGTAGCAAATGCCAATGGCCGCTTCCGGCAGCCCAAAGCGCTGTTGGATCGCCGCCTCGCTGCGCCCCACGATGACGATGGCACGGCTCCCCATATGCTTCTCTTGGCAGACCACCTCGGTCACGCCCGCGTTGGCATAATAGGCAAAGGCTTCGTCGGGATGTTCCAACAGCCCCTCCCGTTGGCTGGTTTTGGAGGGGGACATCGTCGGCGGCAGGTAGATCAGCCAACGGGGATCGACCGCAAAACGGCTCATCACTTCGAGCGCGGCCGCGGCATTCTCGGCGCGAATGGTGACCGTCCCTTGCAGCTCGGTTTCGATGCGCCGTTTGCCCGTCACCTCCGACAGATCGAGCAAGCTGTCGTCCTGTTGCTGCGCGGATAACAGGTCGGCGTCGCCCGACAACGGACGGGGGGGGACGGCGTATTGCCTCAGCGCCGCCACGGAGACGACCGCCTGCTCCGGATAGCGCAACGCACTCAGCGCCCCACCAAAGACCGCGCCGGTGTCGATGTTGACCGTGTGGTTGAGCCAGCGCGGTTCGGCGACGGGGGTATGGCCGTAGACCACCAACGCCTCGCCCCGATAGCGGGCGGCCCAGTCGCGGCGCACGGGCAGGCCGAACTCGTCCAGCTCGCCGGTCGTATCGCCGTAAAGCGCAAAGTCCCGCACCCAGCGGGAGGCGCGTCCCTGCAGCGCTTCGCTCAATCCCGCATGGGCCACCACCAGCTTCCCCTCGTCAAAGACGTAGTGGCTGATGAGGCCATCCAGGAAGGCGATCAGCCGCTTTCGAAAGGCCACGCTCTCGCCCTGCAACTGGTCCAGCGTTTGGGACAACCCATGCGCGATCTTCACCCGACGGCCCTGCAACGCCCGCAACAGCTTGATGTCGTGGTTGCCCGGCACGCAGAGCGCCGTTCCCGCCTCGACCATTTCCATCACCAAGCGCAGCACGTTGGGGCTGTCGGGGCCGCGATCGACCAGATCGCCCACAAAGATCGCCCGTCTGCCTGCGGGTGGCTGAACCTCGAAGCGCGGCTCGCCTTCCTCATCATGGCGCGTGACTTGGTAGCCCAGCGCGTCGAGCAGCGCGTGCAACTCGTCGAAACAGCCGTGCACATCCCCGATGATGTCGAACGGCCCCGCGTCGTCCCGCCGATTGACCCAGAGCCGTTGCCGCGTGATGGAGAGCGACTCTACCGCCTCGGGGCTTGTCAGATGGTGGATGTAGCGAAAGCCCTCCCGTTTGAGGCCGCGCAACGAACGGTGGAGCTGGTTGTGCTGGTTGCGCACGACGTGCGGCCCCAACGACCGATCTTCACGAAGTTGATTGCGCCGTAGACAGAGCGAAACGGGCATGTCAAGCACGATGGCGACCGGCAAAACGTGATAGCTGCGGGCCAACTCGATCAGCGGTTTGCGCGCTTCGGGCTGGACATTGGTGGCATCGATCACCGTCAGCTTGCCACGGGCCAGCCGCTTGCGTGCGATGGTCGTCAGTAGGTCGAAGGCATCCTCCGTCGCCGATTGATCGGTGGGGTCGTCGCTGACCCACGCGCGGCAGTCATCGGAGGAGATGACCTCGGTGGGGAGAAAATGGTCGCGGGCAAACCGACTTTTGCCCGCGCCGGACGGGCCGATCAGCAGAACGAGTGCCAGCTCAGGGATCTCGATTTTCATGCCGTCGCCTCACGATCCGTGAAGATGGCGAGTTGGGTCGGGGCGCCCACCTCTTCATCGACGGGGCCGAGCGGCTCTATCTCGACCTGATAACCGTGGCGACTCGCCACCGCGTCCGCCCACTGGCGGAACTGGTCGCGCGTCCATTCGAAGCGGTGGTCGGCATGGCGGAACTCGCCCTCTGGCAGCGCGGGGAAGCGCACGTTGTATTCGGCGTTGGGGGTCGTGAGCAAGATGCGCCGGGGACGCGCCGCCGCCCAGATCGCACGCTCAAAACTGTCCAGCCGAGAAGGGTCGATGTGCTCGATGACCTCGACTATCGCCGCCACATCGAAGCCGCGTAACCGCTCATCTTGGTAGGTGAGCGAGCCGTGCAGCAACGTGATTCGGTTCGATTCCGGGCGGGGTCGATCCAACCCCAACCGCCGATGGGCCTGCTGCAACGAACGGGAGGAAACATCGACCCCCACCAGCGCCTGGATGCGCGGCTCATCGACCAGCCGTTCCAACAGATGGCCTTCCCCGCAGCCGAGGTCGAGCACCCGCACCGCCTCCGAATTGCGGATCAGCGCGGCCACCCTGTCGAGGCGCTGCTCGTGGAGCCGCTGCGGCCGTACCAGCGCCTCCTCTTGTGACCCATCCTCCGCCCCCTCCTCCTCAGGCAACAGTCGCGCCAGCGCCATCTCGGTCAGGCGGCGACGGCCCTTCAGGTAGCGATGGCTGATCAATTCGCGCTCTGGATGGGCGTCCAGCCACCCTTCGCCGACGCGCAGCAGCTTCTCGACTTCATCGTCGCCGACCCAGTAATGTTTGCGGTTGTCCAACACGGGCAGCAACACGTAGAGGTGGGTCAGCAGCTCGGCGAGGCGGAGGGTGTGGCGGAGGGTGAGCGTGACGTACGGACTCATCCCCCACGTGGGCCGTGCGGGATCGAGCGGTTGAGGCTGCGCTTCCACGGTATAGCCCAACGGCTCCCACAGCTTGGTCAGCAGTGCCAGCCCCCCGTCGCACGGCACGGCGGCCACCTGCGCCACAAGCGGGATCGGCTGGTCGACCAGCGCGGGCCGCTCTTTCGACTGGCCGCGCATCGCGGAACGGAAGAGGCGTGTGATCGCGACGCTCATGAAGGAGGAAGCGGCGTAGGGGCGGTCGTTGACGTAGGGGTAAAGGGTTCCGCCCTCCCGATCTCGGACCAAGCCGACGGGATCGATGGACAAGAGCAAGGCCGCCGTGCAGCGCGTTTCGCTCGCTTCGGGGTAGAAGAGGTGCGCTTCGCCAAAGGGCAGATCGAACTGCTGCACCCGTTCCGGATGTTTGTGGAGCAAGAAGCCGAGATCGGTGGCGGGCCGGTGGGTGGTACTGATCGTGAGTATCATGCGGCGCGTCTCCTCTCTCTGCCTCTGCAGCGCCGTGTTTCGTTGCGCCACGCGGTGGGGCGCCGCCGAGCGACCGCGCAAAACGCACGGCCACTGTCAAGGCATTCCAGCGGCGTCGGGCCGCGATCTACGACGGGGCCGCCACGAAGCGGCGCAAGGCTTCGGCAAGGTGGGCCAACGAGGGTTCGTGGACGTACATCATGTGGCCCGCATGGTAATAATATTTCTGGATGTTGGCGTGCAGCGACTCGTCCAAGCGAAGATGGTTCAGGGTGTATTCGGTCGCAAAGTAGGGCGTCGCCAAGTCGAAATAGGCACTCGCTACCAGCAGTCGCAGCTTCGGGTTGCGCGTCATCGACGCACGCAGCGTTTCGGCGACGTCGACGAACTGGTTCTGATATTCGCTGTAGTTCCACGTTTGGTGGAGCGAGGTCAAGATTTCATAGGTCAGATCGCGCTGGTAATCCAACTCCCGCCCCAAATAATCGTTGAGCGTTGCGGTATAGGGGCCAAGAATGGCGCTGTAGCTGGGATCGTATTCGAAGGATTCGCCCGCCGAATCCCGGTCGATCCCCTGGAACCGGCTGTCCAGCCGGCCGACGGTCCGCTCTTGATCGCGCAGCAGCTCTTTCACGAAGCGGAAGAGGGTGATCCGCAGATCATTGCGGCGGATGTATTGCGTCGACAGCCCCGTGAGCCGCGCCATCTGCGACGCGACGCGGGCGGCGACCGCTTCCTCCAACCGTGCCCCCTTCAGCAGCGCGCTGGCATAGTCGCCCAGCGCAAACGCTTCGGCCTCCGCCAAGAGCGACTCCAGCGAACCCGCCTGCAGCTCGTCGTCCAGCGCCCTGTGATACCACGCGGTCGCGGCGTAGCTGGGCAGATAGAGGATGTAGGCCAGATCGTTGCCGATCGTGAAGCTGGTCGTTTGGAAGTTGAGGATCGACGAGACAAGCATAATGCCGTTGAGGTACATGCCGTGGCGATCTTGCAGATAGCCAGAGAGGGCGGCGGCGCGGGTGGAGCCGTAGCTCTCCCCGATCAGATACTTGGGCGATCCCCAGCGCCTAAAGCGGCTGACGAAAAGGTGGATGAAATCGCCGACCGATTCCGCATCCCCCTTCACGCCGTGAAATTGAGAGGCATCAACCCCCGGCGCGGCGCGGCTATAGCCGGTGCTGACGGGATCGATGAAAAGCAGATCGGCCTCGTTGAGCAGCGAGTGGTCGTTGTCCACCAGCTCGTAAGGCGGGCCCGCCATCTGATCGACATCGCCCGAAAAGACACGGCGCGGGCCGAGCACCCCCAGATGTAACCAAACCGACGAAGAACCGGGGCCCCCATTGAAGGCGATCACCAGCGGTCGAGCGACCCGTTCCGCCTCATCCTCAACATCCTTGATATAGGCCACGAAGAAGATATTGGCGCGGTCGCTGTTGTCTTCGTTGTTGCGCAGCACCAGCGTACCGGTGTGGACGGTGTAGGCCAGCCGTCCCCCGGCAATCATTGCCTCATGGCTGCTTTCAACCACCTCATCTTTGAGGGGTTCGGCGGGTTCCGTCTGCGCCTCTGTGCGCGTTTCCTGCTCGACCATACGATTCTCCAAAAAGGTGTCGCCGCACGACGGTGTGCGTTTACTCTCAATTCGCCAAGTATGGCGCATGGCACGGGATCGGGCAAGTGGAGGGTGGGGGGGGGGAGTTTAATGAGTTTGATGAGTTTGGGGAGTTTGATGAGTTTGATGAGTTTGGGGAGTTGCTCTGCGTTACTTGCTCTGCGTTACCTGCTCTGCGTTACCTGCTCTGCGTTAATTGCTCTGCGTTACCTGCTCTGCGTTGCCGTCCGCTCCTGCGATTTGGCACCTTTCGTGTATACTTGTGGCAAGAATGCGAAACAGAAGCGAGCAAATTGAAGCATGAGCGACGATAAGAAAGTCATCTATTCGATGGTCGGCGTGGGCAAGATCCACCCGCCCAACAAGCAGGTTCTGAAGGATATTTATCTCTCCTATTTTTATGGTGCCAAGATCGGCGTGCTGGGGCTGAACGGCGCGGGCAAGAGTTCGTTGCTGCGCATCATGGCGGGCCGCGACGACGACCACTTGGGCGAAACGGTGTTAGCGCCGGGTTTCACCGTTGGCTTTCTGGAGCAGGAGCCGCAGCTCGACGAGGAGAAGACGGTGCGCGAGATCGTGGAAGAGGGCGCGGCAGAGTCGGTGAATGCGCTGCGCGAATTCGACGAGATCAACGCCAAGTTCGCCGAGGAGATGACCCCCGAAGCGATGGACGACCTCATCCACCGTCAGGCCGAGGTGCAGGAGAAGATCGACCACCTCGACGCATGGGACATTGACAGTCGCTTGGAGTTGGCGATGGATGCGCTGCGCTGCCCGCCGGGCGAGACGCCGATCCGCGTCCTTTCCGGCGGCGAGCGGCGACGGGTCGCGCTCTGCCGTCTGCTGCTCCAAAAGCCCGATATCCTGCTGCTGGACGAGCCGACCAACCACCTCGACGCCGAATCGGTGGCTTGGCTGGAACGCCACCTCCAAGATTACGAGGGAACGGTGATCGCCGTCACCCACGACCGCTACTTCCTCGACAATGTGGCGGGCTGGATCTTGGAACTAGATCGTGGCGAGGGCATCCCGTGGAAGGGCAACTATTCTTCGTGGCTGGAACAGAAGCAAGCCCGGATCGACAATGAAGCCAAGGCCGACAGCAAGCGGCAGAAGACGCTTGAACGAGAGTTGGAGTGGATTCGCATGTCGCCCAAAGCGCGCCAAAGTAAGGGGAAAGCCCGCGTCCGCTCCTACAACGAGCTGCTGGCGCAGGGCAACAGCCGGCGCAACGAAGAGTTGGAAATCTTCATTCCGCCCGGCCCGCGGCTGGGGGATGTGGTGGTCAAGGCCGAGGCGGTCAGTAAGGGCTTCGGCGACCGGCTGCTTTACGAGGGGATGAGCTTCGACCTGCCGCCCGGCGCCATCGTGGGGGTGGTGGGGCCAAACGGTGCGGGCAAAACGACGCTCTTCCGCATGATCACGGGTCAAGATGTGCCAGACAGCGGTACCTTCACCCTCGGCGAGACGGTGGAGCTGGCCTATGTCGACCAGAGCCGTGACAGGTTGAATGGCGATAGCAGCGTCTGGGAAGAGATCAGCGGCGGCAGCGACCAGATCCAACTCGGGACTCGGCTCGTCAATTCCCGCGCCTACGTCGCCCGCTTCAATTTCAGTGGCAGCGACCAGCAGAAAAAGGTCGGCAGTCTTAGCGGTGGGGAGCGCAACCGAGTTCATCTGGCCAAGATCTTGAAGAGCGGGGCCAACCTGCTGCTGTTGGACGAGCCGACGAACGATCTCGACGTCAACACGCTGCGCGCCCTTGAAGAAGCCTTGGAAAACTTCGCAGGTTCCGCCGTGATCATCTCCCACGATCGCTGGTTCCTCGACCGTGTCGCCACCCACATCCTCGCCTTCGAGGGGGAGAGCCGCGTCGTCTGGATGGAAGGCAACTACAGCGAATACGAGGCCAAACGACGCGAACGGCTCGGCGCTGAGGCCGACCGCCCGCACCGCATCAGCTACAAGAAGCTGACACGCGCGTGAACGGCAGCGCAGAACACGGCTGAGAAGGGCTTGGCTTTCTGGTGGCGGGTTGTTGCGCTCGTTGCTCGCTGTTGGGGCGCGGGTGAACGCAGAACGCAGAACGATCGGCCCTGAGCGAAGCCAAGCGGCGACATGAGCGATGCGGTGAAAGGCTGTCCTGCTTCTCCCCATTCGCCAAAATCCCATCATTTACTCACTAGCCACAGACGCGCCCCCCGCGTCGCTATCAATATCCCACGGAGCATGCTATGTGCGCGAACGTCAAATGTCGTGTTGAGGCGATTGAACTGGGCCACTGCAAACGGTGTGGCGACGTCGCTTGCTATTCTTGCGGCTACCGCAATCTGCGCGGCGTCTGGCACGATGGGGCCTTTTGCCAAGCGGCAACTGTTTTCCACGAGACGAATGTTACCGACGATCCACGTCCCGCGTCGTAGCGTCCCGTGGCGATTCCAGAGCGCCGTGCCATGATGCTCGCGGTGACGGCGATGCCGGGCCACGAGGCGGTGGCCCCGTGCGGCACATTGGCCGTCAGCGGCTGGCGCGGGGCGCAAACCGCGCTCATCACGCTGAGCGGAGCCGACGATGAGCCGTTGCACGCCAGCGCGGCCCATGCCGCGTGGCTCCTCGGTGTTGCCACACACTTCCATTGGGCAGCGCCAGCGGATGTGGTGATGCGCTTGGCGCGATCCATGCGAGCGCTACGCCCCCACGTTATCGTCGCCCACCCCGCTGTCCAATCGACGGTGGCCGACGCATGGGCCATGGCGGTTGACGATGCTATTCCGCTGCCTGCGCTTCGCCCACTCGACGCGGGCACGATGCGCCTTTGCGTGGCCGACCCCGACGGGCTGGCCGCGGTCGACGTCAGCGCCGCCCGCCCGCTCCAAATCGCCCTACGCAGTCGTTACCCTCAGAGCCATCGGCTTCCCCTGCCCGAAAGCCCGCTGGAGCGCTTCACCGTTGTGGCTGGCGAACCGTTGTCCCCCGCCGCGCTGCCCGACGATCTCTTCGACGGACTCGCCCACCAACCCCTCCGCCCGCCACCCAGCTTCCTGCGCGATTAGGGATCGCCCATAGCGAATGGGGTGGGGTTGGGAGGGTACTCACGCCTTTCCATTGGGCTGGATGAGCGGGAGCGTCCTGTCGATCTCGTGAATCGAGCATCGGTTACATCGAATTTTCATGGGCGGTGCCCTGCCTTCCCCTCAGTTCGTTAGCGCCCCCCATTCCACGTGCGTCGAACCCAAAAGCGCCGGGACTCACCAAACGCCCCGTCAACGGTCGTTCATTGAAGCAATGCGTCGCCCCTGCCGATCCGCGCACGGTCGACGTGGCTAAGTCCTCTATACTCACGATTCACCCGACCGGAGGCGCGATGGATTGGCAAGCGGCATGGCGATTCTTTGGCGAGCTTTTTTTTCCGCCGACCTGCGTCGGCTGCCAAGCGTCGGGCGAGCGGCTGTGTGAGCGCTGCTTGGCCGCCATTCTTCTTTTTGAAGAACCGCGTTGCCCGCGCTGCGACATGCCGCAAGTGACGCGGCACGCCGCACCTTGTGCGGTTTGTCGGGCGAGCGCGAGCCAGCTTGATGGGATGCGGGTGGTTGGGCCCCACGCCGAGCCGCTGCGCCGCGCGATCCACGCCCTAAAATACGAGCATCAACCCCAACTGGCACAGCCACTCGGCACGTTGCTGGCCCAGCGCTGGGCCGTGGCCGGAACCGCGATCGACGTGGTGGGGGCCGTGCCGCTCCACGAAGCGCGGCGCAAGGAGCGCGGTTATAACCAAGCCGAACTCCTCGCCGATCGACTCGCCGCCGAACGTGGCCTTGCCGTGGCCCACCACGCTGTGCAACGCATCCGTGCCACGCCACCGCAGGTTGGCCTTGACCGCGCCGCCCGGCAAAGCAACGTGGACGCTGCGTTCCGCGCGGCAGCCAGCGTGGTGGGGCAGCGTTGGCTCTTGGTCGACGATGTCTGCACCACCGGCGCCACGTTGGAGGCCACGGCAAAGGCGTTGCGGCACGCGGGCGCCCGCGAAGTCTGGGCCATCGTGCTGGCAAGGCCCGTGGCGCCGGATGCCCAAGCCCTGCCAACGAGCGAGAGCGACGTGGCGCGCGGGCAGGGGACGTGAATCGTGACTCGTGAATCGACAGACAACGCCTCTCGAATGACAGTCACCCTTGCCCCTTGCCCCTTGTACCTGTCCCCTTCCGCCGATCGCCATGAAACACCCAACTGACGCACAAAACCGTCTCCACCGCCCACCGCCCAACACGCAACACACCCCCTACCCTTCTGCGCCACTTGCGCTACAATGATCGGAACATTTCTGGCACATTCACGATTGAGGGACCATGAACGAACCGATTGAGGAAGCTCCAGCACCCCGCGGCTGGCGCGACCGCTACGCACTGTACGCGGCTCTGGTGGTGGCGTGGGTTGCGATGCTGGGCAGCCTCTACTTCAGTGATGTCAAAGGGTATCTGCCCTGCCTTCTTTGCTGGTACCAGCGCATCTTGATGTACCCCTTAGCGTTGGGAATTTTGCCGATCGGCCTACTGCGGCGGGACGAGCACTTGCCCTACATGAGCCTCTTTTTCTCGGGGGTAGGAATGGTGTTGTCCGCCTATCACTATCTGCTCCAAAAGGGAATTATTTTTGCCAGCAGTGGGGCCTGTGGGGTCGGCGTTCCCTGTACCACGCAATACATCAACTGGCTCGATTTCATCACAATTCCCTTCTTGGCGCTCATCGCCTTCATTCTGATCTTCTTGGCGAGTGTCATCGCCCTAACGACGCGCCGCCCGCTTTGGGAACGGGGCGAAGGGCATCCGTGGCTGCCGGTGGTGGGGCTTGTCGTACTGGTCGCGGCCCTCTTCGCGCCGCTGTTCCTCGGTCTGATCGGCTGAGAGTTGCCACTTTTGCCGCTCCGTTTTAAGATGGTGGGGAGATAGAGAATAGCGAGTGAATAACTTTGTGACACCACATCGGCTCTGCTTACCGAGTCGGCAACTCGGAGATCGAATGTCGATGTGACGGCCCGTTGCCGCCCGGTCCGCCATTCGCGGTAATGCGCCAGCGCCTATTGCCTCCTTCGCCCTCACCACGCTACGTATCACGATGCACCAATTGATAAAAAACGAGGACAACGATGTCTGAACAGGATTTCAACCATATACGCATCATCGTCGCCAAACCCGGCCTTGATGGTCATGATCGGGGCGCGAAAGTCGTGGCCCGCGCGCTGCGCGACGCTGGCTTTGAGGTGATCTACACCGGCCTCCGTCAGACGCCGGAGATGATCGTCAATACCGCGCTGCAAGAAGATGCCGACGCGATCGGCCTCTCGCTCCTTTCGGGCGCGCACATGACGATCTTCCCGCGCATCCGCAGCCTGATGGACGAGCAGGGGCTTGACGACGTACTGCTCTTCGGCGGCGGGATCATCTCACAAGAAGATGCCGACACGTTGCACGACGATTACAGCGTCAACGGGATCTTCGGGCCGGGGACTTCCCTCGACACCATCATCCAATTTGTGAAAGATGAGATGGGCCGTCGTGGGAAACTCTGACAATCTGGCCCAACGTCTGCTCAACGGCGACAAACGGGCATTGGCACGCGCCCTTTCAAAAGTTGAACGGGGCGCGATGGAGGGACAGCAACTCGTCGCCGAGCTATTCCCCGCGAGTGGCAACGCCCATATCATCGGGGTCACGGGGTCACCCGGCACCGGCAAATCGACGCTGGTCAATGCGCTGATCCGCCATTGGCGATCTCAGGGCAAGCGCGTCGGGGTGGTCGCGGTCGACCCGTCCAGCCCCTACAGCGGTGGGGCGGTGCTGGGCGACCGCATCCGCATGAGCGAGCACACCAACGATGCGGGCGTCTTCATCCGCTCGATGGCCAGCCGTGGGACGCTCGGTGGCCTTTCCCGCGCCACCGGCGATGCGGTAACGTTGCTGGACGCGGCGGGCTACGATCTGATCCTGGTCGAGACGGTCGGGGCGGGCCAGTCGGAGGTCGAGATTGCCAAGGAGGCCCAAACGACCGTCGTCGTCGAGGTGCCGGGTCTGGGGGACGATGTGCAGGCGATCAAGGCGGGGCTGATGGAGATTGCGGACGTCTTCGCCGTGAACAAAGCCGATCACCCCCGCGCCCAACAGACCGCGCTCGGTCTGCGCATGATGCTCGACATCGCCAACCACGCCTATCTTTGGAAGCCGCCCATCGTCAAAACGATCGCCACCCGTGGTGAAGGGGTGGACAAACTGGCGGAGGCCATCGAGCAGCACCGCCAGTTCTTGGCCGAAAGCGGTCAGTTGGCCCAGCGACAGCGCAAACGGGCCAGCGACGAGCTGTTCCGCGTGCTGCGCCGCGAACTGTTCCGCCAACTGCGCGAACGGGTCGGCGACGACTACGAAGCCGCCGTCGCCCGTATCGCCGCCCGCGAGCAAGACCCCTATAGCGCGGCGCGTGAGTTGTTGGAGCGTCCTGAGTCTTAGAGACAGGGGAGAAGGGCGCATCAATTTATCGATTTGTTGATTTGGCAATGCAGCATCACTTTGGTTGAAGATCTTCATGATCGAGCTGTTCAGTTTCCAGATAAAGAACGTTTTGGACTGACCCATCAACTGCGACGAGCCGCCGTTCCTATCCCACTGAACCGCGCTGGGGGAGCGATCTATCCAAGTGCCTAAACGTCATGGATTTGGCTCTTGGTTTACAGATGACAAGATGAAATCCCATGCATTCTAAACCATCCTTCAGCACAGCGGCCTGTCTACCAACCCACCAACCTCAGTACTAAATATTCAGTACGCCCCGCCAAGGAGCCTCCAAACGCCCATGTACGGCGAGATCAAGCTGTTCACCGGCAACGCCCATCCCGAGTTGGCCCAAGATGTCGCCGACTACCTCAAGATTCCGCTGAGCGGCGCGGATGTCTTCGAGTTCCCCAACGAGAACATCTTCGTGCGGCTGCACAGCAGCGTGCGCGGCCAAGATGCCTTCATCATCCAGCCGATGAGTTCCCCCGTTCACCGCAGCATCATGGAGCTGTTGATCATGATCGAAACGCTCAAGCGGGATTCGGCGGGTCGCATCACGGCGGTCTTTCCCTACATGGCCTATGCCCGCTCGGACAAGAAGGACCAGCCCCGCGTCCCGATCACGGGCCGACTGATGGCGGATTTGGTCGAAGTGGCCGGGGCGGACCGTTACCTGACGGTGGATCTTCATGCTGGCCAGATCCAAGGCTTCTTCAGCATCGCCGGGGACGAACTCACCGCCTTCCACATCCAGCGCAATTACCTGCGCGCCAAGAATCTGGACGATGTCGTGGTGGTGGCCCCCGATGCGGGCCGCGCCAAAGAAGCCCGTTACCTGGCCGATGCGTTGGGAGCGCCGTTGGCCGTCGTCGAAAAGCGACGCTACGGGAACGATCCGACGGCCCAGGGGATGCAGCTCATCGGCGATGTCGATGGCATGACTGCGGTGATCTACGATGATGAGATCGACACCGCCGGGACGATCACCAACGCCATCAAGTTCCTACGGGACGCGGGCGCGGCCGATATCTACGCCGTGGCGACCCACGCCATCCTCAGCGACCCCGCGACCGAGCGGCTGGCGAATGCACCGCTGACCGAACTGATCGTCACCAACAGTGTGCCCATCCCCGAACGGAAGCGATTGCCGAACATGAAAATCCTCTCGATCGCCCCCCTGCTCGGCGAAGTGATCCGCCGCATCCACTTCGGCATCTCCGTCGGCGCGCTGTTCAACGAGTAGGGGGCACGGTAGGTGGTTTTCGGGGGGCGGTTGGCGCAAGGTGCAAGGTGCATGGTGCATGGTGCATGGTGCAAGGTGCATGGTGCAAGGTGCATGGTGCATGGTGCATGGTGCATGGTGCATGGTGCATGGGGGGATGTTGGGAATTGTATGACCGCACTGACAGGGTGAATCGAGCATCATGCATCGAGGGGCATGGTTCAATATTGGACCGTTACACCCCCACACCCTCACACCCCTACACGTCAGCTCCCCAAGCTCCCCTAGCTCCCCAAGCTCCCCAAGCTCCTCCAGCTCCCCAAGCTCCCCAAGCTCCCCCAGCTCCCCACCGTATGAAAATCGTCGGTTGACGAAGCTGCGGTTCAGGGATATACTCGTACCATTGCGCAGGGGGGCGATTGACATTGCCCCGCCCAAGACAAATTCTGTCTATTTACGTGAGGGGTGCCGTTCTGATGGCACAACGTCCGATCAAGACAATTAGACGACAGCCGTATTGTGACTGATGAAGATGCCTTGTCTCTGCACGGGCGTCTTTTTTATTACCCGCACCCAGCCAAAGGAGGCTACCGATGGATTCCGGGATGATTAGCAAGATCCAAAAATCGAAAGAATACGCATCCGAGCCCCATCGTATCCAGTTCAACAGCTTCAAAGTACAGATCGATGGGGTGAACGACGGTCACAGTGTCAGCTACGACGAAGGCGAGTGGAGTTGCGATTGCCACTACTTCGACAGCCATGGCGTTTGTAGCCATTCAATGGCGATGGAGCGCGTGCTGGGCGTGATGCTGCCCAGCATGGCGGGCGCGTAGCGATTCTTTGCGATGAATAGGACGCCTCGCCCATGGCGGCGGGGCGTTTTTTTGTGACAAGGCCCAACTATGTTCTCTTCTCGTCCCACCGTGGCCCATATTAAAGATCACTTTTTGCCGAAGTCCGAGACCTTTATCTACCAGCTTCTGCAAGCCCACCGTCGCTATCGCCCCATTGTCCTCGATCGCTTCCCCCAGCAAAACCAAGCGATCTTCCCCTTCGAGGCGCACTTCTCCGCCGCGCGTCATGGTCGGGCAGCGTCCCTATTAGAACGGGTGGCGCTGCGCACGGTGGGCCACAGCCCGTGGCTGGAGCGGCAGATCCGAGCGGAAGAAGTTCGACTACTCCACGCTCACTTCGGCCAACTGGGCGCCCTGTGGGTGCCGGTGGCGAAACGACTCGGCCTACCGCTCATCACCTCTTTCTATGGAATCGATCTCTCTGTCTTCGCCACCGCCCCGGGCTGGCAGCGACGATTTGCGACGCTCTGGCAGCAGGGCAGCCTCTTTGTCGCCCTTGGTCCCACCATGGCCCAGCGCCTCGTACAGCTCGGCGCCCCCGCGGCACGCACCGTCGAACTTCCGCTGATCGTCGACATGGCACGCTTCAACGCGCGTCCGCGCCGCCCCCGCAGCGAGGGTCCGACGATCCTGCTGACCGTGGGCCGGCTGATCCCCAAGAAGGGGATCGACATCCTGCTGCGTGCCCTGGCCGCGCTACAGGAACAGCATGGGTTCGAACTGTGGATCGCGGGCGATGGGCCGCAGCGGGCGGCGCTGGAACAGCTCGGAGCGACGCTGGGCTTGACGGCGCGGCTACGCTTTTTGGGCTGGCAACGGCCCGACGAGGTCGTGGCACGGATGGCGGAAAGTGACCTCTTTGTCTTGCCGAGCCGTACCGACCCCCAAACCGGCGAAAGCGAGGGCACTCCGACGGTTCTTGTTGAAGCGCAGGCGTGCGGCTTGCCGGTCATCAGTACGATCCATGCCGACATTCCCTCGATCGTTGCCGATGGGGACGCAGGACTGCTGGTGCCGGAGGGGCAGGTAGAGGCCCTGCGTGACGCGCTGGACCGCTTGTTGAGCCAGCCCGCGCGCTGGGCGACGATGGGGGCGGCGGGCCGCGCCTACGTCGAACGTCGCCATTCGCCCCAAGCAGTCGGGGCGCAGTTGGAGCAGCTCTATGATCGTGCTCTTCGTTGACCACGCCTCGGGGCTGGGAGGCGCGGAGCGGAGCCTCTTGTTGCTGTTGGCGCATCTGGATCGCGCTGTGGTGCAGCCCGAGCTTGCCACGGTGGGTGGCCCCGTGGCCGACGCAGCGGTGGCGTTGGGTGTGCCCGTGCATCACGTGGCGATGCCGCGGCTGCGGCGCTCTGCCACGGTGGGGGTCGACGTTTGGCACGGCGCGAACGCATTGGCAGACGTGGCCCAGCGCCGTGGGGCGGGGCTGATCCACGCCAATACGGTGCGGGCCGCGTTGTACAGTGCGGTGGCCGCCCGCATCGCGGGGATTCCATGGCTCTGGCATATGCGGGACTTCTGGCTGTCGGAAACCGAACCCTCGCATGGGGGGTTGGACGGGATGCTGAAACGACTGTTGGGGCGTAGCGCCCTGCGCGTCGTCGCCAACTCGCGCGCGGTCGCGGCGCATCTGCCAACCGCATCAACGGTTATACATAACGGCATCGATCTGGCCACCTTCGACCCTTCTCAAGAGGGATGCGCCTTTCGCCAGCAATGGGCGATTCCCCCCGATGCCCCACTGGTGGGCATGGTCGGACGACTCCGACCGTGGAAGGGGCAGGATCAGTTCCTGCGAATGGGCGCGCGGGTCGCGGCAAGGCGGCCTGATGCCCGTTTTGTGATCGTCGGCGGCAATCCGCTGCACGAAGAGGCAAATCGCTACACGAAGGAACTCCGCCGATTGGCCGAATCAGTTGGCCTGCGGGATCGGTTGACGTTCACCGGGCAGCTCGACGACGTCCGACCCGCGCTGGCCGCGATGCAGCTCATGGTTCACGCGGGTCAGCCAGAGCCGTTTGGCCTCGTCACCGTCGAGGCGATGGCCATGGCAAAGCCGGTCGTCGCGTTCCGCCACGGGGCCACGCCGGAACTGATCGAAGATGGCATCAGCGGCTTGCTCGCCGCGCCGAACGATGGGGGGGCATTGGCCCGCCATGTGCTGGCCCTGCTGAACGACGACGCACAGCGTGAGCGGCTGGGCCGTGCGGCGCGGGCGCGGGCGGAACGCTATTTCGACATCGAACGCACCGTACGCGAAATGGAAGCGTTGTACCCACAGATACTCGAGAAGAAACAATGAACCATCCAGTGAATATCGCCCATCGGGGCGCCCGCAGCTTGGCCCCCGAAAACACCCTGTTGGCCGGCGAATTGGGCTTGGCCCACGGCGCTGATATCTGGGAAGTGGATGTCGCCATGAGCATGGACGGCATCCCCTATCTGCTTCACGACGATACGCTGGCGCGCACCACCGATGTGGCGCTGCGCTACCCCGACCGGGCGCCCTGGCAAAGCGGGGAGTTCAGTTGGGCTGAGCTGCAGCAACTCGATGCAGGCTCGTGGTTCCTGCAACAGGATCCGTTTAAGCAGATCAAAGTGGGTAAGGTGGATCGTGCCCTACAGCGCCGCATTGCGGGCGAAGCCCTGCCGACGCTCCGTGACGCGCTGAGCTTCACGCGCGATGCGAATTGGTGGATCAACGTGGAATTGAAAGATTTGCGCGGTACCATCGGGGACAGCACAATCGTGGCCACCGCGTGGCGGCTCGTTCAGCAGATGGGTATGGAAGAGCGGGTGATTTTTTCCTCCTTTAACCATGATTATCTCCGTGCCCTGCGCAGCTATTCAAGCCGCCTTTCCCTCGGTGCCCTCGTCAGCATCGCCAGCAATGATCCGGTCGCCCTCCTTGCTGAACTGGACGCGCAGGCCTATCACCCCCCGCTCTACGATCTGCCCACCGTCGAGCAGGTGGACGCGCTGCACCAAGCGGACAAGCAGGTCTTCGTCTGGACGGTCAACGATGTGGGCAGCGCACGGCTCGTTTTGAAGCGTGGCGTCGACGGATTATTTACCGATTTCCCGCAAGATTGGGGCCTGTTGTCCTCTTAACGATCGATTGGGCCGAGCAAAAACAAAAGGGCGTCCGTGACCGAAGTCACAGACGCCCCCTGTAATGCTGAGCTACGGGTGATTATTTGTCACCGCTGAGCGCATCTTCGACCTTGTCAATGGCGTCCGACGCGGCCCGTTTGGCCTTGCCAACGGCTTGATCGACCTTACCCTCCACTTGGGATTCGCGATCACCGGTCAAATCGCCCCAAGCCTCCTTCGCTTTCCCTTTCAACTCGTCCCCAGCGCCGGTCAGATTCAGCTCTTCCTCGGCACCCCAGTGATCACTAACGCGGTCCTTGGCTTCACTCAACGCCTCACTGGCTTTCCCTTTGGCGCTGCCCGCCGCTTGATCGGCCTTGCCTTCCGCCTGCAGGCTGGCGTCATCCGTCAGATCGCCAACCACCTCTTTGGCTTTGCCTTTAAGCTCCTGCCCTTTACTTTCCGCTTGACGCTTCAGATCATCCATTTTCGACATAACGACATCCTTCCTATGGTAGGAGTTGATCAGGTTTACAACAGGGATGAGTATAGATGGGTTAGCGTCAGTCGCCAAGCCATTGGGGTGCAGAGAGGAATGGGGCAGAGCGCCACGCCCTCTGGATCGGGAATTGGGAAGAGTCGAGGGAGCTAAGGGAGCTTGCGGAGCTTGCGGAGCTTAAGGGGGATATACAGCGGCCTCGCGTTGAAGGGGCTACGTTCAACACGTACATGGGTCCTCGACCTGCCCACCCCTCCTTTGCTACCAACGGGGATCTGCCGTAGTTACCCATCCCATGCCAGGCGGCTACCCATGACCTCTCACGCTTTTCTGGCACAACGCTTGAGTACGCCTGCGGGCCTGGGGTGTCCGCACGAGTGGTGCCACCCAAGCGTTTGCTGCCCTGTTGTCGGGCCGTTGCGTATCGCGTGTCCGACAGGGGCGGTGCAAGAATAACAGCTAGATGTTACGCAGTTGGGGAAAGATTCATGTATGATCCCCCCGCTCCCCCAGCTCCCTAAGCTCCCCCATCTCCCCCGCTCCCCCGCTCCCCCAGCTCCCCCAGCTCCCCCAGCTCCCCCTCTCGTGGAACCGAGCTTCTTTTGAAAGTGCACAACGCTGGAGACCACCTACGGCCGCTTGACGAAAGCCAGCACCCACCATAGCATTCTTAGTCAGCAACAAGACACGCATCACTACAAGGAGGGACCATGCCATTGCTAGGTGCCCACTGTTCGGCGGCGGGCGGGGTTTGGCGCAGCATCGAACGGGGTCAAGAGATCGGCTGCGAGGCGATTCAACTCTTTACCAAATCCAACCGCCAATGGAAGGCACGCCCGTTCAAAACGGAAGAGGTCGAACAATTTCGCGCCCTACACGCCGAAAGCGGCCTGCCGGTCGTCGCTCACGGCAGCTACCTGATCAACTTGGCCTCGTCCGATGACGCAATCTGGCAGAAATCGCTCGATGCCTTTCTGATCGAAATGGATCGCTGCCGCACGCTCGGCGTTCCCTACTTGGTGCTGCACCCGGGCGCCCACACCGGCAGCGGCGTCGAAGCGGGCGTGGCGCAACTGGCCAAGGCGATCAACCAAGCACACGATCGCGGTGACGACCGCGCCATGCTGTTGCTGGAGATCACGGCGGGTACCGGCACGACACTTGGTGCAGAAATCGACCATTTTGTCGAGGTTCTTGCGCGTTTGCAGGCGCCGGAACGCATCGGCTTCTGCTTCGACAGTTGCCATGCCATCGGCGCGGGCTGGGACCTGATCAGCGAAGATGGCTACGCTGCCGTGATGGCCGAGTGGGATGCCCGAATCGGCCTCGACAAGGTACGCTGCTGGCATCTCAACGATTCCCAATTCCCCCTCGGCGCCCACCGCGACCGCCACACCCACATCGGCCTCGGCGAATGTGGCCTGTCGACCTTCCGCAACATCCTCAACGATCCGCGTTTTGCCGATCTGCCCATGCTCTTGGAAACGCCGAAGGATGAAGATCAGGCCCAAGATGTGGTCAATCTGCGCGTTTTGCGGGGCCTCTACGCCGATGCCGAGCCGCCCGTCACCGAGGCGGATCTGGATGGGATGTGGGAAGGCGTCGAGCGCACAGCGGGCAAGGATGGATAGCGCACCGGCGGCCGATTAAGGACGATCTCGCTTGCACCGCGACTCGTGAATCGAGATTCGGGGCGCATGGCCCCATCGGTGAGGTGCGCCGTACCCGGTTCACCGTTCGGGGCCGCCAGTCCTAACGCCCCTCCGCCCCCAATCGACCGTTCTGCGCTTCGTGCGGTGCGCTTTGGGTGATGACGCGGGCTTAGGTATCCTTTCCACCATGGACGAAAACAGTCGCTACCCGATCCCCGCAGGCAAGTGGCGCATCGAAGCGCCGGTGAGTGATTCCCGCTTTATCGCCACCGGCGGCCACACGCCGACCGTGGAGGCCGCCGAACGGTTCTTGGCCCGAATACGCACGGAGTTCGCCGACGCGACCCACAACTGTTTCGCCTGGCGCATTGGTTATCAGCGGGGGGTGGTCGAGCGCATGAGCGATGACGGCGAGCCAAGCGGCACGGCGGGCCGCCCCATGTTGGCCGTGCTGCAGGGCCAAGATGTGGGCGATGTGGCGGTGGTCGTCACCCGCTACTTCGGCGGGACGAAGCTGGGGACGGGGGGCTTGGTGCGGGCTTACGCGGGCGCGGTGCGCACGCTGATGGCGGCTATGCCGAGCACATGGCATGTCGAGCGCATCAGCCGCCAATTGGTGGTCGACTATCCACGCTACGAGCAAATCGTGAGCCGCATCGCCGAGTACGAAGGGGAGATTCACGATGAGGCCTTTGCGGCGGATGTGACACTGGTCTACACCATGCCCCGCGACCGCATCGCCAACTTCGACGCCATGTTGACCGACTTCTCGTACGGGCAACTGGTGAGCACATCGCCCACCAACGCGCTATAATCACCACACCTCATCCCCGATCCCCTCTCATTCCTTTTGGCTTCCCACCGTTTCTTTAGATTTGGGTCATTTTTTGATGACAGAATATCGGAAAACAGCCGTCACACGATGTGACTGGAGAGGATTCGTTCGATGACGTACGATACCGAAATAGAGGAATTTCACGCCGATCAATTGCTCGAAGAGATAAAGAGTGAGAATCCGCGTGTCCGTAGTGCCGCCGCCGAACGGATGGGGGTGCTGCGCATCGGTCTGGGCGCGCTACAAATCGCCACCAGTGACCGCAACAGCTATGTCCGCGCCGCCGCCGCCGAAGCGCTCGGCGCATTCAAGCGGGAGGAGGCCGCGCTCTATCTGGGCGACCTGCTCTTCGACACCAACCCCTTTGTGCGCAGCGCGGCAATCCGCTCGTTGGGCCGTATCGGGGCGACGGAGTATGCCGGCACCATCGCCGAGGTGCTGGAGGACAGCAATCCCCACATCCGCGCCGCCGCCATGCGTGCGCTGAGCGAGCTGCACGCCCCGGAAAGTGCCGATGTGCTGGCCGATGCCTTACAGGATTCCCACCGCAAAATCCGGTTGGATGCGGCACGCGGGCTGCGCCACGTGGCCGATCCGACCACCTTCGAAACGATGCGTGACAGCCTGATGGAAGCGCTGGACAACCCGCGCCGCGATCTGCCCTTCATCAATACCCTCATCCAAGCGCTGGCCAGCGCCGGTGACGAGGCGCAGGCGGGGCCACTGCTCGTGTCGCTGATCCAAGAGGCGGTCGGCTGCCGGACGGTGGCGGCTCGTGCGCTGCGTCAGTTCCGCTACGAGCCGTCCCGCCGCACGCTGGAACGATCACTGACCGACCGCAACCCCAATCTGCGTTTGGCCGCGCTCCAAGCGCTGGAAGCGATCGGCATCGGCCCCTCCCTGGTCTCTGTACGCACCCTGTTGGACGACGAGGACAGTCGTGTGCAGCGTGCCGCCTGCCGCGCCTTGGTCGATGCGGGCGATCAGCAGGTACTTCCGACGCTGCGCGAAATGGCGCTTAGCCCCAACCCGTTCATCCGCCCGCGCGCGCTCGAAGGGCTGATCGAACTCGACCCCGAAGGGTCGCGCGACTTCTTGCTCGAGCTGATCACGGACAACAACATCGCCGTCCGCGAAACGGCGATCGATGCCCTAGCCGCTTACGTTGACCAACCCTCCGTCCGCCAAGCGATGCAGGCCGCCCACGACGACGAGCTGACCGACCGGCTGCGGGCCAAGTTGGCGGCGCTGTTGAACGGAACGGCAACGCAGAGCAGCTAACGCAGAGCAGCTAACGCAGAACGGCACGGCGAACGCAGACGCAGCATGCCGAATGGCGAACGGGGTGCAGTTGGGAAGCGTATCGAGGCGCTGCGGGTGGGGTCATGAATCGAGAATCGAGAATCGGATACGTGGCATTTGCCTTGCTTCACAATGCGATTTGCACCGTTCGGTGGCGCGGGTCGCAAGCTTGCGCCAGCACTCTGGCTTCGACCCGCTCACACCCCCACACCCTCACACAAAACCGCCGCCACATCTGCCCGACTGACGGCGCCCGCCTCCGTCAGCACGCAGTCGCCGATGTCGCGCGGCAGGACGAAGCGTAGGCCGGCGGCCGTGCGCTTCTTGTCCTGTTGCATGGCCGCCCACAGCGCGTCGGCGCTGTCGGGGCCGTGCCACGCCGTGGGCAACCCCACGTGTTCCAACGTCCCCGCAATGCGCCCCGCCAAGCCCGACACGGCCATGCCGAGCCGTTCGCTGAGACGCGCTGCCGTCACCATGCCCATCGCTACGGCCTCGCCGTGGGAAATAGCGTAGCCGCTGACCAGCTCGTAGCCGTGGGCGAAGGTGTGGCCGAGGTTGAGCAGCGCCCGCTCGCCCCGCTCGAAGGGGTCGCGCGTGACGATCTCGACCTTTACCTGCACCGCCCGCGCCAAGAAATCGGCCGTCAGCAGATCGAGCAGTGGTCCCTTGTGCGCCAATACCGTATCGAAGAGCGCCGGATCGGCGATGACGCCATGTTTGATGACCTCCGCCATGCCGTTGCGTAGCTCGGCGTCGGGTAACGTCGTCAGGAATTCCGGATCGATCAGCACCAGATCGGGGAAGCGGAAGGCACCGATCAGATTCTTGCCCGCCGGATGGTCGACCCCCGTTTTACCGCCGACCGAGGCATCGACCATCGCCAAGAGCGTCGTCGGCATCTGCACCACGCGCCGCAGGCCGCGCATCCACGTCGCCGCCACGAAGCCTGCCACATCACCCACCACCCCGCCGCCCAGCGCCACCACGCCGTCCCCCCGTGCCACAGCCGCCGCCGCCATCCCGTCGTAGAGCGTGGCCACCGTCTCCTGCGTTTTGTGGACTTCGCCCGCCGCCATCGTCAGACGGGTAGTCGGCAGCCCCGCCGCCAAGATGTCGTGGCGCACGCTCTCGCCCCAGAGCGGGCCGACGTTCTGATCCGTGATGAGCGCTGCCCGTTCCACGCCCCACGCCGCCAGATGGGCACCGACCTCAGCGCCGATGCCATTCCCAATAAGAATCGGATACGGCTCGCCGTGGGGCGTCGGGACGTGGAAGGAAAACCTCCCCCCTCTCCCAGTATTGGGAGAGGGGGGCCGGGGGGATGAGGGCCTCAGCCCCACGATCTCCGCCACAATTTCCGCCACCGTGCGGCCCGCCACGTCGACGTGCAGCGGCAGCCGCTGGTAGGCAGCGCGCCGCTCCGCGTAGAGCCGTTGCGCCTCGGCGGCGAGCGGTCGTTGCCCATCGTTGCCCAGCCGCGTTTGGAGCAACGACAGCGGGGCATCGAGACAAACGAGGGTCGCCCCATCGAGCAACCGTTGGTTGGCGCGGCCAATCAACGTGCCCCCCCCCGTGGCGATCACCAGCGGTTGATCGCTGGGCAGGCCGCGCAGGGCGGCGGCTTCGGCAGCGCGGAACGTTGCCTCGCCCTCGGCGAAGAGCGCCGGAATATCGCGGCCCGTCAGCGCTGCGATGCGCTGATCCAGATCGACGAAGGGGCGTTGCAGCCGCGCGGCAAGGGCGCGGCCCACCGTGGTTTTCCCCACGCCCATGAAGCCAGTCAGGACGAGCGTTGAAGCGGCCTCTCCTGTGCGAAGCGAAGGATCTGAGCGTTGGCGCGTTGGCGCGGGATCATTGTCAATCATTGCATTTTCCTCAGTAGGGACGACCCATCGTGGTCGTCCCCGTTGCCGCGATGCGCTTCATTGTTTAGGTGACGCAGGCCTGTTGACGGACGGTGTTGTCGGTCGGGTACGGCGGCCCGACTCCGTTCCGCCGTGTGGGGCGACGCGCCGCGTGGGCCCCCGTTGCCGCGATGCGCTTCATTGTTTAGCCCTGCGTAGGCGTCGCTCGGTGACGCAGACCTGTTGACGGGCGGTGTTGTCGGTCGGGCACGGCGGCCCGACCCTACTGCGTTCCGCCGGGTGGGGCGACGCGCCGCGTGGGCCCCCATTTACCTCCCCATCCCATCAATATTGCGCCTATCATACTATCAGCGCCCCCCATCAAAAAGCGGGGCGCTGCTTCTGGCAGGCCCGCCCCAACGTCAAGCCATGGGATACCCTGCACCACCCGCTTGATTCGCTTGGCATCATGACAAAGCCTGCCATCGTGTCCGTCAGCGCATCGTCCATCGGGTGCGCCAAAGTTGGCACATCATTGCGGGTCGATACAATCCTTCATACCGTCATCCACCTCAACAATAACCTGTTCCAACGCGCCCACGCTATGCACATCACCCTGCCCCACTTCCTGAAACCCGCCCTCGCCAACGGCCACCCTTGGGTCTACCGCGACCATGTGCCGCGCCACTTCAGCGCCCCCAGCGGCGCATGGGTCGAGGTGCAGGCGGGGAATTGGCGCGGCTATGCGCTGTGGGACGAGCGGTCGCCGATTGCGCTGCGCGTCTATTCGCAGCGCCGTGCCCCCGACGCGGCATGGCTGGCGCAGCGTGTGGCCGCGGCATGGGCCGTGCGCCAGCCGTTGCGCCAGCGCGGCGACAACACGGCCTTCCGTTGGCTCTTCGGCGAGGGCGACGGCCTGCCCGGCCTCACCGTGGATCTGTACAACGATGTCGCCGTGGTGGCGACCTACGCCGACAGCGTGGAAACGCTGCTGCCTTGGCTCTGCGAGGCGTTGCGCCAAACCACGCCGCTGCGCAGCATCCTGCATCGCACCAACGATGAGGAGAGCGGCGCGTTGCGCGGCAAGGTGGCCTTGCTCTGGGGCGACTGGCCGTCACGCGAGTTCATCGTTCAGGAATACGGCCTGCGGATGCGGGTCGATCTCTACGAAGGGCAGAAGACCGGCCTCTTTCTCGACCAGCGGGAGAATCGCCACTGGTTGGCCCCCCACACCGCCGGTAAGCGGCTGCTCAACCTTTTCGCCTATTCGGGCGGCTTCTCGCTGCACGCGGCCCGCGCGGGCGCGGCCCAGACCACCAGCGTCGACATCGCACCCGCCGCTGCCGAGGACGCGCAACGCAACTTCGCCCTCAACGGCCTCGACCCCGCCGCCCACCGCTTCGTCGTCGCCGACGTTTGGGATTTTCTGGACGAGGCACAACGCCACCGTGAACGGTGGGAGGTGGTGGTCTGCGACCCACCCAGCTTTGCCCGCAACAAGGGTCAGCTCAAACAGGCGATCCGCGCCTACACCAAGCTGAACGCACAGGCGATGCGTGCCACCGCGCCGGGCGGTCTTTACGTCGCCTCCTCTTGCACCAGCTACGTCAGCCCCGACGCCTTCCGCGCGCTGCTGGCCGACGCCGCCCGCCAAGCCGGTCGTCGTTTCCAGCTCATCCACGACGCGGGCCACGCCCTTGATCACCCCGTGATGGCGCACCACCCCGAAGGACGCTACCTCAAATTTATGGTGGGACATGTTCCGGCGATGGTGTGAGGGTGGGGGAACATGGCGCAAGGTGCGAGGGGCAAGGTTGCAAAGTGCATGGTGCATGGTGCATGGGACGTCGTGTCCGAACCGTTATTGTGGTAGAGCGGCGGGGCGAGTCCCCCACATCTGCCTATTCGCCATTCGCGATTCGCCACAAACCGTTCCGTTCTGCGTTCCGCGTTCTGCGTTGCCCGTTTTCCCTTTCGGCGCGAGCGCCATACAATCCCCCGCTGGGCCACCATAAAGGAACCAGGATGATTCTTCCGAAAGATCGAGACCCACGCTTCGTCACGATTCGTCGTGGGGGAACGCTCAGCGACTCGGATCACCAGCTGCTCGCCCAGTGGGCCGCTCTCTGTGCGGAGCATGTGCTCTCTTTTTTCGAAGCGGCTCAGCCCGATGATCCGCGACCTCGGCAGGCCATTGCCCATGCACGCGCCTGGGCGCGGGGCAAGATCAAGATGTCAGAGGCACGCACGGCGGCGGGCCACGCAAACGCGGCAGCACGGGCGCTGGATGGGGCGCCTCGCTATGCAGCGTATGCGGCGGCACAGGCCGCTGCGGTCGCCCATGTGGCCGCACACGAGCTGGGCGCCGCGGCCTACGCGATCAAAGCGGCACGAGTTGGTGCGCCAGAAGGAGACGCAGAGCGAGCCGGGTGCGCGGAATGTCAGTGGCAACGGGATCAGCTTCCGTACGCGATTCGTGAGTTGGTGCTGGACGACCAGCGACTACGAAACAAGATCTGCTGGTCGCTTTTCACCTGCTGAGCCCGCTCGGCCCTGACTTGCACTCGTGCGACTTAGGGCGTGGGCATTGCGGCACCGCCGGGGCCAGGGTGGTGCTGACGTTGGACGTGGAAACGGATAGGAGATCGTTTTGAGTCGAATCATACATACCGCTGGTACGCCGACCACACAGCGTAATCGGCTGCGCCGCACCATTGCCGAAGCGCTGCGCCGCCTGTTGCAGAAACCGTCCTTCGACCGAGAAGGCAAGGACCTGGCGGCCCTGATCGTCTTTGCGCTGCGCGAGATCGACGCAGGGATCGATAGCTCCGCCGCCGCGTGGGAGAAGCGCGACTACTACGTCAAAGCCGACCGCTTCCGACGCGATTGGGCTTGGGTCGGCGCCTCGGAGCGATTGCTCTTCAACGCGCTGATCGACCACCAGTGGCAAGAAATCCCCCCTATTCTCGCCCAAATGCTCCCCCACTTTCAGGATATCCACGTTGCCAAATACACTCGCTCCGCCGACCTGTGGAACGGTGCCTTCCAGCGGCTCGTCGACGAATATCGGAGTTGAACGAGACGCATTGAAGCGTTGAAACGGGGAGATAGAGAGGAACAGTGCCCTCCCTTGATCTTGCAAAGCAGTGCAATGAAATAACAAAGCCCCAACTCATCAAACTCACCAAACTCCCACCGAGGCCCCATGACTTTCGAAGAGATACAGACGATCATTGACGATGAAAATATTCGCTATGTAAATCTACAATTCACCGATATCGTGGGGATGGTGAAAAATCAGACGATTCCCATCAGCCAGTTCGCGGAAGCGGTCGATCACGGCGTCTGGTTCGACGGCTCCAGCGTCGAGGGCTTTGCCCGTATCGCCGAATCGGACATGTATCTGATGCCCGATCTTGAGACTTTCAGCATCATTCCGTGGGATCGCGGCGCAGAGACCACGACCGCCCGTGTGATCTGCGATGTCTTCACGCCCGATGGCGACCCGTTCCCCGGCGACCCGCGCTACGTGCTGCGCCGCGCCGTGGCCGAGGCCGAGGCGATGGGGGTCGATTATATGACCGGCCCCGAACCGGAATTCTTCCTGTTCGAGCGGGACGAGCAGGGCAACCCGCGCCCCCTGCCCCACGACAACGCGGGCTACTTCGATGTGTCCACGGACCTCGGCACGGTGATCCGTCGCCATATGGTCAACGCGATCGAGAACATGGGGATCGAGGTGGAGGCACTGCACCACGAAGTGGCGGCGGGCCAACACGAGATCGACTTCCGCTATGGCGACGCGCTCCGCACTGCCGACAACGTCGTGACGCTGCGCATCGCGGTGAAGGCCATCGCGGAGCAGCTCGGCCTCTACGCCACCTTCATGCCCAAGCCGATCGCTGGCATCAACGGCTCCGGGATGCACGTCCACCAGAGTCTGCTCGACCGCGAAAGTGGCGCGAACCTCTTCAGCGATCCCGATGCCGAGTATGGACTGAGCGAGATGGCGCTCCAGTTCATCGCGGGGCTACTGGACCATGCGCCGGGCCTCGCGGCCATCGTCGCGCCGACCGTCAACTCCTACAAGCGGCTCGTGCCGGGCTACGAAGCGCCGGTCTACATCTCTTGGGCGCGCACCAACCGCTCGGCGCTGATCCGCGTGCCGCGCATCAATCCCCACCGGCCGCAGGCGACGCGCGTTGAATTGCGTTGCCCCGACCCCTCGGCCAACCCGTACCTCGCCTTTACCGTGATGCTGGCCGCGGGCCTCGATGGGATTCGGCGCAAGTTGACCCCGCCCACGCCCGCCGAAGAAGATCTCTATCATCTGACTCCCGAACGACTGGCGGAGCGGCAGCTCCAAACGTTGCCCGGCTCGCTCGGCGAGGCCCTGGAGGCATTGAAGGCCAACACATTGGTGCAAGAGGCGCTCGGCCCGCACATCTACGAACGTTTCTTCGAAGCGAAGCAGCAGGAGTGGGACAGCTACCGACTCCACGTCTCCGCGTGGGAGCACGACCGCTACCTGCGGATCTTCTAGTGGTGCATGGGGCATGGCCGGTTCATGGGCTGGCGCGTCCTACAGAGGATGTGGGGGTGTAGGGCGATGGACAACCAGGGCAATGCGGCGCGTGAACCAGGCCCCCCATTCTCGATTCGCTCATGTCGATTGATCCAAATGCCGTGCGGCGACTCCCACATACGGCCCTGCTTCCCGCGCAGATGAGTCAACGTGCATCTTGCCCCTTGCACCAAACCGCATTGTGAACGTCCTGACTACCTTGCTCCACCGCCTCCTCAACCGTCTACGCACCATGACCAACGCCCGCCTCCGACCCGATATCGTCGTTTACGGCACGATCTCGTTGGACAACGTGATCCGCCTGCCGGAACGGCCCGCCGATCACCGTGCCGTCGCCGTCAACGCCGACTATTACTCGGCGGGCGGCGTGGCGCTGATGACCGCGCTGCCCCTCGCCGAATGGGGCCACCGCGTACGCATCGTGGGCAATGAGTTGGGCGAGGATGCCTACGGCGACTCGCTGCGCAACGACTTGGCCCGCTACCAAGCGCTCGACGCGACGGCGATTGCTACGAACCCTCGCGTCCGGACGCCGTTCACCCGTCGCTTGACGCTGCCCAGCGGCGACGTGCAGAGCCTAGCCTATTGGCACGAGGCCGTGACGCTGCCTGTGCTCACAGCAGAACAGATGGACGAAGTCAAGGTATTGAGCGTGGATGGCAGCAGCGGCCAGCGCGGCGTGGCAGCAGCGGAGCTGGCGCGGCGACGTGGCGTCCGCGTCGTCAGTTCCGATGTGAGCAGCCTTGAGGACCCGTTGATCCCGCTCAGTGATTGGATCGTGGTCAGCGAGCAGCGGCTGCAACAGGCGGGGATGCTGACGGCGGGGGACGACGAGGCGCTGCTCCACCGTCTTCGTGACGGGAACGAGGGGGCGATGATCGTGCTGACGCGCGGTCCCGAATCGACCCTGCTGATGCTGCCCAGTGGCGAGATCGAGACGATTCCCTCCTACCCCCTGCCTGCGCTCGACCGCATGGGCGCAGGCGAGGTCTTCAAAGCGGGGGTGATTCGGGGCTTGCTCTGGGGGATGCCACGCTACGAGTTGATCCGCTTCGCCAATGCGGCGGCGGCCCGCTGGGTGGCGCAGCCCGCTGCACTCAAGCGGCCCCCCACGTTGGCCGAGATCAACAGCCTGCAAGAGGAGCGCGGACGACTTCAGCCCGTCCCACAGCTCGGCGATCAGATCCTCTGCCCGATCTGCCAGCATCACGCGGCCCGCGCCCTTTTCGAGAAGCATTGGCAGGTGGACCGGCGCATTGTGCGTGCCGCGCGCGACCGCTACCCCGCGTGGCGGCGGGTTGACGGCCTTTGCCCCGCCTGCGTGCGCCGCTTGGTGGACGAGGTCGGGCTGACACAGGCCACCGTCTCGTTGCCCGCCTCCTTCGCCCGCCACCCGATCTACGGCCAAGAAGAGCCGCAAGTCCTGCCGACCGGTGTCCGGCTGCGGGCCAATCCACATTACACCGGGCGCGGTGTACGCATGGCCTTCCTCGATTCGGGCTTCTACCCCCACCCCGATCTGATGCAGCCGACCAATCGCATTCTTGATTTTGTGGATGCGAGTAACGATGAGATCATCGTCGGCGCCGATTTCAGCGTGCCGCAACTCAGTTCGTGGCACGGCACGATGACCAGTGTCGCGGCGGCGGGCAACGGTTTCCTGTCACAGGGCTACTACGCGGGGCTGGCAAGCGAGGCCGAACTGCTGCTGATCCGCGTGATGACCGACAAACTGCGTGTCGACGAGGTCGACATCCTGCGTGGGCTGCGCTGGCTGGCCGACCATTGGCGCGCGTATGGGATCCAAATCGTCAACATCAGCCTGGGGGGCGATGAAGGGCTGCGGCCGGAAAGCGAACTCAACCAGTTGGTCAACGGGTTGGTCGAGGCGGGGCTGGTGGTCGTGGCGGCGGCGGGCAATGCGGGCGAGGCCGATCTGGTGCCGCCCGCCTCGGCCGCCGATGCGATCACCGTCGGCGGCGTGGATGATCAGAATACGCTCGACCCAACGACCAACACGATGTGGCATTCTAACTGGGGCCACATCGGCGAAGGGCTGTTGAAGCCGGAGCTGTTGGCCCCGAGCATCTGGGTGGCGGCGCCGGTGCTGCCCGGTACGCCTACCGCCGAAACCCTGCTGATTCTCGATCGGCTGCGCCGCGCGCCGGACGAAAAGCTGCCCGAGTTGATGCCCACCGTTCAGCATCAAATGGGCTGGAGCGCCGATCAGGTGAGCCAACCGCCCGAAAAGTTGCGATTACTGCTGCTGGAATCGCTCTTGGCGAGCAAGTACATCTCGCCCTTTTACCAACATGTCGACGGCACGAGCTTTGCTGCGCCCATCGTCAGCGCCGTGGCAGCGCAAATGCTCGAGGCCAACCCCACGCTGACCCCACGTCGGCTCAAGGCCTTGCTCATCGCCACCGCGCAGCCCCTGCATGGCGTGCCGGAGGAACGACAGGGCTATGGCGTGGTGATGCCCGGGAAAGCCGTGGCGGCGGCGCTGCATGAACACTATGCCACCTACCATGTGGGCGAGCTGTCGCCACAGGTGGCCGAAGCGGAGGTACGCTTCCTGTTGCGCGAGCCGAATGCAGCAACGGTGCATGTCGTGGGGGATTGGAACGGGTGGCGCTTGGGCGAGACGGCGATGGCGCCTTCGACGGATGGCTGGTGGTCGGCCACCCTCGATCGGGCGGCACTGCCCGCCAACGCGCAATACAAATTTGTGATCGATGGCGAGCGCTGGCTGGACGACCCCGAAAACCTCGACAAGGCGGTCGATGGCTACGGCGGCTTTAATGGGGTGATTCGGGTGGAAGACGGCTGATGGGTCCGCGGACTGAAGCCGCAAAGTGGGTGTCGCGCTGGGTTACCGATCACTGGCACCCCGCACTTCCCCTACGCTCACCCCCAAAATTTGACAGCGACTATGCGGGATGATATACTCTCCTTCGCTTTCGAGACGGAAGTTGCTGTGGGCACACGTGGCATGCGCGATGCCACGTCTTTTATTTTGCACCATTCTGGATATAATTGCGGCCGTGTAGCTCAACTGGCAGAGCAGCTGACTCTTAATCAGCGGGTTGAAGGTTCGAGTCCTTCCACGGTCATCCTGGCCCCATCGTCTAGCGGCCCAGGATACCGCCCTCTCAAGGCGGAGACACGGGTTCGAGTCCCGTTGGGGCTACTCAGTCGTTCGTAGCGTGGTTTTTTGGCATTGGCACGTTAGTCATGACATGAACTCCGTGTGCTACGGACGCTGGGCGATTTAACGCCATAGTTCCTGACCATGTAGCTCAGTGGATAGAGCGCTGCCCTGCGGAGGCAGAGGACGGAGGTTCGAATCCTCCCATGGTCGTTTGACAGCCTAGATTTGCCGGGGTGGCGGAATTGGCAGACGCATACGACTCAAAATCGTACGCCGCGAGGCATGTGGGTTCGAGTCCCACCCCCGGCACTCGCTGAGCCGTGGGGGGACGGTCACGGTCCCCCCAAAGTGAATATTCGGGCGTATAGCTCAGTTGGTTAGAGCGCACGGTTCACATCCGTGAGGTCAGAGGTTCGAGTCCTCTTACGCCCACCTCGTGCCGATGTGGCGGAATCGGTAGACGCGCTACGTTCAGGGCGTAGTTCCCGTACGGGAGTGGGGGTTCGACTCCCTCCATCGGCACTTGAGGGCGTATAGCTCAGTTGGTTAGAGCGCTACGTTGACATCGTAGAGGTCATAGGTTCGAGTCCTATTACGCCCATGGTGGGGGATAGTATAATGGCAGTACAGCGGTCTCTGGAACCGTGAGTCTAGGTTCGAATCCTAGTCCCCCAGTTCCCAGATGACCACCATCGGGGCGTAGCGCAGCCCGGTAGCGCGCTTCGTTCGGGACGAAGAGGTCGTGGGTTCAAATCCCGCCGCCCCGACTGAGTGAGCGAGAATCACTCGATTTAAGCACTAAAGCAATGCGGGCGTAGTTCAGTGGTAGAACGTCTCCTTGCCAAGGAGAAGGTCGTGAGTTCGAATCTCATCGCCCGCTTGATGCCGAGATAGCTCAGTTGGTAGAGCACTGCACTGAAAATGCAGGAGTCCCCAGTTCGAGTCTGGGTCTCGGCACTCTTCGGAGTTTAATGAGTGAGTGAGTTTAATGAGTTTGCAATGAATTACATGGCTCTAACTCATTAAGTCAAGCACTCACAAAACTCTTTCGCCACCTTAGCTCAGTTGGTAGAGCGGCTCATTCGTAATGAGCAGGTCATCGGTTCGAGTCCGATAGGTGGCTCTGGGGGTCAGCGTTATGCTGACCCCTTTTTTGTTGATCATGGGTGGTGGAAGTCGGCACTGGCCCGCATCAACGCTTCACCGACTATCTCGCAGCCCCCGGGGGACGGTTCGGTGAAAAAGTAGGAAACTCCGTACAGCCACAGGCTCGAGAGACAAGTCGAGAATGCTGGTCGCATCATGCCCATGACGCGAAACCCACGCGGTAGGCTTGCATCTTTTCCAGCAGCCGCACGCGCAAGCGGGCCAACGAGGCCACTTCGCCCTCGGGCGGCGCGGGCGTCAAGGTTCGGTGCAACTTGGCAAAGGTCACGACGTGATGAACTCGCAACATCAGCGGCATCCACTGTAGCGCCTCGTCGCTGATCGCGCGGACCGAACGATAGCCTTCCAGAAAACGCATCAAGGCGGATTGCTCCCCGTTTCTCGATAGACAACCACAGAACGCCAGAGGATTGCCAGCAGAAAGTAGAGTAGGAAGTAAAGAAAGAGTGGCATGGAATTCAACCTGCTGCGCGGGGGGTTGACGCCGTCTACATCTATCGCACGCCGCCCGCCCCAGCACGGCGCGTAGTTTGGCGTGATGGCGGATCCCTCTAGGGCCGGCAGGGATGGGGTCGGTCGCTCTACAAGCTCTCTTTTGCCCCTACCCTCAATTGTAGAGCGGTGCGCTGCGCCGATCAAGCCGCTCGAAATGCCATTCATAAGATGCCTCTTTCCGCCTCCTGCCTACAATCAGCTCGACACTCGCTTCCATCAATCGAGACTCCCCATGATCCACGACATCCGCTGGACTATCGAGAAAATTGCGGCGCGATTGGCGCTGATCGCGCCGCTGGTCTATCGACGACGAGCGGCGCTCACGCCGTGGGCCTTCACGGCCCTGCCCGGCCCCCTTTCGCCGCCCCCCGTCGATCCAGCGCTGGACGACAGCGCGTGGCCGCGCATCGCCGCGCAAGCGCCGTGGGGCCGCGATGTCGACGACTTTGTCTTGCGCAACCGCTTTCGGATACCGGACGATTGGCCGCCCGACCCGCCGGTTGCGCTTTACCTGCCGCTCGGCGATGCCGAGAGTTTCAGCCATCCCGAAGCGCTCGTTTACATCAACGGGCAGCCCTTCGCGGGCTGCGACCGGCACCACCGCGAACTGCTGCTCCGCGACGACTGGCGCGACGGCCAGCCCCACGCGCTGGCGCTACACGGCTGGACCGGCTACATCACGTGGCGCGACGCGGGCCAACGCGGCGGCTTGCTGATGGGCGATTGTGCGCTGGTGCAAATCGACCCGCCGACCCGCGCCTTCCTGGTGCGGGCGCGGGTCGCGCTCGGCACGGTGCGTAGCCTGCCCCCCGAGGATCCGGCCCGCGGGCCGTTGCTCAACGCGCTGGACGCCGCATTTAATCAGCTCGACATACGCGAACCGTTCGACGACCGCTTCTATGCGAGCATCGAGGGCGCCCATGCCACGCTGAACGAAGGGATCGCTGTGGCAGGCCCCGCACATGCGCCGCATATCACCGCGACGGGCCATGCCCACATTGATGTCGCATGGCTCTGGCCGTTGGGCCAAACGCGGCGCAAGGCGGGGCGAACCTTCCACAACGTCCTGCGGCTGATGGAACAATTCCCCGATTTCCACTTCACGCAGAGCCAGCCGCAGCTCTATTATGATCTACAACACGATTACCCCGCCCTGCTGCCGCAGATCAAGCAGCGGGTGGCGGAGGGGCGCTGGGAGCCGATCGGCGGGATGTGGGTCGAGGCCGACTGCAACCTCAGCGGTGCCGAATCATTGGCACGCCAATTCCTGCTGGGTCGTACCTTCTTCCGCGAACTGTTCGGCGCGGACGCCGAATCGCCCGTCCTTTGGCTGCCGGATGTCTTCGGCTATGCGTGGGCGCTGCCCCAACTGATCAAGCAGGCCGGGCTGGACTATTTCTTCACCATCAAGATTGGCTGGAACCAGTACAACCGACTGCCCTACGACAGCTTTTGGTGGCAGGGGATCGACGGTACGCGCGTGCTGACCCATTTCAGCACGACCACCGCGAACGACGAACAGCGTGCCGCGACCTACAACGCGCTGGCTACGCCCGAAGAGGCACAGCGAACTTGGCGCAACTTCCAGCAGAAGGCGAGCCAGCGGCGGCTGCTGATGGCCTTCGGCTACGGGGATGGGGGCGGCGGACCGACGCGCGAGATGTTAGAGAATCTGCACGAGATGCGCGACTTCCCCGCCCTGCCGCGGGTGGAACAGCGCGCGGTCAAGGCCTTTTTCGACGATATGGCGCGGGAAAGCGGGGATCGACTGCCGACGTGGAACGGAGAGTTGTATCTGGAGTACCATCGCGGCACTTACACCACGCAGGCGCGCAACAAACGGGCCAATCGACAGGCCGAATTCCTGCTGCACGATGCCGAATTTCTGGCGGCATGGGCCTCGCAGCAGGGCGGCTACGATTACCCGCACGAGGCGCTGACCCGCGCGTGGCGCTTGCTCTGCTTGAACCAGTTCCACGACATCATACCGGGCAGCAGCATCCACGACGTTTATGTCGAGTCGCTGGCCCAGTACGACGAAATTCGTGAGATCGGCGACGCCGTGCGCCGCGACGCGCTGGCGGCGCTGGCCCCCACGGTGGGCGGCGACTGGCTCGTGGTCAATGCCACGAGCTTCGAGCGCCGCGATCTGGCGCTGCTGCCGACCACGCTGGGCGCTGGACAAACCGTGGCCGACGGCAACGGGAACGCGCTGCCCCACCAATGCACGGCGCAGGGGCTGTTGGTCGATGTGGGGGCGCTGCCCCCCTACAGCGTCAGCGCGCTGTCTATCGTCGACGGGACAGCGCCCGACGTGGTGGATGCGGTGCAGGTCGATGAGCGGACGTTGGAGAACGCGGGACTGCACGTGGAACTGAACGACGACGGGGACATTGTGCGGCTCTACGACAAGCAAACGCACCGCGAGTTGTTGCCCAAGGGCGCGGTGGCGAACCAGTGGCAAGCCTTCGAGGATCGACCCCTGAAGTGGGATGCTTGGGACATCGACATCTTCTACGACGACCGCCACTGGCTGGCCAACCCGGCGACTTCGATTCGCGTCGTCGAACAGGGGCCGCTGCGGGCCACGCTCGAAATCAAGCGCCAAATCCTCAACAGTCGCTACGTGCAGCGACTTTCACTCCTCCACAATAGTTCACAACTCACCATCGAAACCGAGATCGACTGGCGTGAGCGCCATATCCTCCTCAAGGCAGCGTTTCCACTGAATTTGTTGTCGCCGTACGCGACCTACGAGATTCAGTGGGGCAAGGTCGAGCGGCCCACCCATCGCAACACGAGCTGGGATTGGGCACGCTTCGAGAGTTGTGCACAAAAATGGGTCGATTTGAGTGAAGGCGATTACGGGGTCTCTCTGCTCAACGATGGCAAGTACGGCCACGATGCGCGGGACAACGTGATCCGGCTCAGTCTGTTGCGCAGCCCCACGTGGCCCGACCCCGAGGCCGACCAAGGCCCCCATCGCTTTGTCTATGCCCTGTACCCCCATCGCGGGGCTGTGGGAGTGGCAACGCTCGGCGCGGCCTACGCGCTGAACGACCCGTTGATCGTGCAGCGCGGTAGCGGTGGGGCAGCGTCCGCGCCCCAATCGTTGCTCTGGTGCGACGCCCCGAACGTGGTGATTGAGACGGTGAAGCAGGCCGAGGACGGGCGGGGGTTGGTCGTGCGGCTCTTCGAGAGTCAGCGGCAGCGCGGGACCGTGACGTTGCACAGCGCGTTCCCGTTGGCGGCGGTGGCGCGGACGAATCTGTTGGAGGATGCGGGGGAAGCGCTTGCGCTGGCGGACCAAACGTGCGTCACGTTGCCCCTACGCCCCTTCGAAATCGTGACCCTGCGCTTGGTGGGGAGGTGAGGTCAAATTTCTCCGCCGACCTCACTGCACCGAGGGCAGAGCACGCCACCCCGTCAACCTCGCGGATAAAATCGATCTTCCATCCAGTTGCGTGGATTATTCAGAATGTAGTTGCGAATGTATTCGAGCTCGCGCTCGTTGCGGATGATACGCTCAAAGAAATCACGCTGCCACAGACGCTTTGGAAAGCTCGGCCAACCATCTGTCTTGACACCAGCGATGTAGTCGTTCGTGGTGATCGATTTCCATGCACCGATGATCCCACTCACCGTCGGCATAGAGGCTAAGTCGATGTCACGATCAGTCCGATGCTCAAGCTCGAGAATAGCATGAAAATGATTCGGCATGAGTTGCCAAACATGAAGCTCAAGCGTATCGAATCGGCTTGGTAAGGCCTGCCATGCGTGATCAACCATGATGCCCGCACGGTTCAAGCGCATTTCGTCTGCCACCACCTCGCCAAATACGCATCGAAAGTGCCTCACGCAGACGGTCACAAAATAATGGCCCGGCAATGAATAGTCGAACCCCTTCAGCCGAATCGACCGACGATGGTGGCGGGCTGGATCGTAAGGCATAGTCTCTTCCAAATGACCAAGGTCACAACGTATGAACGTCGTTCACCTCAGAAATTCGCGCATGATTACGAATCACAGCCAAAACATCGTCGCCCTGTAGGGGCGGGCACAAGGCCCGCCCCGCCGCAAGTCACCCTAAAGGTGGTACGCGCAGCGCCGCTAGGTTAAGGCTGAAGGGATGTGTTGCTTTGCCACTGTTCATGAGGCAGCAATTCGTCCATAGGCGCGGCCATGTAGGGGTGGGCCTTGTGCCCGCCCTGTCGCAAGTCACTCTAAAGGTGGTACGCGCAGCGCCGCTAGGTTAAGGCTGAAGGGATGTCTTGCTTTGCCACTGTTCATGAAACAGCAATTCGTCCATAGGCGCGGCCATGTGGGGCGGGGGCACGCCCGCCCCGCCGCAAGTCACCCTAAAGGTGGTACTCGCGGCGCCGCTAGGGGACGCGCCTCAGACATCAACGAGGGTGCACTCATAAATGAGCCGCATCGCAACGGTGGGCCGTGGCCACATTTGGGGCGGGCGCCCACAAGGGGCGCCCCTACAGGCTCTTTGTTTCGAACTAGGCCCCAACAAAGCTGAAGGGATGTCTTGCTTTGCCACTGTTCATGAGGCAGCAATTTGCCCATGGCCGCAAGTCACCCTAAAGGTGGTACTCGCGGCGCCGCTAGGGACGCGCCTCAGACATCAACGAGGTTGCACTCATAAATGAGCCGCATCGCAACGGTGGGCCGTGGCCACATTTGGGGCGGGCGCCCACAAGGGGCGCCCCTACAGGCTCTTTGTTTCGAACTAGGCCTAACAAAGCTGAAGGGATGTCTTGCTTTGCCACTGTTCATGAGGCAGCAATTTGCCCATGGCCGCGGCGTTTGCGCCATCGAGCCATGGGGGTATTTGAGGCAGGCGCCCATGGGGCGCCCCTACAGGCTCTTTGTTTCGTCTTTCCCAACAACAAAGCTGAAGGCATGTGTTGCTTTGCCACTGTTCATGAGACAGCAATTCGTCCATAGGCGCGGCGTTTGCGCCGACGAACCATGGGGTGTTTGGGGCGGGCGCCCACAAGGGGCGCCCCTACAGGCTCTTTGTTTCGTCTTTGCTCCAACAAAGCTGAAGGCATGTGTTGCTTTGCCACTGTTCGTGAGGCGGCAATTCGTCCATGGCCGCGGCGTTTGCGCCGACGAACCATGGGGTATTTGGGGCGGGCGCCTACACGGGCGACCCTACAGGCTCTTTGTTTCGTCTTTGGTCCAACAAAGCTGAAGGGATGTGTTGCTTTGCCACTGTTCGTGAGGCGGCAATTCGTCCATAGGCGCGGCCATGTAGGGGCGGGCCTTGTGCCCGCCCTGCCGCAAGTCACCCTAAAGGTGGTACTCGCAGCGCCACTAGGGGACGCGCCTCGGACATCAACGAGGGTGCACTCATAAATGAGCCGCATCCCAGCGGTGGGCCGTGGCCACATTTGGGGGACGCCCCAACAGCCTCTTTGTTTCGTCTTTGGTCCAACAAAGCTGAAGGGATGTCTTGCTTTGCCGCTGTTCGTGAGACAGCAATTCGTCCATAGGCACGGCCATGTAGGGGCGGGCCTTGTGCCCGCCCTGCCGCAAGTCACCCTAAAGGTGGTACGCGCAGCGCCACTAGGGGACGCGCCTCAGACATCAACGAGGGTGCACTCTTCAATGAGCCGCATCCCAGCGGTGGGCCGTGGCCACATTTGGGGCGGGCGCCCACAAGGGGCGCCCCTACAAGCTCTTTGTTTCGTCTTTGGTCCAACAAAGCTGAAGGCATGTGTTGCTTTGCCACTGTTCGTGCGTGGCATTCGTCCATTCGCCATGTCACAACAAAGAAGGCGGGCCTTGTGCCCAGCAACTGTCCATAGGCGCAGCAAGTCACCCTAAAGTCCATAGGCGCGGCGCGCCACTTGCGCCCGGACATCAACGAGGTTGCACCATGGCCGTATTTGGGGCGGGCGCCCACAAGGGGCGCCCCTACAGGCTCTTTGTTTCGTCTTTGCTCCAACAAAGCTGAAGGCATGTGTTGCTTTGCCACTGTTCGTGAGACAGCAATTCGTCCATAGGCGCGGCCATGTAGGGGGCGGCCTTGTGCCCGCCCCGCCGCAAGTCACCCTAAAGGTGGTACTCGCGGCGCCGCTAGGGGACGCGCCTCGACATCAACGAGGGTGCACCATAAATGAGCGGCATCCCAAAGGTGGGCCGTGGCCACATTTGGGGCGGGCGCCCACAAGGGCGCGCCTACAGGCTCTTTGTTTCGAACTTGGCTAACAAAGCTGAAGGGATGTCTTGCTTTGCCACTGTTCATGAGGCAGCAATTCGCCCATGGGGCCGCGGCGTTTGCGCCATCGAGCCATGGGGTATTGAGGGGCGCCCACAAGGCGCCCACAAGCTCTTTGTTTCGTCTTTGGGTCCAACAAAGTCTTGCCCTGTTTCGTAGGCGCTTTGCTCCAACAAAGCTGAAGGGCGCCCTACATGTGTTTGCTTTGCCACTGTTCGTGAAGGCATGTGTTGCTTTGCCCACTGTTCGTGAGGCGGCGCAGCGCCAGCGGCCGTAGGCCTTGTGCCCGCGCCTGCCGCAAGTCACCCTAAAGGTGGTACTCGCAGCGCCGCTAGGGGACGCGCCTCAGACATCAACGAGGGTGCACTCATAAATGAGCCGCATCGCAACGGTGGGCCGTGGCCACATTTGGGGCGGGCGCCCACAAGGGGCGCCCCTACAGGCTCTTTGTTTCGAACTAGGCCTAACAAAGCTGAAGGGATGTCTTGCTTTGCCACTGTTCATGAGGCAGCAATTTGCCCATGGCCGCGGCGTTTGCGCCATCGAGCCATGGGGGTATTTGAGGCGGGCGCCCACAAGGGGCGCCCCTACAAGCTCTTTGTTTCGTCTTTGCTCCAACAAAGCTGAAGGCATGTGTTGCTTTGCCACTGTTCGTGAGGCGGCAATTTGCCCATGGCCGCGGCCATGTAGGGGCGGGCCTTGTGCCCGCCCTGCCGCAAGTCACCCTAAAGGTGGTACTCGCAGCGCCGCTAGGGGACGCGCCTCGGACATCAACGAGAGTGCACTCATCAATGAGCGGCATCCCCAGCGGTGGGCCGTGGCCACAGTTGGGGCGGGCGCCTACACGGGACGCCCCAACAGCCTCTTTGTTTCGAACTAGGCCTAACAAAGCTGAAGGAATGTCTTGCTTTGCCACTGTTCATGAGGCAGCAATTCGTCCATAGCTGCGGCGTTTGCGCCGACGAACCATGGGGGTATTTGGGGCGGGCGCCCACACGGGACGCTCCAACAGCCTCATTGCTTCGTCTTTGGTCCTGCAAAGCTGACGGGACCTTGGCCTTTACAACAACATCGCCTCGACCGTTGAACCGGCTTTGTAGTCGCCGTGGCCGTGAGGCAGGACGATGAGGCCATTGGCCCCCACCATCGACAGGAGCCGCGACGAGCGCTGGTTACCCGTTGTGGTGGCGATGTAGCGGCCCTGTGCGGCGTCGAAATGCAACGTGGCACGTTGGAATTCGGTGCGGTCGGCGCTGTGGGGCGCGGTATGGGACAACGTGGCCACGACGCGCGGGCGATGCCACCTGTCCTCGGGGAATCCGCGCATTTTGCGGAGCGCGGGCCGCACAAAAAGCTCGAAACAGACCAATGACGACACGGGGTTGCCCGGCATGGCGAAGAAGGGCTTGCCTTCGAAGGTTGCAAAGGTCAGCGGTTTGCCGGGCTTGGTGTTGACACGACCAAAATGGACCGTACCCAGTTCGGCCAACAGCGGCTTCACCAAATCCAGCTCCCCCATCGACACCCCGCCGCTGGTCACCATCAGATCACAGTGCGCCGCGCCTTGAACCATAAAATTGCGTAACTCCTCCTCGCTGTCCGGCGCAATACCCAAATCGAGCGTTTCCCCTCCCGCCTCACGGATCGCGGCGATCAGAGAATAGCGGTTGGAATCGCGGATCTGCCCGGGGGCGGGCCGCTCGTACGGAGCCACCAACTCGTCGCCGGTACTCATCACTCCGACCCTCGGCGGGCGGAAGATATCCACCTCAAGGCGCCCGATGGTGGCCAACAGCCCGATTTCAGCGGGGCCAAGTGGCTGACCTGCCGTCAGTATCGCCTCCCCTTGCGCGATATCGCTGCCGATGGGCCGCACGAAATCGCCCGCCGCGACCGACCGCGAAAAGCCCACTCGTCCGTCCCGCTCCTCGCTCCACTCCACCATCATCACCGCATCGGCCCCCGCTGGCAACGGCGCGCCGGTGGTGATGCGCGCTGCTTGGCCCGCGCCGACCCGCAGCGCCGCATCGTAGCCCGCGAACTGCGCCCCGACCAATGTCCGCTCCGTCGCCCCGTCCGCGGCCCGCACCGCGAAGCCATCCACAGTGGCGGCACGGAAGGGGGGCATCGGGTCATCCGCGACGATCGGCGCGGCCAGCACCGCGCCGTGCGCTTGGTCAAAGGGCAACGCAAGGCGCGGCTGAACGGGGCAATGGCCCACGATCAGCGCGAGCGCCTCCTCGATCGAGATCATTGGATAGGGGGAATGGCGGGCCATGGGGAATGGTGATCTCTTTGTAGTTTTGCGTAGGAAAGGATGATGTGAGTCTGGGACGGATTATGGCCGGGGGTGTGGCGAATGGAGTGGCGTCGGGATGGGCATCGCCGTTCCGCGGTTTTGGTTGTCTGGCGTGGCCGCCCTGTCGGGGGCGTGAATCGCGCATCGGTTACGGTGCATGGTCATCGTTTTTCAATGTCAGAGCCGCCCCCGCTCCCCCATCCTGTTATCGCCTTACAGCCGTTGATGGCGTTCGAGCTGCTCCGTGACAAAAGCCATCAATTCACGCAGATGGCCGCGGTCAAAGGCGAAGCGGAGGTTAGCGGCCACGAACAGCTCGGGCAGCGAGCGTGTGCCCCCCAACGCGAGTGCGTTGCGATAGTCACGGACGGCGGCACTTTGATCGTGCTGCGCGTTACGCCACAGTTGGAGCGCGCCGAGCTGGGCCAGACCGTACTCGACATAGTAGAAAGGGGCACCGAAGATATGCCATTTGCGGTGCCATCCGCTGGCCTTTTCCGATTCCAACCCAGACCAGTCGACGCCGACCAGATAGGCATCCCACAGCTCGGCCCACTTGGCGTCCAGATCGGCGGCGCTGACGTGCTCTGGGGCCTCGGCATAGAGCCAATGTTGGAAGCCATCGACCACCGCCATGTAGGGCAGGAAGCTGACGATGTCGCGCAGCTTTTCGACCAATGCTCTTCGCGCGTCTTTCTGATCGTAGAAACCCCCCTTTTCCTGCGTCAGGTAGGGCGCAGCGAGCAGCTCCATGCCCATCGACGCCACTTCGCAGAACTCCATCGGCGCATCTTGGCTCCAAACATAGGGCTGATCCAGCGCGGCGACGAAGTGGAAGGCGTGGCCGCCTTCGTGGAGGAGGGTGGTCACGTCGCGGTTCGTGCCGACCGCATTCATGAAGATGTAGGGCCGACCGGAGAGCGGGAAGCCGTTGCAGTAGCCGCCCGGCGCTTTGTGCGGACGGCTGGCCAGATCGAGATCGCCGTCGCGCATCCGTGTGAATTGGGCGCCAAAGTCGGGATCGACCTGCTGGAAGATGTGGGCACAGGTCTCTTCAAGCTGCGCGACCTCTTCAAAGGGGCGCATCGGATCACCCCCCGGGTCTACCGCGGTGTCCCAGGGGCGCAGCGCATCGACCGCGAGCCATTCGCCCAACTGCGCATAGAGTTGCGCGGCGACGGGGACCACTTCGTGCAAGATGGCATCACGGAACGTGGCGCAATCGTCGGGGCTGTAATCGAAGCGACCCACTTCATCCCAGCGGAAGGCGCGATAGTCGCTGTAATCAGCATTGGCCGCCAGTTGGCGACGGTGGGCGAGCAATTTCAGGAAGATTGCGTTGAATTCCTCCCGCTGGCTGGCGTAGGCGGCCATCACTTTGCGCCACGCCCTTTCCCGTTGGCCACGGTCGGTCGATTCGAGCAAGCGCTGCGCTTCTTCAATGGGCAACGATTGCCCCTCCCACACAAACTCAAGGTCGCCCGCCTTGCGTTCGTACGTCGTCGTGAGCTTGGTGATGGCCGTGTGGATCTCGACGTTTTCCTCGCGGAAGAGCGCCGCTTCGGTGGCGAAGTGTTGCCACGCTTTTTGCATCGCCTCGTTCGGCGCATAGCCGCGTAGCGCAAGGAATTTCTGTTTCAGCGCTTGGTCACCGCGTTCCCACGCAGGCACGCCCTGCTCCACCCATTGCTCGTAGCGCTGGACGATGGCCTCGTCGGTGGTGTGCTCGCTCAGATCGCGGTAAAGCTGGGCATCGCTCTCGCGCATCGCTGCCACCAGGCGACTCCAGCGCATCAGCCAGGCTTCAACATTGTCCAGGCTCAACGGTTCGTCGTTCAACACGGCATATTCGGGAAGGTAGTGGTGCCAGTGATAGGGGTTGTAGCTGTTCATGGGAGTTTTGGGAGTTTTGGGAGTTTTGGGAGTTTTGGGAGTTAGGCGTGCTCGCGCTATATGGGTGCAAGGGGCAAGGGGCAAGGGGCAAGGGGAATGGTGCATGGTGCATGGTGCATGGGTTAACACGCCCGTTCTACGTTCTGCGTTTTGCGTTACCTGCTCTGCGTGGCCGTTCCGTTCTACGTTCTGCGTTCTGCGTTCTGCGTTCACCAGCGCCCCAAGAGTCGGCAGCATCCGCAACACCTCCCCACCCCAAAAGCAGCTCCATCTCTTCTGCGTTCTGCATTGCCGTTACAGGATATCGGGTCGTGGCGGGCCGTGGGCTGGCTCAGGCGGTTCGAAGAAGTCAGCGCCTTCACCCTGCTGCCACGCCTGCCAACTGGCGGCGCTCTTCGGAATCCCCTCTTTCTCCGACCACATCCAGAAGGGAGCGTAGAGCGGGCGCGCATATTGTATCTCTTTGAAGAAAATGTCGGCACTGACCCCCACCTGGTCCAAGTAGCCGGTCTGCTCGTAATCGGCGAGGGCGGCATCGACATCGTAGTCCACCGCGCGGAATTCATGGTGCCAGTCGCCATCACGGCCCGAAAGCAACAGGTACTGGGCGCGCTGATCCCGATTGAAGGGCGCGCCCACCGCCCCCACGTTCAGAAAGGCATGGTGTCCCCACGCACGTACCATGGTGCGATGGGTGTGGGCACCCACGTAGAGGTCAGCGGGGTATTCCTCAACGATCTCGGCCAACTGTTCGTCGTTCAGGTAGCGGCCATACCCCTCGCGGAAGTGGCGGGGCGAGCCGTGGGTGATCAGTACGCTGGGCAGACCATCGATGGCGATTCGATAGGAGAACTCCAACTCACGGAGCGCATCGAGTTGGCCCGCCGCCGCGAGTTGTTGAGCCGTCCAGTCGGTGAAGCGCCAAAACGGATCGCTGAACCACGCGGCCGGTATTTCAGAATCGCGACCGACCCACTTCGTCACCAAGGCATCGTGGTTGCCCAGCAGGATGACATCGGCTTCCGCGCTGACGCGGGCCATGACCTCGGCATTGGTCGGCCCACGGTTAACGACATCGCCCGCCACGATGAGCTGATCGATGTTTTGCGTGGCAATGTCGCGCAGCACGGCCTCCAGAGCGTGGCGATTGCCGTGAATATCAGCGATGATGGCGAGGTTCACTGCGGTCCTTGCAAACGTTGGTGGTCGATCCGACAGGGAGTCCGTAAGAATTGACGCGGTTGACGGAATGGGGCTATCGTTATAGTGGATTCACCGATCCAACACAAAGCATCTCCATTCGTCTAGCAGGGAACACTCATGTTGAAACGACTCACACTCATCGGACTCACCCTTATTCTGGGCGGCTCTGCGCTGACTGCCATCTTGGCCCAGCGGCGGCCAGACAACCTAGGGGTTGAAAATGGCAAGTTGAAGCCCTGTCCCGCCTCCCCTAATTGTGTCTCATCGCAAGCGAGCCCTTCAGACACAAGTCACTACATAACACCGCTCCTCTTTTCGGGGGACGGGGAGGCCGCGATGGATCGCGTACGACTGGCCGTGGCGGAGCTGCCCCGTACTACCCTGGTCAGCCAGAAAGGACCTTATCTGCGGATTGAAGCACGGACCGAGAGTGGCATCTTCGCCGACGATTTAGAGTTTTATGTCGACGAAGAGGCGCAGGTCGTTCATTTTCGCTCCGCCGCTCGTGTCGGCTATAGCGATTTGGGCGTCAACCGCGCGCGCATGGACGAGTTCCGCGACATTTGGCAGGCGTTGGATTGATCATACGACCGACCACGTCCCACAACAAGAGCGCCCGCCAAAGTTCGAAAGGGCGCTCTTGTTCGTTGCAGCAGAAGCCTCTAGTTGACTGCGCCTTGCAGCCCCTGTTGTACGTTGTCGATGATCTGGGTGATTTCGGGTTGCAAGACGGTGAGCAGCGCCACCACCACCACCGCAACCAGCACTAGGATCAGTAGATATTCTAACATTCCTTCGCCGCGCATACGCAACCCCTCTCTCCCTTCGAAACGTCTCCGCTGATTGAACTATCTGCCAAGTATACCCCCCATCGCCCCATCGCCAATTGTTAAGATAGCTGGGGAGTTGGGTGAGTTTGATGAGTTTGATGAGTTTGATGAGTTTTGTGAGTTTTGTGAGTTTGATGAGTTTGATGAGTTTTGTGAGTTTGATGAGTTGGGCGTTGCTCTGCGTTACCTGCTCTGCGTTCTGCGTTCACCGACGCCTTGGCAGCCAGCAACAACTTCATCTGCCCCCTTTTCCAGAATCGAACCTATCTCTTCTGCGTTCTGCGTTGTCGTTCCCGCCCCTTCTGTTATAATTCGCGCTATCCAGCTACCCAGGGCGAGTAACGCCATGATCCCCGTTCGAGATAAGCATATCCTGTTGGGTGTGAGCGGTTCCATCGCCACTTACAAGGCGGTGGCGCTGGCCAGCCGCTTGGTCCAAGCGGGGGCAACGGTCGATGTGATGATGAGCGAGGCCGCCACCAAGATGGTGCAGCCGCTCTCCTTTCAAGCGATCACCCATCGCGTGGTGCTCACGGATATGTGGGCGCAGGGCGCCGAGACCGAGATCGGTCACGTGACCTTGGCCAAAGCGGTCGACGCGCTCTTGGTCGCCCCCGCCACGGCCAACACCATGGCCAAACTTGCGCTCGGTTTCGCCGACAACTTCCTGACCACCACGGCGTTGGCCCTACGTGCCCCGCTGATCGTCGCGCCCGCGATGGAAAGCGGGATGTGGGAGCATCCGGCCACCCAACAGCACATCGCCACCCTGCGTCAGCGGGGCGCCTGGATCGTGGCGCCCGAGGCGGGCTATCTGGCGAGTGGGGCCAGTGGCGTGGGGCGACTGGCTTCGGAAGCGCAGATTCTGGCAACCGTGGCGCAAGCCATGACAGCGCAAGATATGGCGGGGCGCAAGGTGATCGTGACGGCGGGCGGCACGCAGGAGGCGATCGACCCGGTGCGTGTCATCGCCAACCACTCGTCGGGCCGCATGGGGTATGCCGTCGCCGAAGCGGCGGCGCGGCGCGGCGCGACCGTGGTGCTGATCAGCGGCCCCACCGCGCTCAGCCCGCCGCCCCACGTTGCCCTGTGCCGCGTCACCAGCGCCGACGCGATGCAGCGTGCGCTCCTCGCGGAACTCCCCGATGCCGATGCGTTGCTGATGGCCGCGGCTGTCGCGGATTATCGTCCCGCGCAGGCCGCGCCACAGAAGATCAAGAAGAACGACGACGAGCTATTGTTGCGATTGGTTCGCAACCCCGATCTGCTGATGAGCGTTAAAGCGCAGAAACCCCCCCAGCTCATCACCGTGGGCTGGGCCGCCGAAACCGAAAATCTGCTGGCCAACGGACGGAGCAAGTTGACGCGAAAAGGGCTGGATCTACTCGTTGCCAACCAAGTGCCGCAGAGTTTCGGGGGCGATCAGGTACAGGCGACCTTCATCCGCGCCGAAGGCGACGAGGCGTTGCCCGTGATGAGCAAGGCGGCGCTGAGCGAGAAAATCCTAGACGAGGTGGTGCGACTCTGGGCGAGGGCGAACGACAATGCGTGATGGGCTGATCGTCGCGGACCATCTCAGTCACCAGTTCCAGAAGCGGGACGGGCGGGTTTCGGCGCTGCGTGACATTTCGCTGACCGTGGCGTCGGGCGAATTCTTGGCCATCGTGGGGCCGAGTGGGAGCGGAAAATCGACCCTGCTGCGCCTCTTTGCCGGTCTCCTGCAGCCATCGGAGGGCTGCATCCTCTATCACGGAGCGCCACTGACCGGCACACCACCCGACATTTCGGTCGTCTTTCAGAAACCCGCGCTCTTGCCGTGGCGCACCGTGGCCGACAACATTGCCCTGCCCCTGCAACTCAGCGGCGAGGGCAGCGCCCAGCAGCGCATCGCCCCCTTGATCGAGGCGGTGGGTCTCCACGGCTTCGGCGCGGCGATGCCCCACGAGTTGAGCGGCGGGATGCAGCAGCGGGTTTCGTTGGCGCGGGCACTGGTTTCGCAGCCTCGGCTGTTGCTGATGGACGAGCCGTTCGCGGCGTTGGACATGATGTTGCGCGGCGAGATGAACCGGCTGCTGTTGGGCCTGTGGGAAGAGACGCGGCCCACCGTGGTCTTTGTCACCCACGACCTGCACGAGGCCGTCTTTCTGGCGGACCGCGTCATCGCGCTCAGCCCGCGGCCGGGCCGCGTGCTCCGTGAACTCGCCATTGAACTGCCCCGTCCCCGCCACACCATCGAGCGTTACGGCCACGATGTGCAACCCTACGTTGAGCAGTTGGGCGCGCTCTACGAACGGCTGGGCAGCCGTGAACCCGCCTCATGACCGAATCGTTGCGCCGTTGTGATCCAGATCAGCCTGCCCTACACAACGTCGAAAGGGGAATCGACCGGCTGCGCCTCAGCCCAGCGCGTTCTAAGCATGAAGACCGGGGGAAAGCCAAAGCATTGCTCCGTTATGCCCACTTATCAGCAATCTCTACTAACGACTCCAGACCAACCACCCACCTATGAGTGAACAACTTCCAAACGATCCTCTCGTCGTCGGCGTGGACTTCGGCGGCACCCATCTTCGTGCGGCACTGGTCAAGCCGGATGGCACGATCCTAGAACAGCTCAAGCGCGAAACGCAGAGCCACCTCGGCCCCGAAAAAGTGGTGGCACGTATCGTCGAAGCGGTCGAGGATATGGTGAAACATGCGCCTGAGGGCAGTGACGTGGCGGCCCTCGGCGTGATTGCCCCCGGTCCGCTCGATCCCTTCAAAGGGATCATTTACAACGCGCCCAATCTGCCCGGCTGGGAGGAAGTGTCTCTGGCGGACGAACTGACGCGGCGCGTCGCATTGCCCGTCTGGTTGGGCAACGATGCCAACCTCGCCGCTTTGGCCGAACATCGTTATGGGGCGGGGGTCGGCTTTCGCAACATGATCTACATCACCGTCTCCACGGGCGTGGGCACTGGCTTCATCGTCAACGACCAACTCGTCTTGGGCGAACAGGGGTTGGCGGGCGAAGGGGGCCACATGATCATCCTGCCGGATGGCCCCCTTTGCAACTGCGGCAATCGGGGCTGTGTGGAGGCACTGGCCAGTGGCACCAACATCGCCATCGAAGCCCAAGCGCGATTGGAGCGGGGGATGGAAAGCAGCCTGTCAACCCGACCCAAGCCGCTCACCGCTATCGACGTCACGCAGGCCGCGATGGCGGGGGACCCGATGGCGACCCATACGATTGCGCGGGCGGGCTACTACTTGGGGATCGCCATCGCGAATCTGAGCCACCTCTTCAACCCGGGCCGCTTCGTGATCGGGGGCGGGGTCTCGAACGCGGGCGAGCTACTGCTGGGGCCGGCCCGTCGCAGCGCGGTGCAACATCTGATGTTGGGCTACCGTGATTCGCTGGATATCGTGCTGGCAAAATTGGGGGACAACGTGGGGTTGCTGGGCGCTGCTGCCCTCGCCTTCACGCACCTTGAACCCTTACCGCGCGCTCAATAATCTGCAACGCACGATCGATCTCACGCGCCGAAATGCCGTAGTGCGTCACCGCGCGAAAGTGACCGTGGCTGGGGGGCGAGATCAATAGCCCCTCCCTCGCCCACGCATCGCTGAGCGCTGCGCTGGGCACGACGCCCTCCGGCGGTGCGAAGAAGAGGATGTTGGTCGTGACGGCGTTACGAACGCGATAGCCCAGCGCCGCCAGCCCCTCGGCCAGCCGCGCCGCATTGTTATGATCGTCGGCCAGCCGCGTCTGCATCTCCGTGAGCGCCACGATCCCCGCCGCCGCCAGCACGCCCGCTTGGCGCATCCCCCCACCCAACAGCTTGCGCTCTCTCAGCGCTTCGGCGATGAAGGCCTTGCGGCCCACCACCAACGAGCCAACCGGCGCGGCCAACCCCTTGGACAGACAGACCGAGAGGGAGTCGAAGGGTTGGGCGAGCCGTTCCGCTGTTTCGCCCAGCGCGATGGCGGCGTTCCAGAGACGGGCGCCGTCGCAATGCAATGCCAACCCATGCGCATCGCAGAGCGTGCGCGCCGCCTCGACGAAATCGAGCGGCAACGGTTGGCCGCCGGTCCGGTTGTGCGTGTTCTCCAGAATCAGAAGCTTGGTGCGGGGGAAATGGGGGTTTTCGGGCGCGACCAGCGCCTCGGCTTCCGCCAGATCGAGCGTGCCATCGGCGAAGGTGGTGACCGTACGCGGGTGGATGCCGCCGACTGCGGCGCTGCCTCCCGCCTCGTAGAGCACCGTATGGGCCTGATCGCCCGCGATCAATTGCTCGCCGCGCCGACAGTGGACGAGCTGCGCGATCAGGTTCCCCATCGTGCCACTCGGCACGAACAGGGCCGCTTCTTTCCCCAACCGCTCCGCCGTCATCGCCTGAAGGCGGTTGACGGTCGGGTCCTCGCCGTAGACATCGTCGCCCAGCTCGGCAGCCGCCATCGCGCGGCGCATGGCGGGGCTGGGCAAGGTGACGGTATCACTGCGCAGGTCGATGGTGGGGTGGGTCATGGGGGTGCGTGGTGGCTGTGGTAGGGGTGTAAATGTGTCGGTTGATGACGTTGTCGCGTGTTGGGCATTGCGATTCAATGGACATGTCCAGCCATCCGATTCTTGATTCTCGACGGTGTCAATGTTCCATTCGCTATTCGCCATCCGCCCCCGCAGGCAGATCTGGGGTGGCGAGGTCGAGTAGGATCGAGGAATCGTCGGGCGGCAGTGCCGAGTCGTCCGGTGCATCGACTGCCGACGGACCGTCGGCGACCGACCCCGCGACCAGCGGGAGGTAGAGGGCTGCGGCGGCGGGACGGACCGTCAGAGTGAGACGGTTGGCATCGGTCCCGGGGTCGACCAGTTGATGGGCCGCATCGAGCACGAAGATGAACAGCTCGTAGTCGCCCGCTTCGTCGAAGGTGATCTCGTGGCTGAAGTCGTAGCTGTTGCCCGGATTGAGCTTGATCGCCCGATCAAAGCTCAGCACCGCTTCGGCCATGCCACCCGCCTCGCTCGGCCCGTCGCCCTCCGCCGCAAGGCGCCGACTGCCGATGCCGACCATCGCAAAGTTGCTCCGCTCCGACGCGCTGTTCCGCATCGTGAAGCTCACCGTCACCGCTTGGCCCGCCACGATGTCCGTGCCATCGCCCGACAGCGTCAAACCGGCGCTGGGCGACGGCAGTGGCGTTGATGGGAGCAATGTGGGATCAAGGGGCGTCGGAGACGGGAGCGTCAGCACGGGGGTGGGCGTCTCTAAGATTTCGATCTGGGCCGTCGCCGCAGGTAATGGCACCTCAACCGTCCCCATCGCCCCCGTAAAGGCGTAATTATTGCTTTCGTAGTACTGCCCTTCCGCCGGCGCCTCACCAAACAACTCATCGATCGGCACGGAGGGGCTGCGCAGCGAACTGCCGTAGCGCAGCTCGAAATGGAGGTGGGCCGCGCTGGCGCCGGTGGCCCCGGAGTAGCCGATCACCTGTCCCATCTCTACCCGGTCGCCCTGCGCCACGGTCAGCCCGTCCAAGTGGACGTAGCGGGTGAACCAGCCGTCGCCATGATCGATGTAGACGATCAGTGCATCCCCCAGATTGAGGTCGAGCGGCATGCCGACTTCCCACGTGACAGCACGCACCTCACCCGCCGCCGCCGCCAAGATCGGGACGCCGGCAGGCATGGCGAAATCGACGGCATAGGTCATGGCATTGTAATGCTGATAGCAGGTGTAGGCGCAACTGACGCGGTAGCTGGTTCCACCTTCGAAAGGCAGCTCCAGATAGGGGCGGCCATCCTCACCCTGGGCATGAGTCGGGGCTGGCGGTGCAGCAAGCGCAACGATCAGCAGCAGGGCGATGGCAAGGGTGCGGCGCAGGCGGATGTGCAAGGGTATCGTCTCGCTCCGTCATCAGATGAACGGCAGAAGGGGGACAGTATAGCAAATCGACCGTCACGGGGCGAATAAGGGCGGAGCTGGCGAGCGGGGGGAGCGTACAAAATTTTCCCCGACTGCGTCACTTCGATCCCTTACCCGTGCACCGCCCCTGTCGGACCCGTCACACGCGACACGCAGCGGGCCGATAACAGGCCACAAACGCTTGGGTGGTACCACTCGTGCGTACATCCCTCACCCCATTTGCTTGACAAATATCACAATCGCGTCTATGATGTCGCTCGGTTAGGGAGTAGCCCCCCGCCACCAACAAGGCGGGTCGCATCGTCGTCAATACAGAGCCATGCTCTCGGCGATGCGTAGTGCCACTTAGCACAACGGCGAGACTACCACGACATGCAACTGCCGTGGGGTCTCGTTTTTTTGTACCCGTCGGTGGTTGACTTCACCCTTGTTAGTTCGTCAATCGCCGAAGGAGGCACTCCCATGTTCGAAGGCACGATCTGGCTCTGGGTCGGATTCAACCTTTTTGTTCTCTTGATGCTGGCGATCGACCTCGGCATCTTCCATCGTGAAGCGCACGAGGTTTCGATCAAGGAAGCCAGCATCTGGACCGCGGTCTGGATTACGCTCGCCCTGATCTTCAATGGCGTCATCTACCTTTTCTGGGATCAGATGATGCCTGGCAGCGCTTACACCAATGGCGACGCGGCCCTGGCCTTCTTTACAGGCTATCTGATCGAGAAATCGCTCAGCGTCGACAACATCTTCGTCTTCGTCCTCATCTTCACCTACTTCGCGGTTCCCGCCGCCTACCAGCACCGCGTTCTCTTCTGGGGGATCATCGGCGCGCTCGTGATGCGGGCCAGCCTGATCTTGGTCGGGGCGGCGCTGCTGAAAGAGTTTCACTGGATCATCTACATCTTCGGCGCCTTCTTAATTTTCACGGGCATCCGCATGGCACGCCACAAGGACGAAGAATTGCACCCGGAGAAGAATCCCGTCGTCCGACTCTTCCGCCGCTTCATGTCGGTGACCGATGAGTATCAGGGCGAGAAGTTCTTCGTCCGTCAGGCCGGGAAGCTGGTCGCCACGCCGCTCTTCATCGTCTTACTCTTGGTCGAAAGCACCGACCTGGTCTTTGCGGTCGACTCCATCCCGGCCATCTTCGCCATCACCGACGATCCCTTTATCGTCTACACTTCCAACGTTTTCGCCATCTTGGGGCTACGCTCGCTCTATTTCGTTCTGGCGGGGGTCGTACACAAGTTCCACTATCTCAAGCTCGGGCTTTCGGTGGTGCTGACCTTCGTCGGCATCAAGATGGTGCTGATCGACATCTACAAGATTCCTACCGCCGTCTCGTTGGGGGTGATCGCAACGGTGCTCGTCATTTCGATTGCGATGTCGCTTCTCCGCCCACCGCAAGAGGCGCAAGCGCTTGAGGAGCGTTCCGCGCAGGCTAACTAGCGTCCCCTTTGACAAAGCGGCCTCTGACTGTTAACATGGCGCTTCCATGTCACAGTCAGAGGCTTTTCCCACCTTCGACGCGGCCTGCTGCCAAGAATTGCGGGCCGCCGCAGAGCGCCAACTGCAAGCGCAAGCGCCCCAGTTCGCGGTGCAGGGCAGACTTTTGCTCCATGCCTTGTCGCCCGACCAGTGGCCAGCGGAATGGCATCTGCCCTGGTGGTTGGGGCAGTCGCTTCGGTTGGACGAGGAACGCTGGCAAGCGCTCACCGTCGCCAACCTGCTGGGGTTGGCCCACATTTTTCTTGCCGACCGTTTGAACGAACGGCCAGCGACCGTGGACGACGACTCGGACCTCCCGCTTGCCGAAGCGTTCCACCAAGCGGCACTCGCCCTGCTGCACGACCTTTTCGACGATCACCCCCGCTTCTGGCAGCATTACGCGCAAAGCATGGCGCAATGGCGACAGGCGCAGCGTCACGCCGACGATCCCGTCCCCCTGACCTTTGACGAATGGCAGCAAGATGGCCTGCGGCTCTGTGCATGGCGGGGCGCGCCCCTAAAAATTACGGCGGTAGGAACGTTACTCCTAGCACATCAAGACGCCACCATCCCCCGCTTGAGTCAGACGCTTGACCAGATGTTGATCGCCCAAGTATTGCTCGACCACCTTGACGATTGGCGCGACGATCTGGCAGCGGGCCGTTTCAACGCCTTTGCCTTGTACGCCCAACGCCACCCATCGCGCCTCGCGGCTCAAATGCCATTGGCAAGCCGCGTCTTGGCGATGCTCATGACCGGGCAAAGCAGGGGGTATACCGCGCTGGTCGATGCGCACTACGCGCAGGCCCTACGCGGGAGCGAGGGGTTGAACTGCGTAGGATTGCAGCGCTTTCTGGCCGCGCAACGACTCGATGCCGTACAACGATGTGGGCAGTTGGTGGACGCGGCTGCCCGCCACTTCCAACGAGCGATCCGCGCATCGCTCCAACCTTAGCCCAAAGGAGGCCCAATGTTAGAGGACAAAGAGCTGGAAACGTTGATCGGTTACATCCTGTTGGCGGACGACAGCACTCGCTGCGCCTTTCTGAGTGATCCCCAAGCGGTGGCCGAGAAGCTGGGTATGACGCTTTCCGACCAAGCCGCCGACCATATCGCCACCACGGTAACCCTGCGCAAGCTGAACGAGATGGCGAAAACGGTCGCTGATTGGCAGCCGCACCAGAGCGCCACCAACTGGGAATCCCCGCCTGCCAGCTATTGACGCACATCGACCACGAACCACGCCGCGCACTCCCTTGCCAACGGTTGGACGGCGTGTAGCCGTTACTGAACGCCGAGCAGCGGCAAGAGGTAGGTACGGACCACCTCGTTGAGCACAAAGTAGAGCAGTGGGCTAAGCGCGGCAAGCGTCACGCGAATCATTGCGGACACGTTGAGGAAGGGCCACGTCGGGGCGTTGTTGACCCGCGACCGCAATGCCATCAGTGGCTCGATCCGTTCGACCAGCGCCTTGGGGCTGATTTCGCGCAGCCCGTCCGCGCTCACTAAGCTCACTTGGCAGTCGGCCAGCTCGTCACTGATGTGGCTGGCCGCTTTGTTGCGCACATGGACCATCTGGCGATGCACCCCGCGCAGTGGCAAGATGAGCGCGCTCAGGCTGCCTAACGAGGCGAGCGAGATGACCAGGTAATCTTCCGCCGCTTCGGGCACGCCAAAGGGGATCAAGATCAGCAGCACCATGCCCGCAATGGCCAAGCTGTAACGCAAACTGAGTCGGCCAAAGGGCAGCAGAGGCTGCGCATCCCACAGGTTGATGGCTAACGGCGCTTCGGCCAACATGGCGATTCCATGGCCGAAGCGAACCCCGCTGTAGACCAGTAGCAGCCCCGCCATACCAAAGATCGTATAGGCAACGAGCGTCAGCAGAACGGCCAGCGGATTTGCGGGCAAGGTCTGGGATGACACCAACGGGTAAGGCAATCGTGCCACCGCAAACCAGCCCACGACGATGGCTGCCGCCAACCCCAACATGATCCACCGCGCCCGTTCGCTCGTCACGATCGCCTTCTTCACCGCATGATCGAACGCTCGATCATCGATCTTCACCACGGGGCGAAGCGCGGCCAGATCGACCAGCGAATCTTGCTTTAGCCGCCTAAGCACGATAAACATGTAGGTAGTGAGCAGCGGCAAAGCGAGCGAAAATAGCAGAATTTGTGGCTCCTGCAGGCGGGACCAGGGGCCAAGCAGGCGCTGTTCCATGATTTGTTCGGCGAAGACAACGGCCCCCAACAGAAGCGCCCAGAGCCAATAGGGGCCGGGCAGCCGATCCATCCAGAGCTGGGTCAGCGGCATCCATCGTTTGATCAGCGCTTGCTGCTCTGCTTCATTCATCGCTCAGACAAGCGGACGCTTTGAACGGCGGCTATAGTGGAAGAGTGAAGCCGGTAGCGAAAGCAGCAAACTCCCAGAGATGCAGGGCAGCGTGTCGGTCAGGATATTGGTCGTACGCTGCGCGGTACTCGGCGTTGGCCCCTCGAAGCTGATGAAGGTCGAGGTGACGAAGAAGAGCAGCAGGGCGAAGAGGACCGAAACAGGTACGACTACCAAGGCGGGCATCAGATAGTCGATGAGAGTGGCTGTCGGCTCTGCCCGCAACTCGCGGCTCAGCCGCCACACGATCAGCGGGTTGCCGACGAGTGCCACCAAGAAGGCGATCAGAAAGAGCGGGATGGTCAGCAGCAGGATGAGCCAGCTTAGATCTGCCGACGCGACACTTTGGCTCGCAAGGCGATCGACGATCAAGATGATCACGGCGGGCAACGCCACCGCTGCGCCCATAATCAGTCCCGACAGCAGCCCCAGCTTCAGATAGCGGCTCGTTCGATTTGACATGGCTCTCCCCTTTGTTGCCCCCACGCTTATGCGGATTCCTCTTCGTCCCACAGCGCGTGGAAGGCCGCCAGCAGGCTACCCTCCAACGGCGCACCACCCTTCACCCGTAGTTCCAATTCGGGCAAGGGGATCGCCTGCCCGTCGACCGCGCCATCGATCAGGGCGAAGATCATCGCCGCTGTCTTGTAGGCGGTCTCGTCGAGCAGCGCTTGCAATGCGTCGAGCTGTTTCCGTTTCAGCTTGTTGCCGTCGATGTCGTGGTACGGCCCGACCTCGCTCATGCGTCCGCGCGGCGGCTTCAGGACATTCGCCATCTCCGCCTCGCTGATGGCCACCATGTTGGCGGCCACCTCGATCATCAGCGCCTCTAGCGCGGTCGGTTCACTCGGTTCACTCATCGGATTCTCCTTGCCTGCCCCGCGCGGGGCCGTGTCAGCCGTCGCGCTGCCAGAGCGACTCAAAGCTTTCCCGTTGCTGGGCCACGGTCGCCGCGCCTTCGCGCAGCCACAACACGGCGGGGCGCGGTGTGCCATTGTAATTCGATGCCATGCTGAGCTGGTAGGCCCCGCTCATCGGCACGGCCAACATGTCGCCGACCCGGAGCGGAGGCAGCGCCACCGGCGCGGCCCAGACATCGCCCGACTCGCAGAAGGGGCCAGCGATCATCGTCGGCTGCGGCGGCGCCTCGCTGCAGCGATTGGCCAGCAGCGCATGATAGCGCGCCCCATAGAGCGCAGGCCGAGGGTTGTCGGCCAAGCCGCCATCCACAAAGGCATACTGACGGTCACCCGCGCGCTTGATGGCTCCCACAGTATAAAGCGCAACGCCCGCCCGTGCAACCAGTTCCCGCCCCGGCTCCACCACCAAGCGGGGCCACGGTGCGGGCCACGCCGCTTGTTCGAAGCAGTCGATCAGCCCGCCTACCACATCGGCGGGGGGCAGCGGGGCCTCGTCGGGTAGATAGGGCACGAACCAGCCCGCCCCGGGGGAAAACTCCGCGAATCGCCAACCGCGTGCCGTCCACGACGCTGCCCAGCACAGCACGCGCTCGGTGGCCCGCAAGATGGGCGCCACCGAGCGCATCTGGGAGCCGAGGTGGAAGTGGAGGCCGCGCCAGTCAAGGTGGGTCGAAGCGGAGAGCCGCGCCGCCGCGCGCTCGGCGCTGCCATCGTCTAGGCTCAGCCCGAACTTGCTGGTGGCGGCGGCGGTGGTGATGTGGGCGTGGCTATCAGCCGCTACCGCCGGGTTGAGCCGCAACCAGACCGCCTGCCGCCGCCCCGCCGCCGCGGCCAGCCGTTCGAGCGGTGCGATCTCCGCCTCGTGGTCGATCACCACGCAGTCCACTGCGCTTGCCAACGCCAAGCGAAGAAAAGCGGGAGTTTTGTTGTTGCCATGCAGGTGGACCAGCGCCCCGTCAACGCCCGCCTGCAAGGCGTAGCGCAGCTCCCCTTCGCTGACCAGATCCAAGCCGACCCCCGCCGCGGTCAGCCAGCGCAATAGCCGCCTGTTCAGCCACGCCTTGGCCGCGTAGCTCACGGTGGCCGTTGTCGGCCATTGGCCAAGCGCGGCGCGGATCGTGGCGAGGCTCTGTTCGAGCGTTGCTTCATCAATGAGGTACAACGGCGTGCCGTGTGCCTCGGCCAGCGCCGCCACATGGCAGCCCGCAATGCAAAGCCCATCCTGCGCCCATGTGGCGCTGACGGGAAGGATCATGCGTCGCTGAAGCGTATCGCGCGCATCGCGTCGTGGAACTGTGTCACATCCTCAGCGTGGGGGCTGTGCGCCGCATGGGGGAAGAGTACCAGCTTCGCGTGAGGCACACGCAGCTCCAAGTAATGGGCCTGCAAAATACTCAACAAGCGATCCTCCATCCCCCAGAAAATGGTCAGAGGCATCGACAGCCCGTCGGCGCGTGGCACGATCGGCAGTTGCCATTCGGTCGGGGACAGGATCGCTTGAAAGGCCGATTGGCCACTGAGCGGGGCCATCGACAGATGGTAGTAGTAGGCGGTCAACGCCTCTTGCACCGCTTCGTTCTGCTGAAGCTCCAGCGCCCGATTACTCGTGACCAAGTGGGGGCCAAGCGGCCCTGCCGCCCGTACGATCCGCTGTGGCGAAATCACATAGAGCAGACTCTTGCGGCGATCAACCTCGCCCACCAAGCCTGCCGTGTTCATCAGCACCAGATGGTCGACACGATGCGGATGGGCCAGCGCATATTCCGCCGCCAGCCAGCCACCGAGCGAATGGCCGAGGAGCACGAATCGTTCGAGGCCGATGGCTTGGCGCCACGCTTCCAGCGAGTCGACCCACCAGCGCCGTGCCGACGCGGCATCCCCATGAAAGGGGGGCCGCGCCGAACGACCCCAGCCCAGCCAGTCGATGGCGTAGAGGCGGAAGTAATTCGACAGCTCGCTGAGATTGCGATGCCAAACGCCCACGCCACCCCCATGGCCGTGCAGCATCACCAGCGGCGGCCCGTCGCCCACGATCAGGGTGTGCAACGGGTGCCAGCCCGCCTGTACAAAGCGATGGGTGGGCCTCGGATGGGTGTCGTGCAAAAGTGCCGCTTCGGCATCGGCCAGCGCGGCCGCGTCGTAGTGGGGCGTCACCACATGCCACAGGCCCATCACACCACCGAGGAGGGCCACGGCGGGGCCGACACGTCGGGAGAGCAGTGCGTTGTCCATCGGAGCGTCCCTTATTGAGTTTAATGAGTTTGGTGAGTTTGGTGAGTTTTATGAGTTTGGTGAGTTTGGTGAGTTTGGTGAGTTTGGTGAGTTTTGGGGTTGGGAGTTGTGGAGTGACGGGAAGGTGGGGCATGGAATATAGGGCGTTGCGTCCGAGCTGCTAGAGTAACAGAGCGGCCATTCGTATCCCCGCCATTCCCATTGGCACCCTGACAGGCCGTTCTGCGTTCGGAGCTTGCCCTGAGCGAAGAGAAGGGTTCTGCATTAACTGCTCTGCGTTAACTGCTCTGCGTTGCCGTTCGGTTCTGCGTTAACTGCTCTGCGTTGCCGTTCCGTTCTGCGTTACGCAAAAGGCCAGCCCCGAGTTGGGACTGGCCTCGCATCATGAACGACGGGGTGAGGGCGGCTTCTACTGAAGCGCCGCGTCGATTGCGTTTTTCAGTCCCGTCAGATCAGCGCCGACCACCCGCGCATCTCCGTTCACGACGAAGGTCGGGGTACTGCCACCCTCACCCCCGATGAGCGCTTGGGTGTTGTCGTTGACCTGTTGCGCCGTCTGGGACGAGGTCAGGCAGGCGCGGAAGGCCCCCGTATCCAAGCCAACCGCATCGGCATAGCGCGTCAGGTTGTCGATGTTCATCGTCGAGCCGTAGTTGGCGAAGACTTGGTCGTAGTAGCCCACAAACTGGTTTTGGTCGGCGGCGCAGAGCGCCGCCTGAGCCGCGATCGCGCTCTCTTGACTTAACGCCCCAACGGGAATGAATTCCACGCGGACCTGGCCATCCTTCACATAGTCCTCGATAATCGTCGGCATGACGCTCTGATGGGCATCCCGACAATGGCTGCACTTGAAATCGAGGTATTCTTGCACGGTGACGGGCGCCTCCGCCGAACCCAAGAAGACGCCGTCCTGCGGAATCCCTTCATATTTGGCAAGATCGGCATCCCCGCCCCGTGTCAGCAGGAAGATGGCGACCAGCCCCAACAGCACGGCAGCGACGACCGCCGCCAAGATCGTCGTGCGATTGTCACGTCCTTGGGGCGTGCCGGTTTGTGTCACTATTTTTGTTTCTTGATTTTTGGGTGCTACACGTGCCATCTAATTCCATTCCTCCTCGGCCCACTGAATCGGCTCGACCGCGATTGGTTGATTTGTCTCCAAATAGTAAACATCTTCAGGAACAATTGCAAAACAGTTGGCCCATGCCAACACGCTCAAAATGCCGGAGCCTTGCCGCTGTACCCCGCTGCCGCGCGTCGTGACGCGCAACGTGCCGTCTTCGTCCCGCCACGCAAAGGCACGCAGATAATGACGCCGCCCACTGTTGTGTACCGGCTCGGCCAACTGCGCCGTGCGGCGTGGGGGGGCAAGGGGCCAACGTTGCCCCATGCGACGGATGGCGGGCTGGGCAAAGACGTGGAAGGCCACGGCAGAGGCCACGGGGTTGCCGGGCAGACCAAGCAGCGGCACGTGGCGTTCGCCGTGCCTCACCACGCCAAAGGCCAAGGGCTTGCCGGGTTTGATCGCCACCTGCCAGAAATGCATCTCCCCTTCTGCGGCCAACACCTCCTTCACGCGGTCGAAATCGCCCACGCTCACCCCTGCCGACGTTAGGATGAGGTCGCAACCCACCGCCAACGCTTCGGCCAGCTTGGCCCGCAACGCGGTCGCTTCGTCCCGAGCGATACCGAGTGGCCACGGTTCGCCGCCGACCTGCGCCACCCATGCGGCCAGCATCGCCTCGTTGGAATTACGGATCCGACCGGGGGCCAGCGGTGCGTCCGGTGGCAACAGCTCGTCGCCCGTGGCCAGGATCCCCACGCGCGGACGGCGCACCACCGCCACCTGCGCCTGGCCCAGGGCGGCCAACAGCGCGATCTGGGGCGGGTGAAGGGGGGAGCCTGCCGTGAGCACCCGCTCGCCCGCCCGCACATCCTCCCCCGCGCAGCGAACGTTGGCCCCTTCGCGCTCGCTGCGCAGAATCAGCACCCCGTCGGCGGGCCGGTTCACCGCCTCCCAGCCTTCACTCGTCTCCTCGAAGCGGACAACGGTGTCGGCGCCACGTGGTAGCGGCGCGCCGGTCATGATGCGCATGGCGGCACCAACAGGCAGGGTAGCGGGTGGCGGATCCCCCGCCGCCGAAAGACCAGCGACCGGCAGCCAACGAGGCCGCTCCGTACTGGCCCCGACGATATCCGCGGCGCGAAGTGCGTAGCCATCCATCGCCGAATTGCGGAACGGGGGTAGGTCGTGGGGCGCGATCAGATCATCGGCGAGGATGCGACGATGGGCCTCGTGCAGCGCCACCACTTCGCTGCCGAGCGGCGCGAAGTGAGCAAGGATCGTCTCCAGCGCCTCGTCAACGGGGATCAATGGCGGGGCGTGGGGCTGTTGCGAAGTGGAGATGGCACGGGGCTTCATGGGGTCTCGAGCAAGGGGCAAGGGGCAAGGGGCAAAGGGTAAGGGGTGACATGGCAAATCATTTAGTACTCAGTACACCTTGTTTTTTCGTTGTTTTTGCACGGTTGTTCAACGAACCAACAATGTGTCCCGATTCTCGATTCTCGATTCGCAATGGCGGAGCGGTAAAACACGTCTCAATATCTCCCCATTCACCAGTCGCCATTCACCAGTCGCTACATCGTCCAGTCACGGTGGGCCAAGACGACGCGGTATCCATCGGGATCTTCGAAAGTACGGCCATAGCGCTCCCAATAGGGGTTGAAGGCGGAGACACGCTTGAATCCTGCCGCTTCCATGCGCTGGCAGCCGTCATGCCAGTCGGCGTGAGTCGGCAGATAGAAGACGAGCAGGTTTTCTTCGGTCGGGGCACGACCCGCTTTGTGGTGGGGAGCACTGGTGAATTCGAGATGGTAGGGCGCGTGGGGGGCGCCCAGCACCACGCCCGAAAAGCCGTCGTGGTCTTCGAATTCGGCGAGCCGTGTTAGCGCCAGCCCCCGTTCATAGAGCGCCGCGATCTGGCTCAAGCGGTCGGTGGGGCGGGCAACCCGCAGGATGGGAACCGTATGGTCGGCCATCAGCTCGGCTGCGCCAACTTTAGCGCCGCCATGGCGGCCCCGACGATACCGGCTTCGTTGCGAAGCTGCGCGGGCACGACGGGGACCTCGGTCGTCAGCTGCGGGATGAACTTCTTATGCTTCTTGCTGACACCGCCCCCCAAAATGTAGAGGTCGGGGGAGAAGAGCCGGTCGAGGTGGCGCAGCAGCTCGTCCAGCCGTGCGGCCCACACCTTCCACTTCAGACCCTCTTCGTCGCGGACGCGGTCGGAGGCGTAGGCTTCGCTGATCAGCCCATTGGCCATATAGAGATGCCCAAATTCGGTGTTGGGCAGCAGTTCGCCCTCCAAAAAGAGGGCGCTGCCGATACCGGTTCCCAGCGTGAGCATAATCGTGACCCCCGACGCATCGCGCCCCGCGCCGAACTTCATCTCGGCCAGCCCCGCCGCGTCGGCATCGTTCAGCAGCGCCACGGGCAACGAGGTCCACTGGGCCAACAGTGCTTGGCCCGGCGTGTTCAGCCAGGAAGGATCGATGTTGGCCGCAGTGTGGACGATGCCGTTCTGCACGATGGCGGGGAAAGCACAGCCGAGCGGACCGCGGTAGTCGAAATGGTTGACCAACTGGGCCACCACATCCGCCACCGCTTCGGGCGTGGCGGGCTGCGGGGTGGGAATCCGCTCACGGTCGGTCCGCAGCTCGCCCGTCTCGCTGTCCACCATCGCCCCTTTAATCCCCGAACCGCCGATGTCGATGCCGAGTAGCTCCATGCTCTCTCCAGGTTTTAGCATTTAGTATTTGGGACACGCCGCCCAGCCGTGGCCGGTGCGTTGCACCATGCGGTGGCCCGACCTTTCAACGGCGTTGTGAACGCGGGATGTGGCGGTGTCGTTCGCGGTGGTTTGGCAGCACGAACGCAGCGCCATTGTTTCTCGTTTCAACGCTTCCACGTTTCGCGTTCATCCGCCATTTTTGCGGGCGATGGTGATGAGACCGGTGCCGATCGGCAGCGACGCGACTTTGAGCAGTTGCTGTTCGGCGATGCCAACGCCGGTCAATAGACGGTTGACGAGCGGATGGGTGGGCTGCATGTCCACCTGATAGGCATCGTCGTCGAAGTAGTGAGATTTCAGTGCGTCCGGCGCTTCTTTGCGCTTATTGAGCGCGATCATTCCTGCCGCCAGCGGGAAGACGAGGAAATTGTTGTAGCTGCTCTGTAGCGGTGTAAAGCCCGTCGTACGCAGCTTCGCCTCCAAATCGCCCGCCGTGTAGCGCCGTTTGTGATCGTTGAGGTCGTCGTTGAAGCTCCACAGCCATTGGAAGGCGGGCACCGAGATCAGCACCAGCCCGCCGGGCCGCAGCACGCGGTTGGCCTCGCGCAGGATCGCCAGATCGTCGTCGTTGTGCTCGATCACGTCGAGCGCGGTCACCAAGTCGAAGCTGGCATCGGGCAGGTCGAGCGCGGTCGCGTCGCCGAGGCGGATGTCGTAGCCCCGCGCTTGGCCGACTTTCACCGGCGCGGGGTGGTTCTCGATGCCGATCACATCCCCGTAGCGACTGAGATGGTGGTACATGTTGCCCGCGCCGCTGCCGATATCCAAGATCATCATGTCGCGGCGACGGCTATGTTTCGCCAAGATCGTTTCCAGCGCACGAGTGCGGCTGGCAAACCACCAGTGGTCATCTTCGTCGATCCGTTGGGGGATGCGGCTGCGGTCGGCGCGCAGGTCAAGATTATTCATAGGACGTTCGGAGTGAGTGTCGTTTCTTTTGTCTGTCTATCGTTGAGAGTTCTGGGAATAGAAGGGGTGGAGTAGCGAATGAAGAAAGGGTAGCTGCTCGTCATTGGATCAACGCTCTCCTCCCGTTTCGCTTTTCGCTTTGGTTTTTCTCCGTTGCCTGCACTTCCTCCGTTTTCTCCGTTTCTAGAGATTGTATACCGAAGGGCGCAACGCGTCGAACGGGATCAACAGTCTTTGCAGCCCCAACGCTCTTTCAACGGGCCTCCCCTCACGCTTCTCTAGCGCTTTTAGCTCCTCCCGCGCCCCACTATTGGGCGAGCCAACGCTGATAGCTTTCTTCCAGACTTGGGACAATGACACGCCAATCGAACTTCTGCTGGATGTGGGCGCGGCCCCGCATGGCCATGGCAGCGGCGTCGCGCGGCTGCAACAGGGTTTGCCGCACCGCATTGGCAAAGTCATCGGCGCTGTCGGCAAGGCGCAGCTCCTTGCCATCACTCACCGCCAGCCCCGCGCAGCCCAGCGTGGTTCCCACGACGGGCCGCGCCATGCTCAGCGCTTGCAGCACCTTCAGTCGTGTGCCGCTCCCCATGCGCAACGGCACCACGACCAGATCCGCCGCCGCCAAGTAGGGTTCGACCGCGTCGACCCAACCCCTCAGCACGATGTTGGGCTGCTGGCGTAGCCGATCCAGCGCGCGGTGGGGCCGCTGGCCCACCACCCAGAGCGTTGGATTCAGATCGGCCAGTTGGGGCAAAATCTGGTCGGCGAACCACAGCACGCCATCAACGTTGGGCCGAAAGTCCATCTTCCCCGTGAAAAGCAACGTTGGCCCCCCGCGCCCTGCCATGTCGGGCGCTGCGTCGAAGCGTTGCGGCGCAAAGTGATCGCTGTCCACCCCATTGGGAACCACCACGGCGTCGACATGGCACTGCGCGGTCAGCAGCGCCGCATCCTCCTGGCTGACCGCGACGACCCCATCGAAACGTGGCAAGCTGTCCCGTTCAAAGCGGCGCAACTTGCGGACCTGGAGCGCGCTGTAGAGCGCCGCGTGCCAGCGCGTCGGCCGCTTCAGATCGGCCCGTAGCGCCGAGACTTGCAGGTCGCTTTCAGCGTTGTGGGCATCGTAGATCCAGCGGGGGCCGACCGCACGTCCCAAGTAGGGGAGGGCAAACGGAACCATCTCGATCCCCTCCACCTGAACCAAATCGAAGCCGTGGCGTTGCAACAACGAAGCCAGCGCCTCTGCCATGGCGGGCGAGGCCAAGCGGCGTGCCATATCGGGGGCCGGATGGCGTAGCAGATCGCGCAGCCGCGCCGCGCCACTGCGCGGGGGCAGCGGCACGGTGGTGAGCGAGGCGAGATGGGGCGGTGTGGGGGTGGGCGCGTCGGCGAAGGTCAACAGGTGGAGTTCGTGGCGTTGGGCCAGCGCATGGATCAGCCCCCCGTTGCGCAGCGCGGCGCCCTGTTGGGGCGGCCACGGCATTTGGGGCGTCAGAAAGAGCAGTTTCATGGAACAGTGGAGCGGTTTGAACGATAAGAGCGATAGAGATAGCGCGTCACGTTGCCCTGCTTTGGGTGACCGAGGCGTGCAATGGCTCACCCACGCTCACGATTGTCGAGGTTCCCCTGTGACATCCGCCGTCGTACCAGCCGTCGTCAGCCCACAATCTTATGATACAGATCAAGATGCTGCTGCGCCGCCTTGTGCCACGAGAACTGGGCCGCCCGTTTCAGCCCCTTCTCCGAAAGGGTGGTGCGCAACTCCTCATCGCTCAGCATACGGTAAATCGCATCGGCCCACGCTTCCACATCCTCTGGCGGCACTTGTAACCCCGCATCCCCCACCACCTCGGGCAAGGAAGAGACGTTGCTGACGATGGTAGGCGTACCGGTCGCCATTGCCTCCAGCGGTGTCAGCCCAAAGCCCTCATAGAAGCTGGGGTGGACGTGGGCGGTCGCCCCGTTGAGCAGCGCGGGCAGGTCGGCCAGCGGCACACGGCCCAAGTAACGGACAGCGTCGCCCAGACGCAACGATTCGATCGTGTCAAAGACCTCTTCGTAGAGCCAACCCTTTTCGCCCGCGATGGCCAGCGTAACACCCCGTACGGTCGGGTAGGCATCCAACAGCTGCCGAAAGGCGTGCAAGAGCGTCGTCAGATTCTTGCGCGGCTCGATCGTGCTGAGGAAGAAAATATACGGCAGATTGAGACTGTGGCGCGCCCGCACTTCGGCCAACATCGTTTCGTCACTGATCGGCTGGAAGATGGGATCGGCCGCCTCGTGAATCACCGTGATCTTCTCTTCATCGGCCCCCAACAGCGCCACGATATCCTCGCGTGTGCTGTGGCTGACCGCGATGATGTGATCGGTGTTGCGCACCGCTTGGTCGATGTGTCCGTAGTGGTGGGCACTATCCTTCGTGACGAAGTGGGGGAACTTCAGGAAGGCCAGATCATGGACCGTAATGATCGACTTATAGTTGCGACGGAAGGGCGGGATGAAATCGGGCGAGTGGAGCAGATCGAAGCCGAGTCGATAAGTCTCGAGGGGTAAGATCCACTGTTCCAAGCGATGGTGGGGCGGGGTGAAGGTCGCACGTCGTTCGAAATGGGGGTCGTCGACCAACGAGCGGCCATCTTTGCGGCTGTGGAGTACCACGAATTGCTCGTCGGTGGCGAGCGGCACGAGATGTTCGATCAACTGGCGCGTGTATTTCCCGATCCCCGCTTGGCGATAGCCCAAGAGGCGTGCATCTATTCCAATTCGCATCGACAAAGTCAGTGGCTCCTTCCTGCGCTGGCTCCGAGTCGAATCAAGGCCTCGTTGCCATGCTCGGTAAGGAGAAGTTGTAAGGGTTTAATAGGGTGGTCGGTCGGATTATAAGCAGGAGCGCAGTAAAGGGGAAACGGGCGGGAGGGGTCGGGTGTAGGCACGAGTGGTGCAGCGTTCTAGAGGCTCGATTCCACATAGAGAGGGAGCTGGGGAACTGGGGAGCTTGGGGAGCTGGGCTGGGGGAGCTGGGGGAGCTGGGGGAGCTGGGGGAGCTGGGGGGAGCTGGGGGAGCTGGGGGAGCTGGGGGAGCTGGGGGAGCTGGGGAGACTAGGCATGGTGCCATCCTTGAGCCGACCTGTTGGACACGCCACACGCCACGGGTTGATAAACGGCGGCATACGCTTGGCTTGCACAACGCTTGAGTACACCCGGATGGGTCGCCCTTTGAGTTGTCGAGGATTAGAGGCGCGGTGAGAGAACGACGGCTGCGATGGCGGCGCATGGCGAATGGGCACGCGGCTTGTCCCGCTGTAGGAGCATTGCAAACCTCAAGGTCAACGAGTAGAAATAAGTATACCCAGGAATGTCTGATGGATGTCATCCCACTGGACTATCTCATCAAGTAGCTTGCGTGGCGGATAACTATTACTTTTCACTGGCCTTAGGGTTTTACTTATGTGGCAAGACAAGGGGAAAAAGGGGGTGAGGAGTAAACGCAAACTAATCGCTTACCAACGTCGTCTGTCGCGCCTTGGCCCTGTAGGGTACCTAATTGAGAAATAGAAGGCGACCGTTAACATCCTGTCACAGTCGCCCTTCCTTTTAGAATTATTGCGAAACCATCGCTAGTTCGAGGGTGTAGGGGTCACAAGCTGATTTTCTGTCTACGGCTGACCCCACACACTGGACACTGAAAGATAGCGGTAACACTACCTGTCCATGACTCATCTATTTTCATGAAATTCAGTCGTCTGTGGGTATAATGGACATTGCCCGCGTTATCGGCAATAGGATCGCCACATGGGTTTTTCGAGCTGCGGCTATTGACGCAAAAAAACTCCAAACGCTGTGCAGCTTCTCGCGCCTTATCACGGTTGTTCATAAGGACCTCCTAGTTCCACAAGTAAGTTGGATCAATCATTCAGGTAGTTGCAGGGGACTATCTCACACAGTGATACTGAACCATCGGTCAAGAATCGCATCTTCAGCTGAGCAATGCGACTGTCACTCTGAGTTCTCGATACCGCCATGCGGAATAAATGGCGCAAAGAAACTGGCCGTACGGTCGATGTAGGGCCAATCACCAGCGAGTTTCTAGATAGGCAAGGGTAATTGCTGCACTCTGGGCCGTGTCTTTCAGGCGGGCATCGACTCGACCTGTTTGAGATAATCTCACCTCACCAACATCATACAACGAACGTAAAAAACGGCAATTCACACAAGAACTGCATACCGGATGTGCAGGCAACTTTTTGCACATTCCGGCTGACCCTGAGAAGCCCAAGAGTATTGAAGTTATCGTGATCACATGAAAAGGGTGCCGCTGCGCGTATCTCCTTGTGAGTTATCAATATTTGAAACGCTCGGTGGCGATAGTGTAAAATAGTTTCTGTAAATTTGGAGAAGGAAGGAAAATAGGTCATCGTGTGCCTGACAAGGTAGCAATCCCGAAAGGAACAACACGATGACCTACGCGAACAATCATAGCCTACCCGCCGAAATATTGGAACCGATCATAGCCGATGGACTGGAGGCACTGCCCGGGCTAATCGAAACCTTGGTAAACGTGGCGATGCAAATCGAACGCCAAAGGCACCTTGGGGTAGGGCCATACGAACGTAGCAGCGAACGGCGCGGCTATGCCAACGGATATAAGCCCAAAACGGTAGCGACTCGGATTGGTAAGTTGACCTTCGATGTACCACAAGTGCGCGAAGGAGGCTTCTACCCGAATGCGCTAGAGAAGGGGCTGCGCAGTGAGCGAGCGCTCAAACTGGCCCTAGCAGAGATGTATGTACAGGGTGTCTCGACACGGCGTGTGCGCAAGATTACCGAGGAGCTGTGCGGCTTCGAGGTCAGCTCAACTCAGGTCAGTCAGGCTACCGCCAGCCTCGACGAGCAGTTGGCGGCGTGGCGCGAACGCCCGCTAGAAGCCAGTCCCTACATCTGGCTCGATGCTCACTACGAAAAGGTGCGTCAAGATGGACAAGTGCGGGATGTAGCCGTGCTGAAAGCGGTCGGATTGAATGGCGCAGGACAACGGGTCGTACTCGGTATTTCAGTCTCACTCTCGGAACATGAAGTCCACTGGCGCAACTTCTTACAAAGTCTGGCGCAACGCGGCTTGCGCGCTGTACGCCTGATCATTAGCGATGCTCACGCTGGCTTGAAGGCGGCTCGACAAGCAGTTTGCGGTGGTGTCCCGCAGCAACGTTGTCAATTCCATTTGCAACAAAATGCACAAGGCTATGTGCCGCGCAAAGCACTCAAACTAGAGGTGGCCGCTGATATTCGCGCCATATTCAACGCCGCAGATCGCCCCCAAGCGGAGCGATTGTTGAAGGAGACGGTAGAAAAGTATCAAGAGAGTGCACCACAGCTGGCAAGTTGGCTCGAAGCCAACATTCCGGAAGGACTAACGGTCTTTGACTTTCCAGCAAGCACCAACGACGCTTACGCACCGTCAATGGATTGGAACGACTGCACCGGGAGATTCGGCGACGGTCGCGGGTCGTGGTGCTTTTCCCCAACGTGGCTTCATGTGAGCGTTTGGCAACCGCGATTGTGATGGAGATTAGCGACGAATGGGAAACCGGACGGGTCTATTTGTCTCTTGAGACAAATAGTGATGGAAGATGATCAAAAATAGTCGTCGGGCTGTGGGTATGTGCGTCAACCCGTAGCTTGCGAAGGGTTGTCCACATATCCATCAGCCCTTCCTCAATTCTTACCAACCCTGCTGCCTAGTTCAACACGATACCGCCTTTTTACAGAAACTTATTTGCATAACCCTCGGTGGCTAATTGATATCTCATACCAAATCGGAAGGTTGATTGTGCAACGTCGATCAATGGTAACAGCAAAGAATGGGCCTGCGCAGGCAGGCCCTCCAGCGGGGATTTTAATCCCCGCCCCACGGTTACACCGTCAATTCCACATCCACATTTGTCTATGAGAATGGGTATAACCCAAGTTGCTACCTTGTGTAATCCACTCGCTTTTGGGAACAGTTTTGCCTCCAAAATGGCGTTTTCAAGGTTTCAGTACGTCAAAATGAGCCTCTAAAGCCACATTTTTCGCACTTGGGCGTTGCAACAAAAACGATCTGCTTATTCAGGTCATTACCCACGTTGCTCGAAAGGCGCATTTTTCGTCTTGGGCGTTGCAACTCATCTATGGTGGCGACTTGGGTTATCTATGGGAAGCTGTTACGCTGGCGCATGGCGAATGGGCACGCGGCCCAAACCCTATTATCGATTCAGGTTGTGCATGGCCCTGCGCTACACGCCCGATTGACAGCCCGTCAAATCGCTGTACAATGAGGACTATCATGGATTACCTGCGCACCTTCGTCCGTTCGCTGTCGGGAGGACCGGCTACTTTCAGGACAAGTGCGCCCTTTGCCAAAAGGTTATGTCAACTCTAGGGTAGAGTAATCAACCCCGTAACCCCAGCCGCGAGCGCACGCTCGTGGCTTTTTTGTTTTCAGGAGCAAGCCAATGACTGTCATCGTCAATGTCGCCTCGATCAGCAAGAGTTATGGCGGCATCCACCACGTTCTGAGCGACTGTTCGCTCGAAATTCCCTACGGGAAGAAGATCGGCATGGTCGGCCCCAACGGCGCGGGCAAATCGACCCTCTTCAAGCTGATCGCCGATTGGGAGCAACCCGACAGCGGCGCCATCTTCCGGCTGCCCGGGACGCGCATCGGCTATTTGGCCCAGGAGCCGACCTTTCCCGCAGGCCAATGCGTGCGGGATACGGCGTTGGGCGGGAGCCGCGCCATGGCCGCGCTGACCCGACGGATGAAGCAGCTCGAAACGGAAATGGCCGACCCCGACGTTTATGGCGACGAAGTCAAGCTGAGCAGGACGATGACAAGCTACGATCAATGCTTGGCCGAGTGGGAGCGGTTGGGCGGCAGCTCCTACGAGAGCCGCGTCGAGAGCATGTTGCTCGCGCTTGGGCTGCCAGAGCCGATCTGGCAGAGCGATGTCGCCCATCTGTCGGGCGGCCAGAAGAAGCTGCTCGGCTTGGTGCAGTTGTTGCTCGATCAGCCCGATCTGCTGCTGCTCGATGAGCCGGACAACCACCTTGATGTGGCGGGCAAAGAGGCACTGGAGCGACTGATCGAACGCTACGCGGGCGCGGTGCTGATCATCTCGCACGACCGCCACCTGCTCGATGTCGTAGCGGAGCAGATCGTGGAGGTCAACGGGGGCATGGCGACGCTCTGGCATGGCAACTACTCGGAATATGCCTTTCAGAAGAACACGGCAATGCAATCCCAGCTTCGCGCCTACGACGTGCAGCAGCGGGAGATCGCGCGCATGGAAGCCTCGATCCGCCGCTTGATCTCATGGTCGCGCAACGGCGACCTAGAGGCAACCTATAAACGGGCCATGGCGATGCAAAAGCGGCTGGATCGGATCGAGCGAATCGAGAAGCCGAAGCTGCATACACGCACCATGGGGCTGCGGCTCAAAGGGTCGCGTGGCAGCGACAAAACGCTGGAACTCAAGCAGATTTGGCAGCTTTTCGAGCGGCCGGATGGCAGCGACCATGTCGTGCTGGCCGATCTGGATCTGCTGATCTGGAGCGGCGAAGCCGTCGCGCTCGTTGGCCCCAACGGGGCGGGCAAAAGCGTTCTCTTCGCCATCGTGCGGGGGGCGCTGCCCCCCACCGAGGGCCAAGTGCGGATCGGCCCCAGCACCCAGCTCGCCTATTACGCGCAAGAACATCAGACGCTCGATTTCGACAACACGCTGGTCGATGAGATCCGCCAGCACAAGGCGATGTACGAATCCGAGGCCTACCAGCATTTGGGCCGCTTCCTCTTCAACCGTGAGCAGGCACAAAAGCCGATCTCGGCGCTGAGCGGCGGCGAAAAGAGTCGGCTGCAATTCGCCAAACTGATGCTCACGCCCGCCAACTTCCTGCTGTTGGACGAGCCGACCAACAACCTCGACATCCCCAGTGTAGAGATGTTGGAAGGGGTCTTGCAGGATTACGAGGGAACGATTTTCGTCATCTCTCACGACCGCTATTTCTTGGATAGCGTCGCCAACCGCGTGGTGGAGTTGCAGGACGGCCAGTTAACTTCCTACGAGGGCAACTGGCAAGATTACGAGGAGATGAGGGGGCGCATCCGGTGAAGGGAGGAATGGTCGATAGCTTGGGGTGAGCTAGGGGACGCGAGAACGGCTGGTCATTGGCGGCCGCCACCACGGGATCGGATTCTCGCAACCGGTCGACAACGCTTGCGCCCTGCCGTACAGGCAGAATTGACCGATCTCGGAATTGCCGCTATGATTGCGTCGATCATTTCCTCGGTGTGCGACTATCGGCGCCGAGTGTCCAGCCCACAGGCTGGCTACCCTAAGCTTCGCGATCCCACAACGGCAAGGAGGTGATGCTCATGGATTCAGGTTGTAAACCCGTAGCATCACCGGAGGCCAGCCGCTAATCAGCGGAAAGGCACCGGTGGTGCAAAAACGAAACACCCTCGCTTCGGCGGGGGTGTTTTGTGTTATCGCGGGCCATCACGGCGCCGCACGAACCCTCGCGGCACCCTCATGCCGCGCTGCTGCTACCCACCCCGCGCCGGGCAATCGCTATCCGTCAGGTTGCACGCAAGCGCTGTGTAAGCCAAGCGTGTAGCCGCCTTTTATCAGCCTGTGGCGTGTTGCGTGTGGCGTGGTGCGTGTCCAACAGGTCGCTTCAAGGATGGCCCCATGCCTGCTCTCCCCTAGCTCCCCTAGCTCCCCTAGCTCCCCTAGCTCCCCTAGCTCCCCTAGCTCCCTCAGCTCCCCAAACTCCTTCTCTATGTGGAATCGCGCTTCTCTGGAATGCTGCACAACTCGTGCGACCACCCTATCCGTCACACGCACTTGAACCTTTCAACATTTACCGCTACCATACCCCCGCATCAGAGAGAATCACGCAGGAGGAGCCATGCGCAACGCCGTTACTCTGCTCTTGGTCTTATTTTTACTCACGTTGAGTGGCTGCGAGAGTGGGCGCGGCAGCGGCGCAGCAGCCACCACGTCCCCCGGCAGCGCGACCAACACAGTCGCCACCGCTGCCCCCGCCGACGGAGGGCCAGCCACTGAAACGCCCGCAGGCTATCCCGCGCCTGACAACGTCGTACCCACTTCGTTGCCCGACGGCTATCCCGCGCCCACTGAGCCAACGACCGCAGCCCAGCCCGACGGCTATCCCGCACCCGACAGCGGCGGTCAAAGTGAGGTCTACCCGACCCGTCCGGCCCCGCCGCCCCCACCGAGCGATGGCGAGGCGGTCGAACTGTCGGTCACGTGCGATTATGCCTATCAACCCTATTTCACGCCGCTTCTGGCCGCGCAGCCCGATCTGCTGAATAGGCTGGGATGTCCCACCGGCCCCGCCAATCAAGTCTGGGCGATCTGGCAATCGTTCGAGAACGACAACTTCATGCTCTGGCTTGAAAGCTACAGCGCCATTATCGCCACCTTCAATGATCAATGGCATGGCTATCCATCGACCTACCGCGCGGGTGACCCGGATCTGCCAGCGGGCGCGCCCGTCCCCGCCGCGCCCGAGCGGGTGCAGCCGATTCGACAGCTCGGCTATGCGTGGCTGCCCATCGCGGATCAGATCGGCTTTGCGACCGGTAACGAGGGCGGCTACTACGCCGATGTCCAACCGCTAGAGAATGGCTGGCTGCTTCGCTCACCGCTAGGCCCGCTGATCGTGCTGTCGAATATGGAAAGCCCACAACTGGGTAGCGGCGATTTCTCCGCGTGGATTCGGTCGGGCGACAGTTGGATCGAACAGTAAGCCCAGCGCGCAAACCGATGCGCGTCACGCGCCGGATACGCATGCTACAAGCCGCGCTGCTGCTGGTGGCGCTGCTGGCACTCTGGCTGCTGTGGGAACCCCTAAGCCAGATATTCAGTGCGCCCGAAGCGTTACAGGCATGGGTCGCCTCGCACGGGGCGCTGGGGCCAGCGATGGTGGTGCTGCTTGGCGTACTACAGGTCTGGGTTGCGCCCCTGCCGGGCTATCCGGTCGTCTTCGTTTCTGGGATTCTCTTCGGCTGGTTCTGGGGAGCGATTTGGGCCAACCTCGGCATCATGGCGGCAGGAATCAGCACCGCGCTCCTCGCCCGCCGCATTGGCCGCCCGCTGGTTGACCGCTTCGTCAATGAGGCGCATCTGCAACGGTTGGAGCCGCTGCTCGCCAATCGGAGCGGCTGGTTTTGGTTTTGGCTCCTTTTTCTGCCGACCGGCGACCTGCCCTATTTCGCGGCGGGATTGAGCCAAGTGCGACTGCGCGATTTCGCGTTAGCACTGGCCGCCGCCCGTTTGCCCTTCACCTTCGTGCTGACTTGGGCCGCCCAACATGCCCTGGAGATTCCGCGCCAACAGCTTTTTTTGCTCGCGTTGCCACTCGCCTTCGCCATCTTCCTGCTGATTCGCTTCCGCGACCCGCTGCAGCGCTGGACGGAGCAGACCCTCCAACGGATCAGCTAGCGCCGCGTGATCTCTGTCGCCTGCAAGGTGGAGCTGAGAGCCGCGACGGGGGTGGACATGCCGAAAGCGAACGGCGAATGAGGGAATAGGACGGAGCGTTGCGCCGTCACAATGACAGTTCGGACGCGACGTCCCATGCACCATGCACCATGCACCATGGCCCGCCACTTCGGTATGCCAGCCTCGACAAGCTCTATCTACAACGTCTAAACGCCCAACTCCTAAGCTCACCAAACTCGCCCCCATGCTCAACAGCTTCCATCCGCTTCCCGACGACATCGCCGACCATTGGCACCGCCCTCTCTTCCAAGACGAACTGACAGGGATCGCGCGGTTGGCCGCGCGGGTCGAAGCCGATGCGATGCGGATTCAACGCATTCCCGCGCCCACCTTTGCCGAAGGGCAACGGGCCGACTTTGTGGCGCAGCGCTTTGCCGCGCTTGGCCTTGCCGATGTGACGCGGGACGAGATGGACAACGTCTGTGGCCGCATCGTGGGGCGAGAACGCGGCCCGGCGCTGATGATCAGCGCCCATCTGGACACGGTGTTTGGCCGCAAAGTCGCGCTGACGCTCCACCAGGAATCGCACCGTCTGGTCGGGCCGGGTATCGGCGATAACAGCATGGGCGTGGCAGGACTGTTGGGGTTGGCCGACTTCCTGCGCCACCGCCCGCCCCGCCGCGACCTTTGGCTGGTGGCTAACGTCGCCGAGGAAGGGTTGGGCAACCTGACCGGCATGAGGGCGATGGTGAGTCGCTTGCAACCCCTGCTCGGCGGCTGCATCGTGCTGGAAGGCGGCACGTTGGGCGCGATCATCCATCGCGCGATCGGCGTGGAGCGCCACCGCATCATGGTGCAGACCGACGGCGGCCACAGTTGGAGCGACTTCGGCCAGCCCAGCGCGATCCATATTCTCAGCAAGATCGTGGCGCAGATCAGCGATATCCACCTGCCGGAGACGCCGCGTACCACCTTTAACGTGGGCATGATCGAGGGTGGCCGTTCGGTCAACACTATCGCGCCCGAGGCGAGCGCCCTGCTCGACCTGCGCTCCGAAAACGGGGTGGCGCTGGCCGCGCTGTCGCAACAGGTCGCGGAGATTCTGGCAAGCGCCCCTAACAGCCAGCAGCTCGTCAGCAGCGAACGGATCGGGGATCGACCCGCAGGCGCGATCGGCAAGCACCATCCGCTCACCCAACTGGGCTGCCAATCCCTCGCCTTCTTGGGCCACGATGCGCTGCTGACCGCCGCCAGCACCGACGCGAATATTCCCCTCTCACGAGGGATTCCCACCATCTGCATCGGCGTGGCGGAGGGCCATAACGCCCACCGCACGGACGAATGGATCGACCGGCAGACGATTGCCGATGGGCTTCAACATGGCTTGCTGGTCGTCCGCACCACGGAGGCGTTGTTATTGCGATGAGTGCAATCGCCGTTGTCGGCAGTCTGAACATGGATTTGATCGTGCGGCTGAACCGCTGGCCCGAGCGGGACGAAACGGTGCTGGGCCGCAGCTTCCGCACCGCGCCCGGGGGCAAGGGAGCCAACCAAGCGGTGGCCGCGGCCCGGCAGGGCAGCCGCGTCCAGATGATCGGCTGCGTCGGCCAAGATCGGTTTGCGGAAGGTTTGCTGGAGAGCCTGCGCAGTGCCCATGTCAACATCGGGGGGATCCGTGAAGCGAGCGGCAGCAGTGGGGTGGCACTAATCGGAATCGAGCCGGACGGCCAGGGCAGCATTGTGGTGGTACCGGGGGCCAATCGCGCCGTCAGCCACCATCATATCGAGCATGAACGCCGGCGGATCGCAGAAAGCCAATATCTGCTGCTCCAACTCGAAATCCCGATCGAAGCCAATATCGCCGCCGCAAAACTGGCCAAACAGCTCGGCACCAAGGTGATTCTGACCCCCTCGCCGATCCCCAACTTCGCCCTTCCCCGGGAGCTATTGGACAACGTGGATATCATCGTGCCGAATCGTGGCGAGGCGGTGGCGCTGACCGGTGCTGACACGCCGCACGACGCGGCCCGTGCCTTGCTGGCCCTCGGTATCCCCACCGTCATCACCACGTTAAGCAGCGAGGGGGCATTGCTGGCCGATGAGCGCGGCATCCGTCCCATCGCCCCCTTCGCCGTCGACGCCGTTGATTCGACCGCCGCGGGCGACGCTTTTGTCGGCACCCTGGCGGCGGCCCTTGCGTTGGGGGAATCCATCGATCGCGCGGCGCAGCGGGCCGCCGCTGCGGGCGCACTGGCCGTTACGGTGTTGGGGGCGCAACCGTCGCTCCCCAGCCGCCAAGAGGTCGATGCCCTGGTGGCCCAGGCCGAAGGCAAGCCGCCCCCCGACTACCCGGAAGAGATGGCCTTCACCTTCAGCAGTCGGCACGGCGAGGAGCTGCTGGTGCGGCCCGTCCTGCCGAGCGATGCGCACGGCTTGCAAATCATGTTCACCGAGCTGAGCGAGCAGAGCATCTACCGTCGCTTCCTCTCGCTGCGCGGCAACTTAAGCAACAACGAGGCGCACGATTACGCCAGCGTCGACTATCACGACCGACTCGCCCTGGTGGTTACCTCGGTCGACGCACCGGAACATCTGTTGGCGGTCGCCCGCTTCGCCCCAACGCCACAACGCGACAACGCGGTCGAGATGGCGATCACGGTCGTGGATGCCTATCAGGGGCAAGGGGTGGGGCGTACGCTATTCGGCGCGTTGGCCCAAGCGGCGCAATCGCTCGGCCATCGCTGGATGTTGGCCGAAACGCAGCCCGACAATCTCCGTATGATCAAATTGGCCGAACATGCGGGATACCGCTACGAGGTGACGTACGACGGCGGGCTGAAGATGATCTGGCTCGATTTGCAGGGGTGAGCCGGTCGAAGGGTGGGGGTTGCAGTTGGCGTGTGGGCGGAACGGTGCAAGGTGCATGGGGCATGGTGCATGGGCGGATTGTTTCAAGGCTTGAGCGCTACTCGTTTGCTCGGCGTTACCTGCTCTGCGTTCGGAGCCTGCCCTGAGCGAAGCGAAGGGTTGCCGTTCCGTTCTGCGTTGCCTCACCAGCCGTAGAGTGTCACCGATCCTTGCTGGAAAACGGGGTTAAGCACCTCGTCGAGGGTGCGGAGCTGGTCGTCGGTCAAGCCGTACTGTTGCCGTTCGTGGTCGGTGACGGCCACGTAATCGACCTGCCAGTCGGCGAGCAATTGACGGAGCCGGGTCGCGTCGCGCGTGCTGTAGATTTCGTCGATGACGGCGGGCCGCTCGGCGAAGAGGGCGTTGCCGCCGCGCCACTGGCTCTCGTGGTTCTGCCAGCCCAGCAGCGTGCTGTGACCGGTGAAGCCCGATAGGGCGCTTTCGCGCGGGTTGTAGGCCCCGCCCGCCCGTTCCACGATCACCACCTCGTTGGGCAGTTGGTTCAGCCATTCAATCGCGGCGAAGCGATCCTGATCCGCGCTCCCCCCTTCCGCCATCCAGAAACGACCGTCCCAATGGGCGGGACCGGCGGCGTTGACCTTCGTGGTGAGCGTCGTCGCCGGATACCAGAGCGTCAGCGCGGAAAGCAGCGTGACGACCAGGAACCACGGTAGCCCGATGGGGGTCGGCAGGCGGCGGAAGAGGTAAACGACGGCAAAGGTGGCGGCGAGGGCAAATAGCGTCCACGCTTGGTAGTAGAGCTTGAAGATCGTATTCATGCGGTTGCCGAAATGATCTTGCAAGTAGAGGATTTCGGGCACCAGCGTCAGCCCCAGCGCCAGCGCCGTGAGCGCCAACGTAAAGCGTCGCGTCCCGGCCGCGTCGCGGCCGTTGTCGTGGCGCTGCGCCCACAACGCCAACAGGGTCAGGCCGAGGAAGGCCGCGATGAGCGCCATGCTCCACCGTTGCAACACCACGCCCAGCAGCGCAGGCACCACGAGCAGCAGCGCGGGCCAACCGTTGCCCCCCACAGCGGCCACCCAACGACGAATGGGGCCCAGTTGGCTCAGCACAAAGGGCAGCAACACCAGCCAGAAAAGGCCAAACATCAGCAGATAGTGGGGCAGATAGGTGAAGTGGCGGCTGAGCCGAATGCCGTCCGCTTGGGAGCCGAAGCCGAGGTGGAAGGGCAGATAGAGCAGCACACTCGCCAGCAGCAACGCGACGGCCGAGATTCCCCACGGTTGCCACCAAAGGCCGCGCGATTCGTCCTCTTCCTCGCCCGCACCCTCCGCGCGCGCCCACAACGCCAGCAGCCAGCCCCCCGCCAGCAGCGTCAGCACCGTGGGCCAATCCCAGGTGTTGAGCAGCACGAAGGCCCCCGCGACGAGCGCACTCAGCAGGAACCAGAGCCAGCCCGACGACGGGCGGCCCCAGCTTTCGGCGGGCAGCAGCGCCCGTCGCCAGCGGGCGGGTGCGGACAACAAGCCGGCGCGGTAACTGTTCAGGGCGATCCCGATGACTAACAAGGCGAAGGGCAGCGCCAGCACGTGCGGGTGCATATCGCCCAGCATGAAGCTGAAGAAGGGGAACTCGTCGATGATCTCGATGCGCCCGCCATCCACTCCATAATCGGAAACGGTGCGCGACGCGGGCCACCACCACCAACCGCTGATGTTACCGCGCGAGCCGAGGCCGGGGGTCAGATCGTGCACGTTGAAAAAGGTGAAGAGCGAATCGGGCAGCAGCCGGTGGTGGTAGGCCAGGGTGAGGAGGCCGGTAAGGTTGCTGCTGAGCGCCAACCAGAGTGGCGTCACCAACGCGGCCAGCAGGGCCGTACGCGGCTGCAACTCATCGCGGAGCAGCGCGTAGCCGAGGCTGAAGGCGCCGCCGATGGTCAGCGCCGCCAGCGTGGCCATGCCCAGGTTGTAACCGATGCCAGAGGGCACGCCGACCAGCGCGATCAGTTGGGCGATAATCAGATAGCCCAGGTAGTAGTAGGAGATGCTGAAGCCGCTCAGCCAGGGGTCGTTGGGCGGCAGCTCGCCACCCCTCAGAATGGCGTTGAGCAACGCAAAATCCATCGGTCGTTCGGTATTCTGGATACCTTCCACATCGTGCAGGCGAAACCAGAGCCAGAAGGCGAAGGCGACGAAGAAAAGCAGCTCTTGGGCCAGAATCGTGCGTCGTTCGGCGCGCAGCCATGCCCCAAGCGCGGACAGCCCGCCGCCCCAGCGTTGCAACGTCCACAGCCCTAGCCCACCGATCAGCAGCATGGCCGCCACGCCGCTTCCCGCTGAAAGCCGCCACAGCCCCGCTATGCCCCCCAGCCACGCCAGGCTGCCCATCAGCAGCAGGCCCAGCGCCCGCATCAGCCCCCAGCCGCGGTCGGGCAGGTGGCGAAACCAACTCCAACCGAGCGGCAGCGCGGCGAGGGCGGCCAAAAGCAGGGCCAGATACCACGTGATCGCGTCGATCATGGGGCGGCGCGTTCCCGAACGCGGTAAATCTGGGTGTTGGCCTCGTTGTAGACTTCGTCCCAGAGCACGCCATCGTTGGCCGCGAACTTGGCGATCCCCTCCGGCGAACTGTTGGCCTTTTCCCAGCCGCCGACCACGATGTAGTCGACGCCATATCGTGTCAAAATTTGCTGCGCCAGAGTCGCATCGGGGCTGTTGTAGAGCTGCTGCACATCCGCACCACGCTGTTCCACCTGGCCGGGCAGCGATGCCGCCCGCTGCTGGCGCTGGTGCCAATCCCAACCCACGATCGACGGATTGCCCGTGTACATCGTGATGCGGCTGCTCGGGTTGTAGAGTGCCTGTACCATCTCGGCCACGGTCGGCGATCCGCTGACGTTCTCCTGCAGCCAGCGGATCGCCGCCGCATCGTCGCTGAGGGGGAGCGGCCCGCGTGGCCCGTTGTAGATCGCCTTCTCCATGAAGGCCATGCCGTCCAAAGTGGGGCCGACGGAGCGATCGAAGCGGTCGTTGATCTTGGCGTAGGTCGAGAAGATCGGATAGAGCAGCGTGATGGCAAAGAGCAGCGCCACGCTGCCCCGCCAGAGCCAGCGCCACGGCCCCGACCAGCGGGCCAACGTGGGGGCAATCTGCGCCATGCCGATGGCGGCGGCGATGCCCCACAGCAGCCAAACTTGCAGATAGAACTTGAAGACCGTATTCATCCGTCCCACATCGCCGGTCAGCACCACCAGTTCGACCACGATGACCAGTGCCAAGCCGACGATCACCATGAAGAGCGCCATCTGCCAAAGGGGCTGCGGTTCCGCACGGAAGAAGAGGAGCAGCGCCGGAATCAGCAGCAGCAGCGCCACGCCGACCGGCGCCGACCAACTCTGTGCGATCAGCAGCGCGAGCACAGCGGCCAGCGCCGCCACGGCCAGCGCTGCCCTCGACGCGGGCGAAAGCGTTGCCCAGCGCGTTGAACGGCGGCCATGTTTCAGGGCGAAGCGCAGGCGGCGCACGGCGCTGTTGTGGCCACGGCCAAAGAGCAGGTCGGCGCCCAGCATGAAGGCGATCAGCCAGAGGAAGAAGCCGTGGATCGTCAGAAATTCGCCGAGCGTGGTGATTTCGCCCCGCCACCGTTCGATGCTGCTGTAGCCCGTCGCGTAATGGCTGTGGAAGGGTTGGAAGAGGAGGCGCGCCAGCAAGATGACCAGCCCCCAGCGCCAGAGCGTTCCCAGCAGCCCGTCGAGCGTGATGCGTCCGTCTCGCGCCCATGCGCGCAGCCCCAGCCCGGCAAAGGCGACCAGGCCGTAGGTCGGGAAATCCCAGGTGTTCATCGGCCAGAGCGCCCCGATGACGAGGGCCAGCAGGAAGAGGTGTAGGGCCTCGGCCAGCCAGCCACGCCGTTGGGCGAAGAGCAGCGCCACCGCCAAGCCGAGCGCCAGCGCGGTGTAGGGCAGCGCCATCATGTGGGCGTGGAGGTCGGCGTAGAGGAAGGTGAACCACGGAAATTCGTTGATTTGCGCCGATTCGATGACGCGCGTCGCGTTCCAGTAGGGCCATTCGGGCCGACCAGCGAGTTGCTGCCCGCCAAGAATCACGCCATTGAGCAGCCCGTCGCCCATCCGGATCAGCGTATCGAGGGGCGCAAGGCCGGTGCGGACGGTCGAATCGCTGAGGCCGACCAGCCCGTCGCGCACCACCTTGAGCTCGCCGAGGTTGCCGATCACCGCCACGAAAAGCGCGGCAAGGGCGGCGTAACGGCCCCGTCGCGTGGCGTTGGCCAGCAAGGCCCATGCCACGGCCCAGACCCCCGCCGCCAGAGCCGCGTAGAGCGTGGGTACGACGAGGTTGTAAGCGACGGCAGGGACGATGCCACTGACCTTGATCAGCACGGCGACGAGCACGAAGCCGAAGTAGTAGTAGTTGATCGTCCCCCCCGCGAACCACGGATCCATCGGCGGGAAGTACGTACTCTTGATCGTGGCGTTAAGGTAGGAGAAGTCCATCGGCCGCTCGCCGCCCATCTGTGGATGCCAGATGTCGGGGTTGGCCCAACGGATCAGCAACACAAGGGCGAAGAAGAGCCAGAAGACGACTTCGGCCCGCAGCAGAGCGCGGCCGTCACGACGCAGCCATGTCGCCAGCGAGCGGCCGCGCAACAAGCGCAGCCCCAAGAGCAGGCTGCCGATCCCGATGATCGCCGCCGCCAGCCCGATGCCGCCCATGGTGAAGGGCACCACGCGCAGGCTGGCGAGCAGCCAACTCAGCCAGCCGACCAGCAACAGGCCGAGCGGCTTGGCGAAGGCGTAGCCCCGCCCGGGCATCTGTGGCATCACGGTCAGCAGCCAGGGCAGCGCCAGCAGCCCGAGTAGCTCCAGCAGCAGCGCCCAAACGAGCAGCGGCGCGCGGTTGGCGAAAGAGGCGCGGTCGAAGATGGCCGACCATGTCCCGCCCGCTTCATAAATCGCACGATCGCGCTCCGAAAGAAGCGGCAGGCCGGTCGTTTGACTGTCCCCGCCACTCTCCGTCCACTGCAGCGCACTCATCCGGTTGATCTTGTTCCAATCGACGCCCTCGCTGAGGATGGCGCGCGCCGTTTCGCGGTCGTACGCCGCCGTCTTCTGGAAGATTTGGACACGCGGATGGTCGTAGACCGAGAAGGCTTCTTCGGCGGCCAGCATCTCATCCCAGTCGATGCCGAGCCAGCCGGGGCCGGTGCGGTCGAACTGGTCGTCCAGCTCGATGCCGAAGAGCGTCGGCCCTTCGCTAATGTTGGCGACGCGCTCGAAGCCGAGCGAGCCGTCGAAGAGCGCGGCATAATAGTTGTTGGTCATCGGGAAGCGGGCGGGCAGCCGCGAGGTGCCCCCATACAGCCGATTGGAGACGGTGATGATGTAGTCGGCACGGTCGAACCATCCCAACGCCTCTTCCAGCTTATCGGGCGTATCTTCGTTGTACCAGAGCAGCTCGATCCAGTTGTAGCTGATCGCAGGCGGTGCGCCTGGCCAACCACGGGGTAGGTACTCATCCCAATGTTCGAGGGCGACGCCACTCCCCGCTGGTGCGTTGGCGTAGAGCCACTCCGTCGCTTGGATGTGGGTGTGGTCGTTGCGATAGACGTTGGTGAAGGCCGCGGCATAGAGCGCCGTCCCCACGAAAAGCGTGGCCACCACAACGCGCAAGGCGTTGGCCTGCCACGGCCCCATGGCAAGGCGCTGTGCCCGCTGCCAGAGGCGATGGGCCAGCCATGCGGCCAGCAAGGCCAGCATCGGGTAGATCGGCAGCAGGTAACGCATCGACTTGACCCACTGGCCGCCTTGGTGGGCGAAGAGCACCAGTACCCACAGGACGGGGAGGAGGTGCGCCCAGCGCTGGCGGCGCACGATTTGCCAGGCGGCGGCGCCCCATCCTATCGTTGCAGCGATCCCCAACGGCAGGCCAAGTCCCCACAACACGGCGTTTTTCCACGGGAAGAGATAGGGCGTGCGGTTGGCCCACTGGTGACCAAAGGGGACATCACACTGACCGTTGACCTGACATTGGATGTCGCGCAGGTTGGCCAGCCACCGCTCGGCGGGCGTGAAAATCCCGCTGAAAGCATAGGGTTGGAAGAGGCGGAAGGCGATCAGCCCCATGAAAGCGGCGCTACCGAAATAGATAATGATCTGACTCAGCAACTTGCCGCTATCGACCTGCGGATCGCGCAGCCCTTGCCACAATTTGAGCGCGGCCAACGCGACAAAGAGCAGCGCCATCGTCGCAATCGAGACTTTGGTGGCGAGCGCCATCCCAAATAGGAAGCCAGCGCCCAAGTAGTCGCTAAGATGGCCGATACCATCGCTGTCGTAGATGCGGGCCAGCCAATAGATCGTGGCCGTGGCAAAGAAGACCGTCATCGTGTCGACGACCCAGAAGTGCGCGTGCTGGATCGGGAGTACGGAAAGCGCGTAGAGCAATGCCGCGCCCAGCGCCAGCCAATGGCTCTTGTACAGGCGGCGGGCGATGAGAAAGAGAAGAACGAGCGTTCCCAAGTCAAAAAGACCATTCAGCACGCGGGCGACCATGTAGTTGTAGTCGTAGCCCGACCACGAGATGTCCCGCTCCAGCGGCAGCAGCTTATCCAGCATGACCGTCGTGCCCTTCACGATGGTGAGGGGCAGGTCGCCGTAGACCCAAAGCGAGTAGGGGCGTTGCTCTTGCGGGGGATCCCCGCCGATCACGGTATAGTTGCGCGGGCTGAGGGGCGAAGCGGATTCGTCGAAGTAGTTGGCGGGCGAGGAGGGCCAGCCAATATTGGAAATCACCATCGTCAGAAAGCGTTCGTCGGGATGATGATGGATGTGGCGATCCCAGTTGAGGCCACCAAAACGCAGCAGCGCCGCCAGCACGACGATTAGCGCCAGCCAAAGGGGGGAAGTCGCCGCGATGCTGTAGCGCGAGGTGGCGGGGGGGATCGTTGAGCTTTCGGGCGTCTCTGTCATAGGGTGAGTGGTGAGAGTGGAGATAGAGATAGAGATAGAGAGGGCATGGCAACGCCATGGCTTCCACGGCTATTCATGGCCTTGCGTTGATCTTCGCGATTTGAGTGTCGTGCAGCGGGGCCGTGTTGCCTCGCTGGAAATCACAGGGACAGGGACGACCACGGGGGTCGTCCCCACAGGGTGGCGCGAACGTAGCGACGCGCTAGGGCGGGTCGGGCCGTCGAGACCGACTTATTCGTCCGCCGTCTCTGCCGCTTCGTCCGCACTCGCTTCCGCCTCGGCGACCCCTGCGTCTTCGGCGGCTTGGGCCTCCTCGTACTCTTGCTTGGCCGCTTCGACAAAGTCGCGGGCGATGGGGATGTGACAGATCGGACAGGGAACCGTACTCTGGAAGCGGGCCAGCTCCTGCACCAAGATATGTTTGCCGCAATGGGGGCAATCGAGGCGAACTTGGCCCCGTTTGCGGGGCGTGCGCCGTTTTCGCTTACTCATCCGTCTCCTCGTTTCCGCCCTCGGGTGGGGCGCTGAAAGGTCGATTATGTTCAAGAGGGGCGTGGGCTGTCAAGGAGTCGCCATGTGGCGCGCGGCCAAAAGCAGCGCGGTGGCAACGAAAAACAGGGCCGTACCCATCGCCAAGCTGGGGGGTTGCGCCGACCAGAAGCGTTGCCCCAGCGCGGCCAGGACGACGGCCAGCAGCGCCAACAGCGCGGGCAGGGCGGCGGGCGGGCGCGTGCTGCGTAGCACGGCTAGTCGTCCAGCGTGCCGTCGAGTGTGAAGCCGATCCGCAGCGTCACCTGCCAATGGTTGATCACGCCCTCCTCGATATGGCCGCGTGTATCAACGACCTCGAACCAGCGCAGGTTGTGCAACGTTTCGCTGGCGCGGTGGATCGCGTTGCGGATCGCGGCATCCGACGATTCGGGCGAGGAGCCGGTCAGTTCGATGATCTTGTAGACATGATTGCTCATGGAAATACCTTTCTGATTGAACGCCGAGAACGAGAAACAAAACGACAACGCTGAACCCCACCCTCATCGCCAGCGAAGCGGAACCGTGAGAGAGGGGGCAGGGTAATGAGGGTGCTCAGCCTGGCGATAGGAATCGCCTTGACTCCCCACGCCCATACGCTCAACTCATAACCCCATAAAACTGCATGAAACAGTATAGGACAGGGCGGCCTTCTGGCGAAACGACGGGGTTATAGAGGCCCTATGGCGTAGGGTCGTAGATCGTCGCCAGCAGTCGCCCGTAGCGATCGGTGATCGGGGTGGCCGTGCCCCCCGGGAAGGCCGCTTCGATATGGGGCAGCTCTGGGCTGCGATGATGGGTCACGATGAAGAGCGGTGTCTTATCAGGATCGAGCGGCAGCCAGTCGGCGGGCGGTGGTGTGGTCAGCACTGCTTCGGGCGCGTCGAGCATGTTGGCCCGTGTCTGGGGGGCCAAGTAGGGAATCGTCGAAAAACTCGCAAAGAGTTGCGGCGCGCCCACCATGACGGCCTGCTCGTCGTTGTCCATCCTGTCGGCAAGGTAGCGGCCCACTTCGGTCGCGATCTCGCCGTTGGCGCCGCCGTAGCAGGTCGGGGCGGTCGTGCAGCGCAGTGCTGAATAGTCGGTGAAATACCCGTGGACGCTTGTCAGCCCCAAGGCCAGCACCGAAAAGAGCAGGGCCGAGGCCAAGAGGCGGCGATTGCGTAGATCCAGCGCGTCTAGGATGAATTGCCAGAGACGCTGCAGCAGCACCGCGATGAAGAAAGTCGCCGGAACGGCGAGGGTGATGAGCCGCTGGGAGGAGGGCGCGCTATCGGTCAACACCCCGCCCAAAAGGATCCCCGCCCAAAACCAGATCACCATCGGAAAGAGCCGATTATCGACGCGCGGCATCAGGACACGCACCGTGCAGTAAAGGAGGCCCAACATGAAAAGTGGTGCCCACCACTCGTCCATCAAGGGCTGGCTCAACCCATACCACGAGCTGCGATCAGGGTAAATGTTGAAGGCCAACGCGCTCTGTTTGAATTGGTACCAGATCACCGCCCAGCGAGAGCCAAAGGCGGGCGACGCGGCCATTCTGTCGAGCAGCCCCGACTGGATCAACCCCACCTGATTGAGGCGCGCGTTGTATTCGTTCGGGAAGCGGATCGCATATTGGATCATCGGCGCCGCCGTGATGAGGAAGGCGGCCGTGCTGTTGAGCGCCCCGCCCACCAAGTCGCGGAAGAGCGCGCGCCGTTTGAGGTTGGTGAGCAAGAAGAAGAGAATCGTCGCGAACAAGACCACCACCGTCAACCGCGCCCCCGCATAGCTGAACTGGGCCACGCCGGTGACCACGCCCGCCAGCGCCCAGTCGAGCGGGCTGTTGCGATCCCGGGCGCGATAGAGGAAAAGCAACATTAACACCATGAAAAAGGGGTCGGCGATCTGGTTGGAGCCGAGACGAGAGAAGTGGATGTGGTAATGAAAGAGCGCCAGCAGGCCCGCCGTCACAAAGCCGAGCATGATGCCCCGTAGCCGTGTCACGAGCCAGAAGACGAGCATCACCGTCACCGCGCCGAGGATCGCCCAGGGCAACCGTAGCGCGGTCACCGTCTCGCCCATCAGCCGAATCGACAGGCTGTTGTAGAAGAAGCTGAGGGTCGGCACGTTCAGCCAGCCGGTGCTGAACGGGTTGCGAATCTCCCCGTTGATCACCTTGACCGCTTCTAACCCTTGGGAAGCCTCATCGCCGCCGAGGGTGTGGGGCAGCAGCTCGAGATGGGTCGTGCGTAGCAAGAGGGCGACTGCGAAGATGGCGATCAGCAGCAGGACGGGCCAGCGGTTGATCTCCCACCAGATGCGCCACGAAATGCGGGGCCGCTTGATGGGCGGTGCGACAGCAAGCAGAAAAACGGCGATGGCGCCAAGCCAGAGGATGATGGCCCAATTGAATGTACCATTCGTCGGTGTCGTAGCCAGATACCAAAGCGTGCCACCGATGTAGAGCAAGCTGACAAAAAAGGCGGCGATACGCCATTCCGGAACGTCCTTGAGTGAGAAGCGGAGCCACGGCCCCTCGCTGCTTTGCGGCGCGGCGGGCAACGGGGAATCCCACGGCGTTACCACGACCGGCGCGGTGGGGGTTTCGTGATCCCGGGGCGCCACAGCGTGCTGCAAAGCCGGATCATCGTGCCAGGGCAAGGCGAGCTGCGTCGCCCCTACCGCGCGCGACGTGGACGTCGCTGCGTTGTCGGGGCGCGGTGGGCCGTTGTGGGCGGCGTCGTCCGCGTCGCGGTGGGGGGCAGGGTCCGCTGCGCCGTCTTCCGGCCATCGCCATGCCGCAAAGAGCAAGAAGAGCGCGCCCAGCAACAGCACGGGCGCATCAAAGCGCAGTTCGGGCTGTCGCTGCCGCCACCAGATCGCAAAGAGCGCCAGCAGCAGCGCAATGGCGGTGGTGACAAGTCGAGCGGGCGAACGTGAGGACATGGCGTTGGGTGCGCGAGTTGGTCAGTTTGGAGGGACGGGAATTGTTCCGCCCGTACGAGCCGTTACGTGAGTATATGATTGCGGCCGCTGGGCCTGTCGAAGCCAGAATGCTCGGGTTAGCTCATCGCGCAACCGTTGCATTGCAACGCCAGGGAACGCCAATCCGACTTTCACCGCACCCGTTCAAAGGGGCGGGTGTCAGCGGTGAAGGGTGGTGGCGGGAGCTGCCGATAGTGGATTGTATCTTTGGGTGGAACAATGAAAAAGGCGTAATCCCACGCCTCGCCCGCCCGCGACTCATAGAGGATCAGATCACCCTCTGGAAATTCGGCGTGGAGCCGGCCGATCGCCGCTTGGTCGTCCTGCTTCAAGATAAAGAGCAAGGGCTGTCCGTCGCGCGGCACGCGGGAGAGCAACTGCTCCAACGACTCGATGACGTTGCGGATATGCCATGTGGTGTCGCCAAAGCGGAAAGAGAAGCCGCGAAAATCGATCCAGTAGGCGAGTGGGTGACCCCAAATATGGGCCTCGTCGCCCACGTACGGCAAGAACGCCACCAAATTGTCGCCGATTTCGTCCACGTTCATCGCGCGAAGTTGATATTCCTGTGCGTAGCGGCCGAAATAACGGTTGAGGTTGGAATAGCTCATCGGCAGGAGAAGCGCGATCAGCAACAGGCCGCTGGCAACGAACGCTTTTCGCTGCGAGAGGCCATCACGTAGCCGATCGAGCAGCCACGGCAGCGGCAGCGCCACCAGCATCGCGATGAAGGGCACTGCCGAGCCGGAACGCACCGTACTGGGGCTTTCCGACGGGAAGGCGAGGTTGAGCGCCGAGGGAAGCAACAAAATGAGGGTGCCGATCAGCAGAGAGAGCGCGACCGCGCCTTGACGGCGCATCAGCACTAACAGCAGATAGAGCAGCCCGCCGATCAACAGCACCGCGCTGACTTCGTCCAGCGCAGGGAGTTGACGGACCGCCGCCACATAGACCTCATCCCCCGTCCAGTGGAACTGACCCAACGTGCGCCGCATCGTCTCCTCGAAAAGGAGCAGCGGGTTGCCCGCGACCGTCTGCTCCATCGAGGTGGTGCGCGTTAGGCTACGACCCCAGAAGCTTTCAGGGTTGTCCACCATGTAGCGCATCAGCGGCAGAAAGAGGATCAACGCCGTCACCACGTAGATGGCAAAGTGAGTGGCCCACTGTCGCCACGGCAGCCGTCGCTCGTCATCGAAAAGGGCGTGGAGCAGGACGATGACCGTTGCCGCGAGGGGGACGATGCGGTGTGCGGTGTAACCGTGCAAGCCCGCGCCCAGCAGCAGACCCGCCAGCAGCCAACTCCCGCGATCCTGCCGGTGAATGGCACGCATCAACCCCCACAAGGAGAGGGCCGACCACGCGGGCGCGAAGGGATAGCGCAGCCCCACGCGGCTGGGGGCGATCACCCAGAACGATACCGCCGCAAAAAAGGCAGCGAACAGCCCCAACCGTCGGCCCCCCACCTCCCGCCCCAGCAGATAGACCCCCCCCACCGTCAACATCCCCATCACCAAGTTGCTGAGCTTCAGGCTGAAATGGGTCAGCCCCGTGTCGAAGAGCCTGATGATTGCCGCTGTCAGATAGAACTGCATCGGCTCGCGGCCGGTGTTGCGCTCGAAAAAGACGTAGGGGCGACCGGTCAGCACATCGTTGACATCCAGCAGCTTTTCGTAGTGATCGCTGTTGCCCTCGATCGGCACCGCATCCAAGCGGTGGATGCGGACGGCCAGCGCCAGCAACAACAGCGCGGCCAGCGCGACCGTCGCCCAGTCGATCCGCAGCCGCCATCCGCCGCGATGGGCTTGCCACCACCGGCGCAGCCGGGCCAGCGGTGCGGCGGGCGGCGCCACTGCCAGCGTGAAGGTCAGCAGGCAGAGGAGCCATGCGCCCACCCCCAACAGCCGAAAGCGATTGCCACTACTTTGCTGCCACGTCAGTAGCGCGAAGGCGAGCGACGGGAGGAGCCACAGCCAATTCACCGGGCGCTGAGTTGCTGGCAGAGGCAACCGGGGGCGGAGCACCTCTGATGGCACCATCAGGAAGGCGACCGTGAAGGCGAGGGCCGAGAGCAGCCACAACAGGACGATCTGCTCCGTGGTGCCAATTCCATGTAGGCGGAGATATTGGGCCAACGCCCCTGCCCCCACGGCGGCGATTGCCATGAGCAGCGCGGCAAGGGGATGGGCGGAACGGTGGTTAGACATCATCGTTAAATCCAAGAGAAGAGCGTCGTGCCACGCGGCTAACCGCTGCGGGGCGAGCGCGGTGTCGACATCGGCTCGTCCTTGCCGATCGCACCGAGATCGGACAGCGAGAGGCCGCGTCGAAGCAAGGACCAGAGGCCCAGCAGGGTCACGACGATGAAATTGACAATGTGAATTACTAGGGCGACGCCGCCGGCCAGATTCTCGGCGACACCCAGCAAGGTTAAGGCCCAAGTCGCGGCCGCATCAAAGGTTCCGGCCGCGCTGGGGGCGCTGGGCGCACCCATGCTCAGCGCGCCCAACGCCAGCACGAAGATGGCGCTCGTTAGACCCAGGGGGTCGAGGCCGAAGGCACGAAAGATCAGCCAGTAGGCCACGACCGCAAAGCCCCAAACGCCGATGCTGACAGCCAGCACCCGCAACAAACGATGGGGCTGGCGGGCCAGCGCGAAGCCGTCCAGCAACGAGAGCAGCCGGTCGCTCCACCGGGCGTGATCCAGCGGCAGGGGGCGCATCAGCCGCAGCAGCAGCGGCTCGATGCGCGTGCGGTTGGCGGCAGCGACGGTCAGCAGCAGGGCCACCCCTGTCACCACCGCCCCCAGCAGCAGCCCGCCCCGCACCGCCCAATCCGGCACGGGCAAAATGGGGAGCAAGGCCAAGAGCATTAGTATGATCAGCAACGTATCGAGGAGCCGTTCGACCACCGTGGTGGAGAGGGCGAAAGGGGCCGACGCGGTCGTCCATTCCTTGGCCAAATAGGCACGCAGAAGGTCGCCCAGCCGCGCGGGCAGCAGGTTGTTGGCCAAGTAGCCGATGTTCACCGCGTCGAAGAGTGTGGCGATGGGCCGTGCGGGGGCTTCTGGCTCCAGCATGATCGTCCAGCGCCACGCACGCATCCCAATACTGACCCCGATGGCCGCCCCGCCCGCCGCCAGGAGCAGGTAGTTCGCCTCCCGCAGCCGCGCCCAGACCAGCGCCCAATCGGTTTGCATCAAGACCCAGCCCAGCAAGACCAAGCTGATCAGCGTACCGATGACCAACTGACGACGTTTGCTAGCCATCGGCCTCGTCGCTGTGCTGCAGCGCCACCTCGTTGAGCGAGGCGTTGTAACGGGCCGGATCGATGGGGTCGGCCAGCGCATGACTCAACACCTCGCCCACATCATCGACCAAGACGAAGCGGATCGCCTCGCGCACCTCGGCGGGCAGATCGTCGAGATCGGCCTCGTTGCGGCGGGGCAGAATGATCGTGTCGAGGCCCGCGCGGTAGGCGGCCAAGACCTTTTGCTTGATGCCCCCCACCGGCAAGACCCGGCCCCGCAAGGTGACTTCGCCCGTCATCCCGACGTTGGAATGGACCGGACGGTGGGTCAGCAGCGAGACAATCGCCGTCACCAGCGTCACGCCCGCGCTGGGGCCATCCTTCGGCGTGGCGCCCGCTGGCACGTGCAGATGCATGTCGTAGCTGGTCAATTCGTCGGCGGGGATGCCCAGGGGTGCCAGCTTGGAGCGGACGAAGGAGTGGGCGATGGTCGCCGATTCCTTCATCACATCCCCCAGTTGGCCGGTGATCGTCAGTTTCTGCTCGCCGCGCATGCGCGTGGCCTCGATGAAGAGGATATCGCCGCCCACCGCCGTGGCGGCGAGACCGGTGGCCACCCCCGGCACCGCCGTGCGTGCCCGCACCTCGGCGAAGAATTTCTGCTTGCCAAGGAATTCTGGCACGTTGTCGGCGCTGATCTCGACCGGTTCGTGGACCTCGCCACGTGCCACCTGCGTCGCCACCTTGCGCATGATCGAGCCGATCTGCCGCTCCAGATTGCGGACGCCCGCCTCGCGGGTGTAATCTTCGATCATGCGGGAGAGCGCCGCCTCGGTGAAGGTGATCTCATCGTCGCGCAGGGCGTTGGCTTCCAGTTGGCGAGGGATCAGGTAGCCGCGTGCGATGTGGAGCTTTTCGCCCTCGGTATAGCCATCCAGGCGGATGATCTCCATACGGTCGCGCAAGGGGGGCGGGATGGGTTCCAGCTCGTTGGCGGTGGCGACAAACATCACCGCCGAAAGATCGAAGTCGACGTCGAGATAGTAGTCGCGGAAGCTGCTGTTCTGCTGCGGATCGAGCACCTCCAGCAGCGCCGAGGTCGGATCGCCCCGAAAGTCGCGGCCCAGCTTGTCGATTTCATCGAGCATGAAGACGGGGTTGCGCGTCCCTTCGCGCTTCAGCGCTTGCATGACGCGGCCGGGCATCGCCCCGATGTAGGTCCGACGATGGCCGCGCAGTTCCGCCTCGTCCCGCATCCCGCCCAAGCTCATCCGCGTGAAGTTGCGTCCCAAGGCGCGGGCAATCGAGCGACCGAGGCTCGTTTTGCCAACGCCGGGCGGCCCCACCAGCGCCAGAATCACACCGCTGCCGGGTCGCACCGACGGATGGGCTTCTTGGGGGGCGGCCGCTTCCCCTTCGACCTGATCGCGCGGCAGTCCATCCAGTCCCCGTTCGCGGGCCAACTTGCGCACCGCAAGATATTCGATGATCCGATCCTTCACGTCCTCCAGATCGTAGTGGTCAGCGTCCAACACTTCGCGTGCATGGACGATGTCGTAGTTGTCTTCTGTCGTTTCGCGCCATGGAATTTCCAGCAGCCAATCGATGTAGCTCTTGATCACTGAATATTCGGCGGCTTGGGGCGGCATCTTTTCCATCCGCTCCAATTCGCGCAGCGCCTGCTCCTCAGCTTCGGCACTCATGCCCCGTTCGCGGATCTGGCTGCGCAGATCTTCGACCAACTCACTCTCGTCACTGTCCCCCAACTCTTTGCGGATCGCCTTGATCTGCTCGCGCAGGTAATATTCGCGCTGCATCCGCTCCATTTCGCCTTGGGCTTCGGTCTGAATCTTCAGGCCGAGTTCCAGCACTTCCAGCTCTTGATTGATGAGCCGCGTTAACTGGCGCAGCTTCTCGCTGACGCTGTTGGCCTCCAAGATCTGTTGCGCCTCTTCCAGCTCCATCCGCATCGGGGTCGCAATCAGATAGGCAAGTTGGAGCGTATCGTCGGCATTGTTCGCCGCGAACATCAGCTCTTCGGGCAGGTTGGGGGAGAGTTCGACGTAGCGATCAAACAGATCGAGCAAATTGCGGCTCAGCGCTTCAATCTCGACATCGCTTTCGGCGCTTTCCTCGTGCGCTTCAACGGCGGCCATCAAATAAGGCTCTTCGGCGAGCCATTCGGTGATGCGAATGCGCTCCAAGCCTTGGATGATGATGCGGACGCTGCCATCCGGCACGCGCAGCAGCCGATGGATCTGCGCCATCGTGCCGATGGTGTACACATCGTTGGGGCCGGGCACTTCGATGGAGGGATCGGTCATCGTGACCAGGCCGATCAGCTTGTCGCCCTCGTTCACGTCCTCGATCAAGCGAATCGCGCGTGCCTGATCGGCACTCAGCGGCAGAACGGTCTGGGGATAGACGACCGTGTTACGTAGCGGTAAGATAGGTAACTGTGTGGGGAGCGTCGGCTCGCCCGAGGCGCGACCGTCGCTGGTCGCCCCTTTCTGCTCCATTTTCTGCGGAGCGATGGCGGGCGCGGCCTCCGGCGTACTTCGTTGACCCTCTTGCTCTTGATTTTGTTCTTCGGTGATCTGTTGACTCATACAAATTTCGGTCCGTTTAAATGATGGTCTGGCAATTGTGCCACTACCTGCGCACAGCCACAAGCGGCGGGGGCGATCAGTTTGGGGAGTTTGGGGAGTTTGGTGAGTTTGATGAGTTTAATGAGTTTGATGAGTTTGGAGTTACGGGACGTGGTGCATGGTGCAAGGGGCAAGGGGCATGGTGCAAGGGGGGGCATGGTGCAAGGGGCATGGTGCAAGGGGGGGCATGGTGCAAGGGGCATGGTGATAAAAGGTGGCCGGTTCTCCCTACTCCTTCGGGCATGACGCCTGTGCCGTTTCGCAGTCAACGTTGGTCGGCGCTGCGGGGAGGAAAACTTGCCAGAAAGCGCGACCGCGTCACACTTATGAGCCGACGACTTACAACGATGAGGGAGCACAGAATGAACAATCTACGGGATCAGGCGATCGGGGACTTTCTGGACGAGTTGGCCGGCAAAGCCGCGACCCCTGGGGGCGGCGCGGCAGCGGGAGTTGGGGGCGCGATGGGCGCGGCGCTGCTCTCGATGGTCGCCAACTTGACGATCGGGCGCAAGAAGTACGCCGAGGTGGAAGGGCAAATGCGGGCGATTTTGGCGCGGACGGAGGCGATTCGTGCCGAAATGACCAATTTGGCCCAGCTCGACCAACACGTCTTCGAGCGGGTCATGGCCGCTTACAAAATGCCGAAGGAGAGCGACAGTCAGCAAAGTAGCCGCAACGCCGCGATTCAGAACGCGCTGATGGATGCCACGCAGGTGCCGCTGAAAATCGCCGCCCAAGCGCGGGAATTGCTCGGCTTTGGGCCAACGCTGGCCGCCAAAGGCAATCGCAACGCGATCAGCGATGTCGGCGTCGGCATTCTCATGGCTGAGGCCGCGCTCAACGGCGCCCTGATGAACGTCGCCATCAACCTCGGTATGATCGACGACGAGGCCTTTGTGGCGGGTATTGACAAAGAAGTCATGGCCCTGCATGAGGGGCGCAGCCAACTACGAGAAGAGACGCTAACGGCGGTCAACGCCGCGCTACGCTAACGCCCCCGTCGGACAAAAAGAAAAGCGCGCGGACAATCGCCCACGCGCCTCTTTTGATAACCTGTAACCCTAGCGGTCGTAGCCTCGGTTACCGCCACCGTAGCCACCGCGGCCGCCACCGCCGCCGCCGTAGCCGCCGCGGCCACCGCCGCCACCTCCACGACGATCGCCACGATCGCCACGGTCGCCACGGTCGCCACGGTCGCTGCGCGGTCGCGCCACGTTGACCGTCAGCCGGCGACCGGCCACTTCGGTCTCGTTCAGCGCCTTGACGGCGGCTTGCGCCTCGTCATCGTTTTCGAATTCAACGAAGCCGAAGCCCTTCGAACGACCACTGTCCCGTTCCGTGATGATCACGGCATCGTTCACCGTTCCGTGCGCTTCGAACGCCTCGCGCAGCTCCTCATTGGTCATTCGGTAGCTGAGATTGCCTACAAAAAGTCGGGTTGCCATGTTGCACAGTTCCTTTCGTGCTTGACGATTAACCACCGCAAATGCGGCTCATTTACATCCGTGTGATGGGGCACGCCGCCCCCACGGAACCTTCCACGCGTTGGTTCTCGTCTTGCTGCGGACAACCATCGACCCGCGGCTAGAGGTTTCTCACACCCTACCGACATCAAACCATTGCACAATCTGCTGTGTCGCTGAAGGTTTAGCGCTCAGCCCACATGATGACGCTTATCTGCCCACTCAAGCAAAACGACGACCGCCCAAGTTTGGGGGTCGCCGCAAACCGAACAGAAGCTTCGATAATTCGTCACTCATCGCGCAATAGCATACGCCTTTTTGTGGAAATTGTCAACAAAGTCGCATAGGGGCCGGTTTGGTGAGTTGGGTGAGTTGGGTGAGTTGGGTGAGTTCGGGCGTGTTGGAGTTACGGACGTGGTGCATGGTGCATGGTGCATGGTGCATGATCGCATTGTTTTAGCGCCTCTACGTGCAGAGCCTCTCTTGCCTGCCCGGCCTGCCCTGAGCGAAGCCGCAGAGAGCGGAGCCGTCTGTGCAGCGGTGCGAAGAACTCGCGTTACCTGCTCTGCGTTCTGCGTTCGGAGCCTGCCCTGAGCGAAGCGCAGGGTTCTGCGTTCGGAGCTTGCCCTGAGCGAAGCGAAGGGTTCCGCGTTCCGAGCCTAGCCCGAGCTTGCCGAAGGGTCGTGCCGCCGCACCACCAGGAAAAGTGCCGGGAGCAGGGCCAGCGCCGCGATCAGCGTGCTGACGCGGAAGAGATCGGTGACGACCGTGGTCATCACTTCGGCGGCCAGGGCGACGAACCGTTCGAGCGCAGCCGGATCGCTGAGCGCGGGCACCTCCGCCGCCGCAATCAGCGTTTCGTACCGTTGCAAGGCCCACGTGACCAGCACCGATAGCCCCAACGTCATGCCGAGCAGCCGCGCCACCAGCAGCAGGCTGGCCGCGATACCCCGCCGCGATTCGACCACCGAGGCCAGCACCACGGTCGCGATCGTGGTCGTGACCAAGCCCAGCCCGCTGCCCGCCAGCGCCAACGGCCCACGCAGCGCGCCAACGCCCGTGCTCTGTTGCCACTGCGCCATCTGCCACAGCCCCAACACGGTCAGCAGCAGACCGATCATCGTCAGCAGACGGGAGGAGAAAAGGCGTTCCAGCAGCCCCGCCAGCAACGCCCAGAGCATCATCGCACCCGCGAAAATCGCGAGTAGCAGACCGCTGCTGGCGATGGCCTCCCCCACGCTGCTGCTGATGGCTTGGAGCAGCACCGGAATCTCCACCATGATCGCCATCAGCACCATGCCGGTCAACAGGCTCACGCCATGGGCCGCCGAAAAGGGCAGATCGGTCACCAACCGCAGCGGGATGATCGGCTCCGCCGCCCGCCGTTCCCACCAGACGAAAACGCCTGCCAGCCCCAACGCAAGGGCCAGCAGTGGCCATGTGAAAGGGGAGGCGGTCGGCGCGCCCTGTTCCGCCAGCAATGCGCCCCCCTCCGCGCCCGCAGGCGCGCCAAGATAGAGGCCCGTGGTAAAAGTGAGCAACGCCAGCGTCAGCAGAGCAGCCCCCACCCAGTCGATCCGGTGATCGCGCTGTTCCCCCGCTGGCAGGGCGATCATGACCAATACGATACCCAACAGCGCAATCGGGACATTGAGCCAGAAGGCCCACGGCCAGCCAAATTGGGTGGTGATCCACGCGCCATAGGCCGAACCCGCCACCCAGCCCGCCGTGTCGACCGCGGCCACGACGCCGATCGCCAGCGCTTGGAAGCGGCGGGGAACCGCATCGCTCACCGCAGCCAGCGCGACGGGGACCATCGCGCCGCCCCCCAGCGCCTGCACCGCGCGGGCCACCACCATCGGCCAGACGTCGCGGGCCAGTGCCGCCCCCACCGAACCCGCCGCGAAGAGCGCCAAGCAGACCACAAAGACGATCCGACGGCCATAGAGATCGCTGATCTTCCCTGCCAAGGGCATCGTCACCACGTAAGCGATGAGATAGGCATTGACGATCCACGCCGTGTCGGCGAGGCCGCCGGGCAGCGGCACCTGAAAATCAACGATGAGCTGCGGCAAGACCGAGGCCATCACGGTGAGGTCCAGCGCGGCGACAAAGACGTTGAGGCAGACGGCAAGCAGGGCGAGCCAGAGGAGGCGGTGGGTGGTGTGGGTCATGGACTCGATAGCCACTGGGTCAGGATTGAAGGGAATGGGAATTGGAGAATTGGGTGAGCGTTGGAACGTTGGAACGTTGGAACGAAAAGCGTTATTGCAAAAAAGACTGCACTTCTGTTAGCCTGCACCTTGCTCTTTGCACTTTCATCGTGAATGTGAATCGAATGCATAGCTCTTTCATCACGATTCCAATGATTGAGCTGGTACACGTGGGCTTAAGTTCGGCAATAGTTGTGGTAGCCCTCTCCCCTGCCGCTGCGCGGCACTCCCTCTCCCAAAAACTAGGAGAGGGGGATCGAGCTTGGGTTTGACAGAACCATTGCGTTATTTCGGCCCACCTGTCCTAGTATCTCCCCTGACCGTTCAATGCTTTGCCACACCCAGACAGCCGCACATCGTTTCGCCATTTGATACACACGATCAACCGACCGATACCAGACCCAACGTCTTCTCCTAGGCGGGCGCGTCAATCGTCGGGTTCGCGTCAAAATCAGAGAAGTCGAAGCGCCACGTGGCTGCCTCTTCCCCCCCTTCGGTTAACAGCACGCTCAGGATGTCGTTCGTCTCTCGATCAACCCACAGATCGACCGTGACCCTTTCTGGCAGATCGGCAGCGAAGTCGCTGAGGGCGCTGCCCGGCAGGCTGCCCTGCAGATGGATCGCGCTCCGATCGCTGACCGTCTCGTCGCCCACGGTGGTCAGATTCTCGATGTCCGAGACAACGCTCGTGATTCCAATCTCCGGATCGAAGAGCAGACGGAGATCAGCGCGAAATTCCGGCGGTAGCGCTTCCCACTGCCCGTTGAGCGGATTCGTGAGCCACTGTTCATCCCCCACCGCCACAAAGCCCGCTTCTAGGCTCCCCATCACCGTGCTGACGCGTGCCTGCGCCTGCACGCGATCGGGGACGACCACGTCCCCCTCGACCCGATTGAAGGCCAGCAAGCCCGAGCTGTCGAGCGGAATCGCACGCTCCTCAAGCTCAAGTACAAAGTGGAAGCTTTGCCGCGCTTGGAATTGCGCGACCGCGCGATTGAGCCATTCTTGGGGCGTAGGTGTCGGCTCCACCGTCGCCCCATCCGACCCACAGCCCACCAGCAGCCAGAGCGCCACGACCATCCACAGTGCAGTTCGTAACGGTTTCACAGCAACTCTCCATTTCTATGAAGCGTGTCGCTTCCTGATGGCCCGCTCGATCGCAGCGGCTCCACACTGATGTGCAGCCCATCCACCGCGACGACCCGCACTTTGTCGCCCTCGACCAGCGTCGTCGCCGCCGTCGCCTGCCAGCGCTCGCCCAGCGCCAAGACGATCCCCGTCTGATCCGGTCCCACGGGACTGCGCACCTCGCCCTTCGCCCCGATCAGCCCCTCTTGGCCGGTGACGGAGGGACGGTTGCGACTTCGCATCACGGCGGCAAGCGCGACCACGAAGAAGAGCGCAACGGCGGCCGCCATTCCCAAAACGAGCGGCAGGCTGATTTCGGCATAGCTTCCCTGAAAGAGCAAGAGCGCCCCCGCCACGAAAGCGGCTAATCCCCCAGCGGCGAAGAGACCCGTGACGGCGGTTTTGATCTCGATGAAGAAGAGGATCATCGAGAAGAAGATCAGTGCAAGGCCGACCCAGTTGGCATCGAGGGAACCGAGCGCGTAGAAACCGAGCAGGGTGGCGATGATGCCAAAAATACCGCCGATGTAACCACCCGGCGAGGTCAGTTCGTAGAAAAGGGCGATGCCGCCCAGCGAGACGAGCATCAGCGCGATGTTGGGGTCGGTGATGATGTGCAACAATCGTTGAATCCAGCCCATCGGCATGTCGCGCAGCGGCGCTTGGGCCACGTTGAGTGTCCGCTCTTCCCCGTCGGCCAGCGTCACGGTGCGCCCATCGGCTTGGCGGAGCAGATCCGAGGTGTCGACCGCGATGAAATCAACGACATTCATCGCCAATGCCTCGTTTGCGTTCGCGGCCACCGCCTCGGTGATCGCGGCTTCGGCCCATTCCACCGCCTCCGGCCCGCGATCCTCGGCCTGGGCGCGGATCATGGCACGCAGATCGTTGCTGATCTTGCGCTGCATCGTCTCGTCCACTTCTTCGCCTCCGCCCCCGACCACCGAGGCAGCCCCAATCGTGGTGTTGGGCGCCATCGCCGCCAGATCCGCGCTCAAAGTTAAAAAGGTTCCCGCACTGGCGGCCTGCCCGCCCGACGGCCAGATGTAGACGAGGGTTGGGACGGCCGCGTTGCTGAGCGAGCGCACGATATTCCCCATCACTTGTACCGAGCCGCCCGGCGTGTCGAGCCGCAACACCAGCAATTCGGCCTCGGCCGCTTCGGCACGGTCCAACCCTCGTTCCAGATAGTCACCGAGCGCGGGGGTAATCGGCCCCTCCGCAGTGAGGATAAAGACCTCTCCCCCGTCCGCCTGTGCCTCCACCATCGGGGCGGGCAGCGAGAGCAAAATCAGCGCAGCGAGCAGGACGAATCCGCATCGAAGAACCGCGCCCCATGCCCCTTTCATTTTTCGCGTTCCACCCGTTCGTGAATCGAAAATCGAGAATCGGGGGACCATGGTAGAGTCCATCGCGCTATCACCTTGATTTTGCACTTTGTACCTCGCACCCTTCGGCTGAGCGGTGTCGAAGCCTTGCAGACGCTTCATCTCATCCCACCCCCCGTGGCTCATCAATTTTATGTCGAGTCGACTCCTCCCCTACCTCCCGCAAGAGACGCAGACCGTGGGGCAGGGCGGGCAGGATCGCCGTCAGGTTCTCGGTGGCCCCTTTGGGGCTGCCGGGCAGGGTCACGATCAGCGATTGGGCGCGGATGCCCGCCACGGGACGGCTGAGCATGGCGTGGGGCGTCACCGCGAGGCTGGCACTGAGCATGGCATGGGCCAAGCCGGGCGTTTCGCGGTCGAGCAGCGGACGCACCGCTTCGGACGTGGTGTCACGCGGCGCGAAGCCCGTGCCACCCGTGGTCAAGATCAAGGCGATCCCCCCGTCGACCCAGCGTTGCACCACCGCTTGAATCGCCGATACCTCATCGGCCACGACCGCGCTTTCCGCCACGTGGAGCGCGGGCCACCGCGCCGCCAACAGCGAGGCAAGGGCTGGGCCGCTTTCGTCGCGCTGCAACCCAGCCGCGCAACGATCGCTCACGGTCAGAATCGCGGCAGTTAAACCCTCTTGTGCGTTGTTCATACCCCAATTATAAGCACCAACGCGCCCAACGCAGAACCCTGCGCTTCGCTCAGGGCAGGCTCCGAACGGACAACGCAGAACCCTGCGCTTCGCTCAGGGCAGGCCCGGCAGGCAAGACAAGCTCCGAACGTAGAAGCGCTAAAACAATTCGCTCATGCACCATGCACCATGCACCATGCACCACGTCCCGTAACTCCAACACGCCCGAACTCACCAAACTCACTAACTCGCTAACTCCACCCCCGCCGCCGCCACCTCCTCCCACAGGGCGCTCTGCCGGCGGTGGGCAGCGCGAAAGGCCGCGAAAGCGTTGTCCCACGTCGCTAATTCGCCGCTCTGCTCGGCGATCTGCCGTGCGGCGGCCAGCGCGTCGGCGGCGCGGCGGTAGGCGGCGCGATTGCGCGGTGCGGCCCGCGCTTCGGCAAGGGCGATCCAGAGGGTGATCGCTTCGGTGGGGTGAGCGGTGGCGATTTGGGTGGCGAGCTGCTCGGTCAGCGGCTCCCGCTGCCAGCCCGCTTGGGAAAGCCGCCGCTTCGCCTGTTCGATCATCCCTTCTTCGGCAAGGATGAAGAGTTGGACGGGCAGGGGGTAGTCATCCGCGTCGAGCTGCGCCCTGGTTCGCGCGTGCAGGTCGGGCAGCGTGCCCGCCCGTTCGGCGGCGTGGCGAAGCGTACGATAATGGTCGAGTGTGGGGGCAGCTTGCCACGCCGCTTCGGCCCGTGCCAGGGCATCGCTTGGCATCGGGCTGACGCGGCTGAGCCAAGCCAGCAAGTCGGCGCGCCCCTCGTCGTCATAGCCCAAGCCTCGCTCGGCGACGCGCCGGGCGGCATCGGTTGCCCCTTGCTGATGGAGCGCTTCCGCCACCTGTCGGTGGCCATCGCTGCTGCCAAGGCCACTCTGCGCGATTCGCGCCGCTCGCTTGATGTCGCCCGCTGTCGCGAAGCGGAGCGCGGCCCGGTCGTCTTGCCCCTCCTCCCAACAGAGCTGCTCGAAATCGTCGAAACGTGCCTCACTTTCGTACAACGCCAACAGGAATTCGACGATCCGCGTCCGCCAGAGGGCACTGCTTTGGCGGTTATGCTGCGCGGGTTGGGCCAGCAATCCGCGCAGCCAAGGCTCCAGCAGGGGCTGATCGGTGGGCTGGTAGGGGTGGATCAGCAGATTGAGCAGGCCGTCGCGGAATTGCGGTTCCTCGTTATCGCGCCACCAGCCTTGCACGGTGGCGAGCCACGCCGCCTGCTCATCGGCCGGAAGCGCTCGTTCCAGCGCGATCGCTTCCAGCAGCAGCAACGTCCGCTGGCGGATGGCGATCAGGCGGGCGGGGCCGTCGCCTTGGGCGAGCAGCCGTTCGAGCAGCAGGCTGCTCAGCCGCTGGGCGTTGGCCACGTCCCCGATACGCAGATAGCCCGCCGCCGTCTGCAAAATGCCCTCCCACAGGTGGGCCTCGCCGCGCCGCGCGGCGAAATCCAGTTGTTTGGCATAGGGGTCGAGGTTGAGCGCCCGTTTCAGCGGCTTGGCCCGCTCCGGCTCCAGCGCCAGCAACGCCGAAAGCGTGGGATGGCGGCGCAGTTCGGCGCGGCGCGCGGCTTGGGCATTGTCGCGGTCGGCGCTGCCCATCAGGGCATCCCGCGCGGCCTCGGCGCTGAATTGCGCCGCATCCCGCCGCCACGCCACGAGCAGGGCGATGATATGCTTGCAGGGGGCGGCGACATGCTCGAAGTAGAAGCAGGTGCAATGCCATTGCCAGCGCCGCTGCCCCTCTGGGGGCGGCGTGGCCGCGACGTAATAGGGCTCGTCGGCGGAGCCAGCCACCCGCGCCGCGATCTGCGGGCCGCGCCGCGTCGTTTCGCTGACCGCGCCCTGTTGGGCCAGCCGCAGCCCACGCGCCCAGACCCCCTCGTCACGGGCGAGGGCGTGTAGTTCTTCCAAGGTGGGCATGGTCGTGTTCATCGGGCAGCGTCCAACGGCGAGCAATGGTTCCGGCTCATTGTCGCATAGTCGGTTGCGGGGAGCAACTGTGGTGGGGGGGTGAGGCTGTGATTCGCTGGTATAGAGGAGAGAGCTGCGAGAACGCTCCGCGAATCATTGGAGACAGAGTGCATCTCGATTTTCGATTCTCGACTAATCGGCAACGCGCTGAAACGATTGCTACCCTGATTCTCGAACGTAAGCGGCAGAGGCTCAAGCCCGCCCCGCCAGATTGCAGAAGCGCCAACAATCGCAATAATTAGCAGGGCGGCCCCACTGCCGCAAGCACAGCCATCAAGGAGAACATTGACCATGGATCGCGTTTATAATTTCAGTGCTGGTCCCGCCACACTGCCGATCGAAGTGTTGCAAGAGGTGGGCGAGGAGTGGCTGGATTTCCAAGGTCTGGGCATGTCGGTGGTCGAAATTAGCCACCGCTCGCAGGCTTACAAGGCGCTCAACGCCGAAGTTGAAGCCCGCTTCAAGTCGCTACTGGGGTTGGGCGATGGCTACCGCGTCCTCTTTTTGCAGGGCGGTGCCACGACCCAATTCGGCATGATTCCGCTCAACTTTTTGCCGGATGGCGGCTCTGCCGACTACGTGCTGACGGGCAACTGGTCGGTCAAGGCGCAGGAAGATGCGGATCGCATCGGCCAGACGCGGGTGGCCGCAAGCAGCGCGGAGGCGTTCCGCTACATTCCACCCGCCAGCGAGCAATCGTACGACCCCGACGCGGCGTATGTTCATATCACCTCGAACAATACGATCTACGGCACCCAGTTCCACGAATGGCCGTCGGTGGGCGACCGGCCGTTGGTGGCCGACATGAGCAGCGACATCCTCTGCCGCCCGATCCCCGCCGAGGATTTCGCCCTGATCTACGCGGGCGCGCAGAAGAACATCGGCCCCGCGGGCGCGACCATCGTCGTCATCCGCGAAAGTTGGCTGGAAAAGCGGGTGGATCGCAACTTGCCGGTGATGTTCGACTACCGCACCCATATTAAGAAGGATTCGGCCTACAACACGCCGCCGGTCTTCACGATCTACATGATCAACTTAGTGCTGAAATGGATCGAGGGGCTCGGTGGGCTGGCGGCAATGGCGCAACGCAACCAGAAGAAGGCAGCGACCGTTTACGAGGCAATCGACCGGAGCGGCGGCTTCTACAGCGGCTACGTGCGGCCGGAGGATCGCTCGCTGATGAACGTGACCTTCACCTTGCCCGACGATGAAGTTACCGCGAAGTTCATTGCGGAAGCGGGCAAGGAGGGGCTGGTCAACCTAAAAGGCTACCGATCGTTGGGGGGTATTCGCGCCTCGATCTACAACGCGATGCCGCAAGCGGGGGTCGAACGTCTGGCCGATTTCATGGATCGCTTCGCCTCGGACAACGGGTAAACGTTCGAGCGTTCAAGCGCACGTGACAAAAGAAGGCGGCCCACACCCTCTGGGCCGCCTTCATTATTTAAGAGAGCCGGTTATTGCAAGGCCATCTCGATCAGCGTTTGGCCGCGCTCGACAGCCTCGCCCGTGGCCACGAGCACTTTGTCGATGGTGCCGTCGTGCGGGGCAATGACACGCAGCTCCATCTTCATCGCTTCCATCAGCACCAGCAGAGCCCCGCGCTGCACGGCGTCGCCTTCAGCCACGGCCACCGCCACGATTTGGCCCGGCATCTCCGCCGCGAGCGTGTTCTCGGCATCCCCAGCGTTGCGCGTTGCGCGGCGGTGCCGTTCCAACGTGGCCTGGTGCGTGGCTCCCTCCAGCGCCACCCAACGGCGGTTGCCGTCCGAGGCGTGGCGCACCCGTGTGAAATCCCCGTCGATCCAAAGGTCGAGCGTGCTCTCGTCGACGCGCTTGGCACGGACCCTGTAGTGCCGCCCGTCGATCACCACCTCCTCATACTCCCCGCGCTCAATGACGCGCACCGGATAAACTTGGTTATTTTGCTGATATCGGAATTCCATGGGGCGCTCCGTGGGGGTCTGGGGGGTGATGAGTTGGGTGAGTTCAGGCGTGTTGGAGTTACGGGACGTGGTGCATGGTGCATGAGCGCATTGTTTTTGACGCTTCTACGGTCGGCGCCTCGCTTGCTTGCCCGGCCTGCCCTGAGCGAAGCGGAGCCGTCCGTGCAGTGGTGCGAAGACCTCGCGTTACCCGCTCTGCGTTCTGCGTTACCTGCTCTGCGTTATCTGCTCTGCGTTGCCGTCAACCGGAAACCGTCGGCAATATGCCACGGGTTGTGGGGATCGTTGCTGGTCAGACTGGCGAACCGTGTTTGCGTGCTGTGGGCGGCGCGATCCACCATGGCGAGCGCGATCAAGGCGTAGTCTGTCAGATCATTATCGGCCGGTTGCCAATCGGCCATATGCTGGGCGATGAAGTTGGTGGTGACATCGCCCGCCACGAAGGCGGGGTGACCGATCAGCGCCCCCAAGTAGATGAGGTTGGTGGTCGGTCCGATCAGAAGGTAGTGGTCGAGCGCCCATCTCATGCGGCGCAGGGCGTCGTCGCGGGTGGCGCCGTGAACGACCACTTTCGAGATCATCGGATCGTAGTGGATCGTGACCGCATCCCCACTCTGCACACCCGCATCGACCCGAATGTCGTTCGGTTCAGCGGCCAACTGCACCACCCCCGTGTCGGGCAGAAAATTCTTGCTGGCATCCTCCGCGTAGACACGGCATTCCAGTGCATGGCCGCGTTGCTTCAACTCGGCTTGGCCCTTGGGCAGCGGCTCGCCCGCCGCCACTGCGATCTGCCACGCCACCAAATCCTCGCCCGTCACCAGCTCGGTGACCGGATGCTCGACCTGAAGGCGCGTGTTCATCTCCAAAAAGTAGAAGTTGCGCGCCGCATCCACGATGAACTCGATCGTCCCGGCGCCCACGTAATCGACGGCGCGCGCCGCATTGACCGCCGCTTCGCCCATCGCGTTGCGCAGCGCTTCGGTCATGAAGGGCGAGGGCGATTCTTCGATGATCTTCTGGTGACGGCGTTGGACCGAACAGTCGCGTTCGAAAAGATGGATCGTGTGGCCATGCTGATCGCCAAAGATTTGGAATTCGATGTGACGCGGCTCGGTGACGAATTTCTCCAAGAAGATTCGGTCATCCCCAAAGGCGTTGCGCGCTTCCCGTTGTGCCGCGCCGATCGCATCCGCCAGCGCCTCTGGCTCATGCACGATCCGCATTCCCTTGCCGCCGCCCCCTGCCGCCGCCTTGACCATCACGGGGTAGCCAATCTCTGCCGCCGCCTCGGCCATCGCCTCGGGCGAAGGGTCGCCCTGATAGCCCGGCACCACCGGCACGCCGGCCGCCTCCATCAGCGAGCGGGCAGCGGTCTTCGACCCCATCCGCTCGATCGCGGAGGCCGAAGGGCCGATGAAAACGAGGCCCGCCGCACGCACGGCCTCTGCAAAGCCCGCGTTTTCCGATAGAAAACCATAGCCGGGGTGAATCGCTTCTGCGCCGCGCGCCAGCGCGGCATCGATGATGCGATCTCCGCGCAGATAGCTTTCGCTCGGCGCGGGTGGGCCGATTCGCACCGCCTCGTCGGCCTCGCGCACATGGTAGCTGCCCGCATCCGCATCGGAATAGACGGCCACGGTGGCGATGCCCAGCGCACGACAACTGCGCATGATCCGCACCGCGATCTCGCCACGGTTAGCGATCAGAATCTTGTTGAACATAAGGCTCCCTTTTGAACGGCAACGCTGAACGCAGAACGGCTTGTGGAGACTGGCGAATAGCGAATGGGGTGATCGTGTCGATTGTTTCGGGGCGGTGCGGTCATGAAGGGTCGACATCTCTCAGCTTGCCCCTTGAGAGTTGAGAATTGGAGACCGTGCCCCACGTTACGATACGCCACATTGTGTCACAATCGCTTGGCTTTGGCGATTTGCTACGGCTCACCGCGTCGTGCCACGCCAAAAGCCATGCCCCGCGCGGCAAAAGGCACGGGGCATAGCAGGGGCATCACGTGGGGTTGCGCGGCTAGGCGTTGTACTCGCGTTGATGACGCCACGTCAGTTCCGCGAGATTTTCTAGCAGTTCGTGGACGAAGCCTTCGGTCGACTCGTCGTCGATCCGACCCTCGACAACCAGAGATTTAACGTTCCGCACCAAGACATCCGGCTTCATTACCACGGGCGTATTGGTCGCAGCAAGGATGCTGCGCAGATGCTTCTGCGCACGAATCGTGCCCCACATGCCCGTTGCTGCCCCCATGATCGCTGTCGGCTTGGCCCAGATCGGCGGCGTCCCCCCGCCTCGCTGCGGACGGGAAAGCCAATCAATGGCGTTTTTCAGCACCGCAGGCACGCTGTGGTTATATTCAGGGGTGGCGAACAACAACGCATCGGCCTGCTCCACCGCACGGTGCAGGGCGATGGCTGCCTGCGGGCGGTCGTTGTCGTTGTCGATATCGCCGTTGTAGAGCGGGAGATCGTCGAGATCGAAAAGCTCGATAGTCATTCCTTCGGGCGCCACCCGCTGCGCCAACTCCATCAATAATCGGTTGTACGAACCCCGTCGCAGACTGCCCACCAGCCCCACGACGTGGATGGCTTCGTTCTGTGTCGCACTATTCATGGTCACTCCCTATGGTTACTCTCTATCAATACAAAGCCCCGCCAAGTGGCGAGGCTTGATGGAATTATTGTAAACAGTTGTCCCTACTTTTGCAAACGGCTGGCAGGGTTTGCTGTTACGTCATGTGTTGAGTGGTATGTGACGCATCAGGCATCGGGCGCGGCCTCGGACTGCCGCAATGGCCGCGCACCGTGGCGCTTACCGATTTCGCTCCCATCGCGATTCGCCCTTTCAATCCACCGGCCCTCTCTCTATCTGCCCATCCACGCTCCGTTTCGCGATTGAGCCTCGTCGACCTAGTCGGCTTGATAGCGCATCTGGCGGCCCAACAGCAGCCACGCCACCAGATAGAAGAGCACCCCCATGCCGAACAAGGTCGCCAGCAGCCGCACGCTGGGCGCTTGGCCACGAAGCATGATCGTTTGAAGCAGTTGCACCGCGTAAGTGGCGGGCAAGCTCCACGAGACGGCCCGCACATAGGACAACAGCGTTTCGAGACGGAGGAAAACGCCACTGAAGAAGACGCTACTCAGCAGCACAATCATGGCGTACTGCACCGCTTGGCTGTCGGTATCGACGATCAACGAGATGACGAAGCCCAACCCCACCGAGGCGAAGAGCAGTGCGAAAACCACCGCACTGAAATAGAGCCAGTTCCCCCCCATGGGCACCCCCAATCCCAGCGTCAGGGTGTCCGTGCCTATGAGCGATCCCAAGCCGGAGAGGGGGAGCTGATACCCCGAAACCATTACGGCGGTCAGAATGGCCGCCACCACGCCGCCGAAAAGCAGATAGCCCGCATATTTGCCGACCAGTACCTCGGCGGGTGAGATGGGCGAGACACGGAACAGTTCGACCGTGCCAAGCTGTCGTTCGCGCACCATGGTCAGCGCCCCAAAGGTCACGGCCAAATGTTGCAGCAGCAGGACGATGACTGCTGGCGCGAAATACTGCGCCAACAGGGTGGCGGGTGCCACGCTTTGCGTCTCGGAACGGAAGGGACTAACGAGCACCCGAGAGTCGATCGCTTCTAGGTCAGCGACGGACGATTCGAGCGTAGCCAGCTCCGCCTCGATCTGCGTGGCCGTTGAGATCTGTGCATCGGAATCGAAGTTCGAATCCCCCGCCAACCCCAGTTGCGCTTGATTGTCACGAATCTGCTGCAGGCCGCTCCGCACCGCTTCGGTGCTATTGTCCGCATCCCCGCCAAGCGTGGCATCGACATTGTCCAGCAGTTCAATGGTCGTGTTCGTGTCCGTTTCGAGCTGGTACAGGTCACGCTCGAAGGCGCGTTGATAGTCGCGGGCGGCCACCACATCCCCACGCGCGAGGGCATCTCGCATCGCTGCCGAATTTTGGCGGGCGCTGGCGGCCCGTTGCGAGATCGAGATCGACTGCTCTTGACCACGTTCCGTGATGGCCCGCAGGATGCGGCGGTTGACCTCGTCGATATAGATCTTCCCAAAGTAGCGTACATAGTCGGCTTGAAGCGGGTCGATCTCGTTGTGATAGAGGGTGAATACGGCCTGCTCCCCTTCGTAGCGAATCGTAGAATAGGCATCGAACGGGGCCACGGCAACCAGGTCAATTTCGCCCCGTTTTAACTGCGCAAGCGCACCCTCGAGGTCGGTCGTGGCACCGCGATAGTCGAGCTGCTCACCCAGATCGCTGGCGTACTTTTCGATTTCCGTTTCCAAGGGGCTCCCCGCTGGCACCACGAAGACGGTCCGTAACACGGGCGCTTCATTCCGATATCCGATCCCGAAAAGCAGCAGGATCAGGAACGGCCCCAGCACCAGCGTGGCGATGAGGCGCGGTTGGCGCAGAATCTCGAAGATTTCCTTGCTGAAGAAGCTGGAAGCACGGACGAAGAGACGGGATAGATTACCCATGGTTGGCCTCCGCAGCGTCCATTTCCGCTTCCGCTTTACTGACGATTTCGACAAAGACATCGTCGAAGGGCGGGACATGTTCTTCGATATTTTCGATCTCGATCTCCTGATCCCCGAACCATTTCATCAGCGCGGGCAGCGCTGCACCCGCATCATCGACGACGATGCGTGCGTTATGACGCCCTGTACGCTGCACCGCGCGTGGCAACTGTTTCTGCACAAAGTCGAACTGCTGAAGCGGCTGCAAATGGCGGCGCTCACTCACACTGTCTTTGAACACGATGTCCACCAGCTCGCCACCATAGGCCCGCTTGCGCAATCCTTGCGGTGTCTCGACCAGCACCAGTTGCCCGCGCGTCATCACGCCCACATAGTCGCAATAGGCCGCTTCGCCGACATATTGCGTGGTCACGAAGAGGGTGCGCCCAGAATCTTGCAACGTTTTGAAATGATCCCAGAATTTGCGACGCAGGACGGGGTCGATGCCCGCAGTCGGTTCATCCAAGAAGAGTAAGCGCGGGTCGTGGGCGAGTGTGGCGGCCAGCGTCAACCGTCGTTGCATCCCACCGGAGATGGAACGGGCCAGCTTGCGCCTGTCCTTGTCCAGTTCCACAAATTCCAACAGCTCCCGCAACCGCTTGCGACGCGTAACGAAATTCATGCCGTAGAGGGAAGCAACGAAATTCAGGTTTTCCCAAACCGTCAGGTCGGGGTACAGCGCGAAGAGCTGGGGCATATAGCCGATTTCTTCGCGTAAATGTTGAGTAAAATTCATCGGCTCAACCCCCAGCACCCGTGCCGTGCCGGCGGTGGGGGGGTAGATGCCCGTCAGCAGTCGGACGGCGGTGGTCTTGCCAGAACCGCTCGGGCCGATGAAGCCAAAGATTTTGCCGCGCGGAATGTCGAAGGAGACATCTTTCACGGCGTACTGATCGCCGAACTGTTTTGTTAACTTTGCGGCATGAATGTCAATTTCGGCGGAGGAAGAGCGTACGTCTGAGCGCTCGGTTGCCATGGGGCCAGCTTTCTAGATCAGAACAGCCGAATGGAGAGGTAAGTTTCTGTTACCATCTGCCAGCATGGTGACAGATCACCGCGATAGTGTGCCACATTGTGACAGTTTGGCAATTGCAAGCGGGGCGCAACGGGGGCAATCTGCAATCGCAAGAGGGGTAGCGCCGCACGGGGTGACCGATCCCGCCAGCACCTGGTAAACCCTAATCAGCCAAGGAAGAGGCTTGGGGACAATTCGCCCATGCACCCCACACCAGAACAACCGCCACGCTCGCACTCATCGCCCTCCCCCACGCGCCGCCACGTGGGGCGCCTTGCCAGGGCAACGCTGGGGCAATGGCTGGGCGCGGGGTCCTGGCGTGGCACAGCGTGGTGAATGCCTGGCAACCCAAAAGCGGGCCTACAACCGTGGTTGCAGACCCGCTCGATGGCTCGATCCGTCTAACGACTATTCCTCTTCTAGTTCGGCCTCTTCGTCCGACCCTTCCTCGAAATCGTCGTAGTCGTCGCTCTCTTCGATCTCTTCCTCTTCATCCAACTCATCAAGGCCGATTTCCTCACCGAGGTCGCTCAGATCCTCATCCTCCAGATCGTCGCTCCCGCCGAGCAATTCATCGTCGAGGCCGCCCATGAGGTCGTCCTCGTCCTCATCCTCGTCTTCGTCCTCGTCATCCTCTTCGTCATCTTCGTCAAGGTAGGTCATGGCCTCGTCCTCGTCATCCTCGTCGTCGTAGTCGTCGAGGTCGTCGGCGTCTAGGTCGAGATCATCGTCGTCGTAATCGTCGAAGTCGTCGTAATCGTCGAAGTCGTCGAGGTCGTCCAAATTGAACTCGTAGACCTCTTCGCCCTCTTCCCGTTGACGGATGAACTCTTCGGGATCCTCACCCTCAATCGTGCGATACCCCGTCCCGGCTGGGATCAGCTTGCCGATGATGACGTTTTCCTTCAACCCCTCCAGATGATCGACCTTGCTTTCGATGGCCGCCTGTGCCAGCACGTTGATGGTGTGCTGGAAGGAGGCGGCGGACAGGAAGCTTTCGGTGCTGAGCGCCGCTTTCGAGATACCCAGCAAAACCGCTTCGGCGATGGCCGGTTGGCCCTCTCTTTCCACAATCCGGCGATTCACATCTTCCAATTCCAAGCGGTCAACCAGATCGCCCAGCAAGAAGCTGGTATCGCCCGCATACTTGATCCGCACGCGGCGCAGCATACTACGCACGATGATTTCGATATGCTTGTCGTTGATGCTCACGCCCTGCGAGCGGTAGACCTGTTGCACCTGCTCGACGAGGTATTTCTGTACCGCATCGATACCCTGGATGCGCAACACTTGGTGGGGGTTCTTCGCCCCTTCGGTGATCTGGAAGCCGGGGGCGATCTGATCCCCCTCCGAGAGGCGCAACCGCGCCGTGGCCGGAATGTGGTACTCGACCACCTGTTTCTCTTCGTAGCGAACGAGCACCTTGTTATCTTCCAGCAACGCGACGCCGTCGTGCTGGGCCACAATCGCTTCTTCGGCCTCGTTTTGGGCCAGCAGATCGCCCCGCTTCACCCGGTCGCCCTCTTCCACCACCATGTGGTAGCCTTCCGGCAGCGCCAGCTCGTCGGTCATCAGACGCGCATCGACCACGCGCACCACGCGCAGCTCGCCCTCGCGGTCGATCTCGACGCGGCCGCCGATCTCGGAAAGAATCGCCTCACCTTTCGGATTACGCGCTTCAAACAGCTCCGTGATACGGGGCAGACCCTGTGTGATGTCATCCACGCCCGCCACACCCCCGGTGTGGAAGGTGCGCAACGTCAACTGGGTCCCCGGCTCGCCGATGGACTGCGCGGCGATGATGCCGACCGATTCGCCCACATCCACCAAGCCGCCGCGACCAAGATCGCGACCATAGCAGTGGATGCAAATGCCCGCGCGCAACCGACAGGTCAGCGGTGAGCGGACCCGGACTTGGCTGATCCCCGACCGCTCGATGCGACGCATCAGCCGGTCGTTGACCAGCGTATCGGCGTCGACCAGAATCTCACCCGTCTCGGGGTGGATCACCGACGTCGCGGTGAAGCGACCGATGATGCGCTCCGCCATCTTCATGCCGAGCGCTTGGCTTTCCGCCCGATCGATCACAATGCCGTCCCGCGTGCCACAATCCTCTTCCCGCACGATGATGTCCTGCGAGACATCGACCAAGCGGCGCGTCAGATAACCCGCATCGGCGGTACGAAGCGCCGTGTCGGCCAGACCCTTGCGCGCCCCGTGGGTCGAGATGAAGTATTCCAGCGGGTTCAACCCTTCGCGGAAGTTGGAGCGGATCGGCAGCGGAATGATGCGCCCATTCGGGTCGGCCATCAGGCCGCGCATACCGGCCAACTGCGCCAGCGGTTGAATCCCGCCTTTCACCGAGCCGGAGTTGGACATCACGGCGAGGTTCCCATAGGGGTCGAGGTGCTCTTCGACCGCCTCGGTCAGCACCTCTTTCGCTTCCGTCCAGAGCGAGACGGAGGTCCGGTACTGCTCTTCCTCGGTGATCAGACCACGCCGATACTGGCGATCAACCTCTTCGATCTGCTGTTCGACGTTTTGCAGGATCTCCTGTTTACGTTCCGGCACCGAAATGTCATCGACCGAGAGCGTCACCCCCGAGCGCGTCGCGTAGACGAAGCCGAGATGCTTCAGATCGTTGGCGAACTTGGCCGTCGCATCAAGGCCAAGTAGGTTGTAGCAATCGCTCACCAGATCTTTCAGTCCGCCCTTGGCGTAACGACCGTTCTGGAAGCCCATTTCGGCCGGCACCACCTCGTTGAAGATCACACGCCCCACGGTCGTTTTGACCATGCGGTCGTTCGGGAAACGCTCCGGCTCCAGATTGATCCCATCAAGCGCCTGTTCGATCTCTTCGATCTGCGTCTCCGACAGCACCGAGGGCAGACGGTCGTCGTTCATCACGGCGACCAAGGCAGCCACATCCGGTACCGAGGCCCCGTAGAGCGCCTCCATCGTCTCCCCCGAAATGTCCAGCTCCTCCAACATCATCTCGTCGAAGAAGTAGCTCAGACGGACAGTGATCGGCGCTTGAATCTCCACGTGGCCCAGATCGTGGGCCAGCAACACCTCTTCTGTATCACTGTAGCGCGACCCCGCGCCCTTCATGCTGTCGTCGCCCATCTGCGTCAGATAGTAGTTGCCCAACACCATATCCTTGGTCGGGCTGACCGTCGGCTCGCCATCGGCCGGCTTCAGCAGGTTCCGACTGGAAAGCATCAGGCTCATCGCTTCGTTGACGGCAGGCTCACTCAGCGGGACGTGCAGCGCCATCTGGTCGCCGTCAAAGTCGGCGTTGAAGGCAGAACAGACCAACGGGTGCAGTTCAATCGCGTTGCCGTCGATCAGGTGGGGCAAAAAGGCTTGAATCCCCAGACGGTGGAGCGTCGGCGCGCGGTTCAGCAACACCGGACGGCCTTCGATCACATCCTCTAGGATTCCCCAAACTTCGGGGCGCTGCTGTTCGATGAAGCGTTTCGCCCCCTTGACGTTGGGCGCGTAGTTCTCCTCGACCAGTCGGTGGATGACAAAGGGCTTGAACAGCTCCAGCGCCATCTTCTTCGGCAGGCCACATTCGTGCAGCTCCAGATCGGGGCCGACCACGATCACCGAGCGACCACTGTAGTCGACGCGCTTCCCGAGCAGGTTGCGGCGGAAGCGCCCCTGCTTGCCCTTGAGCATGTCGCTGAGACTCTTGAGCTTGCGCTTGCCACGCAGCGACACGGCTTTGCCACGGCGCGAGTTGTCGATCAGTGAATCGACCGCTTCCTGCAACATACGCTTTTCGTTGCGGATGATGACATCCGGCGCATCGAGGTCGAGCAGTCGTTTCAGGCGGTTGTTGCGGTTGATGACGCGGCGGTAGAGATCGTTGAGATCGCTCGTCGCGAAGCGGCCACCGTCGAGCTGCACCATGGGGCGCAGATCGGGCGGAATGACGGGTAGTACCGTCATGATCATCCATTGCGGCTTGTTCTGCGACCGGCGGAAGGCCTCGACGACCTTCAGCCGCTTCGTCGCCTTCTTGCGGCGCTGCTTCGAGCGAGTCTTCTGGATCTCGGAGCGCAGTTCGCGTGCCATCTGATCCAGATCAAGGTCGCCCACGATGGTGTAGAGCGCCCCGGCCCCCATGTCGGCCTCGAAGATGTGGCCGTACTTTTCGTAGAGTTCGCGGTACTCCGCTTCGTTCAAGAACTGCATCACACGCAGATTCTTCAGCTCATCCATCTCATCGGCATGCTCGTCCTGAACTTGCGCGATGAGCCGTTGCACCTCGGCCTGGACTTCTTTCTTGCGCCCTTCGACCTCAGCGTTGAGCTGATCGGTCTGTGCCGAATAAAGGGCACGGGTATCGGCACGCTGCTGCTCCATGCGCTTCTGAAGCCGCGTCAGCTCCTCTTCAATCGCGCTATCCAACTGGCTGATCGCATCACTGCCGATCGTCTCGCCTTGGGCGACCAGTTCCAGATCGAGCGGCTCGAAGTAGACCGCTTCGTCGGCCACCGCGTCGCGATACGAAGTCAGAAACTCACGTTGTGGCCCTGCCGCCGTCATAATTTCGTTAATACGCGCTTCTTGCTGCGCTTCCAGCCGCTGCAGCGCCTCGTCCCGCTCCGCTGTCCCTTCAGAGAGACGTTCCGCCGTCAGTCGCTCCAGCTCGCTCAGTTGACCGTCGAACCGTTCGCGGCGCTTCTCGACCTCCGCCTTCTGCTCCCGCTCCAGCCGCTCGATCGCCTTGCTGCGCTCCTTCTCATCGACGCGGGTCGTCACGTACTGCGCAAAGTAGAGGACGCGATCCAAGTTGCGGCGGGAAATATCCAGCAGCAGACCCAGATAGCTCGGCACACGGCGCGTATACCAGATGTGGGCAACGGGGGAGGCCAGTTCGATATGGCCCATGCGCTCACGGCGCACGGAAGAACGGGTGACCTCGACGCCACATTTGTCACAGATCACACCTTTGAATCGAACCTTCTTATATTTTCCACAATAGCATTGCCAGTCGCGGGTCGGCCCAAAAATCGCTTCACAGAACAAGCCGTCGCGTTCGGGGCGAAGGCGACGGTAGTTGATCGTTTCGGGTTTGGTGACCTCGCCGTAAGACCATGAACGGATCTCTTCGGGCGAGGCGAGACTGACGCGAACAGCGTTAAAATCCTTGATTTCCACGCAAGTTCCTCCCTGACGTGTGGCGTACTGTCGAACAGTATGGCACGGCTACCATAAGCATGAGGACAGCACAACGCTAGAAAAACGGATAGTGGCACGAACCGCAACGGGCTTGGCTCATTGCGGGAACGGGTCGGGCGGTGCAACGGAGGGGCACCGGATGGTGAACCCATTCCTTATTTGGGATGAAGAGGGGGGAAAGGGGATTACACGGAACGATGGTGAAACGGCCCAGACAAAACGAAAAGGCCCGTAACAAACCGGACCTACAGTTTTCAGAAGCGTGCGCACACTAACTTCTGGATGGTTACCATATAAATTGTCTACTAGTTCCCCGAGTTTCACCCAGACTCATCCGCAAGCTAGTAGTATACGCGACAGAGCGCCTTAAGTCAAATCAAGAAAACGTCTGGGGGTGTAAGCAGGAGCTGTGCAACCCAAGCGTTGGCTGCCATTTATCGACCCGTACGTGTTACCTGTTCGACCGGGGCGGCGCCAAGATACCCGAGAGAAGTGAGACCCTTGGGCAAGATGAAGGGTGGTCTCCCCGCGCCCCCAGCGCCCCCTTTAGTGAAACCGAGCGGCTTTAGAACAGGGCACAGCGCTGGAGGGCATCCCAGAGAGTCAAGAGACTGGACAAAAAGGCGGATCTGCGATATAGTTACTCGTCAAATTTCCGAGGAAAGGAGAGAGCAACTCGATGGCAAATATCAAATCCAGCAAGAAGCGTGCGATTCAAAACCCCAAGCGCCGCTTGCTCAACCGCCGGTATATCAGTGGGTCGCGCACCGCCGTGAAACAGGCCAATAGCGCGATTGAGGCGGGTGATATGAACGCAGCGGAAGAGGCTGTACGCCACGCCTGCGCGATGCTTGATCGTGCAGCGGGCAAAGGTGTCATCCATCCGGGCAATGCGGCGCGCCGCAAATCTCGTTTGATGGCGCGGTTCAACGAAGCCCGTGGCCTCGTGAATGCCTAGTCGTCAATCCCCGTAAGCGTACGTAAAAGAGACCGCCTCCACCCTCAACGGTCTCTTTTTTGTTGCCTGTTGGGAGTTTGGTGAGTTTGGTGAGTTTGGTGAGTTTGATGAGTTTGGGAGTTATCTTGGTGCATGGTGCATGGTGCATGGTGCATGGGCGCATTCTTTTAGCGCTTCTACGTGCGGAGCCTCTCCTTGCTTGCCCAGCCTGCCCTGAAGGAAGCGGAGCCGTCGGGACAGCGGTGCGCAGAACCCCCAGTACCTGGGTTGCGTTCTGCGTTCGGAGCCTGCCCTGAGCGAAGCGTTCGCGCAGCGGTCCGCAGGACTAGGGTTCTGCGTTCACCAACGCCCTAATAGCCAGCAGCAAGCGCAACAGTCTGCCCCCTGAAAACCAAGCCGATCTCTTCCCTGCTCTGCGTTCACCAACGCCCTAACAGTCAGCAGCAAGCGCAACAGTCTCCCCCCTCAAAACCAAGCCGATCGCTTCCCCGTTCTGCGTTCACCAACGCCCCAAAAGCCAGCAGCAAGCGCAACAGTCTCCCCCTCAAAACCAAGCCGATCGCTTCCCTGTTCTGCGTTCACCAGCGCCCCAACAGCCAGCAGCAAGCGCACCAGTCTCCCCCCTGAAAACCAAGCCGATCTCTTCCCTGTTCTGCGTTACCTGCTCCACGTTGCCGTTCGCGTTGCCGTTCTGCCGAGCTGTGATAGCATTGCCTTTTCGTCGACATTACCGAGGAGCAATCATGGCAAATATCCGCGTTCTGAGCGCTGCCGATCTTCGCCGTGCTTTGCCCATGCCACGGGCCATCGCGGCCATGCGCCACGCTTTTTCCGCGCTGGACGCAGGGGATGTCGCGATGCCGGTGCGCGTGGCGCTGCCGAGCGCGGAAGGCACGACCCTGTTCATGCCCGCTGCTGACCGCAGCACCCGGCGGGTCGGGCAGAAGGTCGTGACTGTCTTTGGTGGCAACCTCGCCCGCGGTTTGCCCACGATTCATGCGCTCGTGACCTTGTTCGATGGCGAGACGGGAGAGCCGCTGGCCCTGTTCGAAGGGGCAACATTGACCCAACTACGCACCGGCGCCGTCAGTGGCTTGGCTACCGATCTGCTCGCCCGCCCAGAGTGCCGCACGCTCACGATCTTCGGGGCGGGGGCGCAGGCTCCCGCCCAGATCGACGCGATCTGCGCGGTGCGGCCCATCGAACGGATCAACGTGATTAGCCGTGGCCCATCGGCGCAGCGTCTGGCAGAGCGATTGCAATCCACCGACTCCCAGCGCGCCTACCACGCGCCGAGCCATGTGGCCCGCGCCGTGCAAAGCGCCGATATCATCGTCGCGGTCACGTCGAGTCGGGAGCCGCTGTTCAAGAGCGAGTGGGTGCAGCCAGGGAGCCACATCAACGGGGTCGGCGCCTTCCGCCCCGACATGCAAGAGGTCGATGCGCAGCTAATCGCGCAGTCGACGGTCATCGTCGATCAACGGGAAGCGGCGCAGGTGGAGGCGGGCGAACTGATCATTGCCGCTGAGCGCGGCAGTTGGTCGTGGGATTGTCTCTACGCCGAACTGGGGGCGCTGGTCAACGGTCACGTTCCCCTCCCCGACCATAACGGAATTACCTACTTCAAATCCTGCGGCCTGGCTATCCAAGATCTGGCGGCGGCCTCCGCCGCCCTCGAAGTCGCCGAAGCGGAAGGGCTGGGACAGCTCATTGAGATGGGGCCTCTAACGCAGAGCAGGTAACGCAGAGCAGGGAGAGATCGGCTTGGTTTTCAGGGGGCAGACTGTTGCGCTTGCTGCTGGCTATTAGGGCGTTGGTGAACGCAGAACCCTAGTCCTGCGGACCGCTGCGCGAACGCTTCGCTCAGGGCAGGCTCCGAACGCAGAACGCAGCGCAGGTACTGGGGGTTCTTCGCACCGCTGTCCCTACGGCTCCGCTTCCTTCAGGGCAGGCTGGGCAAGCAAGAGAGGCTCCGCACGTAGAAGCGCTAAAAGAATGCGCCCATGCACCATGCACCATGCACCATGCACCAAGCTAACTCCCAAACTCACCAAACTCATCAAACTCACCAAACTCACCAAACTCACCAAACTCACCAAACTCACCAAACCACCAACTCATTCTCCATTCTCCATTCTCCATGATAGACTATCGGCAACGCAACGATGCGTAGAGAAGGAGCACGAATGAACGCATTGATCGAATGCGTCCCCAATTTCAGCGAGGGGCGTCGGAAAGAGGTGGTGGAGCAAATCGTCGACGTGGCACATCGAACGGCGGGGGTGCAACTGCTCGACTATTCCTCCGACGAGGACCACAACCGAACCGTGGTGACAATGGCGGGCAGCCCCGACGGCGTGGAAGCGGCGGCTTTTGAGATGATTCGGCTGGCGAGTGAGTTGATCGACCTGAACCAGCACCACGGAGAGCATCCCCGGCTCGGTGCGACGGATGTCGTGCCCTTCATTCCGCTCCGTAATGCGACGATGGCGGACTGCGTGACGCTCGCCCAGCGACTCGGCGAGCGGGTGGGCAGAGAACTGGGGATTCCGGTCTATCTCTATGAAAAGGCGGCGAGCCGCCCCGACCGCGTCAATCTGGCGGACATCCGACGGGGCGAATATGAGGGGCTTAAGGAACGCATCGCCCACGACGAGAGCAAAGTACCGGACTACGGGCCACGTGAGATAGGCGCGGCGGGGGCCACCGTGATTGGGGCGCGGCCCTTCTTGATCGCCTACAACGTCTATCTGAAGAACGCCACGGTAGCGGAGGCCAAGAAAGTGGCAAAAGCGGTACGACATTCGGGCGGAGGGCTGGCCTACGTCAAGGGGATGGGAATTGAGGTGGAGGGGATGCCGCAGGTCAGCATGAATCTGACCGACTTCACCAAGACGCCCATCCACCGTGTGCAGGAATTGATCCGCAGCGAAGCCGCCCGCTACGGCGCGACGATCCATTTCGCCGAGTTGATCGGCATGATTCCTCAGCAGGCGCTGGTCGATGTGGCCCGTTGGTATCTGCAGTTGGATCGGATGGAGGAATCACAAATCTTGGAAAATAGGCTCAACGATTTGGCCGCCGAATAGCGTTCCAGGGTGGCACGGATGCCGGGAGGTGAACCCACTTCACCGCCCGCCTATCGGCGCCCGTTGTTGTGATGACACGGCGGTTGAGCCGCCAAAAGTGCCCTAAATTTGACATCAGTGTCCGTTGTGATATACTTCCTCGTCGTTGTGCGGGGGGCTGTAGCTCAGCTGGGAGAGCGCTACAATCGCACTGTAGAGGTCAAGGGTTCGAATCCCTTCAGCTCCACTTCCCTTACGGGGCCATAGCTCAGCTGGGAGAGCGCTACACTGGCAGTGTAGAGGTCGAGGGTTCGAGTCCCTCTGGCTCCACTCAATGGCGAAAGGGTCGCGGTGGCGACTCTTTTTTGTTGATTTGATCGCTTCGTCAACAAAAATATGACGAGTGGTTGACAGACAGTCGCTTATCTGGTATGCTGTCCTCCTCGTTGAATAATCTGCAATGACTGAGAGTAGTAGGCGAAACCTGTAGCGAGCCGCGAGAGTGCAAGGCGGCAGCCACGCCCACGGGTGCGTGCCGAACTCGCTCACGAGCAACATTGGGTGAAAGAGAGTAGTCCAATGCGGGTGCGCCCGATAGAGCGCTCACGAGTGTCACGCTGAGGCGTGGAACTAGGGTGGTACCGCGGAGCAACGCCTTCGTCCCTTTACCAGGGATGGGGGCGTTTTTTGTTTGTTAGTAGGCTTAGCACTTAGTACACGTTGCTATTGCGTTGTGATTGCGTTGTATTTCGCTGTATATCGCTGAAATTCGTTGATTTTCGCTGTACGTCTGTGTGTTTCGCTGGAATTGCGTTGGCTTATCAACGTATTGAACAAGGGCTACTACCTACTAACCCCAAAGGAGATAAGATGAGCCATTACAACCCCGCCGAGGTCGAAGCCACTTGGCAGCAACGCTGGGCCGAGGCGGAAATCTACGCGACTGAGATGGATTCGCAGGATGAATCCCGCAACTATTACAACCTGACGATGTACCCCTACCCCAGTGGCAACCTGCATACCGGCCATTGGTACGCCTACACCGGGCCGGACATCTTTGGCCGCTATCATCGGATGCGGGGCAAAAATGTCTTCTTCCCCTTCGGTTACGATGCCTTCGGGCTGCCCGCCGAAAATGCGGCCATCAAGCACAACATTCATCCCGCCCGCTGGACACAGGACAACATCGATTACATGACCGAGCAGATCAAACGCATGGGGACGATGATCGACTGGCGGGCCACGCTGGCGACCTGTGAGCCGGAATACTACAAGTGGAACCAGTGGTTCTTTTTGAAATTCTTGGAGCGGGATTTGGCCTACCGCGAGATGGCGCCGGTCGATTGGTGTCCGAGCTGTAACACGACGCTGGCCCGCGAGCAGGTGAAAGGCGAAAACCGGGTTTGCGAACGGTGCGGTACGCCCGTGGTGAAGCGCGATCTGGATCAATGGAAGTTCCGCATCACCCGCTACGCCGATGAACTGCTGGACGAGCTGCCCAACTTGGATTGGCCGGAGCGCATCAAGATCATGCAAGAGAATTGGATTGGTCGCTCCTACGGCGCGACGATCCGATTCCCCGTCCAAGGGATCGACAGCGCCACGATCGAGGTCTTCACGACGCGACCCGATACCCTCTTCGGGGCCAGCTTCATGGTCTTGGCACCCGAGCATCCGCTGGTCGATCAGATCACCACCGACGCGCAGCGAGCCGCCGTAGCGGCCTATCAGCACAGCGCCTCCCGCCAAAGCGAGATCGACCGGATGGCAACCGACAAAGAGAAGACGGGGGTCTTCACCGGCGGCTATGCGCTGAACCCGCTGTCGGCGACCCCGATTCCGATCTGGATTGCCGATTACGTCTTGATGGGGTACGGCACGGGGGCGATCATGGCCGTGCCGTGGGGGGACCCGCGCGACCACGAATTTGCGACCAAGTTCGGCCTGCCGATCCCGCAGATCAGTCGTCCCGCGACGGGTGAGGCCGTGGCGGGACAAGCCTTTGACGGCCCCGGCATCATGATGAACAGCGGGCCGTTGGACGGGCTGGTGACGCTGGCAAAGTATGAGCGCGAATCGTGGGGCGCGGCGCAAGTCGCCGAGTACGGCATTTCGTTAGAAACCGACCAGCCGGAAGCGAAGGAGCGGATCATCGAACTGCTGGAGACGGCGGGCGCGGGCGAAGCGGCGGTCAACTATCGCTTGCGCGACTGGCTGATCAGCCGCCAACGCTTCTGGGGCACGCCGATCCCGATCGTCTATTGCGACGACTGTGGCACGGTTCCCGTCCCGTACCGCGAATTGCCCATCGAGCTGCCGATGGATATCGACTTCAAGCCGACCGGCGAATCGCCCCTGAAGAGCTATGCCCCCTTCGTCAACACCCGTTGTCCCCACTGTGGCGGCCCCGCCGAGCGCGAGACCGATACGATGGACACCTTCGTTGATTCGTCGTGGTATCAGTACCGTTACCTGAGTCCGCACTTTGAGGGGGGCCCCTTCGACACGGAAGCGGCCATCGGTTGGCTGCCCGTCGAGCACTACACCGGCGGGCCGGAACATGCCGTGATGCATCTGCTCTACACCCGCTTCTGGACAAAAGTGATGCGCGATTTGGGGCTGATCGATTTCGATGAACCGTTCCCCAAGCTCTTCAATCAAGGGATGATTTTGGGACCCGATTCGCAGAAGATGTCGAAGAGCCGGGGCAACGTGGTCGATCCGGACACGCTCGTCGCCGAACATGGGGCCGATACCGTGCGCGGCTACCTGATGTTCATCGGCCCGTGGGATCAGGGCGGTCCCTTCTCGATGGAGGGCATTCAGGGGATCACCCGCTTCTATCACCGCGTTTGGGAATTGATGACCGCCGACAACGAGGCCAGCGGCCGCCCCACGTCGGAGCAGGTCGCGGCGCTGGAGCGCGCCTTCCATCAGACGATCGAACGGGTACAAGAGGCCTACGAAAGCTTCACCTTCAACGTCGGCATCGCGGCGCTGATGGAGTTCTCGAACAGCTTGCGCGAGCTGCGCGAGACGGCGGTGGCGACGACAGCTCAGTGGGAGGCGGCACTGGATGGTTTGCTGCTGATGTTGGCGCCCGTTGCGCCCCACATCACCGAAGCGCTGTGGGCAGAGCGGGGCAACGACTTCTCGATTCACCAGCAGCCGTGGCCCGAATTTGATGCCGCGAAGGCGAAGGAAGAATCCTTTGAGCTGGTGGTGCAGATCAACGGGAAGGTGCGTGACCGCGTCAAGGCGCCGGTGGGCATTAGCGAAGGCGAGGCCACGGCGCTGGCGCTGGCGAGCGAACGGGTGCAGGAGATGATGAACGGCAACCCGCCACGCCGCGTCATCTATGTGCCGGGGCGGCTGGTGAATGTGGTGGTGTAGGGATAGCTCGTGGACGGATTACGTTGCAAATGCAATGTAGTCCGTCCACGCGAATGACAAAGAAGGCCCGCGTTGTTTCATTGATGCCCGAAGAATCGCAATGGCTGGTAGGCGCTTTGCGCCATTCGCCATCCCCTATCAGACCTTTTCCAACCCGGCGAATGAGGCGAGCAGCCGCTTCGTCCCTTTGTCGGGGAAGGCGACCACGACCTCCTCATCGCCGCCACTGGGCTTGGCCGAGATCACGGTCCCGACACCGAAGCTGCCATGTTTCACCTTGTCGCCTGCTTTGAAGGCGGTCGATGCGCTGGACGTGGTGGTGGGGCGACGCTTGGTGCGAGAGGTGGCCACCGTGCGCGTCCAGCGCGAATCGGCGTTGTTGGATCCCGCGCCCTGCCGCGTTCGAGTCGATGGGGAATCGGCGCGGCTGCCCATGCGTGACGCGGCGGGCGCATTGCCTTTCGACAAGGTCTGGCGCGGCAATTCGCGGAGGAAGCGCGAGGGGATCGCAGACTCGGTGCTGCCCCAGACGGTGCGGCGAAAGGCGTAGGTGAGGTAAAGCCGTTCCTTTGCGCGCGTGATGCCAACGTAGGCCAACCGCCGTTCCTCTTCCAATTCCTCCTTCGTCTCCTGAGAGCGACTGTGGGGCAGAATGTTTTCTTCCAAACCGGGCATGAAGACAACCGGGAATTCTAGTCCTTTTGCCGTGTGTAGGGTCATCATGGTGACCACATTCTGTTCTTCTTGGGGCAACTGATCGGCGTCGCTCATCAGTGACGTTGCCTCCAGAAATTCGGGCAGCCCCGCCTCGGCGGAGAGTTCTTCATATTGCGCTGACACGTTCTGGAGTTCCAAGACGTTGCGCCAGCGCTCCTCGGCTTCAAGGTCGATCATCTTATCGTTGCTGCCCTGCAAATAGCCGCGATAGTCGATATCTTCCAATATCGTGCCGATCAGCATCGGCAGGTTGACGGTGCTCATCTCTTGGCGCCAATCGGCGAAGAGCGTGTGGAAAGCTAAGAGCGCATTACTGCTGCGACTGTCGAAAGGGGAGGGCAGGTCGGGCAGCAGGGCGCTCCCCTCGTCGCCCGCATTGAGCGCCGCCAGGCGGTCGAGCGCTTCCATGGGGGCCAAGCCGAGTTGGTCGGCCCATTCCTTCAGCCGTTCGGCGCTGCGGGCGCCGATGCCGCGCGGCGGCGTGCTGAGGATGCGGTCAAAAGAAACGCCATCCCGGGGGTTATAGAGCAAGCGCAGGTAGGCCATGATGTCCTTCACTTCGCGCCGCTCGTAGAAGCGGGTGCCGCCCGCGATGGTGTAGGGCAGGCCGCTGCGCACGAACTGCTCCTCCAGCGCCCGCGACTGGGCGTGGGTGCGGTACATGATCGCCATGTCACGGTTATGATAGCCGTGGCGCGACTGAAGCCGCCGCATCTCGCGTACGATATACTGCGCTTCTTCGCGCTCGTCGTAGGCTTCGAACAGTTCGATCTGCTCGCCATCGCCAAGTTGGCTCCACAACCCCTTGTCTTTGCGCTCCTTGTTGTGACGAATCAGTGCCGAGGCGGCATCCAGAATATGTTGGGTCGAGCGATAGTTTTGTTCCAAGGCGATGGTGCGTGCTTGGGGGAAACTTTCTTCGAATTTCAGGATGTTGCGGTAGTCCGCGCCCCGCCAGCCATAGATCGATTGGTCGATATCGCCCACCACAAAGAGATTGGTATGACTCTGCCCCAACAGCCGTACAATGTCGTACTGCACCAAGTTCGTATCCTGAAACTCATCGACATGGATGTACTGCCAGCGACGTTGATAGGCGGCCAGCACGTCGGGCCAGTCGCTGAGCAGTTGGCGGGTACGGATCAGCAGATCATCAAAGTCGAGGGCGTTGCGCTCCGCCATCAGCCTCTCGTACCGCTCCCAGATACGGAGCGACACTTCTTCGCGGTAGTTCTGCGCAGCGAAGGTCTGCGGGGTTTGGCCCTCGTTCTTGGCGCGGGAGATGGTGCCGTGGGCCGCGTTGGGCCGGAAGCGCTTGTCGTCCAAGTTCAGATCGGCGATGGCCTGCTTCACCACGGCACGCTGATCGTCGGTGTCGTAAATCAGGAAGTTGCGGGCGATTCCAAGCTGCTCGCTATGGCGGCGCAGCAAACGCACGCCCAGCGCGTGAAAGGTGCCCATTGTCACCTCTTGGCTAGCGGAACCGGCCAAGTCGGTCAACCGCTCACGCATCTCGCGGGCGGCGCGATTGGTGAAGGTGACGGCCAAAATGTGCCAGGGGTCGACGCCGCGCGCCATCAGATAGGCAACACGGTGGATCAAGACGCGGGTCTTGCCACTACCGGGGCCAGCCAACACCAAAAGCGGCCCCTCGATCTGCGAGACGGCCGCACGTTGTTCGGTATTTAAAGCATCTAGCAACGTCATCATGCGTGGTCCATCGTTGGTTTATGTCGTAGAAAATGCAGTGCCAAGCCACGTTCGTCGCAACGGCTTACTACGGGTGCGGGGTTAGCGCCTAGCAAACTGCGATGCTGACAGGTGGGAACGCAGCGCTCGGCGCGATGGGGTTAGTCGGTACGAGCGGTCTGCGTTTGCCCTTCCGGCTTTCGCCGAAATAGCGGCGAAAACATGGGATGGGTCAGCAAGAGGAATAAGTGTAGCACCAAAGAGAGAATGAAGAGGTGGCGGGGTATGACGACATAGGTGACGTGCTCCTCATTCGACCGCTCCGCCTCGCTGATGGGGTGCGGCCCGTCCGCAGGACTCTGTGCTCCAAGCGCAAGCGGGGTTGACGGCTGTGCCTGCGGACGTCCGACGCGCTCATTTACGCGCGTCAGCCCGCGTTCAACGAAAGGATGGTTCCCTGCCCTTAGAAAATTCCGGACCCAATCGTCGTCGAGTCTCAACCCGGCCAATTGAATCAGGACGACCACCATCTCCTCAAGCTGTTGCCACTCGCGGGGGGGATTGCCTCGTTTCCAATATTCAATCGTGGTCCCTGGGACATCGAGTTCCTCGCCAATTCGGTCGCTAATGATCGGATAATTAAGCTTGTGGATCCCTTTGACGATGCTGAATGCCTCGTCACAACAGGCCTTGAACGGCTCGTTGATGGAACGACCAGTCATATATCACCTTTTCAAGTCCATCATTATGTCAACTCAGAATACATTATCATGGGGATTGATAGCGATTCTGCCAAAACACGTTGTCAATCTACAACACAACGTAGGAAAAATCTCCTATTATTACCCTCGAGTGAGCCGCCAGAGGACGTGATCAACCCACTGTGTGGTACACCACCGCCAAGCTGCAGGGTCACGAGATGGACTACGTGCATCCCCGGCCCGTTTCGTTACCGTTGTTTGTGAACAAAACGAGTTCACGATCCTAACACACACTATTCTGACCATTCAGAACTATGCTAAGGAGGTCTCAATCATGACCCGCATTCGAAAAGCGATCATTGCTGTTGCGCTCACCGTTTTCTTGTCCGTACCCATTTTAGCAGTTCCAATTGCCGGGGGGAACACCCTCGACGGCGATTGCCAAGACATCGTTTGCACGTAGACGCGTTACAGGCGAATTCAAACAAGGGATACAGAGACATCGTTTCTGTATCCCTTGTTGGTGTATAGCGGAGACCAGTGTGGGCGCTCACGCTGGTGCCCCTTGACCCTTTCTCTGTCTGAGAGCTTGTCCTGCAAGCGAAGCCCCGGTTCACACTCACGCGAACCTGCGTGTGCTGTACGTGGGCGGCTTATTTAGGGGAAACCGGGGGTACCGTATTCTCGGTTGGAGCTACTCCTCTCGCACGCTTTGCAGCCTCTTCAATCTCCAAGATATTGCTCATCACGTTGTCGTAGGCGGCTTGGTTCTTCAGCTCCAGCCACAATTCCGCGCTCGCCCTCAGGTTCCGCCGTGCCGCTTCCAATTCTCCCATAGAAGCGTAGACCATCCCGATATTGTTATACAACGGCGCGAGCTGTTCGATGTTACCGAGGCGCTTCAACTCTTGCAATGCGTCGTGATAACTAGAAAGCGCTTGTTCAATGCGCCGTGTCTTGAAATAAACAACCCCTAGATTTGAATGGAATACGCCCAGATAGATCCGGTCATTGACCGTGTTGGCGTGATGGATCGCCTCCGAATAAAGTGCTTCCGCAGCTTTCCAATCTTCGATCTGACGATAGATAATCCCCAAATTGGAATAGGCCTTGGCGGTGAGCAGATGCTCTCCCGACTCTAAGGAATTCTCTAGACAGGCACGAAAATAAGTGATTGCCTGATCATCTTCATCCTGATCAAAGGCAATGGCGCCCAGAATCAAATCACTGCGGGCTACAATAGCGGGGATGTGGGAAGCAACGCGCCTTGACTTGCTGGCGAACTCCGCACTCAGTGAGTAATGTTGCCGCCGATAACAAAGACTTGCGACGCTGTTGAGCGCCTGGCCCTCCCCCTCAGCGTGCCCTTCCTGTCGGAACAGCGTTGCGCTGTGTAAGAAGGTATCTTCCGCCCGCTCGAATTCCGAGATCTGGTCGTAGCACTCTCCCAATTCTAACAAAAGTCGCGCCTGCACCAGGTTGTCAGCGGCAGCGGCACTGACCTCGATGCCGTGCATCAACAGCAACATCCATCGTTCGTTACGGTCCAACCCGCGCGGATCGTCGAGTAGTCGCTCGAAGATCGCTTTGGCCTGGGGCCAGCCCTGTGGCGCAGAGAGCGCCATTTCGAGGGCACGATAGATCGAATCCCAGTCATCTGCTGACAGGACCAATTTTTGCGCGAGCTGCTCCAACAGCAGCTTGGCACGATTCGCGATCTGCCTTTGGAGCAACGTCTCAATGGACATGGTCATGACTGTTATCGCCCCAAGGCTTTGGCCTCTAGAAAGGCACGAGTGAGCGAATGGATGGTGTAGACCGCTACGCCTGACCGCCGTTTCACATCCACCAAGTTTTGACGCACCAGATTGTCAAGGCCAACCATCACCATTTCGCGGGGCAAGCCCGTAGTCGCCATCACGTCCGAAGCACGATCGCCCGCCGCAGAGGTGAAAACCATCGACATGAAGACCTGCTGGGTCTCTTCACCCAACGATTGCCACGCACGTTCGAAGATGAAGCGATAGAGTGTCTGCGTGATGTTGCTCTCACCCCGTTCCAAATCGTGGACGAGTTTTTGGAGATCGCTATGTAGCGCCTGCCCCACGAACAGCCGCAACGCCAATGGGTTGCCCCCAATCTTCTGATAGGCTATCCGCAACGTCGCATCGTCCGCCTGAATCACCTGCTCGACCTCATCTTGGCTTGCGGTACGGCGAAGCAGGCGGATACTGGCCGCTTCGTCAAGCTCTGCAACAGAGTAATGGTGGATAAAATTGACGGCGTCATATCGCTCGCGCGAGGTAATCAAAATGCGGCCCGGGTGCGAAATCCGCAAAATCGGCATCAGCCCCTGAACATCATAGAGGGTTTCAAGGTTGTCGATGACGATGAGGTGACGGCGTTCCTGCAACTTTTCGCGCAGCGCAATCTCGGCGTCTTGCGAGGAAATCCCGCCGATAAAATCGAAGTCGAGCAACTGGTCGACCAAGGCCATCAGACAATCGCGCGAGCTGAGTGCAGGCCGATCCAACGAACGGATGCGGCCATCCAGTTCCAACACACTTTGCTTCGCGCTTACCCACGCCACTTCGGAAAAGTAGCCGCTGGCCATGGCGCGACGAATCGCGGAAACCGCCAGCGTGGTTTTCCCAATACCCCCCATCCCCCACAAGGCCACGACATTGTTTCCCATCTCGCTGATCAGAAGATTCTCGACCTTCTGCACTGATTTCTCGATGCCGATCGGTTCCTCATCGACATACTGGGGTAGCAGATGGTCTAGACGGTTCTGGAATTTGACCAGATGGCTCTGCTCCAGCGCCCCATAGATCTCGCTCACCCGGCCCAACGCCTGTGACTGTTTGCGCCTCAGTTCATCCGCCGAAAGCCCGAACCGCTGCATCATGCTCGGGGTCGATTCGCGATCCACATAATGGGCCAGCAAAAGCTCTGCGCTTTCGGGATCGGATTCACGCAGCTGGTCAACCAGCATCATCAAGAAACCGTTGCTGCGTGATCGAACACTCTGCTCATTTCCACCCTTCATCAGCTCGAATAAGAAGAGGCCAGAGAGTGGGGTGCCAAGCCGTTCTGCATGATACCAACCACGAAAGGCCTCTCGGAGCAGATGTCGAGCATCTCTTGAATTGTGGGTCTCCACGTCGGCTCCCTTCATTCATCACAATTACAAATTGAAAAACAGTACATGGTTCTCCGCAGGGCCAGCGCTTGCCACGCCGTTGAGCCACATCGAAGAATGGGGGTTTTCTCGTTATCGATAATGAGCGTCTTCCCTATCGTTGGCGAGGAAGATGCCAGCCATTACAGGGACTTATCCGACCGATTGAGCGACGATATGAACGGCATCCGCGCCCTCTACACCACGCGCCAGATTGTCGCTGGCGCCAATCGGCAGCCTTTGGGATAGCAACGACACATCGTAGCAGGGGCGACTTGGGATGAGGGGTCGACTCTCATCCCAAGCCCGCCTCTTAGGCAGTTATGGGAAGCGGGTGGCACCCACCCGCTCGACCCCAGCCGAATCAGTCACGGAGGCGGCGCATAGCCGCAACCGCCAAAAGCGTGCCCATGCCCACCAGCGCCAGCCACGCCACATTCGGCCCGCCTTGTTGTAACGCCAGCGCATCCAACGTGACGGCGGTCGGTGACGAGGGCTGTTCTTCCAGCAGATACAAACCGGCTTCTTTATCGGAGACGGCGAGCAGTCCATCATCGAAGAAGACATAGGCGGCCCACGCGCCCCCCATGTGGCCCGTGTTGTCGTCCTCGGGGATCATGTCGAAGTAGGCGGCCTCAGTCAGGGTGCCGCTCGGCAGCTCGGCCAGATCGAAGATGCGCAGCCCCGCGCGGAAGTTGCCCACATAGGCGCGATCGCCCTTGATCCAAACGTTGTGATCGCTCGCGGTCGACGGCCCTTCGTAGATGCCGGTGAGTTGCGGATCGTCCAGATCGGTGAAATCCCAAGTGAAGAGCCGCGTGTTCAGCCCCATCATCATCTCGTCATTCATGTCCGACGAGACGCCGTACCGCTGATCTTCAGTGAGCCAGAGCAGGTGTGCCCGCATGATGTCGGGGTAGGTGAGCGTAGCCAGCGTTTGCGGATTGTTCTTGTTGCTGACGTTTGCCACCAAGATGTCGTTGTCACTTGCCAAAATGCAGATCTCCTGACCCTGGTGATCGGGGTCGGGCCCGGTGTAGTTGACGCAGTACATGTCGGAGGCGAAGCCGCCATCCTCGTAGCAGCCGGAATATTCCGGTGCCAGCGGGTTGGCCAACGACACCATCAGCATCGCGCCGTTGCAGAGCGTCGGGCTGGTCATCCGCGCGATGTAGGCAAAACCGCTCTCCTCGTTAATGAAGAGGTTGTGACCGTTGCCCAAGCCGTCCCAGAAGGCATCCTGGGTAAAGGTGACAGGCGGACTCGTGACATCGCGCAGCCGCGTCATGTCGAAGACCTGCAGCCCCGCTTGACTGTTCTCGTCACTGACGATGTAGAGATAGTTGCCGTAGGACTTCATGTCCCGGTACTTGAGCGATGGGGTCGTTGGCGTGGGCAGGTTACCCAAGTAGACGGGATTGACCGGATCGGTCACATCGATGAAAGCGGTGCGATGGGTCGTCCCAAGCGCCACGTACTTTTTGTCGGTGTCAGGATCGGTCCAGCCCCAGAGATTGGCCGCCTTTTCTCCTGCTTCCACACCGCCCACTTCGGCCGTGCTCAGAAACGAGAGGAAGTCGACCCCCTCGCAAAGATAGGGGCCAGCCATGCCATTTTCACAGGGGATGGCTGCGGTGGGCACGTCGCCTTGGGCCACGGCGGTGCCGCGCAGCGCCAGCGCCCCAAACAGGGCCACCAACATGGCCGCAACCACGACCAGCCATGGGGTTCGTCGAAGAGTCATTGTCCTTTTCCTTTCCATTTGTGGAGCGCGCTCCGTTTCCAGAGCAGGATAATTTTAGGGTAAAAACCGTAAGGGGTGAGTTGCCCTCCATCGCAACCTTATCCCCTAGCGGGGTGACACCAATCAGTCGGCCGGTTCCCACCGAATCCACCGTACGCCCGCCGCCAACGAACGATTGTCCGGCGCATAGGCGACGTAGGCCGGACCACTTTCCGATTGATCCTCCAAGGCACTGCCTTCCACGACTCCCTTCACGCCGATCAGCGCATAGCTGACATTGTGCTGGGTGGGGCCTGTGGCGGCACCCAGCGTTTTGAGTGCGGCGACCGTATCCAGATCGAGCCATGCGGTCGCATTGCCCTGTAGGGCGAACAGCACAATTTTACCGTCTTCAATCGAGCCGAGAAAGTCGTGCAATCGGTCGCGCTCGAATTCGTTTGCGGTCGTGTCGAAGCCTACCTTCGCCTCGACCGCGCCACTTTCCGGATCGATCACCGTGACATTGCTGCCCTGTCGGTGCTCGCTCACATCCGTCCCATCGAGTGTCATCCATGCCAAGCCCTGCGCATTTGCTGCATCTAGCCCTTGCCCCGCGCTTTTCACCGTGATCGCTTGGGGAAAGGCAACGCCCGTGCCGCCAATGAGCGCGTTCTGTGGCGCGATATCGACGGGGCGATCAACGCGGTCGAACTGCAACGTGAGCCGCGCGGTGGGGCCGCGCAACACGTGGGCCGGCACCACCACGCTGACCCGCTGCCATCCCGCGTCCAACCGTTGGGCGCCAACGATCTGTTCGTTGATCCGCAGCGTCACGCGCTGCGGAAGCTGGTAGGGCTGCATCTCCAGCGTCAGCCGCTGATCGGCACTGTCATCCAACGGCAGCAGCACGGTCGCCTCGCTGTCGGCCCATTGCCAACCCTCGCTTTCCGGCGGCCACCAGCCACGAACCGTCGCGAGGGCGCTCTGCGGCGTGCCGAAGCTCAACTCGCGTGATAGCTCTGCTTCCGGCAGGCGGTAGAGCAGCAGATCATCGCCCTCGTAGAGCAGTTCCAACGGCAACATCTCTTGCAGATAGGTCAGCGCCCGCTCGCGGTTCTGCTCGTACGGAGGGCGGCCCGCCACCGCCGGATGAACCGCCAGATAGCGGACACCCAGCGCCGCCATCACCGCCATCCCCTGCGCTTGATCCTCGGCCCGCCACGCCTCCGGCACCGCGCGGTCGTTCTCGATCTCGATCAGGGAGCGAATCAGCGGCAGCCGCTGCCAATAGTCGAACTTTTCGGCGGGCGCACGCGAGATGTTGCCCTGCACCAGCCGTTTGCCGTGGAAGGTTTGGTAGAACTGATTACGGGTGTTTTCAGCCCCAACCACGCCAAAGGAATTGCGCCAGCCGAGCGGCAGCGTCAGGACGGCCACGTCCGCCTCCTCCGCTGCCAGCAGCGCGTAACCGGCAGGAATCCGGGCGTCGGTCAGCGGCAGCGGGAGTGCCAGTTGCTCGACCAGAAGGGCCACCGTCAGCAGCCCCACCAGCGCCGCCGCTACCCCTTGCCCCCGTGGGCGACGGGCGAGCAGCCATTGGGCGACGGCCCATAGTCCATATCCGACCAAGACTGCCGCGCAGAGCATCAATACCACGCTGAAGCGGTTGGCGGCGCGGTTGCCCTGCACGATGGGGATGTAGTGCAAGAGGGTGAAGGGCAGCATGATCGGCGATTCACGCCCATCGCCCAACACGTTGTCGAACGACCAGAGGTAGCGTCCCCCGATCTGCAAAACCGGCCCGAGTGACAAGAGCATGAAGGTGATGAGCGCCACGGCCCAGCCCCGCACTTCGCCGCGGAAACGCCATGCGCCCAGCCCCGCCAACAGCAGCGTCAGCACGCCGACGAAGACGGTGTTGACATCGCTGAAGCGGCTGGCGCCCGGCGAGACGGCGTTGATCTTCACGTTGCGCAGCTCTTGCAGCCAATCCGGCCCCCAGAGCGGATGGAGTGCGGTCGGCGAGGTGAAGGAGAGCAAATCCGCCGAGAGTTTGAGCGCATCCCCCCAGCCGGTCAGCACGAAGTCGGTGGAAAGCAAGGTGCGCACCACGGGCAGCCCGACGGGCGACCAGAGAAGGGCCGCGACCGCCGCCGCGAGCGCCAGTCGAAGCCGCCAGCCCGCGCCCCGCCGTCGCCAGGTGAAGAGAAGCAGGAGCAGCGCCAACATCGCCAAAAAAACGCCGAAGATCATTTCGTTGGCCAACGCCGCCGCCATGAACAGCCCGGCCAGCAGCGGCGCACGCCATCGACCCCGCGGGCGATCCGCCCAAAAACTTTTGAGGAAAAAGAGAATGAAGAGCGGTATGAAGCCAGTCGAGACCATGTCGTAGTGGCCGAGCGCAGCATAGACGGCCCGATAGGCCCCAAAGGCGTAGAGCGCGCCCGCCCCAAAGGCGGCCCATTCCGCCGCGCGGCCCGTCACGCGCAACGTTCGCACAAGAAGCCAACGCACCAACAGCCATGTACCCCAGCCGCTCAGGACGGTCATCCCGATCAAGATCAAGTTGGAGCTGAGAACAGGCCCCAGCCAGTCGAGCAGCGGCAAGGCGACAGCGGCGTTCAGGATATTGTAGGTATAGAGAACGAGGTCGATGCCGAGCGGATAGAAGATAAAATCACTGTGCAGCGGGTTGACCCCAAGGTCGAGCAGGCTGTGGCGAAACCACCATAGGTTCCAAACGAAGGTATATTCGTCGAAGGCCCAGGTGTTGCTGCCCGGCACGTGGGTCGTCAGATGTAAGGGCAAGGGCCACCAAAGCAGCAGTGCCAGCAAAAGATAGAGCGCGGCGACCCCGAGTGGCCGCCGAAGCGCGGCGGGTCGTGAGGGAGAGTTCATAGGCGACGATTGTAGGCGGCGGTAGTAGGCGGAGCAAGTCTTACGGGCGGGATGCCGCGCTGAAAAAGCGCGGCTGCTCTCTAGGGGGAGATGAAGAGCTGCGCTACACTTTTGCCATGAACAACCTGCCAACGCCGTTGCAACGATGGGACCGTGCCAGCCGCGCCCGGGCCGCGCATCAGGCGTTGCTGGCCCACTATGGCAAGCCAACGTGGGACGCGGCAGAGGCCGCGCAGGAACCGTTGCTCGACCGGCTGATTCGCGTGGTGGTGGCGCAGAACACTTCGCGGGCCAACCGCGCCCGCGCCCTTGAGCGATTGCAGCGCCGCTTCCCCGATCCAGCGTTGATCGCCGATGCCCCACTCATGGCGCTGGTCGATGCGATCCACCCAGCGGGGCTGGCCAACGTGAAAGCGCCGCGCTTGCAAGCCATGATGCGCCAGCTTCTGGAGGCGACGGACGGGACACTCGATCTTGAATTTCTGCATACCGCCCCCCTTATCGAGGCCCTTGAATTTCTGGAAGGGCTGGCGGGGATCGGTCCACTGTCCGCCCGATTGGTCATGCTTTTCGGGGTGGGGCGGCCCGTCCTGCCGGTCAACACTGGCCTGCTGCGCGTTGCAATACGGGTCGGGATGCTGCCGCCACAGAGCAGCGCCGACCGTGCCCACGAGCTGCTGCCCGCCATGCTGCCGAGCGATGATCTCTACGCCTTCCACCTTAACATGGTACGCCTTGCCCGCGACAACTGCCACAACAGCCGCCCCCGCTGCGACAACTGCCCACTCGCGGTCATCTGTCTGTGGGTGCATTCGGCGTGACAGCGGATTGAAAGAGAAGCGTTGGAGCGTTGGAACGTTGGAGCGGTCACGATGTAGGGTGGCGGCGTTGCAAAACATTGGAAGGACAAGGGGAGAACAAGGTACTCATTCACCATTCACCATTTACCATTCGTCGTTCGGGTGTGGGCATTGCAAAACATTGGAAGAACAAGGGAATAGCGATGATTCCCATGCCCCATGCCCCATGCACTAGGCACATGGCACTGACACAATCGAACAACATCTTGGGCAGTGATTGATTACACAAACCACGATCTTTCCATTCTCCATTCTCCATTCTCCACTCTCCCCATACAGATTAAAACCTATGACTCCACCCCATTCCAAAAACAGTGAGCGATGAAGAAGAGCCATGCTTGACTGGGATGTCCGTGACGATGAGGAGCTGCCGCCACTGGTACTGCCTCCATCCCGCCGCCGCGCCATCCCGTGGCGACCGATCCTTCTGCTATCACTGCTGATCGCCGCAGTGGTGGGCAGCGTGCTCTTCTGGCGCTGGCGGGAACAGCAGCAAGCCCGGCTGGATGATCTGCGCCTCTTTATCGTGCAAGAAGAGCAGAAGCGGCGCTTCGGGCTGACGGACGACGTCAAAGAACTGGGTGATCTCAACAGCTCGGCGGAATGGTATGCGGGTTATCGCGCCTCTTTCGAGCATGACGGGGCATTGCCCCCTGTCGATATCGCGTTGGGCGAGGTGGCGTGGGACGAGCAGGACAACGCCCTGGCCGAGGTGCTTCTCGATGGCGACCTGTCGTTGCGCGCCTATGCGCGGCGGGGCGACTCGTGGCGACGGACGCCGATCAGCGAGGCGGCGTGGGGCGAAGAGGTGACGCACGCGATCACGCCCCTTCTGCAATTGCGATACTTCGAACGGGACGCGGCCTTTGCTGAGCGCTTGATCGAGCGGCTACCCACGTTTCTCGAGGAATTGGGCGACTGGTCGGACGAGCCGCGCCCGCTCACGGTGGTGATTCTGCCGCTGGAATTCGGCGGGCCGCTGCGCTACGACGAGGGGTCCGAGATCGGTATCAACTCCCCCTTGCTGATCGAGTCGAAGAACGGCTTGTCACCCGAAGAAGAGGTCGAGCTTGCCCTCGGCACCACCTTGATGGCGCGCCCCCTGATCGCCGTGCCGTCGAACAACGTCCTGCCCGGCGCGGCGTTCTTGGTCGATGCCCTGCAGCAGGTCGCCGTCTTGCGCTGGTCGCTCGACGCGGAGACGATGGACTCGCTACGCGGCGACTGGCAGCGTTTGGCGGCGGATGAAGCGATGCTTGCGCCGCTGTTTGGCGGCGAGTACCCCGTGTTGCCCTTCGATGGGCTGGCGATGGATAACCCCACGCATGCCGCCGCGATGCGCTTGGCCGACGCGATCTATGAACGGGCCGGTAGCGAACGGGTGGCCACGCTGATAGACAACCTTGCGGCCACCCGCAGTTGGCAACAACTTTTCGACGAAAGCTTAGGGCTATCACTCTCCGACTTCGAAGCGGGCGTGCCGGTGGAGAGCGGCTTGCCCCTTTCCATCTCCGGCCAAGTCGTCGAATCGACCTTGACGACCGATACCATGCTCGCCGTCGACGACCGCTCGCTGCTCGTTTCCACCATCGGCACGCGCGTGACCAACAGCGACGGGACGGGCCTACCCCGTAGCTGTTTGCCCCTCTTTGGCGACCTCACCATCACCGAGGGGGCGTGGATCGACGAAGGCTTCCGCCTACGGGCGCAAAATATCATCATCAACGATTGGTCACTCAACTTCCCCGATGTGTCGGAAATCGCGCGCGGCCCGCTCTTGCTCCAATATCGCGCCGATCTGCAGCAAAACGTCTTTTCCATGGTCAACGCAGACGGCGGCTTGACGGCGCTCTCCTCACTGCCGACCCGCACCTATGTCGCGCCGGTGAACGGTGCGCCCGCCGGAAGCGGCGACATCGGGTTGCTACAAATCGCTTACAACTGTGAATATAGTGTGCTGCTCCACTATCGGGCGTCAACGGGCGAACTGCAGGGCTGGCTTTTGTCGGGGCAGTGGCTGCCCACTTCGGCCAAGCTCTTCCACGACCCGCAGGGGCTGATGGTGGCGCAACCGAGCCGCGAGGATCGCAATCGCTGGCAGAGTCGGCTTTTGCGAGCGGGCGAACGGGGGCCGATCGACCCCGACGGCGCGCTGCTGCCCACCCTGACCCAACCGCTGGGCCGCACCGCCGACAGCCAGTGGCTGCTCTACGCCCCTTCCAGCCTCGGCGACACGGTGGAACTCTACGACAGTGAGCAGCCCAACGTCCGCCACTGGGTCACGGAGGTTCCGTCGGTCCGGCTCTCCCCCTTCGCTTTCGACGGACGGCGGCTTTACTACCTGACGCCCCAAACCTTCGATAACACACGGGGCGCGACCGTCAACATCATCGATCCGGAAGCCAAGCGCCAAACGAGCGGAACGTGGCTGGCACCGAACTTTATGCTCTACGTCGCCGGGGATGAGCCGAACGACGGGGCTTTTTTGGCGAACAGTGGGCCAGCGGGTACGGCCGATCGTGAGCTGGCCCAGCTACTCTACGTCGATCCGGCGAATCGGACCGAACTGTTGCGCACAGCGCGTCTCCCGGCCAATCAGCGGATTGTGGACGCGGTGGCCTGCAACAACGATTCCCTGTATTACCTAGTAGAAGAGCTACCCAAGCAGCACCTCTATCATTGGCGCCCCTCGCGTGGCGAGGAGCAGTTGCTTTGGACGGGCGACAGCGGACAAACGTGGCTTTGGGGCTGCGCGGAGTAGTGCATCATGCTCGACTGGGATATCCGCGAAGAAGAGTTGCCGCCGGACACGGCGACCGCGCCCTCCGTGCGTCGCCGCCGTGGGCGCTGGTTACTGCTCCTGCTGCCGCTTCTGCTGATCGCAGGGGCTCTGCTGCTCTGGCGCAGTCGCATCCAAGACGAAGCGCTCCGTGCCGACCTGCAAGCTTTCATCGATCAAGAAGAACGTGCCCGCAGCTTCGGCTTGGTCGACGAAGCGGCCAATTTCGCGGTGGGCAACGCCTCGGAACGTTGGCTTGCGGGTTACCGCTACCGTTTTGAGCGAAATGACAACGACCCACCGCTGCCATCGGTGGTGGTCGAGGAGGTGACATTGCGCGACCGTGGCAACAACGCGCTGGTCACTGTCCGCATGGACGCGCACACGCGGCTGCGCAGCTACCGGCTGACCCGCGCGGGCTGGCGGCGCGCGCCGCTGTCGCGCAACGCATGGGGCGGCGAACAGCGCATCGATCTGGGCGACGGCGTCACCTTGCGCTACTGGGCGATTGACGCCGATTTCGCCGAACAGTTCGCCGCCGATTGGCCAGCGCTGGCCAACTCGGTTGATACGCGGCCCTTGGACGAGATCGTGATTGAGCCTGTTGAGTTTCGCACCGCCGCCCACTACGATGAGGACAGTAATCGCCTCCAGCTCGCCTCGCCGCAGTTGGTCGCCTACGACGACTGGCTCAGCGGGGAAGAGTTGGTGCGCTGGTCAGCGGCAGAGGCACAATGGGCAACGCCCAGTCGCACCACGCGCTCCCAGTGGGCCTTACAAAATGGGCTGACGCATTCGATCAACCTCGATTGGGCGCTTGTGCCCGACCGCATGGAGGCGTTGCGCGACCTTTGGCGCGCCAGCGCGGCGGAACAGCCGCTCCGGATGCTGCCTCCAGAGCGATATGACGGGATCAATGCCACGTTTTTCGACGGACTGCCAGCCGCGGTTGATGGGGATGGTGCCCTGCTCCTGATCTGGGCCGATCTGATTCGGTCGGTGAGCGCCGACCACGGTAACGCCGCGATCAGCTCGCTGCGCAATCGTGACGATTTCTGGGAGAACTACGCGGATATCGTGGGCGAAAGTGCGCGTGCGACCGCCCAGCGGGTGGACCGCTATATCGCTGGGGGTCTCGCTGGTGCCCTGGCGCTCGACCCGATACCCGTCCCAATGCAATTTGCCGAGATGGGCCGTGCCGATTGGACAGTGAGCGACGACGAAGCAGTACCGTTTGTCTCGGCCGACAGCGACGGGGTGATGCTTGAAATGGGGCGCAGCAGGCTCTCGCTGGGGGATGGCACTACGCTCCCCGGTGCCTGCGCCACCTTGTTGGATGAGGTGCACGTGGAGGGGCGATGGGACGAGAGACGGCCATCCACGGTGATCGTCGACCGGCTCTCCGTCGATGGGATCACGATCAACCCCACGCTCTCGATCCCCAAGCCGGCCCCACCGGGCAGCGCCCTGTTGATCGCTCGCCAAGAGGTGCAGAGGGATGCCTCGCAGCCAGCAAAGATCGGGTTGGAGGCGGTGGACCAGAATGGCGAAGCGACCCTCCTGTTCGGAGATTACTACGGGAACCGGAGCGTGACCCAGCTGGATGGGTGGCCGAATTACGCCATTCAACTCCACGCCGCGCCGCCTTGTGAGGCGACTTGGCTCTATCTGCTGGATGTCGACGGGGAATGGATGGGACCGTGGTGGTTCCCTGATCTAGCCCCATGGTACAGCGCCGTCTTTACGATGGATGAAGCAGAAGGCGAGCGGCTGCTAGTGACTGGGGGCAACCAAAACCACTTTTCTGCGTGGCGATTGAACGAAGGAGAGAAGCTGGCCGAGCATCTTGAGCAACTCGATGATCAACTGGGCTTTCCGATAGGCTGGCGCGCGCCGAGTGCGCAACTCGTCGTCATATCAGCGGCTGAGCCGTTGCAGCCTTTTGCTATCTCGCTCGACGGCGCGGTCGAGACGATCCAATTCAGCGAGGAAGCCCGACAGATTGCACAAACAAGCGGGTGGGCCTTCGATGCCGCGGCCTATAACCCGATCTTCGTACTTCCGAATGGGGGCATTGAGTTGTACTCCTTGGCCGACGGAGCGCTGCGAACCCTCTTGCCCGCGAGCGAGGATTCAGAGTGGCAACGCTACCCGCTCCACATTGCGGATGAGCAGCAACTCGTGTGGATTTACGAATTCAATTTCTCCGAAGGGGAGTCAGGAACCCTCCTTGCACTAGGATTTGACGGACAGGAAATCGCCCGCTACACCGTCGGTGGCAATAGCTGGCCACTGTTTGGCTTTTGTCCCAACGGCGATATGCTCGTCGGCCAGTTGGCCGATGGCGCCACCCCGTCCACCGAAGAGGCCGAAATCACCATCTACCGCGCCACCGCCGATGGAATTTCGGAGTTGCTCACTACCTCTATGGGGTCGAATGCGCCCAACATTGTCTGCCTGATCAACGAGTAGCGCTGGTGCCCTCACCCTACGCCCTCACCCTGCACCTTCGGCGCTGTCCCTCTCCCGAAATCGGGAGAGGGGTTGGGGTGAGGGCTTACGGAGCGCCGCAATCCTCTGCGTTCGCCAACTGTGCCCGCAGCGCTGAGAGTGCGTTTTCTTGATCGAGTGCCGTGCCGAGGTGGTGGACCGAGCCATCGTCGCGCAAGACGACGATGGGGTCATTACCAGCCAAGGCGTAGTCAAA
>JACKAZ010000024.1 GCA_020634795.1 Ardenticatenales bacterium | reverse complement strand
TTGAAACTACACTGTAAAGTCCTTGTGTCCGATTCACGATTCACGATTCACGATACGCGCTGCCTATGCTCATTCCCACCGATGAACTTACGCTGGACGATCTGCCGCGGGCGGACTGTGCCAATAGCGAGCTGATCCGCTTCGCGCGGACGCTCGATGGCTATGCCGAGGTCGGCGGTGATATGGCTGATTTCAACAGCTATGTCGACGCGCTGCGCGACCGCCCACGCGACGACCTTGCGCTCACTGATCTGCGTATCCTGCTTTTCGCAACCCAACGTGCCCACTACTTTCAGGGCGGCGGCTGGCCCGACCGCCCCGACCCCCTGATGGGCGAAATGCGCCACCTCACCGACCTCATCCGAACCCAGCTCCGCACAAACATGGAGTAGGAGTTGACAGCGATAAATTCAACGAACGGAAGATGGTGCATGGGAACCATTGCAGAACATTGGAATAACATTGTGCCCATTCTCCATTCTCCATACCATGATCACTCTCACCCCTGACCGCCTCCCGCTACCACTCGCCTCACCCATACTGCCCAGCCCTGGTTTGTGGGCCGCGCGGGGCACGCTGCCGACAGCGGCGCTGGGGGCACGGCTCACCGCGCCGCTGGGCGAGCCGTGGGATGGCAACGCGATGGCATGGCAGGCCTTGCCCGGCGCCTTGCGCTGGCGGCCCGCCGTGCGGCCATTGGAACGAACGTTGGCGCGGCTGCGCCGTCACCGCAGCGAGCTGCCGCTGATCCTAACATTGGCCCCCGACGAGCCAGCGGCGATTAGCGCGGCGTTGGACAGCGTGGCGCTGGATGAGATGGCGGCCTGCCTGTTGTGGGAAGCGACCCCGAAAACGGTACGGGCCGCGCGGCGCGTGGTGGGGCCGTTGCCGATCATCGCGGAATGGCCGTGCAACAGCCCCGCGCCAGCCGAGGCCCTTGCCACGGCGGGCGCGGATCTGCTTTGGGTGGGGCCACCGCGCCTGAGCGACGGGCGGCGCCTTTGGGGGCCAGCGATCCGGCCCTTGATTAGCGATGGATTGCAGCGCCTTCAGCCGCTGGGGCTGCCACTGGTGGCGGGCGCGGGGATCGCCTCGCCCGACGATGCGTTGGCGCTGCGTGAGGCGGGGGCGGCGCTCTTCGCGCTCGGCCCGGCGTGGTGGGTGGAGCCAGCGTTGGCGGCGGCGGTGGGGGTGGCGCTGAGAGGGTAAGGCTATTATTCGTTTGGCGTCGGAATGGTTGACCGATATGAGCAGTCAGCCGCAAGTTAGTTTCATGGGGGAAATCAAAATGAGTGCTGAAACGATCATCAAGCCATCAAATTGGGCTTACCGCAAGGCTGCGATGCGCCAAATGCTGGTTTTCAGTGCGATGATAGGGGTGGTTTACACGGCTATTTGCGCGCTTGCAATTTTCTTTGGCAGCACAGCCGATATGGGCGACGGCTTGTTGGTTAACATCGCGATGAGCTTGTGGATGCTACCCAGCTTCGTCGGCTTGGTAATGGCCTTTGGTGTGATGGTTGGCGTCTTCCCCTTCATGGTATTTGCGACGCTTGGCGCGGCGATCATTGGCCCGCTAATTGGACGGCAGGACCGTGTCGGGCGACGTACTGCTCTGGTGTTGAGTGCACTTCTCTTTATCACCGAAGCGGTGCTGGTAGACTATTTCTGGTTGAACCGAGATGGCGGGTTTGAATTCGTCCCCGTGTTCCACCCGGCCCTGTTCATTTTCGTTCTAGGTGGCGTCTGGTTTGCTTGGCGTTATACCTGTGGTGGCCGCATCCTTCTGCAGGATTCACTGATCGGGCAGCTAGAGCCGCCAGCGCACTCTCCGCCGCCCCCCGCCGCCCCACGTGGCGACGAACCGTTGCCGTAGCGTTGCAATTGACATTGCCCACCGGCCACGCCCTGCGGCGTGGTGCAGCGGGGATTGATGCAGGGTGCCGCCCTTGCCTCTCTGCGAATTTCGCGCAGAAGATTCGTTAATTCCGCCCAACAAATAGCTATAGGACCCCCCCCCCTAGCATAGTAGCCCGCTAACGCTTGCCTACACGCGTCTCACCCATGCCCTCCTGCGGAAGACAAACGTTAGGACCCCCACCGAATGATACTACGGGGTGAATATGACGAAACCACCGCGCGTGGGTGGGGTCGCCGTGCAAGGCTTTGTTAGGCGAAGTCCTGTATTTACAATAGATTCGATTGGTAATACATACTTTTATCCTACTATTTCATAACTTCTTATTCTCCAATCGCTGTTGTCTTTATATACAATAGAAAGGTCTTCTTGCCACATTT
>JACKAZ010000023.1 GCA_020634795.1 Ardenticatenales bacterium | reverse complement strand
TACCGTCACGAACGAGGCGGGGGACCGTCAGTGGCTCTGCGCAGAATGTGCCGGCAAAGGCGAGGTGGGGCTGGCAGGCGAGGCCGTCAGTTGCGACCTGCCCGCCGCTGCTGACAGCGAGGTGTCGCGGAGCGAGGCCATTGCGGAGAGACCGTCTGCCCCAGCGTAGTACGCGGATTTAGCCACGGGGGCGCAGCGTAATCACGCTGCGCCCCCGTGGCGTTGTAGCGGGCTAACGGCGGCGGCCCCATTGCCATGCCGCGCCCACCGCTGCCACCCCCAACGCCGCCCCAAGGCCCCACCCGGCCGACGGCGTTGAAACGTCGATGCGATCCAGCGTGACCGCCAGCGGATCGAGCATCGTGGCTTCCGCAGGGCCAACGAAGGTCGATCCGCCGTAAAGATCGACATCCTCCAGCCAGTAATAGTAGGTCGTCCCCGCCGCTGCTGTCTTGTCCAGCCACGCATAGGCCGCGCCGCCCCCATTGCCCTGCGCCGCGATCAGCGTGGGGTTGAGCTGCGTTTCTGGCGCGGTCGGTGCCGTGGCCCGCCAGACGTTGAAGCCCGCGCAGTCCGGCTCGGCGACGGTCGACCAACTGACGGCGACGCCTTCCGGCTGCGGCGTCGCCTCGAAGAGGGCGATCGTCGCGGCAAGTGGGGCAAGTTGCGTCACTTCAATGTTGTCCAGCGCCAGCTCGTCCCGCGAGCCGCTGCCCCCCACATCATCGCTGCGCCATTGGAAGTAGAAAAAGTCGCCATCGGGAATGGCGAGGCCGGTGATCGCGGTGCCATACAGCTCGCTCTGCCAGCCCAGTTCGTCCGCCGCTTCGGGCGAGGTGAACTCCATGCTCGGCACGGGGACGAAGTCAACGCCGTCCAGCGAATAGGCCAGGTTGAGGCTGCTCGACCGGTCAGCATTGTTGCGGACCAGAATGTTGTAGTCGATGCGGACATGGCTCACCGTGTTGCCACTCTGATTCTGCAAGCGCAACTCGAAGGTGCCGGGCGTGAAATCGCTGCTGCCAGGCTGGACGCCGAGCGCGAAATCGCCCTCCACCACCTCGAAGGCGTAGATTCCGGATGTTGTCGGCGGCGGATCCGCCAACGTGCGCAAACCGCGTGCAAAATCACCGCTGGTCGCGGTGTCGCCGTAGGCCAAGTCCCCTTCGCTCAACCCCGTCACGCGCCAGAGATCCGAATCGAGCTGGGTCGCCAGCGGATCGGGGGCGAAGCCCTGACCCACAAAGGTGTAGAAGCTGATCGCGTAATCGGTGGGGCCGTGGCCCCGCACTACGTCGGGCGAAGCGAGAAGTAGCCACATGAACAAAGAGAGCATCCCCAACACAACCAGCCCAGTTCGACGAAGCGAAAAATAAGACATGCTCAGACTCCTTTCAAAAGCGCCGCCGTTATGCGAATGTCGCTAGAATAACGCTGCGTCAATGCGGATTGGCGATAAGGTCCCATCTTTTGGCGATAGTGTGGAGCTTTGCGAGAGCTTTGCTGGGGGCCTGGGGCTGTTAGTGAGGCCGCAGGGATCACAATGCCGAGCCGAACGCGATGACGGCCCGTTCTGCGTCGATTGCTCTGCGTTAAACAAAAGAGCCGCCCCCGAAGGAGCGGCCCTTGTTTTAACGTCGTTTTGACGGTGTACTGTGCGCTGTGATGCCGCGCCTAGCCCTGATGGTAGCGTCGGCGAGCGATGGCAAGCGTCGCCAAGCCGAGCGTCAACAGTGCGATGACAAGGCCCGTGCGCGGGGTGGCGCTGCTTTGCACACTGTCGAGTGTCACGGCGGTCGGCGTGGCCAATGGCGTCAGGTAATCCTCGACTTCGCCGCCAACCACACCCCCCGTTGCGGCCACTGCCAGCACCGCCTCCGGCTCGGTCTGACTGTCATAGAGACGGTAGCGAGCGACGTAGCGCGTGCCGCTCGGATCGGCGCTGGCCGGCACGCCGAAGCTGAGGCTGTTGGTGCCCACCACAACGGCTTGGTTGATCATCAATTCTGTGGCCTCGAAGGTACCGTTTTCGTCCCAGTCGACCCAAGCGGCCAACCAAGCACCGTCCGTGCCGCCGTCCGTGCGGGTGACTACGACTTCAACGTTCATTTGGGTCAGCGTTCCGTCGTAACCCATCGTTACGCCATCGTCGGTCGGGTCATCGCTGCCCGCCGCCGCGCCAACCGTGTCCGTGTCCCAGGCTTGGCCCAGCCGCAGCTCGCCCGCGCCGCTGTGCCATGCCTCGCCATAGCTGGCGGGGCTATCGCCGAAGTCCGCGGTCGGTAAGAGCACCATCCCCACGATCACGGGGTCGTGGTCGGAGGAGCGGAAGGGGTTCTCTTCGTAGTAGGGGCCGGAGTTGAATTCCTCGTTGTAATCCAACACGGCCGCTTCGTCGGTATTGATGTGCCAGACGGTGGTGCCCACCACTTGGTCGGTCAGGCTGGGGCTGCTGAGGGCGTGGTCCAGGTAGCCACTCTGCCCATCAAAGATGTAGGAGTAGCCGGTGCCACCGGTGTACTGCCAGATCAGGTCGGTATACCCCTGATCGGTGATGGCGCGAATCGGATCTTCCATGGCGTAGGAATTCAGGTCCCCCGTGATCAGGTAGTCCGTATCCTGCGTCCCGTAGAGCGCCGCCGTGCCAGTCGGGTCGCTCGGCAGCCACGTTTCGACCAGATATTGTGCCCCCAAGGTGCGGGTCAGGTTACAGTTGCCCTGGCCCGTGGTGTTGTCGTCGTCGCCCGGCCCACAGGATGAGCCTTTCGACTTGAGGTGATTGACCACCACGGTGAATACCCCGCCCGTGCTGTTCAACGAGCTGTCTCTCACCTCGAACGTTTGGGCCATGGCGGGGCGGCTCTGTTGCGAGCCGAGGTTATTGGGGTCGGTGAAGGCTGGATCGTCCAAGATGGCGAGCGTGCCAACCGGTACCACCGCCGCAGGCTTGTAGAGGATGCCGACCGAGATCTCGTCCGTGCCAACATTGGTGCCTGGATCGATGTAGGCGTAGGTGCCGGGCGCGGTCGCCTCGTTCAAGCCGTTGGTCAGGTCAGCGATCGCGCTGTTCGCGCCGTCCGTGAAATCGTTCTCCAGCTCCATCAGCCCGATCACTTCAGCATCCATCGTCACAATCGCGTCGATGATCTTGGTGCGCTGGCGCACGAACTCTTCCAGTGTGTCGGCCCCGCGCGGGGTCGGGAAGCCGCCGCCCATGCCGTCACCGTTGAAGTAGTTGAGCACGTTGAAGGCCGCGACCTGGAAATCACCGCCCACATCTTCGGGCGTGGCCGGACGCGGGTTGTCGTTGATGAAGGTCGGCGGAGTCACCGGATGGAGACGGAAATCCCCGGCGAAGAGGGTACTGCCACTGGCGCAGGAGCCGGTCGAGCCGGAGTTGATCTGCCCATAATCGATCACGCCCAGCAGGTTGGTGGCTGTGTCACCCGCACGCAGCACCATGCCCGGCGGGGGGCCGAGGTAGGGAACCGGCAGCGGATTGTCGCCACAGCGGGAACCGGCCTGACCATCGTCTAGGATCAGAATGCTGCGGGCGTTCAGATCGGCGATCGCCTGCGCTTCGGGGCTGCCCGGCATCGCTTGATTGGTCGGCTGATAGAGCCGACCGCTGGCCGACATCGTCATTTGTCCGTAGCGACCGAGGAAGTAATTCTGTGCCACCGTGAGCGAGTCGATGGTCACCAGCATGCCCTCTACCGCTTCCAGGTCACCGTCGGTGGCCTCCGGCAAGGTGGGCGTGGCGGGCGTAACGGCAGGGCCGGTGCCGAGGATCGTCACCAAGGCCGCCGAGATTTCGGTCAGGGTGCCACCGCCCTCGGTGCGGTCGGCATATTCCGAAACCGGCCCTTCGACGCGGACCAAATCGCCTTCGGCGACATCAACGGCGGGCGAGGAACCATCGTAAACGAAGATGCCTTCCGAGGTGAGCGGATCGCCGTCCACGTCGCTGTCCTCCTCTTGCAGGAAGAAGCCGCGCAGACCGTCCGACGTCTGGAAGTCCCCGACCACCACCGCTTCCACCGCCACATCCATGCCCACCATCGGGCTGGTGGTGCCAGCGCCTTGGATCTCGTGAATCAAGGTGAGGGGCAGCGGGGTCGGCGTTGCGGTGGGCGTCGCGGTCGGGCCGGGCGTCGGCGTTGGCCCGCCACTGCCGCCACAATCGGCGCTGTGGCTGCCCAAGAAGGTGAAGGTATCTTCCGGATAGCCTTCCCATTCGGTGGCCGGGTCGAAGGGGTCGCTCCCATCGGGGTCACCCGCGCTGACGCTGGCCATCCGAATCAAGGTGGCGTTGGCCGTGGTCGTCGGCGGAGAGCCCCACGCAGCCCCCGGATCGACACCGATCTGGCCGATGACATCGACAGGCGAGCCATCATTGGACAGTTCGACCGCGTCATTCCCGTTCCAGAGGCCGGCCGTTGTCGT
>JACKAZ010000022.1 GCA_020634795.1 Ardenticatenales bacterium | reverse complement strand
GCAGCTTGCCCGTCGAGGATGTGGTGCTCTCGATGATGCGACGACAATTGATTTTACGATAAGGAGCGAAAATGGCGCTTTCCCTCTTACTTTTGGCTGCGATCGTAGCACTAGGCGGTCTCATCATCGTGGCCCTTATCTTCATCATTCTGGCGAACCGCAAGGCTTGATGTAGCCTCCCCATCCGCTTAAGAAATCGACCGACGGTGGATCTGACGATAAGGAGCAACTCATGTATGGTATGGCCGAACTCTCGATAATAGCCATGATCTGCCTTTTCACGGTGGCGCTACCCACGATCATCGGACTGCTGTTCTGGTCGATCTACCAGCGCAACCAAGCGACCGCGCCCTGCGTGAATTGTACGGCCAAAATGCGACCCGGCGACAATTTCTGTGCCAACTGCGGCCAGCCCCGCGCCGGACGGGACGGGGAGGGGTAGCGTGTATTCTGAAAGAGAGCGGAGCAAAGAGTTGCGTTGCGAGAAGCGGCCATTCGAGCCGCCTGCGCCACTTGTCATTCTGAGCCGAAGGCGAAGAATCTGGCGCTGGGCGTGGCGGATAAAAGTGCGTCACATCTCGCATCGGGCCGAGCAACTTATCCTGCAATATCTTGCAGCCAGACCCTTCGCTTCGCTCGGGGTGACAAGAGTGGGCTGGACCTAGCCCATGGGCCTGCTAACCCCCTTCGCGTTGCTGGGGCTGGCGTTGCTGGCCCCGGTGATCGCGATGTACCTGCTCAAGCGGCGGCGCGACGAGGTGCCGGTCTCGAGTCTCTACCTGTGGGAGCAGGTGGTGCAGGACATGGAGGCCAACGCCCCGTGGCAGCGGCTGCGGCGCAACCTGCTGCTGCTGCTGCAACTGCTGGTGCTGTTGGCGCTCATCTTCGCCCTGGCGCGGCCCTTCACCACGCGGGCCGGCAGTGCGGGCCGCAGCGTCATCGCCGTACTCGACAGTTCGTTGAGCATGGCCGCGCAAGACAGCACGGAAGGGACGCGGCTGGACGCGGCCCGCGCCGAACTGCGTCGCCTGCTCGATGGCCTGCCCGCCGATGGCACGCTGACCGTCATCCGTGCGGGGGATGGCGCGGAAATTCTCCTGGCCAACACGCGGGACAGCATCGCGCTGGGCCAAGCGCTCGACCGCGTGCAAGCGACGGCGACCGACAGCGACCTGAGCCAAGCGTTGACGTTGGCCGCCGCAGCGGCGGAACGCGAGGCCGAAAGCGAAGTGGTGGTGCTGAGCGACGGCGCGGTGACGCTGCCGGAATCGTTGGCGCTCTCGCGGCCCCTGCGCTACGTCCCGCTGGGCGACAGCCGCAACAACCAAGCGATCAGCGCCCTGCAGGTCGAACGCAACGAGGCGGGAACGCAGCTCTTCGTGCAACTGGTCAACTACAACGATGCCGAAGCCAACCGCCGCTTGGTCATCGAAGTCGATGGCACCCCTTTCAGCGCCGCTGATCTGCTGCTGCCCCCCGACGGCCAAGCGATCTCGCGCCTCTTCCCGATCAGCGCCGAGGGCGACTTCGCAGTCGAGGCGCGGCTGGAGGGCGAGGATGTGCTGCCCGCCGACGACCGCGCGTGGGCGGTGGCCGACCCCACGAGCCAGCAGCGGGTCGAAATTATCAGCCCCTCCGCCAGCAATCGCTACCTCCGGCTGCCCTTCGAACTGGTCGGGGCCGAGGTGACGCAAAGTCCGGTGCCGAGCGACACGCTCCGCACCGAGGCCGATCTGCTGGTGCTGGATCGCTGGTTGCCGAGCCAGGGGCTGCCCGGCGGCGACGCCAACCTGCTGCTCATCGCCCCGCCGATCGGCAACGACACGATCCGCGCCACCGGTACGATCACCAATCCGGTGCCGATCAAAACGGGGCGACTGCCGCTGATCGAAGAGAATCTCTTCTTTGCCGATGATCTCTTTTTTGTGGAAGCGCAGGCCACTGACGCGCCCCCGTGGGCGACGGTGCTGCTGGAAGATGCGAATCGCGGGACGCCCTTGTTGTGGGTGGGCGAGGAAGGCGGGCGACGGGTGGCGATGCTGGCAACCCCGCTCTACGGTCAGCCGCAGAGCATCCCGCTCGACCCGCCGCGCGACGTGGTGCTGACCAATCTGGTCTATCAGCCGAGCTATCCCGTGCTGATGGCGACGCTGGCCGATTACCTGCTGGTGGGGCCAGCGGGGGGCCTTGCCGGGCGTAGCCTGACCGTGGGCGATGCCGTGACGTTACCCTTGCTCGACAGCGCGAGCGTGGAATTAACCTTGCCGGACGGCACGGTCGAAACCTTGGCCGCCAGCGACGGGCAAGCCACGACCCGCGCTGTCCTGAACGACGCGGGCGTCTACGCCGTGCGTTGGCTGGGCAGCGACCAGCCCGCGCTGCGCTTCACGGCCAATCGCATTGTGCCCAGCGAGAGCAACATCGCCCCCGCCCCGACATTGGCCCTGACCACGACCGCGGGGAACGACGCGGCCAGTGCGCTGCCCCTCGAAGGGCGGCAAGAGCTATGGCGACCGCTGCTACTGGTCGGCTTGCTGCTGCTGATGGCCGAATGGCTCCTCTACAACCGAGACGCATTCCAACGCAGAACGCACAACGCAGAACGCACAACGAAAACGCAGAGCGGTTAAACGAGATGCGTTGAAGCGTTAAAACGCGGCACGAAAGAGGAAGGGGGAACGGGGGAAACGGGGGGAACGGACGCGAAACACAAAACGAAAAGCGAATCACTGTGCATTCCTTGCCTTTCCAAAGTAATGCAATGGATGCTTAAGGCAAACTCCCAACTCCCAACTCCCGACTCCAACACTCCATAACGCTCTAATTCTCAAGCTTCAGACGCGCCACTGGCGCGTCTCTACGGAACTCATAAAACTCATAAAACTCATAAAACTCATAAAACTCACTAAACTCACAAAACTCACCCATGCTCACCTTCACCCACCCCACCTATCTCTGGGCCTTGCTACTGCTCCCACTCCTCTGGGTGCTGGCACGGCTGGCCCCGCGCCGCATGGCCGCGCCGCGTCGCGTCGCCAGCCTTGTGCTGCGCACCGTGATCGTGGCAGCGGTGGTGTTGGCGCTGGCGGGCGCGGAATGGCGGCGACCGGTCGATGCCTTGACGGTGGCCTTCGTGGTGGATGTCAGCGATTCGATGCCCAGCGGCAGCCGCGATCAGATCGCGGACTATTTGCGGGAGACCATCGGCCAGATGCCCGACGGCAACCAAGCCGCAATCGTGCTCTTTGGCGAAGAGGCGTTGGTGGAGCGGTCGGCTTCCGAGCTGCGGCGGGTCGAGCCGCTGGCCAGCGTGCCGCTCGCCACTCGCACCGATATCGGCGAGGCACTCCAACTCGGCCTGGCGATGTTGCCCGACGACAGTCAGAAGCGACTGGTACTCCTTTCCGATGGGCAGCAGAACGTGGGGGATGCGCGGGTCAGCGCCGACCTCGTCGCGGCCCGCAACGTAACGTTGGATGTGATCCCGCTCGGCGGGGCGGTGAGCGGCCCTGAAGTGCAACTCACGATGCTCGATGCCCCTGAATCGGTCGCGTTGGGCGAACAGATCGAGCTGACGGTGCGATTAGATGCAACCGTGGAAAGCAGCGTGCGGCTGCGGCTTTTTGGCGACGACCGGCTGCTTTACGACGAGCAGGTGAGCGTGCCAGCGGGCGGCACCAGCTACCGCATCCCCGTTCAGCCGAGCGAGCAGGGGTTCAATCGTTACCGCGCTCTGGTCGAGGCCGCCAACGACACGCGGCCGCAGAACAACGAGGCTGCGGCCTACACCCAAGTGACGGGGCCGCCGCGCGTCGCCATCGTGACGACGGACGAAGCGGAAACGCAGCCGCTGGTGGCCGCACTGCAAGCCGCCCAAATGCAGGTCGATCTGCTGGCACCGAACGCCCTGCCCCAAACGCTGCCCGAGTTGGCGCAGTACGACAGCATCGTGCTGAACAATGTCAGTGCGACCACCCTGCCCCCCACCACCATGGAGCTGTTGCCAAACTTCGTCCGCGAACTGGGTCACGGTTTGGTGATGGTCGGTGGGCCGGAGAGCTACGGCGCGGGCCAATGGCTGCGTACGCCGGTGGAAACGGTGATGCCTGTCGAGATGGAGGTGCGGCCCCGCGACCAGCAGGCCAACGTCGCCATCGTCTTCGCGGTCGATAAGAGCGGCTCGATGGGCCGTTGCCACTGCGACGATCCGACCAACGCGGCAGCGCAGGCGGGCCGATTGCCGAGCGGTCTGCCGAAGGTCGACATCGCCAAGAGTGCGATCATGCAGGCGGGCGGCGTGCTGAGTAGCATGGATTACATCGGCGTGATCGCCTTTGACGAGCTGTCGCGCTGGGCGCTGGAAACGCAGCGCTTTCCGGGCTATGCCGCGCTGGAAGAGGCGGTCGCGCCGATCGATGCGGTGGGCGGCACGAACATCTACACCGGCATTGCGTCGGCCGGCGAGGGGCTGGCGGGGGTGGATGCGAAGGTGCGCCACATCATCCTGCTGACCGATGGCTGGGGGCGCGAAGGCAACTACCACGACCTTGCTGTACAGTTGGCGAATGAGGGCATCACGCTGAGCGTGGTGGCGGCGGGCGCGGGTTCCGCACCGGAATTGCGGCGGCTGGCCGAGGAGGGGGGCGGCGCCTTCTACCCCGCCGTGGCGATGGAGGATGTGCCGCAGATCTTCCTGAAAGAGACGGTGCGCATCTCGGGCCGCTACATCGTGGAAGAGCCGTTCTACCCCACACTGATGAGCGACAGTGCGATTCTGCGGGGGCTGGGGGCGGCGGGCGGCAGCCTCAGCTTGCCCGGGCTGCTCGGCTACAACGGCAGCACGCTGCGCCCCGACGCCACCGAGGTGCTGCGCACGCCCCGTGGCGAGCCGCTGCTGGCAACCCGCTTCTTCGGCTTGGGGCGCACCGTGGCGTGGACGAGTGATCTGAGCGGGCGGTGGGCGAGCAGTTGGCTCGATTGGGAGGGCTTTCCGACCTTTGCGGCCCAACTCGTGGCCTGGAGCTTTCCCGATCCGCAGAGCGATGAGTTGAGCGTGCGCGGTCTGACCGAAGGGGCCACCACCACGTTGGAGGTGGCGACCCGCGACCAAACGACCGGGGACGTGCGGGCCACGATCCTTTCGCCCGACTTGGTGCGCACCGAGTTGAGCGTGCCGCAGGTCGGGGTGGGTCGCTATCGGGTGCCGATGCCCGTAACGGAGAGCGGGGCATATTTGGTGACGGTAACCGAGCAGGATGCAGCGGGCGAGATCGTGGCGAGCCGGACGCGGGGCATTGTGGTTCCCTATTCGCCCGAATATCGCATCCAGCAGGCCGATGAGACATTGCTGACCGATCTGGCCCAGCGCACCGGCGGGCGGGAGCTGACGCTGGCGGCGTTCAACGCGATTTGGGAAACGCCCCAACAGCCGGTCAGCCGCGCCCAACCGCTCTGGCCGTGGCTGATGCTGCTGGCGCTGCTGCTCTTCCCCTTCGATGTGGCCGTGCGACGTGTCATGTGGGGCAGCCGCGAGCTGGCGGCGGCCCGCGACTGGCGGCGTGAGCGCCGCGCCCAACAGCGCACCACCGCGTCGAAGGGCGTTGCCCGCACCGAGCAACTCGACGATCTGTTCGCGGCCAAGCAGCGGGCGTCGCGGCCCAGCCGCCGCCCCACCGAGGTCGACACCCCCCCCGCCGCGCCGCCCGCGACAGCGCCCAGCGCCGCGGCAAAACCCGTGCCACCACCACGCCCCGCCCCGCCCCGCGCGGCCCCCGACGCCGCTGATGACCGCGACGACACGCTGTCACGGCTGCGCGACGCGAAGCGGCGGGCGCGGCGATAGGCGGGGCGTAAACCGTTGGCCCCTCAAGACTTTCCGCCTCACCCCCGTCTGGCGCCCTACCTGCACGCCTTCACGGTCATCGAGCGCCGCTTTGACCACCCCCACACGACTTTCGATATCCTCCCTGATACCACGATCGAGCTGGTCTGGAATGTGGGTACGGACTTTGCCGTGGTACGCCCCGATCAGCACCACGCGCTGCCTAGCTGCTATGTAGTGGGGCTGCTGCAAACACCGTTGCGGATCATTGCCCACGGCTTGGTCCGCGTCGTTCGTGCCCAGCTTTATCCATGGGGATTGCGTCCCCTGCTCGGCACAATGATCTTCTCCCCGCCCTTCGATTCGGCGGGGCTGCTTTGGGTAGATCAGGCTTTGCATCCGCCGGGTTCACTGAAGTATGAATCGGAGAGCGGCCCGCTCGTCGCCGAGATGGAGCACGTGTTACTGAAACAGGTCGCGTCAGCCTCCTCGGCTCCACCCGCCGATTTCCGGGCGGTGCAGTCCATCCTAGATCGGCATGGCGCTTCCGAGTTGCAGGAATTGGCACGCGAACTCGCGCTCTCTGATCGCTCTTTACGTCGCCATGTACAACGTGCCGCCGACTCAACGCCCAAAGCGCTGGCCCGCCTCGCACGCTTCGAATATGTGCGTAACCGTTTATGGGCACAGCCTGACACCCCGTTGGCAACCGTGGCGCTGGAGGCGGGATACAGCGACCAGGCCCATATGAACCGCGAGTATCGTCGCTTTAGCCAGCGCACCCCTCGACAGTTCCTTGCAGACATGGAAGACCTCCGTGCGCTTTTCACCCCCAAATCTGGCCGAAATCTTCAAGACGATTGATGTGGTGAGTGGTAGAATAGGGCCAATGTCCACACAAAGGGTGTGGGCCGCCACGTAGAGGGGTAAATCACCATGTCAACCGTTCTTGGAAATGTGAATCTCTTCGTCCAAGATCTCGAAGCGGCCAAACGCTTCTATGTGGAAGGGTTGGGCTTGCAGGCGGATGAGGAGCGCTCCCACCCGCCCTCGTTCGTACTGTTGCGGGCGGGCCATTGCACGCTGACGCTACAGGATGCGACGCCCCCCGGCGCCGCCTTTGGGCCAGCGGCGAGCGTGGAACTGGGCTTTGCGGTGGAGGATGTGGCGGCCCTGCACCGCCGGTTGGCCGACTACGGCGCAACCGTCAGTGATCTGCAACAGATGGGGTGGGGCGGAGGATTCGATGCGACGGATCAAGAAGGTCATCGGCTGACGATCTACCGCATGGCGGAATAAGGGCGAATCGCCGATGTGGCTGCGACGTGGGACAACGTTCGGCACGACGTTGATCAACGCTCGTGCGCTGACGGGAAACAGCGCGCGGGCGTTGTTTGGCATTGCCCACCCACAGCGACGCGCCGTTGGGCTACGCGGTCGGGGCGGCGCGTTGCGGCGGACCACTGGGCAGTTCGTCGCCCTCACGTGGCGCTTCGCTCCCCGCTTTTTCGAGGAGCGCCAAAAACGCCTCACGATCACCCCGCGCCGCGCGAGCTTCGAAGTAGCGTTGTGTGCGCAACACGGCCAGCTTTTCCGCGATCGCCACATTAATGAATTGGTTGATCGTGGTATTTTCTTCCTCCGCTACGGTTCGCAGCTCTTCCATCAGAGAGCGTTGCAGCCGGAGCGCAGAATTACTCGTTGTTGCCATCTCTTACTCTCCATAAAGCTTCGCTGGGGCGCATCACATCAATATTGAAGGGACTCACCACATGGCGGAAGTGACGCAGACTTCGTCCCGAACTTTGACGCTTGCTTCTGACATGGCTATTTACCGCTTCCTTCTGCCTCTCATACTTCGTTCACCCCGACCTTTACAACAGCTTCGGCCACGCCAAATCGCGGTTGTCGATCACCAGCGTGGCATGGCGTTTGGGCTGACAGTAGCGGAGATAGAGCCGCTGCCCCACGATATAGCGATGATTGCTCGCCGCCCTCACATCGGGCGCGCCGTAGCCTTCGCCACGTTGCGCGCCGCGCGGAATCGAGATGTCGAAGGGGACGTCAAGGAAGAGGCTGAAGTCCCAGAAGGGGCGCAGCCGCGTACGGTGAAGAAAGATGCCGTCGAAGAGGAGAAGGGCCTCGTTCGGCGCGATTTGGGCCGCGACCTCGACGGCGCTGTCCGTACGATGGTCGAAGCAGGCAGTGCGATAGCGACGATCCCCGCCGGGGCCGAGTGGGTGCAGCAACAGTCGCTCCAGCGCTTCGTAGTCGTAGGAATCTTCGAAGAAACCGCGCGGACTGCGCCGCCCCTGCCGGTAGCGCACCGCCGCCGGATGGTGGAAGCCGTCGACCGAGGCGCGGATGACGGCGCGGCCAGTCGGCGCGAGCTGCGCGGCCAGCTCGTTGGCGAACGTTGTTTTGCCCGCGCCATCCACGCCGTCGATCGCGATGCGCTGGGGCCGATGGGCGGGCAAGGCCAACAGCCGTGCCGCCACATCGCGCAGCAGGGCCGCCCGTGGCTGGCTAGACATATCGACCTCTCCTTTGGTGGCTGTTTGGAACGTCATTGATCGCTCTGGAAGGCGATAGCTACGGGGCCAGCCCGCGCCCTATGCCTCATCCAACAGCGCCAGCACCTGATGGGGCTGTAGCTTTCCCTTGTACCAGACGATTTGGGCCGGTAGCTCATGTGCTTTCACACCCGCCTTGTCCAGATTCAGCCGCTCCGAGATGGCCAGGATCAAGTCGTCCCGCCCCGAGTTTCGCACCTGCCACGCCTTTTTACGCAGATATTCCGGTCGCCAGTAGCCCACGATCTCTAACAGGAAGCTCCGTCCATCGGGGTGCACCAGCCGGAAATCGGGGATCATCACGCTGCCGGGTACCGCCACCAGATCCACCTCCCGCTCCAACTGCCACTCGGTATGGGCGGGCCAACGGGCGACGAACGACGCCTCGACCATGGAATCGTACTGATTCGGCTTGGGGTAGTGGGTGACCAAGCCGCAATCCGAATCGAGTGTATACCGCTTCGCCATCAGCGCGCCATCGTTGCGTTTGTGCTGCAACGTGGCCTCCAGCCGCCACTTCGTCACGTGCAAAAGCGCGGGCAGCATCATCGCCAACTGGTTGCCATAGCGTGTCGTCTGCTTGAAAATCGAGGCCGGACCGTCGATGGTCAACGTGAAGCCCTGGTCGGCGTCGCCCTCGATCAGCGCCAAAAGCTGGAAGAGTTTCAAGTAGCGGAAAAGCAGCTTATATTCGCCCGGATCGTTGCGGAAGGCGTGGATCACGATCTCGGTGGCGCGGTAGAAAACGCCCTGTACCTGCGACAAGTTGTAGCGATGGATCAGCGTTTCGGCGCTCGGCGGCTCGAAGTCGACCAGCTTCTTGTTCTTGTTGAGGTCGGCGTAGAGCGCCTCGCGCAGTTCGTCGCCCGTCACTTCGCGCCCCGCTTCAACGCTCACCACCTCGGCAACGCGCGCGAGTATCTGCTGGCTGTGGGCCACGCTTGGCGCCTCTTCCGCCGCCGCCAAAAAGAGCCGTTCGCGCAGCGCCTCGGGCGCCTGCGGGGCCACCACCTCAAAGGTGCTGAAATGGCGTTGGAGCAGGTGGGCCAGCCCGCGCCGCACCCGGTAATCGGTCCCGCTCCCTTCCATCGCCTTCAACGCCTCGTCCACCTCGCCCTGCGTGCGCCCCACCAGATCACCGAACAGGTCGATCAGGGCTTGCGCCATCGCTTCGGTACGAGGCCTCAACGGCAGACGGCGCGGCACCAGCTCGTCGCCCGAAAAGCGGTGCAGCAGCAGCGGAGTGGGGAGCATCAGGCCGTCTCTTCCAACCGCACCGCGCGTTGTTCGGCGGCGGTGCGGATGTTGCGCACCATGCCGCTGAACATAAACATGTGGACCGGCAGCAGGCTATACCAGTAGGCCAGCCCCGCCAAGCCGTGGGATTCGAAAAAGGCGGTTTGGCGTAGCAGGGTGGTGCCGGGCTTCTGCTCGCCGGGCAAAAGCTCGTATTGGAGCCACGCCCGACCGGGCATTCGCATCTCGGCCCGCAGCCGGAGCAGCTTGTTCCGCTCATGGGCCTCGACGCGCCAAAAGTCGACCGCTTCACCCACCCGCAAGCGGTCGGGGTCGCGCCGCCCACGTCGTAGCCCAGGCCCGCCGACGAGCTTGTCCATCATGCCCCGAATGCGCCACAGCAAGCCGCCGTAATACCAGCCCTTGTTCCCGCCAATCGTTTCCACTTCGGCAAAGACGACTTCGGGCGAGGCGTTGATCACGATCTGGCGCCGTTCCAGCAACATCCCTTCGGTGCTATCGAGCTTCAGAAATTCCTCTTCATCGGCGGGATCGTCGGAGGACGCGCTCCAAATCGTTTCAACGTTGTGCTCTTCGATCCGTTCCAGCGCCAACTCAACCGCATGACGATAACTGATCGGCTTGATCTCGGGGAAGAGCCGTTGTGCCAGGTCGTCGGTCACAATCACTTCACTGCCCAGCCCTTCCACCAAGGGGCGTGCGATATCGGCGGGGATCGGAGTGATCAGGTTGACCCAGTGGCTGGACAACGAGGGTGAAAGCACGGGCACCGCCACCATGCGGCGCGGCAGCTCGCGTACCGCCGCATAGGTCAACATCATGTCGCGATAGGTCAGCACGGACGCGCCGCCGATCTGAATGATTTTGCCCGCCGATTCGGGCTGATCGAGCGCCGCGACCAGATAAGCGAGTACATCGCGGATGGCGATCGGTTGACAGCGGGTGCTGACCCAGCGGGGGGTGATCATCACGGGCAAGCGCTCGGTCAGGTAACGCACCATCTCGAAGGAGACGGAGCCGCTGCCAACGATGATGGCGGCGCGGAACTCGGTGACCGGCACGCCGCTTTCACGCAGCAGATCGCCCGTTTCGTGGCGGCTGCGCAGATGTTTGGAAAGTGCCTCACTCTGCGCATCCCCCAGCCCGCCCAGATAGATGATGCGTTGCACGCCCGCCGCCTTGGCCGCCCGTCCGAAGTTTTCGGCGGCTTGGCGATCGCGCGCCTCGAAGCCTGCTTCGCTACTACTCATCGAATGGATCAAATAGTAGGCGACCTCGATACCACGTAGCGCCTCATCGAGGCTCTCCGGTTCCAGCACGTCGCCCTCTACCGCCTCGACGTCGCTGTACCACGGCATCGGCACCAGGTTGCGCGGTTGACGGGACATGACACGAACCGTGTGGCCCCGCGCCAACAGCCGTGGAATCAGCCGCCCGCCGATGTAGCCCGTCGCGCCCGTGACCAAGATGTGCATCGCATTCGATCTTTCTGAAATAGTACGAGGAGTGTTGGAGCAAGATGATAGCATAGACAGTCGTCGGGGGCTGGGGCGTTGTTGGCGTGCATTTCCCCCGCGCTGCGGTCGGGGCTGCCCGGTCGGATAATCCTGTCGGGGTCGTGAATCGAGAATCAAAAAATGGCGATTGCACTGCCTTCCCTTGCCGTACCTTTGCGTCCCCCCCACTCCCTCAGCCTCTGATCTCAAGGCGCTCGCACACCCCCACACCTGACCCGCCGATTGCCACAGACCCCGTCGGCTCCTACAATTGACACAGATTCGACGTCACTCGCAGCGCTGCGACAAGGAGCGACAATCACCATGAAGATATTTCTCGATACCGCCATCTTAGACGAGATCAAAGCGGCCGATGCGTGGGGGGTGTTGGACGGCGTGACGACCAACCCCTCGCTCGCCGCCCAAGCGGGCCGCAACTTCAAAGAGAACATCCTCGCCATCTCGGCGCTGATCGGCGAGCGTGCGGGGACGGTGAGTGCGGAGACGGTCAGCCTTGAGACCGACGGGATGATCGAAGAGGCGCGGCTCGTCACCTCGTGGGCCGACAACATCGTCGCCAAGATTCCGCTCACGCCGAACGGCCTCGCCGCTGTCAGCCAACTGGCCAAAGAGGGGATTCGCACCAACGTGACCCTCGTCTTCAGCGCGAATCAGGGCTTGCTGGCGATGAAGGCGGGCGCGACTTACATCAGCCCCTTCGTGGGCCGCATCGACGACACGGGCCACGACGGGATGCAGCTCGTGCGTGACCTCGTGGAAATCAAAAACTACTACGGTTACGAGAGCGAAATCCTCGCCGCCAGCCTGCGCCACCCGTTGCATGTCACCGACGCGGCCTTGGCGGGTGCCGATATCGCCACGTTGCCCTTCGGCGTCATGAAGAAGATGTTCGGCCACCCCTTAACTGACAGCGGCCTGCAACGCTTCTTGGACGATTGGGCCACCATCGACGGCTCGATGCGACCGTTCTAATCGAGAATCGGGATGCATTGTCTGTTCAAGGATGGGCAAGGATAATTTGCACTTTGTACCTTGCACTAACGGAATGTGGCAGCCGGTATCTCCTCATGATTCCGACTGCGCCTCGAATAGCCCAAACACGCTACACGCAACAGATAGGACGCCCCATGTCACTCAAAGATCGTTTTCTCGACCTGCCGCTCGTGGGCAAAACGCGCCGCGTCCATGCGATTGAGCATGCCACCATCACGCTGCTGAGCCAACGCCACCCCAATACCAGCATGGCGGGCCGCTCCAATTCGCGCGGCTTCTGGTTCTACGGCGACATCGACGAGAAGGAGCTGGTCGCAACAACCAAAGAGGCCATCGCCAAGTTGCAGGGCCAACCGACCTTGGCGATCCACCCCAACTGTGGCACGAACATGGCCGTCAGCGGGGTGATGACCGGTGCGGCGGCCTTCTTGGCCAGCCTGCCGTGGCACGCCAATGATCGCAAGATCGATCGGTTGCCCCGTGCCATCATCGCCGCCACCTTCGCTGCGCTCTTTTCGCAGCCTGCGGGGCTGGCGGTGCAGAAGGGCTACACCACCTCGCCCGCGGTTGAAGGGCTGACGGTCGGCAAAGTCAAGCAGAAATCGCGGGCCGGTCGACGGATGGCCTTCGTCGAAATCCAAGGCTAGGGGATGATCTACCTCTTCTTTGGAGAGGACGAACTGTCGCGGGACGAAGCGGTCGCCGCGCTGCTGTCGGGCATCGACGACCCGATGGGCGACCTCAACCAGAATCGGTTGGACGCGGCTTCGCTCTCCTTCGGCGAACTGCGCCATGCCTGCGATTCGCCCCCCTTCCTCAGTGACCGGCGGATCGTGGTGGTGACGGGGCTGTTGCAGCGCTTGGCGAAGGGCAACAAGGACTTCGCCGAGCAATTCGTCAACTACATCCCCACGATGCCCCCCTATTCCCGCCTTTTCTTGCTGGAAGGGTCGGTCGATAAGCGGATGACCCTCTGGAAGCGGCTCGACGAGCTCTCCGGCCAGAAGCCGCCCACCGTCTTCGTGCGCGAATATGGCGTGCCACAGGGGCGCGACCGTGCGAAGTGGGTGCAACAGCGGGCGCAGCGTTACGGGGGTCAGATCGGCAGCGCGGCGGCGACCCTGTTGGCCGATGTGGTCGGCGACGATCTGCGCCTGATCGACCAAGAGGTGCGTAAATTGGTCACTTACGCGGGTGACCAGCCGGTCAGCACCGATGATGTGCAGGCCATCGTGCCTTACATGCAGGAGATGACGATCTGGGAGTTGGTGGATGCGGTGGGCATGCGCAAAGTGTCGGTGGCGCTGGCCGCAGCGGAACGCATCCTGAGTGAGGACCCGAGCAAAGGCATCTACCTGCACATCATGATCACGCGCCAGATCCGGCTCTTGCTCCAAGTGGCCGAACTGAAGGCGCTGGGTCAATCCCAGCAGCAGATCCGATCCGCTTTGAAGCTTCACAGCTTCGTGGCGGGGAAGCTGTTCAACCAGGCCAACAATTTCACCGTCGAGCGACTGGTGGCGGCCTACGACCGGCTGTTGGACTCCGATATCGCATTGAAAAGCGGTGCCGACCACGCCCTGACGCTGAATCTCCTCATCGTCGACCTCGCCGGAAGACGGGCCGCGTAAAGAGCGTTGCTCACGCCAGCGCCACGCATGGCCCGCCCTTGTTGGCGGCCAGCGCAGCTCGCCGTGATGGTCCCAATGCATCGCCACAAGGCCTTCCCATGGTGTGCGCTGTTCCCACGACGACGCACGCATGGGTGATCCGGTGAAAATGAGCAACAAAGGCGTGAAGCAACAGGGCTTTGAATGATCTCGCCTCCACCTGTCACCAGAAACGCACCCTCTCCTGCGGCCCTCCAACCCCTAAGCTGCCCTGGCGCCTTTCAGAAAACGACGAACGCCCCGCTGGGGGGGCGGGGCGTTCGTGCGGTGCAAAAGCAAAGCTGGCCGTGGGCTAGGCAGCTTCGCGTAAGGGGGGGGCATCGTTGGCGCGGCCCACCAAAAAGTGGTGCGGACGAATGTTCATGCGCGGTTCCACCACCATCTGACCCACCCGCATCGCCTCCGGCACGTCGGACGGATTGGCGTAGCAGAGCGTGGCAGGCTCGCCGAGCTTCACCTGATAGCAGCGGGCCGCGTCTCGAATCTTCTTCGTCACCTCAACATCCGAATCATCCAGCCAGAGAATGCCGGTCATGGTCCCCCTTTCGGGTGGGACGTGGTGCATCATGCTTGCGTGTCGATGGGTTCCCCTCTGCCCTCAGTGGCTCTGCGGGGGCTGCTGGGCGTTGGTGATGGCCTCCGACATGTGGGGCCAGCCGCCGCGACGCGGCTCGGCGATAGGCCACGGCAAGGCGAGTGGGCGCTTCCACCCCTGCCAGAGTCCGCTGCTGGCCCGCCGCTCCACCACCACGGCGGGGGTGTCGCGCCGCAGCCGCCGCTCGATCCAGCGGGAAAGCCAACGGCCCACCAGCGCCACCAGCGACAGCAGCAGAAAGGCGGCGATCAACATGCCATCCTGCGAGAGGCGCAGCCCGATCACCAAGGCCAAGGTGCTGCCAAAAGCGATCGCACCCCACTCGGCGGCGTTCATGCGGCCTCCGCCATCGGTTGCGCCAACAGCCGGGGCCGGTCGTAGCGCAGTTGACGCACCACGCGCCAGACTTCATCATTTTCGATCTGAACGGTCGTAATCGGGGCAACCGATTCCCCGTTGTGCAACAAGAAGCGGCCCGCCACCCGTGTCGCACTGCTGTTCAGCCGGATGGGGAAGCGTGCCGCCAAATCGCCCAAAGCTGAGACGTCCCGACAGCTCATCACCACATGGAAGCCCGACGCTTGGCCGCTGACGAGGATCGCATTGAGTACCCCGCGCGCCACCTTCCCGCCAGCCTGCAACAGCCGCTCGGCGTCGTCGATCAGCACGAGCACCTTGGCGTCGAAGGGGCCGAACTGCTGACGGCGGCGCATCTCGGCATGGAGCCGAGTCAGCCAGCCCACCGCATGTTCGGGGCAGTCGCTCCACGCGAAGCGGTGGGGCAGATCGTGGAGCAGATCCAGCGAGCCGTTCTGCTCGGTGGCGAGCAGTGCCAACCGCCAATGGCGGGCGCTGTGGTTCATCGCCATGCCCAAGCCCAACATCCGCAGCAGTTCCGACTTGCCCATGCGGGACTGGCCGACGATCAGTAGGTGTCCGCTGTCGGGCGAGGCCATTTCGAGTGTCAGGGGGCGCCCACTCTCCTCAAGGCCGAGCAGGGTGCTGTCGAGCGGCAGTCGCCCCGTTTGGGCCATCAGATCACCGTAGCGCAGCGCGCGGTCGGCGGCAGCCACTTCCAAGAAGAGTCGACTACCCATCGAGCGGAGTTGCGCTGCGCCGATGCCGACCTGTTCCGCCACCTGCGGCGCGATCTGCCGGGCGCGCTGGCTGTCGGTCCCCAAGCCGAGGGTGACGGGAAAACGGACCGCATCGGTGGCGGGCTGCGCGGGGCCGACGCGGGCCGCGACGCCGTGCGCCGCAAAGAGCGACTCCAATCGTAGTGCTTGGGTCGTGAAACAATCTGTGAATTCCTCACGACGATCTTCTACAAATACGGTTGACATCTCTCCTCCCTCAGCCGTCCATGATTATGGGAGCAGTATACAGAACAAACGTTCTATTGTCAAGCGTTTATAGAAAATGTGTTCTCATCATAACAGCGGGGCGCGACAGGCTTGACAGAAGGAAATCAGCACGGGCGGAGGAAAAGCGGCGGAACTGAGAGCGCTAGGGGGAGAACAGGGTCACCCCCTTGGCGAGCCATCGGGATGGGCCAGCGCCCTACGCCGCAGGGCGTGGCGGGATGGCATTGACGGTGCAGGGGCAGGGCCGCGATGTGTCCCCACGCAGGGCGGCGTCGGGCGCGGGGAGCGCAAGGCCGTTCTACCAACGGATTTGTGCGATAAACGGCGAATATCTGGGATAACGTGGGATAATGTGGGATATCTGTGGGATAAATACGAATACATGTTCTATTCGTGTGGGCAAGCGCGTTTCACGCTATTCGCCTTCCTAGCACATGTTGACTATTGTTAGGCCAAGTTCTTTGGTGAGAAAATCGAATTCACCGTGGCTGGCCCGTTAGTCATTGTGGGCGGGCGTAAAATCAGTAAAGGAGGCTGCAATGCGTCGGTGGGTACTGGGGCTTATCGTTCTCGTGGTCGTGGCGGTGGCGGTCGGTTGCGAGCGGCCCACATTGACGGCAGAAATGACCGACGACGGCCCTGCGGTTCCTGTGACGCGAGAGAGTGCGATCTCGTTCATCCAGAAATCCGTGGCGGCCGGGCAGGGGGCGTCCAGTGGCTTGGTGAGCTGGCAGGTGACACAAGAAGAGGTCACCTCTTTCATCGCGCTGGGGGCCGACTTGGCGGAGTTACTCCAAATGCAGAACCGTCTGGGCAACCTGACCCCTGCGGAACGGGCGCGGCTCGACGAGATTCTGACGCGGCTGGAGATCGACGAATCGCAGATCAGTACGGTATTAGCGCAGTTGGAGGCACAGCAAGAGGCGGCAGGGCTGGGGGGCTTGCCGATCCCCGACTTGGCGTTGCGGCTATTGCTGCGCGAGCCGCAGATCTACTTCCGCGCGAACGGGCAGATCATTGCGCGGGGTTATGGGGAGATTCGCGGGCGCAGCCAGCCGATCCGGCTCGTCTTCGCGCCACGTGCCAGCGCGGGCGAACTGGAACTGACCTTTGTCGAGGGCATGGTGGGGCCGATCGCGGTGCCGGACGAGCTGATCAATGCGGTGGGCAGCGGTGTGGCCCGCGCCATCTTGGCGGGTAACGCTTATGCGGAAATCACTGAGCTTCGGGTTGAAGAGGGCGTGCTGACCTTTGGTGGCCAACGCAAATGAGGCCGCGCCTATTGCGCGGCTGCGATCCAACGCGAGGCGCGGGGCGGCAGGTCGCGGTAGGGGCCTTGCTCCAGCGTAACGGGCGGCAGGGAATTGATAAAGACGTCGCCGTACCGTTTGTTGGCAAGGCGCGTGTCGAGCAAGGCCAACGCGCCACGATCTGTGCGATGGCGGATCAGCCGCCCCACGCCCTGTCGGAAGCGTAAAACGGCCTGCGGCAACGAATAATCGTAGAAGGCATTGTCGTAGTCGCGGGCGCGGGCGACTTGGATCGGATCGACTGGCACGGGGAAGGGCAGCCGAGTGATCGCCACGCAGCTCAGCGAGGGGCCGGGGACGTCGATGCCTTCCCAGAAGGAGTGGGTCCCCAATAGGATCGCCCGTTCGCACTCTTGGAAGCGGCGCAACAGTTGGGTGCGCGAGCCGTCGAGATATTGGGCCAGCACCACGATATCCTCTTGGGCCAAGCGATTAGAGATGGCGCGATAGGCACTGTTGAGCTGACTTTTGCTGGTAAAAAGCACCAACATACGGCCCGCAGTGGCGATGGCCAAATCGACCAATGCGTTGTGCATCTGTTGGGCGTAGTGGGGCTGGTTCGGCTCCGGTAGATCGGTCACGACGTAGCCCAACGCTTGATTGGGGAAGTCGTAGGGCGACTCTAAGGAGATTTCGCGTGTTCCGTTCAACCCCAGACGTTCGCGTAGATAGGCAAAGGAACTGTCGATCGACAGCGTGGCCGAGGTTAGCACAACGCTGGCCTTGGTGGCGAAGAGCTGGTCGTGGAGCATCTCGCCGACGCGCAGCGGGGCACGATGGAGGGTCAGGTTGGCCTCAGACGGCTCTTCGTCGCTATTCTGCTCTTCTTGCACCCGCACCCATACGACATCGTTCTCCTCTGGCGCGATCAGAATGCGCGGAATTTCGTCAGAAAGCCGGGCCAATTCGTAGCGGCTACGCAGACATTCGTCGCGCAATTCCTGCCACTCCGGCGCTGCCGTGCCCAACGGGGAAAGCAGTTCCGCCAAGGCCCCCAATTGATCGCCCAAAATCGTGGTGAACTCGGCAAAGTGGTTCACATGGCGCGTCAGCGTCGGCCACGAGCCGTAGCTCTGCCATTCGGCGGGGTCGATCGTGCGTTGCGCCCCGTTGGGCGGCAGGCCGTCGATGATTTCAGAGAGGGTACTATAGAGCAGATCGGTTGCGTGGCGGGCCTGATCGACCAAGCGGCTGGCGGCCCCGCTGCGATTGGCGATCTCCTTTTTCGCGGCGCTTTCGTGACCGTTGTGGCACATTCCCCGAATCTCCGCCAACAGCCCCCGGCTGCGGCCATCCACCTCGTGCGAAAGGATGTCAAGAATCAGATACGGCTCTTGGCGGCTGATCTCGGCCCCGAACTGCTGAGTGGCCTGCTCCTCCAGATGGTGGGCTTCGTCGATGATGAGGTAGCGGTAGGGCGGCAGCGCAGGCTGATCGGTCGCCACATCGGCCAGCAGCAACGCATGGTTGACGATCAGCAGATGGGCGCCCAGCGCCTGTTGGGAGGCGGACTGCCAGTAGCAGGTGCCGAAGGGCGAACAGCGCTCTTCATTGCAACTGTCCCGGTCCGAGGTGATGGCGTTCCAGATCGGACGCTCGTCGGCCTGCATCTGCAACTCGGAACGGTCGCCACTTTGAGTGCGGTTGAGCCAGATCAGAACCCGCGTGAGAAGCCGCGCTTCGGCGGTCGAGAAGTCGCCCCGTTTACAGAGCACTTCGACACGGCGCGGGCAGACATAATTGCCGCGCCCCTTCAGCCGCATGGCGGTGAACGGCACGCCCAACGATTGGGAAAGACGGGGCAGCTCGCGGTAGAAGAGTTGATCTTGGAGGTTGAGCGTGTTGGTAGAGATGACGACCGGCTCGCCCAGTTCGACCGCCAGATGGATGGCCGAGATGAGGTAGGCGAGGGTTTTGCCCCCTCCCGCGCCGACCTCCACCAACAAATGCTCCTGATTCTGGAAGGCTTCGGCCACATGGCGCAACATGGCCTGCTGGCTCCGTCGCACTTCGTAATGCTCAAAACTTTGGGCGATGGGTCTATCGGGCGCCAGTAGGCCGTCCACCAAATCGGTTAAAATCGGTGGTGTGCCGCGTTTTGGCACCAAGGGTTCCCGTGGCAAGAAGGGCATGGGGTCGTCACGCGGTGGGACCACCGATCCGCCTTGATTGGCGCTACGCTGGGCCGCGACGAAAAAGCTGCGTAGGGGCCAACGACTCTGCATGGCCACCGCGACGATTTTGTTCAGCGTCTTGCTCGGCAGGGCGCAGGCTTCGTGCCAGAGATTGAGGAAGAGATGGGCCGCCATCTCCGCGTCGGCCAAGGCACGGTGCCAGCCGTCGAATTCCAAGCCCAAATAGGCCGCCAGTTCGCCCAAACTGTAGCGCGGCGCATCCGGCAACAGCAGGCTCGCCAACTCGAACGTGTCCACGCTGGCTTGCCCTTCCAGCAGCCCGTGTTTTTGCAGAAAGGCCAATTCGAAGGCGACGTTGTGGCCAATGACCGGGTAATTGCCCACGAATCGGCGCAACTCGTCGAGCGCGTCGGGAAGGGCGGGCGCACGGGCGACATCCTCATCCCGAATGCCAGTCAGCTCGCTGGTGCGGTACGGGATGGGGCGACCAGGATTCACAAAGGTCTGCCATCGTTCGATAAAGGGATCGTCGGTGGGTGATTCGGGGATTCGGAAGCGAACCGCCCCAATTTCAATGATGGCATCCCGTTCTGGCGACAAGCCCGTTGTCTCAAGGTCAATCGCAACATAGATACGGCTCATGGGTGGCGAACTCCAAGAATAGCAGGTGCTACATTGAGGGATTAGTTAATCGGTGAGTATAGAGTAGATCGTGCGAAAAGGGTAATTTTAGGGTGGGGATTAGAGAGAGGCAGCGCTCCAAACGGCGCGGCGGTCGGCTGGGGAGTGGGGCTACTGAATCGGGATGGTGGCGATGTCGATCGCGGGGGGTGAGGGGGGGTCCAGCAGCAGCTCGATCTGGTCCTGACTGGCTTGGGGGAGGGGGGCGTAGCGACTGAGCAGCCGCGCTTCCAGATCGTAAGGATACGCCGCCGTCACGCGCACGCGCAAACGGTCGCCCGCCGCCTGGATGCCATCGACCAGCACGTAGCCATCGACATCGGGCGCCTCGCGGTAGGAGCGGCAGAGGGCAACGCCTTGGTCGGCATCGTAGCCATCGACCAGCACGTCGAGCCGCTGGCCAACCATCCGTTCCTGTGCCGCCAGCGCAATCGCTTGCTGATGGGCCATCGCCCGTTCCCAGCGTTCCTGTTTGAGCGAC
>JACKAZ010000021.1 GCA_020634795.1 Ardenticatenales bacterium | reverse complement strand
GGCCGCCACTGTTGCCCGGGTTGATGGCGGCATCGGTTTGGATCAGATTGGTCAAGTTGTAGACACTCTGATCATCGGCCACGCGCCCGGGCACGGTACGGCCCAGCGCACTCACCACGCCCAACGTCAGCGTACCGTCGAAGCCGAAGGGGTTGCCGATCGCGATCACGCGCTGTCCCACTTGAAGCGCCGTACTGTCGCCCAGCGGCAGTGGCGCTAGGCCCAACACGCTGTTGTCGATTTTGATCACCGCGAGATCCGAATCCTCGTCCGTGCCGACGACTTCGGCCACCTGCTGTCGCCCGTCGATCAGCGTAACGAAGACACGTTGCGCCCCCGCCACGACGTGATGGTTGGTGACGATATGGCCCTCGTCGTCCCATAGCCAGCCGCTCCCCTCACCCTCTTCGCCCAGGACACTTTCCGTGCTGCCCCCCACGCTGATCAGCACCACGCTGTTATTGCTGCGCTCATAAACCGCGTTCAACGCGGCCTCCTCAGCGCGGAGCAACGCCAGCCCGTCGTCGACCCCCTCGCTGCTGGACACGGGGTTGTCGTTGGCGGGCGCTGTCTCAGCATCGCCCACCGGTTCGACTTCGACCGTCACCACCGACGGTAACTCTTCGCTCACCACCGAGACGCTTTCGCTGGTGCGCAACACCAAAAATCCAGCCAGCGCACAGAGGCACAGCAGGCCCATCAATAGCATGGCGGCGATGGCGCCCAACAAGGTTCGATTACTCATGGCAGCTTCCTCGATTCAGCGCTAAGCCCGCGCGCGCAGTTCTTCAAACAGCTTTTGTTGCTCGGAGGACAACTTTTCCGGCACGTCGATCTGGATGCGGGCGAAAAGATCGCCCCGCTTCTCGTCTTTCAGATGGGGCATGCCTTGGCCGCGCAGCCGAACCATCGTTCCGCTCGAAGTGCCGGGTCGCACCTTCATGATCAGGTTCGAACCAGCCAACGTCGGCACGCGCGCCTCGCCGCCCAACACGGCGGTGTACAAGTCGATTCGCGTCTCGACGATCAGGTCGTCGCCCCGCCGCTCGAACTGCGGGTCATCCAAGATCTGGACGACCAACAGGATATCCCCCCGTGTACCGCCCCCAATGCCCCGTCCGCCCTTCCCCGCGATGCGGATCTTCGATCCTTCCTTCACGCCAGCGGGGATCTTCACTTCCAGCCGTTCCCCGCCTGCGGTCACGATGCGGCTACTGCCGTTGAAGGCTTCACGCAAGGTCACATCGACCGGCGCTTCCACATCTTGGCCGCGCCGCATGTTGGCCGTGGTGGGGCGCGTGCTGCCCCGTCCGCCCAGGCCGCCAAAGATCGACTCGAAGAAGTCGGAGAAATCACCACTCTCGCCGTAGCCGCCGAAGCCCCCGCTTGCCCCCCCACTGGGCGCACGCTGATAGCGCTGCCAATCACTGCCGAGCAAGTCGTACTTTTTGCGTTTTTCGGCATCGCTCAGCACTTCGTAGGCCTCGTTGATCTCCTTAAACTTTTCCTGCGCGCCCTCATCCCCCGGGTTCACATCCGGATGATATTGGCGTGCGAGTTTACGATAGGCCCGCTTGATATCCTGCTGTGAGGCATTGCGCTCAACGCCCAGAATTTTGTAGTAGTCTTTGTAGTCCATGGGTGGCTAACACTTACTTGTTGCAGCTTGTTATTCGTAGGGGGTTGTGTGTCGCCGTTTATGGCGATTGGCGAATGGGGTGATGTTGAAACGAGAAACAATTCGTCTGGCTCTTTCAATCGACCTCTCACGATTAACGGCGACGCTCCCCTATCCCGCCGCGATGATGACTTTGGCGGGGCGCAGCAGCACGCCACGGTACAGATAGCCCGGCAACAGCTCGCGTACGACGGTTCCTGCGGGCGCGTCACCCTCGGTGGTGGTGGAAATCGCTTCATGCTGGGTCGGATCGAACGGCTCACCTGCGCTGCGAATCCGTTCCACACCAGAGTGCTCGAGGGCACGGCGGAAGCTGTTCAGCGTCATGGCGACGCCTTCCGCGATGGCGGACGAATCGCTCTCTTGCTGTTGCAGCGCCCGCTCCAAGTTGTCGGCCACTTCGATCAGTCGGACCAACGTGGCGCGGTTCTCCTCGAAGGCTTTTTGCTCGGCGTTGCGCACAAGGCGCTCCCGTTGTTGCTCGGCATCGGCCCGTGCCTCGCGTTCCAACGTCGCACGGGCGCTGTTCAGTGTCTCCCGCTCGGCTTGAAGCCGTTCCCGTTCGTCATCCAGCGCGGAAAGCGCTTGATCGTAGCGGTCGGCCCAAGCATCCCGTTCGCGCCGTGCGTCGGCCAACTCTGCCTGAAAGCGTTGCACCAGCTCCACGTCCGCGCTCGCTGCCGGTCGTGGCGTCGGCTGTCCCGCAAGCTCCCGTTGAAGCTGCTCGATCTGCTGCTGCAACCGCTGTTGCTGTTGCTGCGCCTCCTCAAGCTGCTCGCGCGCCTGCGACGCCAAGCGCGTCAGCGCTTGCTTTGCCTCTTGGCGCAGTTGCTGCCGCTCCTTGCGGGCCGCCTCCAACTGTTGTTCGTAACGTTGTACCAGCGCCTCCCGCTCCTGCTGGCTCCGTTGCAGCGCCTCTTGCAGCCGTTGCACCACATCCATCGAAACGTTGCGCTGGCGCTGCGCCTCTTGCTGGCGCAACCGCTCTTCTGCTTGGGCACGGCGTGCCAACTCGCGCCGCCGCCGTGCATAGGGATCGTAAGGCTCCCAAACCATGGCGAGCTCCTAGTTGAATCGTGAATAGAGCCAGAGGTCAAATAGCGAAAAGATAGCGCGTGGAGATAGAGATAGAGAATGGCTTTGCTTCCCCGTGGATAGACAGGGGAGTGCGAAGCTACGGGCAAAAAAGTAACTCATAAAACTCACAAACTCATTAACTCGCAAAACTCATCCGGAAAAAGGGAGGCGAAGCACTGTGCCCCACCTCCCTTGTGATCCCCGTTCGAGCGATTAGGCTTCGCGGAACTCGCCCTCAACCACATCCTCATCGTCGGCGGCCGTACCGCCATCCGTCGGCTCGGTGTAGGGGCCGCCCATGCCGTTCATGTCGGGCCCGGCGGCGCTTTGCTGCTGGGCGTAGGCCGCTTGGCCCATCGCCATCGCCGCTTGCTCCAGCGCCTCCATGGCGCTCTTGATCTGCCCGTCGTCCTCGGCCTTGACCGCATCTTTGACCGCTTGGATCTTGCTTTCCATGTCGGCCTTCATCTCGGCCGGAATGTTGTCGCTCAGCTCATCCAGTTGGCGCTCCAATTGGTAGGCCATCTGGTCGGCGCGGTTGCGCGTCTCGATCCGCTCTTTGAGTTGGTTGTCCGATTCACGCTGTTGCTCGGCTTCCTTCACCATGCGGTCGATTTCGCTCTGGTTCAGGTTCGTGCTGGCCGTGATCGTGATCTTCTGCTCCTTACCGGTTGCGCGATCCATCGCCGTCACGTTCAGGATGCCGTTGGCGTCGATGTCGAAGGTCACTTCGATCTGCGGCACGCCGCGCGGTGCGGGCGGAATCCCTTCTAACCGGAAGCGGCCGAGGCTCATGTTGTCCTTCGCCATTGGGCGCTCACCCTGCAAGACGTGGATGTCGACGGCGGTCTGCATATCTTCCGCCGTGCTGAACGTTTCGCTCTTGCGGGTCGGAATGGTGGAGTTGCGGTCGATCAGCTTGGTCATCACCCCGCCGAGCGTTTCCAGACCCAAGCTGAGCGGCGTCACGTCGAGCAAGAGGACATCCTTGACCTCGCCACCGAGCACGCCCGCCTGGATCGCCGCGCCCACCGCCACGACCTCATCGGGGTTCACGCCCTTGTGCGGTTCCTTGCCGTTGGTCAGCTTACGGACCAGCTCTTGAATCATCGGCATTCGGGTCGAACCACCGACCAACACCACTTCGTCGATGCCGTCGGGGGTCAGCCCCGCATCCTCCAACGCACGCATGAAGGGCTGGCGGGTGCGCTCGACCAGATCTTTGGTGAGCTGTTCGAACTTGGCGCGGGTCAACCGCATCTGCAGGTGCTTCGGCCCACTGGCATCCGCCGTGATGAAGGGGAGGTTGATCTCCGACTCCATGACGGTGGAAAGTTCCATCTTGGCCTTCTCCGCCGCTTCGCGCAGTCGTTGCAGCGCTTGACGGTCGCTGCGCAGGTCGATGCCCTGCTCCTTCTTGAACTCGTCGGCGACATAATCGACGACGCGCTCGTCCCAGTCATCCCCCCCCAAGTGAGTGTCGCCCGCCGTCGAGCGGACTTCGATCACGCCATCGCCCACGTCCAGCACCGAGACGTCGAAGGTGCCACCGCCGAGGTCCCAGACCAAGATCGTTTCGTCGGCCTTCTTGTCAAGGCCATAGGCCAGCGCCGCTGCGGTCGGCTCGTTGATGATACGCTTCACATCCAAGCCCGCGATCTTGCCCGCATCCTTCGTCGCTTGGCGCTGCGAGTCGTTGAAGTAGGCCGGCACCGTAATGACCGCTTCGGTTACCGGCTCACCCAGATAGCTTTCCGCATCGCTCTTCAGCTTTTGCAGCACCATCGCCGAAATTTCTTGCGGAGTATAGCTCTTGCCGGTTTGGGGAATGCTGATCCGCGCATCGTTGTTGGGGCCGCTCACGATCTCGTACGAGAGCAGGTCCATGTTGCGCTCAATGCTCGACTCTTCGAAAGTACGGCCCATCAGTCGCTTCACCGACGAGACGGTGTTTTCGGGGTTGACGACGGCCTGCCGCTTGGCGGTCTGACCGACCAGTCGCTCGCCGCCCTTTGTGAAGGCGACCACCGATGGGGTGGTGCGCCCCCCCTCCGCGTTGGGGATGACGGTCGGCTCGCCGCCTTCCATCACGGCCACCACGGAGTTCGTCGTGCCTAAGTCAATACCTACAATTTTTCCCATGTTGCGTTACTTCCTTCCAATAGGTTGATCAAGCTCGGGCGAAGACAGTCCTCGCACCGTCGTGAGTATGCCGATAGTATATACCCTTAGTGTCCGTCTGTCAACTCTGTTGAGCCAAAAGGGTAGCTAACGGTGGCACAGGGTGCCATACGGGGCAATCGGCGGTGGCGGCGTTAGTGGGGCGAAGGCAAGGGCAGCGCAGGCGGCGGGGTTCCGGGGGGTCAGCCGCGCCACGCGCTGGGGAAATCCATCGGGGTCACAGCGCGGGGGCAAGGCCACAGCGCGGGCAAACCACAGCGCCCCACGCGGGGGCTGCATGGGGCGCTGTATGGCCGGTTTGTTCTGATGGCAGGCGGTCCGCGTCGTGCTCGGCTACGCCGTCCGGTCGCTGTTGCCGTTCGAGGGGAGGTAGATCGACAGGTGGGTGATCGCGAGGCCATCCACCGCGTCCACCACATAGCGGACGCCCTCGATGGTGACTTCGTCCGCACGCTGTGGGGGGCGGTTCAGATGGGCCAGCACGAGGCCGCCCACCGTATCGGCATCATATTCGGAGAAATCGCCCAAGTCGAACCGTTCGTTGGCCGATTCCAGCGGGTAGGTGCCTTGAATTTCGATCCGCCCGGGTTCCACCACGGTGAACGGCGCTTCTTCAGCCTCATCAAACTCGTCCCGCACTTCGCCCACCACCTCTTCGACCAGATCTTCCAGCGTGACGATCCCCGCCGTACCCCCATATTCGTCGATGACGATTGCCAAATGCTGGCGGCCACGACGCATGCTATTGAGCAAGGTTTCGATGTAGGTGCTCTCCGGCACCAAGGGGGCGCGGCGCAGCAGTTCCGCCGCCGAAAGGGGGCCGCCTTTCAACGATTGGCGTACGACATCTTTCAAGTGCAACACCCCCACAATGGAATCCAGATCGCCCTCATAAACCGGCAGTCGACTGTGGGCGGATTCGCTCATCTGCGTCAACAGCGCTTCGCCTTCTAGCGTGATCGGCACCGCTTCCATCTCACGGCGTGGGGTCATCACCTGCCAGACGCGGCGATCCCCAAAGTCGAAGATGCGGGCGATCAGTTGTTGCTCTCCCTCGTCCAACATGCCGCTGGCGACACTTTCAGAGACGATCATTTCCAGCTCGCCGGGCGTGTGCACACGGCTCATTTTGTCCGGGGTCGGCACACGCAGCAGCCGTAACACCGCCAACCCGATCGCGTTGAGTACCGTGACTGCGGGCGACATCACGCTCTGGAAGAGGCGCATCGGGCGGCTCAATGCCAGCACCGTTTTCTCTGCGGCTTGCAGGGCAAGCGATTTGGGGATCATCTCGCCGATCACCACGTGCAGATAGGTCATGAAAGAGAGCGCAATGGCGAAAGAGATCGTGTGCAGGATGCGCGGATCGTCGATTTGAAGCCAGTCATGCAGCGGTATTTCCAACCAATGGGCGATGACCGGCTCGCCGTACATCCCCAGCCCCAAGCTGGCAATCGTAATGCCGAGCTGCGCCGTTGCGATGTAGCGATCCTGCTGGCCCGAATCCTGCACCACCTTGCGGACCCCGATCGCGGTGCGGTTGCCTTCCTGCGCCAACTGCTCCAACCGGGACGGGCGGACCCCGATGATCGCAAACTCTGCGGCGACGAAAAGCCCGTTGATCAGGATCAACAGAATGATGATGAGGATGGGGGTAATGACTTCCATGGGGAGTTTCGTGAGTTTTATGAGTTTTGTGAGTTCAGACGTTGGTCTACGTTCGGCGCTTGCCTTGGTAGGGGCGAAGGGTTCTGCGTGCGGCGTTATTTGTCCGGCGTTGCCGGTCCGCGCTGCGTGGCATCGTCGTCTGGCAAAGTGTCGCGCTGGCGTTCCGGCACCAAGAGGCTGACTTCGCGCACCGAGCGGCGGTTGACCGATTCGACCGTGAGCGTGATATCGCCGATCTTGGTTTGGTCGCCCACCGTGGGCAGCCGGCCCAGCTCATTCAAGATTAAGCCGCCGATGCTGTGTGCCACCTCGTCGGGCAGCGATAGACCGAGCATATCGTTGAGATAGTCGATCGGTACATCCCCCCGCAAGACGAAGCGACCATGCTCCTGCATCTTCACCAGGGCCAACTCATCGTCGAACTCATCCTGCAGTTCGCCAAAGAGTTCTTCGATCAGATCTTCTTGCGTGATCAGCCCCGCCGTGCCGCCATATTCGTCAAAGACGACGGCGAGATAGGCATGCTCCTCATTGAGTCGATTCCAGATTTCGGTGGCGGGCGCGGTTTCGGGGACGTGGGGCACCGGACGCAGAATCTCGGCCAGGGTACCTTCCCGTTCATCGCGGACCAGGCGCAGCAAATCTTTCAGATGGACGAACCCGATGATGTGGTCGATGTCCTCTTCGTAGATGGGGATGCGCGTAAAGGAAGATTCCGCGGCCAACGCCAGGGCATCGGCGGGCGAGGTGTCGACGCTGGCCGTGACCAGGCGGGTGCGTGGCACCATCACGTCGTGGGCCGACAGTTCGCCAATGCGAAAGGCGTTGTGGAGCAAGAGTCGTTCTTCGGCGTCGATCAGCCCCCCACGATGACTTTCGCCCACCAGAATCTCGATCTCTTCGGGGGAGTGGACATGGGCATGATCGCTGTGCAGATGCAGCCCGAGCAGGCGCATGATCAGCTCGCCACTGCCGTTAAGAATCATGATCAGCGGTTTCAGGATATATTCCGCCGAAATCTTCATCGGGATCATCGTGGCCAGCGCCACCCGCTCGGGATATTGCACGGCGAGGCTTTTCGGTACCAATTCCCCCAGTACCACCTGCAAGGTGGTCAGCAAGACCAACACCGCCGTCGCCGAAAAGCCGCCCGCGATCAGATTGCCGAGCCACGGGGCGCTTTCCACCGGTAACCGCTCCATCAGCCGCTGGACCATGGGGGAAAGCTGGTTTTGCCCATAGATGCCGAGCGAGATGCTCGACAGGGTGATCCCGACTTGGCTGCCCGCGATATAGCGATCGAGCCGTGAGGTATCTTCCAACACGGGCAGCAACATCCGCGCCATGCGGTTGCCCCCTTTGGCGCTCTGGCGGATGCGCGTCTTGCGCGAACTGACCATGGCGAACTCGCCCGCGACGTAGAGCGCGTTCAGCGCGATCAACAACGTCACGATGAAGGCGATGGTGAGTAGGTTAAAGAGCATGATAGGTCGTGGGATCGTGTTGCGTGTTGGGTTGGGTGGTGGAAATGGCGCGTTGCGTCACGGGCTTGTCGGCATGTCGTTGAGTGGAAGGTGCAAAGGGCAAGGATAGCATGGGTGGGTCAGTGAAATGCAAGGGTATCCGATTCTGCCCTGAAAAGTAGCGGCTATGGGGTGGTGCATGGTGCATGGGAGCCCAGCGTATCCCTTGATAGTTCACTGCTTTGCCAGGCCGTTCACCCTCACACCCCCACATCGTCACGTGCCCTTTCATCCTCCGTGGCGCGCGTCAACGCATGGTATCTCTGTTCGCTATTCGCCATCCGCTACCCTATCTTCCCCGCCGCTCTGGCCTTCGCCAGCACCTGCTCCGCGGGCTTCACAATCGCGGGGTCGATCATTTTGCCGTCGAGCACGAAGGCACCGACCCCCGCCTGTTGGTGCGCCTCGTGGGCCTCGACCAGCCGCTGGGCCGCCGCGATTTCGTCGTCGCTGGGGGTGAAGGCGCGGTGGAAGGGGTCGAGTTGGCGCGGATGGATCGCCATCTTCCCCTCAAAGCCCATCTCGGCCATCCGCTTGGCCTCGGCGTAGGCGCCTGCCTCATCCTGATAGGCGAGGTAGACCCCGTCGATTGCCTGTAGCCCATTGGCTTTCGCGGCCAACACCACGCTCGACCTGGCGTGAAAGACCTCGTGGCCCGCGGCGGTCCGCGTCAATCCCATGTCGCCCGCCAAGTCTTCGGCACCGAACTGCAGCGCGGTCAGCCGCGGCGAGGCCGCGGCGATCCGCTGCACATCCACAATGCCCCGCGCCGATTCCACGATGGCATGCAGGGTGAGCGTACCGAGGGGCATGGCCGCGGTGGCCTCCAAGTCGCGTAGCAAGTGGTCGACATAAACCACCTGTTCGGCATTCTCCACCTTGGGAATCACGTAGCCATCGGGCTTGCCATCGAAAGTGGCCAGAATGTCGTGGGCGGTGCGGCCCGTGCCGACCCCGTTGGCCCGCACCAGCACCTCGTTGTGGCCGAAATCGAGTGTCTGCAATGCCTCGAGGGCCACTGTCCGGCCCGCATCTTTTTGATTGTAGCCCAGACCGTCCTCCAGATCGATGATGATTGTATCGACCGCCAGCCCCGCCGCTTTGCTGATCTTACGCATACTGTCACCGGGCATATAGAGACAGGCGCGGCGCACACGATAGGGATGGGTGCGGATCATTCGGCGGGCTCCTCTTGGCGCGGCGTGCGGCGCAGGAAGAGGGCGGTGCGCGTGATCTCGACCGCCAGCGTCCCGTCCGGCTTCCGCCCCCAGTGACGCAACTTCACGATGCCCGCGTTGGGCCGCGAGCGGCTTTCGCGCCGCTCCAGAATCTCGGTTTCGGCGTAGATCGTGTCACCGTGGAAGACCGGGTTGGGGTGATAGACATTCTCGTACGACAGGTTGGCGATGATCGTCCCCTCGGTGATGTCGGGCACGGTCAGGCCGACGGTCAGCGCCATCGTCAACATCCCGTTCACGATCGGCTCTTTGAACTCGGTGCGGCTCACAAAATCACGGTTCAAGTGCAGCGGCTGCGTGTTCATCGTCATCGAGCAGAACATCACATTCTCGGCTTCGGTGATGGTGCGACCGCGATCGTGATGGATGACTGTGCCGGGGATCATATCCTCGTAGTACATGCCGGGCATGGCGACACCTTTGTCGATAGGGCGTGGTGTATGGGTGGGCGCATGGGTGGATGTCTGAATCGCAAGGGCGAGGTCGAGCGTAAACCGTCGCTCGGTGATGTCACCTGTTGCCTATACAGGGTATCACAATTTGGCGGAAAACTCGAACGGCGGCGGGGCGACGTGGGCCCCTCGTGGCGGTCAGTGCCCCATTACGTGGCCCCACGCCGCGAACGCGCCGCACAAAGCAACGCCCCCACAGGGTGCGGGGGCGTTGCGATCCGTCGCTCAAGCGCAGGTCCTCCCTAGCGTCGGCGGCGCTCTGCCACGAGGAGCGTGGCACCCGTCAGCGTCAGGCCGAGCAGGGCGATGAGCCAACTGTGGCTCGACCGGCTGTGGGTTTGCAGCCCCTCAAATTCGATGGCCGAGGCGGGCGGCGTCAAAGTCGCGGTGGCTTCAGGCGTGGGAGAGAGGGTCGGCGTCCCCGGGGCGGTGGCCGTTGCGGTCGGGCCCGACGCGGGAATCAGAAGCAATTCGAGTTCGTAGAGCTGAATATCGTCGGTGCTGGATGACGGGTAGATCCGAATGTACTTGTCCCCCATGCTGAGCGGCAGATCGCTCAACGTTTCCGGCTCCCCCGCTGGCGCGTCATCGGCGGTCGCTAGAACGGTGGTGCCGTCGCTGTCCAAGAGCTGCAGGTCAAGATCATGGACGAGCTTTGAATCAATGAGGGTACCGGGTTGGCATTGTCCGGTCAACAGTGATTGATCCCCGTCCTCATATTGAAAGCCGATCGGTTGCAGGCTCAAGCTCTGAAGAATGACGTCACTTGGCAACGAAATGCGGAAGAAATCCTGATCGGCATCGTCGTCAATACTCACGTGCTGGAGTGTGGTCACGGTACCGACGCTTGCCAGAGCGAGATCACTGGCCGTCGCCGCGCTATCATTATCCGTACGGGTAAAAGTGCTCCCGTTATCTGCGCTCTCGTAGCGGTCCCCATACTGGCGCTGTGCGGCGCGAATATCGTCATGTTGCATGCCGATGAAGCTAAAGGTGAGGAAAGGTTCCATCAGTTTTGTTTCGTCGGTGGGGCAGACGTGCATCACGCCACTGCCGTGTCCATGCTCATGGGCGACCACATTGAAGAGACCCGTATCAAGGACGGTGGGCGCGTAAAATGAATCGGTGCTGTCGATACGCATATCTCCGTTATTCGGGAAAAGGTTGTAGGCCAATATCCCATTGTCCCCATCAATGGCACAGCCCCCGATACGAATGTCACCCCGTAACCCCAACTCGCCTGGGGATCCCGGCCACGCGGCCCCGTCATCGTTCGGTTCGTGGACGTAAAGATTGCCGGTGAGCCCGGCCCACTGCGTCTCAAAAATCTCTGCGATCTTCGCTTGCCAAACCCCCTCCCCGTAGGTCGCATTGAAGATCGTTTGAAGATCACTGTCGCACCCCGGAATCACGATCAGGCCGGCCATCGGCGTGCCGTCGGGAATTATGCTCCACGTCAAGACGACCGCGTCACCCTGCCCGCTGCCGCCACTGTGCGTCGCGGTGTTTGCTGGCTCCCAATGGCGGGCGAGGTTGTAGTGACCGCTGGCCGCCATCCCTTCGTAGAAGGCACGTACCACCTTTTCCGAACTGTTGGGCGCGAAGATAGGCCCCGCGCCGGGGATCGGACTCTGAGGGGGTGGGGGATCTGCCGCCACGATCCGCGCGGAGCGCGGACTCAGCAGGTGGGTCATCAGAACAATGCCGACGAGCGCCAGCGTGATCTTAAGAAATTGAGAGGGGCGCATGAAGACTCCTTGGACTGTGGCTCGACGTTTGCTGATCGGCGCACGCGAGGGGAGCGGCGCCGCATAGACGCCTACCATGAAACCAGATAGAAAGCTCTTTGTCAACTCCGTCTATGAACGAGGCGGTCCTCAATCGTTGTGCCACATTGTAGAGACCGTGCGGAGACGTATCATCCAACGCGCAACTGGCCGATGAATGGCGACAAACGCTTGGGTCGCACAACACGACGCATATCCTATGAACGACATTGCTTTGGTCGGATGGATGGAGTGCGGAGAACGCACCAGAGACGTTACCGCGACGTGCGTTCCCCTGTCGCAACCCTCACGCGCCGACCCTCACGCACTAAGCCGTCATCTTTGCCAAAGCCACCACTTCCCCGTACACTTGGCTACCGGGTGACAAGGTCAAATTACGGAGCTATTTTCATGAGCGAATCCGACTTCTACATTGGACGTGTGGTGACCGCCGAGACGGGCGAAACGACGGAGGAAGCCCTGTACTACGACCCCGCCGATCTGACCACCCATGGCGTAGTGGTCGGCATGACCGGCTCGGGCAAGACCGGTCTCTGTATCGACATCCTCGAAGAGGCGGCGTTGCAAAATATCCCCGTCATCATGATCGATCCCAAAGGGGACATCACCAACACGTTGCTCCATTTCCCCGAACTGCGGCCCCGCGATTTCCAGCCGTGGATCAATGCCGACAGCGCCCGCCGCGAAGGAAAGAGCGTCGAAGAGGCGGCCGCCGCCACCGCAGAGTTGTGGCGCAACGGTCTCGCCAGTTGGGCGATCCAACCGGAGCGCATCCAGCGATTGGCCGACAGTGCCCACTTCGCCGTCTACACCCCCGGCTCCGACGCGGGCATTCCCGTCAGCATCCTCGCCTCGTTGCACGCGCCCGACTTGGCGTGGAACGAGCAGCGCGAAGCGATCCGCGACAAGATCGGTAGCACGGTCACTGCGATCTTGGGCTTGGTGGGGCTGACCGACCTCGATCCCGTCCAATCGCGCGAACATATCCTGCTTTCGGCCATCTTCGAGCAGGCGTGGCGTCAAGGGCAAGATCTAACGCTGGAAGAGTTGATCATTCAGACACAGAATCCCCCGTTCGAAAAGCTGGGTGTTTTCGAGGTCAGCACCTTCTTCCCCGACAAGGATCGCTTTGGCCTGGCGATGAAGCTCAACAGCATCCTCGCGGCGCCCTCCTTCCAACGCTGGATCGAAGGTGCGCCGCTCGACATCGGTGCGCTGCTGACGGCGCGGGACGGCAGAGCCTGCCACTCCGTCTTCTACATCGCCCACCTCGATGACGCCGAGCGGATGTTCTTCGTCACGCTGCTCTTTTCGGCGGTGGAAAGCTGGATGCGCGCCCAAAAGGGGACGACCTCGCTGCGCGCACTCCTCTATTTTGATGAGATCTTCGGCTATTTGCCGCCCATCGGCAACCCCTCGTCGAAAGAACCGATGTTGCGGCTGCTGAAACAGGCCCGTGCCTTTGGCGTGGGGCTGCTGCTCGCCACCCAGAATCCGGTGGATGTCGATTACAAGGCGCTGAGTAACGCGGGCAGTTGGTTCGTCGGGCGGCTCGGCACCGAGCAGGACAAGGCGCGGCTATTGGATGGGCTGATGAACGCGATGGGCGCTGGCATGGATCGGGGCGAATATGACGATCTGATCTCCCGCCTCGGCAAACGGGTCTTCCTGCTGCGCAACGTCCACGACAAAGCGCCCCAACTCTTTCAAACGCGCTGGGCGATGAATTACCTCGCAGGTCCGATGACCCGCGCCCAGCTTCCGGCGCTGAACGACTTGGTGGGGGCCGCGCCCCCCGCGGCTGCAGCAGCGGCCACGACCGTTGCCCCAGCCACGCCATCGGCCCTGTCGTCCGACGCCGCCCCGGCCGCGCCCCCCGCGGCCAGCCCCCCGCCCGAGGCGGCGCTGCCCGGCCACCGTTCCCGCCCCGCCGTGCCATCGCGGGTGGCGGAATACCTGATGGCCGAACGGCTCTCGCCCCGCGCCGCGCTGGAAGCCGCCGGGCTGGGCCATCTGGCCGACAGTGCCGTCACGCTGCTCTACGAACCCCATCTGCTCGCCCAGGCCGATGTGCGCTACAACCAGGGCAAATATGGGCTGGACGTGCTGCGCCAGCGGAGCGTCATCCTGAGCGACCGCGACGCGGACGGACGGGTCGCCTGGGATGCCCATCGCGTCGTCCCCCTGCCCGACGGCGATCTGAACGCCGATCCTTCCGACGCGGCCCGCTACCTCAGCCCCGAGGGGCCGCTGGCCGACGGCAAAACGATCAAAGTGCTGCAGAGCGATTTCGAGGAGTGGATCTATCGTACCGGCACAGTAATCGTGCGTGCCAACGAGGCGCTCGGCCTCTTTGCGACGCCGGAAGAGAGTGAAGAGGCCTTCGTCCGTCGGCTGCATCAGGCGGCGACGGAGAAGGCCGAAGCGGAGATCGCCAAAGCGGAGGAGAAGTTCGACAAGGAGATCGATCGCTTGGAAGAGAAGTTGCGCCGCGAACAGCGCGAACTCAGCGATGACGAGGCCGAGTACGAGGCACGCAAGCGGGAGGAAATGGGTTCCTATGCCACGACTGTCTTCGATCTCTTCCGCAAACGGCGCGGCAGTTCCAGCGTCAACCGCTCGCTCAGCAAGCGGCGCATGACCGAGAACGCGAAGCGGGATGTGGAGGAATCCCGCGAGGAGATCGCCCAACTGGAACAAGATCTGCGCGAGATGGAGAGTCGCCACGGCCAGAGCCTGTATGAGATCAAGCAAAAGTGGGATGCGGTGGCGACCGAGCGGCAAACGATTGAGGTCTCGCCCTACAAGAAGGATATCGCCGTCACCCACTTCGGCATCCTCTGGCTGCCGCACTACGTGATCGACGACAACGGCATCGACCGTCGGGTGGCCGCAGTAGAGATTACCCCCTACCGCGCCCCCGCCACATGAGCCGCCCGGCCCGTACCACGACGTTGCGCGGGGCGGCGCAGCCGCTCCCCCGCATGGGGCTGGGCTTGGCCGCCTTGGGTCGGCCCGGCTACATCACTCTGGGCCACCGGGATGAATTTGCCGCAGGACGCAGCGTGGCGGCCATGGAAACGCAAAGCCATGCCGTGTTGGACGCGGCGTGGCGGCTCGGCATCCGCTACTTCGACGCGGCGCGCTCCTACGGCAAGGCAGAACAGTTTCTCGGCAGTTGGCTCAGTACACGCGAGATCGACCCCGATGCGGTCGTCGTCGCCTCCAAGTGGGGCTATCGCTACGTGGCGCAGTGGCAGGTCGACGCCGATCAGCATGAGGTGAAGGAACACTCGCTCGCCATGTTGCGCCAGCAATGGCAGGAAAGTCACGCGCTGCTCGGCGACCAACTCGACCTCTACCAGATCCACTCGGCCACCTTCGAGAGTGGGGTGTTGGCAAACGGGGCCGTGCTGGACGGGTTGGCACGCTTGAAAAGCGAGCAGGGGGTGCGTCTGGGCCTTTCGCTCAGCGGCCCCGATCAGGCTGCTCTGCTGCGCGTGGCGATGGGGATCGAGCGGGAGGGGGGGCGACTCTTCGATGGGGTGCAGGCGACATGGAACCTGCTGGAACCGAGTGTGGGGGCGGCCTTGGCCGAGGCCCACGCGGTCGGGATGACGGTAATCGTCAAAGAGGCGCTGGCCAACGGGCGACTGACCGCTGGCAACGACTCGCCACGCTTTGCCACGCAAAAAGCACGGTTGCAGCGCGTGGCCGACCGCTTGGGGACGACGCTGGATGGCTTGGCGTTGGCCGCCGTGCTGGCGCAGCCGTGGGCCGACGTGGTGCTGAGCGGGGCGACGACCGACGCCCAGTTGGTCTCGAACTGGGCCGCCTTCGACGTGGTGTGGGACGACGACGCGGCGGCAACCCTGGCCGAGCTGGCCGAGTCACCGCCGCACTATTGGGCCTATCGCAGTGCGCTGCCCTGGCACTAGATGTCGTGAATCCCGAATCGAAAATCGGAAGCGTCGCGGCGGCCTCGCAGAGGGCCTGTCAACCCATGCGCGGTGCGCGATGCGCGATCGGCTATCGCGCGTTACAACTCATGCCGGGCGCATACCGCTGAATCGATTCCCCGATCTTTTGGATACGGTTTTCGGGGTTGGGGTGACTGCTGAAGAATTCCGGCGGTCGGTTGCCCTCGCTGGCTTGGCCCAACTTCTGCATCACCGTCATCAGATAGCAGGGGTTGTAGCCCGCATTGAGCATATATTTCACGCCGTAATCGTCCGATTCCAACTCGTCGTCCCGACCATACTTCATGTTCACCATCTGGCCGATCAACTGGACGACAGCAGCGCTTTGCGCGCTGGCCGGATTGTTCGGATCGTAAGCGGCCATTACCGCTGCACCAGAAAGCCCTTGTGTCAACTGTTGCTTGGCCATCTGCTGCGCCCCGTGGCGGTCCACCACGTGGCCGATCTCGTGTCCCAAGACGCCCGCCAGCTCATCCTCATGTTCCAACAGACGCAGCAGGGCGCGCGTGATGAAGATTTGTCCGCCCGGCAGGGCGAAGGCATTGATCGTTTGGTCGTCCGCGAGCAGGGTAAACTCCCATTCCCACGGCGAATTGATCAATTCGGGGCTGGACTGGAGCAATTTCAGCCCCACCTCGTCGACCAATTGCTGGGCTTGTAGGTTGCTATCGGCCCCACCGAACTGCTGAATCAGTTCAGGCGCGGCCTGAAGGCCGAGGGCGATTTCCTGATTGGGTGAAATGTTGACCCGCTGGCTCTCGCCAGTGACGGGGTTTTCTTGGGCGCTACACATGTAGCTCCCGATGGCGATCATTGCAAGGATCAAGGCCATCACCAGCCGTCCCCCCGCGCTGCCGCCGCCCGGTCCCGCGCGGCGCACTGTCCGATAACTCATAGCACTCTCTCTTTCCTCCACAGCCCTGTCCCATCAGTGGACAGAGCACAACGATAATAATACGACGAATGTCAGTAATACGCGAATTGCAGGCCGACATTTTGATCTGTGGTGCGGGCATTGCGGGGATCGCCACCGCCTACGAATTGGCGGTCGTCCACGGCCTGCGCGATGTGGTGGTCGTCGACCCGCGCCCTCCCCTGTCGCTGACCAGCGACAAGTCGAGCGAATGTTACCGCACGTGGTGGCCCGCTGGTCCCGATGGGGCGATGATCGGCCTGATGCGGCGCAGTTACGAGCGCCTGTCCACTTGGGCCGCTGCGAGCGACAACCGCTTCGCCATGAACCAGCGTGGCTATCTCTACCTGACCCACGATCCGGCGCAGGTGGCACGCTGGCAGCAGGACGCCACAGAAAGTACGCAATATGGCGCAGGTTCGTTGCGAATCCACACGGCGCGGGGCGATGCGTATCGGCCCGCGCCCCCGCAGGGGATCGACCCGTCGCTGGACGGGGCCGACCTGCTGTGGGGCGACGCGCTCCACCGCCACTTTTCCTATCTGGATCGTGCGTTGGCGGCGGGGCTGCATGTGCGCCAGGCGGGCTGGCTGAGCGCACAGCAGCTCGGCATGTGGCTCTGGGAGCAGGCGCGCGCTTCGGGCGTGCGGTTGCTGCGTGGCCAGCTCGTTGCCATCGAGCAGCGTGGGGGCGCGGTGAGGGCGGCGCAGATTGCCTTGGAGGGGGGCGCTGTTCCTCAACGGATCGCCACGCCCCGCCTTGTGATCGCCGCAGGGCCGATGGCGGCGGAGCTTGCGGCGACCGCGGGTCTGTCGCTGCCGATTTACAACGAGTTGCACGCCAAGGTGGCGATCAGCGATGCTCAAGGTATCGTGCCGCGCCATGCGCCGCTGCTGATCAGTGATGAGGCGGTGCACCTACCGTGGAGCGACGAGGAACGGGCGCTGTTGCGCGAAGAGCCAGCGTTGCGCGGGCTGTTAGAGCGCTTTCCCGCAGGGGCGCATCTGCGGCCCGACGGCGGCGCGTCGAGCCAGACGGTGCTAATGCTCTGGCCCTACCATGCCGAGCGCGTCGACCCGCCACGTTTTCCCCCCGATTTCAGCGCGGTCGAGCCGGAGATCATCTTGCGTGGCTTGGCGACGCTCCTTCCCACGCTCCTGCGCTATACCGAGCGGCTGCCCAAGCCGGTGATCGACGGCGGCTACTACAGCCGCACCGCCGAGAATCGACCGCTGATCGGCCCCTTGTCAGTCGATGGCCTTTACATCGTGGGGGCGCTGAGCGGTTACGGCATCATGGCAGCGCCCGCCGCCGCCGAGCTGTTCGCCTTGCAACTACAAGGGTTGCCCCTGCCCAGCTACGCCGCTGCCTTCGCCCCGCAGCGCTACGCGGAGCCAAGCTATGCCGCGCGGATGGCGGCGTGGGGCGATGGGCAGCTTTGAGGGGGAACTGTGTTTGGGGGCGTTGGGGCAGTGATCGGACAGCGTGTGGACGCTCTGGGCGTGACGAATGGGATTCTTGCTAACGCATTGCGCTGCCAACGATCACACCCTTCAGCTCCCCAGCTCCCCCAACTCCCCAGCCCCCGCTCCCCGCTCCCCAGCTCCCCCGTCTCCCCCAGCTCCCTCCGCGCCTGACACCATCACACTCCGTCCGCGCTTTCACAATGCCCGCTGCGTCATGGGGAGCCAGAGCCGAATCGTCGTCCCTCTGCCCTTGCCCTCGGAGTGGGCGCTGACGGTGCCGCCGTGGGCTTCGAGGATCGATTTGACGATGGCCAGACCGAGGCCCGAATGGCCGTCGTCGCTCTGGCGCGAAGGGTCGACGCGGTAGAAGCGGTCGAAGAGCAGCGGCAGCGCGCTGGCGTCGATGCCGCTGCCGTCGTCGGCGACGGTGATCGAAAGGCCCCCCGCTTCGGGCCGAGCGCCGAGCCGAATATGACCACCCGCAGGGGTGTGGCGCAGCGCGTTCGTGACGAGGTTGCTCAACACTTGGAGGAATCGTTCTTCGTCCAGCGTGGCACTGAGTCGCTCCGGCAGATCCTCCAGCGTCAGGGTGATTGACTGACTTTGGGCGTGGGCCAGATGGCGACGCTGCACCCATTCCAACATCGGTTTGATCGCCACATCCTGCAACACGAGCGGCAGCTCCCCCGCGTCCGCCAAGGAGAGGAGCCGCAGGTCGTCGACAAGCCGTTGCAGGTGGATCGTTTCGTCGTGGAGGATCGCCATGATCTCTTCCGATGCGTCCATTTTGCCATCGTGGAGCGCTTCGGTGTAGCCCAACAGCGTGGTCAGTGGCGTACGCAGATCGTGGGCGATGTCGGCGGTCATCTGCTGCCGAATCTCTTTGGCGCGGGCCAGATCGTGGCTCATGCGGTTGAAGGCTCGACTCAACTCGCCCAATTCGTCATCGTTGGTGACAGGCACCTGAAGCCCCAACTCCCCTTTCGCCAGGGTGTGGCTGGCCTCGGTCAGGGTACGAACCGGTCGGGAGATGTTGTGGGCCAGACCCGCCCCCACCACCAGCGCCAGCCCGCCCGCCACCAAGCTGCTCCAAAGCAGCGCGCGACGCACGTTGCTGATGAATTCGGTCTCCGGTGGGGCGCTACGTATCCCGCTGCGGTTGCGACCGCCCCCTCCGCCACTTTCCCCTTCCCACAGAAGTAGCCCGATCACCTTCCCATCCGCGCGGAGCTGTCGCGCACTGCCCTGAAGGGTGGCATCCAATAGGCTCCCGATGGGAAAGCGGGGGGAACTGCTCATCACCACGGTGCCATTCACCTCGGCCAAGACATACCGGGCACGCAGGGGGCGGTAGGGCGCATCGTCCGAATCGGCGCTGATCAATGTCCATCGGTCGATGCCCGCCCATGAACCGTTGGCGTTGTAGAAGGAGGCTAGGAGCTGCTCGACGCGCGATCGTTCGCTCATATCCACTTCGTTGAGGAACTGATCAAACTGACGATTGGTCTGCCATTGCACCAGCAGGGCAAGCACGGCAATCCCGCTCAGCCCGACGAGCAAAAAGGCGAAGGTCAGTTTGGTCGAGAGCGAATTCATGCCAGCCTAGCTTTCACTGAAGCGATAGCCAATTCCGTAGACGGTGAGCAGATAGCGCGGATTTTTCGGCTCTTCCTCGATTTTGGTGCGAATGTTGCGGACATGCACATCAATGGTCCGCTCATAGCCCTCGATCGCATCGCCCGGCAGCCGCTCCAGCAGTTCGAAACGACTGAAAGCGCGTCCGGCCGAATGCATCAGGATGCTTAGGATATCAAACTCAGTCGGGGTCAGATCGACCGTTTCGCCCTGAAGGGTGACACGATGGGCCTGCTCATCGAGCATCAGCTCTCCAATGCGGATCGGTGCCTGCAACGGCTCTTCGTCCCGCTCCAAGCGGCGCAGCACGGCACGGACACGGGCGGTCAACTCACGCGGGCTGAATGGCTTGGTCACGTAGTCGTCGGCACCCAACTCCAGCCCCAACACACGGTCGTTCTCCTCGACCTTCGCGGTCAAAATGATGATCGGGGTGTTGCGTTCCTTGCGATGGGCCTGTAAAAAGCTGTAGCCGTCCATTTCGGGCATCATCAGATCGAGGATGATGACATCCGGCTGCTCCTGACGGGCCAAGAAGAGGGCGCGCCGCCCATTTTCGGCCGTCACCACGCGGAAGCCCTCGCCCGTCAGATAGCCTTCGATCAGTTTGCGGATGTTCGGTTGGTCGTCGACCATCAGGATTGTTTTGGCCATCATACGCTCCTTGTCTGCTCTATTCTACACAGGGTTCGCGGTGAAGTCTATCTGCAAAAGCACGGTATCTTCGACGCTTGCCACGGCGGGCACGCTCGGAATCGCAATGTTCCAATCGGCGTAGACCACCGTCGTGCTGGCCGTGCCGATCAGTTGCCCCTGTGCGCTGGGCGTGACCGTCACCTCCCAAACCGTCTCACGGGTGATATCGCGGATCGTCAGATCGCCCGTCAGGGTGAAGCGATAGCTGTCGTCATTGTTGATCGCGGCAGGCAGGCCGTCGAGGCGAGTAGGGGTGAGCGTGAGGAATTCGTAGTCATTGGTCGACAGGATACGGTTCTTGATCGCGTTGTTGCGGTTGTTGTTGTCGGTGACGAAGGTTCGGGCATTGACCTGAATCACCCCAACCTCGGATTTCGACGGGTCGCTGAGGTTCAGCAGGATCTGGCCCGCGACCTGATCGGTCGTGCCGACCACCGTCTTCGGCGCGCCATTGAGCACTTCGTCGATGGTGAAGCTGACCGTCGAGCTTTGGGGGTCGATCTCATAGATGACCGCTTCCGGTTCGTTGGTCGCTTCGCCCTCCGCCGTGGGCACTGCCGCCTGCGGCGTTTCGGCCATTGCCGCTTCTGCGCTTTCCTCAACGGACGTCGCGGCGGTGGCACTGCTTTGCAGCGGGAGGGCGCTGATCGGAGCGCTGGCTTCCTCGGCGGGGCGGAGCGTGGTGTAGACGAAGTAGGCACCAACGAGCGCCAACAGCGCCACGAAGAGTAGGGCGGTTTGTTTCATCTCTGTTTCCTTTTGTCGTGCTAGAGTTTCTCGCGTATCAGGGGGTGTATGCCAGTCGTCACGCCGTCTCTGAATCAATCGCCTGATTAGAGAATGGAGAATGGAGAATGGATATCGGTAATTTAACGATGGTTTGGTAATGCACTCTGCGCCGCGCCAACTCCTATCCTCCGAAGCGCTTAAAGGGTTACGTATCCCCTCGATCCAAGAGAGAGCATAGGGAAGAGATATTCAGGAAATGTGAAGACCCGCTATGGCGTGGCCACGCGCCGTGCTTTAGCGCCGCACCACCCCCAGCCCCCCGAATCGAGAAACGCGAATCGAGGTACATGGCTCGAAATTGATCAGCAACCCCCCGCTCCCCCGCTCCCCTAGCTCCCCCCCACCCCAATTCACACCTTTCCCCACCCTGACTACACTCACTTTCCCATGAACCGCCCTGCCTCAACTCCGGTCTCACGTCGCCTTTTCGCCGCCTTCCCGCTGCTGCTGGCGGGGGTGGGGGCATGGCTCGTCTGGCGCAGCACCGCGCCCTATGGCATTGGGTTGACGACGGACCCCGTGGGCTATCTCTCGGTGGCCCGCAACGTGGTTGCTGGACAGGGTTGGGTTGGCTACTACGCGGGCTTTCCCGATTCGCCGCTGCTTTACTGGCCGCCGCTCTACCCGGCGCTGCTGGCGCTGCTGGCTGCGCTGGGCATCGAACCGCTGCTGGGGGTGCGGCTGCTCAACACGCTGCTGTTCGCCGCGACCCTCGCGGTGGGGGCCGCGTGGCTGCAACGCCATCTGCGGCGTGGGCCGTGGGTGGTGCTCGGCGGCGCAGCGATGCTCTTGGCGCCGCCACTGCTGCGGGTGGCGATCAGCGCCTATTCCGAAGCGCTCTTCATCCTGCTGCTGCTACTTTTTCTGTGGGCGCTGGCCGCGCATTTGGCGCAGCCGCGTCTGCTCACGCTGGGGGCGCTCACCCTCACCGCCGCCCTCGCCATGCTAACCCGCTATGTGGGGGTGGTGCTGCTGCCCGTTGGGGTTGTCGCGCTCCTGTGGCTGCGTCGTCCGTTGCGGCGCGGACTGTGGGAAAGCGTGAGCTTCGCGTTCCTCTCGTGGCTGCCGCTGGGCGGCTGGTGGCTACGCAACTACCGCCTCTCGGGGGAGATCACCGGGCCGCGCGGCCGCGCCACCGAATCGCTGGCGGACAACCTGAAGGCGACGGTCGATATCTTTGCGGGCTGGATGGTGCCGCAATCGGTCCCGAACACGGTCGCGGCACTGCTGCTGATCGCACTGCTGGTGGGGGCGGCCGTCGGCTACCGCGCGCAGCGCGACCGCGCATCAACGCGCGTCCTGCTGCCCCCTCTGTTGCTCCTGATCATCTTCCCGCTCTTCCTGATTCTTTCCGCCTCCGCCGTCGCCTACAACGTGATGATCGAGCGCTTCTACACGCCGCTCTATATCCCGCTGCTCTGGCTGCTCTTCTTTGCGCTGGATCGTATCATGGCCGTGCCACGCCAACGCAACATCGCGCTCTACGCTCTGCTTGCGCTTTGGCTACTTTTCAACGCCGCCACCGTGGGGGATCTCGTGGCGACGGCCATGCGGCAGGGCGTGGAGGAATACAACGGGGCGCGCTGGCGGGATTCAGCGCTGATCGCGCAGCTCCGTGCCGCGCCGGTGGCGGGGCCGGTCTACAGCAATGCGCCCTACCCCGTTTACCTCTACACCGCGCTCGAACCGACGATCAGCCCGCGCCAGCAGGTGCCGCCAATCGTGGCGGGCAGCCCGGCGGAGGATTTGGCCGCCTTTCGAGCGGTGTTGGCGGCGGACGAACCGCTCACGCTGATCTGGTTCGACAACGATTTCACGCGGGGGGATACGTCGCTTTTCGACGTGGCAACGTTGGCCGAGCAGCTACCCGCGCAATTCAGCGTGGTGCAGCGCGTCAGCGATGGGGTGATCTACGAGGTACGCGCCGCCCCACCACGCTGAGCCGCGCGGCGCGGGCAGTGGCTTCGCATAGTGATAAGATGGATGGGGTTCTCTACAGGGCGAACGGAGGGGGAGTGGCGTCGCGTGTCCGTTGGCGCGTGATGGCCCATCACCACGGGCCGCGGCCGCTCAATTGGCCTCGATATAGGCGAAGCTCGGCTCGTAGGTTCGGCGGCTGACGGTGCCGATGCGTGGCGCAGCCTGCCCCGTGAGGTCGCGTACCACGGCGGCGACGTGCGGGTGACTGGTCTCGATGAAGACGGTGTAGCGCTGCTGAATCCCGGCCGAGACGGTGCCCACCAAGTAGAGTCCCGGCACGTTGGTTTCCATCGTCTCAGTGTTGAGCTGCGGTACGCGGTTCGGCCCCTCCAACCGCACGCCTGCCATCTCCAGCAGCCGCTGATCGCCCCGAAAACCGGTGTTTAGCAGTACAAAATCCGTCTCGTGCACGACGGGCTGTGCATCGGCCCGCGTGTGGCCCGCCGCGTCGGTCGGTTGGAGCCAGACGCACTGATCGGGCGTGATTTCGATGGGGACGCTCTGCGGCAGAAAGCCGATGTTGCCCGCCTCGATCTGCGCCTCCAGATCGGGCAGCAACCAATGTTTGATCCGCTTCTGATCGAGCCGCGCCCGCCGATAGCTGATCGTCACCTCCGCACCAGCGCGCCAGCAGCGCAACGCGGCCTCCGCCGCCGAATTTTTGCCCCCCACGATCAACAGCCGCTGCCGGAAATAGTCGTGCGGATCGCGGAAATAATGGCTGACGAAGGGCAGCTCCTCGCCCGGAATGTGGAGCAGGTTGGGGTAATCCATGTCGCCAATCGCCAGCACCACCTTGTCGACGTGCCACTGCGCTTGCGCACGGCGCGTCTCGGTCGTCAGCAGGAAGCCGCCCGTCGGCTGGGGCGCGATGGCGGTGACCGGCGTGAAGCTGTGGATCGGCAGATCGAATTGCTCGACGATGCCGCGCAGGTAGGCGAGATAATCTTCGCCGGTGATGCGCTGCTGGTGGTTGTCTTGGATCGGCACGCCCGCAATCGCCAGCCGTTCGGTGGTGCTGAAGAAGGGCGTGTTGCGCGGCCACCACGTCATGGTGTGGCCGATCTGCTTGGCCTCGAAGTGAATGTAGTCGACGCCCAACGTGCGCAGGTTGACGGCCAGTTCGAGGCCCATCGGGCCAGCGCCGATGACGGCGACGTCGTGGTGGGGCAGGGGGTGGGTTACGGTTCGCATGGTTTCTTCAGGGTGTCGGGTACGTAGTCATCAGGGCCACGTGCTTTTCATCGCCCGCTGCCGCGTGTGGCCTGGCAAAGCGTGGGCACGGCGTTGTGGAATGCGGAGGGGTAACAATGCTGGGCAACGTCGTGACAGTGGCGGGGCGTGGCTTTCCCCACGCCCCGCCATGTCGGACGCGGCTAGAACGGCTCGGCGTCGGCGCT
>JACKAZ010000020.1 GCA_020634795.1 Ardenticatenales bacterium | reverse complement strand
AGATGCAAGGAGGGTCACAATGAGTCGCCATGTTGGAGCAAGGATGAAACGCGTCGAAGATCCGCGCTTTATTCGCGGAAAGGGACGCTACGTGGCCAATATGCAGCGCCCCCACATGGTCCACGTGGCCATTCTGCGCAGTCCCTACGCCCATGCGCGGATCAACGGCATTGACAGCAGCCAAGCCGAAGCGCTGGCGGGCGTCATCGCCGTCTTCACGGGGCAGGACCTCATTGAAGGGGGTGTGGGCAAGTTGCCCTGCGGCTGGGTGGTGCCAAACACGATTGTGCCGGATCGCTGGCCGTTGGAGCCGGAGTTTGTCCGCCACATGGGCGACAGTGTGGCGGCGGTCGTGGCCGAAACGGCGTACATCGCCGAGGATGCGCTCGATCTGATCGAGGTCGATTACGAGCCACTGCCCACCGTGGTCGATGGCCGCAAAGCGACCGAGGCGGGCGCCCCGCTCGTCCACGCGAATGTGCCGAACAACGTCAGCTACCCGTGGGCGCTGGGCGACAAAGAGGCGATGGAGAAAGCCTTCGCGGAGGCCGATTACATCGTCGAATTGGAGCTGATCAACCAGCGGCTGATCCCCAACGCGATGGAGCCACGTGCCGCCGTCGCGGAGTGGGACGAGGCGATGGAAGAGATGACACTCTGGACCACCAGCCAGAATCCCCATCCGATTCGCCTGTTGCTGAGCGCCTTCACACTCGGCATCCCCGAGAACAAGCTGCGCGTCATCTCGCCCGACGTGGGGGGCGGCTTCGGCAGCAAGATTTTCCACTATCCGGAAGAGATCATCGTGCCGTGGGTGGCGCGCAAGCTGAACCGGCCCGCCAAATGGGTCGCCACCCGCTCCGAATCCTTCATGACCGATTCCCACGGCCGCGATCATGTCACGGTTGCCAAATTGGCAATGACGAACGCGGGAATTTTCACCGGACTCCACGTCCAAACGTGGGCCAACCAGGGGGCCTACCTCTCCACTTTCGCGCCGCTGATCCCGACCGCACTCTACATTACCCTCCTCTCCGGCCTCTACAAAATCCCGGGCATCTACGGTGAAATGTGGGGCACGCTGACCCATACCGTACCCGTCGACGCCTATCGCGGCGCGGGTCGCCCCGAGGCCAGCTACCTGCTGGAACGGTTGGTCGATCTGGCGGCCGCTGATCTCAACATGGACCCCTTGGAAATCCGGCGCAAAAACTTCATTCCCGCCGATGAGTTCCCCTACCAGACCCCGGTCGCCTTCCTCTACGACAGCGGCGATTACGACACGCTCTTCGATGAAGCGATCGCCAATTTCGACTACGAGGGCGCCCGCCAAGCGCAGGCGCGGATGCGGGCCGAGGGTCGGTTGGTCGGCATCGGCATCGCGGGCGCGATCGAGGCCAGCGGCCCCGCGCCGTCGGCGGTTGCAGGCTCGCTCGGTTCGGCGGTCGGCTTTTGGGAAAGTGCGGTCGTGCGGGTGCATCCCACGGGCAAGGTCTCGGTGCTGACCGGCGCGCACAGCCACGGCCAGGGCCACGAAACGACCTTCGCCCAGATCGCGGCCGACGAACTGGGCCTTGCGCCCGAAGATATCGAAATCGTGCATGGCGATACGGGCCGCGTCCCCTTCGGGATGGGCACCTACGGCAGTCGCTCGACCAACGTCGGCGGCAGCGCCATCGTGATGGCGGCGCGCAAGGTGCGGGAGAAAGCGAAGAAGCTGGCCGCCCATCTGCTGGAAGCGGCGGAAGAGGACATCGTCTTCGACCGCGAGAGTGGACGGCTGCACGTCAAGGGCGCGCCCGATCAGGGCAAGGCGTTTGGCGAGGTCGCGTTCGCGGCCTACACCGCCCACTCGATGCCGGAAGGGATGGAGCCGGGATTGGAAGAGCAATCCTTCTTCGATCCCGCCAACTTCACCTTCCCCAACAGTGCTCACTTCGCCATGGTCGAGGTCGATCGGGAGACGGGCCATGTCCACATCCTGAAATACATCGCGGTCGACGATGTTGGCACGTTGATCAACCCGCTGATCGTCGAGGGTCAGATCGTTGGGGGCATCGTGCAGGGCATCGGGCAGGCGGTGACCGAGGGCGCGGTCTATGACGAAGATGGTCAGTTGCTGAGCGGCACTTTCATGGACTACGCCATGCCAAAGGCCCACCAATTTCCAACTTTCCATGTCTCGAACACCGTAACGCCTTCCCCCGACAACCCGTTGGGTGTGAAAGGGGCCGGCGAGATGGGCACGATCGCGGCCACACCGACCATTGCCAACGCGGTGATGGATGCGCTCGCCCCGCTCGGCGTGCGCCACATCGAAATGCCGCTGACGCCGCAGAAGCTCTGGAAGGTCATCGACGCGCACAGTAACGGCTCGGGAAGATAGGAACGGAGTAGGGGGCACATTGCTGTTTCAACGATTGGCCATGCTATTCGTTGCCACGCTTGCCCCTTGCCGCTTGCACTAAACGGCATGGAGACGAGGTTATAAAAACAGATCCTTCTCCACTGCCCGACCTAACACGCCACACGTAATACGCTACAGGGAGGAATGACGCGATGTATCCTGCAAAATTCGACTACTACCGCGCCAACAGCGTGGATGAAGCCGTTGCCTTGCTCCAAGAGCATGAGAGGGCGAAGCTGATTGCGGGCGGCCACAGCCTGTTGCCCAGCATGAAGCTACGCTTGGCTCAGCCCGCTGCGCTGGTCGATCTGAACTTCATCGCTGACTTGCGTGGCATCTGCCGTGGCGATGACGGCGAAACGACCATCGGCGCGATGACGACGTATGCGGCAGTGACCGACGACGCCGCGATTGCCACGACCTTCGGTGCGCTCCACGATGCGGCCTCCAACATCGGTGACATCCAAGTGCGCAACCGTGGCACCATCGGCGGCAACTTGGCCCACAACGACCCGGGCGGCGATCTGCCCGCGGTCGCCCTGGCGCTCGACGCCACGCTCCACGTGGCGGGCCGCAACGGCAAACGCCGCGTGGGGGCCGCAGAATTCCTCGTGGGCCTCTTTGAGGTGGCGTTGGCCCCTGACGAGGTGGTCACCTCGGTCAGCTTCCCCGCGCCGGTCGTGGGCAGTGGCAGCGCCTACGCCAAGTTCGAGAACCCAGCCAGCGGCTATGCCATCTGCGGCATCGCCGCTTACGTCGAGGTGAGCGATGGCGCGATCCGCGCCGCGCGGGTCGCCGTGAATGGGGCGCTGGACCATGCGCAGCGGCTGGCAGCGGTGGAAGCGGCGCTCTCCGGCGTGGGCTGCGGCGACGAGGCGGCGATCAAGGCGGCGGCATCGAAAGCGGCGGACGGCATTGACGAGTGGGATTTCATGAGCGATATCCACGCCGACGCCGACTATCGCGCCCACTTGATGCGCGTCCTGACGGCGAAGGCGGTGCGCAACGCCTGTGATCGTGCGACGGGCTGAAATACGCCCGTTGACTGCGTCACGGTACGGGGCCGCGTCGAGGGATGTGGCCCCGTGCTGTTGGGTATCGCCAATCGAGGCGGGTGCAACAGAGCTGAGTTGCTGGGTTGCATTACTGATTTGCACATCGCGCCTTGCCCCATGGACGAGACGAAACGGCAACGGGTGACGCATCATCCGAACGTCGTCTCGAATCGCCCAGACACGCAGTATTACTCAGTGTCTCGCACTTCCCATCCGGAAAAAATTCTGTACAAGTCCCGTACCCAGAGAGTGACCTCATGCTAAACAGCGTTAACGCCGTGGAACAGGCCCTGCTGCGCCACGATTACGTCGCGGATCGGGCGCTGGCGGTGGCGCTGCTCTTGGCGCTGAAGCTCAACAAACCGCTGCTGCTGGAAGGGGAAGCGGGCGTTGGCAAGACCCAGGTCGCCAAGACGCTGGCGGCCGTCCTGGATCGCCCGCTGATTCGGTTGCAATGCTACGAGGGCCTCGATGTCAATACCACGATCTATGAATGGAACTACCAGGCCCAACTGCTCCACATCCGACTGATGGAGGCGGGGGCGGCGCGTGGCGAGACGACCGATCTTTTCGGCGAACGCTTTCTCATCAAGCGACCCTTGCTGCAAGCCATTGAACTGGGCGCAGAGGGCAAGCCACCGGTCTTGCTGATCGACGAGCTGGATCGTACCGACGAGGAGTTTGAAGCTTTTTTGCTGGAGCTACTGTCGGATTTCCAAATCACCATCCCCGAAATCGGCACGATTCGGGCCGAGGCGCCGCCCCTCGTTCTCCTCACCTCCAACCGCACCCGTGAAATCCACGATGCCCTCAAGCGGCGCTGTATCTATCAGTGGGTCAACTATCCCACTGCGCAAAAGGAGCTGGAGATCGTCACGCGCAAGGTTCCGGACGCGCCCGAAACGCTCCGCCGTCAACTGGTCAACTTTGTGCAGCGTGTGCGGCTGCTCGATCTCTACAAGCTGCCCGGGGTCGCCGAAACGCTCGATTGGGCGATGGCGCTCGTCGCGCTCGATCAACATGCGCTGACGACGGAGGCGGTGAACGATACGTTGGGGGTCTTGCTCAAATATCAGGACGATATCGAGCAGTTGAAGGGTGCGGAAGTGGCGCGGCTGTTGGCGGAGCTGTAGTCAGCTTGTTCGGTATTCGTTATTCAACGTCACAAAAGGATTCAGTAGGACTGGGGGTTTAGGGTGTCCAAGGCGTGTAGGATTTAACATAAGGAGTCGCCAAGTTATCTTCGCCTTCTGAACCGGGTCGGGCAGGCACTGGCCCGCGTCGCTCTTCAGTAGCCGCGGAATGGGCCGCCTATCGCTGTGAGCGATCCCTCTTTGTCGCCTCAATTCCAAGCCAACGTCCTCTTGGCTATACTTACCCATCGACCCGATTTCTACCCATCGAAGGGGCGCCGAACGATAAGCCATGTCCGACCATTATATCCCCGAGATGCAGCGCGAAAGCCGTTGTTATCTCGTCGGTGTGACGCTGAAAAGCGCGGAGAAAGCGCTGTGGAGCATCGACGATTCGCTGGCCGAACTGGGTCGTCTCGCTGAAACGGCGGGGCTGACCGTCGTGGGGCAGAGCAGCCAGGCGCTGGAGTCGCCCCATCCGGCCACCTACATCGGCTCGGGCAAGGTCGACGAGGTAAAAACTGCGGCCATCGCTGAAAATGCCGCAGTCGTCATCTTTGACGATGAGTTGTCGCCGGGTCAGCAACGCAATCTAGAGCGTTCGTTCGGCGAAGGGATGCGGGTCCTTGACCGCACCGCGCTCATTCTCGACATCTTTGCCCAACATGCCGCCACCCGCGAAGGGCAGCTTCAAGTCGAACTGGCCCAGTACGAGTACCGCTTGCCGCGGCTGACCCGCATGTGGACCCACTTGGCCCGCCAAGCGGGCGGTGGCGCGGCGCGGGGCGGCGCGGGCGGCGTGGGGCTGCGCGGCCCCGGTGAGACCCAGCTCGAGGTGGACCGCCGCGAGATCAATCGCAAGGTGGCCCACATCAAGAATGAACTGGATGGGGTGCGCCGTCACCGCGAACAGTACCGCCAGCGGCGCGAACGCACCGGGGTGCCGGTGATCGCCCTAGTGGGCTACACCAACGCGGGGAAATCGACGCTGCTCAACGCGCTCAGTGGGGCGACCGTACGGGCCGAAGACAAGCTCTTCGCCACGCTCGACCCCACCACCCGCCGCGTGACGTTGCCCGAAGGACAAGAAGTCTTGTTCACCGATACGGTGGGTTTTATCCAAAAGCTGCCAACCAACCTGGTGGCCGCCTTCCGCGCCACGTTGGAAGAGATCGCTGAAGCTGATCTGCTTCTCCATGTCGTTGACATCGCTCACCCGATGGCGGACGGTCAAATGGACGCGGTTGAGCAGGTGCTGGAATCGCTGCAACTGAGCGAGCGACCCCAATTGATGGCGTGGAACAAGCGTGACCTGCTTTCCAACGAGCGGCTCGCCCTCTTCAAAGCGGAGGCATCGCGTTACGGGGACAGCGTCTTGGTCAGCGCGGCCACGGGTGACGGCGTGCCCGCGCTGTTGGCGGCGGTCGAGGAGATGCTGCGCCGCCAGATGGTGGAAGTGACGGTCCAGATTCCCTACGATCGCGGCGATCTGGTGAGCTTGGTCTATGAACGTGGTCAGGTGGAAGCGGAATCCCACGAGGCGGAGGGCACGAGTTTACGGGCGTTTGTGCCGCAGCGCCTCGCCGGGCGTCTCGCGCGTTACATCGTCGAACCTGTGGAGTCGTAGCAACGCCGTCTCAACTCTGCGACGAGCGATGGGCTTCGACGACGTTGGGGAGCCGGTTGATCTTGGCGATGATCTTGGAAAGCTGTGCGGCGTCGTGAACCTCCAACATGACATGGACAATCGCCCCGCCGTCCCCCGTGTTGCCCAGCGCGTTGACGGAAAGCATGTTGACCCGCTCGTCCGCCACCACATCCAAGATGTCACGGAGCAGCCCGTCGCGATCAAAGGCGAGGATGCGTACCCCCGTTTGGAACATCGCTTCCCCACGACTGCTCTTCCAGTTGAGCGCCATCACCCGTTCCGGGTCGAACTTGCGCACGTTGCCACATTGCGCGTTGTGGACGGTCAGCCCCGCGCCTCGCGTCACGTAGCCCACGATGGTGTCGCCGGGCACCGGGTTGCAGCAGCCCGCCATGCGAAAGAGTAGCCCATCGATATCGCCCATGTCGATGCTCATCGCATCGCCGGCGCTCTTCAGCGCGGCCCGCTGCTTTTCGTTGAAGGCCGCCACTTCGTCCGTGAAGCTGGCCGGCTCTTTCTGCGCGTTGACCTCGTCCAACAGCGCCACGGCCAGCGACTGCGCGCCGGTATCCCCCGCGCCGATCGATTCCAGCAGATCATCCAGCTTGTCGAAGCGGCTGATCTTCACCACCTTCTCGAGGGTCATCGGCAACCCCAGCCGACGCAATTCTCGCTCCAACAGGTCGCGTCCAGCGCGAATGTTTTCCTCGCGATCCTGCTTGCGGAACCAACCCCGGATCTTGGACCGAGCGCGGGAGGTGTTGGCGTAGTTCAGCCGTGGGTCGAGCCAATCGCGGCTGGGCGTGGACCGTTTGTTGGTGATGATCTCGATCCGGTCGCCGTTTTGCAGCACATAGCCCAACGGGACCATGTTGCCGTTCACCATGGCGCCACGATAATGATTGCCAACGTCGGTGTGAACATAGTAGGCAAAGTCCAGCGTCGTCGCGCCCGACGGCATATCTTTGACATCGCCACGGGGCGTCAGCACAAAGACGCGCTCGGGGTGAACCTCTTCGCGCACATAATCCATGTAATCTTCGTCATCTTCAGGCCGGATGTCCAGCAGTTGACGAATCACCCGCACGCGCTCTTCCAAGTAATTGTCGCGGTGCGTTCCCTCTTTGTAGCGCCAGTGGGCTGCGACCCCATATTCGGCGTACTGGTGCATCTCTTCGTCGCGGATCTGTACCTCGACCGGCTTGTTGTCGGGGCCGAAGAGTGCGGTGTGGAGCGATTGGTAGTTGTTGGCCTTGGGGTTGGCGATGTAATCGTCGAACTCGCCCGAGATCGGCTTGTACATACTATGCACCAGCCCCAGTGTCGCATAGCAGGCCGCCTTGTCCTTCACGATGATTCGCACAGCGCGCACATCAAAGATACGGTCGAGGTCCCGATCCTTGCGCCGCATCTTGCGATAGATGCTGTAGATATGCTTGGAGCGGCTGGTGATGGTGGCCTCGATACCGTTGGTGCGTAGCACCCCCGCGATCTCGCGCTTGAGCGCTTCGAGGTACCGATCCTTCGATTCCTGATCCTCGTTGAGGCCGGAATACAGCTCCAAGTAGACCGAAGGCTCCAAGTAGCGCAAACACAAATCTTCCAATTGCCATTTGAGCTGCCAGATGCCCAAGCGGTTGGCAAGCGGCGCGTAAATATCCATCGTTTCCTGGGCAATACGCAGTTGCTTTTCGCGGCGGTGGCCGTGCAGCGTTCGCATGTTGTGCAGACGATCGGACAGCTTGATCAGGACCACGCGAACATCCTTGCTCATGGCCAAGAAGAGCTTGCGCAGGTTCTCGGCTTGGGCTTGTGCCATGTCCCGCTTGCGGCTGCCCGTGGCCTCGGCAATCGCCCCCAGCTTCGTCACCCCATCCACCAATAGGGCCACTTCCTCCCCAAAGTCCTCTCCTAGCCGTCCGAGCGTGACGGGGGTATCTTCCACCGTGTCGTGCAGCAGCCCCGCCGCAATGACGGGCGGTTCCAACTGCAGGTCAGAAAGGATCAGGGCCGTTTCCAGACAATGGTTGACATAAGGTTCGCCCGTCCGCCGCACTTGGGGGCGGTGGGCCTCTTCGGCCAACAGGAAAGCGTCGCGCAGCAATCGCTCCGCCCCGTTTGGGGCATAGGCCGACACGTTGCGGACCAGCTTCTCTAACAGCTCGGTCGGCTGCTTAAAATCGTCACTCATACGGAGGCTCCGAGGCAAATCGCACCCGCAAGGGGGCAAAAGAGCGTCCGCTGCCATCGAATGGCAGGAGACGCTCTGTTATGGAACAGGCTAAGTTAGGCGCATATTATACGATTCATCGCGGAGCGCGGCAAGCGTTGGAAGCGAAACAGATACAGAATTGCTTTGCTTTCACCTTGAACTTGCAAAGCGCATCAAGGCATTGGCAAGGCACAAGTCCAACAGTCTGGTCTTGACAGGCTTACACACCTCCGTTAAAGCGCGAATCAAGAAGAGAGGATGAGGCCCTACGTTGCTCCCCCGTTGATCTTTCGAAATCCTACAAGGCATTCGCAACGGACAACTCATAAGGGTCCTAACTCATTTCCGCCGTGCCAGCCACTGCGCGACGACGAGCAGCAGCACCGCGATGGCGGTGACGATCAAGACCATCTGGTTGGTTTCGGCCCGCCGATTGGCCTGCAATAGATCGTAGATGTAGATCGAGACGGTCTGGGTGCGGCCGGGGATGTTGCCCGCCACCATCAGCGTGGCCCCAAAGTCGCCGAGCGCGCGGGCGAAGGCCAGCACCGTGCCCGCCAGCAGCGCGGGCCAGGCCAGCGGCAGCGTGACACGAATGAAAATGTAGAAGTCGGAGCGGCCCAGCGTGCGGGCCACCCCTTCCAATCTCTCGTCCACCGCCTCGAAGCCGGCCCGCGCACTTGTCACCATCAGCGGGAAGGAGGCGATGGCGGCGGCGATCACCGCGCCCCGCCACGTAAAGACCGCCGGAAGACCGATGCGTTCCAACCATTGCCCGAGCGGACTTTGCGCCCCCAATGCCACCAACAGGTAATAGCCAAGCACCGTCGGCGGCATCACAAGGGGCAACGTGGTCAGTGCATTGAGCAGCTCTTTGCCCGCAAAGCGCCGCCGCGCAAGGAGCCATGCCAACGGGATGCCGAGCAGCGCCACCAGCAACGTCGCCAACGACGACACCCGCAGCGAAAGCCAGAGCGGTTCCCATGCGATGTTCACGGCGGGGCCGCGAAGCCATACTTCGCCATGATCGTCTGGCCCGCGTCGCTGAGCAGAAAGTCGATGAACTGCTGCGCCAGCGGCTGTTGTTGGCTGCTTGCAACGATGCCCACCGATTGATCGAGCGGCTCATACAGGGTCGGATCGACCGCTGCCCACCGTAGCTCCGGCAGATCGGCGACGGAGAGCGCGGTCAGCGCGATCTCCGCGTTGCCACTCTGCACGAATTGCACCGCTTGACCCACCGTCTCTCCGATGACCAGCTTCGGTTCCAGCGCGGCCCAAAGCGCTGATCGCTCCAATGCCTGCTGCGCGGCCACACCGTAGGGGGCGTGCGCCGGGTTGGCGATGGCAACATGGCGGATGCGGGAATCTTGCAGCACCGACAGATCGCCCAGCGCCAGCATGGAGCCTTCGTCCACCACCATGACGAGCCGCCCCTGCCCGTAGGGCTGCACGCTCTCTGGCAGGATCAACCCCTCCGACGCAAGGCGGGCCACCGTTTCATTGTCGGCGGCTGCAAAAAGATCGAAGGGGGCACCGTTCTCGATCTGGCTCGCCAAATTGCCGGTGGAGGTGAAGGTGAAGGTCACCGTTTGGCCGGGGTGGGCCGCTTCATAGGCCGTGCCCAGCTCGGTGAAGGCGTTTTGCAAGCTGCCAGCGGCCGCCACCAACAGGTCGCCACGCACGGCATTCGACCCTGTTGAGGGTGAGCCGCTGGTCGCACAGCCGCTGCCGAGCAGCATCCAGCCGATCAGCGCGAGCCAAAGGAACGGTTGTTTCATAGGAACCTCAGAGAAATTTCGCGAAGGCAGATCATAGGCGTGGGTCGACCGTCAAGCAAGCGTTTCTTACTTATCGGGTGCCCTCAACTGTTGCCCAGTGTTCTATAGTCGCTCGGTGCCACGAAAGAAGGCGCTGGGGGAGCTGGGGGAGCGGGGGAGCTAGGAGCTGGGGGCTAGGGGAGCTAGGGGCGCTGGGGGCGCTGGGGGCGCTGACGTGTAGGGGTGTGGGGGTGTAACGGTCCAATATTTAACCCTCCCCCTCGATGCTTTGATGCTCGATTTACCCTGTCAGTGCGGTCATACAATTCCAACATCCCCTATGCACCTACCACATCACCATGCCCCATGTCAAGTCCTGAAATACGTTGACAAAAAAAGGGCGCACAAGCTGATTATGGAAAGTTAGCAACGGGCCTCGTAGTGCGTTGAGCCAACGGCTGCTTTAAGGAAGGGATAGCTGGGGCATAATGTACCTGCGCCGGGCGCTGCATGTCGAGGTTGAGATGGGGTCGTTCGTGGTTTAGAGCCAGATGCTTGCCCACCGTCTGCTCGGCATGGCGCAAGTCGCTGAACTGTTGATCCGTAGGTATTCGAGCTTGAGGATGCCATTACGCGCTCGGCAGGCATTATCATGGGCGTTGCCACCGCGCCCATGCTGGGCCGCAGGCCATGGGCCTGCAACAGATCGGTGTAGGGCCGCGCGGTGTACTGCACGCCATGATCGCTGTGATGGATCAGGCCTTGCCGCGGATGCTGCGCGTGGTCAAGCGCCATCTGCGGGCGCGCGGCGCCTTCCAGGGCCAGACTCGCACACAGATCGTAGCCCACGATGTAGCGCGAGTAGGAGTCGGTCACCAGCGCCAAGTAGGCGAAGCCGTCTGCGGTGGCGAGGTAGGTGATGTCGGCGACCCACAGTTGGCCGACGCGCTCAAGACGCAGCGCGGGCAGCAGATTGGGCCAGCGGTACAGACCGGCGTAGGTCGTGCGCCGATAGCTGCGTTTAGGCTGAATCAGCAGCTCATGCTCGCTGAGCAGGCGGAAGAGGCGGTCGCGCCCGATGGCGCAGTGGCGTTCCCGAGCAGATGGTCGCTTGCGCGTGCCCATGCGCGGGTGGTGCTGGCGGATTTGGCGCACGATCTCAGCGCCAGCGCTTCGCAGGCGGCGCGGCGTTTTGGCGTTGGCGCTGGATGGTAGGCTTGGCGACTGATGCCCAGCGCGGCGAGCAATTGCTGCTGGCTGATGGCATAGTGCTGGCGGAGGGATTATCCTGGCGTGCTTCATGATCTGCGGCCGATCTTTGTTTGGAGCGGGCTACTGGCAAATTTCGGCTTCAGCCAACTCGGCAAACAGATTTTGTCCAGCGCCAGTTGGCTGACGGCTTGCTCGAGGCGTTGGATACGCTCTTGGGCAAGCTTGATTTGATGGCGTTCATCCGGACGTTGGATGCGCATGAGTTCTTGGCGTAAGCCTTGACGGCTGAATTGGCGCACCCAGCGGTTGATGGTGTCGGAGCCGCCGATGCCATACTTCTGCTGGAGGTGACGGCAACTTGCGCCTGCTTCATATTCACTGACGACCTGCCGTTTGAAGGCTTGGCTATAGCGAGGTATTTTGGTTTTCATCCTGACCTGTCCTTAATGGTGATGGGGGCATTCTTTGTCAATCTTATTCAGGACGGGTCACCATGCACCATGCACCATGCACCATGCACCATGCACCATTCGCCATGCCCCATGCCCCAAACGTGATCCGCCTTCCCGCACTTGTCACCGCCCTTGATTCCGCTATGATACGAGCAGGACAAATTGATGAGCAATGGCGCTGCCGCACCGACGCGGCACGCGGCTCTTTCAGGAGGCAGTTGAATGATTGAAATTGAACGTGTCGGCATGGACGAGGTCGTTGCCGGCTCGCATGTGAATCACGAAGCGGTGGGGCTGACCCGTGAGGACGTGCTTGAACTGTTCCGGCTGATGGTCCTGACACGCCGCTTGGACGAGCGGAGCGAGCAGGTTCAGCGACAGGGCAAGACGGCATTCTACATCAGCGGTCGGGGCCAAGAGGCGACGCAGATTGGCTGCGCCTATGCGATGGAGCCGGGCAAAGATTGGTTCCTCCCCTACTACCGCGATTTTGGCATCATGTTGGCGGTTGGGGCGACGCCACGCGACCTAGCGCTCGCGCTCTTCGCCAAGAAGGACGACCCCGCCAGCGGGGCGCGGCAGATGCCGGCCCACTTCGGCCACCGCGACTACAACGTATTCACCTCGTCCAGCCCGGTTTCCACCCAAATTCCCCAAGCGGCGGGCATCGCCTACGCCAGCAAGCTGCGCGGCGAGGACGCGGTCTGCTACGTGGCTTTCGGGGAGGGTGGCTCCTCCAAAGGGGACTTCCACGAAGGGCTGAACTTCGCGGCGATCTGGAAATCGCCCGTGATCTTCCTCTGTCAGAACAACCGCTACGCGATCTCCGTGGGACAAGAGAAGCAGATGGCAGTCGAGGATGTGGCCTCTCGCGCCATCGGCTACGGGATGCCGGGGGTGGTGGTCGACGGGCAAGATGTGTTGGCGGTCTACAAGGTGACGAAAGAGGCGGTCGACCGCGCCCGTCGTGGCGAAGGGCCGACCCTGATCGAGGCCAAGACCTACCGCATCGTGCCGCACTCCTCTGACGACGACGACCGGCTCTACCGCACGCGCGAAGAAGTCGACACCTATCGCACCAGCCAAGATCCCATTGTACGCCTACGCACCTACATCTTGGAGAACGAATTGGCGACCGACGAGGAACTGGATCACATCGATAAGGAAGCGCTGGCCCACGTGGATGAGGCGCTCGACTGGGCGGAGCAACAGCCCGATCCCGTGGCCGAAGAGGCCGCGCTCTACGTCTTCGCCGAAGCGTAAGCGTCAGACAGTTCAGCGCTGTCCCACAAAACCCCATCAAAGTACTCAGTACTAATATACGACATACAATGGAGTAGGTATGGCCGAAAAGACCAATTTACAGGCGATCCACGATACGCTGTGGGCCGCTATGAAAGAGGATGAGCGCGTGCTCATCATGGGCGAGGATGTGGGGGCGAAGGGTGGCGTTTTCCGCGTCACCGCCGACTTCCTCGAAGAGTTCGGCGAAGAGCGGGTCGTCGATACGCCGCTGGCCGAGCTGGCCATCGTCGGCGTCGGCATTGGCATGGCGGCGAACGGCCTGTTGCCCGTCTGCGAAATTCAATTCGCCGATTTCATTCACCCCGCCTTCGACCAAATCGTTTCCGAAGCGGCTCGCATCCGCTACCGATCCAACAACCATTGGAGCTGCCCGATGGTGATCCGCGCTCCCTACGGCGGCGGCATCCACGGCGCGCTCTATCATTCCCAATCTATCGAAGCCTTCTTCGCCCACGTGCCCGGGCTAAAAGTGCTGGCCCCCAGCACCCCCTACGACACGGCGGGGCTGCTCTACAGCGCTATCCACGACCCCGATCCGGTCATTTTCTTGGAGCACAAGAAGCTCTACCGCTTGGTGAAGGGCGAGGTGCCGGACAAGCTTTTCAAGCTGCCGATCGGCAAGGGGGAGATCAAGCGGGAAGGGCGTGATCTGACGATCTTCGCCTACGGCCTGATGCTCCACCAAGCGCTGGAAGCGGCGGAACGGGTGGCCGCCGATGGCATCGAGGTGGAGGTGCTCGACCCGCGCTCGCTGACCCCGCTCGACGAAGAATTGTTGCTCGATAGCGTTAAGAAGACTTCGAAGTTGCTCATCATCTACGAGGATAACGAGTTCGGCGGCTATGGGGCCGAGATTGCGGCCATCGTGGCGGACAAAGCGTTCATGGACTTGGATGCACCGATCAAGCGCGTCGCGGGGCCGATGGTTCCCGCCATGCCCTACAACGGGCCACAGCAGGATTGGTTCATGCCCAGCGTTGACGATATCGAAGACGCGATCCGCGAACTGGCCGACTTCTGAGCGTTGAAGCGTGGAACAACGTGGCGTGTGAGCGACGAGAAGTCAAACGTGGCTTCTCTCGATCCTCTCCTTTATGTTCCACGCTGATTTTCCGCTGAGTTGCTGCGTGGTTAGTCACCGTTGCTCCAGTGCGTGCACAACATATCCTAAGAACTCAATACGAAATACTGACATACCAAACGAGGGACTCCATGCCAATCGAAATCAAGATGCCGCAACTTGGCGAATCGGTGACCGAGGGAACGGTCGGAAGCTGGCTGAAGAGTGTCGGGGACCATGTCGAGAAATACGACCCGCTGCTCGAAGTCATCTCCGACAAGGTCGACACCGAAGTGACGGCGACCGACAGCGGCACACTCCTTTCCATCGAGGTGCCGGAAGGGGAAACGGTGCCGGTTGGCACGGTGCTTTGCCTGCTCGGTGAAGCGGGCGAGGCGACGGGCGACGCCAGCGCAGCGCCCCCCGCGGCAGAGCCAGCGCCCCCACCCGCGCCCGCACCGGAGCCAGAAGCCGCGCCCGCACCAACGCCCGCCCCCGCGCCCCAGGCAGCGCCCCACAGCGCCCCTGCCGCGCCGTCCAGCGCTGGCTCGTCGCAGATGATCACGCCGGTGGTAGCGCGGATGATCGCGGAGCACAACATCGACATCTCCCAGGTGGAAGGGACGGGCCGCGACGGACGTGTCACCAAGCGGGATATCGAAGGCTATTTGGCGAGCCGCGACGAACAGGCCGCCGCCCCTGCGCCGCAGCCCGCCACGCCCGCCCCAACGCCCGCCCCCGCGCCCGCCCCCGCGCCGCAACCCGAGGTCAAAGCCGCGCCTGCACCGCGCCCGACGCCGATGCCCGCGCCTGCGGCTCCCGCCGCGCCCCCTGCACCGCGCCCGGCCGCACAGCCCTCGTCGGCGGGACAGATCATCCCCATGACCAACATGCGCCGCCGCATCGCCGACCACATGGTCGCGTCGAAGCGTACCGCGCCCCATGTCACCACGGTCTTCGAGGTCGATCTGAGCCACATCGCGGCGCACCGTGCCGCCAACAAAGAGGGGTTCGCCAAGCGTGGCGCACGGCTGACCTACATGTCTTACTTCATTGAAGCGGTCGCCAAAGCGCTGCAGGATCATGGCACCGCCAACTCGACCTTCACCGAAGAGGGCGTCTTCGTCTTCAACAGCATCAACATCGGCATGGCCGCCGCGATCGAAGGGGGCGCGGGGCTGCTGGTGCCGGTGATTCGCAACGCGGACGGCAAGAACCTGCTCGGCTTGGCGCACGACATCGGGGATCTGACCGAGCGTGCCCGCAGCGGCAACCTGACGCCGGACGACATGGCGGGTGGCACGTTCACCATCACCAATCACGGGGTCAGTGGCTCGCTCTGGGGGACGCCGATCATCAACCAGCCGCAGAGCGCCATCATGGGGATTGGGAAGATCGAGAAGCGGGCCAAGGTGGTCAACGATGCCATCGCCGTACGGCTGATGTGCTACCTTTCGCTCACCTTCGACCACCGCGTGCTCGACGGCGCCTCCGCTGACGCCTTCATGGCCGACGTCATCGACTTCCTCGAAAACTACGGATAAGCGTCGCCTTCACCCCCGCCAACGTGGGATAAACCCACAAAAACGCGGAACTGTAGGGGCACCCCTTGTGGGTGCCCTTCCTCGTCTTTACGTCAGGCGTTTTCCCCACCGTGCTGTCGATGCAACGCGGAACTGTAGGGGCACCCCTTGTGGGTGCCCTTCCTCGTCTTTACGTCAGGTGTTTTCCCAACAGTCCTGTCGATACGATGCTGTCAGCAGCGGCGGTTAGGAAACCTGTCAGCGGCAGAACTGACGCGGGCGGGCACAAGGCCCGCCCCACAGGGCGCTGCGGATTCGATGGAGGAACGTGAAACTACCGGATCACCCTTGTGGGTGCCCTTCCTCGACTTTACGCGCGGCGTTTTTCCCACAGTCCTGTCGATGCAACGCGGAACTGTAGGGGCACCCCTTGTGGGTACCCTTCCTCGTCTTTACGTCAGGTGTTTTCCCCACCGTCCTGTCGATGCGATGCTGTCAGCAGCGGCGGTTAGGAAACGTGGCAGCGACAGAACCGACGCGGGCGGGCACAAGGCCCGCCCCTACAGGGCGCTGGGGATACGTTGGGGGAACGTGAAACTACCGGATCACCTCTTGTGGGTGGCCTTCCTCGTCTTTACGCGCGGCGTTTTCCCACAGTCCTGTCGATGAAACGCGGAACTGTAGGGGCACCCCTTGTGGGTGCCCTTCCTCGTCTTTACGTCAGGTGTTTTCCCCACAGTACTGTCGATGGGATGTTGTCAGCAACGGCGGTTAGGAAACGTGGCAGCGGCAGAACCGACGCGGGCGGGCACAAGGCCCGCCCCTACAGGGCGCTGGGGATACGAAGGAGGAACGTGAAACTACCGGGTCACCTCTTGTGGGTGCCCTTCCTCGTCTTGACGTCAGGTGTTTTCCCCGACAGTCCTGTCGATGCGATGCTGTCAGCAGCGGCGGTTAGGAAACGTGGCAGCGGCAGAACCGACGCGGGCGGGCACAAGGCCCGTCCCTACAGGACGGTGTTTATCATCGCGATCGCGTCGCGGTGCAGCGTGCCGTTGCTCGCTAGGACAGCGCTTTGCGCGGGCTGCCACGGGTCGCCGCTGGGGGTGCTGAGGTGGCCCCCTGCTTCCTGGATCAGTAGCGCCGCCGCTGCCACATCCCACGGCTGTAGGATCAGATGCCAGTAAATGTCGAGCCAGCCCGCCGCCACCATCGCCAGCGCGAGGGCCGCGCTGCCCACCGTGCGCACCGTGTGAACCTCTTCGCCGAAGGCGGCGACGATCCGCGCCGAACGTTGGCGGAGCAGCGGTTGGCGCGGCCAATCGACGGCCAACATCGCCCGCTCCATCGTGTCTACCCCGCTCACCCGTAGCCGTTCGCCGTTGAGCCATGCGCCGCGCCCCGCCTCGGCACTGAAGAGCCACGCCAGCGACGGCGCATAAACCACGCCAACCTTGCCCTGCCCTTCGTGGAATCGGGCGATGCTGATCGAAAAGAGGGGCAATCCGCGCGAAAAGTTGCTCGTTCCGTCGATCGGGTCGATGATCCACGTCGGGGTAGCCGCGTCCACCCCGTCGCCCGCCGCTGCGCTCTCTTCGCTGAAGATGGCATGGTCGGGGAACGCGGCCCGCAGCTCGGCCCGAATCCGCGCATCCGCCGCGAAATCGGCCTCGGTCACCAGATCGCGGCTCTCGCCACGTTTGGCCGACGCCACCACCCCGCGCCGAAACAACGGCATTACCACGTCGCCCGCGGCCCGCGCCACGCGAATCGCCGTCGCCAATTCGTGGCTCATCTCATTGTGGGGCATTGTCAGTGTTACCTTGTTGGCGGCGATGACCATAGAGCGATGGGGGGTGCAAGGCAAGCGGCGGAACGAGAAACGAAAAGCGTTCAAACGCCTCTCGTTTCTCGTTTACTCGTACCGCAGCGCGTCAATCGGATCCAGCCCCGAGGCACGCCAGGCGGGGTAGAGGCCGAAGACGATGCCGACCAGAGCCGAGAAGCCGGTGGCGAGCGCGATGGTCGTGAAGTTGAGCGCGGGCGAGAAGTCGAGCTGGCGGGCCGCGCCAAAGGTGATGAGCCAGCCGACCAAGATGCCGACCGCCCCCCCGATCAGGCTCAGCAGCAGCGACTCCAACAGAAATTGGCCCAGAATGTCCCGCCGCTTGGCCCCGACCGCTTTGCGGATCCCGATCTCGCGGGTGCGCTCGGTCACGCTCACTAGCATGATGTTCATGATGCCGATCCCGCCCACCAGTAGCGAAATCCCCGCAATCGCACTGAGGAAAATCGTCAGTGTCGAGGTGATCGTATCGAAGATCGAGAGCAGTTGTTCCTGGCTAAAGACGACGAAATCATCGTCCTCATCCTCGGTCAGTCGGTGCTGGTCGCGCAGTAGTTCGGTGATTTGGTCCATGGCCTCATCGACCGACGTTTCGCTCTGCGCTTGCACCGTGATTTGGGCGACGCCCGCCGTGCCGCGCGGCGTGCGCTCCGGCGTCAGCCGACTCTGCGCGGTGGAAAGCGGGATGTAGATGATCCCGTTCTGATCCCCCTGCAAGCCCCCTTCGCGCGGCTCGAGCACCCCTACCACTTCATAGCTCGTTCCTGCCATGCGGATGCGCTGGCCGACCGGAAAGGTCTCGCCGAAGAGGTCGGTCGCCGCACTAGAACCCAGCACCGCTACCGCTGCATTCGCCGCATCGTCGTTGCGGGTCAACAGCGATCCCGCCGCCGTTTCGAGCGTGTTGTTGACCTCGAAGAAGTTGGGCGTGACCCCCTGAATCGTGGTTTGGAGCGTCGTCAGATCGCTGATCACCACCTGGGCGCTCTGCGTCGAGGCCGATACGGCGCGAATGGTGCGGCTATTCGCGGGGTCGGACAGCGTCGCCACATCGTCCAAGCCCAGCGATGAGGCGCCGCCCGTCGCGTCGCGGTCGGGGATGACGGCGATCAGGTTGGTGCCGATCGCTTGAATTTCGCCCGTGATACTCTCGCTCACCCCATCCCCGATCGACATCAGGCCGATCACCGAGCCGACCCCGATGATCACGCCCAACGTGGTGAGGACGGATCGCAGCTTGTTGGCACGCAGGCTGCTCAGCGCCGAAAGAAAGGATTCGACTAGGTTCATGCGACCACCTCCGGCACGCGCCACCGTTCGGGGCTGCTGTCGTCCGCAACGAGCAGGCCGTCCCGGATGTGAAGCACCCGCTGGGCATGAGCGGCCACCTCCGGCTCGTGAGTGACCATCACGATCGTGATGCCAGCCGCGTTCAATCGCTCAAAAATCCCCATGATTTCGGCCCCCGTTGTGGTATCGAGCGCCCCAGTCGGCTCATCGGCAAGGATCAGCGAGGGGCTGGTGACCAGTGCGCGCGCGATGGCGACCCGCTGCTGCTGACCGCCCGACAGCTCATCGGGCTTGTGGTCGGCGCGATCGCCGAGGCCCACCGCTTTGAGCGCCTCCAACGCCAACTGCCGCCGCTCCCGTGCAGCCACACCGCTGTAGACCAACGGCAATTCGACCTGATGGCGAGCATCGGTGCGGGCCAATAGGTTGAAGCGTTGGAAGACGAAGCCGACGTGGCGATTGCGAATCGCCGCTTGGGCGTCGCCGCGCATCGTGCTCACGTCCGTCCCATCGAGCAGGTAGCGTCCCGTTGTTGGCCGGTCGAGGCAGCCGATGATGTTCATCAGCGTCGACTTGCCGGAACCCGACGGGCCCATGATGGCGACGAATTCGCCCGTGTCGATGTGGGCCGTCAGACCGCGCAGCGCGTGTACGGTCTGTGTCCCCATCTCGTATCGTTTGGTGACGTCCTGTAAATCGATCATTTGGGTCGTTAGTACTTCCTTGAGGTTAGCGCCGTAAGTGGCTTGGGGAGCATAGGATGGGAGAAAGTTGGCAAAAGAAAGGAACTGGCGAAAGCCAGACTTCTTAGCCAATGACAAGAAGGAGAAGCCTATGCTCGACCAATTCCGCCAAGAAGTATACCAAAGTTTTGAGGCGCGTCCAGATAGAGGACTGAATTTGATAGACGGGCTTTCGCGCGCGCTCACCGTGGAGTCGCCGGTGGCGCTGAGCGAATCGAAGCCCACGCCCTACGGATCGTCCCCACGTGACCCGTTTTCATCATGGCCTACAGCGCGTTAAAATTGCCGAGATAAGATGACAACTGCGAGGGCAAAAGACGATGGTTGATCCAGAAAAAGCGTGGGCGCTGGTCTGTGAGTGGACGGAATCCGAGTCGTTGCGGGGCCACATGTGGGCGGTGGGGGCGGCGATGGCCGCCTATGCCCGACAGTTTGGCGAAGAGGAAGCGCTTTGGCGAACGGTGGGGCTGCTGCACGATTTCGACTATGAACGCTACCCTGAAATTGGGCCCGAAGGCCATCCGCTGGTCGGCGTCCGCCATCTGACGGAGACGGGCTGGCCCGACGAGATCACCCACGCCATCTTGGCCCACGCCGCGCCGGTCACCGGCGTCGAGCCGTGTAATCGCATGGAAGAGACGTTGGTCGCGGTCGATGAACTGACAGGGCTGATCACGGCGGTGGCGTTGGTTCGCCCGTCGAAGAATATCGGGGATGTGACGGTGAGAAGCGTCAAGAAGAAGTGGAAGGACAGACGCTTCGCGGCGGGGGTCAACCGCGAAGAGATCGCGGAAGCGGCGGACGCACTGCACATTCCGCTCGACCAGCACATCGGCAGCGTGCTGGCCGCGATGCAGGACGAAGCCGAGGCGCTGGGGCTGGCGGGTGAGGGGGGGGACGCATGAACCGCTTCGACCCGATTCAGGCACGATTGCAGGAAAGCCAGTTGACGGCGCTGGCGCTCGTGCCCGGCCCCAACTTCTTCTACGCGACGGGCGCGGCACTCCACGCCAGCGAACGGGAGAATCTGCTCATCATCCCGCGCGAGGGGGAGCCGTTTGCCCTGATACCAGTGCTGGAAGCGCCCTATCTGCGGCCATTGGGCATTCGGCTCTACGAATGGTCGGACGAGGCGGGGCCGCTGCCCCAACTGGCCGCGATGCTCGAAAGCGAGGGGCTGTCCGAGGGCGTGCTGGGCATCGAGGCCGAGCAGATGCGCTACCGTACCGTGGCACGGCTACGCGACCTGGCCCCCACTTTGGCGCTGGAAGCGGCGGATGCTTTGCTGAGCGCGCTGCGCCGCGCCAAGAGCGAGGAAGAGATAGCGGCGGTGCGCCGTGCGATCGCCGTGACCGAGCAAGGGTTACAGCGGACGATCGGCGCCATCCGCGTGGGGCAAAGTGAACGGGAAGTGGCGGCGATGCTACAGATCAACCTGTTGCAGGCGGGGGCCGACCAGATGGCTTTTGGGCCGTTGGTCGTTTCGGGGCCGCGCAGCGCCGAACCCCATGCGGGGGCCAGCGACCGCGAACTGCAAGCGGGCGACATCATTATTATCGACTGTGGCGCCACCGTGAACCACTATTCCGGCGACATTACCCGCTGCGTCGCCATCGAGCCGGTCCCGACGCAAGTCGAGGAGATCCACGCGCTTTGTTTGCGCGCCAACCAAGCGGGGCGGGACGCGGTGGCCGCGGGCGTCCGCGCCGCCTCGGTCGACGAAGCGGCACGGCGGGTGATCGTGGCGGGCGGCTATGGCCCCCAGTTCGTCCATCGCACCGGCCACGGCTTGGGCATCGAAATCCACGAAGCGCCCTACATCGTGGCCAGCAACGATCAACCGCTGCAGGTCGGCGACCTCTTCACCGTCGAGCCAGGGATTTACGTGGAAGGGGTCGGTGGCGTTCGCATCGAAGACAACCTCGTTGTCACGCCGCAGGGCAGCGACACCCTCACCACGATGGCCCGTGACCTGGTGCGACTCTCTGCAACGCAGAGCAGCTAATGCAGAACGCATAACAGAGATAGAGGTGGGTTCGTTTTTGGGCAAGGTGGCTGAAGGGGGTGTTGCTTTTTGTGCAGGCGTTGGTGGACGCAGAACGATGCGCTTCGCTCAGGGCAGGCTCCGAACGCAGAACGGAAAACGAGGAGCGATAAACAGGTTAGGATGAGATCGCTCTGGAGGAAGGAAGAGCGAAGCGTTGATACGCGGGGCGCGATCTTTCCATTCTCCATTCTCCATTGTCGCACTCTTCTGCCATAATCTCCCTCTATTGTCCAAAAGAGGAAGCGCTCCAGCATGGACGCACTGCGCCAGATGTGGCGGTATGTGGGTGACAATCAAGCCTTTTTCGTAGAGTCGTTACGGATCCATCTGCAGTTGAGTGGGGTCGCCTTGGGGATTGCGATCCTGCTCTGCGTGCCCCTCGGCATATGGTTGGCGCGGCGCCTGACGCTGGCCACGCCGGTGATCAATCTGGTCAGTGCCCTGCGCGTCATTCCTAGCCTCGCCATTCTCTTCCTCGCGATTCCTTACCTCGGCCTCAACCGCACCGCTGCTTTTGTGGCGCTGACGTTGTTGGCGTTGCCGCCGGTCCTGATCAACAGCTACGCCGCTTTTCGTGGGGTGCCGGCGGCGGTGAAGGAAGCGGCGCGTGGCATGGGCATGAACACGTGGCAGCTCCTGTGGCAGATCGAACTGCCGTTGGCGCTGCCGGTTGTGATGACGGGCATCCGCACGGCGGCGGTCGAGGTGATATCGAGCGCCGCCCTCGCCACCTTCATCGGGGCGGGCGGGTTGGGCGATTTCATCGCACGGGGCTTTCGGCTCAGCAGTACCCCAATCATGCTGGTCGGCGCGATTCCGATCGCGCTATTGGCCCTTTCCTCCGAACTGCTGCTGGGGGGGCTGCAACGTCGGCTCTCGGCCCATCTGGTTCGCTAACATCCATCCTCAATCGACAGGAGATGATTGTGAAAAAACTGATTCCGCTGCTCTTACTCACCGCAATGCTGACGCTGTTGGCCGCGTGCGGCAACGCCGAAACGGGCGATGGCGAAAAGGGCACGCTCACCATCGGCTCGAAGAACTTCGCCGAGCAATTCATCCTCGGCGAAATGTACGCCCAACTGCTCGAAGCCAACGGCTACACCGTGGAGCGGCAATTGGGGCTTGGGAGTACCGACATTCTGCAGACGGCCCTTGTGGAAGGGGAGATCGACATCTACCCCGAATACACGTCGACCGGCCTACTCACCGTGTTGAAAGAAGAAGCGGTATCCAGTGATCGGGACGCGATTTACCAGCAAGTGAAGGATGGATACGCAGAGCGTTTCCAAATTACGTGGCTCGATCCGGCACCCTTCAACAACACCCAAGCGTTGGCCGTGACGCGCGAAACGTCCGAGGCGCGGGGGCTGACGACGATCTCGCAGCTCGCCGTGCAGTCGGCTGATCTGCGTATCGGCGCGGCGCCCGAATTCTTCGAGCGAGAGGATGGGCTGCCCGGGCTGCGTGCCCTCTATGGCGAGATGCCCTTTGCCGACGAGAAGCAGCTCGATTCGGGCGCGATCCGCTACGAAGCGCTGTTGAACGGGGATATCGACGTGGTCACGGCCTACGGGACCGACGGCCAGATCGGCGGCTACGATCTGGTGGTGTTGGAGGACGACAAAGCGCTCTGGCCGCCCTACCAAGTCGCGCCGATCTTGCTGCAAAGCACGCTGGATGACCATGCCGATATCGCCGAGATCCTGAACCCCATCGCACCGCTGCTGGATGATCGCACGATGGCCGAACTCAACTGGCAGGTCGATGGCGAGAACATCGAGCCGGACGAGGTCGCCCGTACCTTCCTGATCGAAAAGGGACTGCTGGAAAGCGAGTAGCGCGAAAAAAGAGGGAAGAGGAAGCCGTGCAACGCGGTGAAACATGAGCCAAGGTCTCCCCATTCTCCATTCTCCACTCGCGTCTGCCGAATACACCCGCGTGGTCGCCGCCATCCACAACAACCGCCATCCTCATAGGACAGACCGCCCATGAGCGTCATCGTTGCTGACAAGGTCGTGAAGCAATACGCCAACGCCGAACGGCCCGCGGTGGATGGCATTTCCTTCACGGCTGAGGAGGGCGAGTTGATCGTCCTCCTCGGCCCATCTGGCTGTGGCAAGACCACGTTGTTAAAGATGGTCAACCGGCTCTACGAGCCGACGAGCGGTCAGATCTTCGTCGATGGCACGGAGATCCACGACATTCCCGCGACCGAGCTGCGCCGCCGCATCGGCTATGTGATCCAGGCGACCGGCCTCTTTCCGCACATGACGATCGCCGAGAATATCGCCACCGTGCCCAAGTTGTTGAAATGGGAGCGGTCGCGCTGGAGCCCGCGTGTCGATGAGCTTTTGACGCTCATGCACCTGCCGACCGAGTACCGTGACCGCTATCCGGTGCAGCTTTCCGGGGGCGAACAGCAGCGGGTCGGCATTGCGCGGGCGCTGGCCGCGGATCCGAAGATCCTGCTGATGGATGAGCCGTTTGGGGCGATCGACGCGATCACCCGCGCGGCCCTGCAGAAAGAGTTGCGGGATGTGCAGCAGCGGCTCAAGAAGACGATTCTCTTCGTGACGCACGATGTGGAGGAGGCGCTCTTGCTGGCGGATCGCATCATGGTGTTGCGAGCGGGGCGTGTGGAACAGTTCGCCCCACCGCTGGAGATCGTGCTGTCCCCCGCCAACGACTTCGTGGCCCAGTTGATCGGGGCCGACGACCTCTTCCGCCGCCTCTCCCTGCTGCGCGTCGACCAAGTCCAAGGTCCGTACGACGGGACGACCAACGGGGGTCCAACGCTACGGCCCTCGGATAGCCTGCGCCATGCGCTGTCCACCATGCTCAGCAGTGACAGACAAACGTTGTCGGTCGTTGATGAACAAGGACAGCCGATCGGCGTCGTCAGCTACGATCAGCTTCGCACGGCGACGCAAAACGCATAACGGCCTGTGGAGCATGAGAAGATGAATGTAGTCGTTTCACCCCGCTACCGACAACGCTCACAGTCCCGCACTCCCGTAAGCTCGACTTTGTACATTTTTGGCCTTCACATTGGGCAAAGGTCACAGGTAGGCTTGCCAGAGAGTTAATGCTGGCCGTAGAATAAATGAATGTCAGCCTGATTTACGGCTGTCTGGAAATTCAGACAGTCACTTCAGTCAGGAAATCTCTCTCTGAGGGGCACTTGTCCTCCACAAGAATTTTGTACAAAGTCGAGCTAAGGGCGGAAAATTTTCCGCCCCTCTCAACTCATTAAACTTCCCCCATGCTCAACTACATCACGCGCTACCCCGACCGCGTTTGGGGCTACTTTCTCGACCATGTGCAGCTCACCGTGCTGGCGCTGGCAATTGCCCTACTGATCGCGCTGCCGATCGGGCTGTGGCTGTCCCGCAACAAGCGAGCGCAGGGGCCAGTGCTTGGTCTGCTCTCGATTCTTTACACCATCCCGAGCTTGGCGCTTTTCGTGATTTTGGTGCCGCTGGTCGGGTTGGGGACGATCAACGCGGTGACCGCGCTCGTGATCTACGCTCAAGTGGTGCTGGTGCGCAACATTGTGACGGGCTTGGAGGGGGTGCCGGAGAGCGTGTTAGAAGCGGGACGGGGGATGGGGATGAGCGGGGCGCAACTGTTCCGTCAGGTCGAGTTGCCGCTGGCGCTGCCGGTCATCATCGTGGGCCTTCGTGTAGCGACTCTCTCCACGATTGGGATTGGCACGATTGCTGCTTTGGTAGGGGCGGGCGGACTGGGCCGATTGCTCTTCGACGGGGTTCAGCAGAACAACTCCGGCAAAATCTGGGCGGGCGCGCTGGCCGTCTCGCTGCTCGCCATCGCCATCAACGCCCTGCTCCGCCGCGCCGAATCCTACGCCGGACGGGCCACCCACCTGAACGAGAAGCGTTGAAACGAGCGGCAGATAGAGATAGGGAATTACTCTGTTTCTCCCTTGATTTACAGAGTAATACGAGGTGCTGACAAAGAGCAACTCATAAAACTCATAAAACTCATTAAACTCATTAAACTCATTAAACTCACCCATGCACATCGCCCTCGCCGCCCATTTCTGGGGCCAGCCGACGACTGGCAGTGGCCAATACCTTCATCGTCTTGTCGATGCGCTGGTCGCTGAATCCGGCCTCGCCCTGACGTTGATTGGCGATGCGGCAGCGGCGCAGCGGGCGGCGCCCCCCGCTGGCGTGGCATGGCAGACGGCCACGACCCCCTTCGATGGGCGCAGCGACAACTTGGCCAAGCTTTGGTTCGAGCAGCGTGCCGCGCCGCAGTTGGCCGAAGCGCTGGCCGTGGATGTGCTCCACGTCCCCTACTTTGCCCCCCCGATGCGCTGCGCGGTGCCCACCGTGGTCACGATCCACGATCTGATCCCGATGCTGCTGCCGATGTATCGGGGCAATGCCCTAGTGCGCGGCTACACAGCGCTGGCGGGCCGCGCCGCCCCCCACAGCGCCCACCTCATCGCTGACAGCGAAGCGTCGCGCCGCGATATCCTCGACCACCTGTCGGTGACCGCCGAGCAGGTCAGTACGGTCTACCTCGGTGTCGACGCCCAATTCCACCCCCAATCCGACGACGCTGTGAGCGCGCTGCGGCAGCGGCTGGCGCTGCCGGACGAATTCGTTCTTTATCTGGGCGGCTTCGACGTGCGGAAGAATGTGCCGCTGTTGCTGGAAGCCGTGGCATGCAGCACGGGCGATTGGCCGCTACTGATCGCGGGCAAACTGCCGAACAGTGACACGCCATTCACCCCTGATCCACAACGCCTCGTGGACAAGTGGGGGCTGAGCGAACGGGTTCGCTTTCTGGGCTGGGTGGAGGAAGCGGACAAGCCCGCGCTCCTTTCCGCCGCCTCGCTCTTCGTCTTCCCGTCCGCCTACGAAGGCTTTGGGTTGCCGGTGCTGGAAGCGATGGCATGCGGCACCGCCACCGTGACGAGCGACGTCTCCAGTTTGCCGGAGCTGGCGGGCGACGCCGCGCTCACGCTGCCGCCCAACGATGCCACGGCCCTGCAACAGGCGCTGGACCACCTCATGGCCGACCGCGATGAACGACAGCGCCGTGCGGCGCTGAGCATCGTGCAGGCCAGCGCCTTCACCTGGCAACGCTGCGCCGCCGAGACGCTGGCGATCTATGCGCGGGCGGTGGAGGCGGACGGCGGGAACTTCGCGTAGGGACGACGGAGAACCGCGAAGCGCGAACAGCGCCGTGACGATGTGTGGGTTGTACAGGGGTGTGGGTGTGAGGGTGAACGGCCTGGCGAGGCAGTGTCCGTTGCCGTTCGGAGCCTGCCCTGAGCGAAACGTTCGCGCAGCGGTCCGAAGGACTAGGGTTCTGCGTTCACCAACGCCGCCGCAGCCCGCCACACCCCTTCAGCCACCCTTCCCAAAAACGAACCCCTCCCTTCATCGTTCTGCGTTCACCAACGCCTGCACAAAAAGCAACAACCCCTTCAGCCACCCTTCCCAAAAACGAACCCCTCCCTTCACCGTTCTGCGTTCACCAACGCCCGCAGAGCAAGCAACAACCCCTTCAGCCACCCTTCCCAAAAACGAACCCCTCCCTTCATCGTTCTGCGTTCACCAACGCCTGCACAAAAAGCAACAACCCCTCCAGCCACCCACCCCAAAAACGAACCCCTCCCTTCACCGTTCTCCGTTCTGCGTTGGGCGCTTGCCCTCCCTCTCGCTCGCGGCTAGAATGCGCCCGTGACAGAACCCACCACGCCTCAACGACGGCCCATTTCCCGCGCCCGCCGCATCCGCATCCCTCCATGGCTTTGGATGCTTGGAGGCGCGGCCTTGCTGGTGTGGGGTATTGCCACCCTGCGCCCCAGCGCTGCTGGCCCCAGCGTGGCAGCCGCGCCGACGGCCCTGTCCGTCGCCACGATGACGGGCAGCGCTGGAAGCGCCGTCGAGCTGGCAGCACGCCCACAGCTCACGCCGCTGGGCGACGCGCTCCCCAACCCGAACCTGCCTAGCAGCTATACCGTGCAGCCCGGCGATGGCCTCTCAACCATCGCGGCCCGCTTCGGCCTTTCGCAAGAGGCGCTGATGGAAGCCAACGGCATCAGCGATCCCAACACCGTCTTTGCCGGACAGCTTCTGACGTTGCCCACCGCCTCGCAACTCGCCGCCTCGGCCCAACAGCTTCTGCCCGACAGCGAGCTGGTCTACGGACCCGCCTACGGCGGCTTTGATCTGCGTGCCTTCGTCACCGCGCGGCGAGGCTACCTCGCGAACTATCAAGAGGAGGTCGAAGGGCAGCCGTTGAACGGGGTGGAAATCGTGGAACGAGTCAGTCAGCGGTACAGTGTGGGTCCCCGCGTGCTGTTGGCGCTGCTGGAGTACGCCAGCGGCTGGGTGACTGACCCGTCCCCGAGCGAGATCGCCCAGCCGGCAGGGCTGCGCTACCAGGCGAGCAACGGTCTCTTCCGACAACTGTCCGCGGCGGCAACCGCGCTCAATCAGGGCTATTATGACGTGGCGGATGGCCGCAGCGACCAGATCGTTTTCGCAGACGGAACGGTGGCAACCGTGGATCCTACGACGAACGCGGGAAGCGCCGCCCTGCAGATGCTCTTCGCACGTCACGGCACAGCCGACTCGTGGGGCGATGCGCTTGCCAGCGACGGCTACATCGCCAGCTACCGCGCCCTCTTTGGCGATCCGTGGGCCTATGAAGTCGCCGATCTGCTCCCGACCGCGCTGAACCAGCCGGCGCTTGCATTGCCGTGGGCGGCGGGTGAACAGTGGTACTTCACGGGCGGGCCACATGGCGGCTGGGCCGACAGCGCCAGTTGGGCCGCGATCGACTTCGCCGCCCCGGATATCACCGGCTGCTACTACTCCGAACATTTCGTCCGCTCGGCCTCTGCGGGCCGCGTCATTCGCAGCGAGAATGGCGAAGTGGTCGTCGACTTGGATGGCGACGGCTTCGTGGGCACGGGCTGGACGCTGCTCTACATGCACATGGCCGAGCGTGTCCCCGTCGGCACGGAACTGGCGGTGGGCGATGTGATTGGGCGGCCCTCCTGCGAAGGGGGGGTCTCCGATGCGGCGCACCTCCACATCGCGCGGCGCTACAACGGCCAGTGGATCGCCGCCGCTGGCGCGATCCCCCTGACGCTGGGCGGCTGGACAACGGAGGGCGCATCGCAGAGCTACGACGGCTTCTTGGTGCGTGACGGCGAGCGCAAGGAGGCCTGCGCCTGTCGGGATGACACGCTCAACGGCCTTGTTGCCCCGTGAACGGCAACGCAGACGCAGAGCGGAGAAGAGATCGGTTCGTTGTTGGGGCGGGTGGCCGCAGCGACTGTTGCAGGCTGCGACGGCGTTGGTGAACGCAGAACGGAACGGCAACGCAGAACGCAGAACGGGGAAGAGAGGGGTTCGTTTCTGGGCAGGGTGGCTGTTCAGGTTGCTACTGGCTGCGGCGGCGCTGGTGAACGCAGAACGGAACGGCAACGCAGAACCCTTCGCTTCGCTCAGGGCAGGCTCCGAACGCAGACGAAACGGCAACGCAGAACCCTTCTCTTCGCTCAGGGCAGGCTCCGAACGCAGAACGGAACGGCAATGCAAAACGGGCGCGCTAAACCCA
>JACKAZ010000002.1 GCA_020634795.1 Ardenticatenales bacterium | reverse complement strand
GCGTGGCGGTCGGCGCGGCGGCCGCCGTGGCTTGAGCCTGGGCCACTTCCTCCGCGCCCAAGCGCTGCTCGAACGCGGCCACCACTTCGGGCGACAGGGTGTTGTACAAGGAAGCCGGCACGGCTTGCAGCGCCTCGATCGGCGTGGCGGCGACGATCTCCGGCGTCAACTCGTCGAGCAGCTCCGGTGCCCGCTCGAGGGCGGCTTCGACCAGATCGGGCGTCAGGTCGGCGGAATTTGCGATCGGTTGGTCAAGCGCATCCGCCGCTTGAATCCAGCGCTCCGGCAAGGCGACCGGTTCGGGGGTTGGCGTGGCATCAACGGCGCTCTGAGCGGCGCGGTCGGCGGCGCTGGCCAGCATCTCCTCAGGAAGCTCTTGACCGCCGGTCACATCGACCGAAGCCACTTGCGAGACATCCAGCAGTTCGGGGGAGATCTCTTCCTCAATCAACGCTTTGAGTTCTTCGAGCGACAGATCGGGCGAGGAGGCGCTGACGACCATCACCGGCAGGTCGGAGAGACTAAAATTCAGTAGTTCGGGGGCGTCCACATCAGCAGGCAGGTCGACCGCTTGGGCCGCCTCGGCCACCGCGTCGCGCAGCGCCGCTTGATCCCGTCCAAACTCGTTGCGGGCGATGATAACGGACAAGCCGCTGGAGGTGGTCGATTCGAGGTTGACCACGCCTTCGACATCGCCAATCGCCTCTTCAAGGGGGATCGTCACCGCATCGCGCATCTGCCCCGCATCAAAGTTGGACCCTTGGGTGATGATGACGGACTGGGGGAAGTCGATCTTCGGCAACAGCTCTTGATTGAGCTGGGTGAGGCCCACGGCTCCCGCCGCCATAAAGAGGGCACTCAGGAGCAGGGTGATCCATTTGGCACGGATGGACAGGTGGGTAAGGGCATCTATCGCACGTTCTAGCATTGCAACTTATCTCTCCATAAACCGTTCGCGCGGCGAACGGTCAGCTATTGTTCCATTCTTCACAAGCTGAGCAAGATAGTAGCCACAGCGCGCGATCTATACAAAAGCGAGAAGAATCGTGGCGCACTGCGTCATAACTCAGCGAAGGAGGGCGGGCGTGGGGATCACGAAGGCAAGCGGCGCGTGGGGCTACGACTCCGCCTTCGGAATGAGGGTGACGATGATGCGATCGGGGTTGACTGCGATCAGCTCGTAGCCTTCTGGCAAGAGGATATCGACCGGCAGCAGGTGATTGCCCTCCGTCAGAGCGCTGGTGTTGACGGTCGCCTGAATGTCGTCGGCATCCAGGGGCACTGCGCCCTCCTGCACACGAATCCGGATGCGAACCGCAGTCGCGGAAAGATCGCTGCTCAGGTTATCGGCCGTACCGACCGCGTTGATTAAAGAGACGACGGTACGCAACTCGCTGCTCGGATAGCTGCGGACGATCACTTCCGAGGGCGTAATCCGAGCGACGGTCAGGGTTCCGGGGGCGGTGAAGGTGGGCAACCCCACCGACGGATCGTCGGGGTTATAGACGACCGTGGCGACCATCTCGCTCACATCCAGGGCGCTCAGTTCCGGGACCGGGCCGCTGAGCGTGACGGCAACGAAACGCGGCTCGGCAGTGGCTTCGGTTTCGTCGGGCAACCCGTTCACCCGCACCGGCAGTTGAAGCGTCCGTTCGCCTTGCACCTCTTCGATGGTCACCGAGACGCGGGAGGGGATGATCGATTCCGCGACCAGATTCCCCGTTTGTCGGACCGTGACTGGCACTTCGTGCGTGCCTTTCGCCAGCCCCTCAAGGTCTAGCTCCGCATCGACCGATTCGATATCCAGATCACGCAACTCCAGAATCGGACCGCGCAGCAACACATCGGTGGTGGCAGGCACGATGCCGTTCTCGGCGATCCGAAGGCCGGGTTGTAGGCCGACGACGGTGGGCGTGATCTCGACGGTGCGGCTGCTGTCTTGAGTGCGAATCTCTAAGGTGACAGTGACCCGGTCGGAGCGGGAGGGGGTGACATTGTCGGGGAGCACCAGCCGCACCTGCCGTTCGATGGTGGTGCGCGTCGTATCTTCATTGAAGTCGCTGATGTCGATCGGCTCGGTCCGCACCACGCCACTCATCCGCTCAATCGCCTCCCGGTCACCACCGACCGTGATCGATTCGGGCGATGTCGTGCGGCTGCTGATCCAAAAACCCCCGTCCAGAAGCTCCGCTTCTCCTGAAATATCTGGCAGGACGGTGAGCGTACTGTAGCCGGGGCGCTGGCCGATGGGCACGATCACCACGACCTCGTTACTGCTCAGCTCGATGTCGTTGGTCGGCAAGGTTCCTGCGGCGCTTTCCAACGAAAGCTCGACGGTTCGCGTCAGCGTTTCGCTGGCACCACTCAGCCGCACGTCCGCGACCACTCGTTCCACCGAATCGACCAGCGCGCTGGGGCCACGGAGCACGACGGTCTTGGGCGTCACATCCGGCAGATCAACCTGATAATCGACCCCGACGCTCTGTGGATCGGATATCACAACCTCGACCGGCAGTTCGATCTCTTTTGCCTCGGCGATCTCCACCGAAATTCGGTTGGGAAACCATTCCAGTAGTCGAAAATTGGGCGCCAACGGAGAGCGCGACACTTGAACTTGGACTTGGTGGCGGCCCGCGCCCAACCCAGCCAGATCGGCGATAACGAGGAAATCATCGGGGGCGAGCCGCGCACGCCCTTCCAAGTCGGTGAGCAGATCGACCGTGACGCGCTGGTCGCCGCCGCTGGTGACGATCAATCCTTCGCCCAAGTTTTCCAGCGCGATGGGGAGTGTGCTTTCACTGCCACGGGGATATTGGGTGCGCTCCAACGCGGCATTGGAAGCGCTCAGCCAGATGATGAAGCCCAGGACAACCGCCAAGATCAGCGAGCTGACCGCGTTGGTCCACCGGATCGGTGTGTGGGGCGTCATGGCCGCTCCTCGCCCCGTCTGGCCGCTTTCAAGCGACCTTGGAAGCGTGCCAGAAAGGTCTCTGGCTCGGTGCGGACGTAGAAGGAGCGCAACAGCTTAAGGAGCCGTTCCTCGTCCAAATTGCGAATCAGGCGGCCATTAAACGCCAGCGAAATGTTGCCCGTCTCTTCGGAGACGACCACCGAAATGGCATCGGCGACCTGCGTCACCCCGATGGCCGCGCGGTGACGTGTACCAAGCCGTCGGTCGTTGACATCCGTCGCCAGAGGAAGCACCGCTGCCGCGGCAACGATACGGTCGTCGCGGATAATCACTGCGCCGTCGTGGAGCGGGGTCTTGTCGAAGAAGATGGTCACGAGCAGATCGGCGGAGATACGGCTATCAAGCGGGACACCGCTCTCGATGATATCTTGGAGGCCGCTTTCGCGCTCAAAGACGATCAGTGCCCCCATCTTGGCGTCGGAAAGGCGTTGCGCCGCTTGACTGACCCGTCGTAGCCCCATCACCCCCTGTGTTTCGTCCGATTGACTGAAGAGGAAGCCTGCACGCCCCAACCGTTCCAGCGCCCGTCGAATTTCCTGTTGAAAGAGGACGGGAATCACGAAGACGAGGGCGGGCAGCACCCGTTCAACCAGCCAACTGAAGGCGGTCAGTTCCAGTTCGCTGGCCAGCAAGTAGATCAGGATGCTGACGATGAGCAAGCCGCGCACGAGCTGCACGGCTTGGGTGCCACGCAGGAGGTAGAGGAAGCCGTAGATCACCCCGATCACCAGCCCGAGGTCGAGCAGATCAATCAGGTTGAATCCTTCAAGATACAAGAGCAAATCTTGAATTTTTGGCATAGCGGCTCTCGTCTTACGAAATTGTAAATGGTGGCGCGGGCACGCCGCGTTTCCTCATCAAATCATCGCTTTGTTACAACAGAGATGCGGTGGCGAATGGCGAACGGGGCTGGCATAATCGGTGACCGGCCACGGCACGAAGGGAGAATCGTTCTGCCTCACGGCTGCTCTCAGTTCCCATTCGCCATTCACTATTTACTGCGCCATCAAGCGCACCAGAATCGCTTTTTGCGCATGGAGGCGATTCTCGGCCTGATCCCACAAGCGGGAATGGCTGCCATCGGCCACCCCATCGGTGATCTCCTCGCCACGGTGGGCGGGCAGGCAGTGCAGGACGATCGCCCCGTCGTTGGCGGCCCCCACCAGCGCCTCGTTGACTTGAAAGGGCGGGAAGACGGCCAGTCGCTTTGCCGTTTCCTCCTCCTGCCCCATGCTGGTCCAGACATCGGTGTAGATCGCATCGGCGCCGCTCACCGCTTCGTAGGGATCGGTGAAGAGGGCCACGTCGACCCCCCGCTGGCGTGCCGCGTCAATCACCGCCGCTTCGGGTTCGTAGCCTGGGGGCGTGGCTACGCGCACCGCCACCCCACTGTGGATCGCGCCGTTGAGCAGCGAGGTGAGGACGTTGTTCCCGTCGCCGATGTAGGCCAGTGTGCGCCCATCGAAGCTACCCCAGTTTTCCAGCATGGTCAGGTAGTCGGCCATCCCTTGGCAGGGGTGGTTGTAGTCGCTCAACCCGTTAATGATCGGCACCGAGGCGTATTCGGCCAGGCCGGTGATGTGGGCATGATCGAAGACGCGCGCCATGAGGGCGCTGACGTAACGGCTCATCACACGGGCCACATCGGCCACACTCTCGCGCTGCCCCATCTTAATTTCGTTGGGGCTGATGTACATCGCGTGGCCCCCCAGTTGCAGCATGCCGACTTCGAAGGAGACCCGCGTCCGCAGACTGGGCTTCTGGAAGATCATCCCTAGGATTTTGCCCTCCAGCAGCGGGGCGTTGCGCCCGTTTTCTTGCAGTTCTTGCTTCAGATCGAGGGCCAAAGTGAGTAGATCGTCCCACTGCTCGGCGCTCAAGTCGGCGATACTGATGAAATGTTGCATGGTTATTTTTGTTTCCTGTACGCGCGGTGAGTTGTCTGATGAAGGGTGGGGGCTTGGGCGGGGAGTGGATCGTAGAATCGCACCAAGTTACCGACCCAGAAGGGTATCATAGAGTGAGGATAGGGACAATATGCGAGCCAGCGTCGCTGCTGGCAAGCCAGTGGGAATAAGATCAAGGGACGGGGCTGCGCTCTCAGCGTGCTCCATTCCCCGTGCCCACCACCGGGTTGACCAGCGCGCCGATCCCTTCGATTTCCACCGCGACTCGGTCGCCGGGGTGCAGCGGACCGACCCCTGCGGGCGTTCCGGTGAGGATCAGATCGCCCGCTTCCAACGTCATCACCGCACTGATTTCGGCGATGAGGCGCGGCAAGGCAAAGATGAGCCACGAGGTGCGCCCGCTTTGGCGCAGCTCGCCATTGACCGAGAGTTGGACGAGGAGGTCGGTGGGGTCTAGTGCCTCAGCCCTTACGATCCACGGACCGACCGGGCAAAAGCTGTCGAACCCTTTGGCACGCGCCCACTGCTTTTCGCGCCGCTGAATATCCCGCGCCGTCACGTCGTTCGCGCAACTGAAGCCCAAAACCACCGACATGGCCTCCGCCTCGCTGACATGGCGGGCACGCCGCCCGATCACCATCGCCAATTCGCCTTCGTGTTCCACTTGCTGACTTTGTGGGGGCAGCACGATAGGATCACCGGGGCCGATGAGGCTGCTGGGCGGCTTGTAGAAGATCAGCGGCTCGCTCGGCAGCTCGTTGCCCAGCTCGGCGGCGTGGGCGGCATAGTTCCGCCCAATGCACACCACTTTGCTCGGCGCGACGGGGGCCAGCAATTTGGCGTTGGCCAGCGCCCCCACATGGTCACCCGCCGTGGCCCTTGGGTCAAAGGGCGATCCGTCCAACTGGAAGAGCTGGCCGTTCTCGGTCAGCCCCCAGCGCTCCGTCCCCGCCGCCGATTGGTAGCGTACGATCTTCATACTCGGTCGGGCGCGGCCTGTGACAATGCGCCGCCTGCCCTCTCTCCTTTCGATGTGCGACTCATTGTAGCGCAACTCGCCCCAGCGGACAGTCGACCGTCTCCGCGTAGGGGAAAGGCGGGGCGCCTCGCACGATCCTCCGTGCCGCTGGCGTGGGTGACGCCGTCCCATCGGCGTTCAAATTTTCAGACCACTAGGAAAAGGGCTGACGTATGATATAATAATCAACCTGTGGATGAGGTTCGCCACCGCTTGGTGTGGCGTCAACGGAAAGCAGAGGAGTGTATGTCGAGCAAGGATCGATCCGACAAGGTGAAGAACAAAGCGAAAGAGAGTGCAGAGACGCTGACCGATGCCGTCGCGGAGGGCGTCGATCAGGCCACGGAGAAAGCGGCGGAAGTCGCCGATGACGCCAAGTCAAAGGCGACGGATGGCAAAGAGAAAGCGGCGGAAGTCGCCGATAAGGCCACGGAGAAAGCGGCGGAAGTCGCCGATAAGGCCAAGTCAAAGGCGACGGAGAGCGCGGAGTCGCTCCACGCGGCGGCGAGCCAGTTGGCCGATGACTTAAAGGCGAGCGCCGAATCCTCGACCGAGACGGTTAAAGAGGCCGGTGAACGGGCGCACGAGCGAACGCGCAAAGCGTTCGACAAAGCCCAGCCTTACGATTACGAGCAGATGAAAAAGGCGATTACGCAAGACGCTGGCAACAATTCGGTACGTTTGTTCGGCGGCCTCGGGCTCCTCCTGTTGGCATTGATCATCGTCGGTTGGCTCCGCAATAGCGAATAGAGATCATGAACGAAGAACGAATACCCACCCCGCTGCCCGTCCGCCCCACCCCCCGCGACTCGGTGACCACGATTGTCAGCGATCTGGTTAGCAGTACGCAGATGCTTGCCCGCCAAGAAGTTGAGCGGGTGAAGGCCGAGGCGATGGAGCGCGTCGATGCAGTGAAGGGGGAAGCGCAAGAAAAAGGCAAGGGGATCGGCATGCTGGTGGGGGCGGGGATATTCCTCATCATCGCCCTAGCGCTGCTCGGGATCACGCTCTTTTTCGCCCTCTACGAGTTGGCGGGCTTGGTGGGCTGGCTAAGTGCCCTCATTGTGACCTTGCTCTATATCTTGATTGCCCTGATCCTGGCCTTGATTGGTCGTCATATGTTGCAAAGCACCGAGGTTACGGAAGGAGATGAATCGCCGTGAAACGCAGTGAAGAAATCCAAAGAGAGATCGACGAAACCCGCGCACGCATCGACCACGATGTGCAAGCGCTGCAAGATAAGATGAAAATGAATACGAATCCGGCCTATTTGGCCGAAGAAGAGCCGACCAAGTTGGCTTTGTTGGTCGGCGGCGTGCTCCTATTGCTGATTCTGCTCTTCCGCCCGAGGCGAAAGAACGAGGCGTCCAAGCGCAGTAAGGGACAGGCCAAGTCGGAGCGCGTGGAAAACGTCAGTTGGATGGATGATGATATGCGCGACGTGATGGTGAGCCTGCTCACGGCGCAAGGGTTGCGCTGGCTGCAGGAGCAAGCGGGCGAGCCAGCGAGCCGCAGTGTGGAGAGTGCCGCTGCGACTGTTGACGAGAAGGGCAGCAAGGTGCGCAGCAACGTCACCTCGGCCGTGGAAGAGGTGGTCAGCAGCTTGGATCAAGTGCGCCAGCGCGTGGGCAAAGCCAGCGGCGAGGCCGCCAGCACGGTGGCCGACAAGGGCGGCACCGTGGCGCAAAAGGGCAAGCGGGTCGCCAGCAAGGCGGGAACGGCCGCCAGCGATGCGGCCAGCGCCTTTGTCGACAAGGCCAGCACCGTTGCGAGCGATGCCAAGTCGGTGGTGGCGGATCATGCGCATACGGTGGGGGTCAAGAGCGGGTGGGTGGAGCCTACCTTCAGCGAGAAGGTGGCAGCGAGCGTCGAAAACTTGGTGGACGCGCTGAGACCGTCACCGCCCACCGCGCGCGAAAAAGTCGCCGCCAAAGCCGAGGATGTGCGGGCAAGCGTGACTGAAGTGGCAGCCACCGCGCAAGAAACGGTGGCCGATGTGGCCGAGCAAGCCAAAAAGCAGGCCGAATCTTTGAAGCCGAAGAAGAAATCGCGAGTGGCGCGCCTTTTTAGACGGTAGTCGCTTCGCCTCCTAACCATCGATCTGAAAGGATGTGGTCGATCATGAGACTTGCTGATGTGATGACGGACGAAGTCTTCTTCCTCACCCCGACCGACAGTGTGCAACAGGCCGCTGCAGCAATGCGCGACCTAAATGTGGGCATCGTGCCGATCTGCGACGATGAACAGCGTCTGTTGGCGGTTGTCACCGACCGCGACTTGGCGCTGCGCGTCCTGGCCGAGGGCAAAGATGGCAGCACGCCCCTTGATGAAGTGGCCTCCGCCGATCCGGTGGCAGGCCAAAAGGAGTGGGAGGTGTCGAGCGCGATCGAGATTATGAGCGAGAAGCAGATTCGGCGGCTGCCCGTGGTGGAAGGGGGCAAATTGATCGGCATCGTCTCGCTGGGCGATATCAGCGTCCACGGCACCACGTCGGGGGCAGGCGCGGCGCTCGAAGAGATCAGCCGCCCCGCCATGCCACGACGCGGACTGGCGCACAACGAGGGCTAATCCGCCCATCAAATCGAGCGGCCCACGGCAGCATCGTGGGCCGCTTTTCGTTGGCCAGAGGGAATCCGACGGCCGCTCGGCCACACCAACACACAGGGGTAGAAGAATGACGACAAAAGAATCGGAGATGGCGCTTTTGCGTGCAGAAGCGCTAGAGACGCTCAGCCCGACGCTCAGCGCCGACCAGCACCAAGTCGTCTTTGGCGGCGGCGATCCGGCGGCGCGGCTGGTGCTGGTCGGCGAAGCGCCCGGCCCACAGGAGGACAAACAGGGCATTCCCTTCGTGGGGCGCAGCGGGCAGTACCTTGAGCAAGCGTTGCAACAGCTCGGGCTGCGGCGTGAAACGTTGTGGATCAGCAATGTCGTCAAGGTCTGGCCCACGACGCGCAGCGGAAAGTCGTTGCGAACACGGCCGCCCAATGCGGCCGAGCGCCGTGCCTCGTGGGAGTTCTTCCAACGCGAGATGGCGCTGGTCGATCCCGTGGCGATCCTCTGTCTGGGCGGGACAGCGGCCAAGCAGTTGATCGGCCCCTCCTTCAAGATCACCCAAGAGCGGGGGGAATGGCGGACGGGACCTCATCAGATTCCCACACTCGCCACCTACCACCCCTCCTACCTGTTGCGGATGGAAGGGATGCGGCCCGAAGAGGCTGAGCGGATGGCGGCTGAATTTCTCTCCGACCTGCGCCGAGCGGCGCAGCGGGCGGGGCTAGTGAGTGAAATGAGATGAGCGACGGCCCCCTGCGGCACGCTCCGCCTAAAGCCTACAATAAGCCGCGAACGAAATCGACTAAGTTGAGTCGCTGCCATGTGCGGCGGTTGAAGGCCAAGGAGATCAGCGCCCAGAAGCGCTGAAGGCCGCGTCCATAGAGAAATCGTGCCGAGTTCTGCAAGAAGGAGCGACTCTGCTCGTCGTAGGGGTACCACCACGCATCGAGCGCCTCGCGCCGGCCGTCGTAACTGACCAGCTTGACGTTGACCATCTCCAAGAGTCCCGCTTCCCCATGCGTATGACCGAAACCACTTTGGTTAACACCGCCCCATGGGGTGGTCGGCTCGCCCCAGTGGAAGGCATGGTCGTTGATCGCCACCGCCCCCGCCCGAAGCTGCGAGGCGATCTCCCAGCCCAGCCGTTCGTTGGTCGTCCAGACGCTCGCGCTTAAGCCGTAGGGCAGTGCATTGGCCCGTTTCACCGCCTCGTCGAGCGACTGAACTTTGGCGACGGGCAAGAGCGGGCCAAAGGTTTCCTGCTGCATCACCTCCATCTCTTCGCGCACCTCGGTGAGCAAGGTCGGCGCGAAGAAAAGCCCCGGTCGGTTGAGTCGGTGGCCGCCCACTTCCACCCTCGCCCCCTGCGCGACCGCGTCCGCCAACTGGGCCTCGACCGTGGCGAGCTGCGCTTCGTTGCTCAGCGGCCCCACATCGCTCGTTGCGCGGCTCCCCTCGTCGACCCGCAGCGCCAGCATCTGCCGTTTCATTTCGCTGACAAAGCGATCATAGATCGTTTCTTCCACATAGACCCGTTCAATCCCCGCGCAGGTCTGGCCGGAGTTGGCCATCGCGAACCAGAGGATGCCCGCCACCGTCCGTGTCAGATCGGCATCCGCCGCGACGATGGCCGCGTCCTTCCCCCCCAGCTCCAACACCACGGGGGTCGGGCCTGCCGCCGCACTCGCCATCACTTTGCGCCCGGTGGCGACACTGCCGGTGAAAATGACTTTGTTGACTTCGGGATGAGCGGTCAGGTGGGGCGCATCGTCATCCTCGATGTGGAGGACGTGGAAAAGGCCAGGTGGCAACTCGGCTTGGCGGAGCAGTTCGGCGATGCGCTGTGCCGTCAGCGGGCTGTAGGGCGATGGCTTCAGCACCACAGCGTTGCCCGCCATCAGTGCCGCCATCACCTGCCCGATGGGAATCGAGAAGGGGTAGTTCCACGGCGAGATGATCGCAACGATGCCCAGTGGGTCGAACTCGTAGCGCCCTTTTTTGGTGGCAAAGAGGGGTTGCTGAAAGTCGACACGGCGTGGGCGTAGATGGCGTGCACCCTCTTTGCCGAGCCATTTGAGCGTGGCCATCACACTGAGCAGCTCGATGGCCAATGCCTCCGGCACCGGCTTGCCCTGCTCCAGCGCGATGAGTTCCGCGATGCTGCTCTGCTCGGCGACCAGCAAGGCGCGAACTCGGTCGACCAACGCCGCCCGCTGTTTAAGCGGTGTAGCGGCCCATGTGGGTTGCGCGGCGCGGGCGCTGCGCAGCGCGGCATCCACGCCGTCCCGCCCGACGAGCGGCACATGGCCCAGCAGCGCCCCCGTTGCGGGATCGTAGGAGGCGCGCTGGGTCGCGCCCTGTAAAGCGCTGTCGTGGGCGTTGTCAAATTCAAGGGTGAGCGTTGACATGAGGTAGCTCCGGTCTAGAATGGCGAATGGGGAGAGGTTGGAAACTGTTTCACCGCACTGCAATCGTGAATCGGATACGTTGAACGGCGTTGACAATCAACGACAGCGCGATGACCCTTTTTATCTCTATCTTATACCCATTCTCATAGACAATTGTGGATGTGGAATGGACGGTGTAACCGTGGGGCGGGGGATTAAAATCCCCGCTGGAGGGCCTTGTCGGCCCATGGGCCTGCCTGCGCAGGCCCCTTCTTGGCTGTTACCATTGATCGACGTGGCACAATCAACCTTCCAATTGGGTATGACTCAGGGATGTAGAGCAGGAGGTGGGCTACCCAAGCGTTGGCTACTTTTACGGGCACGTTGCGTGTTGCGTGTCGCGTGTCTGACGGGGCTGTGCAAGAATAACAGAGAGCAGTGACGCAGTGGGGGCAAAATCACTGGATGATCTCCCCTAGCTCCCCCAGCTCCCCCCGCTCCTCCTTTTGTGGAACCGAGCTGCTTTAGGAGAGTGCACAACGCTTGAGCGCACCCCTTACTCACCCGCTGTTTGACAAAGGGGGCAGCAGTAGGTAGCCTCTTCGCATGCAATTGTAGGCCCGATTTGATGAAGGAACGAACGACGATGAAACGCAAGCTGTTGGCACTCTTGGCGATCCCCGCCGCCGTCGTGGTGGGGCGGAAACTGTTGGACGAGCTGGCAGGCCAGCCGGTATTGGATGCTGCTCACACGGGCCGCCCCCAAGCACTCGCCAGCCAGTTGCCGCTGGGCGGCGAGCTGAGCGAGGAGCTGCTCGACATTCTGGTTTGTCCGGAAGATAAGGGCGAGCTGGAATTGATCGAGGGGGGCCATTACCTGCTCAATCCGCGCAACGGCTACCGCTACCCCATCCGTGACGGCATCCCGATCATGCTGATCGACGAGGGGCGGGCCAACCGCATCCCGGTTTAGGGCGTATCGAATTTTATGTAAAGAGCGCCGATGATCGGCGCTCTTTTGGGTTTGAATGCTTTCATCGTTGTTAGAGACGCCGAATCAATTGCTCATCCCCAACGGGCCGCCTAAAATCTCTGCCATCCTGTCAAATTTATTCCCAGATCATCCCGCCTGTTCGCGCATTACGGCTCTATTGAGAAAAGTTGCAACCTTGAACCTTCCGAGTTTATTGCAAGAGCAATCTGAGTTTTTTGACTGCAGCATTGCTACTTACTCTCCGTTCGCTGGTTTTGACGGTAGCCAACGAGATTCGCTCGCCTTCTGTTATTTCAATCTCGGCTGGCGCTGTTTGACCGGTGCTGAGCCAATTGGCGTGACAACGGAACGTTAGAAGCCACCGGGTTGTTGAGCAGGGCAACCACAAGGGTTGCCCCTACAGCGCCGCGATATGACCGTGCCAGCTTCCTTGTTTATGCGTAGCCATGTAGGGGCGGGCCTTGTGCCCGCCCGCCTCGCCTAACGTCAAGGGGGCGACGTCCGTCACCTCGTCAAACGAAAGGACCGCCCCTTAATCCGTCGGATCGTACGCTCTGTGCTACCCTTGCGATGGGAATGCCGGCCGAACGCCTACGCCCCCATTTCGCGTTAGGCTGTCAAAATGGGCAAACGGCGAGAGTTAGATTGTCTTTTTGACATTGGTCGAAAGCGAATTACCGTTCCAGTAAGCCGAAGTTCACGATGTGAAACTCGTTGTTAAGGCGCCCGCGCAACAATCATGGTTGCTATCACTGTCCGATTTCCTCGCCCTCGTCAAAGCCGATCAAGGTCTGCTGTAACCGCCCGCACACTGACTTCCTGCGCATCGAGCAGGTGACCGCGCCCCGCCTCGTCTTCCACATAGAGCCGCCCGTCGTGGTGCAGATCGCGGAGGGTGGCTGACCAGGTCGGCCCCGCCGCGCCATGCACGGTGATGGCCGCGCCCAACGCAACGGCCCGCCGCCGCCAAGCCGCGTGGGGTTGCCACCCCGCTTGAAGATCGTCCCACCGTTGTTCCAGCGCGGCCAACACGGCGGCCAACAAAGGCCCACGCGGTACTTCCGTGCCCAGCGCGGCGTACAAGCTCGTGGCAGCGGGCAAGGCGTCAAACGCAGCGGGGCGCTGATTAACGTTGATGCCAATGCCAACGACCAACAGCGCTTGGCCCGCGCTGCTCACGGCACTTTCGATGAGGATGCCACCAACTTTCTTGCCCCCAACCAGCAGATCATTCGGCCACTTGAGCTGAATCGCAGCTTCGCCCTGCGCTTCGACCCCTTCCGCCACGGCGACAGCCACGGCGATGGGCAGCAACGTCAGCGGGACCATGGTCGGTACGGGTAGGAGCGCACTCAGCAGCAGGGCGCTGCCGCGCGGGGCCTGCCAGCCGCGCCCTCGCCGACCGCGCCCGCCCCACTGGAAATCGCTGATCAAGACCGCACCGACCCCGGCTGCGCCCCCTTCGGCCAGTTGGCGGAGTTGCCGGTTGGTCGAATCCACCTCGTCTCGGAATAACAAAGGCTGACCGAGCCACCTCGTAGCGAGCGCAACATCGAAGGGAAGCGGCAAGGGCTGGCTCATCGCCCTTTGCGCTGTTGGGCCGCGCGAAAGGCGCGGTCGATCGTGTCCTGCGCGATTAGGCCAACCACACGGCCGTTCTCGATCACGGCGGCAACCGGCTGATCGTTGCTAAAGAGCGCCATCTGCGCCTCGTAGATCGTTTCGGCGGGGGAGAGCGTGGCGAAATGGGCAACCATCTGCTCGGAAACACGCTGTCCACCGCTCAGCCTTCCGGTCAGCGGCAACAGGCCGACCAGCCGTCCCTGATCGACCACCGCGAGCGGCATCAAAATTGGGTGTAGTTGTCGCGCCGCTTCGATCGACCACGTGGGCGGCACCGCATAAGGCGGCGTCATATAATCGCGCACCTGCAACGCTTCGAGCACGCGCCGCAAGCTCAGTCGACGCAGCTCGCCCGAACTGCTCCACAACACGAAGAGGGCGATCAGCACGAGTGAGAGACTGTTGCGAATGCCGTAGAAGAGCAGCAGCAGCGCCAGCAACTGACCGATGCGGATGGCGATCACGCTGGCCGTCTGATAGGGCAGGAGGAAGGCCAGCAGCGCACGAAAGGCCCGCCCACCGTCCATTGGGAAGACCGGAAGCAGGTTGAAGAGCGCCAACACCAGATTGCCGAAGATCAGCATGATGAAGGTGGCGTCGAGCGAGGCGGTGCCGAGTTGCTGCTCCATCAGCCACAGCACTGCCATGGCGCGACTGCTGCCCATCTGTTCCGACACGTGGTTGACGACCGCTGTGTCGAAGATCGAGCTCGAAAGATAGAAGAGAGGGAGCAGGAAAAGGACGATCAAAAAGTTGACCAGCGGTCCCGCCACCGCGATCATAAACTCCTCCAACGCATCATCACGCGCGATGCGCAGCATGGCCAGCCCGCCAATCGGCAGCAGGATGATCTGTTCGACCGGAATCCGAAAGAGGCGTGCCGCGAAGGCGTGGCCCAGCTCGTGCAACAGCACACAGACGAAGAAAAGGGTCATCAACAGGACCCCGAAGGCCGCCATGCGCGGGTTGGTGGTGCCACCAAATTCATAGGCAGCCCACAAAAACACCAAGGGAAAGGTGAAATGGAGCCGAATATCAATGCCCGCAATGGTACCGATGCGCCAAGATGACATGGGAGGTTGGTCAGTTCAGATGTTGGGAGTTTGAGTTACGGAACGGTGGGCTATCGGGCAGGGGCATCGGCGCCCGGACGGTTGCACTGGCAGCGCGGTGAGATAATGGCTCACCTCTTCCCATTCGCCATGGGGCTATTCGCCATGATCCGCTCTGCGTTGCGAGCCTGCTCTGAGCCTGTCGAAGGGTTCAGAGCCTGCCGTAAGCCCAGTCGTTCGCGCAGCGTTCCGAAGCATTAGGGTTGCCGTCCCGTTCTGCGGGGTGGCGCTTTCTTGAAATTGGAGCTGATAGAGTTGGGCGTAGTGGCCGCCATGCGCGAGGAGTTGGGCGTGGCTCCCGATCTCGACGATGCGTCCAATGCGATTCTCGTCGGCGGCCAAGACGATGATGCGATCCGCCGTACGAATCGTGCTCAGACGATGGGCGATGACGAGCGTGGTGCGGCTGCGCTGCGTCAACAACTCGTCTAGGGCCTGCTGCACCGCCCGCTCCGACTCACTGTCGAGCGAGGAGGTCGCCTCGTCCAGCAGCAGGATGGCGGGCGATTTGAGCAGTGCCCGTGCGATGGCAATACGCTGTCGCTGCCCCCCACTCAGTTTGACACCGCGCTCCCCGATCAGCGTCTCATACCCTTGCGGCAGATCGCTGATGAAGCCATGAGCATTCGCCGCCCGGGCCGCAGCTTCGATCTCGCTGTCGGTCGCGGTCAGCCGTCCGTAGCGCAGATTGTCGCGGACCGAGCCGGCAAAGAGCACCGTCTCCTGCGGCACACTCGCGATACCACCGCGCAGGGCAGCGAGATCCCACTGCCGCACGTCGATGCCGTCGACGCGAACCGCACCGGCCACCACATCGTAGTAGCGTGGAATCAGGTCGAAGAGCGTCGATTTGCCGATGCCACTGACGCCGACCAACGCCACGATCTCGCCAGGGGCCACGCTGAAATCGATGTCGGCCACCACGGGCCGATCCGCGTCGTAGCCAAAGCGGACCGCTTCGAAAGTCAGCGCGCCCTGCATCGGGACGGTGCGCTGAGGTTGCGCGGGGAGCGGTAGTTGGGGCGCCCGCTCTAGCAGCTCGAAGACCCGTTCCGTCGCACCGATGGTGCTCTTCACGCCGAGATAGACATTGATAAGGGCCGAAAAGCTGCCCAGCAGTAGAAAAGCGTAAAGCAAGAACTCGAAAACGTCCGGCCCTTCCAGCCGACCGGCCGCCACCTCGCGCCCCCCCAGCCAAAGCATCAGCAGCACCGAACCATAGAGCAGAAAGGAGGTCAGGGGGCCGGTGAAGGCACGGATGCGGGCGCGGTGCCGGCTTTTCTCAAAGTGCTCTTCAATGGCCTCATCAAAACGGTCGCGCTCGTAGGGTTCGCGGACAAAGACCTGCACGACACGAATCGCCCCCAGTGCCTCTTCCATGACGCTGTTGGCACCGGCCAGCGCCTCTTGCAGCGCACGGCTCAGACGATGGAGGATGCCGCCGAATTTGCGCGAAATCAATGAGAGCGCGGGCGCGGTGACGAACATGGCGACTGTCAATCGCCAGTTGAGCATGAACATCAGCGCCAATGCGCCGAGCGCCAACAAGCTCCGTTCCACCAAAGTGACCGAATAGCTGGTGATCAGTTGGGAGATCGCACCGACATCGTTGGTCATGCGCGAGGTGATTTCGCCGATGCGGGTGTTGTGGAAGAAGCTCAGCTCTTGGCGCAACACATTGGCGAACAATTGCTGGCGCAAGGTCGCCATGATCCGCTCTCCGACCACCGTCAGGTTGTAGCGGGCCACCAAATCCAACAACATTCGCGCCACCAGTACGGCGCCCATGGCGAGCGTCACCCGGTTGAGTTGCAGGCCGTTCGAGCTGTCGAAAATCGCCCCGACCAAATCCCCCGCGAGCTGCGCGATTTTTAGATTGGCAACGGTGATCATCACCAAGATGGCGATGGCGATCGCAATGCGCCATCCGTGGGGACGAGCAAGGTCGAGGAGTCGGCGGTAGGACATGGTCAATCCCACGGGTGGGCGGCACCACGCATGGGGTGAGCGTGGCACTGTCCACGCTCACCCGCAGTCGATTGCATGGCTATTCCGCTGCGCCTACCGGTTCGGCAACGGGGGTAGCGCCCTTCAGCTCATCGGCACCAATAATGCCATCCACCAAGCCGTAGTCCACCGCCTCTTGGGCCGTGAAATAGCGGTCGCGGTCCGTGTCCTTTTCGATCTGCGCCAAACTTTGGCCGGTGTGATGGACCAGCACATTGTTCAGTCGATCCCGTAGACGCAAGATTTCGCGCGCCTGAATATCGAGATCGCTGGCTTGTCCACTCATCCCCCCGCCCATGATGAGCGGCTGGTGGATGTGGATGGTCGCGTTGGGGAGCGCATAGCGGCGGCCCGTCGTCCCGGCCGTCAACAAAATCGTGCCGAAGCTGGCGGTCGAGCCGACCGCCACCGTCGAAATCGGGGCGCGCACCAACTGCATCGTGTCGTAGATCGCCATACCGGAATAGATCACGCCGCCGGGCGAGTTGATGTACATCGTGATCTCCCGTTCGGGATTCTCCCGATCTAAGTAGAGCAGTTGGGCCACGATCAGGTTGGCCATATTCGACTCGACCTGAGTGCCCACGAAGATGATCCGCTCCTTCATCAACAGCGAGTAGATGTCGTAGGCGCGTTCGCCCCGCCCCGTACTCTCGATGACCATCGGTACGACACCGTTGTAGATAGTGGGTTGTCCGTGCATAAAGCATTCCTTTATTTATAGGGGAGTGGTATCGGTCGCATGAGCCGATTCTCGATTCACGACGTGGCCCTAGGGTAAAGCGGCGGCACACTATCCCGCATCACCCCATTCACCCAATCTCCGCACCAGCAGTTAATCGGTCGCACAATCATAGCCTTGGCGGGCGTGGGCCTCTAACAGTTGCCACAGTTGTTCCAGCCGTTGGTTGAGCTGGGCCAGCGCCTCGTCGTCGAGCGGCGAAAAAAGGCGCATCATCATCTGGTCGCGCGCCTGCTTCACCAGGGTGATCGTCTGCTCCCCCTGCGCGGTCGGTGCCACCAGCACCACCCGTCGATCCTCGTGACTGCGGCGCCGTTCAACCAACCCCAACCGTTCCAGACGATCAATGATGCCGGTCATCGTGGCCGCATCTTGGTGGGTCGCCTCGGCCAGTTGATTCATCGGGCAATCCCCGCGCGCCCGAATCAGAATGGTGAGCGTCAGGAACTGCGGGACGGTCAACTCGTGCTGAGCCACGCTGAAGGCAACCTGCTTCTGCGCCACCCAACTGAGTTGCATCAATAACCGCGAGACGTCGGCCACATGGCTATGCCGCGCAGCGTCTGCCACGATCTTCTCCTCCCGCAGCGCCGTGCTGCCAGTCGATCTGCCAGATAGTTTGTGTCACAAAGTAATAATAGCGTGGAAGGGGGTGCGGGTCAATCAGGGCCAAGCGGAGGTCGGGGCAGCGTGTCACTGGCGACGGGTGGGGATATCAGCGTCTGGCACAGAGAAGGCGCGGGGGGACCTTCAGTATCTTGGGGGAAGCTCAGGGGGGATGGGTGGGATTGGTCGACAAGGTGGCGCGCGACCGTGGGGGACGAAAAGCCCCCTCGCCGACAGGGGACGAGGGGGGCTTTGAGTGGGCGTAGTAGTTACCGACGCCGACCGCCGTCCAATTCATCTTGGAGCGCCTGTAGCTCATCCCAACGGCCTGCGGCCGCCAATGCGGCTTGTTCGGGCCACGTCTCGGGGTTGGCAATGCGGCGCAGATTGGCTTCGACCAGAATCGCGTCCAGCGTTTCGACCTCGGCTTCGGCCAGTTGCACGAAGGTAGCGATCCCCGCTTCGTTGAGCAGCCGGGCGATCGCCGGTCCAATCCCCTCGATCTTTCGTAGATCGTCCGGCGCGCCAGGCGTTGTCCCCGCCGCGACATTGGCTTCGGATGGGGCTGAATCCTGCGCTTCCTCCAAGGAGGTAGGCGCCCCGGCGCTTTCTGTCACCGCATAGAGCTCGTCCTGTCCCTCAGCCATCAGGCGGCGGGCCTGATCCGGCCAAGATTCGGGATCGGCGACACGGCGCAACCCGGCGTTGACCAAGATTTGGTCCAGCGCCTCGGGCGAGCTGTTGGCGAGCTGGCGATAGCTATGAATCCCCGCGTTGTTGAGAACGCGGGTCATCGATTTCCCGATGCCATCGATCTTGTTGAGGTCATCGGAGCCGTCCGTCCCGCCCGCACCCCCCGCATCCGCAGCGTCCGCCGCTCCCACGTCCGGCGCATCGAAGTTCGCTTCGGGAAGATCGACGGCTGGCGCATCGAAGTCAACGTCGGGCATGTCGACGTCCGGCGCGTCGAACTCTGCTTCGGGCAGGTCGACGTTCGGTACGTCGAAATCAGCTTCGGGCAGGTCGACGTCCGGCGCGTCGAACTCTACATCGGGCAGATCGACGTTCGGCGCGTCGAACTCTGCTTCGGGCAGATCGACGTCCGGTGCGTCGAAATCGACGTCGGGCAGATCGACGTCCGGCGCATCGAACTCTGCTTCGGGCATGGCGATGTCCGGTGCGTCGAAATCAACGTCGGGCAGATCGACGTCCAGCGCGTCGAAATCGACGTCGGGCGGATCGACGGCCGGCGCGTCGAAATCGACGTCGGGCAGATCGACGGCCGGCGCGTCGAAATCGACGTCGGGCAGGTCGACGTCCGGCGCGTCGAAGTCAACGTCGGGCATGTCGATGTCCGGCGCGTCGAAGCCCAGCGGGGGCACGGCCAGCTCATCAAGCGCCGTACCCTCACCGGTCTGTGGCTCTCGGCCGCTGTAACGAAGCGCGTCATCGTCGACCCGCCGGTAATCCGCCCCCGCATCCCCCTCCAGCCGGCGACGATTCCACAACCAGTAGATAAACAGAACGATCAAGATCAGTAGTAGCAGGGGCATGAGTCCTCCTCGTGAGCCTGATGCCTCTTGTTCGCTCTGACAGGCCGAGAGCAGCAGTGACAAAGAGGCAAGGGTGGTAAGCGTCGACAGACAGCGTGGCATGAACTGCCTCCTTTGGGACCGTGGATCCTCTCACCGATTCCACATGGATCACGCGACTCCATTATCACCTATTTTGTCTAACTGGACAACTGCTGGGGGTCACGCTGGGGGAAGTGAAGCAGGAGGGGGAAATCAAAGTGGGCTTCCAGCGCGGCCTTTGCGCGGCTGAAGGCCGTACCACGCACGGAACCTCTGGTGGACTACGGTTTGATCTGCAGCAGCCGGTTGTTGCCGCTATCGACGAGCCAGAGCAGCCTATCAACCACCAACAGGCCATGGGGTTGCAGTAACGCATCATGGGTCAGGCTCGGTTGTGCCTCGGCCGCCCCACCGTTTTGATCGACGGTGATCAGCCGTGCGGTATCGGGGTCGGTCAACCAGAGCTGTCCGTCGGTCACCGCGATGAAAGGCTTATTGGTCAGACTCTGCCCCGCCCAGGCCTCAACCGCGAGCTGCTGCAATGGCTCCCCGCTGCGGGAGAGCTGCTGGAGCCGTTGGTTCCACGTGTCCGCGACCCAGAGCGTGCCTGCGGCATCGAAGGCAAGGCCCACCGGTTCGGCGAACTGGCCCGCCTCGCTGCCCGCGCCACCGAACTGTCGCAAGAAGTTCCCTTGGCCATCAAAAACGAGGATCCGTTCATTCCCCGTGTCACTGACATAAAGCTCACCCGCGCTATCCAAGACCAGATCCCGTGGCCCGTACATCCGCATGGGGTCACCGAGCGCACCCTGCGTGTCGCCGAACTCACCCCATGTCTGCAGCACATTGCCCGCGCTGTCGAGATGTTGGATGCGGTGATTGAAGGTATCTGCCACATAGAGCGTCCCATCCGGCGCGGCGGCGATGCCCCACGGCTCTGCGAACTGTCCCGGCTCGGCGCCCGGCCCGCCAAGCGTGCGCAAGAGCGTGCCATCCGCCGCGAAAAGCTGAATGCGACTGTTCCCACTGTCCGTCACTGCGATGGTGCCATCGGGCAGCAACGCCAGATCGGTGGGTCGGCTCAGCGTGTCGGCGCTGCCCAGCGTGGCAACCACATGGTCGGAAACGTCGCCCGACGTGGCATCGGCCTGGCTTGCGCTGAGCGTATCGCCGAGAGACCACGTCGACCTGACCACGTCCGGCTGCGTGTAAACGAAGAGTGAGGCGCCGTCCAACGGCTTGACCAAATCGCGGTAGAGCAGGAAATCGATCAAATCCTTCCGGTAGGTCGGCTGTCGCCAATAGCTCAAGGCTTTACGCAGAAGCGGCAGCGGGGCATCTCGTTCGACCTCGATCGTGCTGTTGGGGTCGTTCGGATTCGGTCCGGGGACCAGCCGCACCTCCTTGTAATCCTCTGGGAACCACCAGCGCAACTTGTAGGTGTGGTTGGTGAAATCGCTGACGAGCGGGGCCAGCTCGTTGTTCGATTCATCCCCCGCCAAGATCACGGTCGCGTTGCGAATGCTGTCGGTGTAGGCCGTGGGGTCGTTCGCAAAGAAGAAACCGTTGGGATAATCACGCAGATACCAAGAGAAGGGCCACGACGCCGTGCTGTCGTAGGCCACCGCCAGATTCTTCGCGCCGGTCGTGCGCTCGCTCAGGGCATCCAGATCGGCCATCAGCTCGGTCACCTTGGGGGTCGTCTGGGTATAGATCAGCGGCTCCGACGCGATATCGCCATGAACATAGCTGGCGATGACCGCGTAGCGCACCGTCATCAGCGTCATCAATCCCACAACGGTGAGTAGCCCCAGCTTCAGCGTGATCCGATTGCCCAGCGCGGACGCGAGCTGCTGCAACCATGCCGCGCTGCCGAAGAGAAAGAGGACCGCCAGCAGCCAGCGTAGGACGGTGGCCACCGTGCCATCGTTGATCGGCCACGGACGCTGGCCGGTGAAGGCCAAGTAGAGCAGCCCCCCCAAACTGATTAAGAGCAGCGGGGTGAGCAGTAAGACCAGCCCGCTTTCGTGTCGGCGCAACACTCCCCACGAGAGGCCGCGCGTCATGCGATCCAGCGCCCAGCCGCCCATGAAGGCCAGCGGCAAGGCCAAATGGACCAGCAGCCACGGCATCTTTTCCCCCGCATAGGAGAGCAGTAGCAGCGTGACGAAGAACCACCAGAGATTGAACCATGGCCAGAGCGCACGAACGTTCAGATGCGACGGCCCTTCCCCTGGGTGGGGGGCGATGCGTGCGTTGCGGCCCGTCAGCAACAGCGCCAATCCGCCCCCCACGCCGACCACCAACGGAAGCAACTCGTAGAGCGGCAGAAGCATCAGGTAATAAAACCACGGCTGTTCGCCGCGCCGCACCCCATGCTGCTCCAACCAGTAGCCCAATGCACCGATCATGCCGCTTCCCAGCCCCCAAATGTTCGTCAGGAAGGTGGTTTGGAAGAGCAGGAAAATGGCGTAGAACGCCCCCGCCCCGATCAGAAAAGCGCGCAAGTTCCACCAGCGGCGTGCGACCCACGCACCGAGCGCCATCAACAGGAATAGGGTCAGATAGGCACGCAGATTGAAGGCCAGCGACCAGTCCCAGGGTGTGTTGTAGACACTCGTTTCGGAGTTGCCGCCGACGACGCCCGGATCAAGGATCGGCAGAGAAAGATTGAAAGCGTCGTTGAGCAAGAGCGGCGCATGCATCAGAAAGGCCGTGACGAAGGGCAGCAGCAAGGCGCCGATGAAGATCAACAGATGAAATTCGCGGGACTCGCGCAGGGCAGGGCGCGGCCCCAGCAGCCCCACTTTGCGGAGTAAGAGGACGAGCGCTAAGAAGCTCCAAAAGACGACAGCAATCAGGAACGAAACCTCTTTCTGGGCGAAGAGCAGCCCCCAGCCGAGCGCCATCACCACGATGTCACGCAGTTGCCCCCGTTGCAAATAGCGCCACATTCCATAGATGATCAGCACCGTCCACGCGGCCACGAAGATATCGTGACGGATGAAGCGGCTGTAGTAGAGCAGCGTCGGCGAAATGAGGATGAGCGCCGCCGTCGCCAGCGCCCCGCGCCGTCCCAGCCAATCGCGGAAGCACCAGGGGGCACCGACCAACGCCACGCCCAGCAGCGCGGGGATCAGCCGCGAAGTGGCATCACTGTCGCCAAACAGCCAGAATCCAAAGGCCGTCAGGTGGAAGAGCACCGGCCCGTGCATCAGCGGTTCGTGACGATATTGGCCGCGGTCGTAGAGCAACCACGAGTAGTAGGCGTGCAGACTTTCGTCGTGGTGCAGGGCGCGGCTGCCCAGCTCCCAGAAGCGAGAGAGAAGGGCCAGCAGCAGCAGCGCGGCCATGAACCAGAGCGCCCGTTCGACGGTCAGCGTGGCGAAGAGGCGCCGATCGAGCCAATGGGGGGCGCTGACCGGCGCCGACAGTTCCCGTTGATCGGACGTTGCTAGGCTCATGGCGTCACCCCGCTGTTCGTCGCAAAGGCCACGATGCGACCATTGCCACTGTCGGCGACCCACAGCGCGTCGCCGCTGAGATAGAGGCCGTAGCCCATGTTGAGTCGATTCATCTCGGCCCCAGGCTCTCCCCAAACACGTTGAATCGTTCCCTCGCGGTCAAATTCAAGAATGCGCGATGTCTGTGGATCGCTGACCCAAACACGCTCGTTGCCCGCGGCGATATAAGGCTTGTTGACGATGTCGGTACCGTTCCACCCATCGACCGCGAACTCAAGGAGGGGCTGATAGGCGGTTGTAAAGCCCTGGACCCGCTGGTTCCACGTATCGGCGACCCAGATCGTGCCATCGGGTGCAATGCTGATGCCAACCGGCTCGCGGAACTGTCCCGCCGCACTCCCTTCACCACCGAAGGCGGTGACGAACGCCCCGTCGAGCGTAAAGATGGAGACGCGCTTGTTGCCCGTGTCGGTGATGTAGAGTTGTCCCTCTCCGTCGAGCGTGATGTCACGGGGCCCATAAAAGCTGTTGGGCGATTCGGTCACCGACGCGACCTCGCCAAAGCCACCCCACATCTTGATGAGTTCGCCGTCTTGGGTCAGATGTTGGATGCGATGGTTCCACGTATCGGCCACGAACAGCGTGCCATCGGGGGCGGCGGCGATCCCCCATGGATCGGAGAATTGCGCGGGGCCACTGCCCACCGAGCCAAAGCGCCCCACCTCTTCTCCGGATGCGTTGAAGATCACCACTTGGCTGATCGAGTTGTCGATCACGGCCCAGCCCCCATCGGGCAGCGCGGTCAGATCCTTGGGCTGTTGCAGCGCTCCCGCCCCCAACGTGCTGTTTGCGGTCAGCTCGACCCTCGCATCGGCGTAGGGGCTGGCCGTGAGCGCCGCATCTTTGGCCGCGACGGAAAGGCCATATTGCCACACCTCGTTGGCGAGTTCGGGCCGAACGAACAGGTAGATATCGTAGATGCCGAGCCCGTTCTTCGGACGGCGCTCCCAATAATAGTCGAGGAAATCGCGCCGATATTGATCGATCGAGACGTAGTGGGCCAGATTTTTCAAGACGTTGGGCAGGGCCGCCGACCGACCGATGATCTGCCCCGTGCTTTGGCCCGGGTTGTCGGGATCGGGTGTCCAAGTGACCACGTCCCGTAGCCGCTTGTAATCTTCGGGGAAGTTGGGCCGCATTCGCAAGTGGTGCTTGATATAATCCGGCAGCAGCGGTTCGACGTTGCTGACGTTGTCCTGCGAGACCAGCACCACGTCGGCCCCTTGCAGCCGCTCGGCGTTGCCCGCGTTGCCGCTCCCATAATTGAAGCGGCCCGTGAAATCGCGCAGGTACCACTCCATCGGCCAAGTCGCGCCGCTATCGTAGCCGACCGCAATCGAGAGATCGCCGTAAAGGTTGTGGCTGAGGGTGCTCAAGGTGCGGATAATTATCGGGACGTCGGGCGCGGTCTGGGTATAGATCAGGGGCTCGTTGGCCTCGTCGGCATTGCGATAGCTGGCGATGGCCGCAAAGCGGACGGTGGCCAGCAGCAGTAGCCCCCCCATCACGGGCAAGGCGACCTGTTTGAGCGACAGGGAGCGTGGTATCCGACCCATGAACCAGATCGCACCGATCAGCGCCGCCAATGAGATCAGCCAACGCAGGGTCAGCCGCAGCGCAGCGCTCCCGTCGCCCTGCAACGGCCAATAGGCCCCGATAATCAGCCAGAGTAGGCTAAGCCCGGCGACGGTGGCGACCAGCACCAGCACCGTCGCCAGCCACGTGCGCCCGTCGCGCCACATTGACCAGCGCATCCGCGTCCAAAGCCGTTCCGTGATCCAGCCCGCCAGAAAGGCGGCGGGCAGCGCGATGTGGACCAGCAGCCACGGCATCTTCTCGCCCGAAATCGAGAGCGCCACGGAGGTGGCGATCAGCCACCAGAGATTAAACCAGGGCCAAAGCGCCGCCGCGTCGACCTGCGCCGCCGCCTCGCTGTAGCGCGGCGTGTTGTGGCGCAGATGGGGCCACGATTGGCGTAGGAGCCAACCGCCGCCCAGCAGCGTGATGAGCAAGGGCAAAAACTCGTAGAGCGGAATCAGCATCGTGTAGTAGAACCAGGGCTGATCGCCGCGCGCTTCGCCATGCTGCTCGATCCAATAGCCCAGCGCGCCAACATACCCACTCGTCAGACCGAAGGGGTAGGTCAGGAAGTTGGTGTGAAGCAGGATGATGATCCCATTGAAGATGGCAGCGGCGATCAAGAAGCGCTTCCAATCCCAGAGCAGGGCCGCCGCCGCTACTGACAAGGCGAAAAGGGCGAGGACGATGGCCCCCGCTTCGCGCATGAAGGCGATGTTGCGGTAGCTGTTGGGGGTGTAGCCCGCCGCCGGATCGTGGCCCACCAGATGAAGAATCATCGCCGTGGTGAAGGGCAAGACCAGCAGCCCGATCATCACCGCCACATGCCAGGCCCGCGACGCGCGGATCGCTGCCACCGAACGGAGGCCCCGCACGACTTGGAAGAGGGTGACCAAGACGAAGAAGATGAAGAAGATCAGCGAGAGCAGGTAGATGACCTCTTTCTGGCTGAAGGCGAGGGCCAACCCCGCGCCCGCCAGATAGAGATAGCCGATCTGCGCCCGCTGCAAATAGCGCCAAATTCCGTAGACGATCAGTAGCGTCCAGGCCGCTAAGAATATGTCATGGCGGATAAAACGACTGTAGTAGAGTATCGTCGGGGAGATGAGCAAGAAGAGCGAGGTGGCCGCCGCGCCCCGTCTGCCGACCCAAGCGCGAAAGAACCAGGGCGAAGCTACGATCGCGATGCCCAACAGGGCGGGCCAGAGCCGCGCGGTGGCATCGGTCACGCCAAAGAGCCAGTAGCCGAGCGCGGTGAGGTGAAAGAGGAGGGGGCCGTGCATCAGGGGATCATGTTGATAGCCCCAGCGGTCATACTCGTAGAAGGAAAAAACCGCGTGCAGACTCTCGTCGTGGTGCAGGGCGCGGCTCCCCAGATCCCAGAAGCGGGACAGGAGGGCCAGCAGGACAAAGGAAGCGATCAGCACCAACGGCCAGTCGACAGCCCGCAGTCGCGCGCCGAGCGTTGGCCCGGCCGCGACGGGGCCGCGCTCGATCAGAGAATGTTCGCTCATGAGCCTTCCTCCAACCGGACGTAGAGCCGCCCTTCCTGATAAATGGCTGGCACGTTGCGCCCTTCGCGTGTGGCCAGCCACCGGAGCCGTTCGTTGCTCGGCAGCGTGGCCCAAGACCACGAGGCACCGCTAAAGAAGCGCTCGCCGATGAAACCCTCTGGGACTGGGGAGGTGGGGGGCCGCAACGCCACCTGCGCCGCCTGACCGGCGCTGGGCGTGGGCGCGCCATTGTTGAAGCTGCGCAGATACCAACGCACCCCCGCGCGAAAGCTCGGATCGATTTCCACGGGGATCGCCGTTTGGTCACGGTACCGATCCACGGAAAGGGCCGTGATTTCGCGGGCCACACGGCGCATATCGGGGTGAGTCGGCGCAACCACCAGCGGCTCGCGCGGATCGTCGCTGCGCACCATGGCCGCCCCCCAGCCGTTGTCGACGGCCAGCACGGCGAGCATCAGCAGCAGCCCCAGTAGCGATGCAGAAAGCGCAACCTCTCGTCCGTAGAAGTTCTCCGCAGCCAAGAACAAGACCAGTACAATCACGGGAGCCACCAACAGGCGCACCACGTCGAGGCCACCGCCGTCAAAGAGCGTGGGCAAGATGATGACCAAGTAGCCCAAGATGAGCAGCGCGGCCAGCGCTGTCAGCGAAATCGCTCGCATATCGCCACGAAACGCCGCCAAGAGCCGCAGCCACGCCCCGCCGCCCAGCAGGGCCAAGGGCAACGCCACCCAAAGTAAGGCCCCGTTCCAGCCGCTGTTGGCTAACGTGGCGGGAATCAGCGTCACAGCCGCCCAGATCAGCAAAAAGGTGGTCCATGGGGGGAAGCGCTCAGCCATCGCACGAATCATGAGGATGAGGCAAGCGACCAACAGCAGTTCGTAGAGCAAAAAGGTCAGGAAAAATGGGAGCGCGAGGCCCGCGACGCCGAGGCCAAGTAGCGCACGTAGCCACGCCACGGGCAGCGCAAAGGCGGCACCGATGCCAGGTGGGTTGAAGAAGAGGCCACTACTGGCAACCAAGAAGGTCAAGGCAACGACCAGCCAGAGTTGGCGACTGGACGGGAGGGGGACGACGCGCCCGCGCCGTCGCTGCCAGAGCCAAAAGAGCGCCCCTGCCGTCAATAGCGACCAGAAGCCCGCGCCACTGGTCAACCCGACGCCGAGGGCGACCGCCGCCAGCAGCGCATCACGCCCCGCCCCGCTCCGTTGCCAACGGACGATGCCACTCAGCAGCAAAAGGGCGCAGAGCGCGGCGAGGATATCGCCACTGTTGTAGCGGCTGAAGAAGGTGACGGCGGGCGAAATCAACAGCAGCAAGGCGGCCCCCAGCATCTCGGCGCGGCCCCAAATGTGACGCATCAGCCACGGTGACAGCACCAGCCCGACCCCCGCCACGGCGCTGACCAACCGCGCCACTCCGTCAGAATCGCCGAGCACAGCAAAGCTGAGCGCGTTGAGGTTGACCGCGAGTGGGCTGAGCAACGCAGTGGTCAAGTCGTAGGGTTGGCCGTGGATCCAGTGGTAGGCGGCCAAGCTATGCGCGGCCTCGACCGTGGCCAATGGCCCGCCACCGAGGTCCGCGCAGCGCCAAAGCAACGCCAAAAGGGCAAGGAAAAGCCAGAGAGCAGATTCAAGGGAAAGCGATGGGCCGCGCGGTCTGTCCACAGCGGACGTCGAGGGTGAGGTCATAGGCATGTCATGTTGGATCGATGGCAATGGCGCAGAGTATAGTCAGGAACGGCAACGCATAGCAATTAACGCAGACCGGAACGGCAACGCAAAACCCTGCGCTTCGCTCAGGGCAGGCTCCGAACGCAGAACAAGAAACAGGAACGGCATTGCACACCCTCACGCTCCCCCAACTCCCCAAGCTCCCCTAGCTCCCCCAACTCCCCAAGCTCCCCCAGCTCCCCTAGCTCCCCCAGCTCCCCCACGCCCTGCCCGCGACGAACGGGGTTGAAATTTGGTAAAATAGGCAATTCTCAATAAGATTGATCATCAATGTAACCAAAGTCTTACCCCAAAAGGCCGTGTTCCTGCTGATAGGCGAGAACACGGCGCTTCTTTGTACTCATAGTTTGTGGAAATAAATCCGAGTGGATGAGGCAGGCTGATGCAAATACGTTCTTCGACAGGCAGGGTCATCCAGTGGCTGCTGGTGGTCATGCTGATGGTCGGGCTGAGTGGGTGTACGCTTGATTTGGCAGCGCTGGGCAGCGCCCAAGCCGCGCCCGAAGCCACGGCGACGGCGACGAAAATCCCACCGACGGCGACCGTGCCGCCCACGGCGACGGTCACCGCGACGGCCACGGCGACCGCGACCGCGACCCGTACCCCGCGCCCTACGCGGACCTCCACGCCGACGAGTACGCCCACCCCTACGCCCGATCCGGATGCCGAGATCGCGTATGAGATCAAGGCAGGGGATACGCTCAACGCGATTGCCGCGCTCTTCGAGGTCGATGCTCAAGAGTTGATGGCCTACAACGGGATCGAGGATCCCAACAAGATCCGAGTGGGCGAGATTCTGCGCGTGCCGGTGGGTGTCAACCGGGTCGAAGCGATGCGTGCCACGGTGACGGCTGTGGCCCAAGCGACGGAGGAAGCGGTGAGTGCCGCCAATACGTCGGGGGCGGGTCTGCCGGATCGGGTCGTCATCGACATGGCCCAGACTTTCCAGAAAGCCAACAACTGCGCCCCCGCCACGACCAGCATGGTGCTCAGCACCTTTGGCATCGAACGGACGCAGTTCGACATGGCGGCGATCCAGAAACCGATTCCCAACGACGTCAACGTGACGGCGGAAGAAGTGGCCTCTTCGTTCAGCAGCGTGGGGCTGCGTGCCTATGTGGGCTATAACGGCGACATTCAACTGCTCGAACGATTCTTGGCAGCGGGTTTTGCGGTGATGACCGAGGAGTGGATGGATTACGACGGCGGGGTCGGCCACTTCCGGGGCGTTCGCGGCTACGACCGCACCACGCAACAGATTCTGCACAACGATTCTTTCTACGGGCCGAACCTGTGGCGAAGCTACGATGAGGTCAATCGCAACTGGCGCGTCTACAACTACAAATATGTCATCGCTTACCGTCCCGACCAAGAGGCGTTGGTGAGGTCGATTGTGGGGGATAACTGGGGCGCCGAAGCGAAATTCCACAATTTGGCGAACGCGAGCATCGACCGGGTCAATGCCAACCCCAACGATGCCTACTCATGGTGGGGCCTCGGCGAAGCACGGCTGCGCTTGGGTGATTCGCAGGGCGCGATCGCGGCCTTTGAAACGTCGATCAACACGGGGCTGCTACCGTGGCGCTACCAGTGGTACCACTACGGCTACCTTGAAGCGCTCAACGATGTGGGCCGCTACGACGACACCCTAGTGGCGACCGAACGACTGCTGGCGCAGATGCAGCGCAGCGAGGATGTGCGCTACCACCGTGCCGTCGCATGGCGCGGCTTGGGCGAAATCGATAATGCGATCACCCAGTTGGAAATGGCACTCGAAGAGCACCCCGGCTTCGCCCCCGCCGAACAGTTGTTGGCAGAGCTGCGGGGCTGACCTGCCACCCGCTTTTGAAGAGCGCGACTTGATGATCGCGCTCTTTTAATATCGGAGGACGGCTGGATGTACCCGGAATACGTGGTGGCACCCGACCGCTTTGAGGGGAACAGCTTCCTGCTACGTTCCTACTATCCGGGCGACGGGCCAGCGCTGGCCGAGGCGGTCAATGGCTCGTACACTCACCTACGGCGCTTCATGACATGGAGCAAGCCGCACACATCGGTGGAAGAGGCAGAGGTGCTGGTCCGCCAATTTCGCGGCCGCTATCTGTTGGCGGAGGATTTCGTCATCGGTATTTTTGATCCCACCGAGCATCAGCTTTGGGGCGGCACGGGCTTTCATCTGCGTTTGGGGCCGCTCTCGGAGGCACGAGCGGAGATCGGCATGTGGATTCGGGCGAGCGAGGTGGGGCGCGGCTTGGGCGCGGCCGCCTTGCGCGGCATGATCCAGTGGGGCTTCACCGTTTGGCCGTGGCAATACCTTGCATGGCGATGCCATAGCGAGAATGTGGCCAGCGCCCGTACCGCGCTCAGCGCGGGGATGCGCCTTGTGGAGCGGCGACGGGATGACCGTGACGAGGGCAGGGCGGATACGTTGATTTTTGGCATGGCGCGTGCCGAATGGCGGGGGGCACCATGAACGGGTGGCCGAGCGAGGCGTGGTTGCCCACGCCCTGCTCACTCATCGGGCGCACGATGGTCACCCCCGTCCCCGCGCGGCAACAGTCCGATGCGCGCCTCCACATAGGCGACCCCCGCCAAGAAGAGTACCGATAACACAGAAAGCACCATCGCGCTGAGGTAATAGCCGAAGCCCACCGTGGCCCCAATCGCGGCCAGCAGCCAGACGACTGCGGCGGAGGTCACGCCCACCACCACTCGGTCCCGTGTGAGCATCATCCCAGCACCGATGAAGCCTACCCCGGTCACGACTTGGCCCAATACGCGCGCCGGATCGCCCCCCTTATCCCCCACTGCGGCACTGAGCCGAATGAAGATCGCGGTCCCCAGACAGATCAGTATGCTGGTACGGATGCCAGCCGGCTTGCCGCGCCATTGCCGTTCAAAGCCCAGCACTGCCCCACAGAGTGCGGAGACCGAGATCAACAGCCAAAAATCGATGTTCCTGATATCCATACACGTTCCACTCCATTCCTCTCTTAACATCGCCCGCAGGTCAGGTTCGGAAGGAGCAACTCGACATCCGAAAGCGAAAGTTTAGGTGGAAATATCGGCAGCGCAAGACGGGTAGGGCGGAACGGATCAAAATGGAAGCGGGTGGCAGAACCCCCAAATGCGTGGGATGCAGGGCGAGACAGGAGGCGATCGAGATCAGCGGGGCATGGCTATAGGGGTTACGTCTGAAGCGCCGCGAAAATCGGCTACGACGCCCCCTCAACGCGCAGCGCCGGAGTGGCGGAGAAGGAAGCCAGCATCCGCTCGATTTCAGCGGTTAGCCGCTGTTCATCGGCGCTCTGCAACGAGAGGCGATTGGCAGCTTGATCGACTTGAACAGACCAAAACCCTCCTTCGCCGTCCCGGAGGAGTAGAATTTCCTCGAAGCCGACCAGTTGCTCGCCCGCAAGGGCCGCCGCCTCAATCAGGATGTGCGGCTGCATCGTTTCCAGCAAGCTGCGGTTGTGGCGGGGTTGACCATTGCGTGCCTTGCGGATCGCTTCGAACTGATCCCACTCGACGCGGAGTATCCGCGCTTCACCGCTTGGCGAAGCGGGCAAGGCCACTAGTGCGGCGATCTGCGAGGCCAAGGGGGGGTCGCGGTCCATCATGCGGAGCATGTATCGCTCGTCCGCTTGGTATTGCTCAACGGTCTGATCCGCACCCCGATAGTAAGTCACGATCTGGCGCTGCGCAGCGGGGAGGAAGCGCGTGATCGTGAGAACGTCTTCAGGGGCGGCGATGATGGCCGCCATCAGCATCAACCAACTGTGGATCGACCACCCCAGTTCGCCACATGCCAGATGGCCGTTCTCCCGCAGTTGGGCCAACCCTGTGTCCAATAGGCTTTCGCGTGCCAACGCATCCGAGGGGAAAAGCTGTCGGTTATTGACCCCAACCGCTCGCCGCGCTCCGACGCTGTGTAGCAGATAGGCGAGTTCGGGAGATGTGAGTCGTAGTTGCATGATGAGGAAACCCTCAATCCGTTACTGACCGGCTCAATCGAAGAGGTCGATCACCGACCGTCGCAATCCCCGACCAATCGTGCTGAAACCCCCGCCAATCTCGTCGAATCCGCCACCGAAATCACCGGAGAAGATGTCACCGATACCGTCCACAATCTGACTCCCGCCGTTGTAGCCCGTGACGCCGATCCGCGCCGTCGCCACGACCGGCCCTTCGACCAGCTCGCCCACCGTGCGTTCCCACGCGGGCGAAAGACCGGGGATATCGGGCATGATGTTCGGCAGGATATCCACTTCCAAATCACTCTGTCCGACCCACCACGCAATGCCGCTCGCTTGGCCCGCCAACGGGCTGGCACGCGAGATAGGTTCGCGGTCGAGATAGTCGTAGCCCGGGCCGACACCGTGGTAGTTGTAGAGGTAGCCCGCCGCGTCGTGGAAAGTGCCGTGGTAGCCGATCGCATCGGTGGCGCTGGGCTGGTAGGAGCTGTCGCCCGGCCCCACCAAGCCGCCGGTCGGGTTGAGCAGCGAACCAAAGACGGGATCGATGCCGAAAGTTTCGCCGACCAGCGCCCCATAGCGGAGCGAGACGGTCGTGCCGAGGAAATCACCATGCTTGTTGGTGTCGATGTAGGGGTAATCGCCCCCTTTTTGGTAAGCGGCTTCACGCAGTTGCAGGTAGCTCTCGTAATCGGCGCGGAACTGGGCTCGATCAACGCCGCGGATATCGGCGATCCGGTCCAGCAGTTGATCGACTTGGGGGCTGCGCTCGCCGCCACGGCGGACCAACTCTTCCATCAGGCTGTTCAGCTCGGGAGAATTGCTGCCTTGAAAATCACGGCCAATAAAGTTGCGCATGTAATCAGGGTTGAAGATTTGGGCGGGGTCGGTGACCACGCTGACCCCGCTGCTGCTCGCGGTTGGCGCCGCGTCAGTTGCCGCGCCTGGTGCGCCGTCGCTCGCACCGTCCGAGGCAAAGAGGGCCGCGGCCTCTTCTTCGGCTTGGCGCAGAATCGCGCTGATTTGCCGTGTGACGGCGCTGGCTTCCTGCAAGGCATCTTGGAGGCGGGTGGTGGCGGGCAGCAATTCGCCTTCCATCTCGCTGAAAAAGGCATCGGCCCCTCGCCCTTCCCATCCGCCCTGTTGCAACGCCGCCAGCCGTTGGCGGAGCAAGGCCTGCATCTGCACGATGTGTTGCGATTGGGTGGTGAAGCGTTGGGCAATCTCGTCGAGTTGCTCGTAGTTGGCTTGGGTGATGTCGCTGCGCATGGGATGCTCCCGATTCAGACGTGGGTTAGCAAGAGTATAACGAAGGTTGGCGAGTGAGGAAAATAGAAATAGAAGGGTCACGCGGCCCAGTTCGAACGTATGGTCTTTCTGGTGTGGCGCACCGCGCTGCCATTCGACCGCTCGCGTGGCCTCGTCAGATCTCACTCGACAACTCGGTGCTCTTCGCGTTGCACGCATCGAGCATATCAGGTGAAGGCAATAGGGTCAGACCAAGTCGCCGACCCGCTCGCGCAGCCGCGCCAACCGCTCCTGCGCCCCAGCGAGCTGTTCGCGCGCGCCGTCGACGATGTGGGCAGGCGCATTGCTGACAAAGCCCTCGTTGGCGAGTCGCGCCTCCAAGCGCTGCACTTCGCTGTCGGTCTCGTCGATCTGCTTCTGCAGCCGCGCCCGCTCTTGGTCGAGATCGACCATGCCTGCCAGCGGCAGATAGGCGGTCAAGCCGTCGCCCACGACGATTTGCGCCGCCTGTTCCGGTGCGTCCCCCAGCGCGGTCGCAATGTCGAGCTGGCCATCGTCGATGCGAGCCAACGCGGCAAGGACGTCGCGGCTGGCGGCGAGCGGCGTCGCTAAGCCGGCGCTGACGATCGTGGCCGCGATCCAGCGCGCGGGTTCCACGCTGTATTCTTGGCGGGTGTTGCGGATGGCGCGAATCAACGCCTGCACCGTTTCCCACTGTTCAATCGCGCCCTCGTCGATGGGGCCAGCGCTGGGCCACGGGGCCAGCATGATCGTGTCGCGCCCCTTGTCGAGCGGCAGACTCTGCCAGATCGTTTCGGTGATGAAGGGCATGATGGGATGGAGCAGCCGCAGCAGCCGCTCGAGCACGTAGAGCAAAGTGCGCTGGGCCTCTTTCTTGAGTGCGTCATCCGCCCCGTAGAGCCGCGTTTTCGCCGCTTCCAGATACCAGTCGGCGAACTCACCCCAGGCGAAGTTGTGGAGCGCTCGCCCCGCCTCGCCAAAGTTGAAGTTTTCCAGATGGTGGGTCACTTCGTTCGTCAGTTGGTGCAGACGGCTGATGATCCAGCGTTCGGCCAGCGGCAGATCATGGAAACGATCAAGGATCGACGCCGTCTCAACCGTCGCGCCCTCCGCCATGTTGCCCAGCGCAAACCGCGCGGTGTTCCACAGCTTGTTGGCGAAGTTGCGGGCGGCGGTGATCCGCTCCACGCTGAAATTCATATCCTGCCCTGGCGTCGAGCCGGTAATCAGCATGTAGCGCAGCGCATCGGTACCATATTCGTCGGCAGCGTCGAGCGGATCGATCACGTTGCCCAGCGTCTTCGACATCTTGCGGCCATCCTCGGCCCGCACCAAGCCGTGCAGGTAGATCGTGTGGAAGGGCACATCGTCGGTGAACTCAAGGCCCATCATGATCATCCGCGCCACCCAGAAAAAAAGGATGTCGTAGCCGGTCTCCATCACCGAGGTCGGGTAGAAATAGCGCAACGCCTCGGTCTCTTCGGGCCAGCCCAGCGTCGAAAAGGGCCAGAGGCCGCTGGAAAACCACGTGTCCAACACATCCTCTTCTTGAATCAGCGAATCCACCGTGCCGAAGCGTTCCGTCGCCCGTTGGCGCGCCTCTTCTTCGTTGCGCGCAGCCACCCATTGGGATTCGTTCCCGTTCACATACCAGACCGGGATGCGATGGCCCCACCAGAGTTGGCGGCTGATCGTCCAGTCGCGGATATTCTCCAGCCAATGGCTGTAAATCTTGGTGAACCGTTCCGGCACCACACGAATACGCCCATCGTTGACCGCCGCAAGGCCCGCCGCCGCCAACTGCTCCATCTTCACGAACCATTGGGTCGAGATCAGCGGCTCGATCACTTCGCCCCCCCGCTGCGACCGAGGCACGGTGTGGGTATGAGGCACCACCTTCTCAGTCAGCCCTGCCGCCGCCATGTCGGACCAAAGCTGGTCGCGGGCCACATCGCGGCGCAGCCCGGCGTAGGGGCCAGCGTTCTCGTTCAGCGTGGCATCCTTGTTCATGATGTTGATGATCGGCAGCCCGTGGCGCTGGCCGATCTCGTAGTCGTTGGGGTCGTGACCGGGCGTGATCTTGAGCGCGCCGCTGCCAAATTCACGATCCACGTAATCGTCGGCGATGATCGGAATCTCCCGATCGAGCATCGGCACCAGTGCCGTTTTGCCGATCAGATGTTGGTAGCGCTCATCATCGGGATGGACCGCCACCGCCGTATCGCCCAAGATCGTTTCGGGGCGGGTCGTCGCCACCACGAGCCGCTCCTCGCTGCCCTTGATCGGGTAGCGGAAGAGGTAGAGCTTTCCCTCTTCGCTCTGATGCTCCACTTCCAGATCGCTGACCGCCGTTTGCAGATTGGGCGACCAGTTGACCAGATAACTGCCTCGGTAGATCAGCCCCTTGTCGGCGAGGCGCACGAAGGCTTCGGCCACCGCTTCGCTCAACCCGTCGTCGAGCGTGAAGCGTTCTCGCCGCCAATCGGGTGAGGCCCCCAGCCGGCGCAACTGCTTGGTGATGTAGCCGCCGTAGCGATCCTTCCACTCCCAGACCATCTCCTCAAAATCCTCGCGCCCCACCTCTTGGCGCGTCATGCCCGCTTTGGCGAGCTGCTTTTCGACCTGAAGCTGAGTGGCGATGCCCGCATGGTCGGTGCCGGGCAGCCAGAGTGCCACTTTTCCCGTCATCCGATGGTAGCGCGTCATGATATCTTCGAGCGTGACGAACATGGCGTGGCCCATGTGCAGGGCGCCGGTCACGTTGGGCGGCGGCATCGAGATGACGAACGGCTCTTTCTCCCAATCGATCTCGGCGTTGAAGAAGCCGCTTTCTTCCCACCAGCGGTAGAGATCGCCTTCCACCGCGCTGGGGTCGTAGCTTTTGGGGAGTTGGGTTGTGGACATGATCAGTTCCTTAGAGATGTGAGTTGGTTGTTTTTAGTGGGAGGGTAATAGCCGATAGAGAATGGAGAATAGAGAATGGAAAACATGGCATGATTCCTTGCGGGTATCAATGTAAACCGCCCATCCCGCCAAAAACAAAAAAACCCACCGTCACAAGGACGATGGGATCGCGGTACCACCTTGTTTCCAACGCGGGGCGTTGGCGCTTGCGTGCGCGGTAACGGGCGCGACCGGTGGCTCTACTGGGCACAGGGCCGTTCTGCCACGCCCTCCGCGGCGACCTTCGGCGGACTCTACCTGAACAAGCTCTCAGCCGGTGACTCGTTCTTTCTGTCGGCGAGGAGCCGCCTACTCCTCCGGTTCGTCGGGCGCTTTTGGGTTGTAGGGGGCAGTATACGGGATAGCGAGCGGGATGTCAAGGGTGAATACGTTGCCAAATCCGCCGCGCCCTGCGCTGCTTGTGTGCGTTGTTGAAGCAATGGGGAAAGCGTTGCCATTCGTCAGCGGCGAGCGCGGTTAAACAGCGGCACCCTAAACAAGAATCTCAAGAAACCTGCCGTCAGCCAAGCGGTAGATATAAAATCGCTATCCAACGAGAAAATCGCTTGGAAATCTTGACTTTCTGCCACAGCAACCAACGACGCATCAGCGATGTCCATCGGCGTATCGTGGTATGTGGCCATAAGCGTCCGCATACGTTCGACTTCGTAGGTGCCGAGGTCGTAGAGCACCAGCTTGTCATCTGCCAGCAAGCGCCAGAGCACCGATTGGTAGCGGAATCCTCCTAAGGCGCCCAACAGATACATCGCCTCGGTAAAGCAAGGCCAAGTACTCAACATCGGTGCCAGCGGCAGCTTGGCAGCGATAGCAATGCAACGCGCGTGATTGCTGTCGTCCGCGTCAAGCAAGGCCACCAGCGGCCCCGTATCTGTCAAGATCAAAGTTTGCCTCGCCGCCATTTCTCAAGAAGATACTGAACATAGTCAGCATCGTTGCTCTCTGTCAGCTCCGCAGGCTGCGTTTGCTGATCTCCGCTATGAAACGTTCCGATGTATGGCGCAAGAAAGTCAGCGAGGGTCCCCGTTCCATCGGTTTCATTCTGACCATAGTCAGCCACAAAACGGTCGTGCAGTACGCCCAACGCCAACGCTTCGGGCGCGACCGATCGCTTTTGAGCCTCTGCCACGAGCGCACTCTCAATCTCTGCGGTCAAAATAATATTCATGGCTCCTCCCACCCCCGCTCAGCCTTCCGACACCTTTATTGTAGCAGCCTTTGTCGAAATTCAGCGTCCCACCATGTGCCACAGACCCTCACCCTGCCGCTGCGCGGCTGTCCCTCCGCTATGCGGACATCGGGCGAGGGAGTTTTCTTCGCCGACGTAGCCTCCTCAACGACCTTCCCAACCCCTGCCGCACGTCGACGCGACGCTCTGGCGGCGGAATGTGGTGTGGCAACGCGCAAGGCCTTGCTGTCCCGCAGCGGCGAACGGGGGAGGGTGGGGTGCTAGGATACGAAACGAATGAGTTCCTCTTTGTCCATCTTAAGGTGCAATGACAGATCGGTGAGGATCGCGTTAAGCGTACCCACCCTCAAAGGACTGTGGAGGGGGATCGTGATATGATGGTCGCCCGCCTCAGAGCGACGGGTCAGTCGCACATGGACTCCCACTTTGCCGAGTTGGCTCATAGCCGAATTTGCGGAGGCGTTTGATGAACTGTTTCCCATCAAGATCGCGCGGAATCCTCACGCGGCCAGCACCTCTTCCCGCACGAAGTGGAGACGAATCAGCGCGGGCTGGCCGCCATCGTCAAAGTGGGTGGCGACCGCATCGCGCACCATTTCGCGTAGTTCGTCTACGGTATCCGCTTCCGTGTAGATAGAATGGCCGAGCGCACGGGCCTCAAATCCACCTTCATTCGACTCTGAAACTAGAAAAATGATCTCGTTCAACATACCTCCTCGCGGATTTGTCGCCTGTTCCACGGACAACCAGTCAATGGCTCTCATTGTAGCAGCCTTTGTCGAAATTCAGCGTCCCGCAAGCCCTCACCCTGCCGCTGCGCGGCTATCCCTCCACTATGCGGACATCGGGAGGTTGAGGGAGATGGGTTTTGTGTGTTTGACGGGTGTTGGAGTGTTGGAGTGTTGGAGTGTTGGAGTGTTGGAGTTTGATGAGTTTGATGAGTTCCGGCGTGTTGGAATGTTGGAGTGTTGGAGTGTTGGAGTGTTGGAGTGCTGGAGTTTAATGAGTTTTGTGAGTTTGATGAGTTTGATGAGTTTTATAGTGCTGGAGTGCTGGAGTGTTGGAGTGTTGGAGTTTGATGAGTGCGGAAGTTGGGCTTGATGAATTGATGAAGCGTTGGCGCGTTAGAACGGGGGCAGAGCGGTGAGACGATAGGAAAGGTCTTTCCATTCGCTTCGCGATTCTCCATTCTCCATTCGCTATTCTCGATTTGTCGTTCCGTTCTGCGTTCTGCGTTCTGCGTTCTGCGTTCTGCGTTCTGCGTTCTGCGTTACCTGCTCTGCGTTACCTGCTCTGCGTTGCCGTTTTGCGTTATCCGTTATCCGTCGCCTCAGTAGTCCAGCTCGCGGCCCAACGCGATGAGGGCCATGGCGATGGCTTCGCCCGCCTGTTCCAACTTGTCCGCGGAGAGCGAATCCAGCGTGTCAGCGGGCGTTCGCGCCGCCTGCTCCCACCCTTGCCAGTGGGGTCGCACCGTCGGGTATCTGTCGCCGCCACCGCCGTATTGGGCCCGCTCGTCGTAGATCAGGCTGATGTTGAGGGCCTCCGACGTGCGTTGGCTGCCCACCCCCATCCGCCGCGCCGAGCGCTCCACTAACTCGGTCAGCCGCACTCCGCCAGCGCTGGAGAGCGTCAGCCCGTTGCCATCCCCCGCACCCAAGCCACGCAAAAAGACAACCGCTTCGATTTCCAACGTATCGAAGCCCTGCCGTGCCTGCAAAAACTTGTCGACATCGGGGTCGATGGCGGCCTGACCGTTCTGCCAGCCCTCGCCACTGTAGGCAATGAAGAGGAAGGTGCGATGGGCGTTGTAGTCACTGGCTTGCAGCGCGCGGACGATCTCCAGCATCAGGGCGACACCGCTGCCGTTGTCGTTGGCGGCGGGCGTGGGTGGCTCGCCCGGCACGAGCGGCGGGCTGTCGTAGGGCGCCAGCACGAGCACGGTGCGTTGATTCAAATCCTCGCGGTTGCCGGGCAGGTGGCCGATCACGTTGGCGACCTCGCTTTTTTCGACATGCGCCAGCGCAGAAAGTGCCGTCTCCACACCGGTAGAAAATGTCAGAACCTCGTCGCCTTCCAAGCCCTCACGCTTGGCACGGAGGCTTGCCACCGTTTCGCCACTACCGGCGAGGAAGCGGTCGGCCGTCTCGCGCCTGATCTGGAAGATCGGCGTGCCCTCACCGACATCAAGGCTGAACTGTTGCATCGGGGTGAGCGGCGAATAGCTGTACTGCCGCGCGACCGCGGACGGCTCCTCCACCACCAGAATCGCCTGCCGCGGCGCGAAGAGCGCGTATTCCATATCCGCCTCGGTGAGCACCAGCAGGACTTCGTCCGCACTGTCAACATCGCTGAGCGCTGTGCGGTAGCGGCGCCAGTCGCTTGAGGGATCGGCGTCGGAGTCGGCGAGGGCCACCACGCGCACCGGCCCACTGCCGCTGCCCCCACTCTGGACGGGAGCGGGGTAGAGCGCAAAGTCCTCTCGGTGGATCAACGGCGGGCCACCATCGTTGATCGTCATCGTCGGCACACCATCGAGCGCCAGGTAGTCGCGACTTTGGCTCTGGAAGTAACCGAGCGATTCCCCTGCCGCTTGCAACCCCAGCGCCTCGAACTCAGCAGCGATCTGCGCTGCCGCCCGCCGCATTCCCTCGCTGCCCAGGGCGCGGCTTTGCAAGGCGGGGGCGCTGAGCGCTTCGGCGACCGCCAGCGCCTGCGCACCGTCCACCACGCTGGCCTGCTGCTTATACGTGGCGACCGCGCCCGTGTTGTCGCGCAGCCAGCCGACGGCCAGCGCCACGAGCAACAGCGCGATCAGCGTGTAGCGGTTGAAGAAGAGGCCCGCGTGGAAGCGTCCTTTGTCGCTCAGGCGGCGCAGCCCCTCGCCGAAGAGGTTGAAGGACAAGATCGCCACGAAGAAGACCGCCCCTGGGTAGAAGACCATCCACGGTGCGCCAAAGACCCGATGTCGGGCATCGGCCAGCAGCGACCCCCATTCGGGAATATCGGCGAAGAGGCCCATATCGGTATAATAGACACCCCCGCCGATGAAGATGCTCAGAAAGCCCAGTTCGCCCAGTAGCATCAGCACCGCGCCCATCTCTAGGGCGGCCAACGCGATCAGTGCGGGCAGCAGATTCGGAAAGATGTGGCGCAAAAGGATGCGGGGGGTGGTGAGACCGACCGCCCGCGCACTCTCGATCCACGGCTGCGGCCGCATGGCGATCGTCTCGCTGCGCACGAACTGCATGATTTCGCCCCAACCTACCACGCAGAAAGCCACGATGAAGGGCATCATCCCTTGGCGGATGCCCAGCGCAAGGATGAGCAGCATCGCCAGCAGCAGCGTCGGGAAGGCGGCGATCACCTCAGCAGTGCCACCGATCAGCCGATCCAGCCAGCCGCCACGCCACCAGCCCGCGATGGCGCCCAGCACGCTGCCCACCAGCAACCGTGCCGCTACCGCCAGCAGGGCCAGCGTCAGCGTCTGCTGCGTGCCCGTCATGACCAAACTCAGAATATCGCGGCCGAGGGCGTCGGTGCCCCACGGGAAGCGCGGTTGCGGGGCAAGTGGCGGCCGCTGGAAGGTTGTCCCTTGAATATCCAACGTGAATAGAGCATAGGGGCTGCGGGGTGCCAGGGCTGGCCCAAAGAAGAAAAGGACGGCAAAGCCGATCACCAGCACGCCCCCCAGCAGCAGCGGCAGGTTGAACAGCCCCCGCCAGCGCCGCCATCGCGGATCTCTGGAGGGTAGCGTGATTGCCTCGTCGCGGTGCCGCCCCTCGGCCTGCAACAGATCACGGAAGGGGTTTGGGGAAGGCTCCTGTCGACGCTGCACCCACCAGCGGCGCAACGGATTGTCGCGGAGGGCGTCGCGCAGCGCGGCCCACAGAGTGGTAAGGCGTCGCTGCAGCGACCGCCGCTCGGGGCGGGTCGTGGTCGCCGATGCCTGAAGACGCGGGTTGATGCGACGGTAGCTGCCTTCCAACAGCAAATTGACCAGCACGAAGAGCGCCCCCAGCGCCAGCACCAGCGGCAGGGTCAGATCGTCGTCCTGCCGCCCGATGCTCTTGAGGAGTAGCACGCCCGCGCCATTCCAGCCAAAAAAGGTTTCGACCACCGGCAAGCTACTGAGCGAGAAGCGCAGCGAGACACCGAGCGTGGTCAGGATGGGGATCAGAGTATTGCGCAGCACGTGGCGCACAAGCACCGCGATGGGCGTCAGCCCCTTGGCATGAGCGACGCGCACGTAATCCTGCGCCAACACCTCTTGCAACGAAAGCGCCGTAACCCGCGCGAGTTGCGCGATGGGACGGGCGGCCAGTACCAGCGCGGGCAGAACGATGTGCGCATCCCAGCCGAAGCCGCCCACCGGCACCAGCAGTTGGCCAGTGAGGTCACGCCAGTTCAGCACGAGTCGTTGTAGCAGGATGATCGCGAAGAAGCTGGGCATGGAGATGCCCATCAGCGACAGCAGCAGCACCAGAACCGATCGCGGCCCGTCCCGCCAGCGGGCCGCGATCATGCCAAGGGGAACCCCAAGGAGTGCGGCGAAGAGGAGGGAGATCAGCAGCAGGGCGACGCTGCGGGGGATCGCTTCGCGCACCACGCCACTCACCGCGACCGGCGCCAGCGTGAGGCTGCCCGCCTCGGTCATGCCGAAGTCGCGCTGCGCGAGGCGCAGCAGGTAGCGCGGCGTTTGCGTGGCGGCCCGTTGCAGCGCCTCGCCCATCCCGTCGCCCCGTGCCAGCGCCAGCGCGACGTAGGTCAGCACGATAATGGCGAGCAAGGTGAGCGCGGCCACGGCAACGCGGCGGGCGATGGCGAGCAAGGTGGTCGCACGGCTGGCTTTCATCACGCGCTCCTACACAAAATAGTCCAATGGCTACTCTTATACTCGTCGGGGGGCGAATTGGTTCAATTGGGAGGAGTTTTGTGAGTTTTGTGAGTTTTGTGAGTTTAATGAGTTTTGTGAGTTTAATGAGTTTTGTGAGTTTAATCTTTCCGTTCGGGTATTTTCGAACCCCCAAATCAAATTTGAAGGGTGAAGACAACGCTTATGCCGCCATGGGGTGGCCGAGATAGGGCCGCCTCCGCCGCAGGGACGACCACGGCGGGTCGTCCCTACACGCGGGTCAGAGTATGGCCATCCCTAAATGTAGGGTCGGGCCGCCGTGCCCGACCTCGTGGGTCGCCGTGCTACCTATACCCTTCATACCAATGATTCCGATTGAATTGGCTTTGCCATCGTCAAAATACGCGAACCGAGAGTTTAATGAGTTGTGTGAGTTTTTCGTGCAAGGGGCAAGGTGAATGGGGCAAGCTGCATGGCGAATGGGGCAAGTGCGGCGTAGATTTTTCCCGTGGCACAGGCCTGCGGACCCTCACCCTGCCGCTTCGCGGCTCTCCCTCTCCCGATATCGCTTACCTTTACCCACCAAATCTGGTACAGGTGGGAGCGGGGGATTGGTGCGCGCGGGGGTGCGTGGGGGTGCGCGGCGCGGGGGGAACGCCGCGCAGGGGATTAGAAATCCCCGCTCGGGCCAACAGGCCTGCCTGCGCAGGCCCCATCATTGCCCTTATCAAGTTTGGCCGTAAGAGCCACACGGGTAACGCGGTGAGACGATTCCCCACATCTCTCCATTCGCCATTCGCCATTCGCTACAAGCCGTCCTGCGTTCTGCATTTAATGCGTTTCGTGATAGGATTGCGGCCACTGATCCGCCGTTTGGTTTCGAGGAGCGCCCATGACTACCGCCACGCAGGCGTCGTTTGCGTTTTATAGCAATCATAACCTCTTCTCCGATTATTACTTGACCAATTATGTCAACGTCCGTGCGGAGTGGAGGGCGTGGGCCGACGCCAGCGACCGCTGCTTTGCCACGCTGCAAGCGCTGTGGGCGCGGCTCGACCCGTCAGCGGCGTGGAACGAGTCGCAGACAGAGACGCTGTGGATACAGCCGGTCTTGGCCGCGCTGGGGCAGCGCTTTGCGGTGCAGTTGTCGCTGCAGACACCGCGCGGCAACAAGGTACCCGACTACGTTTTCTTCAGCGACGAGGCGGGGCAGGCCGCCGCGCAGGGCCACGGCTCCCCCGCGACCGAGGCGCTGCTGGCCCAATGGCAGGGCAGAGCCGTCGCCGATGCCAAGCGCTGGGACCGTCCGTTGGATGTGGCGCTGAGTGATGGCGCGGATCCGGCGATTAGTAAGAACCCCGTCGTGCAGATCGACTTCTACCTCCGCTATAGCGGGCTGACGTGGGCCGTGCTGACCAACGGGCGGCTCTGGCGGCTTTACCATCGGGACAGCTCCAAGCAGTTCGATAGCTACTACGAGGTCGATCTGGCCGCGCTGCTGGAACATGGCGACGCGCAGGCCTTCCGCTACTTCTACCTCTTCTTCTGCCAACCGGCTTTCGCCCCGAACGGCTGGCTCGATAGCGTGCTGGCGGGCAGCCGTGAGCTGGCGCAGGGCATCAGCGACAATCTGAAAAGCCAGGTCTACGACGCCCTTTCCGCGCTGGCGCAGGGCTTTTTCGCCTTGCCCGACAACGATCTGGAGGCCGACGCGGCCACGCTCAAGGCGATCTACGACAACAGCCTGATCCTGCTCTACCGCCTGCTTTTCGTGCTCTTCGCCGAAAGTCGTGGGCTGTTGCCCGCCCAACCGAGCAGCGCCTACTACAGTTACAGTCTGGCGCGGCTGAAGCGGACGGTGGCCCACGACAAGGACAGCCAGCGGCCCGCCGCCGCCAGCCGCACCATCCTCTGGAACGCGCTGCAAGAGTTGTGGAACATCATCAACAAGGGGGACGCCGCGCTCGGTGTGCCAGCCTACAACGGCGGCCTCTTCTCGCCGACGAAACATCCCTTTTTACAGCAGTACCGGGTCGGCGACCGCGACCTCCGCCGCGCGATCGACCTGCTGGCGCGGGCGACCGATCCGCAGAGCAGCCAGCGCGGCTTCGTCGATTACCGCGATTTGGCGGTGCGCCACCTCGGGGCAATTTATGAGGGACTGCTGGAGTTTACGATCACGGTCGAGGATGGCGAGGTCGCGCTGCTGAATGACAAGCAGGAGCGCAAGGCCAGCGGCTCCTACTACACGCCCGATTACATCGTGCAGTATATCGTGGAGCAGACGCTCGGCCCGCTGGTCGATGAGTTGGAGACCACACATGCCGACAATCCGACCAAGCTGGCGGAGGCGATCCTCGCCCTCAACGTGGTCGATCCGGCGGCTGGCTCCGGCCATTTCCTCGTCGGCGCGACCGATTATCTGGCCCAACGCATGGTGCAGCGAGATCTGCAGCCCACGGCGGGCGATGCGCTCAGCGGGGAGACGGCGCTGGCCTACTGGCGGCGGCGCGTCGTGGCGAGCTGCATCTACGGAGTGGACCTCAACCCGTTGGCAGTGGAGTTGGCGAAGCTGAGCCTCTGGCTGAACACGGTGGCGAAGGATCGCCCGCTCTCCTTTCTCGATCACCATATCCGCGTTGGCAATTCGCTGGTGGGGGCGCGGCTGGAGGCGCTGCACGAGGCGCAGCCCAAGCGGCGCAAATCCAAACGCAAAAAGGAGGAAGAAACGCAGGCCGAGGCCGGGCAGCTTTCGCTCTTTCAAGATAGTGCCTTCGTTGGCCACATGCGCACCGCGACCCGCTTCATGGAGGATATCGAGGGGACGGTGCAAAGCTCGGTCGCGGATATCCACAAGGTGGAGGAGGCCTTTATCAGCGGGGTGCGGGCGACGACCGAGCGCTACCGCCGCCTCGCCGATCTTTGGACGGCACAACATTTCGGCGTGGAGATTGGACCGACCGAATGGAAAGGGTTGCGCGACATTCTGCTCAAGGGCGGCTTTCAGGTGCCGCGCTACGGCGAGTTGCTGCACGAGGTCGAGCGCATCGCCCGCGAACGCCACTTCTTCCACTGGGAGTTGGAGTTCCCCGAAGTCTTCTTCGGCCTCAGCGGCCAGCCGTTGGACGATCAGGCGGGTTTCGATGCGGTGATTGGCAATCCGCCGTGGGTAGATGTCCAAGAAATGGGCGAAGTGGATAAGCTTTTTCAGCGTCAGATTTACTCTTCAGCAACTGGAAAATACGATCAATACGCAGTTTTTATCGAATTGTCATTGACTTTAATCTCACTAAGAGGAAAGCTTGGATATATAGTACAAAGTAAATTTCTTGTAACTGGCTATGGCAAAGGACTGCGCAGTTTTCTTGCAGCTAATGCAAACCTACTTCAACTAGTAGACCTTAACGATGCACCAATCTTCGGTGACGCTACGACTTACCCTTTGATATTATTACTATCGCGTGCAAATCATATACCTACTTCAACAGATACGGAGGTTTTTTCTTTTCCCTCATATCGCAACCTAGGTGTGCCTACTTATGAGACCTTATTTTCAAAGTTATCCACAGAAAAGTTACCTTCTAGCATTGCACATTTCTTCATGGATGAATCAGCTTACAGGACTGAACAACCTTGGCGGTTAGAGCCGAAAGCGGCTCAATCCGTGTGGAAACGAATATGGGAGATTAGCGACCCATTCCACACACATACTCTCGCCATTAATCGAAGCATCACCACGGGTTTGAATGACGCTTATATTGGGAAGCGTGAACTATTCGATCCCTTTTTGATAGAATCACAATTTGTTCGGCGTATGTTAAGAGCTGGTGATCTACACCGCTACTCTATAACTCCTTCAAACGAGTACATCGTGTTTCCGTATCAAAGGAACGAGCAAGGTGAACCCTCGTTGGTTAACCTCGATAGTGCCCCTAGATTAAGAGCCTACTTCGAAGAGAGACAGGATATTCTACAGGATCGTAGATGGTACGGCCAGACCGTTGTCGAAGCTGGTATGAGTTGGTACGGCTACTTGTACTTGAGCAAGCATCTGCTCAAACCCAAATTACTTTTTCCCAAGATTACAAATAAAAATACTTTCGTGCTTGATTCTTTGGGCAATCAGATTCTTCTGGAACCAGCATATGTTGTCGCTCTTGACACAGAGTACTCTAGTCATTTCCTAGTAGCTTGTTTAAATAGCAAACTTCTCACTTTTCGTATGCGACAGGAAACCACAACTCTTTCAGGTGGTTTCTATGAGCTACAGGTCCAATACGTTAGAAGACTCCCCATCCGCCGCATCGACTTCACCACGCCGGACGACGAACGGGCGCGGCTGCTCGCGGAAGGGACAGCGCTCTACGATGCGATGCAGCGCGGTGGCGGCGATGCTGGGGCGCTGTTGCGCCGCTTCGTGGAGCAGCGCATGGCCGCGTCCTCCGCGCAAACCGACGTCGTCCACGATCTGCTGGCCCACCTCGCCGAGCAGATGATCGCCCTCAACCAAGAAAAGCAGCAGCGCACCGAAGCCTTCTGGCTCGATCTCGAAGGCGTCAGCGACGAGGCCAGCTTCGACGTGCTCCGCAACAAGGGCAAGTGGGAACAATCGCTCGCCAAGAAAGCGGCGCTGGCCCCCTACGTCGACGCCGAGAGCCGCAGCAGCCGCAGCATTGCCGACGCGCTGGAATGGGACGAGGGGGCCTTCAAAGCCTTCGTCGGCCTACTTGTGAAGAAGATCGGCAACTTCAGCGGCATCGTCGCCGTTTACCGCGACCATGCGCCGACCGTGCGCGCGGTGGCGCAGCGCATCCAGCACACCGACGATCTCATCGATCAGATCGTCTATCGCTTGTACGGCCTCACAGACGAGGAGATCGCGATCGTGGAAACGAAGTAGCGTTCGAGCGTTCGAGCGTTCGAGTGGGGGTTGGAGGGGATGCGCGGGGGCTTGGCTAACGGTTCCAAAGACCCTGAAACGCGCGGCGGCGCGGAGGATTGGTGCGAGCGGGGATACGCGGGGCGGGGGATTGGGATCCCCGCTCGGGGACACTCTTCGCTACGCTCAGAGGTACCAATAGGCCTGCCTGCGCAAGCCTTTGCTCGGCCCATCCATTTCCGCCCTATCAAGAGATGTAATTCGGTTGCCGGGGAATTGGGGCAACGCATCTATTTCTGATCGCAGTCTCTTCGCGTGGGCGCGCGGCGCGGGCAGGCGCGGCATGTGGGCACGTGCGCGGCGCGGGGAATTGGTGCACGCAGGGGAATAGAAAACCCCGCTCGGGAGCACTCTTCGCTACGCTCAGAGGCGCCAATAGACCTGCCTGCGCAGGCCTTTTCTCCGCTTCTTGATTTTCACCCTATCGAGGGACAGGGTGGATTATCGGTCTGAAGCAGGTTCACAAGTGGGAACCAATATACAATGTGCATAGTACACAGAGGCTTAAATACGGCAATGGTTGGGTTATGGAGCTGGGGGAGCTGAAGGAGCTAGGGGAGCTGGGGGAGCTGGGGGGAGCGCGATCTTACACCGGCCATTATACGCGCTGGCGGCACTGTGAGTAGGGTTAATCATAGGTAAACAGACCTTACAGAGGAGCGTCCGCGTAGGCGGACGCGTGGCCGCAGGCCTTCCAGCGGGGAATTCATTCCCCTGCTAGGCGCACACAACTAACCTTATCAGAACTTCCGCCCGCGTATAATAGTGTTCTTTTTGACGCAGCACATAGTCGATACCTGCCGCTAGATTACTACGACTTACCGAGAAGGCTGCATAGCCACCTTGCCAGCGAAAGAGGTAACCAAAGTTGAGTGAATCGTTCACGAATCGTGACGAAAAGCCTTTTAGCTGTTTCAGTAGATCAGCAGTAGTCACCGTGGTCGCAATCCTAGGACGGGCTGGCGGAAGTTCTTATAGGGCTAAGCGTGCGTCGCGCGGCCCCAGCCGGGGAATAATCCCCCGCTGGGCCTCTACCCGTAAGCGGGACCCCACCGCCTGCGCGGACACGCCGTTCACAGCGGGGATTTCCTATCCCCCGCCCCGCCTGTCCCCTGCCTAACCTCTCTGTGCTACACTCTCCCTCTCCAATCGCCGTTCCACATCACGTTCCGCTGCCAGACCCTTCGGCTAACGCCTCAGGGTGACAGTTGGTAGTCGTGACAGTCTGTTCGTTTGCCATGCCAAAAGCGGCGAGTCGAGAGCCATAGAGGTGGGAGGACGATAGATGGGAACGTGGATTTGTCATTTGCGGGTCGCGGAACGGCTGTTGCCGCGGCTGGTCGAGGAAGAGGTACGCCCGTTGGACGAAGTCGCCTTTGCCTTCGGCTCGCTCGCGCCCGATTCGGGCAGGCCCAACGAAGGGTGGGATGCCTTCGATCCACCCAAATCGGTGACCCACTTCTTGACACCTGACAGCAGCGAGGAAGACAAGATCGAGGACACGCGCTTTTACGAAGGCTACCTGCAGGAGTCGGACGAACTGACAACCGCCGACTATGCCTTCGCGCTAGGCTACTTCTTTCACCTGCTCTGCGACAACCTTTGGAGTCGCAAGGTATGGCGGCCCACCGCCACCGCCTTGGCCGATTAGTTGGCCGACGACGCTGACGCGGTGATTACCGCCGTCAAGCGGGATTGGTACGGCTTGGACCATCTCTACGTCCAGCGGACGGGCGACAGTCTCTTCAGTCGGGTGATCCTGCCCCATCCCAACCCGTCGCCGCCCTTCGCCTTTCTGTTCGAAGATGGGTTAAACTGGCGGCTCGACCACATCCACGTCTGCTACAGTCACCCGCCCGACTACGACCTGAACCGACCTTACGCCTACCTCGACCAGCGCACGATGCAGCGCTTCGTCGCTGAGGCCACCACGCATCTGCACCGCATCCACCGCGCAGAACGGCAACGTAGAGCAGGTAACGCAGAGCAGGTAACGCAGAGCAGGTAACGCAGAGCAAATAATGCAGAACGCAGAACGGCAGATGGAGAATGGAGAATAGAGAATGGAAAGAGCTTGACCCCTGTATCGCCGCTTTGCTCTTGTGGCTCTGGCCGCCAATCAGGATTGTGACAGACGTCACCATCTCGACTTTGTACATTTTTGGCCTTCACAGTGGGCAAAGGTCACAAGTAGGCTTGCCAGAGAGTTAATGCAGGTCGCAGAATAAACGAATGTCAGCCTGATCTACGGCTGTCTGGAAATTCAGCTAGTCACTTCAGTCAGGAAATCTCTCTCTGAGGGGCACTTGTCCTCCACAAGAATTTTGTACAAAGTCGAGACCATGAAAAGCCGCTAACTCCGGACTCCAGCACTCCAGCACTCCGACACTCCAACACTCCAGCACTCCAACACTCCAACACTCACGAAACTCATTAAACTCACAAAACTCATTAACTCAACAAAGATGACCCTCAACCACGAACAGTTCTACGACGAGATCGAGCAGATGACGGTCGCGGCCAGCATCAGCGAGCGACGGCAGTGGATGACGCTGGCCCGCTGGCTGCTTCGGAATTACGATGCGGATCGGCTGGACGAGAAGCTGTCGCCGCACAACGACCCAACCGCGAAGATGATCGCGCCCCGTCCGCTGGGGCGGCTCGACGAGCGGATGGCGGCCCCGCGCGCGCCAACCAGCTACAGCATCGTTGCGGTCGACGGCTCTGCCATCACGCCCGACCGTGATCATCCGCTACCGTACTACCTGCTCAACGCGGGCACGGTGGCGATCCACTACGGGGATCGACCAGCGGCGCAGATCGAAAGCGCGGCGACCTTCTACCATGCGCCGATCGAGCAGTTCTGGGACGAGAAGGGCATGGTGCCGATGAACGAACAGCGCACCAGCCTGCGGATGCGCGTCCAAGAGTTGCAAGCGCTGCCCGCTCTGGTGGCGCAGCTGCCGCGGCCCTGCGTGGCGATGGTCGATGGGCAGTTGGTGATGTGGGGTTTCCGCAACGAGGTGGTGGATCAATGGGGATTGGTGCCCGCGATGATGGCGGTCTTCGATCAGTTGCGCGCGATGCGGGTCCCGGTGCTGGGCTACATCTCCAACACCGCCAGCTTGGAGCTGATCAAGGCGCTGCGCATCTACCTCTGTCCGACCTCTCCCGAACGGTGCCGCGATTGTCATGCGAGGGGCGAGGAAGAAGTCCAATTGTGCTATCATTTGAAGGGCTATCGGGACCCGGCGTTGCTCTTCGATTTTCTGGAAGTGGGCGAGCGGAGTTGCCTGTTCGCGAGCGAAGATCCGATCATGCAACAGTACGGTGAGCATCGTATTCACTATTTCTACATGAGCACGGGCGACGAGATCGCCCGCGTGGAGATGCCGCGCTGGGTCAGCGACGACCCCGAGCTGTTCGCGTTGGCGCACGGCGTCTTGCTCGACCAATGTCAGCGCTCCGGTCAAGCGCCGCCCTACCCACCCGCGCTGCACGAGGCCCACGAAGCCGCCGTCATCTCCGTGACCGATCGCGAACTGGTCCGCCAGATGATCGACGAACAGTTGGAGCGGCAGGGGATCAGTATCTTCCGCCCCGCGAAAAGCTTCCACAAGCGACTGAGAGCGGTCTAAACGGATAACGCAGAACGGCAACGCAGAGCAGGTAACGCAGAGCAGGTAACGCAGAACGCAGAACGCAGAACGGAACAGCAACGCAGAACGCAGAACGCAGAACGCAGAACGGCGAATGGAGAATGGAGAATCGCGAAGCGAATGGAAAGACCTTTCCTACGTCTCACCGCTCTGCCCCCGTTCCAACGCTTCATCAATTCATCAAACCCAACTTCCGCACTCATCATACTCCAACACTCCAACACTCCAGCACTCCAAAACTCATCAAACTCATTAAACTCATAAAACTCACAAAACTCATCAAACTCCAACACTCCAACACCCCAACACTCCAACACTCATCAAACTCCATGATCGGCGAAATCATCGAAACCAGCTCCCTCGCTTTTGTGGCTGAAAGCACGACACTGCACCGCCCGCCCCCGCTGGGCGAATTGGTGAAGGTTAACGTCGGTGGGGCGAGCTACTGCTTCGGGGTGGTCTGTTACGGCAGCACCAGCAGCCCCGACAGTGGTCGCCGCGCCGTGCGCCGTGGCACTGACGGCGTGGTGGACGAGGCGATCTACGATGTGCATCCCCAACTGACGCGGCTGCTGCAGACGATCTTTCAAGTGGCGCTGGTGGCGTGGCAGGACGAGGATGAGCGGATCCGCACGGGGCTGCCCCCCTCGCCGCCGCCCATGCACCATGCGGTGCATCTGGTCAGCGACAACGAGCTACGGCTGATCAGCGACCATCCGGCGTATTTGACGTTGCTTCACGCTGCCCAAACGCCGACCCCGCCCGAGCAGCTTTTGGCGGCGCATCTGCGCGTGGTGGCGCGGCGTCGGGGCGACGATAACGACTGGTTGGAGCGGGCGACCCGTGATTGCCTGCGGCTGCTCAAGGCGGATCATCGGCAGTTGTTGGCGTTGCTCAGCGCCGTGGAGCCACGTTAAACGCCATGCGTCAATCGTCGTCCGCCGCACCGCTTTGGGCATGGGTGCTGCATGGTGTGGCCGCGCTGGGCATTGTCCTGGTCGTGGCCTTTTCGCTGTGGGGCAACGATGTGGTAGCCGAAGGCGGCCCGCCGCGCGTTGTGCCTGCCGCCATCAACCTCGATCCCGTCACCCCACCGCCTGCCACGGCGGCAGCGGGGGTCATCTTGGCCGACGACGAGGCCGAAAACAGCCAATTCACCGGCGTGCAGCGGGGCAGCAGCGCCAATTGCAACCGCACCGCGCTGCACGGCATCCTCCACGATGGGGTGAACGCGCTCAACGGACTGAGCGTGCGTGTCTGGCGCGAAGGGGACGAGCGCGAGCTACAGAGTGCGCCCAGCGGGACGATCAACACGTTGGACGATGGCGGCTACGAAATCCTGCTGGACAACCGCCCGCTGAGTGGCTGGTGGATCGCCTCGGTGGTGGATGAACAGGGCCGCCCGTTCGGCTCCTCGGTCGCCTTTCTGACCGATACGCACGATTGCGAGGGCAGCGGCCAGCAGCTCATCCGCATCGACTTTCAGCGGATGAAGGGGGCGGTAGGAACGGCGGGTAAGCCGCTAACGGCCCTTTCGCAGCAGGTGTTGACGCTGGAAGTGCCCGCCCAAGCGACCGTGGTCGAAGCGACCCCGCTGCCCGACGGCCTGCGTTGGGACGGACAGGCGCGGCAGCTCGATGTTCCGATCCTGATGTATCACTACATCAGCGCAGCGCCCCCCGACGCCGACCGTTACCGGCGCGACCTGAGCGTGGGGCCGGACCTCTTCCGTAGCCATCTGGTCACTTTGCGGGAGCAGGGCTACACCACAATCACCCTCTCCCAACTGGCCGAAGCGCTGGCAACCGGCACGCCCCTGCCGCCGAAGCCGATCGTGCTGACCTTCGACGACGGCTACCTCGACAACTACCAGAACGCTTTCCCGATCATGCAGCAGGAGGGGGCGGTCGGGACCTTCTTCTTGGTGACCGATCTGCTCGAACAGCGCCATCCCTTGTACATGTCGTGGGAACAGGCGGCGGAGATGGCCGCAACTGGCATGGAGATGTCGTCGCACACGACGGGTCACGCCGACCTGACCACGCTCAGCCGCGATGATGCGTGGTGGCAGCTCAGTCGATCCCGCGCGTTACTCGTGGAAAAGCTCGGCGTGGAGGCGACGACGCTCGGTTATCCCTTCGGCAAGCTCAACGACCAAGTGGCAGCGCTGGCCCGCGACGCGGGCTATGCCGTGGCCGTCACCACGGCGGGCGGCACCACCGCCGACAGCACCACGATGATGACGCTGCCCCGTGTCCGCGTCCACGGCGGCGACTTCGCCGAGGCGGTGCTGAGTCAGATGGATTATTGGCGGGGGCGGTGAGTTTGATGAGTTTGATGAGTTTGATGAGTTATAGGGTGCTGCAGTGACGGTGCATGGTGCATGGTGCATGGTGCATGGTGCATGGGCAACTGTTTCTTCTTTAATGCGTCTTGTTCGTTCTGCGTTCTGCGTTACCTGCTCTGCGTTACCTGCTCTGCGTTGCCGTTCTGTATTGCCGTATTGAACAATAGATACCAAGTACTATCACAGTGAAGAGGAGCCATGCAAACACGCGAATCTTATGAAGCGATCGAGGCACAGATGCTGGCGCCGTGGGCCGCCCACAGCGGCAAGAGTGCGGGCCGTGATATTCCCGAGGCGAAGCACGCCTACCGCACCGCCTTCCAGCGCGACCGCGACCGCATCATCCATACCACCGCCTTCCGCCGCCTGGAATACAAGACGCAGGTCTTCGTCAACTTCGAGGGCGATTACTTCCGCACGCGGCTGACCCACACGATCGAGGCGGCGCAGATCGGCCGCACCATCGCGCGGGCATTGCGGCTGAACGAGGATTTGACCGAGGCAATCACCTTGGCTCACGACCTGGGCCATACGCCGTTTGGCCATGCGGGCGAGCAGATATTGGATGAATTGATGGCCGATCACGGCGGCTTTGACCACAACAAACAGACGCTACGCATCGTCACCGACTTGGAGAACCGTTTCCCCGATTTCCCGGGCTTGAACTTGAGCTACGAGGTGCGGGAAGGGATCGTGAAGCATGAATCCGAGTATGATCTGGCTGACCCCGACAACGATGGTTACCACCCCGCGCTTAACCCCACGCTCGAAGCGCAAGTGGTCAATTATTGTGATGCCATCGCCTACACCAGCCACGACTTGGACGATGGGCTGCGGGCCAACATCCTGAATTACGAGCAGCTTCGCGACGCCGAGATCGATTTGGTGGAGCAAGCATTCGAGCTGGTGCAGGCCGAACAAGAGACGGAGCTGGTCTGGAACGAGATGACGCGCCACCGCATGATCCGCAAGTTGATCAACCTGCTGGTCACCGACCTGCTCCAAACATCGACCCACGCGATCAACGCCTCGGGAGTGCAGTCGCTCGACGATGTGCGTCACTGGGACGGACTGCTGATCCGCACTTCGGACGAAATGAAGCGGATGGATCGGCAATTGAAGAACTTTCTCTACGAGAACATGTACCGCCACTACCGCGTCGTGCGGATGTCCACCAAGGCGCAGCGGGTACTGAAGCACCTCTGGGAAGAGTACATGGCGCGGCCCGAACAGCTCCCGCGCAGCACACAAGCGCTGATCGACAGGCTGGGCAAGCCGCGCGCGATCACCGACTACCTCGCCGGCATGACCGATCGGTACGCGACCCAAGAGTGGGATCGCCTCTTCAACCCGTGGGAATCGGCGTAGCAGGGCTGTTGCTCAGGTGGGGGAGCTTGGGGAGCTGGGGGAGCTGGGGGAGCTGGGGGTAGGCAATGTTACCTACCACGGCCAATCATGGGATGACATTGCTGAGAAACGATGTAAAGCCTTGCATCGCAACGAAAGACGTGGAAATTTCCAATGAGTTACCATGTTCGATAGATTGTGATGAGACGCCTTACAGAGCTTGGACCGAGCAGAGGCACGCATGGTACGGGGTTCTGCGAATCACCTGTCGCCAGTTTAGTCACAGAGAGGCTCGCAGGCCCAAAGGCTCCCAGTCGAGAGCACTGCTAAGACTCTTGAAAGTACGGTGCGGATCGTCGGCTTAAATATCCGTTTTTCTATTTTATGCCGAACGCTTGGCGGCAATTGCCCCCAATATGGGTTCATGCCGAATCAACGTCGGCATAAGCCGAAACCGGTAGGATTGTGCCGCAGTTCGTCCGCCAGAGATGTGTTAGCTCTTCACGACTATACGCCAATAATAAGGAAGAAGTAATTGAATGAGAAGTTTATATGGCGATAGGCACAATGGAAAACAAGAAATAGAGCGTGCGATTAAACGGTTAAATGAGGTAGGATTACTAAGTCATTTAACAGAAGGCGAGGTCGTTGAGAGATGTCAAACGATACAAGAGGAAAATCTGTCCGTTGACCGCCTTGTGTATCAGTTGCCACAGCTCACATATTGGTTTGACACAGAGTACTTGTGGGATCCGACAGTATCCGCATCGTATGAAGCACTTGTCAGCGACTTAGCTAATATTTCACGCGGCATGTTTGCCCCACAGCAAGTGGTAGTTACTCCAGAAGCCGACGAAGGATTAGAATATGATGGTGAACTGCTCCTTACGTTCAAACTGTTCGACCACACTTATCAGCAGCCGCTGAAGTTCCTCGGTGATTGGGTTGATTTACGTTTTATTGGTTGTATTAATCGCGCTCTAGCGGCGACAGGAGTCGATGGACGCTATTATTGGATTGATACTAATGATCAATGCGTGGTGCTTATTTTCCTCACACCACCCCAGTTGGTGGTAGCCAAGGAGCTTATAGGGGAGCCACTTAAGCCGTGGGCGGCGGCCTCGATGGGTAGGCTAGAAGTGTGGTCTCTAAAGGTAGCTCTCACGTTAGGCAAAATTCTTCATAGGATCAAGAGCTAACAAGCACATGCACGCAGCGTCAGGTGTCGAAAGGAAAGGAACCGTGAAAGTTGGTTTTGCAGCAATTTTTGTTTTTATAGTGTTGGCACTCGGTGGCTGCAATGGCGATGCTGAACTAAGTAACACTAATGACACCCGTTTGGATCCTAATGAAGCAGCGATCACAGAGGGTGACTGGTATCGTCCTGCGCTGTTCGTAACATGGCAATGGCAGTTAGCAGGAAGTATCAATAGTTCATATTCGGTTGAATTGTATGATATTGATCTTTTCACTACCTCTTTAGCGTCAATTCAAGAACTTCAGGCATCAGGTAAGAAAGTAATCTGCTATTTCTCTGCGGGTTCGTATGAAGACTTTAGAGAAGACAAAGACCATTTTCTCCCTGAAGAACTAGGCAATACGCTTGATGGTTGGGAGGATGAACGGTGGCTGGATATTCGCTCATCTAATGTTCATGCCATTATGAAGTCCCGTTTAGACTTAGCAAAAGAAAAAGGATGTGATGGGGTTGAGCCTGACAACATGGATGGGTATGTCAACAATTCAGGGTTTAATTTAACTGCTACAGACCAAGTGGCATTTAATAAATTTATTGCTAATGAGGCACATAAAAGAGAATTGTCGGTTGGTTTAAGAATGACCTTGCTCAAATTAACGAGCTTGTAGATTACTACGATTTTTCGGTGAATGAACAATGCTTTGAATACGATGAGTGCAACACGCTTTTCCCTTTTATAAACAATGGCAAACCAGTTTTGAATGCTGAGTACTCAAATAAATATGTGGCTGATGAATCGGCGAGACATGATCTGTGCACTGAATCGGTGAATAATCAATTTAGCACTCTAATTCTACCATTGAATCTAGATGATGAGTTCAGGTTCAGTTGTCTGTAAGCGCCTAACAAGGCAAATCCCGCCGACACCTTCAATCGCTGCCGCTCCTTTCGGTTCGGCTGATTGGTGGCGTTATGCATGCATGAAGGAATCATATGAGCGTTGATTCTGAGACACTTAATCGAATAGAGGACTGGCTGGAGTTGGGTAAAAGGTGCCTGCAACCCGTAGACCCCCTCCGCCTGCTCATATCACAAGTGATTGCGTGGATATTAAGACTAGCTAATCAATAGCTTACAAAATAAGTGCAGGAACCTACCAGGCATCCGCAGGTGTTACAGGATGCGTCAGGTAACGTACGATGATGCGAGGTTGCTAAATGATGAGGGCCTTATCGCAGCCGTAGCCGCAGGAGCAATAGAAGCCAGTCTGCCATAGAGCCTAGACTGCGTACGGTTCGGAGCATAAGCAACACAGCGCAGATGCAATGTCCCCCACGCTTCCCCCACCGCCACTGACCATGCATCCCCCCCCCACAAGCGCCGGTCTGCCACGCACTGTGCGGCAAGATGCCTCGCTGCGTGTATCCTGATCGTACCAAAGCCTGCGACATGGCAGTTGGCCTGAAAGGAAGCGGTCTGACCTATCCAACACAAAAGGGCACTCGACGAGTTTAGTCGAGCGCCCTTTCTGAACTTTTTTTCTCTCTTCAAAGCGCCTCCACGTCACCGCTCTGTACCGCCCTCGTCCGCTACCCCTTCTGTTGGGCCGACATCTCCACGATGAAGCGTTCGAAGTAACTGTTTTCCGCGTCCGCGCTGTCGCCAAAGGCCACCTCCCGAACACGGGCCATCACGCGCAGCGATTCGCTCTCTAACTGGAAGGTATCGCCGCTTCGCACCGCTGATAGCTCTCCTTCGCTGGCAAGCGCGGCACGTTGGGCCGCGTCGGCCCACAGCGCGTCGCTGAGCAAAAGGATCGACGCAGTGCTGAGCTGATTTTTGTCAAAGAGCCACAACTCGAAGGCCGAGACCCGTTGCGGCACATCGGGATCGTCGCCCAGAGTTCGTGAAATACCGACCCCACATTCGCCCAAGAATTCTTGGCGATCCGTTTCAATGGGATAGCTCGTCTCGTAGAGCGGCTCGCCGAATTGATAGCGGGTGACAAATTCTGACGCGGCGGGCTGGTAATCGGCGTCGGACGGGGCCTCGAAGGGGCTGACACGCTGGGGCGCAGTCGTGGGTCGGTTAACTTCGGACTCGGTATCGCGGAAGAGGGCGTTGATCTTTTCGTCGTCGTAATCGTCATCGTTCCCCGATTCGACCGAGAATTCCCCATTCACTGCATCGAACCGATCATCCTCTTCCTCTTGAGCGTCAAAGGCATCGGGCTGGTAACGATCATCTCCTGTTGATGGCGGCGCCTCCAAGAACGGCTCGTCCAACCCTTGATGGAGCAGGTCAGGGGCCGCGCCCCGTTCCCGAGGCGAGCGGCGCTCACGATCCGGTGCGGGCGGTGTGCTGCGTCGTCTGCTCTGCCCCGCGCCCATCCGTGAACGGGTCAGCATCACCGAAATGAAAGCCACCACGGCCAACGCCAAAATACTAAAGCCGCAAAACTGGGCCAACAGTCCGAAATTCTGGCGGCGTTGCGCGTCGTCGCTCGTGGTCCCCACCGCCCCCCTATCGGTCTCTCCGCCGCTGACCGGCTGTTGAGCGACCAAGTAGCTACGCAGTTGCTGCAAGCGCTGCTCGCGTGCCAAATCCCCTTGGGTGGTGGCCAACGCGATCAACTTGTCGATGATCGTGGAACGCTCCTGCTGCGAAAAGTGTTCAAGCCGACTGTCCAGCCGCAACGGATCTTGATCCCATGCAAACGAATCGGCCGTCATGCTAATCCAGTCATCGCGATCACGGCTGCTCAACTCGCTGGGGTAGGCGAAGGAAGGCTCGGCGGGATCGATCACCCACGCATAGGTCAGCCCCCCTGCCACGCCAATGATTAGCCCTAAGAGCAGGGGGAGGAGCCAGCGATTGCCGCTACTCGATTCGGTGCGTCGTTTCCGTTCAACTCGTTGTGCCGCCATGCGCCGTCCTTTGCTCTGATCAATGCCGATATGAGCCATTCTTCACAAAATAGAATGGCGTTGCCACGCAATCTTGTGATTCTATCATGGCGCGGCGAAGTTGGTAAAAACGCAGAACGCAGAACGCAGAACGCAGAACGGAACGGCAACGCAGAGCAGTTAACGCAGAACACCCTCACACCCCCAGCTCCCCCAGCTCCCCCAGCTCCCCCAGCTCCCCCAGCTCCCCCAGCTCCCCCAGCTCCCTAATCTCCGACACGCATCGCCGACGCTTCGCCTTGCCCCGACTGGTGGGTATAATCGCCCCATCTCCCTTCAGGCCGCGTCCACGAGCTGTGACTATGAATTTTGATACCCTACTTGAATCGCTTCGACAACTCTCGGTCGAGTTCTCGCGTGAGCAAATCTTGCAAGCCCTCGTCGAGAGTGTGATCACGATTCTCGTTTTGTGGGTGATGCACCGCCTCATTTCGGGGTACGTTCGCACCCACGTGAAAGATGTCGCACGGAGCCACGAGTATCGCAGTCTCGCACGCACCCTTCTTTTTTTTGTGGGGTTGGTGATCTTGGCAGCCCTGTGGCTGCCGAGCGGTCAGGTGGTGTTGCAAGTCTTGGCGCTGCTGGCGGCGGGCCTCGCCCTGACGCTCAGCCGCCCGCTGACCTCGCTGCTGGGATGGGTGCTGATCATGACCCGGATGCCGCTGCACGTCGGCGACCGCATCGAGGCGGCAGGGGTCAGTGGCGATGTGGTCGATATCGGGCCGATGCAAATCCATCTGATGGAAATCGGGAATTGGGTGAACGCAGACCAGAGTACGGGCCGCATCGTCCATATCCCCAACAGTGTCATCTTCGATGGGCCGGTCTACAACTACACCGACGTCTTCAATCTGATCTGGAACGAGATTGTGGTGGTGGTGACGCACGACAGCGATTGGGAGGCCGCACGCACCTTGCTGTTGGAACAAGCGGAGCCATTCTACGAGGAAATCGAGGAATATGCGTTTACTACGGCGGAGGACATTGGGCGTCGCTATGCCTATCAGCGTGGCATTACCACGCCCTTCGTCTACGTCGATCTGCTGCGCGACGGCATCCGCCTGACGCTACGCTACCTCATCCCCCCGCGCCGACGACGTGGCACCAGCCACGATATCACCACGGGCTTTCTGCGCCATGTCGCGGCCCATCCACGGATTCAACTGGCGCCCCCCGCCTACCGTATCCTGCACGATCACGAACCGGTCGGTGCCTTTACGCCGCCCGCACAAGGCGGCGAGCCATGAAACGAATCCTCTTGGTCCGTCATGGCCAGAACTCGATGGTCGGCAAGCGGCTGGCGGGCTGGCTGCCGGAGGTGCACCTCAACGACGATGGCCACGGCCAAGCACGGGCGTTGGCCGCGCGGCTCGCCCCGCTGCGCGGCCAGATTGCGGCGCTCTACAGCAGCCCGCTCGACCGGACACGCGAGACGGCGGCCCACCTCGCCGAGTCGCTCGATCTGCCCGTGCATCCGCTGGATGGGATCGGCGAAGTACGCTACGGGGCGTGGGAAGGCGAAAGCATCGAGTCGCTGGCGAAGCTCGACGAATGGCGAATCGTGCAGGGCTTCCCCAGCGCGATGCAGTTCCCCGACGGGGAACGGATGCGGGATGTCCAGATGCGGGCCATTCAGGCGATCGAGTCGGTCGTTGCCACGCTCGGCGACAACGAAGCGGCGATTATCGTCTCTCATGCCGATCTGATCAAGATGGTCGCGGCCCACTATGCGGGCGTCCATCTCGATCTCTTCCAACGGCTCGTCATCAGCCCTGCCAGCTTGACCGTGATCGGGCTGACGCCCTACGCCCCCCGGCTGCTAACGCTAAACGATGTCGCTCACTACCAGCCACTCGTCGGCCATTCGGAACGGTCGCAGCGCGAGGACGACCACGACGCCCCCGTAGAACCCAAATCACTACACGAAGGATGATTTTATGGCAACGCCTGATGCGATGGGGATGGTGGTGCGCGATATGGCCGCCACCCTCGCCTTCTACCGACTGCTCGGCCTCGACATTCCATCCCAAATGGACGAGGAAGCGCATGCTGAATACGAGACGGCAAGTGGGTTTCGGTTGATGTGGGACAGCGTCGCGCTCGTCCAGGGCTTCGACCCATCGTACAGCCCCGCCAGCGGCCACGCCTTCGCCCTCGCCTTCCGCTGCGACAGCCCGCAAGAAGTCGATGATCTCTACCACAAAGCCCTCGCGGCAGGCCACGAAGGCCACCTAGAACCGTGGGACGCCTTCTGGGGCCAGCGCTACGCCACGCTCCGCGACCCCGACGGCAACGCCGTCGATCTCTACGCGCCGCTTTCCTAGCACGGTAACGCCTCTGCGCGCCCTGAAGAGCGCTGATTAGAGGTGGGGTGGCGAATGGCCAGAGCGTGGATTATTCACCCACGCTCTGCGCCTCGTCGATTCGAACAGAGTGCGGGACACCCGCACATCGCCACGTACCACCTTCATCCTCTGTGGTGCGCCTCGGCGCATGATGTCTCCATTCGCCCCCATTCCTTACAATCCTGTTAAGAGGCCAACAATCCCGCGACTTCTTCCCTACTTCCGCGTAGGATTGTGATAGAATTCACACCATTGACTCCCCGCGCCATTCTGCGAAAGATCACTATGTCAACATTCCGTGTCGTTCCCTTGCTTCTCCTTGTCCTCATCCTCAGCGCCTGCGGCGGGAGCAACAATGCCGCCCCCGAGCCAACCCCGCAGCCGGTCGCGGTCGAACGTGGCACGATCGTAACCACCGTTAGCTCTTCCGGCCACCTGCAGCCGCTGCGCAGCGCCCGCCTTTCCATGGCGGGGGGCGACGTGGCCGAACTGCTGGTCGCGGTCGGCGACGAGGTCACGGCAGATCAGCCGCTACTCACCCTCAACAGCGGGTCGCTTGAGCGCAATGTGGCGCTGGCCGAAGAGGCGCTCCGTTTGCAAGAAAGCACCCTCGCCGCGTTGGAGGCTGGCGCCAGCAACCTGGAACGCAGTGCCGCCCAAGCGGCGGTCGATAGCGCCCAAATCAACCTGGACAACCTCGAATTCAATCTGACCGAGGAGCAAGCGGACAACAACAGCCAAGTCTTGGCCGCCCGCGCCCAACTGGCCCAAGCCAAGGTCGCGCTACAGAATCTCACCCCGTCAGAGAGCCAGTTGAACGGCGCTCGCTCGCAGGTGGAGCAAGCGCGGCTTCAACTTGAAAATGCACAGGCCGCGCTCGCCGCTGCCACACTCCGCGCCCCGTTCAACGGGCGCATCATGGCGACTTTTGTCGAAGTCGGAGAACAGGCCGCAGGCCCCATGATCGAGATCGCGGACGACAGCCAGTTCGAGTTGGTGCTGAATGTGGACGAGGTGGATATGGCCGCGGTGGCGGTCGGCCAGCCAGCCACCGTCCGCGTCGACGCTTTCGCCAACAAGCCACTCGCCGCCGAGGTCGTGCGCATCTCGCCCGCCGCCAACAGCAGCCCCACCAGCCCACTCGTCAGCTACGATGTCGTCCTGCGCCTTAGCGAAAGCGAGCTGGCGCTGCGCAGCGGCATGAGCGCCACCGCCGACATCACCACCGCAGAGAAGTCTAATACGCTGCTGCTACCCAATCGCGCGATTCAAATTAACCGCGACGCAGGCAACGCCACCGTGCTCCGCTGGGCAGAGGGGACGACGCAAGAAGTCACGGTGGAAACCGGATTACGCAACAGTACACAGACCGAGATCCTAAGCGGGATCGAAGAGGGCGTCGAAGTGATGCCCAGCGACTACACCCCCGCCGAAGAGACAGAACCCAGTGGCTTCTTCCGCGGACCACCCGGACGGGATTGATTCAAAGCGTAGATGCCGCAGGCGCGGAGCCTCATTACAATGCCCCACCTCACCCCATTCTCCATCCCCCCTGCTCCTCTCCAGCACGCCGTAACCCACCAACTCCCAACTCTTGAACTCGCCCCTCGCCCCATTTGACCCCGTACCTAGCTACAGGGTTATAATTGATGAATCGTCGAGAGGAAGGCGAGGAGACGAGCGATGGGATTGACCACGAGCCAGTTGGCGCAGGCGGTCGAGATCAACAGCGAGACGCTGCGCTATTACGAGAGCCGGGGCTTGTTGCCGGAGCCACCGCGCAATGCGTCCGGCTATCGCCTCTACCCGGTGCAAAGCGTGGAGCGGTTGCGTTTCATTAAGGGGGCGCAGGCGTTGGGCTTCACGTTGGATGAGATCAAAGAGCTCCTTTCACTACGGGCCAATGACCGCGCGAGCAAACGCGAAGTACGCGAGCAAGCGCTGCAAAAGGTCGAGCAAATCGAAGAAAAGATCGACGCATTGGAAACGATGCGTGATGCACTGCGCCATCTGATTGGCCAATGCAGCGGCGATGGGCCGACCAGCGATTGTCCGATCCTAGACGGCATGACGACACATGGCATTCACGCCCATTCTTCAACAGAAAGGTAATGACGATGACCGAACGAACGTTTACCGCACCGGACATTAGTTGTGGCCACTGCACCCGCACGATTGAACGGGAGCTTGGCGAGCTTGAGGGCGTCCGCCACGTGCAGGCCGACGTGGATAGCAAGGCCGTGACGGTGCAATGGGTGGCGCCCGCCGATTGGCCCACCATCGCGGCGCTGCTCGAAGAGATCGGCTATCCGCCCGCACGCTGAAGGCGTTGCACCCCCCATAACCAACCGCACCGACCTACCGAGGTTCCTCATGGCAAAAACAGCACGCAAACAGCACGGGAACGACGCACCGGCCCCCGCCAAGCGTCCCTCGCTCGGGATCATCGTCGGCGCGCTGATCGTGATCGGTGGGGTGGCATGGCTTCTCTTTGGGCGTGGCACTGGCGCAGACATCGCCACCCCAGCGGTCAGCGATGATCCAACCCTTGCGTTGGGGCAACGGCTCTACGCGGCCAATTGCGCGGCTTGTCACGGCGCGAATCTGGAGGGCGAAGCCAATTGGCGGCAGCCCAACGCGGATGGCACGCTCAAAGCACCGCCCCACGACGCCAACGGCCACACGTGGCACCACGATGACACTTATCTTCTGAACGTCATCCGTTTTGGCGGAACCAGCCCGTCCAGCCGAATGCCCGCCTATAACGAGCGGCTGAACGACGAAGAGATCGAAGCGGTGCTGGCCTACATCAAGAGCCGCTGGCCGCCCGACATCGCCGCCGCCCAGCCGAAGTAGGCGGCATGCCCCCGTCAACACCCGGATGATCTGCATCGCACTTGGCCTTCCTCCAGCGCGTTTCCTTCCCATGACCTTGTAAGGCCAAGCCACCCGATCCCGCCATTCATAACCTTATCAGGAGGATTGCGATGCTACGCCGTGACACGAGTCGGGCTCTTTCGCTTCTTTTGTTTCTCTGGCTGACAGCGGCCTGCGCGCCGTCCCAACAAGCGTCGATCGACCACGAGGGCAGCGCGATAGGCGATCACGCGGGGATGAACGACATGTCCATGGGCGTGACAGCATTGGAAGGGCTATCGGGGGCAGAGTTCGAGATCGCCTTTCTGGACATGATGATCGCCCACCACGACTCTGCCATCGAGATGGCGAAGATCGCACAAGATCGGTCGGCGCGTCCCGAGATCAAGGCGGTGGCGGAAGCGATCATCACGACCCAGCAGAGTGAGATCGACACCATGCAGGGCTGGCTGCAAGGCTGGTACGAGCGTGAAGCCAGCGGCGGCGATGATCATGGGATGAGCATGACCAACGAGGTCGAGGCGCTGCGCACCATGCCCAGCGATCAGTTCGATCTGGCGTTCCTCGAGGCCATGACCGTCCATCACGAGGGCGCGATCCAAATGGCGGAGCTGGTCGCCGCCCGCACGGATCGTCCCGAATTGACCGCCCTTGCCACCGCCATCATTTCGGCGCAGCAGGCCGAAGTCGCGCAATTTGAGCGCTGGCGGTCGGAGTGGCACGAGGTCACGCCATAAGACGTTGCCCTTGACATCTAGAGGCATATGAATGCGCTCGTTCCAACGATCTGACCTGTTGGGACGAGCGCATCTTCGCTTGTTGTTCCCTTTCTTGCACGATGTGATACAATAAAATATCCAAAAATGGTAAATTCTACGGGTGAACCATGCCGGAGCTGGGATTGTCGAGCATCGTCGTCATCGGCATCATCGTCTTATTCATCCTGCTGCTGCTGTTGATCTTGAGCGGGAGCCGGATGCGCCTGCCACTCGTGGTAGGTGCTTTGCTGCTCTTGGTCCTTTTGGCGTTCACCTCCTGCCAGGGCAGCGCGGCCCCACGGCTGCCGGGCAGTGGCAAGGGCAGCATCGACTTCGCGGAGATCTTCGAGAAGCGGGGCAGCGACGCCGAAGAGTTGCGCGTGGTAAAGACGGAAACACTGGATGTGGATGGGGATACCGAGGAAGAGTGGGTCGTGCTCTACCAGTACGATCCGACGCTTGAGCGGAACTGGGACAACGCCCCGGTCAAAGCTGCGATATACGACGCACTCCCCTGCACGCCGCCCGAGATCTATAGCTGGGAGCTTGCCACGCCGGACAACGACTACATGGGCGAAGGGCCAAACATCACCGCCTACCTGTCTAACTTGCTGCCCAGTCCGAAGTACGACGCGGTCAACGAAAAGTTCGACGCGGTCAACGAACTGGTCATTAAGGGAAGCAGTGCCAACAGCCAGACCCTTTCGCTCTGGCGCTACCATGACGAGTCGAGCCGTTTCCCGTGCGATCCCGTGAACCCGCAGCAGCAATACTTTGGCCTGCTCGGCTTTTGGCGCGCCGATGTCATCACCCTAGACGTGATAGAGCCCGAAAATGAGGGGGCGGGTGACCCCACCGCAATCGTGACCACCTACCGTCGCACCGCCTTTGAACGCAGCCAGTTGGCGATCCGGTCGATCTACAAGCCGACGACCGACAGCGGCCCCACCACCTTCATCGGCCCCAACGGACGGACCTTGCCGCCGGTCGAGCAAGGGGTGGCCTTCATCTATGGCACACCCGCGCTGCCGACCGATTCCCCCTATCCTGAAAAAGCCGTGGCCACCATGTTGCTCGGTATTGGCCAGGCGGAAGATGCGTTCATGCAGCGCTTCTTTAACGGCACCACGCTAGAAGCCCCCGAATTATGGAAAAGCGCGCTCGCGCGGGCCTTGGGCGTCAACTCGTGGGACGACCTCGAAGGCGTTATCATTCAGAGCATCGCCTACCAACCCGACCGCAATGCCGAATTGCGTCACGAACCCCGCGCCGTCCGCACCACGGTCGTGCCGGTCAGTAAGGTATGGGGCAGGATGCCTCCCCGTGAAATCACATGGTCCGTCTTAGGCTTCACGGTGGAGAATCCAAAAGATTGTGAATGGCGCATCGCGGGAATCCCCGGCTACGATGTGACGCCGGGCACGGGCTACCGCTGGCTCGACGGGCAACTGGCCCTGACCCATGACTGATTGGCAGACGCTCCTCGATCAAGCGCCCCACGAGGAGCTGCTCTTTCTGCCCGATCGCAGTAGCCGCGAGGAGATCGCCGCGCAGTTGGTCGCCCTCGCCAACCAGCGCGGGGGCACGATGCTGATCGGCATGACGAAGGGCGGCTTGGTCAACGGCTTGGCCGACCCGGACGAAATGGAGCAGCGGGCACTCGCAGCCCTGCTGCTCACCGAGCCACCGATGGTCGGCGGGGTCGTGCAGATCGAAGCGGTTGAATTCGAGGGCTTGCCGCTGCTCAAACTCACGCTGCCCGACGTGATGCCGTCGATCTACCAGCTTAACGGGCGCTACCTGCAACGCATCGGCACCGAAACGATCGTGATGAGCACTGCGGCGCTCCGTGCGAAGATCCTGGCGCGACGCGAAACCCCCTTCGAGCAACAGGTCCCGCAGGGCGCGACGGCGGGCGACCTCAGTCGCAGCGCCATCGAACAGTACCTCGCCCATCTGCAAGAATACGACGAGGGGGCCGTCGGCGAAGAACAACGGGCCAGCGAGCTTTTGCGGCGGCGGGGGGTGCTACGCAGCGGCGACGGTCGGCCCACCTATGCGGGCCTCCTGCTTTTTGGGCGGCAACCGCAGCAGTGGTTGCCCAGCGCGCAGATCCTCATCGCCCGCTACGCCGACCGGCAGATGAACGACATCTTCCTGCGACAGCAGATCGGCGGCCCCTTGCCCCAGCAGATTCGCCAAGCCGAGGCCTTCTTGGTCGATAACATGCGGCGCGGGGTGCGGATGAGCGGTTTGCAACGACAGGAGCAACTCGAATATCCGCGCGAGGCGGTGCGCGAAGCGATCGTGAACGCGGTCGCCCATCGCGATTATGCGATTCGAGGGAGCGAAATCCAGATCTTCATCTTCTCGGATCGGATCGAATTTCTGTCGCCAGGTCGGCTGCCGGGCCATGTCACGATCGACAACATTCTGGAGGAGCGCTTCAGCCGCAACGAGCGGCTGGTGCAGATGCTGAGTGATCTTGGCTTCATCGAGCGGCTGGGCTATGGGATCGACCGCATCCTCACGCTTGCGACCCAGTACAAGCTGCCACGTCCCAAGTTGGAAGAGACGGCCAACGGCTTCCGGCTGACCCTTTACGGCGCGGGCGACGCCCTGTCGCAACAGACGGTGGCCGCCCCACCGATCACCACGCCCAAGGATCGCTTGGCCCCCTACCGCGCGATGGGGCTGAACCCGCGCCAATTGGAGGCGGTCGGCTTCGTGATCGCGGACGGCCGGATCACCAACAGCGATTTCCGCGAACTGGTGCCGGAAGTGAGCGCCGAAACCTTGCGCCGCGACTTGGCCGATATGGTCGATCGCGGCATCCTCCTCAAAGTCGGCGAGCGGAAGGCGACGTACTACATCCTTAAGTGAGGGGGGCTGCTCCTTCCCCGTTCTACTGACTGGCTCGCAACCCCAGTGCTTCGCCGTCACGCCACGAAGTTTCATCGCCGTAGATTAAGGGGTATTCGAGGGGATCGCCCGGCAACGTTTGATACCAGATCAACAGCTCGGTGCCCTCGCTAAAGGTGCGCCGCCCCGCTTCGTTGGCGATTGTCAATTCTCCCGCCTCGATCTTCACTTCCGTCGAATGATCATCCCGGTAATACTCGACCTCGAATTCCCCTTGGCGGGTGGTCAGCTCGTTGCCATACGCTTGCATCGTGAAGGCCATCGGCTGGGCCACCGTCGCCTTCATCCGTCCGTCACGACAGGTAATATCCAACGCCGTGATCTGGCCTTCGTCGACGACGAGATCATCCACGCTCAACTCGCTGTTGGACCAGACCTTCACGGCCGCTTGGTTGCCCCTGAATTCGACGATAGCCAACCCATCTTCCCCAGTGGTCAGTCGGTCGCCGATTTCCAGGGGCGCCCCGTTCATCACACGCCGCGTCTGCTCGTCCCGATTGGTGACCGTCACCTCTCCTTCCACCCCCGTCACGGCGACCAGCGGCGCGGCCTTGCTCGGCTGCCTTTGAACCACCACCATGAAGAGCAGGAGCGCCGCAGCAGCAAGCAACGCATAGAGCAGCGAACGACGCGGCAAAGTGCGCTGCGCCTTGCCATGCCCCGTCGAGGGATAGCGCTGCCGATGGGCCGCGATGGCACGCTGGCGCACCCCATCGGGGGGTGCTTTGAACGCGGCATCGCCTTGCATAGCATCAAGGGTCTGGGCAAGCCACGCCGCATCGGCAGCGCACGGCTCGCACCCTGCCAGATGGGCCGCGATCTCGCGCCCTTCTGCGCCCGCTTCGACCCAGGTTACGAGTGACTCCCACGAGGGGTGTTGGTTCGTCATGATGTCACCCTATAATTTTCTCCGTGCATTTCATGGCGTAGTTTTTCCAAACAGCGGGCCCGCGTGGGGCCAATACTCCCAACGGGCATTTCTAATTCCTCCCCCAGCTCCACATAGGTAGGGGGGGGATAGCCAAAATAAAGCCGCTTCAACAGGGTCCGGCAGCGTGCTTCGAGCTTTGCCAACGCCTGATGGAGCGCCGTGTAGCGCTCCCACGCTTCCACGATCACCTCAGGATGTTCCAACGCCGAAGGCTGCTGCTCGAAAAAGGCATCGGGGTCGTCCGGCCCCGCCCTGTCCCGCCGATTGGTATGTCGCCAACATTCGCGCCGCGTTGTCGTACCCAACCACGAGGCCATGCGCTCATGGTCTCTGAGCTGTTCCAATCGCTCCAACAGAATGAGACAGACATCTTGAAAGATATCTGCCGCTTGGCTTTCGCTCATGCCATACCGCAACGGGATGCTGTAGATGAGGCGCTCGTACCGGCCAATCAGGGCGGCCCAAGCGCCGTTGTTACCTGCCAAACTTTGCTCAATCAGCCATCTGTCGCTCTGTTCGCTGAGGAGCACGGGGTTATTCATGGATTGCTCGGTCATAAGCGTGTCGTGCGTCGCTTTCCGCCTTTATAGAGGACGGATGGAGGACGAAAATACCTGCGGCAAAGACAGCAAGGGGGTTGGTGCATGGACGATACTCTAGCGAAGATGGCGAGATTGACAACCGCGAAGAGAGAGAGCGATAGAGATAGAGAGGGGCACTAGGATAGCGTAAGTCATTTCAACGCTTTCTGCCCTGAAAATAGACCTCTTTGCGGGCGTCGTCGCGCCGTTTTGGTAACAACCGCGATGATTACGGGGTGGGGCATGGTGCATGGTGCAAGTTGCATGGTGCATGGTGCATGGGGCATGGGGGCCTAGCATTTTCCTTGATGGGCCATGCTTTGCCAGGCCGTACACCCACACACCCGTACACCCGTACACCCGCACATCCTCACGTACGACGTTCATCCTCCGTGGAGCGCCTGTCTCCATTACGATGCGTGCAGCCTCTGGCGCGTTGAAAATTGCATGTATCAGCGTCCCCCCCTTTGCCTCTACATGGGCGAACAAGGGCGAACCCCTTTGCGAATCCCTTGTTGTTACCACGCCAATCATCGCACCTCGGGCCTTGATCCGCCATGCAACAGTCACTGCCATTCAAATCGTGGTCCCTCCAGCGCCAACAAACGCGGACGCTGCCCTGGACCGCGCTGCTTGCCTTTGCCCTGCCGCTGCTGCTCTACCTCTTCACGCTGGCCCCCACGATCTACAACCTCGATAGTGCCGAGTTGACCACCGCTGTCGCGACAGGGGGCATCGTCCGCGCAACGGGCTATCCGTTGTATCTGGCGCTCGGCAAGCTCTGGGTGGCGCTGCTGCCCGTCGGCGACATCGCCTACCGCATGAACCTCTTTTCCGCCGTGTGTGGTGCGGGTACGTTGCTCCTTGTCGAACGGACGCTCCAGCGCTGGGGCGTGGGCACGGTCGCGCGGCTCGGTGCGGTCGGGCTGCTCGCCAGCGCCACCTACTTCTGGGCACTTTCCCTCATCGCCGAGGTCTACACTCTGCACACAGTGCTGATGATGGCCCTGCTGCTGGCACTGCTCCATTGGCGCGAGCGCCCCAGCGCCACGCGGCTGGCGGGGGTGGGACTGCTGGTCGGCCTTGGTCTCAGCCACCATCTGGCCACGGCCCTGCTGCTGCCGGGCGTGGCTTTCTTCCTGATCAGCAGTCATTGGCGGGCCACGCTGCGCCCCAAATCGTTGCTATCCGCCGCCGGGGCGACGGCCGTCGCGCTCTCCTGCTATTTCTACCTGAGCTATCTCTATCTGCAGCAGCCCCCCTTCAACTATGCGGGCCTCTATGACAGCGCGGGGCAGTTCCAAGCGGTCGATCTGACCACGGTACGGGGCCTTTGGTGGCTGATAAGCGGGGCCAGTTTCAGCGGCGCAATGCTCGCCTACGACCTCGCGGGGCTGTGGCACGAGCTGGGCCAGTTCGCGCTCCAGCTCTGGCAGGATTTCATGGCGGTGGGAATCGGGCCAGCGCTGCTCGGTGCGGGCCTGTTGCTGCGCCGCGATTGGCGGCTGGGGGGCCTGTTGCTGCTCTTCTTCGTGGGCAACGGCCTCTTCTACGCCGACTACCGCGTGATCGACAAGGCGACGATGTTCTTGCCGAACTACGTCGTCATGGCGCTGTGGATCGGCGTCGGCTTGGCCGCGCTTTTGCGCTGGGTCGCCGCGGAGGGCAGCGACCGGCGCGGCCCGGCGCTGTTGGGCGCGATGGTGGCCCTGACCGTAGCTGCGTCTGTGGCGTTGCATTGGCCGTTGGTGGATCGGTCGCAGGACAACAGCACCCGCGACAATGCGACCGCCATCCTAACCACGGCGGAAGAGAACGCCCTGCTTATCGGCTGGTGGGATGCGATCCCCGCAGTCGAATATCTGCAACGGGTCGAGGGTGAACGGCCCGATATCCAAACGCTCAACCGCTTCCTGATCTCCCACGAATCGTTGCAAACGCTCCTGCACGTATCACTTGGCCAACGTCCGATCTATGTCAGCGAGCTTCCGCCGGTTGCCTTCCACCCCATGCGCTACCAGCCCGTCGGCGACTGGTTCCGCATCCTGCCCACCCTGCCGCCGCACCGCGAAAACGTTCCGTTGGGAACGCCCTAACCCCATGACCCACAGGAGTTCCTTGATGAAATCGACCAATCGTTTACTCATCGCCCTCGTTGTTCTGCTCTCCGGCCTTGTGGCGCTGCCGCAGGTGCAGTTGACCGCGGGCGTCGTCAGTTGGCAACGGTTCGCCAACGGCTACGAGGACCAGATCACCGTCACCCGCGCCCGCTGCGACCCATCCGATGGCGAGCTGGAGGTGCGTGCGCTCACCTCGGCGGGCGGAAACGCCACGCTGACCGTCTACAACACCGACACCAATGCGTTCATTGGCACGCTCACCTACGTCGGCGGCAACGAGCATCGCGGCGATTTCGTTACGCTGCCCTGTCCGCGCGTCATCACCGTACGCAGCACGCAGGGTGGCTCGGCCACGGTCTTGGTCTGGGATGACTCCGGCCCGCCGATCACGGTCACGCCCAGCGCCTCGCCCGTGCCCACCGTTACCCCAACGGGAACCCCCGTTCCGCCGTCGCCCTACCGCCTCCATTTGCCAATCGTGAGCCGATAGGAAGCAGGTGCAGGGTGCAGGAAGGAGAGACAAGCGCAGAGCCTATGGGCACCTTCTTGCACCCTGCACGTCAACCCCATCGTTTGCCGCAGTCCATATCGCCGCAGAGAACGCTGGCGAAGGGGCTGATCGCCCACCGCTGGCTCTGGCAGCCGCTGTTCGCCTTTGGCCTCTCGCGGCTCGTCATTCTTTTGGTGATCTACCTGGCGGCGGTGCCAATTCCCGACAATCCGCTGGTGGCGGGCTACCATCTGCGCGCTGACGCCCTGTGGCTGGATGCGCTTGGCAGTCGGTGGGACAGCGGTTTTTACCTCAACATCGCGCAGGAGGGGTATCATTACTTCGGGCCGGGGGTCGAATTTCCCTCGGTCGCCTTCTTCCCTCTGCTTCCGCTCTTGATGAAGGGGATCGCCCCCCTCTTTGGAGGCGATCTGCTGGTGAGCGGCATCGTCATCAGCAATCTGGCCCTGCTGCTAAGCGCGATTCTGCTTTACCGCTTGGTCACGCAGGAGTTCGACGAACCGACTGCGGGCCGTTCGGTCTGGTACCTGTTGATCTTCCCGACCGCCTTCTTCGGCTCGGCGATCTACAGCGAATCGCTCTTTTTGTTGGCCGCGATCGGCGCCTTTTACAGCGCTCGCCGCAACGCATGGGCGTGGGCACTGCTTTGCGGGCTGCTCGGCACGGCCACGCGCTTCGTGGGCATCACGTTGCTGCCCACCTTGCTGTTGCTTTGGTGGCAGCAGCGCCGCCACCCCGATCCGGCGTTGCGGGCCCCACGCTGGGCGTGGGTGACCCCCATGGGGGCAGCGTTGGGGCTGCTCGGCTACATGGCCTTCCTCGGCTGGCGCTTCGGCGATCCGCTGGCCTTCGTCCATGCCTCGGCGGTGTGGCAGCGAAGCCCACAGCCACTTTGGGAAATGGTACAGTCGCTCTTCGTGCCGCCCGCAGGGGGCTGGGCCACAGCGCTGCCCGTCGCCGCCTTTGACCTCAACCCGTGGATCGACGCCCTCTTTTCGGCTGCGGCGCTGCTGGTGGCACTGTTCGTCCTCGCCCAACGGCGCTGGGCCGAGGCGCTCTTCGTGTTGAGCGGGCTACTGATCCCGCTCAACTCCGGCCTCTGGGCCAGCCAACGCCGCTACGTCTGGGTGCTCTTTCCCCTCTTCATTCTGCTGGCCCGCTGGGGCAAATCCCTCCCCTTCGACCGCGTCATCAACGCTCTCTTCCTCACCCTCCTCGCCTACTTCACGCTCCTCTACGCCAACTGGTATTGGGTAGCCTGAACGTTGGAACGTTGGAACGTTGGAACGTTGGAACGTTGGAACGGTCTGAACTCATTAAACTCATTAAACTCACAAAACTCATAAAACTCCCACAGGCAACAGTCCGGCACTAGAAGATCGAAATCCCCGTCAGCGTCGTGAACAGCTCCAGCGCGCGGGTCCCCGCAAGGGAGTTGCCGCTTTCGTTCAGGGCGGGCGACCAAACGCAAACGGCGAACTCCTCCGGCATGACGGCGACGATACCCCCCCCGACGCCGCTTTTGCCCGGCAGCCCCACCCGATAGGCAAAATCCCCGACCGAGTCGTAGGTGCCGCAGGTCAGCATCAGCGAGTTGATGTATTTGGCTTGGCTGGCGGTGACGATTGATTCGTCGTTCCATGGCAGCCGCCCCCCGTTGGCTAGGAAGGTGGCGGCGCGGGCCAACTCGCTGCAGCTCATGGCGAGTGAGCAGTGGTGGAAGTAGGCGTCCAGCACCGCGACCGTGTCGTTGTGCAGGTTGCCGAAGCTCTTGAGGAAGTAGCCCATCGCGGCGTTGCGGAAGCCGGTGGCCCGTTCGGAGGCAGCGACCGCTGCATCGAAAGTGAGGTCGTCCGTCTGGCTGAGGCGGCGCACGAAGTCGAGGACGCTCTGTTGGGCGTTGCCGAAGTGGGAGAGGATGATGTCGGTGACGACCAGCGCCCCCGCATTGATGAAGGGGTTGCGCGGGATGCCGTGCTCATATTCGAGCTGGACGAGGGAATTGAAGGCATTGCCCGACGGCTCCCGCCCGAGGCGCTGCCACATTGCGTCCCCCTCGCGCTGCATCGCCAGGGTCAACGTGAACAGCTTTGAAATGCTCTGGATCGAGAAGCGTTCATGGGCATCCCCAATGGTATGCACCCTGCCATCCAGCCGCTGCACCGCCATGCCAAACTTCAGCGGGTCGACATGGGCCAACTCAGGGATATACGTCGCGATCGCCCCATGGCCCAGCAGCGGCTGCACATCCGCGTATATGTCGTTGAGAATCGCGTCGTAGTCCATTGGTTGAGCGTTGGAGCGCTGGAACGAATTGTCATGCCATTGTACACACAACGCACAGACGCGCCAGTGACGCGTTTACGTCAATGCGTTGCCCCCGCAACGCCGTCGCGGCGAGGAGGCCGTGCGCCATCACACAATCCACCCACCCCGCCCCCCAATTGTCATACATCTGCGATATGCTGACCCGCCTCAACCCGCTGAATCACACAATCCACCCACCCCGCCCCCCAATTGTCATTCTGAGCGGAGCGAAGAATCTGGCTCAGCGCACAACGGACGCGAAGGGTGACTTACGCGGCCATCGTGTCCCATCACCCCTCCCGCCCCATTTCGCCACCACACCATCAGACCCATCGCCCCACAAACCCCCTCTCCCGATATCGGGAGAGGGACAGCCGAGCGAAGCGAGGCAGGGTGAGGCCCCTCCTAAAATGGCAGATCGATGATCCCCAGCAGTGCCGCGAGAATCGCTTGGCCGAGCGTCCCTTTGTGGGTGATTTCTTCGTCGCTCCAATTATCTTCCTTTTCAAGCAAGAAGACATCCCGCTGACGATTGGCCTCATCCTTATACGCCTCGCTCAGCCAGCCGATGATTCGAGCGCGCAGCCCGGCCACGCCCTGCGCGGCGGGGGCGCGACCCAACGTACCGAGCATCTGCACAGCCAAGTAGGCGCGGGCCGCGCTGTGCGCGTGGAGCGCATCGCGCAATTGATGGAGCGCGCTGGCGGGGTCGTCGGCCTGCTGCACGAAGGCGTCTCGGTCAAGGCGCTGGTAGTTGGCAACGGCGGCGACTGCATCCCGCTGTACCTTACCGATGTCGCCTGCTGCGTTGAGGATCGCCAGCAAGAGCGACGGGCCGACCCGCCGCAACTGGCTCATGGCACGGATCGCGTGGCGGCGGGCAGTGAAGCTCTGGACATCCGCCGCGCCGCGTAGCAACATAGCTTCCACGTTTGGCACATTGCTGAACAAGGTGGGCGAAGCCTCGGCCACGGTGGCCAGCGCCGCCAAGGCGATGCGGCGGCGCGGCCATGCCTCATCGTCATGCGGGGTAATTTCGTTGAGCAATCGGCGCACGGCACTGTCGGCGTGCGCCTCTGCCAATTGGCCAATCTCGCGGCCGATTAGCCCCACAATGCGCTCGTGGTAGCCGTCGTTCTCCCAATAATCGTCATCGGTTCCGGCTTGGAGCATGGCGCTCAGCCAGTCGCTGTCGGGAAGCTGGCTGCGGAGCCTATTGACCCTCTCAATCGCGGGCTGTTCGTCTATATCAGGGTCCCACCTGAGATAATAAGAATTGGAGTAAGATGATTTTCTGTACCTGCGTTGCCACGCGATGCGAAGAAGCGCCGCTGCCGCGCCGACGTGGGGCAATGGCTCACGCAGCGTATCTTCAATGGCAGTGTGCTGTGCATCATCCGCGCCAGCAGCAAGGCGGGCCAACGCCATTTGACGGGCGGGTTGCAGCGTTCCCTTGTCGGGTGCGCTCGCCAACAGATGATCGATGGCGGAGGATCGCAACCCTGCGTCACGCAGGAGGCCGAGCGTAGTGAAAGCTGCCTCGGATATTGCGGGATCATCGTTTGCGGTGAGTGAGATTAGCAATTCAAGAAGCTGTTCGCCGATTTTCGGCGCTTTATCCGGCAGTGGGTTCAAACGCAGCAGCCAGCTTGTGGCATCGAGCATTGACTTCTGCGTGGAAGGCACCCCGTTCGCCAACCCCTCTAGCCAAGGTGGCCAGCACTCATCCGAGAGCCGATGCACGGTCTGCAACAGCGCGTCATCGCCATCGTCGATCCAGCGCTGCAGCAGGGCGGGATCATCATGTTCAACCTCCTTCAACGCCCAGCCGCCGTACGTGTTGACTAAAACGTTGTTCTCACGCTTGTTATCCCAAGCCCCAAGGGCGCGCAGGGCGGCTTCATCAGCCTTACTGGCCTTGCGACGCTTCATCAACGCTTGTTGAGCGCGATAGCGCGTCAAATCTTCCTCCGACCGTAAGCAATCGGGAAGCCATTGTTCTGCCGCAACGATGGTCAACCGATCCATTTCGGCGAGAAGCAGCGCGGCGTGGCACTGCTGCCACTCACGGCCATCCCTTAACCAACCACACAACTCTGCCAGATGGGCATCATCGAGTGCGCCAGAGACCTTCAACCGTGGTAGCAGCATCTTTGCTGCGTGTTCCTGCATCTGAAGCAGCCAAGCCAAGCGATCATTGGTCAGGGCAGGGCGAGGTTGTGCCGCCCACGCTTCCATCGTTGCGTTATTAGGCCATTGAGCGACCCCTTGCCAGAAGGTCACCAATCGCTCATAACCAAGAAGCAAAGGTCTTAATTCTGTCAGCTGTCTCTTGGCGTGCGCCAAAGCCTCCATGATTTCTACATCATCTATCCCGCGGCTTTCGGCGGCTCGGATGGCCGATTCAATTACTTGGACAATAGAGGCTAAATGGGCGAGGGCGCGGGCGAGGTCGCGGTCGAGGGCGCGGTCGAGGTCGAGGGCGAGGGCGAGGGCGCGGGCGCGGGCGCGGTCGAGGGCGCGGTCGAGGTCGAGGTCGAGGGCGCGGTCGCGGGCGCGGGCGAGGGCGAGGTCGAGGTCGAGGGCGCGGTCGAGGGCGCGGTCGAGGTCGAGGGCGCGGGCGAGGGCGAATCCGGCAATCATCGCGCGCGCGCGATGATTGCCGGAGTTTCCCACGCGGGTTGCCGCTCGTTCATCCCCCAAGTAAGCCAACCCGCGTGCCGCATCCCGTGCTAACTGATCGTCGTCACTCTCCCACAGTTCCCACAACAGGGTTGTCAGAGCGTCACGGTCAGCGGGCTGCGCCTGCAAGAGCGGCCAAAGGTGCGGGGTCAGCGCGGAATCGAGCAAGCATTGTTCGCGTGCCAGCTCTGCCCCGGGCATAAGGTAAAGCGCCAAGATTATCCCCTGCCAATGGTCATGGGCCATCATCTGCGCCCACCACTCATCGGTCACCCACTGCTGGAATTCGGATGCCATAAAGTCATTCGGTGAGGCACGCCAATGGGTTTCCAGCGCCAAACGTAGGGTGGCGGCTGGCTCCAGTTCGCGCTGCCAAGCCGCACGTAGGGCGCTTGCCACGTCGCGGTGCCACCACTCGTATTTCACGATCAGTTCGGCAGCGGCCATCCGCTGCCAGCGGCCCGCGTCGGGGCCAGTGGTGTTCAGCGCCGCCACCAACGCCCGCCGCACGCCCGTGCCACCGCGCGGCTCGTCACGTGGCAGGGTGGCAAAGCATTTCTCCACCGCCTCGTGCAACGCTTCGAAGCGCGCCGCGTTCTCCCGCGAATAAGCCGCGATGAGAGCCGACGCGATGCGCTGGGTCAATGCGTCAGTCCATCCGCGCGCTTCGCGCAACGCCAACGCCGCAAAAAGCGTGCGGACGGGCAGCAGCCCGCCGGTCGGGTCGGCGGCCTCGTGGTCAAGGAGGGCGGTCAGGAATTGGCCGCCTTTGTGGTTGCGCCGTAGCTGCTGCCGATCATCGCCCGCCAGCAGGCCTACGGCGATCAGCAGCACCTCGTACCAAGCCGGCTGATCGATCCGCGCCCAGATCGGTGACCACTCCTTGGTCGCTTTGCATTCCCCCAAAAGCTGAATCGCGGCAAAGTACTCCTGAAATTGCCGGTGAAGGAAGCCGTACAATTCGTGGCCCCGTGGCACCAAAAAGCCGCTCAATTGGCGCGCTGCCTCCAGCACCTCCTCCGCCAGGTCATTGGGGTGGCGCGGTTGGCGCTGTAAGGCTGGTTCGCTCTGGATCGCCTCGACCAGCCACTCCTGCAACGTCTCTTCATCGACCAAGTCCGCGATATAATCGGCATGGGCGTGCAGTCGAAAGGCGATAGAGGCCGTCAGCCGCTGCATCACATCGGCCAAATCGTTGCCCAACTGCTCACCCAGCCTGCCCCACCCGTCCCGCCGTTGGTCAAAAACTTGCTTGGCCGCCGCCGAATAGAGTGTCGCGCGGCGCTGGGGCAGCGTGCGATCGGGCGCTTCGCGCCAAATCTGGGCCAGAATCGTCAGCATCAGCGGATTGCGACCCATCTCGGACTTAACATGGTGATTACTGTGATCCAGGACTGCTGCGGCCAATGCCTCGGCATTCTCTTCCAGATCGGGATGGGCTTCTACCCAATTCTGGCAGAAGCGGCGCACCGCCACATTTTCCATCAGGGCGATCTCGTAGCGGGGCAGGGTCGCCGCCAATGGTGCTGCGGCGTAGCCGACGATGCGGCTGGTCACGATCAGTTGGTTGCCCCGCCACGGACGCTCTTGTTGTCGCGCCACCACCCAAGCATTGTCCAACGGCGAGCGCTGCTTTTCATCGCGGAACCAGCGATCAATCAGCGCTTCGATCTCGGCTTTCACATCACGGCGCTGGTCGCTGTCGGTCACCTCGTCCAAGCCATCCAGAATCAGCGTTGCCCGCCGCTCCGTGAGGTAACGCTGCCAAAGGCGCTGCTCTTTCGTCTGCGACTCCAACAGCGCCACAGCGGGGCTGACGCCGAGATAGTCGGCCAGCGTCAGCGCTTTGTTGCCGCCCTCGCCCCAGCGGGCTTGGGCGTAGTCGGCCAACCGGATCAGAATTGGCAGACGGACTGGCCCCAACCGCTCTTCACCCGCCTCTTCCGGATCGGGCCGCACATGGTCGGCGGGGACCACCAGTTCCTCGTCGCCCGCTTGCATGGCGCGGGCCAAGCGGAGCGCCAGCCAGCGGGCCAGCGTGCTTTTGCCGCTCCCCGGATCGCCCACCAGCACCAGCCACTGGTGATCGCGCACGAGTTCGGCCAGATTGCGCGCCTCACCGCGCCCCTCACGCCGTCGGATCGCATCGGCGGGCAGCAGTTGGCGCGAAAGAATTTCGGAAATCCGTACACCCTGACCCCGCTCAAACGCTTCAGAAATCTGCGTTTGCTCGGCATTCTGTTCCGCTTGCGATTTTTTGACCGCTTTCAGCGCCACGTAGATTCGTTCGAGTGGCACCACGCTACTCTGCTGATCGGCCAGCGGCAGGATGAGCGTGGCGTTGTTCTGCACCACCGCCTCCAGATAGAGCCGTTCGACCGCTTGCTCGGAAAGGTGTTTTTCGTAGAAGGGCACGAAGTTGAAGGGGGGCGGGGAGCCGTCTGCCCTGCCTTCACCGACCACCATGCCAAAGAGATCATTGATCGACCATGCGCGTTGCGCCGCTTCCCCGCGATGGTGCAGCGTGGCGACCACCTCGGCCAGCATCGCCTGTTGCGCGGGTTGTGCCGCGTTTAACTGCGCGGTCAGGCGGCGCTGCTGCTCGGCGATGGACAAGGTATCTGCTAGGACGGCGCGAAGCTCTTGGAGCAGCTTCTCGAAGTGCGCGAACCGTTCCAGCAGCGCATCAAACTGAAGCTCGCGGCGTGACAACTCGTCACGCATCAGCGCCAATTGTGCCAGACTGACATGGTTGTAGAGAGGGTTGTCCGCCCGAACCGCCCGCCGCAACAGCGCGTCGGCCAGTTCGTGGATGAGCGTGCGGAAGAGGGTCTCCGCATCAACATGGATCGTGGTCAGATCAGCGCCGATTGCGTGGAGCCGCGCATGAAACGTCGCAAGTGCGGTGACATCCCTTGCAGCGGCCCCCTGCAAGGCAGCGCCCAACAACGCCTCCACCAACGGTTGATCCTTGAAAAGCACCGTCAAGACGCTGTGCAGATGATCGCGGATTAAGTCATCGTCATCCAGCGGCAGCGCAGCAATCGCACGACGCAACGCTTCGTCCAGCGCCGTCCGAAGCTCGCGGACCTCAGGATCGCCGAGTCCCTTGTCGCGCAGCCAGCCCCCGCCCTTTTCGATGGCGCTCCCCGCTAACTCTGGTGCCAGCGCCTTTGCAATTGTCCCCAAAATACCCATAACCGTTTCCAATCCTCAACTTACCATAAGCGAGTAGCACGAGTATAACGGAGAAGGGTTGAAACGAGAAGCGTTGAAACAGGGAGCGTGGCGAGCCCAAGGTCGTCTTCTCGCGCAGCGTCACAGATGTAATGCGCTCCGTTGCCGTTCCGACGCTTTTCGTTTTGAGGCGGCTTTGCCACAATAGGCGGGCGTGCCACACAGAACGACCACGAGGGAGGAGCACCCTTGACCACTTACAACGATCAACTCAGCGACTACATCACCCGAACCTTCGTGCCAGAGAGCGAGCCTTTGCGGCGCATCCGCGCCCAGACGGCGGAACACGGCTTACCCGGCATCGAGCTAAGCCCGGAGGAGGGGCAGTTCCTGCACTGGCTGGTCCGTGCCACCGGCGCACGGCGTGTGGTCGAGATCGGCACACTGGGCGGCTACAGCGGCAGTTGCATCGCCCTTGCGCTGCCCAACGATGGACGCGCAACGCTCCACACCATCGAGATCAACCCCGACCACGCTGCGGTGGCGCAGCGCCATTTCGCGCTGGCGGGGGTCGATGATCGGGTCACCGTCCATGTCGGCGCTGCACGCGAGGTGCTGCCCACGCTGACCGCGCGCGGCCCCTTCGACCTCGTCTTCATGGACGCCGACCGCGACAGCTACCCCGACTATTTCACGTGGATCGCCGAGAACCTGCGTGTCGGCGGCACGCTGGCGATGCACAACGCCTTCGCCAACGGCAAGGTGCTCACCGACAAGCCCACGATCTTCCATTTCAATCGGCAGGTCGCTCACGACCCCCGGTTCACCAGCACGATCTATCCCGCCGGGGACGGCATGTTGATCGCGACGAGGCGGGCGTGAGAGGAATTGGGTGACGTTGAGACGTTAGGATGGAGAGGGGCGGCCAGCGTTGGGAGCGGCATGGAGAAATGGAGAATGGGGTAATGTTGGGAAATGTTTCACCGCTCCGCCGTTGTGCTTGGTTCGGTGGACAGTCCCATTGGGGTTGAGAATCGAGAACCCGGGGCAGTGCAGCCACCCCGCCTCTCCAATGATTTGCAATCCCTTCCCCAAGCTCCCCCAGCTCCCTAAGCTCCTTTAGCTCCCCCCCCCCCACACAGGAGAAGACCGTGGCAATTCGAGAAGGACGTTGGGACTGCCCCCACTGCGGCTCACGCGGCATTTTTGGGCGACACAAGATTTGTGGCAACTGCGGCTCGCCGCGCCCAGAGGGCATCGCATTCTACCTCGCCGATATCGAGGAGGAGGTCACGGAACAGTCCTTGCTCGCCACGGCGAAGGCCGGCGCCGATTGGATCTGCGATTATTGCGGTGCCAGCAACCTCGCCACCGCCACGGATTGCAAGCAATGCTTTGCGCCGAAATCCGCCGATGCCCGCACCCAAGCGGTCCGCACCCTCGGCGCGAGCCGCGAACCGACCGCGCTGCCCGCTACGGGGGTCAGCCCACGCGCTTTCATTGCGATCGCGCTCGTCGGACTCGCCCTCTTCGCCTGCGCCTACTTCGCCTTCTTCCGCACCTCCAGCGAAACGGCCATCGTTGCCGACAAAGGGTGGGAACGGACGGTGGAGATTTTGGCCCTCCAACCCGTCCAACGCGAAGGCTGGGCGCTGCCCGACGATGCCCGCCTGATCAGCGAGAGAGAGGCGCTCTACGAAACGCGCCAAGTCAAGGTCGGCGACCGGGAATATGTCTGCGATCAGCGTGACTTGGGTAACGGCTTCTTCGAAGATGTCTACTGTACCGAGCCGATCTACCGCGAAGAGACGGAATATCGCACCGAGTACACCTATGAGTTGGACGAGTGGCAGGTGATACGTACCGAAGCAGCGAACGGGGTCAACGGCATCACCCCCTTCTGGCCCGCCTTCACGCTGACCACCGACGAGCGGCAGGGCGAGCAGGGTGAACGGTACACCCTCACCCTCGACGCCAGCAACGGCGAGCGGTACTCGATCGGTCTCCCCTTAAGCCGCTGGGAACAGTACGCCATCGGGGACACGGTCAACATCGAAATCAACGCCATCGGCGGCGTGAGTATTCGGGAGTAGGCAGCGGATCGTCTGTGCGACGTTTTGGCGAGAGGGGGCGCGTGGGGATGGGGGGCATGGCGCATGGTGCATGGTGCATGGGAGCCTAGCATTTCCGTTGATAATTCACTGCTTGGCCCGGCCGTTCACCCGCACAGCCGTACACCCGACATCATCACGCGCCACTTTCATTCTCCGTGATACGCCGTCGCGCATGACGGCTCCATTATAACATCTGCATCACCTCGCCAACCACAAAATCCGTTAGCCCGAGCCACGTTTTTATCCACCCTTCGTTTTGCGTGCGGAGCCTGCCCTGAGCGAAGCGTTCGCGCAGCGGTCCGAAGGACTAGGGTTCTGCGTTCACCAACGCCGTCGCAGCCGCCAGCAACCCCTACAGCCACCTTCTCCAGGATCAGCCCCCTCTCTTCTCCGTTCTGCATTTCGCCTCGGCTCGGCTACAATCGGACTCGGACAAACGTTCGATTGAGGCCACAATGACGCGCAAGAAAACGACTCGAAGCAAGGGCAAAACGCCGTCACGGCGCGGGAAGCGCAGCGCCCCCCCACCGCCATCACGCGGCAACCTGCTTCGCCAATCTGCGGGCTGGGCCGCGCTGATCGTCGGCGCGCTGACGACGCTGAGTTGGCTCACCGAGTCGCCCGCCGCCATGACGATGCGTGGCTGGAGCGAATGGCTGCTGGGCGGTCTGTCGTGGCTGCTGGGGCCTTTGCTCGCCCTCTTCGGCCTCTGGCTCTTGGCGGGCATGAGGCCACTCCCCCTGCGCCGCCGACGCGCAATGGGCATCCTGCTGCTGCTGCTGGCACTATTCGCAGTCGGCGGCTATTGGCAGGCAACCCACCCCTATCGCCCCACCGACCAGTACGGCGGCGCGTTGGCGCTGCAGCTCTACAGTGCACTGAACGTGGCGCTCGGCACGGTCGGGGCCTTGCTGCTCAGCGGGGCCGCGCTGCTGGTCGGCACGCTGATGCTGATCGACCGCCCCCCCGCGCGGCTGAAACCACAGCGCGGCCGCAACGACCGCACCCCCAGCGAGGCGGAGACGCCCGTCCTGCAACCCTCCTTCTTCGATGACCCCCCACCCCCGTCGGTGACGCGGCCCTCGCTCGCCACACGGCTCCATGAGGGGCTGGCGCGGATCGCTGCCGCGCTGCGCAACGGGTGGCAGGCAGCAGCGGGCGGCGCGAATCGGCTGCGCGCCGCCTCGGCAGCCCCGACAGCCGCCCCCCCGCGCTACCATCGGCGGCCAGAGAGCCATTGGGAACTGCCGCCATGGCGGGAGATGTTGGAGGATGTGGATCTGGGGCCAGCGGACGACGAGGAGCTGCGCCAGAAGAGCCGCACCATCGAAAAGACGCTGGCGGCCTTTGGCGTGCCGGGCAACGTCGTCGCCATCAACCGTGGCCCCACCGTGACCCAGTACGGCGTTGCCCCAGGCATCGTGCGCAAAGTGGTTCGTGGCACGGCACGGGAGAGCAAAGTCCGCGTCTCGGCCATCGCCGCGCTGCGCAACGACCTTGCACTGGCGTTGTCCGCACCCACGATCCGCATCGAAGCGCCCGTGCCCGGCCACGCTTACGTTGGCATCGAAGTGCCCAACGATCAATCCAGCGCCGTCACCCTGCGCAACACGATGGAAAGCGAAGAGTTCGAATCGATGCGGGGGGCGCTGCCGCTGGCGTTGGGGCGCGATGTGATGGGCAATGCGGTGATCGCGGATCTGGCGCGGATGCCCCACCTGCTGATCGCGGGCGCAACCGGCTCCGGCAAATCGGTCTGTATCAACAGCATCCTCTGCTGCCTACTCTGTCAGCACACCCCCGACGAGCTGCGGCTGCTGCTCGTCGATCCCAAACGGGTCGAACTGATCGGCTACAACGGCATCCCCCATCTGCTGGTGCCGGTCGTCATCGAAATCGAAAAGGTGTTGGGGCTGCTGCGCTGGACGCTGACCGAAATGGAACGGCGCTACAAGCTCTTTTCCGAGCAGAAGGTGCGCAACCTCGAAAGCTACAACGCCAAGATGCGGCTCGATGGCGAAACCCCGCTGCCCTACCTAGTGCTCGTCATCGACGAGATGGCCGACCTGATGATGGCCTCGCCGGAGCAGGTGGAGACGATGCTCTGCCGTTTGGCGCAGATGGCCCGTGCCACCGGCATCCACATGGTCTTGGCGACCCAGCGGCCCAGCGTCAATGTGGTGACCGGGCTGATCAAAGCCAACTTCCCGGCCCGCATCGCCTTTTCGGTCGCCAGCCAGATCGACAGCCGCGTCATTCTGGACCGGCCGGGGGCAGAGTCGCTTCTGGGGCAGGGGGATATGCTCTTTCAAGCGCCGGATGCGGGGGCAGCGGTGCGGGCACAGGGCAGCTTCGTCAGCGAGGAGGAGCTGGCCGCACTCAATCGTTTCTGGCTGCGCCAGAGCGAGCGGCCCCGCAAGCCGAAGCGCCAATCCGCTGAAAAGGTGATCGTGCCGAAGGTGACGTGGGAGGAGCTGATCGAGACGAAGCGCGACGAGGCTGACGAACTGTTAGCAAAGGCGCGCGAGCTGGTGCAAGAGGAGGGACACGCCTCGATCTCCCTGCTCCAGCGCCGGCTGCGGGTGGGCTATGCGCGGGCGGCGCGTCTCGTCGATCTGATGGAAGAGGAAGGAACGATCGGCAAGCATGTCGGGCCGGGCAAATTGCGCACGGTTCACGAGAATGGGGAAGACACAACGACCCCGGTTCGAGATTACGAGGAATGAGCAAGCGACGACCGAAGCGACGGAGCCGTGAACGGTATGGGGGTCAGCGGCTCCACGAGGGCGAGAAGCGGCTGATCTACGAGCTCGACCTGCACGGGCTGACGTGGCAAGAGGCGCAATGGGCGCTCCACAAAGCGCCGAAAGATGCCGTGCGCCACAAGGCGCGCATCCTCAAGATCATCCATGGCTGGGGGCGCAGCACGGGCAGCAGCGTCCTGCAAGAAAATGTGCGAAGCTGGTTGGCACGCAACCCCTTCCGCTTTCGCGCCGCCATTCCGGGCGAACGCTACCACCAAAGCGACGAAACGACCATGCAGATGCGCGGCGAAATCGGCGACTTCCCCGACGCCGATTTCAACCGCGCCAACCGTGGCATCACCGTCGTCTGGCTGCGTTGAACGGCGGGAAGAGAGCGATAGAGATGGAGAAGAGCGATGATGTTTCCACGCTATTCCCACTGCCATACGATGGAATTAGCAGGGTTTCCCCATTCGCTATTCTTCATTCTCCATCTGCCCCATACAGTCACACGCCACCGCCTCCTCCACGTGGCCCGGACGATAGGAGTGCGGGCAGTTGCGCGCAAAGGCCCCTTCGCGGGCGGGGCCGGAATGATGGATGTGCCACCAATCGTCCTTGCCGCCGCGATAACCGCAGTTGAGCGCCATCGCCTGGAAGTCGAAGGTCGTGCCGAGGTTCTGAGTGGGAATCTCGGCGGGAATGATGCAGCCGTACCGCTCATCGAAGATGCAGGAGCGGGCCACCTCGGCGGCACGCGGGCGTACGCGGCGACTTAACCAAGACCACAAATCATACATAGTTGTTCGTTGACTCGCTGGGGCAATTTCTGAGGGTGCGCAAAGTGTAGCGCCGAAGAAAGCTCGCTTCAAGCGTTGTCCCCCCCTCGCACGCGGCGCTTGACGCCCCCCTTCGCTGCGCCGCTCCCCCTCCTCCATTTCCCAACCCACGTGACCGCGATTATGATTCAACTGTGGCTCATGTTGTTTTGTCCATTTTGGGGGCCACGGTTCGTTTAATTTTTGTAATTAAGGAGCTTCAGATGTCTTCTCAGCCTATCGTGGTGACCACGACGAAAAATGTGGGAATCGCGATCATTCTCACCGTCTTCTTTGGGCCACTCGGCATGTTGTATGCGACGATTCCGGGCGGCATCTTTATGGGGTTGATTGGGCTGGCGGCGATTTTGCTGGCCTTCGTGACCCACGGCTTTTCGCTGCTGCTCTTCTGCCTGATTTGGCCGTTGTCGATGATGTGGGCCGCGCTGGCCGCCCATTCCTTTAACCAAAAAGCGCTGAAACGCGCACCAAGCAATCGCGTCTGAGAGATTTTCCGCCGAACAGGGAGGTGGCTATGCGAATCCCCATGCTACTGGTGACGTTGGCAGCGTGGCTCTGCCTTGCCCTGACCTTGCCCCGCAGCGCCCCAAGCAACGAGAGTCCGCGCGGGGCAACGCGCATCACCGAGGGGGCCGCGCTGCTGAGCCTTGAAGCGTGGCCCAGCGACGGCGTTGTGCTGGCGCGGACCCAGAGCGGATGGCAGCGCATCACGTTGGCGAGCGGCGCGCTCACGCCGACGGAGGCCGTGCCGCGCCCCCCGTCGCCCCTAACCATCGTGCAGGGCGGCGACGGCCACGCGCTGGAACTCAACGGCCAAACGCTGTGGCGCAGCGATCGCGAGATCATCGCCCAAGCGACGCTGAGCGATGATGGGCAATGGCTGGTCGCCGCCCTCACGCCGAGGGGCAGCGAAATGGCGCCGTTTTCCGAGCTGTGGCGCTACGAGGTGGACAGCGCCGAATGGCGGGCGCTGACGGAGAACGAGACGGCGGAGGGCTTCCCACTGATCAGCCCCGATGGCAGCCAAGTGGCCTTTCTGCGGGAGGGCGATCTCTGGCTGATTCCGTCGGATCGCACGACCATCGAGCGGGACGATTCGCCACAGATCGCCACCGTGCTTCAGGCGCAGAGCCGCGCCCCCACCGATCACCAGCCGCCCGAAACGATCCGCGTCAAACATGTCAGCGAAGGGGTGAGCAACCCCAACACCTGTCGCCCCGACACCCCGCATGGCCAGATCGACACCATCCCCTTCGAGGACTATGTCAAACGGGTCGTCCCCTACGAAGTGCCGAGCTCCTGGCCCACCGAAACATTGCGGGCACAGGCGGTCGCGGCCCGCTCCTACGGCTGGTACTATGTGCTCAATCCAGCGGGCGCCGATTACGATGTGACCGATACCACCAGCCACCAGTACATGTGCGATCAGACCTTCGCTGCCACCAACAGCGCCGTCGACGATACCGAGGGCCAACATCTGACCCACGAGGGCGAAATCCTCAAGGCCTTCTTCAGCGCCGAGAATAGCAGCCCGACCCGCGCCTATCCCAATTGGGAGCCGATCAGCGCGGTCGACGATCCGCCCTCCTTCGGCAAAACGCGCAACGGCCACGGCTGGGGGATGGGGCAGTGGGGCGCCAAACGTCACGCCGATGCGGGTTGGTCCTACCGACAGATTTTGCGTAAATACTACACCAACGCGCCCGTCGAACCGCCCGCCGGGAACAACCAGAGCCTGCTCGACATTGCCAACCGCCCCGAACGGCGCTTTCTGCGCGGCGACGGCAGCTTCACCACGCTCAACGCCAACCATGTTGATCTAACCCAACTGCGCTGGTGGTACAACGATCCGAGTAGCGGCTGGCAGTACAGTGACTGGCAGGATCGGGCCTTCGACCCCGAACTGGGTTGGTGGCATCTTTTCGACATCAGTGGGCTGCCCGACACGCCCTACGACAATTATCGCTTGGAAGGCTCTTCCGTGCCGGAGAACTTGGCGCTCGACCCCCGCCCCGTGCTGCGACTGGGCATCGACCGGACGCCCCCCACGCTGGATGTGGCGCTCTCGCAGAGCTTCGGCAGCGCCACTTTCACCCTCACCAGCGAGGATGGGTTGAGCGGTGTTGAACGGGGGGGCATCAGCCTGGCGGCGTGGCAGCAGGAGGCCGAAACGATTGCGGGGGGGACGGTCGTGAATGATCCGACCGCCAGCGGCGGCGCGGCGCTCAGCTTCACCCCCAGCGGCCAGGGGGAAGAGACGGTCAGCTTCGCGCCGATCCCGCTGGACGCCGACCTCTATCGCCTCTGGTTCCGGCTCCGCACCAGCGGCCCGCTCGGCCCCGACGAGGTGGTGACGCTGCGGGTCATCGACGATCTGTCGACGCCGCAACAGCGCGGCATTTACCCGTTGCGGCGCACCGATTTTTCCGGCGAGGGCTGGCAATGGTTCTACGTCGATGCGGACAGCCGCGCGGCCTACAACGGTACCGCGGCCAACGCGCTCACGCCGCAACTGACGTGGCACGGCCAGCGCTCGCTCTGGGTCGATCGCGTTGCGCTGGCAACGCGGCCCCCCACGTTCCCCACGGCGACCACCCTCTCCGTCGGTGCGCCAACCACCGTCCTACTCTATGCCAACGACCACGCGGGGAACGTGGCGCTCGTCGGCTGCGACGTGGAGCCGTTGGAAGCCGCCGCAACGCTCTATCTGCCGCTCGTGACGCGGGGTGGAACATCCTCGATTACCGGGGTTGCGTTGGCGGCCCCCGCACGGTCGTTCGCCTCAACCTGCACGCCAGTGGAGTAGGGGGCGGGGGGCCTATGGCGAGGTCGGGAGGCGACGCGCTCAAGCGTCGGAGCGCGTCGCGTTTTGCTGGGTTGGTTCTGCGTTCACGGCGCAGCGTTGCCGTTGATCCTCATAGCCCAAACATCTGAGGATCAACCGGATCATCCCACGATTTTTCGCGTTCGATCCGATTGAGAAGTGGGGTCAGGGCAAACAACTGACCGTTGATGCTATGGACGACCATATCGAGCAAGGCGTCATCGTACGGCTTCTGCCCCGCCTCCCTCAATGCGTTCCGCAACGAAGTTCGACTCACCCGCATATCACGTCCGCGCCGCGCTTGGCTCTTGATCGTCTGTATCGCGCCGTCGGTCAACTCCATCGCGATTTGCTCTTGGCGCGGTTCAGCCATCTCGCCGATCCACCCCTCGGAAGAAACCATGTTCTTGTACACCGTGTTGGCAACGATCATCCGTAGCCAATTGGTCCATGTTTTCTCCTCGGGACGCTGCCAAAAGTGCGCCTCGCCAAGAATCGGCTCATCTTCAAGCTCCCATTCATCGTCGTCGAACGGAAAGTCGCTCGCGGCTGGAAAGCTGCTTCGGATGAGAGCGTTGGCCCAGACAGAGACGACGACGAAGGCCATCGCCACCAGCAGCGCCCCCTCGAAGAGGGAGAAGGGTAGGATCAAGGTCAGCAGCCAGCCCAAGCCAAGCGCAACGGCGATAGAAGCGACAACGGCGAGGAGGCCGATGAGAATGAGTGAGAGGGTCGAGCGCATAACTCTCCTTAGCGTCTCTTCGTCATAGGTCGATGCGGTAGCGGAGCGCGCGAGTGCTGCCATGTTGGGGCGGACGCCGATAGTCGGTCACGAAAATGCCCCCATTGGCCTCGATCACCCGCTGTGAGGCAATATTGTCAGGGTCGGTCTCGACGATGACAAAGGGCAATCCCAGCGCGCGGGCATGGGGCAACATCAACCCCAGCGCACGGGTGGCATAGCCCCGCCGCCGCTTCCACGGCACGACTTGGTAGCCGATGTGACCCAGACAGGTGGGCGGCAAATCGGGGGTGCCGGGTTGCCAGCGCAGGCTAATCATGCCACAAAATTCGCCATCCCATATCCAACGTTGGACGCTGGGGATCCGCTTCACCGTCGCGCCATCGGGCAGACGGATGGGGGGGCGCTTCGCCTCACGGTCTTCGTGACTGGCTAGGAATGCTTCGGGGTCGCGGGCGATCTCTGCCAACGTCTCCCGTGCCGCTTCGGGGTCGAAGCGGTTCGGCATATACCCCCGTTCCAACGCGGCGATACAGCTTGGCAAATGGGCCAGGGTGGGCCGAACAAGGGTCAGGGGGAGCGGCTTTCCTGTGGTTGTCTCTGTCATGGTAAATAGTGTATATCGTTATGCAAAGCTGGCCAAAAATCCACTGTGCGAGTCGGCCTATCGCCCATCCTCACCATGCGTCCGATTGCCGGAACGGCCCGTCTTCACAATAATACCGCGCAAAATTTACACTCACACAAGGAGCAACGCGATGTTTGAGGATATCTTTGGCCGCCTCTCCGGCAAGGATACGCAAAAGATGATGGAGGCCGTCAACTGGCTTTGGACGCACCGCGATCAACTGAGCGATCTGGTCGAGCGACTGCCAACGCTCCTCCAAGAGACGGGCGAAAGTATCGAATCGGCCGGGAGCAGCACGGTCAAGGCGGCGGGCCTGCTGGTCGGTGACAAAGAGCGGCCCAGCGCCCGCAAGCTCTCCGATGTGGCGGCGTCCGCGTTAGAAGAATGTCAGGATGAGCTGGCCGCTGCGGCCCGCATCCTCGGCAAAGTGGGCGAAGAGCTGGACGCGGTTCGCATCCCGACGATGAAAGCCACCTACATGGAAGTGATGGGCCATCGTATGGTGAGCGGGGTCGACATCGGCAACCAGGGCATCTTCGATCAGGCGGCGGTGCGACTGCAGGATGGCTCCGACCGACTGGAACAGATCAACAAGGCACTCGGCACCGTGGCCGAACAACTGCGCGAACTGGGCGGCATGCTCACCGACACTGGCTCGGACCTCGATCGCGTGGGCAACCAACTGCAAGCGAGCGGGAAGAGGTTGCGCTCCTTGGGCGACTGGAAGCGGTAAACGCAGAACGTAGTCGGGCGATTGCGAATAGCAAAGGGGCAGATGGATGGATTGTTTCAGCGCGTTGCGCTTGCGTCAGCGCAAAACATACCCCATGCGCCGTGCCTCACGTGCCGCAACATCAATACGCCAGCCCTACAAGAGGCCCGCATTCAAAACTCATCCACCCCTAGGCCTTAACTCCCAACTCCCAAAACTCACCCAACCAAGGACCAGAGACCATGTCCACCGCACACCCCCCGCGCACCGTCCGCGCACCCCACGGTTCCACCCTGAGCTGCAAAGGCTGGGAGCAAGAGGCCGTGATGCGTATGTTGATGAACAACCTTGACCCCGACGTGGCCGAAGATCCCGACCATCTGGTGGTCTACGGCGGAACGGGCCGCGCCGCTCGCAGTTGGGCGGCCTACGATGCCATCGTGCGCTCGCTGCGCGATTTGGAAAACGACGAATCGCTGCTGATCCAGTCGGGCAAGCCGGTCGGTATCTTCCGCACCCACGAAGAGGCGCCCCGCGTCCTCATCGCCAATTCGCTGCTGGTGCCCCATTGGGCCACCTGGGAGCATTTCCGCGAGTTGGAAAAAGAGGGGCTGATGATGTACGGCCAGATGACCGCCGGAAGCTGGATCTACATCGGCACCCAGGGCATCATTCAGGGAACCTACGAAACGCTGGCGGAGCTGGCACGGCAACAGTTCGGCGGCACGTTGAAGGGGACGTTGACCCTGACCGCGGGCCTCGGCGGGATGGGCGGCGCCCAACCGCTGGCCGTCACCATGAATGAAGGCGTCGCCCTAGTCGCCGAGATCGATCCCCATCGCGCCGAACGGCGCCACGCCATTGGCTATCTCGATGTGCTGGCCGACGATCTGGACAGCGCCCTACGCCGTGTGGGCGAGGCGGTCGAGAATGAGGAGGCGATTTCTGTCGGCGTAGTGATGAACGGGGCCGATCTCTACGAAGAGCTGCTCAAACGCAACATCATTCCCGATGTCGTCACCGACCAGACCAGCGCCCACGACATGCTGAACGGCTACGTCCCGACCGGGATGAGCCACGACGAGGCACTCGCCCTGCGTGACCGCGACCCCGACGACTACCTGCGTCGAAGCTACCAGACGGTGGTGCGCCACGTTGCGGCCATGGTTGCGTTGCAGAAGCAAGGCGCGGTCGTCTTTGACTACGGCAACAATATCCGCCAACAGGCCCTGGAAGCGGGCTACGAAGAGGCCTTCGCCTTCCCGGGCTTCGTCCCGGCCTTCATCCGCCCGCTCTTCTGCGCAGGCAAAGGCCCCTTCCGCTGGGCCGCGCTTTCGGGCGACCCCGAAGATATCTACAAAACCGACGAAGCGGTGATCCGCGAATTCGGCGCTGACAACCCGGCGTTGGTGCGCTGGCTGCGGATGGCCCGCGAACGAATCCCCTTCCAGGGATTGCCAGCCCGCATCTGCTGGCTGGGCTACGGCGAGCGGGATCGGATGGGGCTGATCTTCAACGAGATGGTGGCGCGGGGCGAGCTGTCGGCACCGATCGTGATTGGCCGCGACCACCTCGATTCCGGCTCCGTCGCCTCGCCCAACCGCGAGACGGAAGCGATGAAGGACGGCAGCGATGCGGTGGCCGATTGGCCGATCCTCAACGCGCTGGTCAACACGGCGGCGGGGGCTTCGTGGGTCTCGGTGCATCATGGGGGCGGGGTCGGCATCGGCTATTCGATCCACGCGGGCATGGTCGTGGTGGCCGACGGCAGTGAGCGCGCCCGTCGCAAGCTGAGCCGTGTCCTCGTCAGCGATCCGGGCATGGGCGTGATCCGTCACGTCGATGCGGGCTACGAGGCGGCGCAGCAAGTCGCCACGGCACGGGGGGTGCGTATTCCGATGAGTGATGCGTTTTAACGTTCCTGCCGCTGTTGGGTTTGGAGGTTAGACGACTCTTGAGGCATAAAAACGTCGTTTAGCGCCCGTTCCGCAGCCCCTGCGAGGCGGTGGGTTCCCGCAAGCGGGAACCGTCGCAGCCCTTGCCGCGCGGAATTTATTCCACGGTTGGTGCCACGTCCTCCCCAATCTGCGGCCCGTTCTACGTTGCCGTTTCGCCCATCGCCGTTATAATCTCACAAATCTCTTCACATTTTGCAGGAACGAGATCGCCCATGAGGACCCCGCCCCGCCGCTATACCGCGCTGCTGGCATTGCTCCTGACCATGCTTCTGCTTAGCTTTGCCGCGCCAAGCGCTGCGGAGGCGCCGCCAGGGACGCCGTTTGCGCTGGGCTTGGTCCATGTCAATTCCGCCGAATCGCCCCAGCGCCCCACGCGGTTGGCGCTGGGGGTGGAGGCCGGGGCCACCTACGATCGCTTCCCGCTCTACTGGAACAGTGTGGAACGAACGCGGGGCCGCTTCGACTGGGCACGCGCCGACAAGGCGTTGCGGGACAACGAAGCGGCGGGTCTACAGACCTTGCTCGTGCTGCTCGGCACCGCCGAACCCCACTACCCGGGCACGATCCCGCGGCTGACCGACGTCAACTCGCTACGCGCAACTGGCATCAACGACCCCGCACGACTTTACGTCGACTCGCAACGTTGTGATGTCAGCGACAGTCGACCCCCGCTCGGACTCGACCTGCCCATCTTCGCCGACGGCTCCGACCAGGCCGCGCCCGGCAAAGCGATCAACCCCGACAACCCCTGGGCCAACTACGTCCACTTGGTGGCGTTGCGCTACGCGCCGGGGGGTGAGGCGGATACCCACGTCACGACCTGGGAAATCTGGAACGAGCCAGATTTATGTCAATTCTGGAGCGGCACCCCCCGTCAGTACGCACGGCTACTCAAAACGGCCTACCTCGTCATCAAGCAGGTCGATCCCGACGCGACGGTGCTCTGGGGCGGCTTGGCCCACTTTCAGCAACCCGAGTTTCTGCCCGCGCTCGTGCTGGCACTCGCCGCCGAGCCAGAGGCCGCGCGTTACGACGGCTTCTTCGACGGGGCGGCCACCCACCAGTATGCCGATGTGACGCGCGGCTACCATGATGTGCAGCAGATTCGCAGGGCGTTGGATGGCGTGGGCTGGGGTGATAAGGCGATTTGGACCACCGAGAGTGGCATTCCGGTCTGTGGTGATGAGATTGGACCGCCCTGTCCCGTCGACCATCGGGCCGATGCGGCGAGTCAAGCGGCCTACATCTGGCAAAATATCGCCTTCACGCGGCTGGCGGGGGGCGGCCCGCTTTTCCACTTCCAGCTTTTCGATGACTGCGGCAACGAGAACCGCACGGCCCCACCCGCCGATGCCTTCGGCCTCATCACCAACGAAGCGTCGGCCCGCTGTGTGCCCCATCGAGCCGAAACGCGCCCCGGCTACACGGCCTTCCAACTGGCCGCTCGCTATCTGGCGACCGGCGATCTGATCGAATCGCAAAGGTTGGACGGGGAGTTGCGCACCTTCGTCTTCTACGACCGCACCGCTGGCGAGCGGCGCACGCTGCTCTTCACCCTGGGCGAAGCGCCCATCGTGGTGGATCTGCCCGCCTCGGCCGAGACGGCTTTTGCGATGCAGCCGGACGGGCAGCAATGGGATTTGGTGCCGGACGCGGGCTATTACCGCATCGCGCTTGAGGGCAGCACCAACCCCCGTCGTGCCGGAAGCGGCACCTATATCGGCGGGACGCCCGTGCTGATCGTCGAGCAGATCGGCATCGTCGACACCACGCCTCTGCCCTTGCCCGCCGACAACGAAGCGGACAACGCACCCACCACGCCCCCCGCTGTTGAGGACGCGGCCCCCACCGTGGCCGAAGCAGCGGCCCGCATCGACAGCGCCCCGTTGCCCGCCCTTGACACCACAGTGCCAACCGTTGCGATGGACATCGTGCGCTACGATGGCACCTTGTTCGAAGTGGGGTGGCAGGCGACGGATGAAAGTGGCATTCCCGATGGGGGGGTGGAGCTGTGGATTCAGGTCGATGGCAGCGACTGGCTGCCCTACCTCGTCGGTCTGCCAGCCCGTGGCAGCACCTTCGTCCAAGGGGGAGCGGGCGCGCATTATCGCTTCGCGCTCTACGTCGCCGACTGGCGCGGCAATGCCTCCGACCTCGATCCCAGCACGGCGGTCGAGATCACGCTGGGTGATACGTTGTCAGGACGGTAGGGTATATGGCGAATAGCGAATGGGGTGGCAACGGTATCCGTCCTGCTGAGACGGCCTTTGCGCGATCTGCTCCCACGCTTTAACGCTCGAACTCGCACCCCTCCCACACCGCCAGAAATTCGTTGAGGATCATGGCGGTCGCGCCCCATATTTTGTGCGGATCGAACCAGAAATAGGGAATGCGGCGCTCTTCGCCTGCCAGGAAGCGAAGCTCTTCGTGGTGGTTCGCAGGATCAAGCAAGACTTCAAGCGGCGTTTCGATGACCAGCGCCACTTCGTTCGGTTGGGGGTGAAAGTCGGGTCGCGCTTCCGCCACGGCCACGATCGGTTGCAGGCAGTAGTTACTCGGCGGGATGTACAACTCGGACAAGCGGCCCAGCACCGTCAGCGCCGCCGCTGGCACACGCAGCTCCTCCCACGCCTCGCGCAGTGCCGCCTCCACTGCGCTCTCCCCCGCATCAATTCGCCCCCCCGGCAGCGAGATCTGCCCCGCGTGGCTGCGCAGATGGGCCGTGCGTTCGGTCAGCACCACGTAGGGCACGTCGTTGCGGGGATAGAGCAGCAGCAACACCGCCCCTTCCCGACAGCCGCGTGACCGCGCCTCGGCCACGACTCGATGGCCTGGATTCTGTGGTGCCATCTGCATATAGCAGCTCCGGCCGGGGAGGGGCTGGGACAAACGTTCCCGAAGCGTGGCGATCTGGCAGTTGAAGGGTGTCATCGGTGAGTTGAGAGTAAAGAATATTGGCCTGTTGGCCTGTTGGCGTGACGCATCGCTTATCCGTTGCAACATGTTTACGCTTTTCGCTTCCCCGGTTCCCCCGCTTCTCGCTTGTTCGGCGTTCGGAGCCTGCTCTGGGCAACGTCGCAGGGCTACCTGCCCGGCGTTGCCGTTCCGATACGCTGCATCGCTTCGATCCGCGCCACGATCATGTCGAGGGCGACGTGGTTGTGATCGCCACTGTAGGGAATGATGATGTCGGCGTAGCGCTTTGACGGTTCCACAAATTCGAGGTGCATCGGCTTGACGGTGCGCAGCCATTGCTCCACGACGGAATCCAGCGTGCGACCTCGCTCTTTGACATCGCGCAGCAGGCGGCGGATGAAGCGAATATCCCCTTCGGTGTCGACGAAGAGCTTCATGTCGCAGAGGTCGCGCAGCGCGGCTTCGGCGAAGATGAGGATGCCTTCGACCAGGATGACGGGGCGCGGCTGGATGCGTTGGCTCTCGGGCAAACGGGCGTGGCGGGCAAAATCGTAAAGGGGGACTTCGATCGCGTGCCCCGCTTTCAACTGTTGGATATCGTGGACGAGCCGTGCGCTTTCCAGCGAGGCGGGATGGTCGTAGTTGACCCGCGCTCGCGCCTCGGCTGGAAGATGGCTGTGGTCGTGGTAATAGCTGTCGTGCATCAGGTAGGCGATCCGTTCCTCGCCCACCCGTTGCCGAATGGCGCGGCTGACCGTTGTCTTGCCGCTGCCCGTGCCGCCCGCCACGCCGATCACCACCGGTTTTCCGTCGCTCATGCCTTGCCCTTCCGCTGCGTCTCCCAAAGCCACGCCAACGCGCCTGCCGCGCCCAACAGCAGCGCCAACCATTGCAGCCACGCGGCGGGCACAAAGCGTGCCGCAACGATGGCATGGTGGTGCGTTGCGATGCGATCGAGGGGAGGCATTGATTCGACCGCCAACGTTTCGATATCAACCGTCAGTTCGACCGTGCGACCGTCGGTCAACGCCACCCGGCGCGACCCGCTTTCGCCGAAAAAGAGGGGGGAGGGCAATTCAGGCGCTTCCACCGTGGCCCCGAACCAGCGCGGCTCCAGGGTCCAACCTTCGAACCGCAGGGGCGTGCCGTCGGCCATCGAGACGCTCTGTTCCTCCACGGTGAGGCGCATCGACAGGGCGCGTCCCTCCCCACTGGCGGCGGGTGGCAGGGAGAAGCCCTCGAAAGTGACTGTGGGCCGGCCGTCCACCCCCAGCGCGACGGGCTGATCAGGTTCGAGGTAGAGCGTACCGTCCCAGCCGCGCGTCTGTTGCCAAAGCCAGCCGCTCAGCCCAAGCAGCACGGCCAGCGTCAGCAGCTCGCGCCCGCCCCAACGCTCCGTCTGGCGCAACAGTGTGGCCAGCAGCGCCGCGATCAGCGCGGCCCCGGCTCCGTTCAGCCACCACGCATTCCGCAACGTATGCCACGACGAATCGCCATGCGCGGCGACAAAGAGGCTGATCGCCGTGAGGTCGCCGTCGGGCCGTTGGGGGATCCGCTGTGAAAGCAAAGCGCCGCCAAGCCAGAGCAATGCCAGCGCCATGACGAAGCCTCGCCCCCACCTGGCTAGCGGACGGCGCGCGGCGGCGGGAGCAGCCTTATCGCTCATCTACAGAAAAAACGCACGCGAACGTTCCCGCGTGCGCTCTGCTGCACTGGCGCGTTACGGCCCCGCCACGGGCTGCGCTATCAGTGCCGCTTCCGGCAACCACCCCAACTCCTTCGCGATATCGCCCCCATTGGCGATGGTTACTTCGCCCGCTGCGGCCCACGGCACTTCCTCTTTCCACTGTTGGAAGACGGCCCGTTGGGTGCGCAGCGCGTAATGGTTCCCCATATCCTCCGCATGGGTCAGCGGCAGGCCGTAGACCGTCATTGGGTCACGCTGGCCGAAATAGCGGGCGCGAATGGCCGCGTTCTCGTCCAACAGGGCCTGGCGTGCGGCCACGATCTCGTCCCAGGTCGCGCCGGGCGGATCGAAATCGACCAAAGGGGGCGGGGTTTGGCGGAAGTTCAGCAGTTGGCTGTCGAAGCCACGCTCCGACAGCTCGTCGAACACGTTGACCGGATAGGCGGTGTTGGCCTCGGGTCGCCATTGGAGAACCAGCTTTTGGAAGGCTTGGGTGACGAACCCTTCGTAGACGAAACGTTGCGAGATGGGGTAGCCCACATTTTGCAGGCCGCCGAGTCGCTGGAAGGCGCTCCAGAAGCCCGCCTCGGCGTTGTCTACCACGGCAAAGCCGCCTGCATTGTTGCCCGCCTGCGTGAAGAAGCGCCCGCCCGCGATCGCCCAATCATCGCCCGCGTTGGGCGGCGGGATGATCGGGGGTAGCACGCTGGGATCGGGTTCCAACGTCTGGGGATCGGGAATCACCCCGGCAAATTCGGCGGGAACGGGCAGATCCACCGACGAACCCGCCCCTTCTACGATCATGTACGGAATGCCACCGACCTGTCCGTTGCGGCTGCCGGGCAACACCACACGATAGAAGCCATTCGCGGGCGATATGCGCTTTAACATGCCAAATGGCCCCACCAACAGCCCGTCCCCCGCATTGGCAGGCACCCGCATCTCTTGGGCGTGGAGACCCTGATTCCAGACCACGATCGTGCGGCCCAAATCCCCGCGATTGACGGTAACGCGGCGCGCCCATCCCTCGCGGTGCATCTCGGCGCTCTGGTAGCCGGAAAGGTAGGTGACGAGCGTGCGGTAGGTCCAGAAGACGGGGCGGACCGAGCCATCTTTACGCATCAGGCCGTACGGTTCGACGCCGATCGGCAGGGAGCGTTCGTCCCGCGTCTTGTAGAGTGAGATCCGTTCCGCGCCCGCCGCCAAGCCCCCCGCCCACGCTTGCATCAGGAAGTAGCTCTGATCTTCCAACGTGACATCGAAGAGCAAGCCCGGCGCGGGATGCAACGGATCCTCCGACGGGGGAGCGTTGGTTTCGTTGATCCACAACGGTTTGTCGGCAAAGCCCTTCTCGTCGAAGATATCGCGGTAGAGCTTGGTCAGCTCATAGACCTGATCCGGATGGAAATAGATGTGGAAGGTGCCGACATCGAAGAAGTGGTTGTTGGCAGCCGCCTCTGGCTCGGCATTGATCGCATCCAACAGCCCTCGAATGTAGAGCGGACGGCCATATTGGACATCCCACCAGTAGGTGGTGGCGGCGAGGTGAAGCTTGACGTTCGGGTTGGCAGCGTGGGCCGCTTGGTAGGCCACCTTCTGCAGTTGGACGAAGTCCTCGACCGTCCCCTCCCATGTTTTGCCGGGGTGACTGTCGTCCCAGACGTCCGGCTCGTTCCAAATCACCCAACGGTCGATCTTGCCCGCGTAGTAATCGGCCATTTTATAAACGAAGTTGCCCCACAGGTTGTTGGGGTCGTCGTAGGGCAAGTAGAGACCACTGGGCACGGCCCGCACGCTGCCGCTGTCGCTGGCCCACGCGGGGGTTCCCGCCAGTAGCCCGACCAATTCCCGCCCCTCGGCCAGCTCGTTATTCATCTGGCCGTCGGGGAAATAGTGCGGGTTCCAGTCGTTGGGGCCGGTGGGCTGCATCTGATGCCACCAGAAGATCACACGTCCCCAGCCTACACCTGCCGCTTTGGCGATGTGGGGCGCATCGTACGCCTCGACCGCACCGAAGCGGCTGTCCGCCATCGGGGGTGGCGGCGAAGGGGGATAGGGGTTTTGCGCCTGGGCGGTCAGCGGAATGAGCAACAACAGAAGAAGTAGCAGAGGCAACAACCACCCCCCGCGCCTGCCAACGGATGAAAGGATGTGTTGTAATTTCATGCCAGCGATTGTACAGGCTCTTGGCAGGAGGTCAAGGCGGCGGATGGGGCGGGGGCAAAGGCACCCCAGTTTGCGTAAAGCCCCCTGTCTGCCCTTCATCACGAATCGCGAATCGGGGAGACCCCGATTGCAACGTGCAATCACTGCTCGGCTAGGCTTCCCATGCGGCCCCTCCCCCGTTGATCGCAGCGGCGCGCTTGGACGCAGCCTCTCTCTCTCCCGTCACCCGCCGCTATTCGACGAGCCACGCCGCCATCCACTCGACATGCTCGTGGAGGTGGAAGGCGCTGTTGCCCCACACCACATCCAACGCCAGCCGCTCATCGCCCGGCTCATTGGGGAAAAAGTCACTGTACGTCCGTTGCAACTGCTCGTCGGGGGTGGCGCGGACGACAGCAACGAGCCGGCGTTGCATCTCGGCCAGGGCGGCGACCGCGTCGGGCAGGGTCAGCCCGTCGCCCGCCGCCACGATGGCCGCGTTGATCGCGTCGATCTCTCCGCTGTCATACAACGATTGCGCGATGGCCAACCCTGCATGGCGCGGCTCGCCACGGAGCATGAAAAGCACCGAACGCATCCATGCGGTCAGGTGAACCAGATGGTCTTTTACCGTCCAGCCCGCCTCGTCGCGGGCGGCCCTTTTCCTATCGTCGCTCACGCCGTCCAAAAGCGTCGTCAGCGACTGCCACGACTGCTCCATTTGGGTCAGGAGCGACGCTTTGTCCTGTGGTCTCTCTGACATCACGCTTAGCCACCCATCAGAGCTTCGGTCACTGCCCGTCGGCGGAAGCTGAAGATTTGGTTCAACTGACGGCGCACAATGGGGTGTACGATGTCACCCAGCGGGCTGAGGGGCAGTTGGTAGCGGACGTGATCCTTGATCAACGTCCCTCTGTCGGTTGGCTCGAAGGTATGGGTATGAACCCAAAGCTTGTACGGTCCCTTGAGCTGTTCGTCGACGAAAACATAGGGCGGTTCGTAGCGCGTGATCTCCGTCTTCCATTTGAACGGGATCCCGAAAAGCGACAGTTTGTAATCGATCAGCGCGCCCCGTTTCATCGTGATCGGGGGCGGCGTGATGATGTTGAAGCGCATGCTGTTCGGCGTGATTCGTTCCAGATTTTCCGGCTCGGCGAAGAAGGGGAAGACCTCGTCGATGGGCAGTGGCAACGCCAATTCGGATTCCAAAATATGTTCCATGCGTGTGTTAGTGCTCCGTGCTCAGGTGGACCAGTTTTTCCATCGTGTTGTAGTTACGAGTTGTGGCCGCGACCTTCAGCCACCGCTCGAGCGCGTTGTTGTTCACCGGCGAATGGCTAAGCTGTGTTGCGTACCGAAGATAAATCACACCGTCGATCAATTGCAGTTCATCGGGTGCGATGTCGCGTGCCTGCAACGCCTCAATACGCTCAGGCACCGCTCGCTCTGCGAGCAGCGTAAAATAGATGCGTTTTCGGTCGATCTCCGGATAGGGGTTGCGTTGAAAGATCATATGGAACTGACTGGCCGTGCGAGCCACGATAGTCAACTCGCCCCCAAACTCTCGTTGGATGAGCTGATGCACCAACTGCTCCAACGCGCCCTGTGCCAAGTCAGAGCGGGCGACGATGTTGCCACTTTGGATGTAGCTGACGACATCGTGAAGGCCCGCTGCACGTAGCGCCGCACGCAGCGGAGCCATCGGCACGCTGTTTCTTCCAGTGGGCATGACGCCTCGCAGCAGAATGACGTAACGTTCCATGATCCGTTCCCTAATCGCTCTCCGTCGCCTCATCACTTCTAGCCTATCAGGCTGCTATGATTATAGGGTCGCCAACCGATAACCCCCCATCGCTAACAGCGTGCCGCTTTTCGATTCACGAGTCCACGCTACGCGATCCCGCCACCAATCCGTCGACCACTCACCGTAGGTAATCGCCATGCGCCGCCGCCAACTGATCGAGATTCACGAACAAGCGTGGTGTCCCGCCGCCGTGCGCGAGGGGGCGACCGATTGTCTGCAACTAATCGCCGTGATCGGACGACAGTTTCGGGGGGCGGTCGATCCGCTGCGCCGCGCGCTGGCCCATGCCGATGTACCGCGCATCGTCGATCTGGGTGCGGGGGCAGGCGGGCCGTGGCGCACGCTCTATCCCGCGCTACAAGAGGCCACAGAGCGTCCGATTCGTCTGGTGCTGACCGACCTCTACCCCAACGTGAGTGCCCTGCAAGCCGTCTGCGCCCAAGCGCCGGAATCGATCTCGTTTGTGGCGGGCGCGGTCGATGCGACGAATGTGCCGGTCGAGTTGAGCGGGGTGCGCACGCTTTTCACCAGCTTCCATCACTTTGCGCCCGCCACTGCACAGGCGATCTTGCAGGACGCGGTCGACGCACGTCAGCCCATCGCCCTCTTCGAGCAGACCCACCGCTCGCTGGCGGCGATGCTTTTCATGGTGGTGCTGGCCCCCATCGCCTTCCTCGCGGTACCGCTGATCCGCCCTTTCCGCTGGTCTCGGCTTTTTTGGACCTACCTCATCCCCGCGATCCCTTTCGTCCTGCTCTTCGATGGCATCGTTTCCTGCTGGCGGACGTACACGGCGGCAGAACTGCGCGAGATGACCGCAGGAATGCACGAAGCATACGAGTGGGAAGTGGGGCGGGTGCGAACCGCCCTGTCGCCGCTCGGCATGAGTTACCTCATCGGCTACCCGAACGAAGGCGGAGAAGGAAGAAAGAAAGAGGGCGATTCTGTCGCCATGAGCGGTGGAGGACGATAGTCTACTCTAGCGGGAGCAAATCATCTCGCAGATCGCCCTAGGTAAGCGACCCAGTATTTACCTAGACGGTTCACGCCGCTTGCCCGCGCTGCACGCTGCGGTGGTCGCGCCCTATCTTTGACATTCTATCAACCCATCAACGCTGTCACTTGTGATACGGCGTTGACACCGCTACACCGCCCCCCGCGTGGCACGCACCATGTAGTCGGCCAAGGGGGGCACCAGGCGACCCACGCCGAGCAGCCCCTCGGCCAGCGGGCCACGGCTGAGCAACGATTGCAAGCTACGCCCTACCCGCAGCCGACCATCGAACTCGCGGTGCCAAGCGTGGCGGTACCGTTGTTCCCACGTGGCGCGGTCAATGGCTCCGCGCAGAAATGCGTCGGCCAGCGGTGCACAGAGCGTCGCGGAGCGAAGCGCCATCGCCATGCCATCCCCGCAGAGTGGGGGGATCATTGAGGCCGTATCACCCAGACAGGCCATGCCGTCCCACGGCGCGGCGGGGCGATGGGTATCCACCGCCGCCACGGTACAGGTCGTCTCCTCAAGCAGCGTGGCCCCCCGCAACCGCGCGGCAAAATCCGCATTCTGCCGCGCAATGCTGTCGATCATGCCCGCCATCGTGCGCCCGCCCTGGGCAAAGGCGTCGTAGCGCGCCAACAGACAGAGGTTCAGCGCCCCGCTTTCGACCGCGTTGATGCCGATGTAACCCCCGTCGAATAAGAACAACTCGACCCGGTTGGGCATCGTGATGCCGGTTACGTGGCTCTTCATGCCAACGAAGAGCTGGTCGCGGGGTCGACCGCTGGGCGCGGGGGGCAGCGCGTTGGTGCTGCTCCGTCCACCGGCCATCAGCACCGTCCGTGCCCTCAATTCTGCCTTGCCCGTGCGGCGGCGGATCTGCAACCGGTAGTCGTCCCCCTCGGCTTCGACCGCGCTGACCGTCGTTTCGGTCAGCAACGTCGCCCCGTAGCGGGCCGCGCCGTGGGCCAGCGCTTCGTCCATCGCCCAGCGGCTCAGCCCCCACGCGGTGCTGGGCAGGGCCATCTCCAGCGTTTGCCCCCGTTGCGAACTCAGCGTTGCCCCGCTGAGCGGCACAGGGTCGCGCGTGGCCAAGTCGTCGCGCAGGCCGAGCGATTGCAACGTTTCCTGTGATTCTGGTGACAGAAATTCGCCGCAGACCTTGTGACGCGGCAAGCGGCTCCGTTCGATCAGCGCCACGTGCCAGCCACGTTGGGCCATAGCGGCCGCCGCCGCGCTGCCCGCTGGCCCCGCGCCGATCACGGCAACGTCGTAGCGCGGCCTCATGCGTGGAGTGGCGTGGTGGCGGCGCGGCCGTTCAGCGATGGCCGTGGCACGGCGCTCGGCACATAGCTGAGCCGCGCCATCTCGACGGTGAGGCCCGGCCCAAAGGCCATCGCCACCCCCGTGGCGGAGCGAGCCGCCGTGGCCAATCGTCGCCACGTCTCGGCCAGCACGAAGAGGATCGTCGCCGACGACATGTTGCCGTAATCGCGCAACACGGCGCGGGTGGCCGCCACATCCTCATCGCTCAGGGCAAAGACCTCTTGGATCCCGTCCACGATCGAGCGCCCCCCCGGATGGATGGCCCAAAATTCCGGCCATTCGTGTGTGACAGCCCGCAGGACGAGCGGTGCCACGTCGGCCAGATGGTCGGGGATGCGCGGCGAAAGGCTGAGCACAAAGCCATGATCGCGGATCTGCCACGTCATCTGATCTTGCGTGTTGGGCTTCATGTCGGTGTGAAAGCTGTCGAGCAGCAGATAATCGCCCGGCTGATCATCCGGTTGGCCCACGATCACCGCCGCTGACCCATCGGCAAAGATCGAGTTGGAGACCAAGTCATCCCGTCGCGTGCCGGGCTGAAGGTGGAGGGAGCAGAGTTCGGTCGAGATCATCAGCACCCGGGCGTGGGGCTGGCCCGCCACGATCTGTTGGGCGGTCCGAAGCCCGTTGAAAGAGGCCGCGCACCCCATAAAGCCCACCACCGTGCGCCCAATCGTCGAGGGCAGCCCGAGCCGCTCCGCCATGACAAAATCGAGGCCGGGCGCCAGAAAGCCGGTGCAACTGACGATGACCAGATGCGTGATCGAGGCGAGCAGCGCGTCGGGCGGCTGGCCGCTGCGCACGGCGTAGTCGTCGATCGCGGCGCGGGCAGCGGCTTCGGCCACGGGCGGTGCCTCCCGTTCGTAAATCTGCATCCGTTCGGCGGTGGTGGGCGTCTGGTCGAGCGGGCGGCTGGGCGCGTAGGCGGAGTCGCTTACGGGTCGCTGGAATTCATCGGTGCAGCTATAGCGCCGTTCGATGCCGGAATAGTGGTAGAGGCTGCGGATGAGGCGCTGGACGGCGGGTTGCCCCTCGAACGAATCGGCCATCCAGTCGCCAATGAGTGCTTGTCGTTCGCTGAAAGATGGTACGGCGGTACCAATCGCAAGGATCGCGGGCGCAGACATGAATGCTCCTAGCAGCGCTTATCGGGGGCTGAGCAAAGACGACAAGCACCGTGATGTAGTATGGAGCCTTGATTGTAGCTTATTTGTTCGGGATCGTGGGCAAGGGGTGGGGCATTGAGGGCGAGCCTGCTGTCCGCCCCAAAATAGCGGCCCCGCCGTGGCGTGGTACAATCTTGTTGCGTCAGCTTGATCGTAGAAACCGCGCCGCCTTTGGCAGCGCGCACGGGCGACGGTGTCGAAAATGAAACCGGAAAGTAGGTGACAGGAAAACGAGAGCGGTTGTTTCGGTTCCGTAACAATGACAATGATTCACCTGTGCGCCGCACAGTAGAAAGTAGTAAAAAGATGGACAGCAGTTCCAAGAAGACGGATGACGGAATCAGGATTACGCAGGGGCACGGGGGTGAAACGCACCAACATGTCCCTCATCGGGGCGATCATCAGGATGGCGAGAGCCACCTGACGACCAACCATGGGCTTCGCCTCTCCGATAACCAAAATAGCTTGCGAGCGGGGAGTCGCGGCCCGACGCTGCTGGAAGATTTCATCCTCCGCGAAAAGATCTTCCACTTTGACCATGAGCGCATCCCCGAGCGGATTGTCCATGCCCGTGGGTCGGGCGCGCACGGCTATTTCGAATGCACGACGGCGATTCCCGAGCTGACGAAAGCCGCGCCGTTCAGCGAGGTCGGCAAACGGACCCCGCTTTTCTGCCGCATGTCGACGGTCGCAGGCTCCAAAGGCTCCAAAGACACGCCACGAGATGTGCGCGGCTTCGCGCTCAAGTTTTACACCGAGGCGGGCAACTGGGATTTGGTCGGCAACAACATCCCGGTCTTCTTCATCCAGGATGCGATCAAGTTCCCCGACCTGATTCACGCCGTCAAGCCGGAAGCGGATCGCGGCTTCCCGCAGGCCGCTTCGGCCCACGACACCTTCTGGGACTTCATTTCCCTGATGCCCGAATCGCTGCACATGGTGATGTGGGTGATGTCCGACCGCGCCCTGCCACGCAGCCTGCGCATGATGGACGGCTTTGGGATCCACACCTTCCGCTTCATCAACGCCGATGGCGAAATGTCCTTCGTCAAGTTCCATTGGAAGCCCGTCTTGGGTGTCCAATCGACCCTGTGGGACGAGGCGGTGAAGATCTCGGGCGCGGACCCCGATTTCCATCGGCGTGACCTGTGGGAAGCGATCACGGCGGGGGATTACCCGGAATGGGAGTTTGGGGTGCAAGTTTTCGACCAAGCGTTCGCGGAAGCACAGCCCTACGATGTCTTGGATGCGACCAAGCTGATCCCGGAGGAAGAAGTGCCGGTTCAGATCATCGGCCGGATCGTGCTGGACCGCTGGCCCGACAACTTCTTCGCCGAAACCGAGCAGGTCGCCTTCCTGCCGAGCAACATCATCCCGGGCATCGACTTCAGCAACGACCCGCTGTTACAAGGTCGGCTCTTTTCCTACCTGGACACGCAGAAATCGCGCTTGGGAACGACCAACTTCCATCAGATTCCGGTCAACGCCCCCCAATGCCCGATGCACAACTTCCAACGGGACGGGATGATGCAGACCCACATCCCGACCGGCCGCGCCAACTACGAACCGAACAGCTTGGCCGAGGCGGGCGAGGAGGCGGGACCGCGCGAATGCCCGGAAACCGGCTTTACCAGCTTCCGCAACACGGGCGAAAACAACGACGCCAACCAGTCGCTTCGCATCCGCGCCGAAAGCTTTGCCGATCACTACAGCCAAGCGCGGCTCTTCTACCGGTCGCAGACCGAGGCGGAGCAGAACCACATCGTGGCGGCGATTACGTTTGAGCTGTCCAAGGTCGATCTTGAACATGTCCGCCGTCGGGTCGTCTCCCACCTGCTGGTGATCGACGAGGGGTTGGGTGCGCGGGTCGCGGCTGGCCTGGGCATCGAACCGCCCGAGCCAGCAACCCCCGCGAAGGCGCCGGTCGATATGCCAACCTCCGATGCGCTCTCGATCCTTAAACGGGACAAGAAGACGCTGAAGGGGCGCAAGGTGGGCATCCTCTTTGCGGAAGGGTCGGACAAGGCGGAGATTGAGCGTTTGAAAAAGGCCATCGAGGGTGAAGGGGCCACCGCGATGCTGATCGCGCCGCAGGTCGAAGGGGTCGGTGTTGAAGGCGGCACCCTGAAAGCCGATGGCCAGCTCGCGGGGACGCCGTCGGTGCTGCTCGATGCGGTTGCCCTGGTGCTGACCGAGGCGGCAGCCAAGATGCTCTGCGACGATGGGGCCGCGACCGACTTCGTGAAAGATGCCTACGGACACCTGAAGGCGATCGGCCACAATGCGGGCGCCCAACCGCTGCTCGACAAGGTGGGCGTGAAGGCGGACGAGGGCGTGACGGGCCTCGGAGACGAGTTCCTGAAAGCGGCGGCCCAGCGCTTCTTCGACCGCGAACCGAAGGTGCATCAGATGCCGTAGCGTAACCCTACCGCAGCCCCTCACATGCAGCCCCTCTCCCACGATTCGGAGAGGGGCTGTTTTTATGACTTCGCCTCCTCCGCGCGCCACGCGAGCAGTTCGATCAGGGTGCCATCCTCGTCGGGGTAGCGGTGACTGTAGCGCATTCCCGCCTTGAGCAAGACGCTGCGCGAGGCCTCATGCGTGCTCTTGATGGTGGCGATGATGTAGTCGAGGCCGTGTATGCGATGGCCGTAATCGATCATGGCCCGCGCTGCCTCGGTGGCATAGCCCCGTCCCCAAGCGGTACGGCGGTAGGCGTATTTCAGCTCTGCGTCGATTTGACCCTCGGGATGGACCAGTCCGCAAAAGCCCACGATCTCGCCGGTCGCCCTTTCGATGATCGTGCTCATCCCGTAGCCGCGCCGCTCATAGTTGCGGTGCGTGATGTCGATCCACCCTTCACATTCTTCCAAGCTGAGCGCCGCACCATCCCCGACGAATGCCATCGCATCGACATCGCCATAGACGGCATGCATCGCGGCCGCATCGTCCGCTGCCATGCGCCGACCGATCAGCCGCTCTGTTTCGAACAGCAATTCTGACATGAATACGTGACCTCCAATAGCTCCGTGCCGCTTCTTCTGTAGCTAAGGGACGCTTAGTTCAGCCTTTAACCAAGTTTCGCAAGAATCCACAGAGCAATTTGCAAATTCTTGCTTCGCAGCGCCTTCTGTCGCAGGTGGACGTTATATTCTTCTTATCTACTAACAACATGAATTTCTGGGGGTTTATTATGGCGGTCAGGCACATTCCAACTGGAGAAGTACACCAAGGATCCAAAGGCGGAAAGACTGGATGTGGAGTCGATACGCGCGCTAAACCCACGCACTGGGCCAATACTCACCAGCGCATTACATGTGCCAAGAATGGCTGCAAAAATTAGGTGAGTGACCATCGACGCAGCGCCGGATTGGACCGCCCATAACTGACGATGGCGACATCGAGCGGGGCATCGGCGAAGCGCTGCAGGGCGCGGTCGATGGCATCGAGAATCCATGCCGTTTCGTTGCCGAAGACGCCGCCGCCCAGCAACGTCAGGAAAAGCCGCGAATTTCCGCTGTGCTCGGCATTGAGCCGCGCGGCGCAAAGCGTGGCCTCGTAGCTCGCTTCCAGCACCAGCCGCGCGAACCGTTCCCACAGGGCGGGCGGCAGGCCGCTGTAGGCCACGGGTAACGCCGAGCCGTAGCACTGCGTGACAGTGTGATCGCGCAACGGTTCGGTGACCTGCGTCTGCCACTGAATGCCGATGCGCAGCCGCTGCCGGAGGTGGTCTCGTTCCGCCTCACTCGCCGCACGAAGCTGGCCGTCGATCTGACGCAACCCTGCCTCCGAGGGGCACGCATAGCCGTTCTGCATCCGCCAGAGCCGTTCGTCCGCGTTGCCCAGCGCCTCCCCCAGATCGGCCAAACAGTCGATCTGGCGATCGGCCCGCTGACCGCGCTGGTCGCCCAGCGGCACGAAATAGTTGCGGTAGATGGTACCCGCCCCCGCCGCGATGGCGCAGGCTGGCCCCTGGGTGGGATCCTGGCCGTAGATCCCCACACCCCGCTCCGGCGTGACGGACGGCCCGACCATTTCCAACAGGTTGAACTGCGAGGCGACCTGAAAGAGGGCGCCAGCGTTGGCAGACTCGGCATGGAGCGTTTTCACATCCGCCACGACCTCGCGCAGCGCGAGCGTGCCTCGCTCAACGGGAAGCGCGGCCACCCGCTGGCGCAGCTCGCCCAGCGTGGGCATTTCCAGCCGCCCCATTCGATATCGCCTACGGTTGGGGCAGACCAACCATTCCCCCGCGATCGACAACTGCGCTTGCACCTGTTCGTGGGACTGTTCTTCGATACCTGTTAATCGCTCGAACCAACTCATAGGCTTCACCTTCGGGGATTATTGGGGCTTGCGACGCAAGCCAACAGGTGACGGTCATTCGTGGGCCAGCTCATCCCGCGGATGGGCCAACACCTCTTTCACCGACCATTCGCCCCCACTCCCGGAGCGACCCTCTGCTCGGGGGTGAGGCGTTCCAACACGGCTTCCAGCGCGGGACGCTCTTTGTCGATGGCCGTCAACAGTTCGGCTTTGCTCTTTGCGCTGGGCCTGATTATCTCCCTGATCTGAATTTCATCCGATGCGCGATGCGCGAGGTCCCACGTGTAACCGAATCGCTCGCTAACGCGGATTCGTCACCCCGACCTGCGCACAGATCTGACGGATCGGACAGGTCGAACAGCGCGGGCGCGTACCGGTGCAGAGATGTTTGCCGAACGGCACCAGCAGCGCGTTGAGTTCGATCCAGTAGGGTTGGGGCAGCTTGCCTTCAAGAGCCGTCATGGTTTGTTCAGGCCGGTTGGTTTGGACATAGCCCCAGCGGTTGACGATGCGATGGACGTGAACATCGACGCTGATGGACGGCACAGCACAGGCGATGCCCAGCGCCAAGTTGGCACACTTGGGGCCTACGCCGCGCAGCCGCGTCAACGCCTCGTAGTCACACGGTAAGCCGCCGCCATACTCGGCCAGCGACAGGGCCGCAATCTCGCGGATTTGCGGCGCTTTGGCCTCGGCGAAAGTGCTGGCCGCGATCAGGTCGGCGAGCGCGGCAACGGACAGGGCGGCGACCTGTTGCGGCGTGCGCGCCACGGCAAAGAGCCGTTCGGCGACGGGCAGGCTGACTTCATCCTTGGTGCGAATCGAGAGGATGCAGGCAACGATCTGCTCGAAGAGCGAATCGTAGCCGCGTGCGGCCAGCTCGAACATCGCCGCACGCGGCAAGGGGCGCACCGCCTCGCGCAGCCGCGCGATCACCTCGTCGATGGGGAAGTTGTTACGGCTCTCTGTATCGCTCATCGCAAAAATCGCCTATGCACCGATACGGATCGGTTAAAAATCACAGCCGCGGGGTAACGGAGCTTCCTGCGCCACCTCAGCCGCGAACTCGGAGTCCAGCGGCGCCGCCACAAAGCCCGACGCTACGCTGCCCCGCAGCGCCACGCCCCCGTAGCCCCCGTTGTTCATGTGGGCGCGCACCCAGACGACCGTCGCCGCCTCAATCGGAATCGGAGCGCCCGAGCGCACAAAGGGTTGCTCGTCGACATGGCTGTGCGCGAGGATACGGCGATAAAGCAGCGTCCCCTCCTCGCTCAGCACCTCCCACCAGTCGGCATACTGATCGCAGCCGCTGTCGGGGCTGGCGATCTCGACAGCAAAGCGGTAGGCCCCTGGCTCGCCCGAGGACACGACCGAGCGCACATCGGCGACGTTGCGCGACGTGGGAATCGCAGTGGTCGCTGCCTCCACACCCTGTGCCACGGTCGGGGTAGGCTGCTCCATCACCGAAGGCCTGCTCGCTTCGTCCCCGACCCCGCCAGAACTGCCGCCCGAACAAGCCGCCAGCATGAACAGCACTACCCCTACCAAGAGGCGCGTCCTCTTTCTGCCCTTGATGATACGCATCGCCATCCCGCGCCTCTCCTCTCTTGGTCCGGATTCTGCGCACACCCGTGGCGATTACCGCCTCGCTGAGCGCCTATTCACCCTGATTCGCCCGATAAAAGTCACAGAGATCGACCAACACGCAACGGCTGCACGTAGGATTGCGGTAGTGGCAGACGCGCTGCCCGTGAAACATCAACAGTTCGTGGTTGTCGTAGATCGCTTGCGCCCCCCACGTGGCGGGTAGCTGCGCTTCCAGCAGCGCGTGGGAGGCCGCCGTCCCCACCGTCGGCCCAATCAACCCCAGCCGCTGCGCGACGCGGTGATGATGGCTGTCCACGGGCAGAGCCGCCATACGCAGTGTGCTGAAAAGCAGGACTGCGGCACTCGTCTTGGGGCCAATGCCATGGATCGCCTCGAGCCATGCACGGGCATCGACGACCGACATCTCGCTCAAAAAGTCGAGCGACAGCAGGCCGTTCCGCCGCTCGCTGATTTCGCGTAGGACGCTCTGAATGCGTGGCGCCTTCTGCTCCGGCCAGTTCACGCCCGTGATCGCGGCTTCCACGTCGGCACTGTCCGCGTCGCGCACCTGTTCCCAGGTGGGCAGCCGTTCGCGCAGACGGCGATAGGCGGCGCCGCTCTGCGCGTTGCGGGTCCGATGGCTGAGCAGGGCACTGACCAACTCGCTCAACGGATCTTTGCTGCTGAAGAAGGGGATCGGCGCGCCGTAGACGGGCGCCAGCCGTTCGTGAACGGTGATCGCTTTTTCGGCCAGCGGATCAGCGGGATCGGGAGACGACATCTGTGCTCTTTCTAGCGCATAGGGGTTGGCGCACTGTCGGTCTCCTTAGCCCTGTACAAACGCTTCGGCAGGGGTTGGCGCAATGCCCAGCGGCGTGGCGCGCCGTCGGTAACGCACGGCGGTCGCTTCGGGGCGGCTGGCCCCTTTGCCGTAGGTGAGCTGTGGCTCTTTGGTCAGCAACACCATGTCGAGCTGTTGGAAGAGCAGCGCCGTGATGACCATCATCTCGTTGTTGGCAAAGTTCATGCCCGCGCATTTGTGTTTGCCGCCGCCGAAGCCGATCAAGGTGTAGCCATGTTGCTTGTCTTCGGCACGATCCGGCGCAAAGCGTAGCGGATCGAAGCGGTTTGGTGACGTGAAGAGTTCGGGCAGGCGATGGGAAATGTTCGCCGCCACCATCAGGAACCATCCTTCAGGGATGCGGTAGCCGCCAAGCTCTGCCTCCTCTTCCACCGCCCGCAGCAGGGTGTCGGCGGAGGGGTGCAGCCGTTCGACCTCGCGCACGGCCCAGTAGACATGTTCGAGGGCGCGAAGGGCACGCCCATCCACCGGCTGGCCGATGGGGAGGTTGGCATCGATTTCCGCTTCGACGAGTCGTCGGTAGTCAGGATGGCGCAGCAGCTCGATGATCGTCCAGGCCGACTGGCCCGCGGTCGTTTCATGGCTGGCGAACATGAGCGCCCGCAGCAAAGCGCTGATCGTTTCATCATCGGCGGGCGCCCCATCGCGGCACTGGGTGCTGACAAAATCTTGCAGAAAGTCATCGTAGGCTTCGGGATGTTGGCGACGCTCTTGGATAATAGGGATCAGCATCTGGCGCATGGCGGCTTTGGCCCGCTCGCGCCGGATGTTGCGGGGGAGCGGCCAGTGGGGTGGCACGACCAAGCTCAGACTCTTGCCCAAAATGTCGTAGTACTGCCAGAACTCCTTGCCGTGGCGCCGCTGGAATTCATCGCCCATCAGCGCGGTGCCTGCCACGGTCTGCACCAGCGTGCCCATTTCGGCGCTGATGTCGATGACCCCCTCATCGGGCAAGGCGTCGATCCAGCGCTGTACTTCGCGCTGCATCACCTCGACGTACTGTGCCATCTTCTTGGGGTGGAAGGGCGCGTAGAGGATTGGGTGTTGGTTCTGATAGATCTCCTTGCCCGCCAGAAAGGCCACTTTGCCCAACGTGGCGGCGAGTTGGTCGTAGGGTTTCTCCATATCGAGCGTTTTGTCGGTCTCGGTGAAGAAGAACTTGTGATACTCTGGGCCGACCAGCAATACGACGGGTTGGGTGGCCAGCTTGAAAGCGTAGATGGGGCCGAGTTGTTCATATCCCTTGCGCAGAAACTGGTTGCGGTCCCGCGCAAAGTCCAACACATTACCCACCAAGGGCAGCCCGCGCATGGCGGGCGGTAAGGGTTTCATCGTTCCTTCCTTTGGTTCTGGCTCATCTCTCAGGCAGATCATCCAAACTCTGGGTGGAGCCGTAACGATGGGATGTTAGAGGCCTAGGTAGCCGATCACCCCAAATCGTGCGACCGGTACTGCCTAATGCCCGATCAACGCCATGCAGGGATCGACCCTGAGAGATAAAGCGTTATAGATTTTATGTCAAACTCAACCTTAAAGGATACCCCACATCATCGCGGTCGTCAAACCGTCAGGGAACGGGGCGAGGAACAACCTAAAAGAGACAAAGGGGTGGACAGAAGGTCCGCCTGTACAGGGACAAGGGAGAGAATTGAGGCGATGACGCAGCACGGTAGAGGCACAGCCGGGGGTGACCGCATCATCACCCACGGGGTGCGACCGATCCGGCTCATCGCCGCGCCACTCGGATGGCCCCCCCAAACAAAAACGCCCCCATTCGTCGGGGGCATCATGCAGTTGGGCATCCCGAACTGCAACATTAGGGTACGACGTACCGCCAAAGGCCGAGCGTGACCGACTTTTCAGCGTTGATAGCCAGCGCCAGCAAGACGTGCGTATCGATGACTAGCGGGCGCGCAGGGCGTCGCGGATATCCTTCAGCAGAGCAAGCTGCGGATCTTCGGCGGCGGCCTCTTCAGTGGTGTAGCGGGCTTTGACCGCTTCGTAGGGCTTCACGATGAAGTAGTAGACGACGAACGCCATCAACAAGAAGGCGACCAGCGCGCTGAGGAAGGGGCCGACCGTGGTTAGCCCTGCTGGCTGCCACCCATCGAAGTTGGGGGCGCCGCCCGCTTTCGCCAGCAGTTCGATGATAATATCGGTGAAGGCCGTGACGACCGTGGCGAAGGCAGCACCCATGATGAAGGCCACGGCCAATTCGATCAGGTTACCACGCATGATGAAGGCTTTGAATCCATCTAACATTGTAAGGTTCCTTTCGTGGGGGAGAGGTGATGATGCGACTCGCTGGTGTGAGCCATCATGCCGCACGCTTCCCAACTTCTTGGGGCAACATCGGGCGAACTAAGCCTCACGCACGATAGCATAACATGAAAGGGAGGTTTCCTACAAGTTGAGTCGTGCATCATTCGCCATCTGGCGGAAGGCGCAATAGCTGGGTCAGCTTACTACGGTTCGCGGCAATCCAGTCGTAGCCTCGATCTTGTAAGGGACGCATCAGTGGCAGATGGTAGATCGCCAGCCCCAGATCGCCCACAACGGGCAGGGCGACGGCAAGCGCCGCCCAGATGGCCGACATGCCACGATAGCGCGTGCCATTAGGCAGTAGCAGCCAAGCTGCCTCCGCCGCCTCTGTCTCATTCAAGCCCGCACGTATGCGGGCCGCTTCTTCTTGATTGGGAGCGACCTCCAGCCGCCCACGCCAGTCGAGCATCTTCACGAGACGCATCGCGGCGCGTCAGAAGCGTCAGTGGCCGTCGTAGAGCAGCAAAGCCTTGTTGTTAGCCATCTTTTCCCTCATGACAGGTTGGCGCTATTATCTCTGGCGCAAGTGACAGCCCCTGTCACTTTTCCCGCCCAATGCAAGTATAGCATTGGAAGTTCACCGTCGCACTGTGTCGTGCCACAGGCTTGCCTCCCCGACAGGACGCAATGTGACCCCATGCTCGCTGTCAACCTGTCCCTCACAAAGGAGCCTCTCTATGCGTAAATTCTTATTCTTCATGGTCGCGGCGCTCTTGCTCGTCTTGGCCTCTTCCACAGCCGCGCAGCCCTCGGTCTCTGCCGAAGGGGCCGCGAACGTTTGGAGCCAAATCGACGAGAGCACGATTCCCGCTGCGGGTCAAGCCACTTATCGGGCTGACACGTATCTGACCTACAGCGCCGATTTCGGCGCGCTGCGCGATCTGCTCAGCGCTGCTCCCCGCGAAGGGAGTGACAATCCCGCCCTTGCGCTGGCGTTGCCACTGCCCAACGGCAGCTTCGTCGATGTGAGCGCCACGGAATATGCGATGTTGGAAGCGGGGCTGGCCGCGAAATACCCCGATTTCCACACCTATTACGGCACCAGCGCCAGCGACCCCTCGCTGCGGGCGCGCTTCGACCTGACGGCCTTGGGCTTCAACGCCGTGATTTGGAGCGACGCGGGGACCGCCTACATCGCTCCCTACCAACTGGATGATACGGTGCACTACCTCGTCTACTGGAAGCACGACGCGACACCCACATCGCCCCTGAACGAAGAAGGGGTACTGGGAGAGGCGGTGGGCGCGGCCCTAGCGGAAGGCCCGGCATCATTCAACACGGGCGAACAATTGCGCAGCTACAGGCTGGCGATGGCCGCCACAGGTGAGTACACGATCTACCACGGTGGCACGGTTGCTAATGGCTTGGCGGCTATCACCACCACGATGAACCGCGTCAACGGGATCTACGAGAACGACCTCTCGATCCGCATGTTGCTGATCGCCAACAACGATCTGATCGTCTACACGGACCCGAATACCGACCCCTATACCAACAACGATGGCTTCGCGATGCTGGCCCAGAACCAAGCCAACTTGGATGCCGTGATCGGTAGCGCCAACTACGACATCGGCCATGTCTTCAGCACGGGCGGTGGGGGCGTTGCCTTCCTCGCCTCGGTCTGCAACGCGGGGACCAAGGCGCGGGGTGTCACCGGTAGCCCGAACCCCGTTGGCGATCCGTTCGATGTGGATTACGTGGCCCACGAAATGGGACACCAGTACGGTGGCAACCACACCTTCAACGGCACCACCAACGCCTGTGGCGGCGGTAACCGCAACGCGTCGACCGCGATGGAGCCGGGCAGTGGCTCGACGATCCAAGCCTACGCCGGTATCTGCGGGTCGGAGAATCTCCAATCGAACAGTGACCCTTATTTCCACTCGATCAGCCTGCAAGAGATGGTGAACTTCTCGCAATCGGGTGGTGGGAACAGTTGCGCCAACATCACCAGCACGGGCAACACGCCGCCGACGGCAGACGCGGGCGACGGCTACACGATTCCTGCGCAAACGTATTTCGAGCTGACGGGCGCAGGCACGGATGCCGACGGCGATCCGCTGACCTACAACTGGGAACAGTTCGATGCGGGTGCCGCAGCACCGCCCAACACCGATGATGGCACGCGCGCCATCTTCCGCTCCTTCGAAGCGACGGCCTCGCCGGTGCGCACGCTGCCGAAACTCGACGACATCCTGAACAACACCACCACCTTCGGCGAATCGCTGCCGACGACCAACCGTAACCTGACCTTCCGCTTGGTCGTGCGCGACAACCATCCGGGTTCAGGTGGCATCGCGTGGGATACGGTCGATCACACCGTTGTAAACACCGCTGGCCCGTTCTTGGTAAGTTCGCAGAACACGGCAACCTCGTGGGTCGGCAACACCTCTGAAACCATCACGTGGGACGTGGCGAACACCACCGCCGCGCCGGTGAGCTGCGCCAACGTCGACATCCTCTTCTCGAGCGATGGCGGCTATACCTTCGACAGCGAGTTGCTCGCGGCCACCCCCAACGATGGCAGTGAAGCGATCACCGTGCCGAACGTGAACACGACCACCGGTCGCGTCAAGGTGATCTGCTCCGACAACATCTTCTTCGACATCAACAATGTCGATATTCTGGTCGAAAGCTCCACCTCGGCCGTTCAACAGAGCGCCTTCTCGGCCTCGAACAGCGGCTCACTCGCGGGCGCGCTCGCCGCGCTGCTGGGGCTGACCGTAGTGGTCGGCTTCGTGGCGCTGCGCCGCCGACAGAGCGCCTAGCTCATCAGCCCGTCGTCTCCTCAGCCCCGTAGCGATTGCTGCGGGGCTGTTCTTTTGGGAACGGGGGCGCGGAGGAGTTCGCCCTTGTGAACCCGCGCAAACGCCGTGCATCACGGTGCAATCTCCGCCTTCATCGCACCTCGATCACGACGCAAGGGGCCTGGAATGGCGACGAAATCGCCCCATGCCCCATGCCCCTTGCACCTTGCACCTTGCACCTTGCACCTTGCACCTTGCCCTACGCGCCAGTCGCCATCCCCCCACTTGACCGACAACGCCCCTTCGCCCTACCATCCCCTCAACCTAATCCGATTCATCAAGAGGGAGCGATTATGTCAATCGACGAACGAAGTGCACTGATCATCGTGGATGTGCAGAACGATTTTCTGCCCGGAGGCGCGTTGGCCGTGTCGGAAGGGGACGGGGTGATTCCCGTACTCAACCGCTATATCGAGCGGTTCGAAGGCGAGGGCGGCGCGATCTACGCCACGCGCGATTGGCATCCCGAGGGGCACAGTTCCTTCGCCTCCGAAGGGGGCATGTGGCCGCGCCACTGTGTACAGGGATCGAAGGGGGCCGCCTTCGATTACCGGCTCGCATTGCCCGCAGGGACGCCGATCGTGAGCAAGGGCACCGAGAGCGACAAAGAGGCCTACAGCGGCTTTCAAGGGACCCACCTTGCCGAGACGCTGCGCGAACGGGGTATCACACGGCTCTACGTCGGCGGCTTGGCCACGGATTACTGCGTGAAAAATACGGTGCTCGATGGCCTGCAAAACGGCTTCGAGACTTTCTACCTGGCCGACGCGGCGAAGGGCGTCGAGGTCAACGCGGGCGACGTGGCAAATGCCGAGCGCGAGATGATCGATGCGGGGGCCGTTGCCACTACGCTGGACGACCTGGCCAATGGCCATGACTGACCGTCGTTCGCCCCACGCGCTGCCGCGCCCCAGCGCGCTGCGACAGCGCGGCCTCCTCGTTGCAGGGGCACTGTTGAGCGGCGCGCTGCTGCTCTGTTGTGGCGCGGCCCTGCTTGGCTGGACGCTCGGCGCATGGCGGCTGTTGGGCTAGACTCATCCGACAAGGGACGACCAGAAGATCCACGCTGCCAGAGGCGAGTTGGCCCGCCCTGAAATGCGAAACTAGCCCTCACCCCCCATCAACGAACGCTTTCTCCCCGGCGCGGATCGGAATTTGCAGCCAATTCTCGAGGGGGGGCAGGGGGCAACTGTAGTCGTAGGAATAGGCGCAAAAGGGGTTGTAGGCGAGGTTGAAATCGACCAAGACGCTCGTATCGTCGATCCACTGCGGCTCCAAATAGCGCCCCGCACCGTAACTCTCCGTGCCGCTCGTGCTGTCGCGGAAGGGCAAGAAGAGGCCCCCCGACTCGTCCTCGTAGAGTGCCAACGTCCCCTCCCCCGCCTCGACCCGAAGGCTGATGGTGCCCAGTCGGCTGTACGGCTGCTCGGCCCCGTCGCTGGTCTGAAAGGTAATCGTCTGAGGGTCGTCCCGCTGCACTGGCAGCGAGAATTGGTAGGCAGGGTCGGGCGGCCAATAGGCCAAGCCTTCAAAGGTGTCACGCTGCGTCTGATCGAGCGGTGAGTGGCCCGACTGGCCGAAGAAACGGTCCTTTTCCGCCCGATGCGCCTCGACTGCGGCAATGTAGCGGTCGGCCAGCGTGGATTCCTCGACCGCTTCCGCCGCCTCAGCTTTTTTCCGTTGCCAAAATTTCATGTGGCTCCTCCTTTTCTCCTTTGACGTGGTCTGCCTGTCAACCCGTCCCCATCGGGTCGTGCTCATCAGAATTCCGACTCGGGTCGCGCACGTCGAAAGTCGACCGCTAATCGCCCCCCACTAAGGCTGCTGCACCTCGATAGTGCCCACAAAAAGCCGGCTATCGGTTGCGGAAAGCACGATGTCGATCAGCGGCGGCAGCTCCAACCACAACTCATACGTGCCCTCTGGCAGATCGGCGGGCAGAAAGAGGGCTTGTCCCTCCCGCACCAAATCACCCGCACGCCATTCCGCATCAGTCGAGCGGCTCAGCAACGGTGCCCAGGGCCACGACGTGGCTTCTTTGCCCGAAAAATCGCGCAATACCAGCACAAAATCCGGCAACGCTGGCCCTTCACGCACCACCTGCCAATAAAGATGAACTTGCATCGGGTCGCCCGCTGCCAGCGGCGTTGCGGGTTGATGGGCGAAACCCACTTTGTACGCTTCCGCACCGACGAACCGCACACCCCAAAAGTCGTCGAGCCGCAGATCGCGCTGCGCGGGGATGGGCAGCGCCAGCGCCGCGACGGGCAACGGCGTGGGGGGCCGCGTCACCTCGATGGTGGCCAACGTCAGATGGTCGCGGTCCTGCGCTGTCAGCAGCCGTTGGCCGTCCCCGTCGTAAACGCCCACGATTAGGCGCAGCGGGCCGGGCGGCGTGCCGACCGCGATGGGCAGCGCCATCCGCACGATTTGGGCGCCACGCCATTGATCGACCGGCGGCGCGCCCCCCAAGCCGTCATATTGTCCGACGACTTGGCTGGCATCGTCCAGCAACTGGGCGAAGAAGGTCAGCGGACGATCCGCCACGCCCGTCCACGTCATTTCCAGCGCGACCAACGCGCCGGGTGGGCGCGGCGCTTCCGCCATGCCGACGCTTTGCAACGTCAGGGCGCTATCGCTGCCGGGCAACGTCAGGGTTTCATTGACTAGCACGGTGTCGCTCGGCGACGCAAAGTGGTAGCGTTGTAGCCGGACGTTGCCATACCAGCGAGCGTTGGCGGCGTAGCCGTTCGCATCGAGCCAACCAGGGATGATCCCGTCGGGATCGCCCTCCCGCTCCGCCCACCAGAGCAGCCACGCCGAGGGATGGTGGGCGGCGATCTGCTCAAGCTGTTCCGTCGTCTGCGCCACATCCAGCGGTCGTTGTGCGGGCAGCGGATAGACCGCCAAATCACGTTGATCGTAATACGACCAGATCTCGGCCTGACCCGCTCCGTCCAAGATCACCGCATCGTCGGGAGCCGCCAGCGCATCGACCAGCGCCACCATCGAGCGGTAGTCGTCGCGCCAATAGGTCGGATCGTGGTAGCCGTTGGTGACGGTTGGCGCCACGGCCCACGCCAGGAAGGGCAACGTCCACGCCACAAACACGGCGCCGAAGGCAGGGCGCCAGCGCCCGATGCTGCGTGCGATCAGCGCCGCCCCCTGCCCGATCAGAAGATGGGCGCCCGCGACGGCGATCGTCAAAAACTTGGGGTTCCAGAAGGGCCGGTCGAGCGAGAGCAGCCACATCAGCAGGGGCGGAATCGCCACCAACCAGAGCGGTACGGCCCGCGCCACAGCCCGCCGTTGCCACAACGCTCGCCCCGCCACCGACAAGCCCAAAACGAGTAGCAGCCCCATCCCCCAACCCGCCAGCGGCCGGATGCCCTCGTTGGCGGCGCCCACCGTGAAAAGGCGAAACAGCTCGATCAGCAACTCGCTGGGCGAGAGGGGCGCGGAGACGGCCGGCCAGCCCAGGATGGAGCGCAACGCCACGCTGAGCCACGGCAGAAAGAGCAGCGCCACCGCGAGTTGGGCCGCGATCCAGCGGCGGGGCGCAGGGCGTAATTCGTCGCGCCAGCCCTGCCAAAGCCACGCCAGATTGACGCCGACCAGCGCGGCCGCCGTGAAATACTGCGTATGGAGCAGCGCCAGCGCCACCGCCCCATAGCCGAGCAGCCAGCGCGACGACGTGGGGGTACGCTGGAGGGCGAGGGTGCAGAGCCATGCTACGAGCACCAGCGCCGCGATCGGCCCGTACATCCGCGCCTCTTGGCCGTAGTAGATGGCATAAGGCGCGGTGGCGCTGGCGAAGGCCGCCACAATCGCCACGGGCCAACCGCCGATCCGCCGCCCCAACGCCGCCGTCAGCGCGACGGCCAGCACCCCAAACAGGGCGCTGAAGGCGCGAATCGAAAATTCGCTCGTGCCGGTCAGCCGCCCCCAACCGCTGAGAGCGAGGTAATAGAGCGGGGGCGAAATGTCGTTGGCACTGCGCGTCAGGATGTCGGGCAGGGTGCGGCCGATCATCGCCGCGCTGTTGCCCTCGTCCGACCAGAAGGATTGCAGATCCAACTGATAGAAGCGCAGCCCCATAGCCAGCAGTAGGATCAGGAGCAGCGCCAGCCACGGACGTGGATCCCGACTCATTCGATCACAACCCCATCCAGCGGCAGTTCGCCCGCCACCACGGTGAGCGTCAGCGTCACGGGGGGATCGGGCAGGTCGATCTGGAAGTCCGTAGCGTCATTGATCTCATGCATTGTCACCGGCCCGTCGTCCTGCTGGATCGTAAATTGAACGGGCGTGGTGAGATCGACAAAACGCAATTCCAGCCGATCCCCCTGCACCGTTACCGTCAGTGCGTCCCCGGCCTGGCCGACGCGGTAGCTGCCGAAGGTGGCGCGCTCGTCCTCGACCGCGGCCCATGGCGCGGGGGTCATCCCGGCCTGCAACAGCCAATGATCCGCTGCGTGCCAGCCCCGGTAGAGTGTGGGGTCGCTCTTGGCGAGGTAATCGCCGACCGTTTCCCACGCGGGCAGGGGCGTGAAGTCCGGCTCGAGCAGGCGGAAGTAATATTGGGGCTGATCAATTTCCTCGTCGGTGGGCTGCTTGAAGAACCAAACCGAGGAGACCCCCGCCCAGGGCCATTCCTGCTGCTGCCGCTCGAAGGCTTCGACCAGATAGGGGCCGCGTTGCGCCTCGGGCACGTAGCCGAAGTTGGGGTAGATGCCGCTTTCGGGCGGGGTACTGTTCCACGCCATCTCGCTGATCCAGATCGGCTTTTCGCGGTCGCCGTTGCGAATCATGATGTCCCGCAGATATTCCGCGCGCGAGTAATTGATGACGCGCGGTCGCATCCGCCGGTCGGTCGGGCCACTCCACAGCCCGTAATCGTTGATCGCAAGGATGTCGAAATAATCGGCAGCGCCCGCGTTGTACATCCGCTGCAAAAAGAGGAAGTCGTTCAGCCCCCCTGGGGAGTAATCCATCTCGATCGTTTGGGCCAGCGGCGCGGTGAGGATCACGGCATCGGGGTTGGCGGCCTTGGCCCGCTGGTAGCCGACGGCGAGCAGCTCGGTATATTGTTCGGGGCTGACGGGCTGCGTCCCCCATTCTTCGCAGCAGTTGGGCTCGTTCCAGATCTGAAAGTAGGTGATGCGCCCCTGGTAGCGACGGACGACGGCATCGACAAAGTCGCCAAAATCCGCCAGATGGTCGGGCGGCGCTTTGGCCCCATTGGCGTCGCCAGCGGCGCGACTCCACGCGGGTGGGTTGGAGAGCCGCGCGATGATCTGTAGGTCGCGCGCTTCGGCCAGCGCGACGATGCGGTCGTACTTCTCCCATGCATTACGGATCTCGTTGTTACGCAGATCGACGTACCACTCATCGTGGTGGATCTCGATATCTTCCCAGGTGAACTCTTGGCGGATCCAGCCAAAGCCCGCCTCGGCGATCAGATCGAGCGAGCGCTCGACCTTCTCCGGCTCCGTTTCGTTCTGTAAGAAGGTGTTGATGCCATACGGGTAGAGGCTGACGTGCTGCACCGGCCCCAGCGTCTCCGTTGCGGGGCGAGGGCGCAATTCGCCGCTGACCCAATGGCCCACCCCGCGCAGTTGCGGCGCCAGCTCTTCCTCGCCGGTCAACGCCCGCAGCGTTGCGCTCGGCGCACAGGCCACGCAGAGCAGCGCCAGGCATAGTAGAGTGATCCGTCGTAGTAGCTTCATGGGCAGAGGGTAATGCAGCCCACGCAGAACGCAAAACGGCAACGCAGAGCAGGTAACGCAGAACGCAGAGCAGGCAACGCAGAACGCAGAGCAGGCAACGTAGAGCAACGCCCAACTCATCAAACTCATTAAACTCACCAAACTCATTAAACTCACTAAACTCATTAAACGCCTCACCACACTCGTGATACAATTGCCGCCACAAAAGACGAATGGGACAGGTCGGGCGCAATCTCAAGGAGGAGATATGTTTGAGGTGCAAGCGGATGTCTGGCGACCGCCGAGCGGCAAGGTGGCCTATGGCGTCTATGATTCGATTTTGGAGACGATCGGCAACACGCCACTGGTGCGATTGCACACGGTGAGCCGTGGCTACAAACCAACGATTCTGGCCAAGGTCGAGCTGTTCAACCCGGGCGGTTCGGTGAAGGATCGAATCGGCGTGACGATCGTGGAGGATTACGAGAAACGGGGCCTGCTGAAAGCGGGCGGTACCATCGTCGAGGCGACGAGCGGCAACACGGGGGTTGGGCTGGCGATTGCTGCCGCAATCAAGGGCTACAAGAGCGTCTTCGTGATGCCGGACAAGATGTCGGACGAGAAGGTGCGACTGCTGCGCGCCTTCGGGGCGCGGGTAGTCATCACGCCGACGGCGGTGGCCCCCGAAGATCCGCGCTCTTATTACAACGTGGCGAAACAGATCGTGAAGGAGACGCCGGGCGCGGTCTTGGCCAATCAGTACCACAATATGATCAACCCGATCAGCCACTACTACTCCACCGGCCCCGAGCTGTGGGAGGGGACGGAAGGACGCATCACCCATTTCGTGGCGGGACTCGGCACGGGCGGCACGATCAGCGGCACGGGCAAATATCTGAAGGAGCAGAATCCCGCTATTCAGATCATCGGCGTCGACCCGATCGGCTCCTTGCTCCACGAGTTCTTCTACACGGGCAACTTGGGCGAGGCCTTCAGCTACAAGGTCGAGGGGATCGGCGAAGATTTCGTGCCGGGGACGACCGATTTCGATTATGTCGACGATGTGGTGCAGGTGGACGACCGCGAGAGCCTGCTGATGACACGTCGTCTGGTGCGCGAAGAAGGGATCTTCTGCGGCGGCTCTTGCGGCTCGGCGGTGGCGGGCGCGTTGAAGGTGGCGAAATCGTTGCCGGAGGATGCCGTCGTGGTCGTGCTGTTGCCGGATAGCGGCTCGCGCTACCTGTCGAAGGTCTTCAACGACGATTGGATGCGAGAGAACCGTTTCCTCGACTATACGCCGCTGGGCGAAGGGCGGGTCGGTGATCTGCTGATGCGCAACCCGCGGGATGCCGAATCGCTGATTCTGGCCCATCCGCACGAAACCAAGATCGAGATCATCCAGCGGATGAAAGATCATAATGTCTCGCAGTTGCCCGTGGTGGGCGACGGCGAACGCTACATCGGGGTGGTCACCGAGCGGGACTTGCTCAACCATTTGCTCAGTGCCAACCACGACCATGCCCGTGCCGAAACGATCGAGGATGTGATCAACAATGAGATTCCCTTGGTGGGGCGTGGCTCGGCGCTGGATACCCTTGCTGAAGCCTTTGCGGAAAGCAGCGTGGTGGTCGTGGTCGATGCGGCGAGCCAAGTCGAAGGGATCGTGACCAAAATCGACCTGATCGACTACCTGTCGCAGCGGCTTAACTGAGCGTAAGCGGCTTGTCGAGAGGCATAGACCATGGGCTAATGGCGCGAGTTGATAGCGAATAGAGAATGGAGAATGGAGGCATTGTCATACCAATGAATTGCGTTGAATTCCATTCTCGATTCTCCATTTTCCACACCGTGGTCATGATGGTTGTGACAGAGAGATGGCGCGACGCTTCGCGATTCAACCCAGCCCAACCACAGCGCCCCCCCAACGCATCATCAGGGCGGGGCGTTGCTCATCTTCAACGGGGGGACGACGTTGCATCAATGCGCATCAAAGCAATTAGCAACGCAACGCACCGATTGCCCAATGGGCACTAACTACTACCATACTCACTACTGAGTACTGGCAGAGCGAAAGCGAGAACGAGGATGGATCGGTTTGTGATTGAGGGCAGCCATAAGCTGTCGGGGACCATTGAGCCACGGGGCAGCAAGAATGCGGCGCTGCCCTGTGTCGCCGCCACATTGCTAACGAGCGAGGCTGTCACACTCAGCCGCTTGCCCGCGATTCAAGATGTGCTGATCATGCAGCAGTTGGTGGCACAGCTCGGCGGCACGGTGGAACGATTGGCCCATGATAGCGTACAGTTCCAGAGCCAAACGATATACCACGACGAAGCTGATCGCACCCTCAGCCAAAAAATCCGCGCCTCCTTCCTGCTCGCCGGTCCGCTGCTGGCCCGCTGCGGCCAAGCTACCCTGCCCCGCCCCGGCGGCGACCGCATCGGGCGACGACCGCTCGACACCCATATCGAGGCCTTCCAACAGATGGGCGTCGAAGTCGAGGTGCGACCGGACAGCTATCGCCTTGTCGCCCCCGAGGGGTTGCGGGCCGCCGACATCTTCCTGACGGAGATGAGCGTAATGGCGACCGAGAATGTGATCATGGCCGCAGCGCTTACCTCCGGCATCAGCCATATCTCCAACGCCGCCAGCGAGCCGCATGTGCAAGACCTCTGCCATCTGCTCGTCGCGATGGGGGCGGAGATCGAGGGGATCGGCAGCAGCAACCTCACGATCCACGGCAAAACGCAGCTCCATGGGGCCACGTTCGAGATCGGCCCTGATTATCTGGAGGTGGGTAGCTTCATCGGCTTGGCGGCGGCCACGGGCAGCGAACTGTTGATCCGCCGCTGCCGGCCCGAACAGCATCGCGTGACGGCGATCTACATGGGCCGGCTGGGGGTTCGCTGGGAGGTGCGCGGCGACGACATCTGGGTGCCGGGGAATCAGCAGTTGGTCGTCCAAGAGGATTTGCACGGGGCCGTCACGAAGATCGACGACGCCCCGTGGCCGGGGTTCCCTGCCGATCTAGTTTCGATCGCGCTGGTTGTCGCCACTCAAGCCCAAGGGACGATTCTGATCCACGAGAAAATGTTCGAGAGCCGCCTCTTTTGGGTCGACAAACTGATCGGCATGGGGGCACGCATTATCCTCTGCGACCCCCACCGCGCCGTTGTCGTTGGCCCCGCGCCGCTCTACGGCCAACGGCTCACCAGCCCCGACATTCGCGCGGGCATGGCACTGGTGATCGCCGCGCTCTGCGCCGAAGGACAAAGCATCATCGAGAATGTGGAGCAGATCGACCGGGGCTACGAAGCGCTTGACGAACGGCTGCGGGCGCTTGGGGCGCGAATCGAACGGGAGAGCTAGACGCAGAACGAAGAACGCAAAGCGCAGAACGGAGGCTGCGATGATGGACCCGTGGGGTGTAGGGCAACCCATGCGCTATGCACGATCCATCCCCCGCGTTTCCATCGAAGCCACAATGCGTGCAGCTTCCCGTCATCGCAACCCGATCCCCGCAACTCCGTGTACTTTCGCGCCGTAAAGCGCTACAACAAAACGAGGCGTTGACAAGCGAGGTTTACGATGGGATACGCACGGCGGCGTGGTGGCTCGGGCCTGTTGATTCCGGCAGTCGTGGTCACAGCCCTCCTTCTGATACTCGGTCTGTTTTCGACCGGTGGATTCATTGCGGCGATGTTTTTCGCATTGCCCAGCCTTTTTCTCTTTTGGCTGGTCAAACGGTTGGGCGGCAGTGCCGCGATACTGACGATTCCGGCGATGATGGGCATGGCGATGGCGATCGTCTCACTGGGCATCGCCTTCTTCGGCTGGGGAACCTTCCTCTACTCATGGCTGCTGGTTTTCCCCGCCGCCTTCGGACTTGGCCTCTCGGTCTACGCCCAACTGGCCCGCAAGCCGAAGGCCGATGATTTCGGCGACATTCTCACTACGGTCGGCATCGGGGGCGCTTTGACCGGCGCCGCGCTCCACCTCGCTTCGGCGCTGGTCGGTGGCCTAGTCAGTATCGCGGGCTTCGTCGCGGTTCCGCTGGTGATGCTCGTCATCGGGCTGGTCGTCTGGCAAAAAGTAAGTAAGCGTCAACGCCCCGCCCCACGCACCAGCTACCGCCCGACCTTAGCCGACGGCTCAGACCGCCTCGACCAGATCCTCTTTTCGGACGAGAAGGAAAAGGCCCGCCGCTAACGCCGGATCGTTCCAACCATACGCCCAGAGCAGAGCAATTCTCTCTCTGGGCTTTTTCATGCTAGACTGTTTCAACGTAAAACGTAGAACGCAAAACGGAAAACGGAACAGCAACGCAGAGTGCAGAGCAACGCCCAACTCACCAAACTCACCAAACTCACCAAACTCACCAAACTCACCGAACTCATCAAACTCGCCATGCCACGCACCGCACTTACATTTCTGACCCTCTTGCTGCTGGTGGCGTTCGTCCTACAACCGACGTGGGTCAGAGCGCAGAGCCAAGGGCCGACAACGCACGAGGTCGAAGCGGGCGAAACGCTCTCCGAGATCGCGGAGAATTACGGTGTTGGCGTCGTTGAGTTGCTCGTGGCCAACACGCTGGATTCCCCCGACGAGATTCGCGTTGGCCAGACGCTGCTGATCCCCGGCCCCAACGGCGAATTGCCCACGGTCGACGAGGCAGAGAGCGAAGGGGAAACGCCGCTGGCCGTCGCGCCCCCGTTGGGCCGCACTGCGCCTGCTTCGCTCGACCCCGACGATTTGTCGGCGCGCCAACCGCTGAAAGCCCGTCGCTCCGCGCCGAATTCGCCCATGTATGAAACGACATGGCTGACTTACTACGGTCGGCCCGGTGTGGATATCATGGGCATTCTCGGCGAGACGGAGATCGAGGAGATGAGCGATCGGCTCGAAGCGCAAGCGGTCGCCTACGACGAGGCCAACGGCCCCACTATGGATGTGACCCGCGCCTACCACCTTGTCTGGGGCATGGCAACCGCCAACGCAGGCGAGGAGGGTGATTACCTCTCTTATATGAGCGACGAGGCAACGCTGACCTACATCGAGGCGGCGCAGGCACGCGGTTGGCAGGTGATTCTGGATGTGCAGGTCGGCAGTCGGACGCCCCTGGAGGCGGTGGCGGAAGGCTTCCCGTGGCTCAAATACGACAACGTTCACCTTGCCATCGACCCCGAATTTGCGATGAGCACCCCCGGCCAAGAGCGCCCCGGCTCCCCCATCGGCTTCGTGACGGCGGAACAGCTCAACGAGGCACAGCGGGCAATGCGTGACTACATGGTGGACAACGGGATCGAAGGGCGGCGGATGCTGATCATCCACCAATTCCTCTATGCCATGCTGAAACAAAAGGACGATCTGGAAGATCTCTATCTGATCGACCTGAACATCACGGCGGACGGCTGGGGCGACCCGGTCGGGAAGGTCCTGAAATACAACGGCTTCATGGAAAACACGTGGGAATATACCGGCTTCAAGCTCTTCTACCAGTGGGACGAGCCGCTGCTGACCGAACGGGAGACGCTCGGCATCGATGAATCCGACTACGCCAAAGAGTACATGCAGCTCATGCCGAATGTGGTGATTTATCAGTAGGTGCAAAGGGCGATGGAGGGCCATGCACCCGCAAGGCCGCCGATTCCCGATTCTTGACGGTAGTGCCGCGCCACTTTTCTACCGATCGCAACGACCCGGCGTGGCGAAGGACGAGTAGCGCCTAGGAACAGGGTGGCCCCATTGATAGGGCCATCTTTTGCCATGCCCCACGCCCCCACACTCCTATTCCTTCGAACGTTGGAACGCGCCAACACGTCAACGCTTCTCACGACAGCCCCACCACCTTCCCTTCCGCGTCGATATCCACCTTCATATAGCCGGGGGTGGCGGGCAGGCCGGGCATAGTGCGCATTTCACCCGCCAGCGGGTAGATGAAGCCCGCACCAACGCTGGCGCGCACCTCGCGGATCGGGAAGGTGAAGTCGCGCGGCACATTCTTTAGTGCGGGATCGTGCGAGATTGAGAGATGGGTCTTCGCCATGCAGATCGGCAGATTGCCGAAGCCGTTCTTTTCGTAGGTGCGGATCTGCGCTTCGGCCTCGCTGCTATATTCCACGCGCGCCGCACCGTAAATTTTCGTGGCAATCGCCTCGATCTTGGCTTTGATCGACGCCTCTAAGTCGTAGATATAGCGGAACTCCGACGGCGATTCGGCGGCCCGCACCACGGCTTCGGCGAGTGCCCTCGCCCCTTCGCCCCCGTGGGCCCAATGATCGGACGGCACGGCGGCCAGTGCGCCCGCCTCTTCCGCGATCCGTTGCACCAGCGCGATCTCGTTCGGACTGTCGGTCGGAAAGATGTTGATTGCCACCACCACCGGCACGCCGAAGGTGCGGGCAATGCGGATATGCGCGCGGAGGTTGTCCGCGCCCCGTTCGACCAGCTCCAAATTCTCCTGCACATACGCCTCCGGCAGTTCGTAGCCCGCGACCACCTTCGGCCCACCCCCGTGCATCTTCAGCGCTCGAATCGTGGCCACCAACACCACCGCATCCGGCTTCAGCCCCGAGGCACGACATTTGATGTCGAAAAACTTCTCCATGCCGATGTCGGCCCCGAATCCCGCCTCCGTCACCACATAATCGGCCAGCTTGAGCGCCACTTGGTCGGCCACCACGGAGCTGTTGCCGTGCGCGATATTGGCGAACGGCCCCGCGTGCACAAAGGCGGGCTGCCCTTCGAGCGTCTGCATCAGGTTGGGATTGATCGCATCTTTCATCAGCACCGTCATCGCGCCCGCCACGCCGAGGTCCTCGGTGGTGATCGGGTGGCCGTCGTAGTCATAGGCCAGCACGATACGGCCGATCCGTTCGCGCATATCCTTGAGCGCCTCGCGATAGCTCTTGCCGGAGACCAACGCCAAAATCGCCATTACTTCCGACGCCACCGAGATATCGTAGCTGGCCGAACGAGGGTAACCTTCCCATTTGCCGCCCAGCCCCACCACGATCTCGCGCAGGGCGCGGTCGTTGACGTCGACCACACGGTTCCACGTCACCCTGTACGGGTTGATGTTGAGCCGTGGCAGCCCCTCGGGGTGATCGTCGGTGGTGGTACGCCTCTTCCACGCCTCGCCCGGGTAATTGCGCTCGTGCATCATACGGGCATCCAACGCCGCCGCGCAGAGGTTGTGGGCCGCCGTGATGGCGTGCAAATCACCCGTCAGATGTAGGTTGAAATCTTCCATCGGGATGACCTGCGAATAGCCGCCCCCCGCCGCGCCGCCCTTGATGCTGAAAGTCGGCCCCATCGACGGCTGACGAATGCAGACCGCCGCCCGCTTGCCGATTTGCCCCAACCCCTGCACCAAGCCAACGGAAGTCGTCGTCTTGCCTTCGCCCAACGGCGTCGGTGTGATCGCAGTCACAACGATGTAGCGACCGTCCGCTTCCTCCGACAGCCGCTCCAGCACATCCAGATTGACCTTCGCCTTGTACGGCCCATACATCAGCAATTCGTCCTCATGAAGGCCAAGCGTGTCAGCGACCTGACGAATCGGTTGAGGCGTCGCCGCTTGCGCGATCTCGATATCAGGGGGGACAGGGGGCGTGTGGTTAGACATGGTTCCTCGGGTTTTGAGATAGAGAAGGGAGATAGAGAGAGAGATTAGCGTTGCGTTTCATTGAATCTCATTGAGATTACATGGGGTCCGATTCACGATGGAGCGCGCGTAGGTGCGCCGCCGTTGTTCCACAGCAGCCGCCGATCAGCCGCACCCCCATCGCGCGCAACCGTTGGCCGTGCGCCGCAAACTCATCGGGGCTGACGGGGTAGTGCCAACGCTCGCCGCAGCGCTGGGGCAGCCCGGCATTGGCCTTGCTCACCAACGGCATCTGCGGCGCGGCACGTTGCATCTGGCGCAGCGCCTGCTCGGTCATTTCCAGCGAATGGCCGCAGTTCGCGCCAGCGGCCACCACGCCGCAGTCAACCGCGCCACGCATTGCTGCTGACGGCGTGAGCCCGTTGCGCGTCCTGCCCTCGTGGTCAAAGGAGAAGGTGGCGACGAGCGGCAATGGGCTGACTTGTCGGACCCCCGCCACAGCGGCCCGTAGCTCGGCAAGGCTACCCAACGTTTCGATCCAGAGCAGATCGGCGCCCGCCGCGGTAAGTGCCTCGGCTTGCTCGGCAAAAGCGCGGCAAAGGTCGTCGGGGTCGATGGGTGCGTCGGCGACGATAGGGCCAAGGCCGCCCGCGACCCACACGGCCGTGCCCTTGGCACGGGCCGCGCCCTGCGCCGCCCCCCGCGCAAGGGTGACCGCCGCATGATTCACGGCATCCACCGCGTCTGCCAGCGCGAATCGACCCAACTGAACAGGGTTGGCCGCAAAGCTGTGGCTGAGGATGAGCCGGGCGCCCGCCGCGATATGGGCGCGGTGAATGCGGCGCACGAGGTCAGGGTGGTCGAGCACGGCCAAGGCCAACGGTTCGCCCGCCGACAGCCCCGCGTCGAGCAAGGCGGTGCCCATCGCGCCGTCCAGCAGCAACGTCTCGTCCGTCGCCAGCCACGCCTCGAAATGGTTCACTTCGTCCTCCGCCAAAACGATAGACGCTTTGTGCCGATTGGCAAGCGCGACGCATTGGGCCAGCCTGGGAAGTAGCGCGCTGTTACGCTGTGCACCCTCACCCTTTTCGCCCTTCGCCATCCGCAAAGCGTCCACCCTCTATCCCACCGTCAAAGCAAGACGCTGATCTCTCAAGGCAGAGCGCGACGTGCTTTTCCTAGAGGCTTCATCAGCACAGATCATACCAAAAATAAACCGTATAATGTACAACGATTGACGCTTTATCGCGCCGTATGATATACTCCACCTCGTATTTCGACGGCACCGTCCGCAAAGATACGAGGAATGGTCGAGGAGAAAAAGCTTCCGCTTAAAGACTTAACGACCGATTCCCGCCGTTCGATTCTCGATTCTCAATGCTCGTTCTCCTCTGAAACTGGTGAGCCGCTTTCGTTGACTGACTCCATCTGCGCACCACCGCTCTGTGAAAGGACCGCGCATGGCAACCCGAATTGATCTTGTCGAAGATGTGCTGCCTATCTCTGAACTGCGATTGCGTGCGGCGCAACAGATCGACAAGGTGCGCGAAACACAACGTCCGCTGATTATCACGCAGTATGGCAAAGCCGTGGCAGTGCTGATGGAAGTGGCGCAGTTCCAAGATTGGCAGGATCGCCTCAACGATCTGGAGGATGAGCTACTCCGTCTCCACAAGCAGCTCGTCGCGCAGCAGCTCGCCCCGCGCGACGTGAGCGATTAGCCTATGCAACGTCTTTTGCTGGTCGATGGGCACTCGATTGCCTTTCGCGCCTTCTTCGCCCTTCCCCCCACGCTCACCGACAACGATGATCAACCCGTCCATGCTGTTTACGGCTTTCTCTCCATCCTTTTCACGCAGATCGCCGCGCTGAAACCGGCGCTGGTCGCTGTGGTTTGGGACGAAGGGCGTCCCTTCCGCGAAGAGATCTTTGCCGACTACAAGGCGGGCCGCCAAGGGATCGACCCCGATGTGGCGCGGCAGGTCGCGCGGTTGCAACCCGTGCTGGCCGCGATGCAAATTCCGCAGTTCAGCAAGGCAGGGTACGAGGCCGACGACATCATCGCCACCCTCGCCGCGCAAGCCGCCGCGCAGGGCGGGGTCGAGACCATCGTCCTCAGCGGGGACCGTGACCTTTTCGGCATCATCGGCCCCACCACCACGATCCTCTATCCGACCCGCGCCATGGCCGAGGCCGAGCGTTACGATGCGGCGCGCCTTCACATGCGCTGGGGCATCGCGCCCCACCAAGTGGCAGATTGGAAGGCCCTGGTCGGCGACAGCAGCGACAACATCCCGGGGGTACCTGGCATCGGCGAAAAGAGCGCCACCACGCTGCTGCAACAGTTCACCACCGTCGAAGCCCTCTACGATGCGCTGGACGAGGTCGAATCGACACGGATGCGCAATGCGTTGAAGCGAGGCCACGAAAGCGCCCTGCTCAGCCTACGCCTCGCCACGCTCATCCGCGACGTTCCCGACATCGCCTTCGACCGCGACGACTGCCACCTCGCCTACGACCGCGCCCCCGTCGAAGCCCACTTCGACGCGCTGGGCTTCAACTCCCTGCGAGAGCGCTTGCCGTAGGGAGTACTGAGTACACCTTAACCGAGCGCGGCCCCTCATGGCTAGGCCAACGAGAAGAGAGAAGACGATGTGATGGCCGCAGAAGACGCTTGAACGCTCCTCTTTCCTCTCTCTTTTTCCTCTTTTGGTTGTCTTATAACAGCGTAAAACACCGTGGAAATGAAGCGGATCGTCTGAGCCAGTTGGTAAGTGAGGCGGGCATCCACAAGGGGTGCCCCTACCGCTTCGCGCCATCTTTAATGTGTTTGCCATCTCTTTGCATGGCCCATGTCGGGACGGGACTTGTGCCCGCCCGTCTCGCCTTTCAGTAGTTTGATGATCCCGCCGCCATGTCAGCGAACCCCTGCGGCTGCAATCAGAGGCAATCTGCGAAGCACCGTAGGGGCGGGCCTGGTGCCCGCCCGTCTCGCCTTTCAGTAGTTTGATGATCCCGCCGCCATGTCAGCGAACCCCTGCGGCAATCAGAGGCAATCTGCGAAGCACCGTAGGGGCGGGCCTGGTGCCCGCCCGTCTCGCCTATCCGTACTTTGATGATCCCGCCGCCATGTCAGCGAACCCCTGCGGCGGCAATCAGAGGCAATCTGCGAAGCACCAATGGGGGCCACCGGTTCATGCTTTTCACATCCCTTCAAAAAGTTTCATCACCCGCTGAAATGAAATATACCCGCCTCGTTCCGCTCACACCCCAATTCTCGAATGCTGGAGCCGCCTGACCTGAGCGTGCCGTTCGCGTAGCGGTCCGCAGGACGGGGGTTCCAACTTGGGGACATTCTGCGCTATAATTTTCTACTGAATTATCAAGCCGACCGCTGCACCACGAGCGGCGGCTTTTCATTAGGGGCGCTAAATAGCCTTTCCCAAAGATGGATGTGGGGGCGGTATGCGCTATGAATCGGCCGCTTTCGCCGCCGCAAAGATAGGTTAGCCCCGGCCCGGACCGTCTAAACACGCCACACGCAACTCGAGGCAGCGTGACGCGGGCTGGCTCGTGTTCGAGCCCGCCGCGAATGATCGAGCTGATACGGAGAAAATGATGTCTTCACAACGTCCGAACCCACCGGAGCGCAAGCCCACGGAGCCACAAGGCACGGTACCGCCGTGGCGCAGTCGCTTCAGCTTCATCTGGTTTCTGGTGCTGGCGTGGGCGCTCTACCAAGCCTACGGCATGCTTTTCGCCAGTGCCCAAGATGCCGTGCCCCTCCCCTACAGCGAATTTCTTGCCGAAGTTCAGAGCGGCAATGTGACCGAAGTAAAACTGACCGGCAATTCGGTTGAAGGCGAGTTCACGGGCGACCAGTTCTGGAAGCTGAACGAAGCGGGTGGTTGGCAACGCACCACCGCCGAAGATAGCGATGGCACCCCCTACCCCGCCTTCACGACAACGCTACCGGAAGTCGAAAACCCGACCCTGCTGTCGCTGCTGGAAACGAACAATGTGAAGATCGAGGCGGAGACACCGAGCACACCGCTGCTGCTCTCGCTCTTCCTCAACTTCGCCCCCTTCCTGCTGCTCGTCGGCCTCATTGTCTGGTGGAGTCGTTCGATGCGGCAGGCGCAGGGCGGTATCTTCCAGTTTGGCCGCTCGCGGGCCGAACGGTACAACGAAGAGATGCCGACCGTAACCTTCAACGATGTCGCGGGCGAAGATCAGGCCAAGGGCGAATTGACCGAAGTCGTCGATTTCCTCAAATATCCCGAAAAGTATCTCGCGCTTGGCGCCAAGATTCCGCGCGGGATCCTGCTTGTCGGCCCGCCCGGCACCGGCAAGACGTTGCTGGCACGCGCCGTCGCGGGCGAAGCGGGGGTCCCCTTCTTCAACATCTCTGGCTCCGAATTCGTCGAGATGTTCGTGGGCGTGGGGGCCAGCCGCGTGCGCGATCTCTTTGACCGCGCCAAGAAAGAAGCGCCCGCGATCGTCTTCATCGACGAGATCGATGCGGTGGGGCGGCGCCGTGGGGCGGGCATGGGCGGCGGCAACGACGAGCGGGAACAGACGCTCAACCAAATCTTGGTGGAATTGGACGGCTTCGACGACCGCGCCAATGTGATCGTGATCGCCGCCAGCAACCGTCCCGATGTGCTGGATCCCGCCCTGCTGCGGCCCGGCCGTTTCGACCGTCAGGTGACGATCGGCTTGCCCGACCGCAAGGGGCGCGAGGGCATTCTGCGCATCCACACGCGGGGCAAGCCGCTCGACAGCACGGTGGACATCCCCACCCTGGCCCGTGCCACCCCCGGCTTTTCGGGGGCGGATCTGGCGAATTTGGCCAACGAGGCCGCGCTTCACGCGGCACGCAAGGGCGGACGCAAGATTTCACGTGGCGATTTCGACGATGCGCTCGACAAGATCATGCTCGGGGTCGAACGGCCCCGGCTGATGAACCCCCACGAACGGAAAGTCGTGGCCTATCACGAGGCGGGCCACGCCCTGGTGGCGCGGCTGACCCCCGGCACCGATCCCGTTCACAAGGTGACGATCATCCCCCGTGGCCGTGCGCTCGGTGTGACCTACCAGTTGCCGATCGACGACCGGCTTAACTACCCTCGCGACTATTTGATCGGGCGGCTGGCGGTGATGATGGGCGGACGGGCCGCCGAGGAACTCGCTATCGGCGAGATCACGACCGGCGCCGAAAATGACCTGAAAGAGGCGTCCAAGCTGGCGCGCAACATGGTGACGAAGTGGGGCATGAGCGAGGAATTGGGGGTGCTGGCGTTGCCAAGCGACAGTGAAAACCCCTTCCTCGGCTATGACCTGACCCAGCATCGTGAGATCGGCGAAGGGTTGGCGACGCAGATCGACATCGCCACGCGGCGCATCGTCGAAGAAGCGCACCGCGAGGCAGGACGGCTGCTCGGCGAGAATCGGCAGTTGCTGGACGACATCACCAACGGGCTGCTGGAAAACGAGACGTTGGACGCCGAAGACCTTACCGTGCTGTGGGGCAGCGCCGAGACACCCGTGCCCCGCCTCGCCTCGCCGTTGGCATAACGCGGCAAGGCGCCGTTGGCCCATGGCGGCCCGCCGCGCCTTGCCATTGATTCATCCCGGCGCCACGCCGCGCAACTGCGTGGGGTGGCGAGGCGTATAGCCAGCAGTCGTGACGCGCTTGCGCTTTGGAGGAGGAAAAGATGGAATCGATATTGGCGCTCTTTACGGCCTTTGGACTGTCCTCGTCGGCGGGGTTGAACGCCTACATCCCGCTGCTGATCACGGGCCTCGTCGCCCGCTACACCGATTTACTTACGCTCAACGGCCCCTTCGCCACCCTCGAAAATCCGTGGGTGCTGGGCACATTGGCGGTGTTGTTGCTGATCGAAATGACCGTGGACAAGATTCCGGCCCTCGATTCGCTGAACGATGTGATCCACACCGTCATTCGTCCCGCTGCGGGCGCGATCCTATTCGCCGCCAATTCCGGTGCGGTCGGGGGGATGGATCCAGCCTTTGCCATGGTGCTGGGACTGCTCACCGCAGGCAGCGTCCATGCCACCAAGGCGGTCGCGCGGCCCGTGGTGACGGCCTCGACCGCGGGGCTTGGCAACTCGGTCGTGTCGGCAGGGGAGGATGTGGTGGCGACCGTCGCCTCGTTGCTGGCGATCTTCGTGCCGCTGCTGATGGGCCTTGTGTTGCTCGTCGCCTTCTTCACGATTGGCCGCTGGTGGTTCGGGCGACGAAACCGTGCGCTGCCCTCCAACCCTATCGGCTGACCCGTTTACAAAGCGAAGCGGCGCTGGATATTCCAGCGCCGCTTCGCTTTTCGCTCCGAACGCTTGTGCGACTTGTGGGTCGGGCCAGCTTTCCCATCGTTAAACTTCGCGTCCTTTCTCTCGCACGCTTCCTTCTGCTTTGATCGCCGATCCCCTGGGGTGGCCCACATTTGCTGGCCATGTCGCAGAAAAGTTGTAAGATGGTGCAGATCGGAAGCTGGATTATCCGCTACCTCTGCATGGACTGATCGAGCGGAGAAGGAGCAATTATGGCATCACCCGTCGGCCTGTTCGCACTGCCACCCGTTGCCAGTGGCCCTGCCATTCTGGTGCTTCATCCGTGGTGGGGACTCAATGGCACGATCAAAGCTTTTTGCCAACGGCTGGCCAACGACGGCTTCGTCGTCTTGGCCCCCGATCTCTATCATGGCGAGGTCGCCACGACGATAGACGCGGCCGAAACGTTGAGCGCTGCGCTGTCGGAAGACGAGGGACGTGCCCGCGCGGAGATCGATGCGGCAGCCTCGTTCTTGGCCGTGCAGGGCAGCGCGATCGCCGTGATCGGCTTCTCAATGGGGGCTTACTACGCCATCGAGTTAGCCGATAGCCGCCCCGACTGGGTCGCAAAAGTGGTGCTCTTCTACGGGACGGGAGAGCTACATTTCCGCCAAGCGCGGGCCAGCTACATGGGCCACTTCGCCGCCGACGATCCCTACGAATCGGCGGAGCAGATCGCGGCGACCGAAGCCGCGATTCGGGACGCGGGGCTTGCTGTGACCTTCCATCGCTATGACAAGGTGGGCCATTGGTTCTTCGAGGCCGATCGCGCCGATGCCTACGATGAGCCATCGGCGACGCTGGCTTGGCAGCGGACGTTGGCCTTTTTGCAAGATCGTGAGGATTGATCCTATCATCTGCGGCAGTTACTGTTGCCACCCCTACGAGGACGCTAAGATGACCACCGAAACGCAAGCGCTGATCGCGCAAATCCGCGCCCTCCCCGACGCCGTGGCCGCGCTTGTGCAAGGACTTAGGGTCGAGCAGTTGACGACCCCTCTCATTCCAGAGGAGTGGACGATTGCGCAGATCGTTCACCACCTCGCCGATTCGCATATGAACAGCTTTGTGCGTTGCAAGCTGATCGCGACCGAAAGCCAGCCAACTTTGAAGCCCTACGATCAAGAAGCATGGGCACGCCTGGCCGACGGGTCAGAGGGCGAGATCGCGCCTTCGCTACAGATTTTGCAAGGGCTGCATCATCGTTGGACGCACTTTTTCGAGCAGCTTCCCGACGAGGCGTGGCAGCGAAGCGGCAATCACCCCGAGGATGGTGCAATTAGCCTCCGCCGACTCTTGCAACGCAGCGCAGCACATGGCGAAAGCCACCTTCAGCAGATCAAACGACTGCTTGCGGCATCGAGCGAGATATGTTAGGCGACGGGGCTTGGCAGCTCTACCCGGCACTTCTCTCCCTATGTGGCACTGGAGATTTGCAAAAATCGAACATTTGACCATAATTTTCGCCGTTGTTGGTTCGAACTTACGAAAGGATACTCATGGATAACGCTTACAGCTACGAAAATTCCAAAGGAGCAATTATGGCATCACCCGTCGGCCTGTTCGCACTGCCACCCGTTGCCAGTGGCCCTGCCATTCTGGTGCTTCATCCGTGGTGGGGACTCAATGGCACGATCAAAGCTTTTTGCCAACGGCTGGCCAACGACGGCTTCGTCGTCTTGGCCCCCGATCTCTATCATGGCGAGGTCGCCACGACGATAGACGCGGCCGAAACGTTGAGCGCTGCGCTGTCGGAAGACGAGGGACGTGCCCGCGCGGAGATCGATGCGGCAGCCTCGTTCTTGGCCGTGCAGGGCAGCGCGATCGCCGTGATCGGCTTCTCAATGGGGGCTTACTACGCCATCGAGTTAGCCGATAGCCGCCCCGACTGGGTCGCAAAAGTGGTGCTCTTCTACGGGACGGGAGAGCTACATTTCCGCCAAGCGCGGGCCAGCTACATGGGCCACTTCGCCGCCGACGATCCCTACGAATCGGCGGAGCAGATCGCGGCGACCGAAGCCGCGATTCGGGACGCGGGGCTTGCTGTGACCTTCCATCGCTATGACAAGGTGGGCCATTGGTTCTTCGAGGCCGATCGCGCCGATGCCTACGATGAGCCATCGGCGACGCTGGCTTGGCAGCGGACGTTGGCCTTTTTGCAAGATCGTGAGGATTGATCCTATCATCTGCGGCAGTTACTGTTGCCACCCCTACGAGGACGCTAAGATGACCACCGAAACGCAAGCGCTGATCGCGCAAATCCGCGCCCTCCCCGACGCCGTGGCCGCGCTTGTGCAAGGACTTAGGGTCGAGCAGTTGACGACCCCTCTCATTCCAGAGGAGTGGACGATTGCGCAGATCGTTCACCACCTCGCCGATTCGCATATGAACAGCTTTGTGCGTTGCAAGCTGATCGCGACCGAAAGCCAGCCAACTTTGAAGCCCTACGATCAAGAAGCATGGGCACGCCTGGCCGACGGGTCAGAGGGCGAGATCGCGCCTTCGCTACAGATTTTGCAAGGGCTGCATCATCGTTGGACGCACTTTTTCGAGCAGCTTCCCGACGAGGCGTGGCAGCGAAGCGGCAATCACCCCGAGGATGGTGCAATTAGCCTCCGCCGACTCTTGCAACGCAGCGCAGCACATGGCGAAAGCCACCTTCAGCAGATCAAACGACTGCTTGCGGCATCGAGCGAGATATGTTAGGCGACGGGGCTTGGCAGCTCTACCCGGCACTTCTCTCCCTATGTGGCACTGGAGATTTGCAAAAATCGAACATTTGACCATAATTTTCGCCGTTGTTGGTTCGAACTTACGAAAGGATACTCATGGATAACGCTTACAGCTACGAAAATTCCAAAGGAGCAATTATGGCATCACCCGTCGGCCTGTTCGCACTGCCACCCGTTGCCAGTGGCCCTGCCATTCTGGTGCTTCATCCGTGGTGGGGACTCAATGGCACGATCAAAGCTTTTTGCCAACGGCTGGCCAACGACGGCTTCGTCGTCTTGGCCCCCGATCTCTATCATGGCGAGGTCGCCACGACGATAGACGCGGCCGAAACGTTGAGCGCTGCGCTGTCGGAAGACGAGGGACGTGCCCGCGCGGAGATCGATGCGGCAGCCTCGTTCTTGGCCGTGCAGGGCAGCGCGATCGCCGTGATCGGCTTCTCAATGGGGGCTTACTACGCCATCGAGTTAGCCGATAGCCGCCCCGACTGGGTCGCAAAAGTGGTGCTCTTCTACGGGACGGGAGAGCTACATTTCCGCCAAGCGCGGGCCAGCTACATGGGCCACTTCGCCGCCGACGATCCCTACGAATCGGCGGAGCAGATCGCGGCGACCGAAGCCGCGATTCGGGACGCGGGGCTTGCTGTGACCTTCCATCGCTATGACAAGGTGGGCCATTGGTTCTTCGAGGCCGATCGCGCCGATGCCTACGATGAGCCATCGGCGACGCTGGCTTGGCAGCGGACGTTGGCCTTTTTGCAAGATCGTGAGGATTGATCCTATCATCTGCGGCAGTTACTGTTGCCACCCCTACGAGGACGCTAAGATGACCACCGAAACGCAAGCGCTGATCGCGCAAATCCGCGCCCTCCCCGACGCCGTGGCCGCGCTTGTGCAAGGACTTAGGGTCGAGCAGTTGACGACCCCTCTCATTCCAGAGGAGTGGACGATTGCGCAGATCGTTCACCACCTCGCCGATTCGCATATGAACAGCTTTGTGCGTTGCAAGCTGATCGCGACCGAAAGCCAGCCAACTTTGAAGCCCTACGATCAAGAAGCATGGGCACGCCTGGCCGACGGGTCAGAGGGCGAGATCGCGCCTTCGCTACAGATTTTGCAAGGGCTGCATCATCGTTGGACGCACTTTTTCGAGCAGCTTCCCGACGAGGCGTGGCAGCGAAGCGGCAATCACCCCGAGGATGGTGCAATTAGCCTCCGCCGACTCTTGCAACGCAGCGCAGCACATGGCGAAAGCCACCTTCAGCAGATCAAACGACTGCTTGCGGCATCGAGCGAGATATGTTAGGCGACGGGGCTTGGCAGCTCTACCCGGCACTTCTCTCCCTATGTGGCACTGGAGATTTGCAAAAATCGAACATTTGACCATAATTTTCGCCGTTGTTGGTTCGAACTTACGAAAGGATACTCATGGATAACGCTTACAGCTACGAAAATTCCAAAGGCCGAACATACTTCTTGCATAGCCGCTTGGCCAAGAATTCCAAGACGAAGCTCTATTTCTTCGCACGCGAAGTGAAGGATGGCGCGGAAGCCTCGTTGCCTGAAGGGTACGAGGTCCGCGAAACCGGCACCGGTCTGCCCGTGCTGAAAAAGGCCAGCTAACCTGCCTTGTTGATTGGGGGGCGGCGATGGGATTTCCATCGCCGTCTTTTCATTTGTCTGCCATCCGCCAGCCACAGAAGTAGGAGCGATCCATGTCGGAACATTATCAACATGTCGAGACCGCCGCGATTCACGGGGGCCAATCGCCCGAACCGACCACGGGCGCGGTGATGCCGCCGATCTTCCAGACCAGTACCTATGCCCAACCCGCGCCGGGTGAGCACAAGGGCTACGAGTACAGCCGCACCGATAACCCGACCCGCAACACGTTGGAACGCAATCTGGCCGCGTTGGAGGGCGGTGCTTTTGGCCTCGCCTTCGCATCGGGCCTCGCCGCTATCACCACCGTGATGGCCACGTTGTCTGCGGGGGATCACGTCGTCGCCTCCGATGATCTGTACGGCGGTACGGTGCGCCTCTTCGACCGAGTGATGGCGAATTTGGGGCTGACCTTCAGCTACGTGGATCTCTCCGGTGAGGGGGCGGAGGCGCGGCTGCGCAGCGCGATGAGCGAGACAACGAAAATGATCTGGGTCGAAACGCCGTCCAATCCGCTGCTCAAGCTCATCGATCTGACGATGGTGGCCACTGTGGCGCAAGAGGCGGGGGTCATCAGCGTTTGCGACAACACCTTCCTCAGCCCCTATCTGCAACAGCCGCTGCGCCACGGCATCGACATGGTGATGCACTCCACCACCAAATACCTCAACGGCCATTCCGATGTGGTGGGTGGGGCGCTGATCCTCAACGATGAAGCGCTGCACGGCCAGCTCAAGTTCCTGCAAAATGCGATGGGGGGCGTGCCGGGGCCGATGGATTCATGGCTGGTGATGCGCGGCATCAAAACGCTGGCCGTCCGCATGGAACGTCACCAAGAGAACGCATTGAAGATCGCGCAGTGGCTCGACGATCATCCCGATGTAGAGCGCGTTGTTTATCCCGGCCTTGAGTCCCATCCGCAGTACGAGTTGGCGCAACGCCAGCAGTTGGGGCCGGGCGGCATGATCACCATCTTCTTGAAGGGCGGGCTGGAGGAAAGCCGCCGCTTCCTCGGCGAAGTGAAGCTCTTTACCCTAGCCGAAAGCTTGGGCGGTGTGGAAAGTTTGATCGAACACCCCGCCATCATGACCCACGCCAGTCTGCCCGCCGAACGCCGCGCCGAACTGGGCATCAGCGACACACTGGTGCGGCTCTCGGTCGGCCTCGAACATGTCGACGATTTGATCGCGGATTTGGGCCAAGCGCTGGCCGCGCTGTAGCAAACGGATGGGAAGGGCGGAGGGAGCGGGGGATAAGTATGGCGAAGCTTTGAAGGGGCATCGAGACCCCAACATGCCGCTCCGCCCCCATTCGCCAAATCACGGTGCGGCCAAATCAAGGAGGTAGAGCGTGTACTGCATCGGCTCGATGAACCGGACGACCAGCAGGCGGTCGCTCTGCGGCGACCACAAGAGCCAGAGCGTCTCCGCCGCTACCTTCCACTCCGCCACGAGCGTCTCTGCATCGTCGTACACACGCACGCCATCGGCCTCGTTGATCGCCAAGTAGCGCCCGTCCGGCGAAACCGTCACGCGGCGGTAGCCTGCGGGCAGCTCGCTCCAACTGTCGGGGCCGCCGTCGAGCGGGCGCACCCAGTAGCTCACCGCTTCGCTGTCGCCTTGGCTGTAAAAGACCAATTCTTGCTGATCCACCACCGCTACGAATTGGAACGCCGCGTCCCCCTCCGGGAGCGACAGGGGCTGAACCTCGTTCGTTTCGCTGCGATAGAGCCGATAGTCGGCGCCGCCCCCCTCGCGATATTCCGTCAGCAGAAGGTACCACGCCGCGTCGTCCGGTTGGATCAGGGCTGCAACGCGCGGGCGCGCCTCCGGTGTCCAGCGGGGTAATCCGAAGAGATCGGCGATCACATCTTGGGTCGTGCCGTCCAGCGAGATCAGTTGCGGTGCGCTGAGTCGCATCGAAGGGATCAGAAAGCGTTGGTCGTCGAGCCACTGCGGTGGCGGACTGAGGAAGTTCTCCGTGCCTGCGACGGTCGTGAACATTTCCCACGTGGCAAAACGCGCGGCAACCCCCGTTTGCTGGTCGATCTCGTACGCTTCTCCCTCTTGCGCATAGACAAGATGTTCCCCGTTGGTCGACCAGCCCACCGACGGATGCAGTCCGTAGTTCACTCCCTCGACCGGCGTGAAGGCAAGGCTCTGGCCGTCGAGCAAGATCAGTGGTTCCGCCTCTCCCCGTAAAAGCCAGCGGCTGCGCGTCTCATTGCCCGCGATCACCGCAAAATTGCGGGGGGCATCCACGAGGAGCCGGGGTTCGCCCTCGCAGGGTTGCGCCCACATTGCGATACCTTGCTCGCCCTGATGGAAAAGGAAACGGTCGCCCTCCAGCCAGAGGTAGTTGGCCATGAAGAAGCCGATGTTGCCTTCCGTGGGCACGGCGCAGACAAGCTCGCGCTCGCTATCGTAGATGCGGAGTTCTACTGGTTCGGTGGGGCCAACCACGCCTCCGCCCTCGGCGGGAACGAGGTAACTCACGTACCGCCCACTCGGCGACCACGCATCGGGCAACAGATCGGCCGCTTCGTCCACCGCTGCCGGAGCCGCGCGGGTCACGGGCAGGGGCGTCGCCGTCACCGTGGGGGGCGCGGCGGTGGCGCTGGCAGGCACCACGCTCGGCGTGGGAGCCACCGTGCGGGTCGCGGGGGTGGTCAACGTGGCCAGCGGCGCGGGCGACCGGGTGGGGCTGGGCAATACCACCGGCAGTTCTTCCCGTCGTTGGGGGGTAGTGCAGGCAGAAACAAAGAGAAGAATGAATAAAGCGATCAATTTTAACGTGTGGCGGACCATCATCGCGCTCCTTTTCAAATGATAATTACGATACGAAGCATATCTGGCGAGGCATTCGTGGCAGTTAGGATCGTTGCGTACCAGAAGGGAAAAGGGTAAGGGGCGACCTTTCCCATCGCCCCTTGTACCCATTAGTCACATTCGCCGCTATTGTGAGCGTATCGGTAAAATGAAGAGCTGCGGCTCGCCCTCGCTTTGTCCACTGACGACCAAATGTCTACTATCCGGCGACCAGCCCAGCTCCGCAAAGTTGCGATCGAAGGTCAACGGCCACTCGGCCCCCACATCCCCTGTGAGCCTTTCGACATAGACGCCATTTTCGCGGCTCAAGGCAAGCAAATTGCCATCCGGCGACAGGTTGGCGCTGGCCGCCTCGACCCAACGCTCGCTCCCATCACCCTCGACCGCGTAGAGCCACGCGCGGCCCGTCGCCCCATTCTCCCATTCCTCGAAAAGCAGTTGGCTGCCATCCTGCGCCGCCCCAACGAAGTTAAGAATTGCGTCCTCGGTGGGCAGCTCAATCGACTCTACAAGCTCACTTTCGTGATGATAGAGCTGGAACGCGGGGCCGCGCCCGTCCCCATACTGCGCGTGAAGCAGATGCCACGCCGCGTCGTTGAGCGTCGCGCTGGGCAGCACCCACAGGCGGACCGCGCCTTGGCCTTCATTGGGCGGCGGGAAAGAAATGCCGAAGAGCGTTTGGCTCAGATTCTCCATCGTGCCATCCAAGCCGATGCGGTAGGCCCCGGATAGCCCGTGGCCCGCGGTCACAAAGTGCGTGGCGTCCAGCCATTGGATCGCCGCACCGGGGAAGTTCTCGCCGCCGCCGCTCTCAATGTATTCCCACGAGGCGACGCGCACCGCTTCGGCGTCGTCGGCATTGATGGCAAAGGCACTCCCCTCATAGACCACGACGACCGTCTCCCCATCCGGCGACCAGCCCGCGCTGGGATGCGTCCCGTAGCGCATCCCCGTCACGGGCGTGAAGGTGGAATCCGCCGCATCGAAGAGCCACAGATCATCTTCCGACAGGACCAACCAGCGAGAGTGGTCCGAACTACTGGCCACGCCGTACAACAAAGTTGGCACATCGCCTGTGATCGGTGTGGGGTCACCGTCGCAGGGGGTCTCCCACTGGAAAAATTCTCCCTGACCTCGTTTGAAGAGCAGTGCGTCATTTTCCAGCCAGAGATGGGTGGGCAGAAACCAATCCTGTACTTGATCGGGCAGTTCACAGCGCGTGCCGCTGACCGTATCGTAGATCAGTAACGTCTCCGACTCGTCCCGCGCCGTCCGCAGGTAGCTGACGTAACGACCGCTCGGGGACCACGCCTTGATCTCGAGCTGTGCGCCACCCGCGTCGATCGGCGTGGGGGCGGGCAGCGTGGGGGCCACGTCGGGCGTGGCGCTGGACGCGGGGATTTCCGTGGCGGGCACGGCGGTTGCCGTGGGGGGGACATCGGTGGGCGTCGCACTGGCAACGATGACCGGCGTGGGGCTGGCCGTGGGGGGCACGGCGGTTGCCGTGGCGTCCACCACGGTGGGCGTGGCGCTGCTCTGTGGCGACGGGGCGGAAGCGGTGCTGGCGCAGGCTGCGACAAGCCAGGCCAGCAAACTCAACAGAGTGAAAAAAGTGGCGACAAACTTGGCAGACATCGATCACTCCTCCTTCGACTAGGGCGTCTTTGCCGTCACCCCAACGGTGACTACTAGCCTGCCTTCAGTCTACTCGTAGCAGGGGGACATAGCTTGACCTATTTCTGACCGAATCCTGACCGTTTGCCTACGGAGAGTTTGGTGAGTTTTATGAGTTTTATGAGTTTTATGAGTTGAAAGTGCTGGAGTGCTGGAGTTAATGAGGTTGTACGAGGTTGGGTCGTTCCAACGCTCAATGCAGTCGATAGCCGTAACCCCAAACCGTCTCGATCATCTCATCATCGGCGGAGCCGAGGCGCATCCGCAGACGGCTCACCAACTTGTCGATCTGGTAATCGAAGATGGCCCCCTTCGCTTCCGGCCAGACGATTTGCGCAATTTCGTCCTTGGCCACGGCCTCGCCCCGATTCTGGTAGAGCAGGGCCAGCAGCAGCCACTGTTTGGGGCTAAGGGGCGGGTCGAGCGGGCTGCCGTTCAGACGAACGATGCGGCCCTCCAGATCCACGGTCAACGCCGCTGGGGAGATGGCGGGCAAGAGGTTGTACGTCTTGGTATCGGGGTCAAAGGGGTCGCCGAAGCGCAGGCGGGAGCTGCCGATAGAAATCGTCGCGCCATCGTTTAACCCGGCAGTGCCTTTTACGCGCACGCCGTTCAGCAGCGTACCGTTCTTGCTTCCCAAATCGCGCAGCAGCCAACTGCCGTCATCCTCCTGCTCGATCCAACAATGATGGCGCGAGGCATAGAAATCTTGGAGCGGCACGTCGCAGTCCTGCCCCCGGCCGATCAGGACCGGCTTACCATCCAAAAGATATTCTTGCTGCTGGTTCGTCCCATGGATAATCGTCAATTTTGGATAGCGTACCGTCATAAGCTCTTTATTCCGTTACACAATGCTATAATCGGTCAATCATTATAGCGTGTCGAGGCAGATCGGCGAGATTTGTCGTGCCGTGGCGCAACAATTTGGCCCACCACTGCGTTATTGTAGGATATGGGGGTCTGGAGAATGGGGCATCGTGGGGACGAGTGGCATGGCGTTGCGGACCGGGGGTAAAATGTTACAGGGTCGCCTCGCGCATCGTGAAGCGCGAATCGGGTGACAACGACTATTCCATTGTTTTGCCATCTCACCCATGCCCCTGCACCCGACACGATCCGTCATCCCACGAACCACTTACACCGCCAGCCGTGCCCCGAATCAGCCAAAGACGCAACAGGTAGCCACCATGTCGAAGCGCGAAACCTTCTATCCAACGCCATCTCCCTTCACTAAGATCCAACTATGACAGATTATCCAACCGATCGACATCTTGGCCGCTACGAGCTGCGCCGCCGCATTGGGAGCGGAGGCAGCGGCACCGTCTGGGCCGCGTGGGACAGCCGTTTGGAGCGAGATGTCGCGCTCAAGGTATTGCGCATCTCCCCCGCCACGCCCCCCGACGCGCTAGAACGCTTCCGCCAAGAGGCGCGGCTCACCGCGCGGATGAGCCACCCCCACATCGTGCCGATTTACGATGTGGGCGAGGAAGATGGCCTCTCTTACATCGCCATGCAATTGTTGCCCGGCCGCACGCTGGGCGATTTGATGGAGCGCACCGGCGCACTGTCGGAGCAGCAAGCAATTCAGATCCTGCTACCGCTGACACAGGCGCTCAGCTACGCCCACCAACGGGGCATCGTCCACCGCGATCTGAAGCCCGCCAACGTTCTCTTCGACGAGGAGAACCGCCCGATGCTGGTCGATTTCGGCATCGCAAAGGCGCTCAACGAGGATCCGGCGCGGCTGACGACCGAAGGGACGACCATCGGCACCCCCGCCTACATGTCGCCCGAACAAGCCAAAGGCGAAGAGCTGGACGCTCGCAGCGATATCTACTCACTCGGGGTGCTGCTCTATCAAATGGTCACGGGCCGCACCCCCTTCATGGGCAGTGCGCCAGAAATGATGCAAGCCCATCTCTTCGAGACGCCCGCCTCGCCACGCCGCTTCCGCGCGACCCTCAGTCCTGCCGTGGAACATACTACGCTAAAAGCACTGGCTAAGCGGCCGGAAGATCGCTTCACCGACATGGCCGCCTTTGGTGCGGCACTCGGTGCCATCCAACGGGGTGAAGCCCGCGTCTTTGCCATGCCCCCCACGGCCACCGCTGCGCCACGCGACGCGGCCACGCGCGTGGTGCCGGGCATCACGGAGCAAGTCGCACGGCCAACGACGCCACGCCGTCAGCCGCCACGCACCGTCCCCCCCCATCCGCGCGAACAGGGCCTGCCCCCCGTCGCGCCGCAGGCGGTTCGCAGTGCGCCCGCCGTGCGCCAAGCGAAATCGCGCTTTCCTTTCTGGACCTTCACCCTCTTTGCCTTGGTTTTCTTGTGCGTGCTGGGCGGGCTGATCGTCAACCTCATGTACGGCGGCTTCGACAACGTGCTGCCAGATCTGCTGGATGGCGATCCGACCACCAACAACGGAATACCGATCAGCGAGGCGACAATTACCGAGACGGCCACGGCGACCTCACCCGCCACCGTCAGTCCGTCACCGGAACCTAGCGTCACCCCGTCGGCCACGGCGACCGAAAGCGCGACTGTAACCGCAACGGCCAGCCCCACGGCGACCCCCACGCCCGAGGCCAGCGCTACGCCCGCCCCGGCCACGGCCACGTCGGTGCCGCCGACCTTTACCGCGCTGCCCCCCACGGCGACCACCGTGCCCCCCAGCCCGACGGCGGCCTTGCCGACTATCACACCAGTGCCGCCCACAGCTACCGCTCCACCGGCAGCCACCCCACCACCCGATCCCACGGAGATCGCGATCCCCACGCCCACCCCCTAAAGGATGCGTAGTGGATTTTTGTTTCTGGGGCCGTCTCGCTGAGGAGGTGAATCGCGGATCGACGCCAATCCTATCCCCTCAGCCATTCGTGCTCAAGCATCTCTGGCGGCGTAAGAGCAAAGAAGCGCGTCTCCCAGATGAACTCCGCGAGACGCGCTTCTTGTAAACGACGGGCTACACTACGGTTTGCGCCCCAACGCTTGTTCCACGATGGCGGCCTGCTCCTGCACGTGGATTTTCAACGAGCCGGTGGCGGGGCTGGCCGCGCGCGGCCGTCCCACATAGCTGACCTGCTTGCCCGCATGGTCGGATTCGTCCACATCCCGTTGCAGGAAGGGCTGAATAAAGGTCCACGACCCCATATTTTGCGGTTCTTCCTGCGCCCATACGATGCGCTTCGCGTGGGGATAGCGGGCGAGAATCGCCCGCACCGAGTCACTGGGATAGGGATAGAGCTGTTCCAGCCGCACGACCGCAACCGGCGTCTCCTTCCGCTGCTCTTGTACATCGTAATAGAGCTTGCCACTGAGGAAAATCAACCGCTCCACCGACTCGGGGTCGCTCACTTCGGGATCGTCCAGCAGGTATTGGAAGGTTCCCGCGCTGATTTCGGGCAGCGTACTTGACGCGGCGGGGAGGCGCAGTAGGCTCTTCGGCGTCATCACGATGAGCGGGCGCTGCAAATCATCCAGCTTCTGGCGACGCAGCAAGTGGAAGTAGCTGGCGGCGGTCGTTGGCATTGTGACACGCCAGTTGTCATCCGCGCTCAACTGTAGGAAGCGTTCCAACCGCGCCGATGAGTGTTCCGGCCCTTGCCCCTCATAGCCATGCGGCAAGAGCAAGACCAGATCGGTCTCCAGATTCCACTTGGCGCGGCTGCTGGAGATGAATTGGTCGATCTGCACCTGCGCGCCGTTGGCAAAGTCGCCGAACTGCGCTTCCCACAGCACGAGAGAGGTCGGGGCGCCCAATGCGTAGCCGTACTCGAAGCCGAGTACGGCCTCTTCCGACAGCAGCGAATCCCATACACGGAAGGGCGCTTGATCTTCACTCAGATGGTTGAGGGCAATGTAGGCCGGGCCGCCCGACACGCTGTGCCAGACCGAGTGGCGTTGGCTGAAGGTCCCCCGCCCACTGTCCTGACCACTGAGTCGTACCGGCACTTTCTCCATCAACAAGGCGCCCAACGCCAACAGCTCCGCCGTCGCCCAATCGAAAGTCTCGGCGGGGTCGCCACTCAATGCCCGGCGCTCGATAAGTTTCATCAGCTTCGGGTGACCGTCGAACCCTTCGGGCGGATTGCCAAGCTTGTCAGCGATATAAAGCAGTCGCGCTTGATCGACCCCCGTTTCAGGCAGATTGCCGCGCGTCAGATCGACATCTCCGTTCGGTCTGATAGTGGCTTGGGGCGCGACCAGCGCGTCCAGCCCCTCAGTCGCCCCTTCCAACTCCATCATCGCATCGCGATAGAGCGTATTCGCTTCTTCCTCGCTGACCACTCCCTCCGACACGAGCTGCTCCGCATAATACTCGCGGGGTGTCAGCCGATTGCGAATCACCTCATACATCTGCGGCTGGGTATAGCTCGGCTCATCCCCCTCGTTGTGGCCCCACCGACGGTAGCAGATCAGATCGAGCACCACATCCTTGTGGAAGGTGTTGCGGTAATCGATCGCCAACTCGGCGGCAAAAACGGCCGCCTCGGGGTCGTCACCGTTGATATGGATGATCGGCACTTGGCCACCCTTCGCGACGTCGGTCGGATAGGGCGTGGAACGGGCGTCGAAGGGGTTGGTGGTGAAACCGATCTGGTTGTTGATGATCACATGGACCGTCCCGCCGGTGCGGTAGCCGCGCAGTTGAGAGAGGTTCAGCGTTTCGGCCACCACCCCCTGACCCGCAAACGCCGCGTCGCCGTGCACCAAAATCGGCAGTACCTCCTCAATGGCGAGGCCGTCCAGCCCCTTCACACGCAGCCGTTGGCGGGCATGAGCAAAGCCCTCCACCACGGGATCGACCGCTTCGAGGTGGCTGGGATTGGACATCATGGTCAGCTCGACCTCGTGCGCCGCTGGGGTGCGGCGCACACTTTCGGCGCCAAGGTGGTACTTCACGTCGCCGCTGCCTTGCATGCTGTCCGGTGGCACTGTGCCGTCGAACTCGGAGAAGATATCGCGCGCTGGCTTCTGTAGGATATTCTTCAGCACGTTCAAGCGGCCGCGGTGGGCCATGCCCATCACCGCCTCTTTCACCCCCTGCGTCGCGGCATGGTCAATCACCTTTTCCAGCATGGGAATGACCGCTTCGGCCCCTTCCAAAGAAAAGCGTTTCGCACCGGTGTAGCGCCGATGAAGGAACTGCTCGAAGGCTTCGGCGTTCGACATCGATTTCAGAATCGCTTGGCGGGCCTGTCCCTCGAATTGGGGGCGGCGTTTCTGCTCGACGCGCCGTTGGATCCAACGCCGCTCCTCAGGCTCTTGGATGTTCATGTACTCGATGCCCAGATGGCTGGAGTAGCTTTGGCGCAAAACGTCCAAGATGGTGCGCAGCGTCGCCACCTTCATATCCGCCATGCCATCGACCAAAAATTCGCGGTCCAAGTCCCAGAGCGTCAGCCCGTAGGTCGCGGGGTCCAGATCGGGGTGGTATTCTTTCGGCGTCAGATCGAGCGGATTCAAATCGGCCAGCAAGTGACCCCGCACCCGGTAGGCGCGGATCAACTGCTGTACGCCCAACTGCTTGTCGGCAGAGACCGCACTGGGGCGACTCCGCTCCTCGTTCTTGTCCCGATCATCTTCCCAACGCACGGGAGGGTAGGGAATCGCGAGGGCGCTGAACACCTGATCGTAAAAGCTCTCCTCACCCATCAGAAGGCGATGGATGTCCAGCAAAAACATGCCCGATTCCGCCCCTTGGATGATCCGATGATCGTAAGTGCTGGAGAGCCCCATCACCTTCGACACCCCCATCTCGGCCAGCCGCGCCGGATCGACCCCGCTGAATTCGGCGGGATATTGAATGGCGCCCGTGGCGACAATCGTTCCTTGCCCTTCCATCAGCCGTGGCGCTGAGATGACGGTGCCAATCGTACCCGGATTGGTCAGGGTGATCGTGGTGTTGGCGTAATCCTCGGTCGTCAGATTGCCTGCACGCGCGCGGTTGACCAGATCGCTGTAAGCGTCCATGAAGCCCTGAAAGTCCATCTTGTCCACCGCTTTGAGGTTCGGCACGATGAGCGAACGAGAGCCGTCCCGCTTCTCGATGTCGATCGCGACCCCGAAGTTGACATCGTCGCGCACGATGCGGTGGGGCTTGCCCTCGATCAGGGCATAGGTTGCATTCATCGACGGATATTTCTTCAGCGCCTCGATGATCGCCCACGAGATCAGGTGGGTGAAGGAGACTTTTTGCCCCCGCGCCTGCAACGTGTTGTTGATGATCTTGCGATTTTCTTCCAGCACCTTGACCGGCACGAAACGATAGGAGGTCGCCACGGGCAAACCCAGGCTGGCTTCCATGTTCTGTACGATCAGATTCGCCACACCGCGAATCGGCTCGGCCTTTTCATGGGCCGCCAATTCGGGATTGACCAGTGCAGCAGGAGAGATAACGCCCTTCGCGGGCAATCCGGTGGGGGCCGCCGCACCGTTCGGAGCCGAGGCGACAGGCGTCCCGCTCGGCTCGGGTGTGGGCCACGGGAGTGCCCGCATCCCCCCGTTGGCCCGTTGCTCGGTGGGGCGGCTGATCTCGACGCGCATCGCCTCCGGCTCCAACCCAAGCGAGGCGAAGTAGTCGCGCCATTGCTGCGATACGGTCATCGGCGCATCCAGCCACTGGCGATACTGGGCCGCGACATATTCGGCGTTGGGGCCAAATTGGTCAAGTAGGGAATCAGGTAGGCTCGTCATGGGATCCTCGATGATCTCTCTTCTGTGCCGCCCCGTGGCATATCGGCTGCTGGGGCGGTGGTAAAAGTGTTTCCAGAGTATAGCAGTGATCCCCGTACGGCGCACGTTGTGCGACTGGGTAACGGGGTAATCTAGGTGACAGAACGGACCGTTTCAGCTATGATCTTCCCATCACGTTTAACCTCGCACCCGCTGATGTCGGCCACTGTGGAAACGATCGCGCTGTCGATCCCTTTCTGCATACAGCCGCCCATCGCACCCGCCCAACCGTCTCACCGTCGCGCCACAGTCGCCGCCGTCCACAGCCCTCAATGAGGAGGGCTCCGGATGGCGGCGCGATAGGTTGTGTCGAAGATGATGCGGGTCGCGAGCATGATCCCGAACCCGGTCGATAGATCTGAACAGAAGGAGAGCCATGGTCGATAGAACTGCCCCGCCCCCGTTATTAATCACGCGCCTGTTAAAGCCGATGCGTGAATTCGTCGACAAATCGGCCCTCAGTGGCATCATTCTTTTTGTCGCCACCATCGCCGCACTGATCGTCGCCAATGTGCCGATGCTTGCCGCACGGTACAACGAACTTCTCGAAAGCTACATGAGCTTTTCGATCGGCGATTTCTCGTTGCTCAAGCTGAGCGTCCTCCATTTCATCAACGATGGCTTGATGGCGATCTTCTTCCTGATGGTCGGACTTGAGATCAAACGGGAATTGATCGCAGGCGAGTTGAGCAACCGACGCTCGGCCATGCTCCCCCTAGTGGCCGCCGTGCTGGGGGCCGCGATTCCTGCGACGATCTACGTCACTCTCAACTGGGGTCGGGCAGGGATCGATGGCTGGGGCGTGCCCATGGCCACTGACATCGCCTTTGCCCTGGGCTGTATGGCGCTTTTGGGTAAGCGCACTCCCTTCACGCTCAAAATCTTCCTCACGGCGGTTGCCATCGTGGACGACCTGATCGCGGTGCTGGTGATTGCGCTCTTCTACTCCAAGGGGATCAACCTGACCGCGTTGGCGGGTGCAGCCGTCGTCTTGGGAATTCTCGCTTACTTGAATTGGCGACGGGTCAACTGGCTGACGATCTATATGATCTTGGGCCTTATCCTGTGGTGGCTTTTCCTACAATCGGGCGTTCACGCCACGATTGCGGGGGTGTTGCTTGCGCTCACCATCCCCGCCCGCTACGCGATGGATGAGGTCAGTTTCCTAAGCCGTGCACGCAACCTGTTGGATCGCTTTGAGCAATCGCCCGTCGTGGAAAAATCTTCTTACCTGATCAACGAACACCACCAGCATGTGGTGACGGCCTTGGAAGAGGCCGCTGAAGAGGTGCAGGCCCCTTTGCAAAAGCTTGAACACCAGCTTCACACCCCCGTCATGTTCGGAATTATGCCGATCTTCGCCTTCGCCAACGCAGGCGTCGCGCTCTCTTTGGATGGGATGCAGGGCGATGGGCTGTGGGTCGCGGTCGGCATCATCCTCGGGCTTTGCTTGGGCAAGCCGCTGGGCATCTTCGCCGGTGCTTGGGTGGCGGTTAAAGCAGGGTGGGCCGAACTGCCGGAACGGGTAACGTGGAACCACATCTTGGGGGCGGGCTTCCTCTCGGGGATCGGCTTCACGATGTCGCTCTTCATCGCGGCACTCGGCTTTGGCGATGGCAGCGACATGGCCGAAGCGGCCAAGATGGGCATCCTAGCCGCTTCGCTAATTGCTGGGTCAATCGGCTATTTCTTGCTTTGGCGGCAAGCCCCGACGAAAGCAGATTAGCCGAATGACGATCCAGCAGCGCAAGCGCGATCATCTGGCGATCGTTCTGGACGAGGATGTTGCGGCGAAGGGGGTCACCACCGGGTTCGAGCGGTACGCCCTGCCCCACGAGGCGCTGCCCGACCTCGACCTCAACCAGATCGATATCGGCCTGTCGCTCTTTGGCCGTCGGCTCCGCGCCCCACTGCTGATCTCCAGCATGACGGGAGGGGCGGCGGAAGCGGAGGCGATCAATCTGGCGCTGGCGGAAGCGGCCCAAGCCCTCGGCATCGCGATGGGGGTCGGCTCGCAGCGGGCCGCGCTGGAACAGCCCGCGCTGGCCCACACCTTCCAAGTGCGACGACGGGCGCCCCACATCCTGCTCTTTGCCAATCTGGGCGCGGTGCAGCTCAACTATGGCTATGGCCTCGACGAGGCGCGGCGGGCGGTGGAGATGATCGACGCCGACGCGCTCTTCCTTCACCTCAACCCGCTGCAAGAGGCGGTGCAGCGGGAAGGGGATGGCAACTGGCGCGGTCTGTTGCCCAAGATCGAGGCCCTGGCGACCAAGCTGGAAGTGCCGATCGTGGCGAAGGAGGTCGGGAACGGGATCGGCGCGGCGACCGCGCGGCGGCTGGTCGACGTGGGGGTCGCGGCGATCGATGTGGCGGGCGCGGGCGGCACCAGTTGGAGCGAGGTCGAGGCCTATCGGCAGACCGACCCCCTTCGTAAACGAATCGCCCACAGCTTCGCGGGTTGGGGCATTCCCACCGCCACCGCCCTGCAAGAATGCCGCGCCGCGCTGCCCCACGACATTCCGCTGTTCGCCAGCGGGGGGATTCGGGGCGGAATCGATGTCGCCAAGGCCATCGCCTTGGGGGCCACGCTGGTGGGCAGCGCCGCCCCCATGTTGGAATCGGCAACGCTCGGCACGCAGCAAGCCTACGACAAGTTCAGTGCCTTCATCGAAGAGCTACGCATCGCCATGTTCTGCAGCGGCGCTGGCACATTGGCGCAACTGCGCGGGGTGGCGCTGCGTAGGGCGGAGTAATGGCGACTGGCGAATGATGAATGGCGAGATGTCAGCCATGGTCTTGCCGCTCTGCTACTGTGAATCGAGAATTGAAGCCCCTTGCCATTACATGGTTTTACGCCGTATCCCATGCACCATGCACCAGACGACATGAATTCGAGAATCTTAGCAGCGCGCCTTTTCCACTACCCATGCACCATGCACCATGCACCATGCACCAGACGACATGAATTCGAGAATCTTAGCAGCGCGCCTTTTCCACTACCCAACACGCGACATGCCCCACCCACACACCGGGAGTGAGCCATGAGTAACGAACAACCACCGATCATCCGCCCGGAACTGGCCGATGAGTTGGCAGAGACCGCCGCCACGCTGACCCGTTTGGGCGTGACATTGGCGAATTTACCGCTGACCCTGTTGCCCGAAGAGCAGCGACGGAGCGTACGTCAAATGACGGGCGAGGTCTTCCGCGTCGGCGCGATGATCCCGCGCACCGTCACGTCGATGTTGGAAGATCGGCAAAGCGCGGCCCCTGCCCGCGAAAGCTTGGGGGAACGGATGCGGCGTGAACAGGCCGAGCAAGAGCAAGTAACCACGAGCGACGAAGCGTAGAACAGCCCCAACAGAAAAGCGCCTCCATGACGGGGGCGCTTTTTGATTGCCGGTAGTGTGCTGATCTGGTCGCACTTAGTCCGCCGCCGTGCTGATGACGAATTGGCCGTTCTTGCCAAGCGTGACATGTTGTGGGCCAAGACCCTTGGGCAACAGCTTGGCTTCTTGCACGGCACGCTCCAGCGCCTCGTTGTTCTCCAAGCCCACGGCAGCCAGCACGGGGTTGTGGATCTCGTAGAGGTGCTTGTCCGCATCGTGGAGGTTGGTGCGAATCACCGCCCGCACAAAATTGCGGCGGTTGGGGATCAGTCGCAACGAGGGCATCTGGAAGCCGTCGAAGACTTCCTGCATCTTTTCCAGCGTCATCTCCGGGAAGTACTTCAGGTGGATCTGGACGATCTTGAGGAAGATAGCGTGGTGGGCGATCTCATCCACCGAGACGACGCGAAAGGCTTCGGCGGCACCGATCTCTTTGCCTCGCGCTCGTTCCTCTTTGCTCACCTTCTCCGGCATCCCATACTCTTCACGGATGCGTAGCCGGACCTGCTGGTAATTGTAAAAAGTGGCCCGTTCCTGCATCATGGCATAGATCGACACCCCGAGCGGCGTGTCCATGCCCTTGTGCTTGGCCGTCGTCCAGCGGTTGTCGGCCACTTGGTCGCAGTAAGCCTTTAGCTCTTCCTCGGTGCGCAGTCCGGAGTGGAGTAGCACCTGTTCCCACGCCACGCCATGCTTCATTTCCTCCGCGCCCCATTGCAACTGCATGTTGCGACGGGTGCGGTTCTTGCGGAACATCTCTAGTCCTTGCAGCACATAATCGCCGACATATTCTTCGATACCGAGGAAACCTTCGATCAGATCGACGGTATCCTTGCTGAGCTTATGACCATGCTCTCGCATCTCTTCCACGGGCAGATCGTGCCACGGCGACCAGCGCCGATTCTGCATGGCGCGACCGAAATAGTCGATAAAGGCTTCTAAGGATTCGTCTTCGACGGCCTTCCAGCGCGCTTCGCGCGTCCACGGGCCAGTTTTGATTTCGGGGATGTTAAAGTGGTCGCTTGTGGCTCCCATGAGTCGTCTTACTCCTACCAGGGTTGCAACGGCAGGGCCGCGCAATCAAAAAAGTGTTTTGTTTGTCTCCGCCCCGGACGTCGTGGGACTTTGGGTAATAACCCCATTTGGGCCAAGGCGTTACGCAATTGCGCAAATCGGCGAAACGACTATAGTCGTTCGGCGCTCCGCGCCAGCTTCACACACCATCGCTATTGAACTTCGTCCAACAAGGTGCAACATGTCCCACATAGATAGCCTCAAATCCCTTTTCTCGCAAATCAACGATGTCTATTCCGCGGCCTCTTTGCTGTCGTGGGATCAGGAAACCTACATGCCGAAGGGGGCGGGCGACAGTCGCAGCCGCACGATCGGCACGTTGAGCCGGATCGCACATGAGATGTCCACGTCAGATGAGTTCGCGCGGGCGTTGGAAGGGGCGGAACAAGAGGTCCAGCACTTGGACGAGGAGAGCGACGAGGCGTTGATGGTCTGGTGGGCGCGCCACGATTTCGAGAAGGCGATCAAATTGCCCGCCGATTTCGTCCATGAGCTGAGTGAGGTCAGCTCGCGCTCTACCCAAGTGTGGCAGGTGGCGCGCAAGGATGACGACTTTGAGCGTTTCGCGCCGTGGCTGGAACGGATGGTCGCGCTGCAACAGCAGGCGGCGGAATACCTCGGCTATGAGGCGCATCCCTACGATGCGCTGCTGGACCAATACGAGCCGGAAATCACCCATGCCGAAGTTAAAGAGATCTTCGACAGCCTGCGGCGCGAAACGGTGCCGATGGTGCATTGGATCGCCGAGCACAGCCATGTGGTGACCGACGAGCCGCTGCGCCGCCACTTCGATGAAGCGACCCAGTGGCGTTTGGCACGGGAAGTAACGGCGATGATCGGCTATGATTACGAGCATGGTCGGCTCGATCCAACGGCCCACCCCTTCTGCTCCACGATCAACGTGGGCGATGTGCGCATCACGGGCCGAGCGGAGGAGAACTTCTTCAACCCGCTTTTCTTTGGGTCGCTACACGAAGCGGGCCATGGGATTTACGAACAGGGGTTGCCCAAGTCGTTGTCCCGCACCCCCATCGGCTCTGCCGCTTCGACCGCCATGCACGAATCCCAGTCGCGGCTGTGGGAAAACACCGTGGGGCGGAGCCACTCCTTCTGGGAATTCTACTATCCGAAGCTGCAAGCCGCCTTCCCGCAGACGCTGGACGATGTCTCGCTCGATGACTTCTACAAGGCGATCAACAAGGTCACCCCGACGCTCATCCGCGTAGAGGCGGACGAGGTGACCTACAACCTGCATGTCATGTTGCGCTTCGAGTTGGAAAGCAAGCTGATCAGCGGGGAGTTGGCGGTGGCCGACCTGCCACAGCGCTGGAACGAAAAGATGGAAGAGTACCTAGAGATCGTCCCCCAAAACAATGCCAACGGAGTGCTGCAAGATATCCATTGGAGCATTGGCCTCTTTGGCTATTTCCCGACCTACGCCCTCGGAAACGTGATCGCCAGCCAGTTGGCCGCTGCGGCGCTCCGCGAGCATCCCACGATCAGCGACGAGATCCGCCACGGCGACTTCTCCACCCTCTTCAATTGGATGCACCGCAACGTCCACCAACAGGGCCGTCGCTATCATCCCGAGCTGTTGATCGCACGTGCGACGGGCGAAGAACTGAGTACCAGCGCCTATCTGGGCTATCTACGGAACAAGTTTGGCGATGTCTACGGGTTGAATGGCGCGTGACGCGTTCAAACGAAGGGAAGCCCTGATGGCAAAAACCGTGTACTCGACCGATCCCGATTGGCAGCCGCAACAAAGCGGTCGGCGCGTCAGCCGTGATCTGCCGCCAAAGGAGCAGACGATCTACGCTGAGCGGGATCGCAAGGGACGACGGGGGAAGACGGTAACGGTGCTGAGTGGCTTCGTCCACAAGGATGACACGATGCAGAAGCTGCTCAAGCAGCTCAAATCGACCTGCGGGGCGGGGGGCACGTTGAAGGATGGCGGTACGCTAGAGATTCAAGGGGACCACCGTGACCGTTTGGCGGAGCTGCTACGCGAGCGCGGCTACAAGGTCAAGCTCAAGGGCGGGTAGGCGACGCAGAACGGAACGGCAACGCCGAGCAGTTAACGGAGAGCAACCCACACCGCCACCAAACCCCGCATTCCAGTACGCTCTAACTGCCCACTCAGCCACTCATTAACTCATCCACTTGCGCCTGCGCCCGCTCGATCTCTTTTTCGAGGACGACCTTCCGCATCCACATCGCGGGAATCTTGTTCATGAGGTTGAAGAGGTCGATCTCTTTGTTGAGCGCCGGAATGGCCGCGTCGAAGCGGCGCACGGCCCATTGCCAATCAGCGTCGGCCTGCGCGGTCAGTGCTTCGGTGATTCGCGGCTCGGCGGCGTTGGCCGCGCTGTCGAGCAACCGTTGGCGGCGCAAGGCATAACGCAGCAACGTCTCGCGCTGTTTGGCGAGCTGCGCATCGATCTCGCGCCGCTTCATCAGGAAGGGCGGCGCATGGCCACTGTTGCGCAACAGCTTGTTGGCCATCGCGTCGGAACGGCTTTCTTCCACACTGGCCACCTCGGAAAGGCGCTTCCCTTTCAAGCGCGAATAGTCGAATTCGCCCCGCGCCATCGCCTCTTCGATCGCGTGATCGACCGCTTTACGCCATTTGTCTCCGCCTTCCATCTCGTCCCTCCTTATTCCGCGAATGCGTGACTCACCCGTTCGATCTGCAACGCTTCGGCGCGGCTGCTGATCTGCAGATAGAGTGCTTCCGCCGCCAAGGAGGCGGTGAGCGCGATCGCCGCCCAAACCGCCCCAGGCAAAGCGATCAGCATCGGCCCCACAAAGATCGTCATCAACAGAACCATCATGTTCAAGATCACGGCGATGCTGATCGGGCTGGTATGTTTGTTGTGAACCAAGACGCCCCGAAACCATGAGAGCAGCGCGTTGAGGGCGGGCACGGGGAAGAGCAAAATTGTCGGCAGAATCGCCATGCTTGCCAGCTCTGCCGACAGCCCCTGCGCCCCCTCGAACCAGAGCCGCGCGGCGGGCGTAATCGCCAGCAGTAGGAAGAGGCCGCTTGCCCCTACCGATAGGCTGAACCCGAACCGCTTCAGCGCGCGATAACTCTGCGGGTCGTCCAACAGCGCCACGACCACCTCTTGGAAGGCGATCGCCACGCTGCGTCCGATGAAGACCAGCGCCATGATGACGGGCCAGATCGCCAACGAACGGAGGGGCAAGGGCGCACGCGCCAAGCCGAAGGCCAAGATCGGCTGGCCGATCAACGTGACCGCCGAGGTCATCGCCAGCGGCGTGTAGAATTTCACCAGCTCGGCCCATCCCAGCGGGGCGTCCCCCGCTTTGTCGGTGGAAAGATGCTCGCGGAGGGTCGGCCGCGCCAGCCACCAAGCGCTCAACGCGCCCATCGTCACGCCGAAACCGAGCGCCGCCGCCCCCACGCTGGCGCCGTTCCAGCGGCCCAGCCACAACCCCGCGAAGAGCACCAGCGCCGTCGCCACCATCCGAATCACGATCACGATCGTGACGCGGCGCGGAAAGCCGAAGCGAATCATCACCCCTTCCCACAAGCGGCGATAGGCGATCATGCCCGTCCATGGCAGCATGATCAGGAAGGCATGGTTGCTGATTGGAATGATCTCTGCGGGCGCGCCGACCCATTCGCGCAAAATGTAGCTGTAGGCGGGGGTGATGGCCAACAAGAGGTGAATCGCAGTCATCACCACGGCCAGGACGGTGGTGAACTGCATGAGCCGGTGGTAGGCCTGCCGGTGGATCGCCAGCGCCGTGCCCGCCGTCAGCAACATGATTACGGGGCTTTCGATGATGAGCGAAAAGGAGAAGGTCAGCCCCCATGCGGCCAAGTTCTGGGTCGCTTCGGGCAAGCGGCTGACCACTGCGGCCAACAGCGGCTGTTCGGCTGACATGATGATCCACATCGTCGCCAGCGGCAGCCAGAACCAAAAGATGAAACGTTGTGTAAGTACGGTGGGTTTGGACATGGTATCTGTTCTACGATCTATGGGTAAGACTATGGTTATTCAGGATCGATGACGATAGCACAGGTGGTCAAAATCACGTGATAGGGGGAGAACGCCGCGCTCCTGCCGTGCCCTGCCCCGTGGCCGGAGAAGCTGGGGGGCTGACCCTGTGGTAGACAGCCGACCCGTCAGTAGTTATAATCTGACTGTTCAACATCTTTCCAAGCTCGTAAAAGGAGGAAGACATGAACAATCGAGCGAATCGGAGGATCGGCGGGGTAATTGTCGTGGTTGTCTTCGCGCTGATTGCGCTCTATGCGCAAACCGCGCGGGGATCGGGGCAGAGCGCAGCAGATGTCCCCCCATGGGACGGCTCGGCGACGAGCATCGTCGTTCAACTCCGGCAGGAAGGGGGAATGGCGGCGGTACACGAACGCATTATCCCCCTCTTTACCCTCTATGGGGATGGGACGGTGGTCGCCGTTGAATCGGCCGCAGCCCCTTCCCCCGGACTGAGCGCACCCGTGTGGATAGGGAGCTTGAATAGGCAGCAGATAGAAAGCCTGTTACGCGATATTGAGGCGACTGGCTTCTGGAAGTTGGAGAGCAGCCCCACAAGTAGCGAAGTGAGCGAGGGTTTCGCCGTTATCGCCCCCCAAGATCAGCGTTCGACCACCCTTTTGGTGCATCTAGCAGATCGTCAACATGAGGTCCGCCTTTATCCGACCTCTGACACCACGACGCCAGAAGCGTTCCAACAGGTGCAACAACTCGTGCAAACGCTGCGACCCGCCGACGCACAACCCTACCTTCCCACCTCCTACCAGTTGACGGCCCGCTCGCTCGGTAACGTGACGACCATGTCGGCAGCGCAACAGGCCGCTCTGGTCGAGTGGCCGTTCTTGCAAATAGCGCTCTCGCCCGATAGCTCCCACACGCTGAAGGGCAGCTTCGGTCAAGAAGTGGGGAATTTCCTTGATCAAGAGGGATTCGCAGTCGTACAAGCGGGGGTCGGCTATCAGATCAGCTACCTCGGTGCGGCCCCACGCTGAGGTCATGGGCGAGCACAAAAGCACAGGGGGCCGACCCTGCGGGGATCATTCATCGCGCCATCAATAGGCAAAGGGCGTGTGCAAATGCACACGCCCTTTGCGAGTGGAATCTCATCGGTTTATTGGCGGCGGCGCACAATCAGGGCCATGCCGATTGCGGCAAGGCCCACCAGCGCTAGAGGAAGCGCAAAGCCGTTGCCGCCCGTCGCGGCCAGCGTGTCGAGCGTTACCGCCGTCGGCGTAAAGCTCCAGCCAATATCGAACATCAGCCCCGCCGTATTGGGGCCTGGGGTATGAATCGCCTCACCGTCCGACAAGAAGGGCGTCATGAGGGAATTGATATCCCCCGCTGGGAAAGCATCCTCGTCCCAATGGGAGTAGCTTGACCCCTGCAGCCACGTGGCGGGCGCATAGAGCTTGGGCGCTGTACCACCGTTGTTCGCGATGGTTTGGGGGCCATGGAAGTAGAGATCATCGCCCTGCAGTTGGGCGGCCAATTCGGTAGAATTGTTGGGGAAGCTTAGAATGTCTTGGCCTGCTCCGTTCTTGACGAAGGCATCGTAAATGAGCGGATAGCCACTGGGAGGGATCCCGTAACTACCGATATTCCCCGAAACCGTCGCGCTGCCAGAGAAGCCGAGGCCGTGCGTCAACTCGTGGAGAACCACCGTCACAAGATCATAGGAGCCGGCAGGCGGCTGACCGTCCGTCCCGTAGTACCACGCGGGATTGTCACTGTTGAAACTGGCAACGATATCTTCGGCGGGAAGCCCTTGCGGGTTACCCGGGGGCACCAGATCGGTCCCCGCTAGTTTGTTGGCGAGGCCGATGGGATAGAAGGTTTGCGGACGCGGTGCGCCTGGAAAATCATAGGCTACCAAGGCAGGCCCCGCTTGGCCCAAGACGCCCGATCCGAGCGGTTCCCACGTGGCTACAACCTCGATGGGGACGGACGAGTCGATGACGGTCGCCCAGATGTCTACGGCATATTGGAAGGCGGTTTGGGCTTCTGGGGAGAAGCCATTATAGGTCACATTGATCTCGGCCGTTGGTATCTCGCCGCCCAAGGTAGGATCGATGGGGACAAACGTGCCCGCACTCCCTGTGGTAGCACGAAAAACCATCGGCTCGGCCTCGGCGAAGTTGGGGCCTTCTGCGGCACCCGCATGGGGGGAGAGGAGGAGAACGGTCATTGCAAGGAAGAATGCAACGAACAAAGCGGAACTTAGTCGTTTATGAGGGGATATCATGTTTTAGTCCTTTCATTTGTTGTATTGGGTCCCTGTGAGACAAGGTATTTGACCGACAAGATAGTCAATGACCACCGCCAGAGGCGGTGGCTTGAATGTTAGCCCTGGAAGGTGCGCTATTACGGTTCTATTGAAGGGGATGGTTAGTCAAACAGTCGTCCTTGCTCAGCGTCCTGACCTTTTTTCTCTTGCCATGCCACGTATTTGCGGATGCGCTCTTCGTCTAAGCCCACCGTACTTACGCAATACCCACGCGACCATACGTGCTGGCCCCAGTACCGTCTCCGCAGTTCTGGAAACTGGTCGAACATTCGCAGTGCCAGCTTCCCTTTCAGAAAGCCCATTACTGTCGAGACCGCATACTTTGGCGGTACCGACAGTATCAGATGCACGTGATCGGCCTGTACGTTCATCTCCAACTCTTCCACTCCGTCTTTTTGCTCACACAGCACATACACCTGCTGCGTGACATACGCCCGTACTTCTGTTTGTAGTATTCGATATCGATACTTCGGACAAAACACCACATGGTATTTGCACTCGTACAGCGAATGCGATAACTTCTTGAATTGACGAGTCATTATGAATCTCCTGTTAGTTTCGCACCTTCCAGGTTGATTCATGATACTCGTCATTCTCAATACACTGGTACAACCATTACCTATTCCACTGCCTGAGGCAGTGGTTTAAGCCTTTAATTAATGATCTGGCGTCACATTTATAACCTCCACTTTTACGTTTCGCCCGATAGAGCTATCTTCTAAAATAGGGGTTGAGGGAGTGAAAGGGGTATTCTTTCTATCCTGGCACTGCTCACAGGCGTCCTGCAAGACGCAACGGGGGTTGGCCCTATCACCCTGATACACCCCCAACACCAACTTGTTGAGATGATAGCAATAGAATGGGCAAAGAAACGTTGTTTTTCACATGCCCTGACGCATTTCCCTTTCTGTCCGAGCTTCGCAACGCATAAGAGTCCGTCACCCGAAGGCAGCTCCCGAATGCTGATGAGGCAGCATTGCTGCCATCCTGATAGGTAGACTTTCAGGTAAATAAGCGGTAAGTTATCAATATCTTACGACGGCGTTATAGTACTGATCTCCCTATCCAAAGTCAACTGTCCGGCCCCATTGATTGCTCCGGCTACGCGACGCCGACAACCGCGCCACCCGTTCCCACTGGGCAAATCCTAGATGCCGACTATCCTTCCATCCTACTCTCACCCCTCGTCGTCTTCATGCGTTAGGGTTAAGCTATGAACAGTTCCGATTGGCTCCTCGAACAGAGCGCCCTGACCCTGACGCGGCTCTTGCCCCGCATTGAACCGTTGTTCAGCGATGCTAACAGCGATGATTGGACACCGTTCGAGCGACGGTTGCGCCGCGAATGGCCGCGCCTTTTCCCATTGCTCCATCAGCTCTACGGCCAGCACTATGACTTTTTCTATCATCTTGAGGCGCTGCTGCTGGCCTTGGCCCGCGCGTGGCTCGAACGGCCCGCCCGTCTGAAGGCGCTAGACGCCGCGCGGGAAGCGACGCCTGATTGGTTCCTCCACCATACGATGGTCGGCGGCGTGATTTATGTCGATCTGTTTGCCGAGACATTGGCGGGCGTGCGCGATAAAATCCCCTACTTCCGAGAGCTGGGCCTCACCTATCTCCATTTGATGCCCCTGTTTGCCGTCCCGTCGGGTGAAAATGACGGCGGCTATGCGATTAGCGATTATCGTCGGGTACGACCCGCGCTCGGCACGATGGCGGAGTTGAGTGAGCTTGCGGATGCCCTGCGGGACGCGGGTATCAGCCTGGTCGTCGATTTTGTCTTCAATCACACCGCGGACGACCATGAATGGGCCAGGCGTGCCAAAGCGGGGGAGCCGACCTATCAGCACTTTTACTATATGTACCCCGACCGCAGTCGGCCCGACCAATATGAACGGACGTTGCGCGAAATCTTCCCGACCGAGCGGCGGGGTAATTTTACTTGGTATTCAGACATTGAGCGCTGGCTCTGGACGACCTTTCACAGCTATCAGTGGGATTTGAATTACAGCAACCCCGCTGTCTTCCGTGCGATGGCCGAGGAGATGCTCTTCCTCGCCAATCAGGGCATCGAGGTGCTGCGGCTAGATGCGGTTGCCTTTATTTGGAAACAACTCGGCACGAGCTGCGAAAATCTGCCCGAAGCGCACCTGATCATTCAAGGCTACAACGCCCTGGCCCGCATCGCCGCGCCCGCCCTCTTCTTCAAGTCGGAGGCCATCGTTCACCCCGACGAGGTGTTACGCTACATCGCGCCCCACGAAGCGCAGATCTCGTACAATCCGCTGCTGATGGCGCTGTTGTGGGAAGCGCTGGCGACGCGCGAGGTGAAGCTGCTGGCACACAGCATGGCAACGCGCTGGCAGCTTCCCGACAATTGTGCGTGGGTCAACTATCTGCGCAGCCACGACGACATCGGCTGGACCTTTGACGACGGGGATGCGCATCGGTTGGGGATCGATGCCTTTGGGCATCGCCGCTTCCTGAACGATTTTTACACGGGGAAATTCGACGGTTCCTTCGCGACGGGGGTTCCCTTTCAGGCCAACCCCGAGACAGGCGACCAGCGCATTTCGGGGACGTTGGCCTCGTTGGCGGGGCTGGAGCAGGCGATCGAGCGCAAAGATGAGGCCGCGATTCAGCGTGCGATCAGCCGCATCGTGATGCTGCACGCCATCATCCTCAGCATCGGCGGCGTGCCACTGCTCTACTTGGGCGACGAGTGGGGCACGGTCAACGATCGGCGCTACCTCGATGATCCGGCCAAGGCCGATGACAGCCGCTGGATCCATCGCCCCGCCGCCGACTGGCCGCGTGCCGAACAGCGCCACGAGCCGAGCACCCTCACGGGGCAGATTTACGCGGCCCTGCGGCGCTTGATTGCACTGCGGAAAACCTTGCCCGTGCTCGGCGGGAAGACGATGACCGTCTGGGACGGCCACAACCCGCATCTCTTCCTCTATCTGCGGGAGAATGAGGGCGACCAGCTTCTGGTCGTGGCGAATTTCTCGGAACAGAGCCAACCGCTGGGGGAAGATGTGTTTGCGGCATTCGCCAACGGCCACACCCTACACGACTTGATCGCCGAAGAGCGCCTCACCATAGAAGGGGGGCTGCGGGTGGAAGGCTATCAGATTGTGTGGCTACAACGTGGAGCGTTGGAAGGTGGACGCAGAGAAAGCAAAGAAGAGACCGAGCCATTCGATGGTTAGCCGCTGACGGCCCACCGCTACAGCACCTCGATTTCGCACTCGGTGTTCCGCCCAAACCAGACGCGCTTGGTGCCACTGAGCGGGACGCGCTGCTCTTTGTTCAGCGCCTGCTTGTTGATGTAGGTCCCGTTGGTACTGCCCAAATCCATCAGGTAAAAGCGGCCGTTCTCGTGCAGAATCCTAGCATGTTGTCGAGAGATCTGGCTGTCTTCGCGCAGCACAATATCCGACTCGCTGCGGCCAATCGTGATCGGGAAGGATTCCACGATCCGCTCCATGCCGGTCATCGCTGGCGAGGGCGATTCCACGACCGCGATCCGTAGCCGTGCGGGCGGCGGCGGGGGCGGGGGCGCTGCTTTGCGGCGCGGGACCACGCGCATCGCCCACGCCTCTTCGGCAGGGGGTGCTTTGGCGGGGGACGCGGTGGATTGCGCGGTGGGATATTGGCGCGTGTGGCCGATGGGGGGCGGCTTTAATGCTTGTTTCTTCGGCTTTTTGTCCCCTTGCATCATGCGCCACGCCATCAACGCCAGAACGATCAGCAGCACCGCCGTAAGGGTGTTGGTGGAGGCGGAGAAGGACGAAAGGACGCGGCGGATTAGCCCCGGACGGGGAGGGGGCTTTGGGGTAAATTCTTGCTCTATCGAGACGCTCTGCTCGTTGTCCGTCTCAAAATTGAGATTGATAATATAGGTAGATTCCGCCCTTGCGTTCGCGATCGTAGGCGGTATTTCAACGGTGAAGCTACTCGACGCCGGATCGAAAACGGTCGGAGGGATGTCGTAGATGCGTTGTCCACCTTCATCCACGATGTAGCCACTGAATTGCTCGATCCGACTCGGATCGGAGACCTCCCATATGAGGGTCAGGACGCCCTGCACATAATTTGGCGTCACCGACTGAATGTCGACCGTGACATCCGGCAGCTTGGGCTGGTTGTACTTGAATTGCTTCGTCGCGAAAATGGTCAGGTCGTCTTGGCCAGAGCTGAACTGCTCATTGCGCACCAGCAGGTTCCCCTGCGCGTCCTCCGCACTGATCTTCAAGAGGTACTCTGAACCATCTCGCAACCCCTCCGCTGAAAACTGGGTGAGTAACGACCCTTGGTTCTGCAGCGGCACGCGATTCGCGATAATCTGCGTCCCGAATTCCACGTCGTCCACCAAAATGAGCAAGTTCCGCACGTAGACGGGGTCGGAGATGGAGAGCGCGACCCGATAGGCGTTCGACGGCTCATCGTAAACAAGCTCGGCTTGGATGACCAAGTTGACCGTTTCGGGCACTTGTCTGTCCGGGCCGGTTAGGGGGGAGGCGTGGGCCTCGGTCAGCGCAGTGCCCCACCCCACGCCTAGCACAAGCAAGAAAAGCCAGAGCCAGCGCCGCGTCCTCAGAGTGAAAAGTGTCATCGAGAGATCAGTTCACCTTCAATCGAACCAGTGGGTCAGATAGTTGGCCACTTCCGCGACCGAGCTGGTTTGAACCACAAGCTGTTGACGCGCCTCGTCATCCGGCAGCATCATCCAAAGGTAACGCTTGTCCTGCACCAGCGTCATCGTTTGCGAGAGCGCGCTCTTTTCGTTCCCCTGCTTGAGGAGTTGCAGAATTGTGACCCGTGGTGAGGCGGCGAAGGTCTGCACCAAGACGCGGACCGCTGGGTCGCTCTGACCATGGGCTGACAAGACTCTCATTGCCTGATCGAGCCGGCCCGCTTCTGCATCGGAACGGGCCGTCGCCAGCAGATCGCGCGCTACGGCCAGCTTCCACGGCGGCGCTGGGGGCGTCGGCTCATGCTCGAACGCTTCCAGCAGCGCATCGACCAGCGCGGCACGTTCGTCGAAGATCACGAAACGGTGCAGAATTTCTTTGGGCCGCGTATGGGCCACCACCTCGTTGCCTTGGAAGTGGCCGAAGAACCGGCTCGGTTGCCCCGATTTGGGCGGCCAGTGAAAGGCGAGGATTGCCCCTTGGGAATAAACGCAAGCGCCGACCGCAGCCATGATGCGACGATGGAGCGCCGCGCCGTTTTCGTTTTCGCGCAACAACTCGCGGGCCAGCAATGAATGGCGGGCCGTAGTCAGCATCAGTTGGCGCTCTTGCGATGAAAGCGCCTGAGCGATGTCGCCATCTAGTCCGGGAATGAAGTTGGCTTGGAGCATGTCCAGCACGGCCAGCAGCTCTTCTGTGGAGAGAAGAACCGATGGGTTTGCGCCATTCAAAGTGCTCGCCATTGCCGACTTTACCCTCGCAACTCAGACGACCTAGTCGTCGTCCCCTTTCACTTTGTCTTTGATCTGCTTGCCCAGAATGGCGGCCAAGGGACCGAGCGAGGCCATGCCGATCGGCACCCCGCCCCCGGCTTCCGCTGTGGCGGCGGGCGTGCTGCCGCCGCCGTTCGCTCCGACGTGGCGCAAAGAGGGTGCGTTTTCGGCCCCACCACTTACCGCGCCACTGCCACCAATCGCCGCGTAGCGCATCGGACCGGACTGTGCTTCGACCTCAGCGCTGTCGCCCCCCAGGCCAGCGCCCAGCCCATTGCTGTCCAACCCACCGCCGCCCCCGAAGGAGCCACCACCGCCGCCCAGCGAGCCGCCGCCGGACGAACCGCCGCCCAACGAGCCTGCATCGGATAACCCGCTGCCTGTGTCACTGCTTTCCATAGTCGGCGTCTCGCTGCTCTCCACGCTGCTCTCCGGCAGTTCGCTGCCGGTTGCGCCGCTGTCGGTCATGCCGCTGTCCAGCCCCATGCTATCGCTGGTCATTCCACCGCCGCCGCCCCCGCTACTTCCCATCCCAGCCCCGTTGTCACTGGTGAAGGGATCCCCTTCGACCATGCCATTGGCATCTTGCCAACTGGGGTCTAGGTAGTCGTCATAGCCGCTCTTCACGTCATCCAACCAATTACTGGGGATGCCGTAATCATCATCTCCGTTCCAGACGGGCGGCCAGTGCGTCATCGCGGGGTCGCCATCAAAGGTCGGATGGCCGCTGAAGGGGTCGACGGTGGAAAACGTATTGTCGTTCCAGGCGCCACTGTGCGGCTTGATGCCACCGGTTGGGTCAAGGGGCATGGTCGCAAAGCCCATGCCGCCGTTTCCGCTTGGCATTCCCATACCAAGGCCATCGTCAACCGAGCCACTCCCCGCACCGCTACCACTGAAGGGGTCGCCGCTGAAGGGATCACCGCCACTGCCCGCACCGCCCCCCGTGCCACCGCTAACGGGATCACCGCCACTGCCCGCACCCCCACCACTGAACGGATCACCGCCATTGGCCGCGCCGCCCCCTTGGAAGGGTGCGGCGGCCTCTTGGTCGGCCTGTTGCAAAATCTCGGAGATCTTGCGTGTCACTTGACTGGCCTCTTGCAGCGCACTGGCCAAACGGGCGGTGGCCGGCAACACGTCGTGGGTCATCTCCTCGAAAAAGGCATCGGAGCCACGCCCGATCCAGCCCCCGTCATGGAGGTTGTTAAAGACACGTTGCACCTGCTTCTGCATCTCGGCAACGGCCTCGCTGTTGGCTTCGAATCGCTTCGCGATCTCTTCGAGTTTATTATAGTTGGCTTGAATAATCATGACTCTAATCTCCCGTATGCGTTTGGCCCCAAAGAAGGGGGATGGGGTGATGGGGTGGGACGTTGAATATCGTCTGTGATCCACTCGGTCAAATATCGATTTCGCTCTGCGGCGGAGATCGGTTGAAGACGGTAGTGATGGCGGTCATTGTCCGACGCAACTTCGACCGCCAACCATTGTGCCTCCTTAGTATACAACAGAGTGACAGCTTGTAAATGAAGTTCCTCACCCAGCCGCCTGATTTGTTGAAAAACGGATAGCTGATGCGGCTTCGACAAGAAGTCGATCAGCCGTTCTGCGGGGGGATCGGGCGTTCCCGCCGCCACCAGTTGATCGTAAGCAATCTCACGATCCTCGAACGCTTCGGCCCGCACGGTCGCCAACAGATCGGCGGGGACGAGCAGCGCGTCGTCCAACTCGCTCTCCCCGTTTTGCGGCCAGCCCAGCCGTTGGACGAACCCGTCTATTACCTCATCCCAATCCCCGAGTCGCCCGAATTGGTGCAGGGCAGGTTGGGGCTGCTGGTAAAATACCCGTTCATTCCCATTTTGATGAACAGCAAAGCGTACGCCCACCGACTCCGGCAACAAGATTTGCGTCAGGTAGAGCGAGGATTCGGCGTAGGCACAGATGCCGATGAGCCTTAGCAGATCCTCGCGTATTCGCAACGCGCCGTCCTCATTCAGACGTGCGAGTTTGCGCGAGCGGAGTGCACGCTCTGCCACCATCATCCCATAGGCCTGCTGCTCGTCGCTCAGCATCGGATCAAGCGCGGCCTCGTCGAGCCACGGGAAATCGGTCAGCTTCGTCAAATACAGAATGAGCCGCAGCTCTTCATCCGACAGTTGTATCGTTTGTAAGGTCGTTGCGTTATCCATAGTGATCCCAATCGAAAATGATAAAATAATATGCCGTACCACCCGTCGTACATCGTGACGGACGAAGCGCCACAGGGCAATCCCAACGACAACAGCCGTCCTCTCTATCTGTATCTGCCCACACAACTCGTCAACTCCGCCGCCAGCCGATATTCAAATAAACGACCTATCCTTAACTTTTTGACCTAGCCATCCACCCCCGGAGCGACTTTGTGACCCGGGGCTGATTATCGTCCATTCATCCCGCCTTCTGCACGATGAACTTGAGTTGTATATCGGAGCGATCGAACTTGATCAGATCCCCCGCTTCGATGGGGTGGCGTTCCCCTTCTTCTGACAAGGTGACGACCGGTTGGTCGTTCCGCCAGAGCGTGACGGGGTTGGCACTCAGAAGCTGCACCACATAATATCCGTCCTCTTGAACGAGTGCAACATGGCGGCGTGAGACCCGCTGTCCGCTCGGCCAATTGCTCAGATCGAGCACGAGCAGGTCGTTGTCGGCCAACTGCTCGCTCCGACGCCCCACGACGGCGGGTAGCCAGTGTAGACGGACACTCTCGCTCTGCCGCACCTCACGCAGATAGAGCCGTTCTGCGGCCCGCTGCGCTTTCTTGGGGATCGGCTGTGGCTTCTCGACCAACGTGAGGGTCGTCCCCTCATCGAGCATCAGTTCGCCCAGCCTGATATCGAGGGGCAACGTCTCGCCCGCCCCATCTTCCAGCGAATAGGCGTGGGGATTTCCGACCAACAACTCGTTATCCCGAAATTCGCGGAGCGTATGGGCGATCAACTGCTGCAACGTGAGGGTTGGCAGCGCTTCGGCCCGTTGTCCCTCGTCTTCTCCCGGGATCCGAATCAACAACGACAATCGCTTGGTGGCCTGTGCCATAGGAATCCTCTACTCTGACAATAAGGCGGTTTGTCCGCAGCGTCGGGGGGCATTTGCGACCATCATCATGAACCCAGCGTGAATCGGTCACTTTGCGCGCAAGCTGTTTCAACGCATTCACACCCCCGCTCAACCGCCATTCGTGCTCGGTTCGGGCGGCTGCCAGCTTGCCAGCCCGGTCTCCAAGTCGATGACCAGCGAGGCATAGTCCATGTCGTTGATCAGCAGATCGGCCAGGCTTTCTTCCCAGCCCTGCAACAGCTTGTCCTGCCGCCACGCTTCGCGCAGCAACGACAGCAGCACCTCTTCGTGGTAGAGCGTCTGGGGTGCCACAGCGCTCATCGCGGGCACCAGGCGCGCTTCCAGCTCGTCGCCGTTCTGCAGATGCCAGACTTCACGCTGCATCGCTTTCTGAATCAATGCCAAGTCCCGCATCGCCTGTTCGCTGGCGCTCGCGCCGTTCGTCGCGGAGGGAGCACTGCCGTTCGGCCCCGCGCCGCCCCCTGTGGAGAGCCACGTGGCGCGCTGACCGTCGTACCGCTCGCAGATCTGGGCCACCCACCAATCCAGCGCCTGTGCCCGCCGCTCATCTTCATCAACGTCGTCGCTGAAGGGGATGACATCGTAGGGCGACGCGGCCTGCAGCAGCGACGCCTGTCCCGACCGCACCACATAGCCGCGACCCACGTTCAGCTCCTTGTCGCGGAAGCCCGCTGGCGTACGCATCACACGCAGTGCGTCGAGCGACTGCGAGATCCGCAACCCCAAGCCGAAGTTCGCCGAGGCGATGCGCCGCCGCAGCTCGCCCGTGTTGCTGCCGACGCCATCCGCAATCACGAAGTGGATGCCGTCCCGCCCGTACCGGCGGATGATCGTGGACAGCTCGGAGACGAGATCGCGACTGCTGCGTTCCAATTCGTCCGACGCATCGCTGAAATTGTCGATGAAAACAAAGAGTTGTCGGCTGCCATCCCCTTCCGCAATCGCCTGACAAGTGGCACGGAACTGGGGCATGATCGCTTCCCACTCTTCGGTTTCGCTGATGATGGCCAAGACATGGGGCAGTTCCGCCAGCGTGCGCTCCCCGTTGTAGTCGACGAAGCGGCGCTGGAAGTCGACCAGCATCATGCTGACCTGCTCCGGACTGTGACGGCTCGCCAACGAGAAGATCCAGTTGTAGAGCACGGTCGTCTTGCCGGAAAGGGGCGGGCCAATCACCATGAAATGGGGCATCATCCGCTGAAGGTCGAAGTGGGCCGTTTCCAACGCCCCCGTTTTGCCGATCAGCGCCTCGACGCGGCGTGGGTGCGGCTCGTCTGCCGCTTCCAACAGTCGGGCCAGTGGCAACTGTTCGGGCAAGATGTCGATCGGCATCGGTAAATGCCGCGCCCTGCGACGGGATGCCGCGACGGCCCGCTGCATCATCGCGGCCATCCGTCGCAATTCGCGGCTTTCGCTCAGTTTGTCGCGGCCGGTGGCCGCGTCGGGCAGGCCGACCGGCAGGGCCGCTTGGAAAAGCAGCGGACGACGACCCACGCGGATGTAGCCGCGCCCGGGAATCTCGTCCAATTCCAGCGCGCCCCGCCCCACGATATCCAGATAGTTGTCCGCATTGTTCTGGCGGAAGGTGAGCGCCGTACCAAAGAGCGAAGAGAGTTTGCGTGTCAGGCTGTTGGGCGTGGTAGCGCTGATCATCACCGTGATGCCCACCGACGAGGCCCGTCGGACCAAGGGCAGGATCGTGTTTTCGATCAGCATCTCGTAGCTTTCACGCAACAGCTCGAAGTTGTCGATGGCCAGCAGCACGGCGGGCAGCCGCTCGTCGGGATGTTGCTGGTTGTAGCTGTGCAGTCCCTGCACCCCCGCCTCGCTGAAGAGCTGTTGGCGTTGCGAGACCATCCCTTCCAATCGGGCCAACAATCGATTCAGTCGCTCTTCGAAGCTGTCCTCGTCGGCGAAGATCACCGCGCCCACGTGGGGGAACGCTTCCAACACCAGCGAGCCACGCCCACCCAAATCGAGCACATAGATATGCAGCTCGTCCGGCCCGTGGCGGCTCATCAGGTCGACCATCACCGTCCGCATCAGGCTGCTTCTGCCCCAACCCGCATCGCCGTAAATCGCCAGATGATTGCGAGCCAAATCGACTGTCAGCGGCCCCTGCCACGCCTCCACCGGATCATCCAACAGACCCGCATTGGCATGCATCGCCTTGCCACCCCAATCGGCGCCCGGCCAGAGCATCGCCCATTCGCCGTTCAGCCAATCGCTGATCGCCGGGTTGAGATAGCTCGTGGTGTGATTCTGTGGATTATAGATCGGCGATTGAAGGGTCAATTGCAACGGTAGAAATTCTGGCCACGGCTTTGGCGCGGGTTGGTGGTCGACCAATTCCGACGCGAGCTGCACCACCAGATCGTAGAAGGTCGGCGTTTCGCCTCCACTGGTTTCCACTGCCTCGTGATCGGGCCAGAGCACCGCGTCGGGCCGATCATCGGGCTGCGATTCGCCGGAATAGGAGACCTGCACCAGTTCCAGATTGTCGTTGCCCACCATCAAGTAGCCCCGGCCCGGCTGGCCGTTGGGCAAGCGGGCCGCGTCGGGCCGTCGCAGCAGCTCGACACTGGTGTCGGGCTGCTCCACCCGCAGACAGAGCTTCAACTTGATGTTGGCCCGCATCTGATCAGTCACGCCCTTGGGCCGCTGCGAGGCCAAGATCAGGTTGACCCCCTGCGCCCGCCCCACGCGGGTGATGCTCTCCAACTCGCTGCGATATTCGGGGTTGTCATCGATCATCTCGGCATATTCGTCGATAATGATGAAGAGGTGGGGATAGGGTTGCCCGCCATTGAGGTGCAAGCCCTTGCGCCGATAATCGACGATATCCTTCGTGTTCGTGTCGGCGTTCAGCCCCTGTCGGCGGCGGATTTCGGCGTTGATGGCGGTGAACATCCTCTCGACCGCGCTCTTGTTCAGGTTGGTGACGATGTCCACGCAGTGGGGCAACGATTCGAAGGCACGGAAGGCCCCCCCGCCCTTGTAATCGACCAGCACGAAGTTCAGGATGTCGGGCGGGTAGTAGGCGGCCAAGCCGACCAACATGGTGATCAGCAATTCCGACTTCCCAGAGCCGGTCCCGCCCGCGATCATGCCATGCACCCCATCTTTCTTCGCTTCCAGTTCGAGCGTGCGGATGCGGTTGCCCGAGGTGATCCCCAGCGGCACCCGTAGCCAATCGGCCCGTTCCGCCGTGTGGTTCAGCGCCCAGCGCTCGGCAATGGCCCGTTGCAGCGCGCCGACATAGGAGCCGTTCACGTCGATGCCCAATTCGTCGCCCAAGACGACGCGATAGGAGGAGGCATTGGGTAGCGCGTCGATGCGGAGCGGTTCGGCGTAGCGTTGGTCGGAGCGCGCGATGTACGCCGTCATCCGCTCCCCAATCGCACGGATCTGGGCCGCCTCGTTCGCAACTTCCACGTTACCCTGCGAGTCGACGGAGACGGTGCCAGGAGGCAACGCCACTTGGAACGCAAGCGGCCCCTGCTTCACGCGCAGGTAACCGCGACCGGCCGTTTCCTCGATCCCACTCACCCGTCCGCCCACCACCAGCATGTAGTCATCTTGGCTGGCCAAGCGCAGCGTCATCCGTTCGGTGAAGAGGCTGTAAAGCTTGCTCGATAGCACATTGGGGCGGGTGGTCGTGATGACGAAGTGGATACCGTAGGCACGCGATTGGCGCATCAGGGTCGTCAGCACTTCCATCGGGCTATCTTCGGCGGTCTGGTTGCCGAACGTCTCGATATATTCCCCAAAATTATCGATCGCGATCAGCAGCGCGGGTTCGACCGGCTGGCCGCTCCGGTTGTACTCGTAGAGGGTCGAGACGCCCGCTTCGGTGAAGAGCCGTTTGCGCGTCTCGATCAGATCGTTCATCTCGCGCCAAAGCTGCTGCACCCGCTCTTCGTAACCACGCTCGTCCGGCATCACCACGGTGCCGACATGGGGGAGCGCCCGCAGCACTTCGAGCGTCCGCCCGCCCAAATCCAGAATATGAGCCTGGAACTCGTTGGGGGAATGGCTGCCCGCCAGCCCCAAGATCAGCGCACGCAAGAAGGTGCTCTTGCCATAGCCCGACGCGCCGAAAAGGGCGGCATGGCCCTTCTTCACATCGACGACCATCGGATATTGCGCGGCGTTCCACGGATCATCGACGATCCCCACGATGCCCCGCATCGCGTGGCGCTGCCAATCGACGGTCGGCCAGCGGCCTCGACCGTCGGCCCACGCCGCCAACGCGGGGTGGACCACCACCGCCTTGCCGTCGCCCTCTGCGCGGTTGGCCAGCGGCGAATCCATCGCCAGCGCCGTCGGCAGGAACGGCGGCCACGGCGCGGCAGGGGCCTCGAGCGCCGCGTCGACCAAGAGCTGCTGGGCGAGGGCCACCACAATATCGTAAAATTTCGGATCGCGCCCACTCTCGGTCGCCAATTCTTGGTTGGCGTAGCTTTCTCCGGTGTAGGCCACCTGCACCAGTTCCACGCCCTCGTTCCCGACCTGCAGATAGCCGCGCCCCGGCACCCCGTTGGGCAGGAAGGCGGCGTCGTTGCGGCGCAACATCTCGCGGCTGGTCTCCACCTCTTCCACTCGCAGACAGATCCGCAGCTTGATGTTGGCCCGCATCTGATCGGTGACGCCGATGGGTCGCTGCGAGGCCAGCAGCAGGTTGACCCCCTGCGCCCGCCCCACGCGGGTGATACTTTCCAGCTCGGCCTTGAATTCGGGGTTGTCGCTGATCATCTCGGCATATTCGTCGACGATGATGAAGAGATGGGGATAGGGCGCGTGGCTCAGATGCAGCCCTTTCTCCCGATATTCGACGATATCTTTCGTACCCGTCTCGGCGTTGAGCTGCTGGCGGCGCTGCATCTCGGCGTTGATCGAGGTGAACATCCGCTCGACCGCGCTCTTGTTCAGATTGGTGATCGTTTGAACACAGTGGGGTAGCGCCTCGAACGGTTTGAAGGCCCCACCGCCCTTGTAGTCAACCAGCACAAAGTTCAGGATGCTGGGATCGTAGTGGATCGCCAGATCGACGATGAGCGTCATCAGCAATTCCGACTTTCCAGAACCGGTCCCCCCCGCGATCAGGCCGTGCACCCCGTCCTTCTTCGCCTCCAGCTCAAGGGTGCGCAGCCGATCCCCCGGGCTGAGCGCCATCGTCACTTTCAGCCAGTCGGCCTCGCTCGTTTCCAGGCTATGCGCCCACTGATCGCGCATCAGCGCCTTCAGCGGCGCTTGGAACTGCTCGTCGAAGCTGGTGTCGTGCATGCGCGAAAGCAGGTGGCGGTAAAGCGCCGCTTTGGGCAGCGCCCCCACCGAGAACGGCAGCGCGTAGCGCTCGGGTTGCGCCGCGACCACGGCGCTCATCTTCTGCGCCAAGCGGCGCAGCTCCTGTGAGGTGTCGCTGCCCTCTTCGTCGCTGCCGCCCACGGTGGCAACTTGGAAGGCCAGCGCCTCGCGGCCGATCTTGCTGTAGCCGCGGCCCGGAATCTCTTCAATCTCCGACACCATGCCACCCACGATGGCACGGTATTCGGTCGAATCGTTGAGCCGCAGCGTGAACCGTTCGCTGAAGAGGTTGTGCAGTTGGGGCGGCAGCACGTTGTGTTGGCTGGCGGTGATCAGGAAGTGGACCCCGTAAGCCCGCGATTCGCGCGCCAATTCGATGAAGCGACCGAGCGTGCTCTCCTCATCGCCCACGCCGCCGCCAAAGCTTTCGCGGAACTCGGTGAAGTTGTCGATGGCCACCACAATGGCGGTCATCGGCGCGGCGCGATGGCGAGCGTTGTACTGATAGATGTCGCCCATCTCCGCCGCGCCGAGGGTGATTTTGCGCTGCCGCACGACCTCTTCCAGCTCGCGCAACAGTTGCTCGACCCGCTCCTTGTACCCTTCTTCGTCGGGGCTGATGACCGCCCCCACGTGGGGGAATTCTTCCAACGCGCCCAAGCTGCGGCCGCCCAGATCGAGCAGATAGGCATGGACCATGTTGGGCGAATGGCTGGCCAGCAGGCTGACGATGAGCGAGCGGACGAAGGTCGTCTTACCCCAACCGGATGCGCCGAAAATTACGGCGTGGCCGCGTGGTAGATTGACAGTGAGGGGACGCTGTTTGGCGTTGTAGGGATCGTCGGACAACCCCACGACCGGACGCAGGGCAAAGCGTTCCCAGTCCAACCCCTCGGCCCACCCCTTGCCCTCATCGTTGAGCCAACGCGGGATGAAGGGGTTAAGGGCCAACGTCGATTCCCACCCTTCGCCCAGCAGGATCGATGCCAGATCGGCATCCTCCAGATAGCGGCGTGAGGTGATCGGCTTTTGCGGGCCACTGCCGGGGGGCGAGAGCGCCACCCGTCGCTCGTACGCGCTGTCGCCGATCAGCACATCGGAAAGCGACAGGTGGGGCGACAAGAAAGCGGGCCACGGTGCCCGTTGTTCCGGCACCCCCTGTTGCGCAGCGGTCCGATTCAATTCGTGGATGATCGCTTTGTATAATTCGGGCGGCTCTTGATCTTCCACCACATTGTCGATCTGCTCCCGCTCCGGCCAGAGCACGGGCTGCATCTGGCGGGACGTCGGGTCGACATATTTGTCGCCACAGTAGGCGACTTGGATCAGCTCGATCTCGTCGTTGCCAACTTGCAAGTAGCCGCGCCCCGGCACCCCACCGGGCAGATAGGCGGCGTCGGTGCGGCGCAACATCTCCCGACTTTCGGCGGGCGTTTCCACCCGCAGCGAGATGCGGAACTTGATGTTGGAGCGCATCTGGTCGGTGACGCCGCTGGGCCGTTGGGCCGCCAAGATCAACGAGACACCCTGTGCCCGCCCGACGCGGGTGATCGTCTCCAACTCGGCGCGATATTCGGCCCGATCCGCGATCATTTCGGCAAACTCGTCGATAATGATGAAGAGGAAGGGGTAGGGCGCGTGGCTGAGGTGCAACCCCTTCTGGCGATATTCGACGATGTTCTTGGTCTCGGTGTCGGTGTTGAGCTGCTGGCGACGCTTCAGCTCGGCATTGATGGCGGTGAACATGCGGGTCACGCCCTCGCCCGCCAAGTTGGTGATGATGTCGACACAGTGGGGCAGTTCCTCGAAGGCCTTGAAAGCACCACCCCCCTTGTAATCGACCAGCACAAAGTTCAGCACCGAAGGGCGATAGGTGACGGCCATCGCCGAAATCAGCGAGATCAGCAGCTCCGACTTGCCGGAGCCGGTGCTGCCCGCCACCATGCCGTGCACGCCGTCCCGCTTGGCGGAGAAGACCAACGTGCGCGGTTTGTTGCCCGACATCGCCCCCACACGGGCGCGAAGCCAGTCGGCACTCGGCGCTTTTTCGCTCTCCTCCCAGTAGAGCGGGACGGCATCGGTCAGCGCCCGCAAAGAATCGAAGCCCATGAATTCGAGGAAGGGGACGGACATGGCGAGTGCGCCGCCGTAGCTTTCGCGGACCCGCAGCTCGGAGAGCTTCTGCGCGAATTGCAGCGCCTCGTCTTCCCGCTTCACCACATCGGCCACCCCGACATAGCGGAAACTGTTCAGCCCCGTTTCGGCGTAGCGGAAGTGGGCCTTTTGGAATTCAGGGTAGCGGTTGCTGGAGGCGGGCGTCGTCTCTTCGACCTCGGCGACGGCGGTACAACTGCTCGGCACTTTGGATCGTTCCGGCACCAAGAAGATGATCGATGCGCCCAGCTTGTCGCCTTCACCCAGCAGGATGGAAATGGCCGCATCCGATTCAAGATCACTCAGCACCGATTCGGGGTCGCTGAACGCATCGAGCCAGTCGATTACGACCATCAGATGGGGCAGCGTTTGGTCGCCACCCGACTCGTTGTCGCTGCTTTCGGACATGCGCAGCTTGCGCTGCGAGAGGATCTTGCGGATATTTTCAAGGTAGGCCGCCAGCGGATCTTCGTCGTCGTTGGCCAGCAGCGGGGGCTTCTTGTCAGCCTCGTTGGCGGCCTCGCCCATCTCATCGTGGAAATAGTTGGTCGTACCGCCCTCTTCTTGGCAGTGGGGCAACTCATCGACCCACGCCCACGGCGCTTTTTGGGGCGCGACCACGAAAAGGCGCGCATCTTGGGGCGCATGGAACGCGGCGAAATGGCTGAGCAGGGAGCGCGTAAAGGCGTAGGCGACTTCCGATTCTCCGGCCACGCCCAGCGCATGCGTTTCGGGCGTTCGCTTGTCTTCTTCCTCTTTGGCCTGTTGCGTCTCTTCCTTTTTCTCTTTGTCGTCGCTTTCTGTGGGCAAGGGTCGGAAGGAGATGATGACCGGAATCGGCGAAACGTTCTTCGCCTCGTCCTCCAATTTCTTCGCCTTTCGCATCAGCGGGTTGTCGTACTCTTCCTCGTTGCCCAACTCGTAGAGCACGGTGGAGGGCAACGTGCCAAGCCCCAGCCGCACCACGCCGAAATCATCGTCGTCGGTGCGCCGCTCCCAAAGGCGGCTTTCCATGCGCAGGGTACGTTCGGCCTTCTCGGCTTCGTAGCGAGCCTCGCGGGCGATCTTCAGAACGGTGGTGAAATCGGGGTAGTTGTAGTGGTAGAAGCGTTGCTGCTGGTTGTGATGCGCATGCATCTCGTGGCTCAGCTCGATCAGCCGCTCCTCATAGGCCCGCTCTTCGGCTTCTTGCTTCGCTTTCTCACGGAAATAGAGGTAGATCGAGAAGACCGACATCGCGCCGATGGAGAGGAACATCGGCAGGATCATCAGCGGGGAGCGCCCCATGCCGCCGCCCATCATAATCACGAGGTAGCCGACGATCATGAGCATGGGCAGCGCCATCTGGATCAAGCGCATCCAGCCATCTTCGTCCCGCTTGGGCGGCGTCGGGATCTTGACGACATCGATCGGCAGCTCGGGCTGGATGCGTGGCGGACGATCGATGTAGATCGGTTCGTGGGCAGCGGGGTCGCCGCCGTTGTCGAAGCGCTGATCGGTGGGCAACATGGCTCGGCTCTCGAGTTTCCTAGGCAAGAATGGCGACGGCGACGATGAGTGCAATGGCAAGCAGGGCAAAGATGATGACGATGATGGTGTTTTTGCTGGGCCAGCGGCTCGGCTCGGGGTCGGGCACATGGCCGAACTGCTCGATCAGGGCGTTGCCGACCGCCGCCACCGTCTCATGGCGAATCATTGGCTCCACGTCGGTGGCCTGCGACGCGATCCGCGCCACCTCCTCGGTTTCTTGGCGACGGTACATGTCGGCGCGGGGCAACGTCACCACCGCGCTCCGCACGCGGGCATCGCCATGCAGATCGTGGGGAAAGGCAGGCTCGCCAATGAGCATTTCGTAGAGCACCAAGCCGGTGCTGTAGACATCGGAGCGGTAGCTGGCCGTCAACCCCGTCTGGCGCGACAGTTCGGGCGCCAAATAGGCCGGGTGTACAAAATCGGGGTACCAGTATTTCGGCACATCATTCAGCGGGCTGATCAGCCCCAGATCGAAGAGCAGGATGCGCGGCACCCACGGCTTGTCGTCGAAGCGAACCAGAATCACATCGGGATTCACCCCGAGGTGGAGATGGCGCATCACGTTCAGGTAGTTGATCGCCGTCGACAGGCTGATCGTGATCCAGCCGACATGGTTCAACCACGGGAGCGGCTTCTCTTTGAGGATGTCGCTCAGCGGCTCGCCCTCGAAAAATTCTATCAGATAGAAATAAAGCAGGTGGCCGCCCAACATCGTTTTGCCATAGGGGTGTTCGGCCACGGTGGTGCCGACGTAGGCGGGGCGCAGGTGGGGCAACTCTTCGGGCAGGTCGCCCGCCGCCATGCGATCCGCAAGGAAGAGCGCCTCGCGCTGCAGGCGAATCTTGTGGGGTTCGCCCGGATGCGCCACCTTCAGCAGGACCTTTTCCTTGTGGTGGGTCGCCTCGTAGAGCACGGCGGAGCGCGTCACCTTGATCGGCTTGACGATCTCGATATCTCCCAGCCATTCCCCAAAGCCCAGAATGGTGGGCGACATCTCGGCAGGGCAATAGGTTTCTTGGCAAAAGAGATTCTTATTGAGGGCAGAGCGCTTACATATCAGGCAAGTCTGCTTCATAAAACGAAATCCTGTCAGCCGCCGCGCCACAGGGCGCGTGGGATGTCGGTTACCGCATCATTGTATCATAAGAGTGGGCGCAAGGGGGAACCCGTGCCCTTCAGCGTATTAACTCTTTGACAATCGCCATGCCAGCCGTTGTTTGCGACGCTACCGAGCCGTGGGAGCCCGCTGCGGGCGGCGCGCTGTTATCACCCTGTCAATGCTAGGCCAATTCGATGGTGAAACGGCCCCCGTCGTCCAGCGCGGCGACCAACTTGTGGAAGGGCCAACCGTTTTGCGCTTCGGCTGCCTCCAGAATCAAGCGGGCCGTGAACCAATGTTGGTAGTTTGTCTCGAACGGATGCGGGTCACCGATCCGATCGACGTGGAAGCCCGCGCTCAGCCCCGACAGTGCCCCTTGGCGGCGGCAGAGTAGCCGGGTTTGGCTCAGCTCGGCGGGATCCAAATCGGCAGCCTGCATGGCCTCTGCCAGCAAGTTCTGCATCGTCTGTTGGGCCTGCACCATCGTGACACCCGCTAATCCTAAGAACTGGTCCGTGGCCTCTGGCTGTTCGACCACCGTAAAGGTGATCAGCGAATCATCCGTTTTCTGCAGGATATCGTAGGCGAGTGGCTCCTCTGCATCGGGCGAGCCGTCGGTCAGCAGCTCGATCGCTATTACGACGTTTTCGCCCGCTGCGCGAAGCTCCGCCCACTGTTCCCGCAGGGTGCGCAGCAGCCGGTCGTTGTCGGGATGGCGGCTTTCGAGTCTGTCGATTTGTTGGCCATTGTGGCCGTTCGGATGAGTTGGTGCCATCGTTGCTTCCTTATGCTCTGGGAAAAGATTACCAGCGATAGTGACTTTGTCCGGGTCAGCGTCCCTCGAATCAGGGCGAACGTGGCACGCCCTCAAAGCTGACCGTGCCATTCGGCTGCAGGTGGACTTGCAGCTCGCTCCAATCTTGGCCATGCGCCTTCCAGCGCTGCCAAAGCGCCAGAAAGAGCCGATTGTGGTTCATGCTTGCCAGCGTCGCCCACTCCGCCTCTGGCGCCGATTCGGGGTGGAAAAAGAGAGCACTACCCCCACGTCTCGGTGGATCCGCGAAGCGCCCCACCGCTAATGCGCTGACCCACGGCGCGTCGATCATCCTCACCGTCATCTCCCTCAGCCAGTCGGTCAACTGCGCATTCGTGGCGCCCGTCAGATCGGCAGGCACGGGCGAATCGGGGTAGACGGTGATGCGCCGCACCGAACCTTCTGGCGTGATCTGAACCGTTAGCTCCGACCACGGCTCACCCGTTTGGGCGGCTCGCTTCCAGAGCTCGGCACACAACGCCCAGATGCTCTCGGGGCCCGCGTCCATCGCCAGTTCACCCGGCTCGTCCACAGTCCGATAGCGCATCATGGACGAGCCGTCGCTGAGACTTTCTATCTCGGCACGCAGGATCGCCAACGACCACTCGGCCTTGATCGCATCTTGGGCAACCTTGTAGAACCAACCGTCAATCTCGTCCTCCGAAAGCGCCGAGAGATCAGCGGGTAGCGCGATGGGCGGCGGCGGCGGTGGCACATACTCGATCGCGTCCAGCCCCGCGACCGCGCCCGCGACCTCATCACCACTGCGACCATCCGGATAGCTGAAGGTACAGGCAAAATGACCCTCCGCCTCCAAGCGTAATTCCGCCTTGTTCCACGGCAATTGATCTGCTTGCTGCATACGGCGGCGCAGTTCTCGAAACAGATCGAAATAGCTCCCCTTCGGTAGGAAATACTTCGTTTCCGCGGAATCGAGCGCGATATACTCGCCGTAGGTCAACCCACTGTTCCATCCTTCAATCTCACTATGGACCGTTGCAGATGCCCATCCTTCAGGAATTGACTGCGCAGTCAAGGAGGCCAACTGACTATAAAGCTCGTGGTTAGACAGGGTGCTCAGATCTGGACTATTCATTAGCGCTCCAGAGTGTTATCGAATTCAATCGTGAATGGTCGACCATCAATCCAATAATCCACCACGAAGCGGGCCGGTCGATCACTCACGCCTTCATAGATCGGTCGTATATTGACCTCGACTCGTTCGCCCCGTTCGAGGGCCGCGGCCCACCTCTGTTCCATGCGATACCAGTCGCCACCGGCTCGGTTCAACGCTGCGTTCATCGGAACCAGATTCACACCTTCGGAAACGCCGCCAAAGCGACTCGCCACTAAGTGTCCGCCGTCGTCGGTGGCGATGCCGCCACTATTGCCAACGACTCGTTCGTAATAGGGATATCGTGGATGGGCTTGGGCGCCAAGCTGCCCCGTCACCGAGATGACCCGACCCTGATCGTCCGTTTGGTAGAGATAGTCATTGCGTCTGAAGCGGGTCCCAGGTGCAAGCTCCCCGTAGGGAAGGAATGTCGGGTCCTTGACAGACTTGTGACCATTGGCGATAGTGATCGTCGGGGGCGGATCGTCGAGATAGTGCGCCGTGAGATTCGGCTCCGCCTCTCTATCGCCCCCGTATCCTGCGGTTCCCCCCCCGCCCCCCCCGCCGCGCGTGCCACCCTCACAATCTGATTGTCCCGTGAGCACGGCGGCCACTTCCGTAAGCATCGAAGCCAAGCCATCACTCGCCTCTTGGAGCCGAGCGGCCAAGCCATCGCTCATCTCCTCTAACCAGGCTGCGAAGCCATCGCTTCCGCCCCCGTACTGTACCGTCTCCCGCCTTTCCGTTCGAAACAGCGCTGCGGCCTCGTTTTCGGCGGTGCGAAGGATATCACAGATCTGCCATGTGATGGACTTCGCCTCATCCAGCGCCTCGGCCAGGCGTCGCAGCGCGGGCAACAGCTCGCTGTCCATCTCGGCGTGGAAGCGTTGGGCCGCTTCACCTTGCCACGCGCTGCCGACGAGGGCATCGGTTTGGCGTCGCAGGTTGCGGTGCAGTTCGCCGCTACGTTCAGCGTGACGGGCGAAGATCGTGGCAATGCGAGCGAGTTGGTGGTAGTTGGCTTGAATGATGGGGGCGTTCATCGCTTAGCCGTTTTCCCTTTTATACCGATATACGCGCCTGGGTCATCTGGGTGCCCATCTGCGTATCAAACGGCGATCCCGTTTACGCAGGCGGTCGGTATCAGAACTCGCTCACCCTCCTTTTTGTTCCCGCTCCTCCCTGACAGGCGGGGCTTCCCCCGATGGCACGAAAAGAGCTAGGAGCCCGCGTGTAGTCGCGCCACCACGCCTTTGAGCCGACGGTCATCGTCACCAGCAGGGGGGGTCACGACCGCCCCTCCAACCACCGCGCCTTGTATCTGTCAAGCGGCGCGCCGCCCGCGACCCGCCATCGGACGAAGTCGGCCATCCATTCGGCCATTGCATCAATCGAGCGAAAATGCGCTTCCAGTTCGGGCAAGCGTGTTCGTAATTTCTGCCACGTCTCCTCGAAAAGGAGTGGCGTGGGCCGTTCTCTTTCTTCGGCGTAGGACAATCCGTCCACGAATGCGAAAATCTCGGTGAGGGGCATCCAGTAGCGTCGCCGTAGTGCCAACGCATCCTCCGAATCGTCCAAGACGCCCACGAAAGGTAGATCGGGCGCCGTCACAAAGGGAGGAGCCTGACGATCGTAGAACAAGAGGCGCAATCGGCCATTGCCGAGACCCACGGTCGGCTCCGTGTCATAGCGCCCCTCCACCGCCGTAAACTCGACCTCGAACCCCCCATCGTCGAACAAAAAATCACGCTCTGTTTGCAGTGCGACAATGAGGGCAGTGACGTTGTGTTGCCCGCGTGCTTCTGACATCTTCCCCCCTTTAGGGTCGTTTTATCCAAACATCATCGACAAGCTCATAGCCAAGGCGGGCGGCGTTGTCCCGTAAATATAACAGTTCTAGCTCTCGGAATCTGACCACGTCACCCGTCGGCCCTACTCGGCCCTGCTCGAAGAACTGCACTGCATCATCGTACGAGGTGGCAGAATAGTCCGACAAGATGCGCCCCATGTCATCGCTCACATATTCTATCCGTGGCACCCCGCCATCCATCTGCTGCTGCAGGAAGCTACGGTTGACTTCCCACTGTGCGTGACGACGCACGACAGGATCGCTGATGTGATCCAACGCTTGCCATGCCTCGTTGCCGGTGCTGTAGACGATGCCACCGCCGTCGGCGGCCTCGCGGATGTAGAAATCCTCGATACCGTTCTGCTTCCATTTCCCCAGCACCACGCGATCTGCCACCGCGCCCGATGGCGTGTCGATGGCATGGGCCGACTGTCGCGCCAAATCGTCGGTCAGCCCGCTCACCGAGCGACCACTATTGGCGGCATCTACGACCCCATCGGCGATACGCACCGCCTCATCGCTGGATCGGGACGTGATGCGCAGCACATCGTCGATGGGAACTCTCCCGATGCGGCTGGCGGCGGTCGCAATGCGGGCCGCATCATCGGCCACGGAAGCGCCGCGCGCGATCTTGGCCATCTTGTCCGCCCCCTTCGCGCCGAAGATCGTGCTGACGATCGCCATCGTCCCGCGCCCGATCGCTCGCCACGGTCGCCCGTTGTTCCAATCCTCAACGTAGGGCTGCTTGATCGCATTCCACAGCTCGCCGGGGTGAGTGATGCCGTACCACAACCCTTTCGCTGTCTCGATGGGATGGGTGACTGCCGTCCAAAGACCCGTCACCATATCTTTGCCTTCGGCCCAGATGCCGCTGAAGAAGTCACCGAAATGACCCCAAAAGCCCTTGCCCGCCTCGGGCGCAGCCTCCATTGTGAAGAGAGCGGCGGCCTCTTCCTCGGCGGCGCGGATGATGTCGCGGATCTTCAACGTGATGGACTGTGCCTCGTCCAACGCCGTCGCAAGGCGCTGTAGCGCGGGTAGCAGCTCGTTGCTCATCTCCGCGTGGAAGCGTTGGGCTGCTTCACCCTGCCAGGCGCCGTCGACCAGCGCGTCGGCTTGGCGTTGCAAATGACGATGTAGCCCGTCGCTGCGCGCGGCGTGATCGCCGAAGGTGGCCGCGATGCTCTCTAACCGTTCATAGTTCGCTTGGATAAGTGTTGCGGTCATATCACCTCTTTCTACTTGATCGATAATCTTGGCCCCCAACACGCTGAAATGTGATGGGTGTGTTTCAATTGAGTTACGCAGCGCGGAGACGAACCGAATCGTTTGAGCGAATGGGTGATTGAGGCGGGCACCCAAAGGCGTGCCCCTACCGCTTCGCGCTACTTTCGTTGTATTTGCATTGCGTTTACAAGGCCCATGTGGGGGCGGGCCTTGTGCCCGCCCGCCTCGCCTACCCGTAGATGGCTAGCCGTTTTGCCCTGTCAACGAACCATTGCGGGCGCAATCGGAAGCAATATCAACCCCTGCGCGCCAACATCGGTAGCCGTCGATTACACGCTTTACACATCCCTTCAACAAATTTCAGGACCAACTGAATTAAACCACTCCGCACTGGAAGTGCAGAGATTTGAAAGGGACTGAAAGTCCTATTCCGTGGACTAAACCACGGACTGAAGAACTCCGTCATCGCCTTTTCCTTGCCTCTGCTTTGGCTCCACTTGGCAGACGGCCGAGAAACGGCTACTGAAAGTCTTGGCCTTAAGTCCATAGTTTCGACTAGCGTATTGGGACAATGAAATACGCCCAAATGTGATGGCCGCCAGCATCACACTCATCTATCGCCACCAAGCGGCGTCCTCGTAGAGGAATCTCTGATCATTTCGGGCAACTCCACACCCCAAAGGCCATTTAACCCGCGCTCAATTCCGCTTAGACACCCTCGTTTAGAGAGGGTTGGATGGTCGATGCGTCCCCCTTTCTATGCTGTACTACGCTGCTCATTCTAGCTACCCGACAGTTTTTCTGAACCGTCATCTTCCTCTGATTTCTCGGCTAATTTACAGCAAGAAGGCGATCGACAACGCATAATTTGAGTCAGAATTGGGTTCGGATTCAGGTTTTCTGAACAGTTTCGGGATGTGATTTCCGTCAAATAGAGGGCTTTTTCTCTGAAATGGTCGCTTGGAAAAAAGTGTCAGGTTGCTGGCTGCTCATACCATCCAGAATTAGCAGAGTTGCATTACGAAGGCTATTCCCACGCTGTATAATGCACTCTTCTCACTGCGAAATGGTATCATTCCCAGGATAGGCCGCTTGGATCGCGGCTCGTGCCTCATCCCGTAATTTGGCCGCTGACTCGGCGCTGATTCGTAGCCCGGGTAGCTGTGGATATCGCTCAGCGAGTTGCGCCCAGATATCACCATAGGTCGTGCCAACCTCTAGCAGCGACCGGACTGCGTGCTCTAATGAGGTGGTGAACGCTGCGCTTTCGCCCGCTAACTCTTTGCCGTCCGGAACCACCACGGTAGCGAGCAAATCATAAACTGACAGGCGATCATCACTCGGGGCCAAGACGACGGCTCCTGAATCCCCGAAGGCAAGAACCGTCACCGTTTCACCACGCATGAGCGGGGGTACCGATCTCAGGCATAGGTTTGAAATGACGGGCGAAAGTTCATCGACGAAGTCGATACGCACACCTTCACTCTCTATAAGAACTCCGCCTTCGATTGCGGTGGACGTGCGGCTGGCGTGCTTCAACATCTCAATGATCCGTTCCGCATAGAAATCGAAGTCGTTCGTGATCGCGTCCAATTCAATGGCGTTGTGAGCGATCATCTCATGGGTAATATAAGCCGTCGTCTTCACCGGTGAACTCTCCTTATGGCGTTATCATATCGTTTATAATTTGCATGTCCGCTTTGGGGATTTGTATGAGGCCTGGTCCTGCCTTCGGAAAGAACTGTCCAATAATCGTTCTTCCAGTGATCGGATCGTACCTCACGCCAATTTGGACATCAATGCCACTACTCAATCGTACCGTGACCGGTACGCCCGGTGCGATGGGCGTTCCGCCCGCATGCACCAAATCGAGCGCCTCCTGAAGGTAATTGCTGACATCATCAGCGGTGGTACCCGAGGGCCACAATGTACTCAGATTTTTATTGACACGCTGCGCCGGATCGAGATATTGCAAGGTATGCCCCTCTAGAAAGTGCGCCATGTTGACCTCATCTGCCAGCCCATGCAGATTGGCCGGAACCGGCAGGTCGTCTGGAATCGGCAGCCGCTTCATCTCGGACATCTGACTCACCAGCCGCGCGGCATCGCTGGGATCTAAGCTGTGCACGGCCAATCGGTCGAGGAACTCTGGTCCTTGGCGTAAGACATATTCCAGCGCTTCCGGATGGGTCATTAGCTCGCCAAGGAGCTTTTCGTCACCCAACAATTTCGTCGACACATCCCACAGCCGCTTGATCTCCGCTGGATTGTCTGTCATATTCTTGGCCGCATGCTCAATCATCTCGGCAATCGCGTCCCGCGCTGGCCCGGGAGGGACGTTCTTCATCAACACTTTGCCGAAGCCGATCAGCCCGTTCAGCGCTTCCGTCGCTGGTTCGGGCGATAGCCAGCCCGCATCCGCGATCATTCCCAAGACGGCAAGGGTCAAGACCAATTCGTCTACATCGCCGCCAGTTGCAGCGGTGGCCAATTCGCGCACGATATCGATCAGGTCCACGAAGGGTACCACCGTCAGGGCGACTTCTAACCAGATGGGAAGATTGATGTTGGAAATCTTCTCAAAAAGCTCCGTGAACCAGTTGCCATCTTGTTGAGGCGGGGCATTGCCATCACCCGACGCCGTCTCCGCTTGGGGCGCTTCGCCGCCCCCTTCGAAGAGCGCGGCTGCCTCCTCTTCCGCCGTACGAATCACCTCGCTGATCTGCAGCGTGACGGACCGTGCCTCGTCCAACGCTGCAACAAGGCGCTGCAGGGCGGGCAGCAGCTCGTCGCTCATCTCGGCGTGAAACTGCAGCGCCGCTTCGCCCTGCCACGCCCCGTCGACCAGCGCGTTGGCTTGGCGCTGTAACTGGCTGCGCAAGGCGCTGCTCCGCGCGGCATGATCGCCGAAGGTGGCTGCGATCGCGTCGAGCCGGTCGTACTTCGCTTGGATGATCGGGGCAAGCATCGTTTTACTCCCTATCGCGGTACACCTTAGAAATCGTGCGTGCCATCCGAATGGAGCTGGAATTGCAGTTCGCTCCAATCTTGGCCGTGTGGCTTCCGGCGCCACCCCAGTTCCATAAACAGCCGATTGTGATGCGTGCGGGCCAGCGTCGCCCACTCCGCATCCGGCGCCGATTCAGGGTGAAAAAAGAGCGCACTACCCCCTTGGCCACCCCATCTGTTTGCAATTTCTCCCCGCAAGCAGGCGACCGTCCACGGCTCCGTGACGGCATGCTTCACTCCTTTGACCGGCCAGTCGTACAGCGCCTTGTCCGAAAGCTGTGCGGGATCACTCAGATAGTGACCTAGCCACCCGGTTAATCGTGCGATACCCGCATGGTAGACAATTCTGCGTCGTGAAGCGCGTCCTCTAGTGCCGTCACCACCTTGTGAAGCCCGACATACTCAGGGTGATCGGCACTCAGTTGCTGCCAGATCTTAAGAAATAGCCGTGCCACCTTGAGCTGCCCACTCACTAAGGCTGATTTGGAGACGACCATACTAGGCTCGTGTGCTAATAGCTTCTCTGCGGAGAGGTTGTTGGTCTCGTCGAAATCGTCGTGAATCGCCACCTCTTCTCCCTCTGGGACTAAAAAGAGTGTGCCTGAATGATCAAATCCAAACACATGGGCGACTTCATTTCGCATCAAAAGGGGTATGGACTCCAAGCAGAAACCTTGAATAAGAGGGACCAATTCATCTTCGTAGACGAATCGCTGGTCATCTTCGCGCAACTCCACGCCCCCCCAAAGCCGTTTACCCGCGCGCAATTCTGCTTGGATAACCCTATTCAAGGGGCGTCTAGCCTCTGCGTAGTTGGAGGCAATGGCCTCAAGATCAACCTGATCGCTCACCGCGAAGGAATCGTTGTATAGATACGCTCTGATTTCCATGCTTATACCAAATCTCATAGACAATTGTGGATGTGGAATTGACGGTGTAACCGTGGGGCGGGGGATTAAAATCCCCGCTGGAGGGCCTGTCGGCCAATGGGCCTGCCTGCGCAGGCCCCTGCTTTGCGGTTACCATTGATCTTCGTCGCACAATCAACCAGCCGATTTGGTATTAGTCTCAAGTGTTCATAAAGATGGGTTGGATAGTTAGCGCGAGGGGGTTCTCGCTTTCTCAAGAGTATTGCGAGTAGCCATAGTCCTTCGTAGCGCGGAAAGTTGGCTTATTATAACGTGGATAGGTCAATTAGGATTTGAAGATCATTGGGTGGAATTTGCGTCACGCCGGTACCACTACTGGGATAAAATTGCCCCAAGATTATATTGCCAGCGGGGTCATACTTAACACCCATACGAACTGTAATTTCATTGTTAGGTAAAACGTCGACCTGTCTCGTGGGACTATTTGGAGTGAGTTCGAGGCCATCAGCGGCCAAGCGATCAAGGGCTTCCTGCAGATGATTGCTGACATCTTGGGGCGTGGTGCCTGAGGGCCAGAGTGTGGTCGGAACGTTTGGATTTCTCTTTGACAGGTCTAGGTAGTCCCATGTATGCCCCTCTAGGAAGATAGTCCACCCAGAAGCGCGTGGGCCGATTACTCACCCCTACGTAGATCGAGCAAATATCGACGCTGACCGCTTCGCCGCCTCTCAGCGCCGTCGCTCCTTCTTGCGCCACGCGGCTGCGCGGGTGATTGCGTGGATTCGCAACCCTAGGCGTTGGACAAGGCGCAGCCGCGCGTAGTTCGCTTGGATCACGAACAACCCCATCCACTACTCCTCGCACGGCAACTGCTGCACCCTACCGCAGTACGCCCTCGAACTCGTAGCTGCCGTCCGGCTGCAGGCGGAACTGCAGCTCGCTCCAATCCTTGCCACGTGCCTTCCAGCGCCGCCACAGCTCCACGAAGAGCCGGTTGTGGTTCCCGCTCGCCAGCGTCGCCCACTCCGCTTCCGGCGCTGACTCCGGGTGGAAGAAGACGGCACTGCCCCCACGCTGCGGCGGCTCCTCGAAGCGCCCCACTGCCACCGCCCTCACCCACGGCGCGTCGATCATCGCCTCCGTCATCTCGCGCAGCCAGTCGATCAACTGCGCGTTTGTCGCTTGCGTCAGCTCGGCGGGCACGGGCGACTCCGGGTAGAGCGTGATACGCCGCACCCCACCGTCCGGCGTGACCTGCACCGTCAGCTCCGACCACGGCTCGCCCACCTGCGCCGCGCGCCGCCACAGCTCGACGCTCAAATCCCAAACGCTGTCGGGTGCGGGATCCATCGCCAACTCCCCCGGTTCCATCGGCCCCCGATAACGCATCAAAATTAAGCCGTGGTTCACACTTTCTATCTCAGCCCGCAGGAGCGCCAGCGACCACTCGCCCTTGAGCGCATCCTGTACCACCTTGTAGAACCACCCGTCGATCTCAACCTCCGACAAAGACGATAGATCGGCTGGGATCGCCAGCGGCGGCGGCGGCGGCACATACTCGATCGCGTCTAAGCCCGCCACCTCACCCGTTACCTCTACGCCCGCACGTTCATCCGGATAGCTGAAGGTGCACTCGAAGGGCCCATCCGGTGCCAGTCGAAAGGTCGCTTTGTTCCACGCCAACTGATCGGGCTGCTTCATCCGTCGCCGCAGTTCATTAAACAGAACATACGTGTGATAGCCCGTACTGAACGATTTCTGATGCTCCTGCTCTATCTTTGTGGTGTATCGTCCATAAGTCAGGCCAGACAACTCATCCTCGATCTCTGCCACGAGGATTGCCGTCTGCCAATCGTCCCCTTCGGCTATGATTGCTTCACCTACCATCAACCCGATGGCCTGATATATTTCTTGCGTACTATAGCGTTCCACTTGATTGAATTCTAGGGTCATGTTTCCTCCCCTACCGCAGCACGCCCTCGAACTCGTAGCTGCCGTCCGGCTGCAGGTGGAACTGCAGCTCGCTCCAATCCTTGCCACGTGCCTTCCAGCGCCGCCACAGCTCCACGAAGAGTCGGTTGTGGTTCCCGCTCGCCAGCGTCGCCCACTCCGCTTCCGGTGCTGATGCCGGGTGGAAGAAGACGGCACTGCCCCCATGCTGCGGCGGCTCCTCGAAGCGCCCCACCGCCACCGCCCTTACCCACGGCGCGTCGATCATCGCCTCCGTCATCTCGCGCAGCCAGTCGATCAACTGCGCGTTCGTCGCTTGCGTCAGGTCGGCGGGCACGGGCGACTCTGGGTAGAGCGTGATACGCCGCACCCCACCGTCCGGCGTGACCTGCACCGTCAGCTCCGACCACGGCTCGCCCACCTGCGCCGCGCGCCGCCACAGCTCGACGCTCAAATCCCAAACGCTGTCGGGTGCGGGATCCATCGCCAACTCCCCCGGTTCCATCGGCCCCCGATAACGCATCAAAATTAAGCCGTGGTTCACACTTTCTATCTCAGCCCGCAGGAGCGCCAGCGACCACTCGCCCTTGAGCGCATCCTGCACCACCTTGTAGAACCACCCGTCGATCTCGGCCTCCGACAAAGACGATAGATCGGCTGGGATCGCCAGCGGCGGCGGCGGCGGCACATACTCGATCGCATCCAAGCCCGCCACCTCCCCCGTTACCGCCTCGTCACCGCTCTCATCCGGATAGCTGAAACTACACTCGAACTCTCCATTTGGTTGCAATCGAAAGGTCGCTTTGTGCCACGCGGGCTGATCGGGCTGCTTCATCCGTCGCCGCAGTTCATTAAACAGAACATACGTGTGATAGCCCGTACTGAACGATTTCTGATGCTCCTGCTCTATCTTTGTGGTGTATCGTCCATAAGTCAGGCCAGACAACTCATCCTCGATCTCTGCCACGAGGATTGCCGTCTGCCAATCGTCCCCTTCGGCTATGATTGCTTCACCTACCATCAACCCGATGGCCTGATATATTTCTTGCGTACTATAGCGTTCCACTTGATTGAATTCTAGGGTCATGTTTCCTCCCCTACCGCAGCACGCCCTCGAACTCGTAGCTGCCGTCCGGCTGCAGGTGGAACTGCAGCTCGCTCCAATCCTTGCCACGTGCCTTCCAGCGCCGCCACAGCTCCACGAAGAGCCGGTTGTGGTTCCCGCTCGCCAGCGTCGCCCACTCCGCTTCCGGTGCTGATGCCGGGTGGAAGAAGACGGCACTGCCCCCATGCTGCGGCGGCTCCTCGAAGCGCCCCACCGCCACCGCCCTCACCCACGGCGCGTCGATCATCGCCTCCGTCATCTCGCGCAGCCAGTCGATCAACTGCGCGTTCGTCGCGTGCGTCAGGTCGGCGGGCACGGGCGACTCCGGATAGACATAGATACGCCGCACCCCACCGTCCGGCGTGACCTGCACCGTCAGCTCCGACCACGGCTCGCCCACCTGCGCCGCGCGCCGCCACAGCTCGACGCTCAAATCCCAAACGCTGTCGGGTGCGGGATCCATCGCCAACTCCCCCGGTTCCATCGACTCCCGATAACGCATCGTGGACGAGCCATGACTAACGCTTTCTATCTGAGCCCGCAGGAGCGCCAGCGACCACTCGCCCTTGAGCGCATCTTGCACCACCTTGTAGAACCACCCGTCGATCTCGGCCTCCGACAAAGACGATAGATCGGCTGGGATCGCAAGCGGCGGCGGCGGTGGTGGCACATACTCGATCGCGTCTAAGCCCGCCACCTCCCCCGTTACCGCCTCGCCACCGCTCTCATCCGGATAGCTGAAACTACACTCGAACTGCCCATCCGGTGCCAGTCGAAAGGTCGCCTTGTTCCATGTGGGCTGATCCGGCTGCTTCATCCGTCGCCGCAGTTCGTAGAAGAGATTAAACCATGACCCTTGCAGCTTGTAGAAGGCCCCTTCCTCTGTCTGCGGGTTCATGAAGTAACGCGCGTCGTACTCGCCGAAATCCTTCCCCATCCCGACTTCTACCTCGGCCTCACTCCATCCAGGCGGAGCGGACCTCGTCATCATTATCGCTATCTCTTCATATATCTCTTCCACTGGCGTGGCTTCAAAGTGTGTTGTGTACACCGGCCCCTCAGTTATCTTGTATTTGAAAAGTTTGTCGGCTTTTGAGCCACGCCATTAATCTCAATAGTCCACCCGGAAGCGCGTGGGCCGATTACTCACCCCTTCGTAGATCGGACGAATATCGACGCTGACCGCTTCGCCGCCTCTCAGCGCTGCCCACTTTTGCGCCACGCGGCTGCGCGGTAACTGCTGCACCCTACCGCAGCACGCCCTCGAACTCGTAGCTGCCGTCCGGCTGCAGGTGGAACTGCAGCTCGCTCCAATCCTTGCCACGTGCCTTCCAGCGCCGCCACAGCTCCACGAAGAGCCGGTTGTGGTTCCCGCTCGCCAGCGTCGCCCACTCCGCTTCCGGTGCTGATGCCGGGTGGAAGAAGACGGCACTGCCCCCATGCTGCGGCGGCTCCTCGAAGCGCCCCACCGCCACCGCCCTCACCCACGGCGCGTCGATCATCGCCTCCGTCATCTCGCGCAGCCAGTCGATCAACTGCGCGTTTGTCGCTTGCGTCAGCTCGGCGGGCACGGGCGACTCCGGAGAGACATAGATGCGCCGCACCCCGCCGTCCGGCGTGACCTGCACCGTCAGCTCCGACCACGGCTCGCCCGCCCGCGCCGCGCGCCGCCACAGTTCAAAGAAATAGCGCAGCGTCTGGTGCGGATCCGCAGGCGGCGCACTCCCCAATTCACCTGTCTCCGCCGACGAGCGAAACCAAAGTCCGGCTTGGCCGTCCCGCCCGTTTGCAACTTCGCCCCTCAAGAATGCCGTCTCCCACGGCTCCTTGACGGCGTGCTTCACCCCTTGGACCAGCCACTCGTACAGCTCATCTTCCGAGAGCGCCGTAGGGTCAGCCGGCAACTTAAACGTGGGTTCCGGAGGCACATACTCGATCGCATCCAAACCCGCCACCTCCCCCGCTACCGCCTCGCCACCGCTCTCATCCGGATAGCTGAAACTACACTCGAACTCTCCATTTGGTTGCAATCGAAAGGTCGCCTTGTTCCACGCGGGCTGATCGGGCTGCTTCATCCGTCGCCGCAGTTCATTAAACAGAACATACGTGTGATAGCCCGTACTGAACGATTTCTGATGCTCCTGCTCTATCTTTGTGGTGTATCGTCCATAAGTCAGGCCAGACAACTCATCCTCGATCTCTGCCACGAGGATTGCCGTCTGCCAATCGTCCCCTTCGGCTATGATTGCTTCACCTATCATCAACCCGATGGCCTCATATATCTCTTCCTTACTATAGCGTTCCACTTGATTGAAATCTATGGTCATGTTTCCTCCTTATGCTGTAGGATTTTGGAACGAGCGATTTTGCTTTATATCGTCTATCCAATAATCTACCTCGAAGCGAGTCGGTCGATTACTCACCCCTTCGTAGACCGGGCGAATATCGACTCTGACCGATTCACCGCGTTTCAGCGCCGCCGCCCATTCTTGCTCCATCCGGTACCACCCACCCCCAGCCTGATTCAGCATCCGACTCATCGGCACCAAGTTCACGCCCTCGGAAACGCCCCCAAACTGGCTTCCAATCAAGTGACCGCCATCGTCTGTCGCCAAACCCGCGCTATTACCGACTTTTCTTTGATAATGCTCATGCCGCGGATGGGAAACGTCTCTCAACTCGCCTGTGACCGATGTGATCCGCCCTTGACCATCGCTCATGTAGTCGTAACTATTACGCCTGAATGGAGTATTGGACGGAAGCTCGCCGTAACGCAGGAAGGTGGGGTCTTTGATCGATTTGTGACCGTTGGCAATGGTGCGCGTGGGCGCCGGATCATCCAGATAGTGAGCAAGACGCTCACCCACTTCCTCCGCCCCTTCCCGTCCGAGCCGCTCCGCCCCTTCTTCAACCCCCTCCCGCACCACCCGCTCCGCGCCCTCTTCCAGAAGCTCCCGACCGGCACGGATCCCGAATTTTGCGCCCGTGGCCCCCCAACCGGCGAAGGGGATCATCGCGGCCGCCGAAAGGCCCGCGTTCAAGTAGTCCCCTTCGGCCAGATAGATCAGCGCATTGACCCCATCGGCGACTTCGCCAAAGCCGGGCACCAGCCCCAGCACATCCAGCCCACCGTGTACCCAGCCCCCCACCGACCCCCAAAGGCCCCCGCCCTCGTCAGACGGCGCGGGCGCGGGGCCATCCCCTTGGAAGAGTGCCGCAGCCTCTTCTTCGGCGGCGCGGATGATGTCACGGATTTGCAGCGTGACGCGCTGCGCCTCGTCCAGCGCCTCGGCAAGGCGTTGCAGCGCGGGCAACAGCTCGCGGCTCATTTCCGCGTGGAAGCGTTGGGCTGCCTCACCTTGCCATGCGCTGTCGACCAGCGCGTCCGCCTGCTGCGCCAGCCGCGCACGCAGTTCAGCGCTGCGTTGCGCGTGTGCGCCAAAGGTAGCGGCGATCTGTTCTAGCCGTTCATAATGGGCTTGGATGATCAAGGCACCCATTTCATCCTCTCCTTGTTGGGATCGCGTGGCCCGATCAGCGTTTCAACAGAGCACCAATCAATGTCGCCAGCACACGCCGATCCGCGCGGTATACCGCAAGGCACATCGGATCATCGAGACGCGTTGCAAAGGCCCACGCTGAATCGGTGTCGGCCTGCACCACGAAAATGCCGTGATTGGCCGCGAGCAGCGGCGCATCGCCTTGTCCATCCGCTTCGAGCTGCACAAGGCTGATCCACGTCGCTCGATCGTTGCACATCGCGCCGGCCAGCGTGGTGGCGTCGTCGGCGTCCATCGTTTCCACAAGCCGCGCCACGAGGGTCGCTTGTCGGCCCTGCGCGGCATATTGGCGCCATCGTTCCAAGCGGTCGCCACGCACTTCCCCGACCGCCGTTGTGCCGCCCCCGGTTCGCGGCAAAGCGCCCAAGTGCGGAACCAATGCGGCGGCCAGCTCCCCTTCGGGGGCCAGCCCAAATTGGGAGACGACGCCATAGCTCAGCTCATGGATGATGCCACTTTTCTCCGCGACGAAGAGCGTAATCGAGCGCTCCATTTGTCCAGGGGCAGCGATGTCGATTCGGAGCGTCCGATCCGCGGCCAAAATCACGGAGACCGCATGGGCCAGCTGGGGATTCAGGTGGCTTTCACCGGACGCGAGGTCGAAAGAGAGTAAGCCACGCGCGATCAGCGAGTGACTGGCGGCGGTCACGCGGCCCGTCAGGTTATCGGCGCTCATCTCGCCCACCGTCGTCTTCAGGAAAGAGGCCGCTACGTCAGCGCTACCCAAATAGCCAAGCAGGTAAGCAGTTTCTTCTATCGAAAGGGCATAAGTTTCGGAAAACATGTCAGACTCCTATGGCACTAGTCGTGTTCAATGATGGAAGGGGGGGTATTTTGGGCGCGCGCATAGGCAGCGATCGCCTCAGTCGCCCGCCGGAAGTCGTCCGATGCAAGTGCCGACATGTTCAGCGAGACGGTCCCCGGCCCAAAGAATCCCAATTGGCTGTTCATATGGTCAAGGCGGCTTTGTAAAACGGTGTCGTCGACTTGCAGGACGACGAACTGCGACTTTTGGCCCCCATACCGCCGATAAATGTTGATGGCACGAATGGCCCGCCACGGGATCGTCAATTCTTCGTGCTGACTGACGATCTCCGTAGCGGTGATCGTCAGCGAGGTCCGTCTGCCTACCCGCCCTATCATCAACAGCGCCGCCACGCCAAAGAGCAGGCTAAGGAGCGCAACCCCATGCTGCAGCCAAGCGCGCACGGCACCCGTTCGCAAAGGGGGGAGGAACCAGAGAAAGAGGCCGGCTGCCACGAAAAGGAGCGCCAGGGCGGAATAGAACAGCAGCCGGCGGGGCGACGCCCTCAGCACAAGGTCGTCCGCTGCGGGGGACGATGGCGGGGCTTGGTGGGGGGTGCCGATTCTGTTCATAGGAGGAACGCTACTCCGTGTAGACGATGGAGATCGCAGGGTTAGAGCGACGCAGCTCAACCGAAAGGCGGTCGACGACCCGCTGGAAATCGCGCGCGGAGAGGGCCGTCAGGCTCAACTGCAACTCATCATTGATGTAGTATTTCCGACGCCGTTGGCCCGCCTCCCCGTTCAGAAACCGTCCTTCATCTTTTAGCCGAAAATGGAGGGCTTGTGCGTCGAAGGCGTTGGTCAATGGCAAAGTAGAGGCATTCGCTTGGCGAATCACCCCCATTTCGGCAATCTCATCGAAGGGAAGCGCAAAATTACCGGGATGGTAAAATAGACCGTCGTGGCCGACCGCAATCGCGGTTTTTGGTACGACACGCAGCAAAACAATCAACCCTATCAGCGATGCCACAAGGCCCACCGTGCCCACCACCCCTTGCGCCCCCTGCCGCCACGGGGTGTCGTGGAGCGGCGGCGCGACGATCAGAAAGAGGCTCACCAGCAAGAAGCCCACGAGGGCAGCGGCGTAAAGCGCAAGCTTGCGGTGCGAGGCCGTCACGACTAATGGGTCGGCCCCCAAATGATTGGCGGTTGTCGTGATTCTCATGTCGAGTCCTTCGATTTGGCAACTCCATCTCACCGAACTACATACATGAGCAAGTCGGTGAGATCAACGCCGAATAACAGCTTTGGATGAGTGCTTTGTAGAAGCAAGGCGTAGAGCGCGCAAGGGGCAAAGGGCAAGGGGCCGCAAGGCGTAGAGCGCGCAAGGGGCAAAGGGCAAGGGGCCGCGCGGCTTCCCATTCTGTTTGCCCCTTGCACGATCACAGTCGTAGGCTGCCTTGCAATGCCCGTGCGCCGTTGCGAAGAGCTTTTCTTTCGCAGCCCTTATTCTTGCCAAGAGATAGGAATAGCGGGGTCACGATGTCGGAATTCATCACAACGCCGCGCTGCCACGCGCTAAAAATCACGCATTGACAAAAGGGACAAGTTGAGTTCAACGACATCCTTGTCCAGCATGCCGAGCTTCCTGTCTATCCTTGCCACGTGAGCATTTTCGCTGGCATCTTTCGCTTCCAGATGCATCCATAGCGTCGAGAAGAAAAATGCGACCTCTTGACGTACCGACAACTAAGTCAGATGATGGGTTCCTATTTTCACTCTCGAACGGAGTCGGCGTCGACATTCCACCCTCTTTGGAAGTGTCAAGAAGTGGTGCCGGGTTGAGCACCACCGCCTGAGTGAGGACATCAGCAAGGGAGAGATAGAGAGTCATCATCGCGTAACACCCGCACGTCGTCAGGCGCCACTTTCATTCTGCGTGGTGCGCATCGGTGCATGATCTCTCACTTTCCGACCCAAATCGACACGTCACCAAAATCACCAGCCGAAAGAGAGGGAGGGCAATGAAATGTCAGGGAAGTGGAACTCTGGTAGCTCGATATTTCTGATTCCCTCGTAAGCTGCCGAAATGCCATCTGCGACAGGTTGGGCGACGTTGTTGTCGACGAAGTCAATCGCCGCATCGCGGTACGGCATCAACTGGTTCTGCGCCCACTCGCCCGCCTTGCCTCCCAGCCAATCGCCCGCGAAACCGCCCACGGCACCGCCAATAACCGCTCCTGCGGCCAAACCTGCCGCGCCGCCGCCTACGGTGCCCACGACGGGAAGCGTAATCGTCCCCAACGCCCCACCCAATAAGCCCCCCACGGCGCCGCCGATTTTGGCGCCTACCGCCACGCCCGCAATGCCGCCCCCCACCTCGCCCGCCACGGGCAACAGCGACAGCCCGGCGTCGACCGCCATTGCACTGACGCGTCGTGGCGTGTCGTAGCCGCGATATTCGTCCCAACGCTCGGTCCATGTTTGCGCCACGCTGACCACGCCCATGCCACCCGCGATCGCCCAGCCCACCACGGGCAGCTTGCGCGCCCCACGACTGAGGTGACCGGCCAAGTTGGTGGCTTTAATGTGGGAGAGCGACGGGGCCAGCCCCGCCAAGCCCTTCACCCAACGGCGGCTGATCCCCAAACGCGAGAGCCATTGCGGTGCACGCACGAGAATCTGACCCGGGTAACTGTTGCCCGCCTGCAGGCTGGCAGCCACCAGCAAAGAGGCCGGAATTGGCATCAGATCGTCGATCAAATCCGCCACATTGACGATCTTGTCCGCCACGCCCAAGATCCGATCCCAGAGGCTGGAACTGTTCGCATCGTCAGCTTGGGCCATCCCACCGCCGCCCGTGGCTGACTCCGACGTTCCCGCGCCGCTGGCCCCTCCCCCCGCCACATCCATAAAGGGGGCAGCGGCCTCTTCTTCCGCCGCACGGAAAATCTCGCCGATACGCAGCGTAACCGCGTTGGCTTCGGCGAGCGCGGCGCTCAGCCGACGACAGGCGGGCAACACGTCGTTGTCCATCTCCGCCACGAACTGATCGGCCGCGCGACCGACCCAGCCCTCCCCACGCAAGCCGTCGACACGTTGGGCGATCTGGGTGGTGAGCTGCTCGGTGCGCTGTGCATGCTCATCGAACAGGGTGGCAATGCGCTCTAGCGCTTCGTAGTGGGCTTGAATGATAGGGGCGGCTGCCATCGGGGTATCGACCTCATCGTGATAGGGCGAAGGGACAGGTTAGGGGCCGATCACTGTCGACCGATTCACAAAAGGGCGAAGCCGACCGTTAATCGACTTCGCCCTTTCATCTTGGCATGTCAGTGAGGGAGCGGTAGAGCTTCTAATAGAAGCGAGTCGCACCCTGTTCGTCACCCGCCTCGTAAGCGCGGACCGACGTTGTCAGATCACTGCTGATCTCCACATACTTTTCTGCGGTCCTTTCAACGAAGGGGCGCACGAAGTCAATCACGCGGGCCAACGCCATGCCCCCCACCAGACCCATGAAAGCGGTCCCTTTCAATACATTGGAAAGATCTTCAAGCGTCTTGGCAACCCGCTGAAGCGTCTGACCCCGTTGGTCAAAGTTCTTCGCCATGGTCAACAAGGCCGGAATATCCATATAGACTTCTTGATTTGCCATAGTGTTCTCCTTCCTCCTGATTAGTAGATGCTGGCAAAGGTGTCAGCCAAACCATTCACGACCTGGCTTACTTGATTGTCAGCAGTGGTGATGATGTCGGCGGCGCGTTCGAGGTTGGTGTGTTTGGTCTTGATCAAGGTCCCGATCGTCCCCACGTTCGGGATCATGATCGACGTCAGCTCTTGGGCGAAGGCATCGGCACCATCACCCCGCCAAATACTGCCACCCGTGACCGCTTGCAGGTCCGCACGGGTGGGGCTGAGGATGACATCTTCCACCAAGCTGAACTGGCTCATCAGGGCGGTAAGAACCGATTGCAGAACCTGTCGCGCGAGACGGATGAGAACAGATTGTAACATTTGTAGAGTCTCCTTTTAGCTTTAAGGCCTTTGGATTAGAACAAGTCTCGCGACGTGGTGTCAGCGGTTTGCATATCCTCGACGGCCAGCATGACTTCGTTTTGCATTTCCACGAACTTTTCTTGCAGCTTTCCGATCGCTTTGACCAGTCGCGCATCGATCGCTTCGACATAGGCATTTCCGCCCTGACCGAGCAACGCCCCATCTTTGCCATCCCCACCACCGCGCAGGTCTTGGCTGATTGCGTTCATGGCCGTACTGGTCTCTTCGAGCTGTTGCGCCCCTTGCTGGAAGCTCTTGCTCATCTCCGCCATGCGCTCATAATCCATTTTAATAATGTCAGTCATCGTTCCTCCTGAAGGTGTAGGCTTGTTGTCTCTTCAATCTTACCTAAACGATTGCAGTGAAGCTCTTTTGGAACTCACCCCTATTGAACGGGGCCCCCTCGGAACAAGCCTGCGGCTTCTTCTTCGGCACCGCGCACGGTCTCGACGATCTTGCGGGTGACACCCGCGGCTTCGGTCAGGGCGTTTTGCAAGCGCATGACAGCGGGCAAAACCTCATCCTTCATCTCGGCGAAAAATGCTTCGGACCCTCGTCCAATCCATTCCCCTTCCAGATTCTGCATGCTGCCCTTGATCATGTTCAACATCTCTTCGATGACTTGCGAGCTATCGTCGAAGCGTTTCGCGATATTTTCAAGTTCATCATAGTTGGCACGAATAATGTCACTCATAGCGGGATACCTCCTTGGTCCCAAATTCGATGATATGCCGTACCTCGGCGCCATCTCCAACCCACACCAGATCGAGTCATTCGCCACTCTCTCCAGCGGTTACGACCCATACTATACCAGATTTCGCCACAGAAATCTTGGCGATTTCGTGAAGATTTCCGACCAATTTTGGCCCGTTTTCGGCCACTTATCCACAATTTGTGAAGAAAGTCTGAAGATTTGGGTGAAAGTATGAAGACTTTATGACGATGGCGCGCTTATAAGGGCTGACAACGGATGCCTCGGCCCCAGACGGTGCGCAGGATGTAGTCCCCCGCGCCATCGGCACGTTCGTTCAATTTTCGCCTCAGGTTGCTGACCACTTTGGCCACGGTATTGTTCTGCACCGTCTCGTCATAACCCCACACATGGGAAATGATCTGTTCGTAAGAGACGACTTCGCCCGAGTGGGCATAAAGATAGCTCAGCACTTGCTCTTCAATCGGGGTAAAGTGAGTCGCGGGGATTACCTTCCCGTCGAGCACGAATCGCCCTTCATCGTCCGCATAGAAGGTACGCATAGGGGTAAAGGGGGTTGGGGTGATGGGATCTAGGTGATAGTAGGGCGTGGTGGCAGAAGTCTGGCGGAAACGGACGCACATCAGAAAGATCGGATTGCCAGCCAGTTCGAGCTGGTCGTCCGCCGTGACGACATATGCCCGCTGCGCCACCATCCGTTCCCCATTGAGGTAGGTCCCGTTGGTGCTGCCCAGATCGTTCACCACCACCGAACCGTCCGCTACACGCACCAGCTTCAGGTGGCGACGAGAGATGATTCGCGTCTCGTCAGATGGCAGATAGTCGGTCAATGTCAGGTCACAACTCTTCGCGACCCCAACCACCCATTCCATCTGTGCGCTCAAGTCGATCAAAACCTCAAAATGGGGGAATTCCACCAACAGTTCATTGTTCATTCCACCCTCTCTTTGCACGCTTGTATCAACGCCGCACAGTCAACCCTGCGGCTGCGCTCCCCTCGGCGGCGATCAGGGCAGGCTGGGCAGGCAAGCTCCGAGTGCGGAGCAAGCCGCCGCCCCACGCCACATCCCCCTCACCCCCTGCCTGTCAGAGAGATAAACGACGACAACCGCAAAATTGGGAAGGCACTGCCAAACTCACCGCGCGTCACGACGAATGGTCAACGCCATGTTGCCCAAGATGGCCCACGAGGCTTCAAACTGTGACCAACCGTAGTGATCGGTGCGCCCGTAGGTGGGATCGTTGACCCAAACGCCCGCTGCGTCATAACCCACCACGGTGAAGGTGTGCTCGTAAGGAACACCGACGACTTCGCTGCCATCGAGCGTTTGCCAGCGCACCGGCTCGCCCCCCATCATACCGGCCCGCGCCCAGACGACCACCGGCTGACCCGCAGCCACCTGCGCCATCAACCAATCGCGGCTCATGTCACGATGGGCCTCGGCGGGGACGCCCAAACGCCGCAATCCGTCCGCCACGGGGGGCGCGTGAACGCCATAGCCAGCGGGGAAGATGCCGCCCGGTGGGTCATCGATGCTCATCCCCACGAAGCCCTTATTCGGATCGCCGGAGCGCTCGTAGCCGATCTGCATGAAGAGCTGTTCCCAATTGAACGTACTGCCGTAGAAAGCCGCCAGATCCGTGGCCGAGCGCAATTCGCAGTTCAGCGAACGCTCTTGGCGCTGGTTGGGTACGCCGGCAATCATCGTCGCTTCGGGCAAGGCCGATACATCGCTCTGCACAAGGGGGGTCGAGGTGACCAGCGGTGCCACCCCCTCGGCCACGGACGGCGTGGCCGTGGCCGTTGCCGTGGGGGGCAGCGCCTCACCCTGCTGTCCCACCAAGGGTAAGCGCAGCGCATAGCCTTGGGGGGCCGCGTGGCGACGCAGGGCCTTATCCGCGCTTCGCCACGGCAGTCCCACGACCAGCGCCGCAAGAGCCAGCAACGCCGCCGCCGCGACCAGCCATGCCACGCGCCGGGTGGCGGGGTTAGTCATGGCGACAGCTTACGGCTGGCCGTAGTGCCAGAAGACTTTATAGGCCCCTTTGCTACGGGAGCCATCCACAGGGTACACCCTAACCATGTAGAAACCGGTACTTGTCACCTCGTAGACAATCCGCTCATCCTGATTACTGGGGTTGAACGATTGTGCAAGGAACGTCCCATCTGGTAGATACAAATAGAGGTTGAAATCTGAATCGGACGGCAACTCTTGCAAGTCAATCGTAATCCATCCCGCCTGCTCCACGTTGATGCGGTAATAATCCGTGCTGTCTGACACTTCTAACATGCGCCCACTTATGAGATCACCTTCGCAGAGGAGCGGTCGTTCAAGCGCTTCCGGAATCGTGTTATTGGGTTCTCTTTCGTTGTTAAATAGGCAGCTTTCGGATTCCGGAGGGTAGTTCCGGGCAACGAGGGGTAAGTAGGTTTTTAGTTCAACGGTTGGGGTGCGTGTGCGCGCCACGGGTGCCGACAACGCTTTGTTCGCACGTGGCGGCGGCGGCGTCGGGTCTGGCGGCGGCGGCTCAATGGTCGGGTCTGGCGACGGCGGCGGCGGCGTCGGGTCTGGGGGCGTCGGCTCAATGGTCGGGTCTGGCGGCGTCGGCTCAATGGTCGGGTCTGGCGGCGTCAGCGTGGGGTCCGGCGGCGGCGGTGGATTCGTCGCGGCAGGGCGCGGCGTGTTGGTCGCTGCCGGACGTGGTGTGGCCGTTGCGGCGGGGCGCGGCGTGGCCGTCGCGGCTGGCCGCGGCGTGGCCGTTGCAGGGGCCGACGTGGCCGTGGCGGGGCGTGGGGTCGAGGTCGGCTCCCCTGGACGTGTCGTGGTCGTGGCGACGGGGCGGGGGGTCGAGGTCAATTGACTAGGTCGCGTGGTGGTCGGCTCACCGCCCGAACTGCCGCTCGGTGCCGATTCCCGCCAACTCAATTTGCGGCTGGGTTCCACTTGATAGACCAGTTCCCCGCCGCGCACCACCCCCACCGACCAGTAAAGATCCCCCTGCAAGCTGTCACGTTTCGGCACCTCGAAGGCAAAAGCGCTTCCGTCTTTTTGAGGATCAATCGTCGTTAACAAATCCGGAGTACCCAAAGTCGAATTTTTCCCAAGCAATAAACGCACTTCGTTGCCAACCTGTAATCGTTCGACACGCGCGAGAAAGCGGACGCTCGCGCCACCCACCGTCGCACCCTCGGCTGGCCCCAACAGGGTGATGGCGGCGGCCAGCGGCGTAGAGGTCACAAGCTGCCCCGCCTCGTTGGTCACCTCTAGCACCGGTTCCGAAGTTGAGGTTGGCAGATCATCCACCAGCGCCAAGTCGCCCTCGGCACCGCCCGTTGCGAGCGCCAGCGACAGGGCGGTGGCGCTGGCGTCAGCCGCAGAGAGCGAGCCACCACCGGCCCCACGCAGGAACCAGCCCCCTGCCGCCAGCGCTGCGATCAAGAGCAGTGCCCCAATAATCAACGGGCTGACGGGCAACGCGCTACGAGCCGCCGCTGGCGCTTTCGCGCCTGCGGGCTGCACCCGCATCAGCGCCGCCGTGATGTTGTCGGTACCACCCGCATCGTTTGCCGCATCAACCAACGCTTGACTGGCCGCTTGGGGCTGCGGATGATCGGTGATGATCTCCTGTAGCGCCTCGTCACTGACCAAATCGGTCAGCCCATCGGTGCAGAGCAGGATCGTATCGTTAGGATGTAGCGGAAGCGAAAAGAGGGAGGGTCCGCTGGGGGATTGGATTCGCTGGTCGATGTCGATGACCGCCTCACTCCCCAGATAGCGGCGCACGACGTGACGGTTGGGGTGACGCTTGGCTTCCTCTTCCGAGATGCGCCCCGCCGAGACCGCTTCTTCGACCCACGTATGGTCGGTAGTGAGCTGATACAGCGTCCCACCGCGCAGCAGATAAGCGCGGCTATCCCCGGCGTGGGCCAAGTAGAGCGACCCTTCGTAGATCGCGGCGACAACCACGGTGGTGCCCATGCCTGCCAGCGCGGAATCTTTGAGCGCCGCCTCGAAAATTGCGCCGTTGGCCGCGCCAACCGCGTCGCCCAACCGCTGCTCAATCGCGTTGCCCATGCCGCGCATCGTCCGCTCGATGATCTCCACCGCTGTGAGGCTGGCCTGCTGGCCGCCCGCTGCGCCCCCAATCCCGTCGGCCACCACCGCCACATGAATCGGTGCCGACAACCCGCCTATATCCGTGGCACTCGCCTCGAAAAAGGCGATGGCATCCTCGTTGTGGTCACGGCTCTTCCCCTTGTCGGTGAGGCCGCCGGAATAGATTTCAAAAGCCGTGGCACTATGGTCACTCATCGTTGATTCTCCAGATAGGACGGGCTGAATCGTCGGCATCTTTGCTCGTCGCGTTATGCGCCAGATCAATTGAGTCGGCTGGGTGGTTCGCGCCCCGTCGTGACCACTCGTCTCAGAACAACGAGGTAAGTCACGACCTCCCAATCCCACGCCTACTTATCATTTCCTCACGTCACATGTCAGGGTTGTAGGGCGAGAATGGCTCAGTGGCCTCCTTGCTGTCCCAGTCAATATGACCATCTGCGCTCGGCCCTTCCGGCAGGTCACTCTTGTACTTGAAGATGAACTGGATCGGCCCGACATTGATGATGTCATCCGATTGCAGCACCTGTCCTTCCATGGCCACCGGCTCGAAGTTGACGAAGGTGCCGGAGGAGCCGCCTTCATCATAGAGCACCAGCTCTTTGTCGGGGTTCTCGGCAATGCGGCAATGGTAGCGCGACACGCGCGGGTCGTCGATCACGACGTTGGCGTATTCTGGCGCCCGTCCGAAGCGGGTGGTGCCGCCCCGAATATCAACGATGGCGGGGAGATTCAAGGCGCGCCCCCGATCTTCAACGATCAGCTTGGCGACGATATCACTGCCCTTAAAAGCTTGCTGTCGGTTGAACATAAACGGCTCCGTCACCGCTTTCACCGCCCCTTCCACAACATTGACCACCCGTTCGCGCACGGTCGGCTTACGAAGCGCAATGATCAGTGCCGTCACGCCCAGCGCCAGCGCCAGCAGGCTGCCCCACAGCGTGACTTGGGATTGTGGTATGGTGATGGATGTACCGGGAATCGTGATGGTGGCTCCGCCCGCAGCCGGTTGGGGCGGACGGCTGACGGTCACCGTAATGACGCGGGGGGCCGATTCGCCACGCACGCCCAGCTCGTCGGTGGCGATCACGCGCAAGGTATGGCGCCCCGTGTCGAGATCGGCGATGGGGATCCGTGCTCGATCGAAGGGCGGCTCTTCGCGGATGATGGTGTCGTTACCAATGACATATTCCACCGTTGCCAGCTCTCGCTCTTGACCGTCGGGCCAATCAAAGGTGACTTCGGCGATGAGTTGATCGGGCTTGACCGCTGAGAGGGGGGTATCCCATTCGGGCGCTGTCCGTTCGATCTCGAATCCGTCCGCAGGCTCCCGAATCGAGATCGTCACCGCTTCCACGTCAAGGGCAGGGAAGGCACGCGCGGCCCGCACGGTGGAGCCGTTGGGCAAGGTGGCCGAGACTCTGACTTCGCGGGGGTCGGCGTTGGGGGATCTATAGGAAATCACCAACTGATCTCGATCCCCCGCCACCGATTCCCAAAGGCCATTTAGCGCTGCCTCGCTCGACAATTCAACATATTGACCGCCCGTGAGGGTGGCGACCCGCCGCATGTTGCGTGTTCCTTCTTCGGTAGGCGCGCCCAGCAAAATCGCATGAATCTTAATATTTCGCTCCGCAGCACGGTTCACGGCATCATCCAATTCCAGATTGCTGCTGCCACTTAAGCCATCTGAAAAAAGGACAATACTCTTTGCGAAATTGTCAGCCACATCCTCGATCTCCATCCGATCTAGGGCAAAGAAGATCAGGTCGTAGAGCGGCGTTTCCAAATCGGGATTGTTCGGCGGCTGATAGAGGTAGAGCTGGTTGGAAACGGCCACATGATCCCGTGTCCAATCTTGGATGGGCGCGATTGAGCCGTCCAGTTGAGTGCCGTATGCTGCGAGCCAGTCGTATTCCGGTTGCAGCACCCCCTGCTCCGTTAGCAGGCTGACGACATTGGCCACCTCATCCTTGCGAATCTGTCCCGTCTGGCCCGGATCAAGGATACTGCCCGATGCATCCAGCAGGAGCGCGGTTTGAGTCCCGACCGTCGCCACCTCTTTATCGAAGCCCTCAACCGCTTTGTTGTTTTCCTCAATGGAGATCGGCAATTCATCCCATCCCACGCCCAAATTGGCACCCCTTGCAAAGACGCGCACCTCCGGGAAAGCATCGGCATCGACCCGCGTCAAGAGCAATTGCGGCTGCCCCGCCTCTTGGGCCATTGTCGAAGCGCCGGTTCCCACTAGCATAATCAACAACAGCCCAACGATGCTCCCTATTCGGCGAAACTGATCCATGGGTCATTCCTTTGACGAGTTGGCGGTTACCGCTAATTGGCAGTGGCAGAGGTAGATTAAACTTTGCAGGTTCCGATCTTTCGCTCCCTCTGCCGCGAATGCCACGGTTGTTTTGGGCCTCAATGTCCGGCCGGGTCGGCCTTCGTCGGCTCCACTTGGATCGGATTTGAGGCCGGTGTTGCCACGCTACCAGACGCCGTGCCGGCGGTGGCAGAAGGCGCCAGCGCCGTGGGCGGCACGAAGGTGGGCGGCACGAAAGTGACCGGTGGGATGGTGGCGGTCGGTGCAGGGTTGGTGGGTACGGGATTGGTGGGCGGTGCGGGTGGCGACGTCGGGGCCACGTACACCGTGGGGGTCCATGTGACAAAGGGGATGGCCGTGGCCGTGGCCACGAAACGCGTCGCCGTGGGCGGCGCCGCCGTCGCCGTGGGCGGCGCGGTCGACGTGGGAACCCGCGTCGAGGTGACCACTGCGTTGGGCGTGGCGCTGGCCAGGGGTGTGGCGGTGCGTTGCGGCGTGGCAGAGCGCGTGGGGCTGGCCGTCGCCGAGGCCACGGGAATCACCACGTTGGCCGTCAGCGTCACGGCGCGTGAGGGTTGATCGGTGCCGCCGTTCCCCATCTGGTTGAAGAGTACCGCACCCACCAGCATCAGCGCCACCAACGCCACAACGGGCAAAAGCCAAATGGGCCGCGAGCGTGCCCTCGGTGCTTCATCGTCCAACGCAATTTTCGCCGTGCCGACCGACACGGTAGGCATGGAGAAGGTGCGATAGGGCGCTTTCTCCAGAAGCAATTCGGTGTGATCCGCCACCTCTTGGATCGAAGGACGATCCTCAGGCTCACGGGAGATCGCCGACAGAATCAACGCTTCAAGCTCGGGGGTAATGGCGGGTTGATAGTGTGAAGGGGCCGTTGGGGTGCCGCGCAGAATCGCACTGGTGATCGTTTTGCGCGAGCCGCTGAAGGGCAAGCGGTTGGTCACCATACGGTAAAGCAACAAACCCAGCGCATAGACATCCATCGACGGATGGGGACGCGACATGGTTTCGGGCGGCATGTTGCGGTTTTCGCTGTGGATGATGCGCTCCGGCGGCGACCATTGCAGCGTCCCCGCTTCGAGGCCGATCTGCCCCCGACCACGTGCGATCCCAAAGTCGATCAGGACGGGATCGATGGACTCTTTGGAGATGGGACGACGAAAGACGATGTTTTCGGGCTTCAAATCGAGGTGAACAAAACCTTGCCCGTGAATGTAGCGAAAGGTTGCGGCCAACCGATTGAGGATCGTGAGCGCAAGGCCGATGTCAAGCTGCTTATTCTTCTTAAGCAGATCGGCCAATGAGCCACCCGAGAGGTACTCCATGACCGAAAACCACGGCTTGCCTTCCAAGGTGGTTTGGGCGGAATAGACGGGGTTGGGGGGCAGCGTATAACCCTGAATACGATGGAGCTTCACAATCCCCGGATGCTGTAGACGGCGGAGATGCTCGATCTCGTTGTCCAACGTATCGCGGTGGAACTGATGGTGCTCGGATTGTACGTTGGCGATCTTGATCGCTACCCAGAGCGATTGATCAGCAAAGTCCGAGCTGGTGGTCGCCAAGTAAATGTGCGACATGCCCCCTTCGCCCCGTCCGATGGGGGCGATGAGTTTGTAGGGATAAGGCCCGATTTGGGAACCGCGTGGCAATTCCATAACAACCTGCGAAACTTTTTGAGGATGGTTACTATCAGTGACCGGCGCTCGATAGCTGCTGGCCACCATTATTGCTTTACTTTAACCAAGAAAGCCCAAGGAAATCGAGTGATAGCGCATCATCTATGAACGTCGTTTACTGCACGATTTGGTCTGCCAGATTATAGACAGCCACTGCGCAACTATAAACTATTTTCTAATATCCTGCAACCCTATTACCTAACTGCGACGCTACGCACGCGCGGTGCGACCCAAGCGACTGCTGCCTTTGATCGGCCCGTGCCGTATGGCGTCTGATGTGTCCAACCAGGACCGGCCACGGTTAGCCACACAGGTTGGCACTTCTAGCGATCAGCTACGGGTTAGCAGCAACACTATAACGACAACCATGGCGATAGGTTCCCGTATGAGGGTAGAAACCGCCTCCCTTTGCGTGTAGTGGGTAGAAACCTGCTACTTTTGCACAAAAACAAGGGAATAGTCTTCGCTACCAGCCAACACTACCCCGACTTTCACGCTAAAAAGTACCCCATCCGCAGCGTTCGTTGGCACGCAGCATCGGGAGGACTGCCCTTCGCCCACCTACGACCAAACGCCCATTTGGTTCGCTTGTCGCTTAGGGGGATTTGAGTACAATAACCCACCATCAGGTCAACAGGGCTGCCCACTGGGAGCCAGAGAAAGAGGAAACGTTATGCGAATCATCATCCCGATGAAGCGTGTCCCCGACACCGAGACGAAGATCGAGGTGCGGGATGGACAGGTGGACTCTGGTAGCTTGAAAAGTTGGATCATCAATCCCTACGATGAATATGCGTTGGAAGAAGCGCTCCGCTTGGTCGAAAGCGCGGGCGGTGGCGAGATCGTGCTGGTCACGATCGGCCCCGATGAGGCGCAAGAGACGATCCGCAAAGGGTTGGCGATGGGCGCGGATGCGGCCTACCACTTGGTCGACGACGGCTTCAGCACGCTGGACAGCTTGGGTCGCGCCCGCGTGTTGGCCGCCGCGATCGAAAAGATCGGTGACTACGACTTGATCTGGGGCGGCAAGAAGGGCGTCGACGACGACCTCGGTCAAACGGCCGTCATGGTGGCCCATCTGCTCGATCTGCCGCAGGTTACCAACGTGATCACGGTCGAGGAGATCGGTGGCGGCAGCGCCACGGTGCGTGCCGAGGGCGATGGCGGTTACGAAACGGTGCGCGTTCCGACGCCTGCGGTGCTGACCGAGACGCAAGGGCCGAACGAGCCGCGCTTCCCCTCGCTGAAAGGCATCATGGGCGCCAAGAAGAAGCCCTTCACGACGTGGAGCGCTGCGGATCTGGGGCTCGACCTTGACGCGCTGGAAGCGCGTGTCGAGTGGGTCGAAGTGGTGAAACCGCCCGCACGCGCCGCAGGGCGCATTCTGGAAGGCGACGCCGCAGAGGCGGTCAAAGAGTTGGTGCGCCTGCTCCACGACGAAGCGAAAGTGTTGGCTTAGAGAAGGGGTGACCCAGCGCCGTTCGATCTAGCGTTCGCCACGACACGGCGCTGGAAAATACACAGTAACAAGGAATAACTATGGCTGATATGATTCTGGTAGTCGCCGAACATGAGGGCGGCAGCCCGCGCAAGATCACCTATGAGCTGCTAAACGCCGCGCGTGACCTCGCGGCAACATGGGATTACGAAGTGGCGGTCGCCGTGATGGGCGACGCGATGGACGAGGAGGCGCTCGCTGCGTCGCTCGGCGCCCATGGCGCGGAGATCGTCTTTGCCTTGAGCGACGAGGCGCTGGCCGCCCAAGCGGTGGAACCGGCCACCGCCGCCCTTCAGCAGTTGATCGAGGCCGAAGAGCCAGAGATCGTGCTGCTGGGCCAAACGGCGCTGGGCCGTGGCGTGGCGCCGCGCTTGGCCGCCGCACTGGGCGCTGGTTTGGTCACCGATGCTACGGGGCTACAGGTCGAGGAGGGGGAATTGCTGGTGACCCACCCGATTTATTCGGGACAGGCGATCGCGACGTTGAAAATCGTCGGGGCCCCCGCACTGGTAACGCTACGTCCCAACACTTGGCGGGGCGAGGCGATCGGCGGCGACGCGGCGGACGTGGAGGCGTTCGATCTGGACGAGTTGCCGGAGGGCCGCGCCGAGCTGCTGTCGGTGGAAAGCGCAGGCGGCGACCGCCCCGACCTGAGCGACGCCGCCCGTGTGGTCAGCGGGGGACGGGGCTTCGGCGGGCCGGACAACTTCCATCTGCTCGAAGCGCTGGCCGACACGCTGGATGCGGCCGTGGGCACCACCCGCGCCGTGGTGGATGCCGACTGGCGCCCCTACGACGAGCAAGTGGGGCAGACGGGGAAAACGATTTCGCCCCAACTGTATGTCGCCATCGGGTTGAGCGGGGCGATTCAACACCTCTCGGGGATGCGCACCAGCAAGACGATCGTGGCGATCAACAAGGATGCGGACGCGCCGATTTTCCGCGTCGCAGACTATGGCATCGTCGCCGACCTCTTCGAAGTGGTGCCGCTACTCACTGAGGAACTTCAGAAGGTGCGGTAGGACGCCGTAGAGACTCAAGCGGGGAGAGCGCGAATGTGGCTCTCCCCGTTTTTGGTTGGGACGATACGTGCAAGGGGCAAAGTGCAAAGTGCAAGGGGGCCGCGTAAAACGATGCATTTGCATCGGCTCCGGTTCGTGATGGCGTCAGCCGTTGATACCGACTACTGCGCGCTTGACACCCGTTGTTTTTGCGTTGTTTTGTATGGCAAAGCCCTGTCAGAGCAATGTCATCCATGCACCATGCACCATGTGCAAAGCCAACGTACAACCCCCATCCTCACGGGCCAACGCCGTGTTACACAAGCTCCCCTTTACTCCTCCGACGGCTCCGGAATCTTAATCACCTGCCCCACATCGAGCACGGCGCCCGCGGGTAGCCCGTTGAGTTGCTGAATGATCTCGACCGTTGTGCCGTAGCGCGTGGCAATGTCGTAGAGGGTGTCGCCCTCTTGAATGGTGTATTCCACTGTCGGAATGGGCGGCACTGTGGGCTCGGGGATCGAGCTGCTGGTCGGCGGCGCGATCGCGGGCGGTTGCGCCATCGGGGTGAGCGCGGCGGGATTGCGGATCTCGCCTCGGCAGCCCATCAAAGCTGCTATTCCTATCGCCAACATCAAGATCGCCAACACTCGTTTTGTCACAAGACGACCGTTTCTTCCTCTGGGGTGAGCCACGAGCCGCTGATTATACCGCCCCTTGGGTCAACGCCAATCGCCGACGCACTACGCCTCGGCCAGAGTGCTCACGAACTCCCGCCCCTGCGCATGGCAGAGCAGTTGAATGGCGTTGCGCCCCGACATGGCCACCACCGGCACGCTACCGCCCGGCTCCACCCATTGTCCGGCCATATAGAAATTTTTCAGGCCGGGCAGCGACTTGTCCATCCCCTGAATCATCAGCGTCATCGTTTGGTCGGTCAGCAGCCAGCCCACGGTCGAGCCTTGCCAGTTGCCGGTGTAGCGCTCGTAGGTGAGTGGCGTCGCCACATCGTCTACCACCACCTGCGCCCCGATGCCGGGATACACCGATTCCAAGAAATCGCGCAGTTGTCTGCACACCTGCGCTTTCTCGTTGCGGTAGCGCCGCCGCCCCGACATGCGCTGCCAGTAACCGTAAGGGACCCGCAGCAACACTTCCACCACCGCATGGCCCGATGGCGCCAGCGACGGATCGAAGCTGTAATGCTTCACGCCAATCGCCGCGTGGGTCGCGCCCCCAATTTCGATGGGGTGGTCGAGCAGGTAGATCGTCCAGTGCGGCTCCTCGCTCAAGTCACGGGCGACGCCCAATGAAAGTTGTAACTGTGCGTGGAGTGGTAGATGACCATCGTACCGACCCGCGACCTCCCGTTCCACGAAAGCCCCGCCGAGCAGTCCATAGATCGTGTCCCGCCCATCGGCGGCAGAGATAACCGTCTCCGCGTGGAACTCGCGATCATCGTAGAGTCGCACGCCGACCGCGCGATCTCCCTCTACCAAAATTCGCTGTACCTGCGCCTCGTAGTGAATTTCGCCCCCCAACGCCAAATAACGGCGCTCCAGCGCCCGTGCGAAGTCGAGCGAACCGCCCAAGGGGAAGCCCGCGTTGCCTTGGTTCATGTAGGCGAGGAGCGAAAGGCCGACCATCATCGGGATATCCTCCCACCCGAACATCTGGGGGATCGCCGCACGGAGAAACGGATCATGGAAACGCTCGGCAAATTCGCGCGCGGAGGTCAGACCCCATTGGGCGAGCGGCTTCATGAAGGGCATCATCTCCAAGCCAAGCGCCATCCACCCGCTCGGCCCGAGCAGCGCACGGGGCACCTCCTGCATGAGCGTCATGTCGAAATCGGCGAAACGACGAATTGCCGCCCCCAGCGCCTCACTCTGCGCGGCATCTTCTGGGGAGAGGGCGGTCATCTGCTCGACGAGGCGGTCAGGATCGCAATAGACGATTAGGCGCTTGCCCTTCGGCCCGACGACGCGCAGCAACTCCTCGTGGTGAAAGAACGCCCGCCCCTGCACCGCCCCCAGCTCCTGCCAAATTTGGTGGAAGGGTTGACCGGCTGCGCTCCCAAAGAGGTAGTGGATGCAGCCGTCGAAGGTGTACCCTTGGCGCTCCCACGCCGTACATAGTCCGCCTGGCAGATCGTGCATTTCGAAAATCTGACTGCGAAAGCCGTTCATCTGCCCATAACAGCCCGCCGCCAGCCCTGCGATACCCGCCCCGATTATGATCAGCGACGAATGCGCCATCTTTGCCTCCTTTCTGGCCATTCTCACCCTTCAAACATGCGTTGAAGATAGCTTCAGTATGCGCAAAGGGGGCCGAGCAGATCAACGACATTCCTCATCAAAAGCGGCGCGGGGTGTCACCGACTGCTCTCTGCTGAGCGGGTGGAGCGGGTGGGTGAGTGGAACGCACCCGCGCTCATGATGATGGGCCGCGCCACGACGCGGTAAGGGGGACGGAAATAGGGTATGACGATCTGCGGGTGTACGGGGGTGGGAGTATGGGGCAAGGCAAAGCAAAGATGAGCACGGCGCTTGCCTTGCGTCGGCCATGCCAGAGAGACAACACGCAAACCCTTCGGAACCGCTCAGGGGTAGACTTGCCGTAGCGCCTGTGCCCTGCTTCAGCCGCGAAACCGTCCCACCGACCACGCTTCGTCCACCGCGTCGCCATCGAGGATGGCGTTGGCGAGCAGCGTGGCGGTGCGGGGTGCCAAGAGGATGCCGCTGCGGAAGTGGCCGGTCGCCCACCAGAGGCCCGCGTGGTCGGGGTCGGGGCCGATGAGGGGAATTTTGTCGGGCGTGGCGGGCCACGCCACAAAGGCCGCCGCGACCAATCGGCCTTGCCTAACGCTGGAATCAACGTCAACCTGTTGCTCAATAAGCGCGTGCCCGCCGCCGTATTACCGCGCTGGGCCACGTGTTCGTGGGTAGAAACCATGCTGACCCCATTGCCTCCGCACCATAGATGCCGACGCCACTGACGAAGTGGCGCGCAGTGCTGGCGCTCGTTTGGCAACGCAGCAGATACAGCAGCGCACGCACCGCGTGGAGCGGCGCGGAAAGCGTCTCGTCGATGGCGCTGCCCAACCCCGCCAGTGATGACCGTGGCCGCCGCGCGCGGTGGCGCAGCCCGCCGGCTCACCACGCGACTCCCCTGCCAGAGCAAGGTATCGACTGGTGAGCTTCGTGGACGACCGCGCCAGTATCGCGTGGCCGCTGCCACAGTGCTCGCGTCAGCGCCGCGCCATCGACCCAGCCCTGGCCTGGAAGCTGCCACCTCGTACCCGCCCGCCCAGCGCCGGTTCGCGCGCGTGGATCGCTTTGTTTGCGCGAGCCATTCGCTCCGCGTCGCCCGCCGCCACGTCCTCACGAAGGCGCTCGCGGACATATTTCTCGCTTTGGTTGTCCGTCGCCACGCTGAGCCGACCGGCCACTGCCATGTCGGGCCGTCGTCCAACACCGCGCGCTCAGGTGCGCGGCTGGGCGCAGTGGGCCGCAGGGCTAGGCGGCAAAGCGGTGCGAGGCCGCGGCATCTGCGACGAGGGGCGTAGCGGAGCGTACCGATGGCCGCGCCCGTCGCCCTGCCGCGATCTGCCGCGCCTCCAGCAACGTTACATCCGCGCCCCGCCGCGCGCAATTCAGTAAAGGCGGCCCCGACGATGCTGCCGCCGATGATGAGGGTGGAGGTTGGAGGGGGTCATAGGCCAGTTTAAGGTCGCTTAGGTTGAAGGCGGTGCGTGTGGGTGTTGCGTGTCGCGTGTTTGGGTGGCACAGGCGGGTGGGATGGATGAGACGGGTGGTTGGACGGCAGGTAGCGTTTCCCACAATCTCGGCACAATTCCGTAGACGATCTGCCCCGTTCGTAGCTCCGCCTTTAGGCGAGGCTGGGAAGCTCAGTGATAGGTGCGAGACGAAACGCGCGGCGGCCACGGTCCGACTGAAGCCGGAAGACGAACAGAGGGCGGTGACCCTACAGGTGTCGCCGTATGCGTGGGCGTTCGCTCGCGTTTACCGGCGGCGCTGGGTGCCGAACCAGGGGAGGCTTTCTTCGCTGGCGCTGTCGTCGGTGGCCGGGGGCAGCTCGTCCTCAAGGATTAGCTCTTCGACGACGGGGGTGCTGCTGCGACGGGCGCTCCGTTTGGTGCGGCTGGGCTTGGGTGTGAGGCGGTCGCGGGCGGCCTGCTCGCATTCGCCCCGATGGGCGTAGCGACTGGCCCAACTGCCCTGTTCAACCCCGATCAGCCGGTAATCCTGTCCGGTGATCGCTTTACCACATTCGATGCACGTTGCCGCCATCACAGATCCTTGTTGTCAAGCGATGAGTCGCCGCTGCCGCCAGAGCCAGCCGCGCTGGGGCGCGAAAAAGAAGGCGAGGATGAAGAAGGCCGTGCTGACCAGCACGATCGCCGCGCCCGAGGCGATGCCCAAGTAGTAGGATAGATAAAGTCCCAAGATTCCCGAAACCGCGCCGACCAGCGCCGCCAGCGCCATCATCGGCTTCAGCCGCGTCGTCAGCAACGAGGCGGTGGCGGGCGGCGTGATGAGCAGCGCCATCATCAGCGCCACGCCCACGGCTTGCAACGAGACCACGATGGTCGCGGCGATGAGCAGCAGTTGCAGGTAGTGGAGCGCACGGGTCGGCAAGCGCAGCGTGGCGGCGAGGATCGGCTCGAAGGCGACGATGACCAGCTCTTTGAAGAAGGCGGCCATCGTCAGCAGGATGATCAGCCCGAAAAGGGCGATGCGCCAGATCTGATCGGTCGAGACACCCAAAATGTTGCCGAAGAGCAGGTGGGCGAGGTCGACGGCGTAGCTGCCACCGCTCGAAATCATCGCCACCCCCAGCGCGAACATCCCCGTAAAGACGATGCCGATCGCGGTGTCCTCCTTCACCTCGCCCTGTTCGGTAATCAGGCCGATGGCCAGCGCGGTGAGCGCCGCCGTGCCAAGCCCCCACCAGAAGAAGGCCGCCGCCCCGCCGCCCAGCAGATAGCCCACGGCCAAGCCGGGCAGGATGGCATGGGCCAACGCATCCCCAAAAAAGGCCATGCCGCGCAGGACGACGAAGGTGCCGACCGTCGACGAGACGATGCCGATCAACAGCACGGCCAGCAGCGCCCGCACCATGAAGGGGAAGGCGAACGGCTCTAGCAGCGGCGCAAGCAGGTTACCCATGGGAATGCGCCACCTCGTCCCCGACCAGCAGGTAGCCCTCGTCGGTCTGCACCAAGCGCAACCCCGCGCCGTAAACCGCCGACAGTTGGTCGGGGGTGAAGACGCGCGTCGGCACATCGAAATCTTGCATCGTGTGGTTGAGCAGCATCACGCGGTCGAAGTGGGCGGCCGCTTGGTCGAGGTCGTGGGTCGAGATGAAGACGGTCACTTCCTGTTCGCGCAGAAAGTCCAACACGGCGTAAACATCCTGCTGCGCCTTCAGGTCGAGCCCGTTCAACGGTTCGTCCATCAGCACCATCTTGGCCTGCTGCGCCAACGCTTGGGCGATGAACATCCGCTGCTGCTGGCCGCCAGAGAGGGCGTTGATCTGGCGATCGGCCAAGCCGTCGAGTCGGACGTGAACCAACGCCTCTTCCACCACGCGCCGATCCTCCGCCGAGGGGCGGCCAAAGAGACCGATGTGCGCGGCACGGCCCATCATCACCACATCCCGCACCGAGAGCGGGAAGCGCCAATCGACATCGTTCCGTTGCGGCACATAGGCGATGGGCGGGCGCTGGCCGGAGTCGTAGCCCTCAAAAGAGAGCGTGCCACGGGTCGGCGCAAGCAGGCCCACGATCAGCTTGAAGAGCGTACTTTTGCCCGCGCCGTTCGGACCGACGACCGCGCTCCGCTCACCCTTGCACAACTCGAAGCTGACATCTTTCAGCGCTGTCACGGGACCGTAGCTGAAGCTCAACTCATGGGCCGACAGGAATTTATCGTGATGAAGATGATTAGCGGCGAGAAAGCATTGGGGGGTTGTCATGGGCAGCCTTTGTTAACGCAGAACGAAGAACGCAAAACGCAGAACGGAGGGTGGCGCTTGTCGTGAGCGTCGTACGCCGTTTAATGGTCAATCCCACAGCCGCAGTGGTGAATACGATCATCCTATTTCCCTGGGTAATCCCAGGCGTTGCTGTGCGACACACCTATACACGCACACATCGTCATGCTCGATTTCCGGCTTCTGTGGTGGGCGAGCGACGCCATTGTCCATGCGCCATCACCGTAGCGCCTCGACGATCGCCTCGGTATTGTACCGCATCATCGTCAGATAGGTAGGGGCCTCGCCGTCCGGCGGGGTGAGGCTGCCGGTGTAGATCGGGATGACCTGAAGGCCGAGGTCGTTGGCGATACTTTGCGCGACCTGCGGGTTGACCGTGTGACTGACGAAGATCGCTCGCACGTCCTCAGCCATCATCTGCTGCTGCAAGGTAGCGAGGGCGGCGGCGGAGGGTTCGGCCATGGTACTGATCCCTTCGACGAGCGTGCCGACCTGAGTGAGATCGTAATGGGCGGCGTAGTAGCTGAGTGCTTGGTGATCGACCACCAATTTGCGCTGATCGACCGGGATCGTTTCGATTTGGGCGGCGATCCAACGGTCGAGCGTCGCCAGTTCTGCCTGGTAGCGGTCGGCGTTGGCGCGGTAGTCGTCGGCATGGGTCGGATCGGCGTCGGCCAGCGCCGCCGCGATCGCGTCGGCCCAGTGGGCGACGTTGGTGGGATCTAACCAAAGGTGCGGATCGAATTCGCCGTGTTCATGCTCATCGTCATGCGCGGCCATCTCGCCGTTGGTCGCGGTGGGATCGTTGTGATCGGCATCGTCATGCGCGGCATCGGCATCGTCATGGACCGCGCCCTGCGGCGTGATCCCCTTGGAAAGGTCGATGATCTGGGCGTGGCTGTCGGCTTGGTCGAGCAAGGGCTGGAGGAACGTTTCCAAGCCGAGACCGTTGACGAAAAGCAGGTCGGCCCCACTGATCGTGGCGACATCGCGCGGTGTCGGTTGGAAACCGTGCAGATCGCTGTCGGGCGGGATGAGCGCACGGATCGCCAGATGGTCGCCCGCCACCTGCTGTGCCACATCGGCAATGATGCCGGTCGTGGCGACAACCGAGAGCGGCTCAACGTCGCTATCCCTGCCACTGGCCGCGCCGCAAGCCGTTAGCACGAACATGAAGCAGAGTGTCTGGAAAAATAAGGTGATCCGCCGCCCCATCTTTGTTTGCCATTATTGAGATTTTGTATCAATAAGGAGCGATTAAAGCCGAATTTGCCCTCTCTGTCAAATTGAGCCATCGACCAATAGCGGAATGGATGACTTCCTGCTACACTCAATTATTCTCACGGCATTCGTGTCGTAGCGCGGTGACGGGCCCTGACGGTTGGGCGCCGCCCCTTGCGAAGAGAGACCCAACTCATCCTTTGAAAATTCATACGCCCCCCACACAACGAGGTGTTATTCATGGCAGTCTCACTCCATTGTTATGCGACGGCGCGCTGGGCCGAGAAGAGCGCGGCGCTCATCGCCGAGCAGTTGATCGAAGCGGTCGAGCGCAACGGCACGGCGACCCTGATGCTGGCGGGCGGCAACACCCCCCGCCCGCTGTACGAGGCGCTGGCGAAGCTGACAAAGGTACCGTGGGATGTCGTCTACTTCTTCTGGGGGGATGAGCGGGTGGCTGCGCCGGACGAACCGGGTAGCAATTTCAAGATGGCCGTGGAAAGCTTGCTGGGCCCCTTGGGCATCCCGTCGGACAATCGTCGCGTGAATCCGATGCCCAGCGGGGGGGATCCGGCGCAAAACGCCGAGCAGTACGAGGCCAGGCTGCGCCACATCTTTGGGATCGCCGATGGCTCCACCCCGCGCTTCGACGTGGTGCTGCTCGGCATGGGCGACGATGGCCACACGGCGTCGCTCTTTCCGGGGACCAAAGCGTTGCGCGAAACGGAGCGGCTGGTCGTTGCCAATCGCGTCGCCAAGCTCGGCACGACACGGCTCACGGCCACGCTGCGGCTGATCAACAACGCCCACTACGTGGCACTGTTGGTGACGGGCGAAGGCAAGGCCGACCACTTGGCCGCGGCCCTTGAACCGGGCAAACGCTTCCCCGTCCAGCAGGTCGATCCGATTCACGGTGACCTGGTCTGGATGGTGGATGCCGCCGCGGGCGAACAGTTGGCCGTCGAGTGCGAAGAGTGAAACGGAGAATGGTGAATGGTTAATGGTCAATGGTTAATGGTTAATGGTTAATTGATGCCTGGTTTCCTCAATGCTTTGCATTGGAATCCTTGCATGCACCATGCACCCGTTCTGCGTTCTGCGTTCTGCGTTGTGCGTTGCCGTTCGTTCTGCGTTCTGCGTTTTGCGTTCTGCGTTAACAAGGCTGTCCATCAACCGAAACGTCCCGTGATGTAATCTTCAGTTCGTTTGTCGCGGGGGTTGGTGAAGATCGTGTCGGTCTCGTTGTATTCCACCACTGTGCCCGCTTCACGATCATCGGTCAACATCATCATCGCCGTGTAGTCGCTGGCACGCGCGGCCTGCTGCATGTTGTGGGTCACGATGATGATGGTGTATTCCGTTTGCAGCTCCCGCATCAGCTCTTCGATCTTCAGGGTTGCGATCGGGTCGAGCGCCGAGCACGGTTCGTCCATCAGAATGATCTCCGGCTCGGTGGCGATGGTGCGTGCGATACAGAGGCGCTGCTGTTGCCCCCCGCTTAGCGCCAAGCCACTCTCCTTCAGCTTATCCTTGACCTCTTCCCACAGAGCGGCGCGGCGCAAGGAACGCTCGACCAGCTCGTCCATGTTCCCCTTGTAGCCGTTGATCTTGGCCCCCCAGGCCACATTGTCATAGACCGATTTGGGGAAAGGGTTGGGCTTCTGGAAGACCATGCCAATGCGGCGGCGCACCTCGACCGGATCGACCTGGTCGCCGTACAAATTGTGGCCACGATAGTTGACCTCCCCCGAAATTCGGACAATCGGAATGAGGTCGTTCATGCGGTTAAAGCAGCGCAGCAGGGTGCTTTTGCCACAACCGGAGGGGCCGATCAGCGCCGTGATGCTGTTGACTGGCACCTCAAAATTCACATCGCGCAATGCTTCGTTGTGGCCATAAAAGAGGCCGAGATTCCGTGCCGCGATGATCGGGTTTTTGATCCGCTTAAATAGTTCACTGTTACCATTCGACGCAGCCGTAGTCTGATGCTCGGCAGTTGCCATCTTGATATCGGTCATGAGAAACGTCACACTCCTTTAGAGCTGGCGTTGGAATCGATTGCGCAGGTAGACCGCGATGGCGTTCATGCTGAGCAGCACGGTGAGTAGCACGATGATCGCGGCAGCGGCCAAGTTGCGAAACTCGGCTTGGGGCTGCGAGGTCCAGTTATAGATCTGGATCGGCAACGCGGTAAAGTTGGAGAAGGGGCCGTTCGGATCGGTCACGATGTAGGTCGACGCCCCCACCAAGATCAGCGGTGCGGTTTCGCCGATGGCGCGGCTGATGGCGAGGATAATCCCCGTCAGGATGCTGGGGAAGGCGACGGGCAACACATGGCTACGTATCGTCTGCCACTTGGTCGCGCCGATGCCGTAGCTGGCCAAACGAAGCGAACGGGGCACGGCGCGGATCGCTTCTTGCGCGCTGATGATGATGATCGGCAGGATGAGCAGTGCCATGGTCAACGCGGCCGAGAGCAAGGTGCGTCCGTTGTTGCCCGCGATGCCAAACGCCGCGCCGCTGGTGATCGGCTCCAGCGCACGAACAAAGATCGCCAAGCCGAGCATCCCGTAAATGATCGAAGGGACCCCCGCCAAGTTATTGATGTTGGCCTGAATGACCTTGTTGATCATGGACTCGTGCGATGCATACTCTTCCAGATAGATCGCCGCCCCGACCCCAATCGGGACCGCAACCAAGATCGTGATGGAGATCATCCAGAGCGACCCGAGCAACGCGGTTCGCACACCGGCGAAAAGTGGCGTGGAGGACATGGGGCTGGCCACAAAATCGGGGTTCAACCACGATTTCCACTCCACACGCGCCTCGGGGTATTTCTCCGCCACCTCCGCCTCGATCGCGGCGCGGTCAATGATCGAATCAATGGCGGGGTAGGCAGCAACGATCTGGCTGCCCACCACTCGTTCGTCGATCAGCGCGAGTAAATCCTCGCGGCTGCGCTCTGCGATCGGCGCTTCGCGGTCGTAGCGGCGGAAGAGGCCCCGCGAGATATTTTCTTCCAGAATTGTGACCAGTTCGGGCTGGGATAGCTCGGAGAGCGGGCGGTCGGACAGGGTCGCCGGATCGGTCTGATATTGGACCGCTACCAACCCGAACATCTCGTTGGTAATGTTGTAAAGTAGGGCCAGTAGGGCGATGATGCCCACTACGGTGGAGATCAAAAAGAGCGTTTGTCCCAACTTGCCCCGCTGTTTCCGCTGCGGCAAATTATTCTTGAAATCGTCGCTGTGCGCGTCTTGGAACATGTCGGGCATTATTCGTATTCCTCTCGGAAGCGGGCGACGATGCGTCGGCTCAGCACGTTGAGCAAGAGGGTGATGACGAAGAGCGTCATCCCGATGGCGAAGATCGAGTTGTACTGCACCGTGTTGTAGCTCAAGTCCCCGCCACTGATACGGGCGATGTGGCCCGTCATCGTTTCGGCCGCTTGGAAGGGATTGAGGAAGAAAGCGGGTTTTGGCCCTGCGCCAGCGGCAATGGCCACGATCATCGTTTCGCCAATGGCGCGCGAGACGGCCAAGATGATGGCGGCGATAATGCCGGAGAGGGCGGCGGGCAGAATCACTTGGAGGGCGGTTTCAAGCTTGGTGGCACCCAAGCCGTAGGAGGCTTCTCGTAAACCCCGCGGCACTGAACTGAGGGCATCTTCACTGAGGGAAGAGACCAACGGGATGATCATGATTCCCATGACTATGCCCGCCGAGGCGACGTTGTAGATCTCGACTGTATCTTTACCGAACAGGCCGCGCAAGATCGGGGTCATGAAGGTGAGGGCGAAGTAGCCATAGACGACGGTTGGCACCCCCGCCAGAATTTCCAGAACGGGCTTCAGGACTTTGCGAATCCGCTGGTCGGCATATTCGCTCAGGTAGATGGCGGCACCCAAGCCGAGCGGAATAGCGACCAACATCGCGATCGCGCTAGTGAGCAGCGTCGAGTTGACCAACGACATGATGCCGAAGAGTCCGATGGAGGGCTGCCAGACCGTTCCCGTGAGGAACTCGAAGATCGAGACATCCGGCTTGCCGAAGAACAGCCACGACTCGTGACCCAAGACGTAGACGATCCCCACCGTCGTAAAAATAGAGACGATCCCACAGAGAAACAAAAGCCCCTGGATGATCGTCTCGCCCCAGCGCCGAGGCGCTTTGAAGGAGGTCGTCACATCTCGCACGGGGGTATCCACTCTTTCTTTTCCGACCGCCACTTCTCTCTCCATCAGCTTTTGATCCTTGCCCGCCTTCTGCAACTCAGATTCCATGAGTGCCCATTATATCCAACTCGACGATTTAGGCATTTATAGTCCGCTGAATACGTAGAAAAGCAGGAGTGCGCCAACCAGCCGCACTCCTGCCTGGGGGGGTGATGGTTATTGGAGGGTATCGCCGAGCGCGGCGCAGGCGTTGCCCAGGGCCTCGTCGCTGGCTGGGAAGTATCCTACATCGATGATTTCCTCATCCACGAAGTTCAGGTAGAAGTTGAGGAACTGGCCGACTTGGGGCTTCTCATCAATGATGGATTGGGCGGAGTAGACGAAGAGCGGGCGCGAGAGTGGATATTCGTTGCTTTCCGCCGTTTGCTCGTTCGGTTCCACCCCTTCGATGCTCACGGTGCGCAATTGATCTTGGTTCTCGACGTAGTACGCATATCCGAAGTAGCCGATCGCGTAGGGGCTGCCCTCGATGCCCTGCACCAGAACGTTGTCATCTTCGCTGAACTGGGCATTGGTGTTGCCCAGCAACGGCTCGGGATCTTCTTCAAAGACCGCTTCTACGAAGTAGTCGAAGGTGCCGCTGTCTTCGCCCGGAGTAAAGATGCTGATCTCTTCGGCCGGCCAATCGGGGTTCACATCTTGCCACGTCGCCGCCTCGCCACTGAAGACTTGGGCCAACTGCTCCAGCGTCAGGTTGTCGACAAAGTCATTCTCCGTGCTCACTGACACGGCCAACGCATCGGTGCCCACCCGGAACTCGATCGGCGTACGGCCATTTTCTTCACAGGAGGCGATTTCTTCGTCCTTGATCGGTCGGGACGCATTCGAGATGTCGGTTTCGGCCGAGACACAGAAGCGTTCGAAGCCGGCACCGGAGCCGATCGAGTCGATCGTGATCTGACCTTCGTAACCTTCGTCGGTGAAGCGGTCGGCCATCGCTTGGGTCAGCGGGTAGACCGTGGAACTCCCGGCAACGATGATATCGCCGTCTACATCAAAGGCTTCCACCAGGGGCAGCGCGGTGCACTGCTCCGGCGCTTCGCTCAGCTCGGCCATGGTGCCAGCCATTGCGTCGTCCATCGCGCCTTCGGCCTCGTCGGTCGCCTCTTCCATCTCACCTTCGGCCTCGTCGACCGCTTCATCCACTTCGGTCGCGGCGTCATCGACCGCTTCTTCTACATCGGTCGCCGCCTCGTTCACCGTAGTGGCAGCGCTATCGGCCGTGTCGTCAGCCGTGTTGCCACAGGCAGCGAGCATCATCATGGCCATCAATAGGATGGCGAGTAACATGGTACGTTTCATTGGGAAATTTCTCCTTCTCACAGAGGGTAAATCGTGGGCAATGGGGGTGAGCAGGTGCCCCACCTGACCTTGCGACTGGGCACCACCTCCGCTCACCTGCCTTTGGACATAGACCGTCCGTTCCCCAGTGTCGTGGAGAAGGGTTAATAATCGTTTAAGAATCTGTTAAAAAAGGAAAACAGAACGAGCGCCCCATGCGTACACATGGGGCGCTCGAGGTGACCTATCCGGGCGCTATTAGCGGGCAACGAAAGGCAGGTAGAGGGCACCTGCGGCGTTCGACACCGTCATGGTGACGGGCAGAGTGGCCACGACTTCCGCCCCTTCGCGCACACAGAAGAATCCTGTGAAGCTACCAGTTCCCATCCCGCTGCTGTCCGCTGTCACTTGCAGCGGTGTCACCCCATTGGCGGGCAGGGTGCCACTCATGGGCGTGACGTCCAGCCAACTCATCGTACTGGGCGCCGCGCAGCTCGCCGCCTCTGAAAGGAAGGCATCCCAGCTCATCGGCTGAGCCAGCATGTTGTACATTTCGACCGTCGCGGTCGCCGAAGCGCCTTGCGTCAGGTTGAACTGCACCGCGAGGGGATCGAACACCATCGGGGTGGCGGGCGGGGTCGCGGTGGGAACGGGCGTGGGCTGAACCCCACAGAGGTCGAAATCTAGGCGCATGTTCACACCTGCAACGACCGTCACCGTGGCGATTTGGGGATCGCAGCCATCGCCCGCCGCGATTACGGTGTAGCTCCCCGCGGGCAGACCCCCCGCACGATAGTTGCTTGGAACCCCATTGCTGGTGGTGGAGCCTGTCACCGGCCCCGACCAGATGACCGTCGCGTTGTCGTACCCCGTCAGTCCGAAGAGGCTGCCTTGGCTGTCGGAGGGCGCTTCCAGAACAAGCGTATTGCTCGGAGCGCCCGCCGCTGAACCGTAGTAGCTGCCGACCGACCAGAGGCCACCCGCCCCGTTATCACTGATCGCCGCCAAGGCGCCGCCACTCCCCGGATCGGGCGCGGGAACCACCGTCCAGCCGCTCCCATCGTTGTGGAGGATGGCCGTGCCAATGCTGTAGGTGCCAACCGCCCAGATGTCGTTGGGGCCAGTCGCGTACACATCCGTAAGGGTTCGTGGCGTTTGTTGATAGTTATTCAGCCCCGCCTCCTGCCAGCTCGTCCCGTTCCACCGGGCGCTGTAGGGCGATGTGGAACAAGACTTCGCCCCACACGTGGTCACGCCGCCCACGGCCCAGACGTCATCAGCGGCCACAATGTGCACCCCGGTCAGACGTGGGCTGTCGGGCAGCGAGAACTGGCTCCAGCCGCTGCCGTCGAAATGGCAAGCCACATCATAGCCGACCGCCCAGATATCGTCAGCGGAGCGGGCATCAATGGCCAGTAAGGGTTCGTTACAGGCGCTGGCCACCGTTTGCCAACTGCTGCCATCCCAGTTCAGGATTAGGCTACTGTCTCCTGTCCCGCCCGTTTCGCCCACCGCCCACACGTTATCGGGGGCCAACGCAGCCACATCGTACAGCGCGTCGACATACTCTCCACTTGGATTTGGCGTGGTGACCCGTTGCCAAGCCCCGTTGGTCCAATGGAACGCCACCGTTTGGGAGTTCAGCCCGCCTGCGGCGACATCGACGCCGACCGCCCAGGCCTCATCCTCGCTGACCGTCGCCACCCCCCGAAGCTGAATCGCCTCAGGGTTCGGCACGGGCGCAGTACCCCAAGCGTTGCCATTCCAGCGCAGCGAGAGGGCATCGCCGCCCGCGCTGCCCACCGCCCACGCACTGTTTCCAGAGGCCGCGGCCACATCCTCAAGCTGGTTATTCGCATTGGCCACATTACTGCTCGGAATATCTTCCCACGCGCTTCCGTTCCAGCGTGTGACGTAGGAGCTGCCCGCGCTGCCCACGGCCCACAAGTTCCCGCTGCTGCCATCCACGGCCAAGAGGCTCGTTGTGCGCAACGGAACGGTGGGTGGGGATTGCTCGGTCCAGCTGGTGCCATCCCAATGGAGGGCCACACCCTTGAAAGTACCATTCTGTGAGCCTGACCCAATCGCCCAAACATCGTCTGAGGCCAGGGCGATGATGTCCGTCAGATTGCCGAGCGTACCAACGATGCTGTTCGCGGGCGAGGGCACTTCGCTCCATGCGGCCCCGTCCCAGCGTGCAATGATTTGCCCATCCCACCCTTCGCCCACGGCCCAGATCTCATTGGCACTCAGGGCGGAGAGCGCGTAATACTCGGTATTGCTGCCTTTCGCCGGGATCGGGACCGACTGCCAACCGGCGCCATTCCAGCGCCATGCCGCTGGCTGTCCGCTGTCATCCCCCACGGCCCAGACGTTGTCTTCCGCCAGCGCCACCACGCTGTTGAGCGTTGAGTAACCGCTGCCAGAAACGGGGACCGATACGACGCTCCATGCGCTGCCGTTCCAATGAAGCGAGTAGCTCGTAGAGACGCCCCCGCCCACCGACTTGTCGCCGACGGCCCAAATATCGTTGGCCGTGCGCGCCGAAACGGCATTCAGGCTCTGGCGTGTGAACGGTGTGGGATGCGTTACCTCGCTCCACGTACTGCCGTCCCAATGAAGGAGCAGCGAGCCGCCGCCGCTCCCTTCATAGCCCACGGACCAGATGTCATCGTTGGCCAAGGCGTCGATATCCAGCAGCGCGCCGCCCGCGATACCCGACGGTAAGGGCACCATTTGCCACATGGTACCATCCCAATGGTGAGCAGCGGGATCTTCGAACGGGGGGTGATTGTAGTCGCCCACGGCCCACACATCGGTGGGAGAGAGGAATTCGACACCAAGATAACTGTTGGGACCTGCGCCCTCGTTGGGGCTGGGGACCACCCCCCACGCGGGTAACGATTCGACGCCTCCGCCCCCTTGGGCAAACAGGGTACTCAAACTTAATAGGGCAAGCAGTGCACTTGCAAAGAGGAACAGTCCCCAGTTGGGGAATCGCATCTTAAAACGGTCGGCCATGATCAGCTCCTTCGCCGTTGAGTGAAGCTGTCCCAGAGGTTCGCCGAGGTAGTGAGCCGGAGGAACAGAATTGACAGGGTCACGCTACGCCCGCAACCTTACGTAGCAATTACCAATTACTTACAAGTTGTAACGGTCGGGGCGGGATGGGCGCTGATCGTTGGGGTTTAGGGTCGCGGGGGCGTGGGCAGGCGTGGGCCTTGCAAGTACGAAGGAGGAGGCAATGGAAAGCCAACTCTCGATAGGCGCTGGCATCGCGCGTCCGCTAGAATTCGTCGAATGGGTGGCGGGCCACAGTGTCGAGGAAGGCGGGGGGCGCTTGGGTGAGGGTCAACGACGTATAGACCGCGGGGGGCATGTGCGCTTTGAGATAGGCCAGTCCCTCGGTCAGGTCGTTCGTCCGATGACCGACGACGGGGTCGCTGATCAGTTGAAAGCCGAGATCGCGGTAGAGCTTGATGGCGCGTGTGCTTTGGGGGTGGGTATGAAGGTAGACCGGATAGTCATCCGCCGCCACCCTCCGCATCAGCGACGAAAGCATCCCACGACCGATTCCCCGCCCTTCGTAAGATCGTTTAACTTTGATCCAGTGGAGCGTGGTGACATTGCCATAGGCGGGCCAGATGAAGCCCGTGCCGACGGGCAGCCCGTTCGGATCGCAGACGAACTGGCAGCGTTGGAAGAAGAGCGCGCGTCGATCCGCGTAGACGCGCTCGAAGTAGTGGGTCATCTCGTCGAGGTGGCGGGCGGCGGTGGCCTCCTCATCAAAGGGGAAGCCTTTCCAGAGCGTCAATTCATCCGGCCGAATCGCTCGCATCGTGTAGCCGTCGGGCAAGGGACGAAGGGCATTCGCATTGAGCCGCCAACAGAGCATGAACAGATCCATGACGTACGCTGACCCGTCGTTAGCGCCGCACCGCAAAATCGTCGTACGTGCCCTCGGCCTCGACCGCGTTCTGATCGATGGCGCGTACGACGGCATGCGCTGGCCCCTGCGCGGCCCACGCCATGAATTGGTCGACGGCCAGGCGCGGCCCTTCGGCGTAAAGCTCGACGCGGCCATCGGCCATGTTGCGCACCCAGCCCACCACGCCGAGCTGCCGCGCTTGCCGTTGGGCCGACGCGCGGAAGAAGACCCCCTGCACCACCCCGCTGATCCGCGCGTGGCGGGCCACGGAATCACTCATCGCTTAGGGCGCGGTCGTAGCGGCGCACCACCAGGTCGGGCCAGCGCGCGGCATCGAAGGTGCCCTGCTGTTCCTCGTCCAGCGTGGCCTCACTGGGGAAGGTCAGCGTGGTGGGGTCGCCGTCGGAGATATATTTCAGGCTCGGGCGACGCTCGATCTGCCCCATCAGCGCATCGATGTAGCCCGCCGCCGCAGGCGCACGGGCGATATGGATCGGGTCCCAACTGGCGGCATAGGGGACTACCGTCATCCCGCCCGCCACCTCGGCCGCATACAGATAGCCATAGGGCACTCCGTCGACCGTGCCCGCTTGGATCAGCGCCTCGTTGGCCGGGTAGATACCGAGCGGCAGCGCCAAGCTCACGACGTCGTAGCCCCCGCCGATCCGCTCCTCCAGGGTGCGCTGCGACGTGCCCAACTGCCACTGAATCTGGCTTTCCTCCAACTGATCAAGACGGTTGTGGGTGACGGTGTGGCTGCCGATCTCGCCCCCCAGTTCGAGGATATGCTGCAACTTCTGATCGACCCATTCCGGCTGGCCCCAGAGGATGCGGGACGGCACGTCCACTTCCAACAGCGGGAACCAAGTCGCGATGGGGGGAAAATCGGGATGGGCCTTGTGGAAGGCGAGCAAGATGCCCATCGCGCTTTCGGGGTCGATGGAGCCGTCCGCTAGGATGTTGTACTGGCCGATCGACGAATCGTCGAAGGTCAGCACCACGGGCGAACGGCCCGCCGGCACACTGTCGAAGTTGGCGCTGGCCAGATCGCGGAAGGTGATCGGGTAGTAGCCGTTGTCGTAGAGCCATGCCAGATCGGCACGCAGGGAATCGGGGGTGCGGCTGTACTCGGCATCTTCGCCCGGCTCGATCAGGTGGTATTCCATCACCAACGCCCAGCCCAGCTCGTTGGGCCGCATCTCGGCCAACTCGGCCTCGCTCAACCCGGCGGGCGTGGGCGAGGGGGTGGCGCTGGGCACGACCGTCGCGGTGGGCGACGGGGCTGGCGTGGCTGTTGGCGTGGCCGAGGGTTCCACGGTGGGCGACGGGGCAAGCGTCGCGCTGGCACTGCGCTGCCGCGTGATGGCCGTCGATCTCCCGTCGTCGGTCGTGGGGGACGCAGCACAGGCCGTGGCGATGAGCAGCGCAAGAACCAGGAGTAGGGGCCACGCATGGGCGCGGAAATGGGGCAGGATGGGTTGTTGAGTCATGGCGGTCTTCGCAACAAGTTGAGCCGGGGGTGACCGCTAAACGATAGCCAAGAAGCGGGTGGGGGCAAAGTGGGAGGGGAGCGGGCCTTGCGAATCGAGGTTAAGCCATCTGCACCGCTGCGTAAGGGTGTAAGGGTGTGGGGGTGTGGGGGAGGTGGGGGACCGCATGGCAAATCGTGGGAGAGGCGATGTGGCAGCCATGGCCCGATTCTCGACCCCAACCGGACTATCCACCGAGCCAACCCCAACAGCATTCGCCATGCGCCATTCGCAATTGTCCCGAACTGTGCCCTGTGAGTATAATGCGCCAAAAGCAATCGAGGTGCCATCAAGGAGGATGGGATGAATTTTGAATTGACCGAGGAACAACGCGCGATCCGCGACTTGGCGCGGGATTTCGCGCAAAGCCAGATTGCCCCTATTGCCGCTGAGTACGACGAAAGCGGCGAATTTCCGCTCGAAACGATCAAGCAGTTGGGCGGGCTGGGGCTGATGGGGATTGAAGTGCCGGAGGCCTACGGCGGCGCGGGGATGGACACGATGGCCTACGTGCTGGCAATGGTCGAAGTCAGCAAGGCCGATGCCTCCCACGGGACGATCATGAGCGTTAACAACTCGCTTTACTGTCACGGCCTGATGAAGTTCGGCAGCGAGGCGCAGAAGCAGAAATACCTCGTCCCCGTGGCGACGGGGCAGGCCATCGGGGCCTATTCGCTGACCGAGCCGATGAGCGGCTCCGATGCCGGAACGATGGCTTCCCGCGCGGTGAAGAACAGCGACGGCAACTGGCTGATCAATGGACGCAAAAGTTGGGTAACGAGTGGCCCGGTCGCCGATTCGATCGTGCTTTTCACCGTTACCGACCCAGAGGCCGAACCGAAGCATCGCGGCATCAGCGCCTTCATGATCGACACGACGCGCGCGGGCTTCATTCGCGGCAAGAAGGAGCCGAAGCTGGGCATTCGTGCGTCGGCGACGAGCGAGTGCATCTACGAAGATTACATCGCCACGCCGGACGAGATGTTGGGGGGCGAGGGGGAAGGCTTCAAGATCGCCATGACGGTGTTGGACGCGGGGCGGATCGGTATCGCCTCGCAGGCGCTGGGCATCGCCGAAGCGGCCTACGAAGCGAGCATCACCTATGCGAAAGAGCGTGAAGCCTTCGGCCAAGCGATCGGCGAATTCCAGTCTATCCAATGGAAGCTGGCCGATATGGCGACCCGCATCGAAGCGTCGCGGCTGCTGATCTACAACGCGGCTTTGGCCAAGACGCGCAGCAGCGAGACGGGCCAACGGTACACCCAGCAGGCCAGCATGGCGAAGCTCTACGCCAGCGAGACGGCGATGTGGGTGGCGACCCAAGCGGTGCAGATCCACGGTGGAATGGGCTACTCCAAGGAGTTACCGGTCGAACGGTATTTCCGAGACGCGAAGATCACCGAGATTTACGAAGGCACCAGCGAGATCCAGCGAATGGTCATCGCCCGCAACGTGCTGGCGGGGTGAAGCGGCGTCATGCGCACCGCGGCCACGGGCAAAGGGTCTCAACCTCGATTTTTGGACGGCACCGTAGCGGGCGGCAGTACAGGTCGCTCGTAGTGTCCTAGCATCCCACTGGTTTTCGGGTTATAATCAGCCGCAGCAACGTCAGAATTCGATCAAAGTCTATGTCCACCGCCAGTCGCATCCGCACCGAAGAGAGCAGCCAGCTACAGCCGCCGCCGTCCCACCGCCGCGAGCGTTTGCGTGTCATACCCTCTCCCGACCACAAAAACAGCCTCGCCCACTGGTGGCGGGATGTTCACCCATTGCGCGTCGTCTGGAACTTCCTTCTGATTTACGCCGCGAAGTATTCCCCATCGCTGACAGTCAAGCGGGGCCTGCTGCGTCTGACCGGCATGTCGGTGGGACGCGATGTGAGCGTGGGCCTCGCCGTGACAATCGACGTCTTCTTCCCCCAGTTGGTGACGGTAGAAAAGAACACGATCATCGGCTTTAACTCGGTCGTCTTGGCCCACGAATATATGCGCAAAGAACGGCGGATCGGCCCCGTCCACATCGGTCGCAATGTGAGTATCGGGGCGAACGTCACCATCCTGCCCGGGGTGGTGATCGGCGATGGAGCGACGATCAGCGCCCTATCGCTCGTCAATCGCGATATTCCAGCGGGCGAATTTTGGGGCGGCATCCCCGCTCGACGACTGGAGAAGCGTTGAATCGAAACGAAATCGTTGTCCGAACAACGCCAGAGAGCGTTGGGCGCTCAAAACTAAGTACTCACATCTAAACTACCCATGTCACAACTCATCGACCAACTCCGCGACCTGAGTCGCACCGTCACGCTACGAAGCCCGTGGCTTTTTTGGGCCTTCATCGTGGTCAACGTGATCGGCTTCGTGCTGGGGGCCTTTGGCTGGTACGGCTATCAGCTCCCCCAAACCCCGCTGATCTGGTGGCTTTTCGTGCCGGATTGCCCCCTGGTGGCGTTGCTCTTTGCGATCGCGCTCTGGGGGCTGCGGCAGGGCAAACGATGGACGATCTTCAATTTGTGGGCGGCGGTCGGCTCGATCAAATATGGCGTGTGGACCTGCACCGTCTGGCTGGCCTACTGGGCACAGACGGGCGACTTCAACGCCTTGTCGCTCTTGATGTTCGTGACCCATGTGGGACTGATCGCCCAAGGCGTCGTACTGCTGCTGCTGACCGAAGGCTGGACATTGCGACAGGCATTGCCCGCCTTCGCTTATTACATCTTTGCCGATTTCGTCGACTATCGACTCGGTCATCATCCCATGTACCCCAACGTGCTTTCCGCCGCGCTGGTGCAATGGCACACCGTCGCCATGACATGGCTGCTCGGCGTTGCCATCAGCCTTGTTGGCTGGTGGCACGAAGCACGCCCCGTTGCCCGTGCCAACGGGCAAGCGCTGGAACAGCGGTAACCCCGTCATCGCCAGCGTCATCTCGCAAGCAAAGTTTTTCTCCTATCAGAATCACCAGGACAACCCCATGCAACAAGACATCGATCGACTGAACCAGATGCGCGAACAGGCCCAAGCGGCTGGTGGCCCCGCACGGGTGGAGCGGCAACACAAAGCGGGCAAGCTAACCGCACGCGAGCGCATCAACCTGCTCTTGGATGACAACACCTTTCAAGAATTGGGCATGTTCGTCCAGCACCGCGAAGTGAATTTTGGCATGATGAACAATCGCCCCTTGGGGGATGGCGTAGTGACGGGCTACGGCACGGTCGATGGCCGACTCGTCTATGTCTTTGCCCAAGATTTCACCGTGATGGGCGGCTCGCTGGGTCGCGCCCATGCGGATAAGATCATGCGGATCATGGATCTGGCGATGGAGAACGGCGCGCCGATCATCGGGCTACAGGATTCGGGCGGTGCTCGTATTCAAGAAGGGGTGGCGGCGCTGGGCGGCTATGCCGATATCTTCCTGCGCAACGTGATGGCGAGCGGGGTGGTGCCGCAAATCAGCGCCATTATGGGGCCCAGCGCCGGTGGCGCGGTCTACTCCCCCGCCCTGACAGATTTCGTCTTTATGGTGCAGGACACCTCCTACATGTACGTCACCGGCCCCGATGTGGTGAAGACCGTGACCCACGAAGAAGTGACCCACGAAGAGTTGGGCGGGGCCATCACCCACAGTACCAAGAGCGGCGTGGCCCACTTCGCCTCCGAAAACGAACACCATTGCTTGATGCAGATTCGGGAATTGCTCAGCTACATTCCGCAGAACAATCTGGAAGAAGTGCCGCGCAAAGCGGCCATCGACGACCCGCTCCGCATGGAGCATGAGTTGGACGATATCGTGCCCGAAAATCCCAACAAGCCCTACGACATGAAGCATGTCATTGAGCTGATCGTGGATGATACGGAATTCTTTGAGGTGCAGCCCAACTTTGCGGCCAACATCATCATCGGCTTTGCGCGTTTCGCGGGTCGCACGGTCGGCATCGTTGCCCAGCAACCGCAGGTGTTGGCGGGCGTGCTCGATATCGATTCCAGCACCAAAGCGGCCCGCTTCGTCCGTTTCTGCGATGCGTTCAACATCCCGCTCGTCACGCTGGAAGATGTACCGGGCTTCTTGCCCGGCGTCGATCAGGAATATGGCGGGATTATTCGCCACGGCGCGAAGTTGCTCTACGCCTATTCCGAAGCCACCGTGCCGAAAATCACCGTGATCACACGGAAGGCCTACGGCGGGGCCTACGATGTGATGTCGTCGCGCCACATCCGGGGCGACATCGTTTATGCTTGGCCCAACGCCGAAATCGCCGTGATGGGGCCGCAGGGCGCGGTCAACATCATCTATCGGCGCGAGATCGCGGCCGCTGAGGATCCCGAAGCGACGCGGGCCGAGCTGATTCAAGAGTATAAGGATACGTTGGCCAATCCCTACGTTGCCGCCTCCTACGGCTATGTGGACGATGTGATTGAGCCGCACCGCACGCGGCCCGCCATCATCGCCGCACTGGAGATGTTACAGAACAAACGTCAAGAGAATCCGCCGAAAAAGCACGGCAACATCCCGCTCTAGTGATGAAGGCCATCATCTTCGACATGGATGGGCTGCTGGCCGATTCGGAGCCGCTCTGGCAGCGCGCCGAACGGACGATGATCGAGGCCCGTGGCGCGGCGTGGGACGAAACGATCATGCGGCAGGGGATCGGCATGGCCTTTCCCGATGCCTGCGCCCAGATCGTACAGGGCTATGACTTCGACGAGGCGCCGCGCGATTTCGCCGCCGAACTGCAGGCACGGGTCATTGCGCTCTTTCAGACGGAACTAGAACCGATGGCGGGTGCGCCTGAGCTGATGGATGCGGCATTGGCGAGCGATTACCCCGTCGGGGTCGCCACCAGTTCGACGGCGGCGATTGCCGAGGTCGTGTTGGGCAAATTCGGCTGGAGCCATCGACTGGATACGCTGGTCACCGTGGATGACGCGGCGGTCGAACGGGGCAAACCGGCGCCCGATCTCTTCCTCGTTGCTGCGGAACGGCTCGGCGTGCCGCCTGCCGACTGCGTCGTGCTTGAAGACAGCCTGAACGGGGTGCGGGCCGCCCGCGCCGCCGGAATGCCCGTCATCGCCGTGCCGAACAGCGCCTTCGACAGCGCCGAATTTGACGCGCTCGCCGATGTCGTGGTGCCATCGCTCACCGCGCTGTCGCTCGATGCGCTCCGCCGCCTGCATGGCGACTCATCATGACGGGGCAGAGGGTAGGGAGCGGGAGCATGGGAACCCTGTGGTTCCCGTGGTATGCCAAGAGCAACGGCCCCCCTGTGCTAGGTTTTATTAAAACTCAGTCACTCACTCACTCATAAAACTCATTCACTCAACACTCCTCGGACAGCACCATGAAAGAGTCCAGTCGAAAAATCCTCGTCGCCAATCGCGGCGAAATCGCGGTTCGCGTGCTGCGGGCCTGCCAAGAATTGGGAATGCGCACCGTCGCCGTCTATTCGACGGCGGATCGCAACGCGCTCCACGTGCGTTACGCCGACGAAGCCTACCTGCTGGGGCCGCCCCCTTCGGCGGAGAGCTACCTCCGCAAGGACAAGATCATCGAGATCGCCAAAGCGTGCGGAGCGGACGCGATCCATCCGGGCTACGGCTTCCTGGCCGAAAACCCCGAATTTTCGCGGGCCGTGACGGAAGCGGGTTTGGTCTTCATCGGCCCCAGCCCCGAAAGCATGCGGATGATGGGTAACAAAGTCGAGGCGCGACGGATCGCCGACGAAGCCGGAATGCCGATCATTCCGGGCTGCTCCAGCGATCTGACCAACGACGAGATCGTCGCCTTCGCGGAAACGATCGGCTACCCGGTCATGGTGAAGGCGGCGGCGGGCGGCGGCGGCAAGGGGATGCGCGTGGTGCGGGACGCCGAAAGCCTGCCCGCCGCCTTGGACGCGGCACGACGGGAATCGACAGCCGCCTTCGGCGATCCAGCCATCTTCATCGAAAAGCTGGTGGAGAACGGCCGCCATATCGAAATTCAAATTTTGGCCGATCAGCACGGCAACTGCGTCTATTTGGGCGAACGGGAATGTTCGATACAGCGCCGCCACCAGAAGCTGGTCGAAGAGTCACCCTCCCCCTTCGTGGATGAAGCGATGCGCAAGCAGATGGGCGAGGTGGCGGTGGCGGGCGCGAAGCGAGCGGGCTATGTGAATGCGGGGACGATGGAGTTCTTGGTGGACCGCGACCGCAATTTCTACTTCTTGGAGATGAACACCCGCTTGCAGGTCGAGCATCCCGTGACCGAGCTGGTGACGGGGGTGGACATCGTCAAAGAGCAGATTCGGATCGCCTTTGGCCGTCGGTTGCGCTACAAGCAGGAAGATATCAAGTTGAAGGGCCACGCCATCGAAGCCCGCATCACGGCGGAAGATCCCTACAACAACTTCCTCCCCTCCATCGGCACCATCGCCTCGCTGACCGAGCCGACCGGGCCGGGCGTGCGCGTCGAAAGTGCGCTCTATGAGGGGATGGAGGTAACACTGCACTACGATCCGATGGTCGCCAAACTGATCGTCCACGGCACCAACCGCGCCAACGCCATCATGCGGCTGCGCCGCGCACTGGGGGAATATCGCATCTTAGGCATCAAGAGTAACATTCCCTTCCACCAGCGGTTGGTGGAAAATTGGAATTTCCAAGCGGGCAACTTCGACACCGGCTTTTTGGCCGCCAACCCCGACCTGATGGATGACTGGGTGCCGAGCAAACGGCGCACCGCCGCCATTGCGGCCACCATCCTTGCCCATCGCCGCCGCCAACAGGCGCTGGTGATGGTCGGCGGGGTGGGCGACAGCCCCAGTCAATGGAAGATCGAAGGGCGCCGCCGCGCCGTGCGACGTAATTAGCCGCATAGAGTTTGGGCAAAGGAATAGTTATGTCAACGAAGTATTCGACGTATGTGGATGGTGAGGAGTTCGCCATCGCGGTCAACAAAGATGGCAGCGTGGCAATCGATGGGGAAACGGTGTCGGTCGATATGTTGCACATCGCCAACAACGTGATCTACTCGATGATCGCCGAGGGCCGCTCCTCTGAGGTCTACGCCTCGCTGGAGGATGGGGCGTGGCGCATCCTGCTCGACGGGCAACGCTACGAGGTGATCGTTGAGGATGAGCGTACCAAGCAGATCAAGAGTCTGCAACGGGCGGCAGGCGGGGCGACGGGCGATACGCTGGTGAAAGCGCCAATGCCCGGACTGGTGATCAAAGTCCTTGTTGAGGTTGGGGAGCATATCGCGGTCAACGCGCCCCTGCTGATCTTGGAAGCGATGAAAATGGAAAATGAGATCCGCGCCCCCCGCGAAGGCATCGTCAAAGAGATACGGGTCGAGGCGGGCAAAACCGTGGAACTGCAACAACCCCTGCTGATTTTGGGCGACCCGGAGGCGGAGAAGCAGGGCGACTCTTGATGGAGCATGGAGCACGGTAAAAGGGATCACTGCCCTGGCGCTTTCTGCCCCGCTGCCCGATCCCCGGCGTCATGAGCGAAATTTATCTGAGCGTTCCTCTGGATCCCTGATCCACGACTCTGTGAGAAGAAACTGATGGGCAACGATGCCAATCTCGCTGATTCGGGGCGGCTGCTTTCCTTCGACAAGCAGCGTGCGCAACGGCGCTATCGGGCGGGCGTGGCTCACGAGGAGCGCGGCGAGGAGAGTGCGGCGCTCGCTGCCTTTGAGGAAGCGGTGGCGCTTGACGGGGAAAACGCCACCGCGCGCATTGCCCTCGCTTACCACTACCGGCGTACCGACCGGCTTGCGGAAGCGACCGACCAAGCCCGACGCGCCGTGATGATCCAGCCCACCCCCGACACTTGGTACGCGCTCGGCCACATGCTGACGTTGGAAGGGGCCTTCGAGGAGGCGTTGGAGGCACTGCGGGAGGCGTTGGCGTTGGACAGCCACTATGGTCGCGCCTATCACCAAATCGCGTTCGTTTACTACCTGCAGGGCGAATACGAGATTGGGATCACGGCCTTTCACCGCGCGCGGCAGCGCCGCCCCGAATGGCAGACCCTCTTCTTCTTGGCGGAATGTTACCGACTGACACGGCGGATTCCCGATGCGAAACGCCATTTCCAAGAGGCGCTCGTCGTGGCGGAGCAGTGGGCGCAGAGCGAGATCACCCGTGGTCAATTGGCCGCCTGCGAACGGATGTCCGAGTTCGACCTCGATGGCGATTGGGGCAGAAAAGGCCAAGTGTACTGCGACAGCGGGGTGATCTATCTGGGCAGTGCCAAAGATGATGGCATTCAGATTCCCGCTTACCCTTTCTACCACTTCACCTATGACGATGTGGCCCGCACCCTGCAACGGTTGGTGGCGCTGCACGACCATTGTGGGTGGCAATGGCAGGCCGTGGTGAGCGCTGATACGCGAAGTGATCCCCTAGCCTTGGCGTTGTCCACCTTGCTCAACATTGGAATCAGCCCGGTGGGGAGCCACGATCTGCTCCATGTACAGGCGCTGGGTGACATGGTGGGGCCATTGCAGCGCAACGTGGAGCGCTGGGGCGGGCATAGTTTTTGTCTGCTGAGTTGCTGGGCGGAGGAATGGATGGCCGATATTACGGGTCTGTGTACCCCGTTGGTCGGCTCGCTGCCGTGGTACGTGGAAAACACGTTAAGCCCTCTGCAAAGCAGCCAGACCGAGCAGAACGACAGCCCCATTCCTCGCCTCGCGTGGCAGGATCCCCGCCCCGCCGGAACGATTGCCAACGATATTCTTCGAACGTACCATGCGCTGGCCGAGGAGCCGTCGCGACAAGCACAACTCGACTATTATGATCGCCATCCGCGCTTTCGCTGGGCGGAGTAGTGAAAGTTTGTTTTCAAGGCCACGTTGGCTGCCATCGGACAGCCTCCGAACGTTTCGTGGGGGGCGCATGGGATGCAGCGCGGCCATCAATGCAGGCGCTACGGTTGAGGTGACGTCGCGTGAGGTCGTGAATGAGCCTGCCCTGAGCGCAGTCGAAGGGTGAAGCGGTATACGGTGGATTGGCAACGAGTGGCAACACCCCTATGCCTACGTAGACACGCTAATCGCGGACTTTTTGACTTGATACAAGGTAACCCCTAATGAACGATAAATCCAAATCCCACTGGCAGACGGAGCGCTATCAACCGTTCGTGGCAAAGCGCCCTGAACGGCAAGCCCAGTTCGAGACGCTGTCCAACATCCCGGTCGATCCGCTTTATACGCCCGATGATCTGACGGGCCGCTACGACGAGCGTCTCGGCTACCCGGGCGAATATCCCTTCACGCGCGGTGTCTATCCCACGATGTATCGTGGTCGTTTGTGGACGATGCGCCAGTACGCAGGTTTTTCGACCGCTGAGGAATCCAATCGTCGCTACCATTATTTGCTGGAACGGGGCACCACCGGCCTTTCGGTCGCCTTCGATCTGCCGACGCAACTGGGTTACGATGCCGACGATCCGATGGCGATGGGCGAGGTCGGCAAAGTGGGCGTTTCGATTTCTTCGCTCGAAGATATGGAGACACTCTTTCGCGGGATTCCGCTTGACAAGGTCTCGACCTCGATGACGATCAACGCCCCTGCCGCTGTTTTGTGGGCGATGTATATCGCGGTGGCCAAGCAGCAGGGAGTTGCCCCCGAGGGCTTGCGTGGCACGATCCAGAACGACATTTTGAAGGAATACCTCGCCCGCGGGACTTACATCTTCCCCCCCCAACCGTCGATGCGCCTCGTCACCGACACCTTCGCCTATGCTAAGGCGGCGCTGCCGAAGTGGAACCCGATCTCAATTTCGGGCTACCACATCCGCGAGGCCGGGGCCAATGCGGTGCAAGAGGTCGCCTTCACCCTGTCCGACGCGATTGCCTATGTCGAAGCGGCGATCAACGCGGGGATGGATGTGGATGAGTTCGCGGGACAGTTGGCCTTCTTCTTCAATGCGCACAACAACTTCATGGAAGAGGTCGCCAAGTTCCGCGCGGCACGGCGGCTCTGGGCGACCATCATGCGGGAGCGATTCGGCGCGACCCAGCCGCGTTCGTGGATGCTGCGCTTCCACACGCAGACCGGCGGCTCGACGCTGACGGCGCAGCAGCCGGAGAACAACATCGTGCGGGTGGCCTTGCAAGCGCTGGCGGCGGTGATGGGCGGCACGCAGAGTCTTCACACCAACTCGATGGACGAGGCGCTGGGCTTGCCGACAGAACGGGCGGTGGAAATCGCGCTGCGAACGCAGCAGATCATCGCCCACGAAAGTGGCGTGCCCGATACGATTGACCCGCTGGCGGGATCGTACTACCTAGAAGCGCTGACCGACGAGATCGAGGCGCGTGCCCGCGACTACATCGACAAGATCGACGAGTTGGGTGGTGCGCTGAGCGCGATCGAACAGGGGTGGACGCAGGCCGAGATTCAGCAAGCGTCCTACGATTACCAGCGGGCAGTTGAGAAACGCGTACAGGTGGTGGTGGGGGTCAACGACTTCGTCGATGAGAAGGAGCCGACGGTCGAGGTATTGAAGATCGACGAGTCGATCCGTGAGGAGCAGTCGGCCAAGCTGGCCGCGCTGCGGAAGCGCCGTGATGAATCGGTGCTAGAAGCCGCGCTCGCAGCCTTGCGTCAAGCGGCGCAGGGCAGCGATAACGTGATGCCCCACCTCATTGCAGCGGTCGAAGCGTACGGCACCACGGGCGAGATCTGCCATACGCTGCGCGAGGTGTGGGGCGAGTATCGGCCCGAAGTCTTTGTGTAGCGATCGGGCCCTACTGCGCGATCAACTCCACTTCGCTAACGTAGACCTCCCAATCCCAACCACTGGCGTAGAAGCGAATGTTGTAGATCAGTTGCGGATCGACGAGGACGGATGTGAGGTCGGTCTCGAAACGATAGACGGTGTCGAGCGGAATCTTCTCGCCGTCAACCACGTTGTATCCCGCGTCGTTCTGGGCGTAGAAGCCGTGCGTCCACGTGCGGGTCGCCCCACTGCCGTCCATGTAATCGACCCGCACGATGATCGGAAATTCGGAGCTTTGTACGCCGCCCCCGCTCAGCGCTTGATAGACGATCTGAACATCAAAGCGCAGGAGTAGCGAGAGGTAGTCGGCGACCCGCTCGTCCATCACCTGCACAGCAGCGGTCTGCCCGTGGTTGGCTTGGCTATCGGTCCGATAGAAGTGGAGAGCACGGCTGGTGCCAAGATGCTCCACCTCGACCGTGCCATCCACCGTGCCACCATCGCCGCCCTGGATGCTTTCGACAAACCACGCTTCGGCCAACGGGCCGGACGAAATGGGTACGGCGCTGGTCGTGTTCTGGAAGTCGCTGTTCTTCAGGATGTTGCGCCGTGCGGGAAATGGCCCCTGTGCGGCCTGACCGAGCGCCACCTCCGCCCGCTCCCCTTCGCCCAACTGCACGCTCCCGCCCGTCTGGCCCTGAACCGTCGCACTGCCACCCCGTACCGACACGTGGGTCATGTCGCGGGTCGTTTCGATGGCGTAGGAGCCGGGCGCTAGGACGATGCCGCCCTGCGGCGCAACGGCCTGTTCGCTGTAGACGACGAACTGGATGGGACGATTGCGCCCTTCGGCCACCTGTACCCGGATCCGCCCCCCTTCGAAGAGGGTCAACGCGATTTGGTTATCCTGTTCGCTCCAATCGAAGCGGGGCGAACGGAGCCGTTGGATGGAGAGCTTGCTGTCGGGGAAGAGGGTCACCATCGAGTCGTCGAAGAAGGTAACAGCGGCTTGGGCGTTGTCGGTGCGCAGAATCGACCCCTCGCTAAGCTGCTGGGACGAGCCTTCGAGGACGGCGAGCGGCGGTTGTTGGCTCCCCGCAATCTCGACCGTGGTTTTGCCGCGCGTGCCTTGTACCTCGGCCCCTTCAGCCACCGTCGCCCGTTGGATGAATTGGTACGCACCGTAGGGGACGGCGACCAGCAGGGTACAAAAGGCAAGGAAAGCGCCAATCACGACGAGCCAAGCCAACCGCTCGCGCGAGCGCCACGCTGTTTCTGGTAGGGTTCGTTCCGCCGTACTCATGCTGCCTCCACGACGATTGTAGCACAGCTACCAACAGACCGGCACCGGTCGCCGCGCCCGTTGCTGGCGCGACCAAAGCCAGATGTGGCCGTGCGCTCTGCCATATTCCCAGATGCGGCGCGTGACATCGACATCTTGTTGGCAGTAGTCGTGGATCAGATCGAGCTTGCCCTGTCGCCACCAGAGCAACGCCTGCATACCATCGGCGCTTTTGCGGATGCCGAGGGTTTGCTGCGCCACGTTGTCCAGTCGCACGCGGTGGCCGATCTGGCGTTGAATGTCGACCATCAGGTCACAGGTCGGTAGCGCGTGGAGCGGCTCTTGGCTGTAGGGCTGTAGCACCGTCAGATCGAAGCGGCGGATGTTATAGCCCACCAGCAGAGTCGCCCGCTGCAGCAAATCGAGCAGTTCGGCCACCTGCGCTTCCTCAAAATGGTGGAATTTGCCGGTGGCCACCTCGTAGGCGACAGCCACCGAAAGGCCGAGTCGGTCGAGGTGGTGTGCGCCGCCCACCTCGCTGATGGCCCGCCGCGTCTCTATGTCGAATACAATGATGTTATCCATGCTCTGCCCGGGGCTGCCCATTGCTTTTCAAAGTCTATCTGCGAGGGAAAAGCATAGCATGGCGGCGCGACGACGCGGGCAAATCGCAGTGAAGCGGCGACCTCGCTCGACGTTCCAGGCGGTGCGAGATGGCATCGAAATCGCCCATGGCATGCCATGCCATCTTAATCTCTCTTTCCCTCACGCCTCCGCACCGAGCAGCCGCTCCTTATCGGGATCCCAAGGATAGACGATCCATGCGTCCGTTTCTTGGGCAAAGTAATCGGGTTGATCGTCAGGGTATTCGCTCCGCAGCGGCTTGTAGTGGATCACGGCGACCGTCGGCTTGCCCCCCGCTCGCCGGACCCGTTCCCGCACGGTATAGGCCGTGTGGCCGGTATCCCACACGTCATCTACAATCAGGACGCGCTTGCCCGCAATCAACGTATCCCCCGGAAATTGTAGGAAGATCGGCTCCGGTAACGTTTCTTCGACATCGGTATAGAACTTGACGGCGGCGGTGAGCACGTGGCGGATGTCGAGCCGTTCACTCACGAGGCAGGCGGGCACCATGCCGCCGCGTGTGATCCCCAAGATCGCGTCGTAGGGGCCGTCGAGTTGTGGCAACAGCGCTTCCATCACCAGTCGTTCGATCTCATCCCACGTCACAAACTCTTTACTCACGATTCTCTCTCCGTTCGATCGATAGATAGCGGCCATTATGACCGCAGCCGCCAACGCCGTCAACCAAGGCCGACAGGGGCCCGCCCGACGCCATACCTCGCGGCCGCCGGGCGGATGGTTGCAAGTCGCTACAGATCTTCCCCGCGAATCTTGGCCCCGAGTTGGTGGCGCAGCGCGTCAGAGATAGTGGCATGGTAGCCCGCGACTTGCTCATCCGTCAGCGTCGCCTCCGTAGACTGATAGTGGAGCGCATAGGCCAGACTTTTGCGGCCTTCGGGGATCGATTGGCCCCGGTAGAGATCGAAGAGCTGCACATCGACCAATTGCTCGGGGCCGCTGGCACGGATCGTTGCTAACACTTCGGCCTGCGTCGTCGCTTCCGGGACGACCACGGCCAAATCTTGGTAGACCGCGGGGAAGCGCGGCACATCGCGGAGCAAATAGCCGCGCGGCACCGCGCTCAGCAGCGCATCCACGTCGATTTCCGCCGCGACCACGCGCGGTTCGGGCAACGCATAGGCGTCGCGCACCGACGCGGCCACTTCACCGACCATGCCGATGGGTTGGCCGTTGAGAAGCATCGCGGCGGCGCGGCCCGTTTGATAGGTCGGATGCTCGGCCGCTTCGAAGGTCACACCCTCGATATGCAGATGGTCGACCACGCTCTCGATCACCCCTTTCATGTCGAAATAGTCCCGCTCGCGCGGCTCGCCCCGTTGCCAGCCCACGGGCTGCGCCGCGCCACTCATCGCCAGCGCCAAGCGGCCCTGTTCGCGGGGCAGTAGCGCGTTCGTGGTGGGCTGGTAGATATGACCAATTTCGAAGAGTGCGGCACGGTCCCGATGGCGCAGATTGGCGGCCAAGCTTTCCAGCACGCTGGCCAAGATCGATTGGCGCATCACGCGCCGCTCGGGCGAGATGGGGTTGGCGATCTGCACATAGCCTTCATCGCTCACATCGCGGCTCGCCTCGTCGCCCTGCAGCCGTGCTTCCCGTTCGGGCGCGGTCAGCCGATAGCTGATGATCTCGCTCACCCCCGCCGCAACCAGCAGATCGCGCAGTCGCTCTTCGCGCGGCAGGGCCTCGTTGTTGCGCAGCGGCGGCAGCAGATCGTCCATCAGCGTTTCGGGCAGCGTGTCCAGACCGTAGACCCGTGCCACCTCTTCGACCAGATCGGCCTCAATCTCGATGTCGGTCCGGTAATCGGGCACGGTGACGTGTAGCTGCTCGCCCTCGATCTCGACCTCGAATTCCAGCCGCCGGAGTATCGCCGCAACCTCGTCGTTGCGCAACTCGGTGCCGAGCAGTTGGTTGACGCGCGCGGCCCGCAGCGGCAGGGTCGGTTCTTGGCGCGGCTGTGGATAATGGTCGACGATCCCCGCCGCCAGTTCGCCGCCCCCCACTTGGGCCATCAGCATCGCCCCGCGCCGGGTGCCGCGTAGGGCCATGGCGGGGTGCACGTTGCGGCTAAAACGATAGGAAGCACCTGAATGGAGCATGTGGTGCGCGGCAGTGCGGCGGATGGCGATGTAGTTCCATGCCGCCCCTTCGAGCAGGACGTTGGTCGTCGCCTCGGAAACCTCGGTCTCCGCCCCGCCCATCACGCCGGCCATGGCCACGATCCCTGCACTGTCGGTCACGACGATGTCCCCCGCGCGGAGGGTGCGACGTTTGTCATCTAGGGTGGTCACGGCCTCTCCTGCGGTTGCGGCACGGGTGCGGATCGTCGGTCGGGCCGCGTCGCTCTGCTGCGCCCGCGCCACGAGCCGATCGTAGTCGAAGGCGTGGAGCGGCTGCCCCATCTCCAACATCACGTAGTTGGTCACATCGACGATGTTGTTGATCGGACGCTGGTCGCAGAGCAGCAGTCGCCGCTGCATCCACGCGGGCGAGGGGCCGATTTCGACGTGGCGGATCAGCGCGGCGGTGAAGCGCGGGTTGAGCGCCGGATCGTCGACGATGATTTCGACCGCGTCGGCGGCCGGTGGGCCGCTGCCCTCCCACGTCAGCGTCGGGTAGTGCAGTTCCCGCTCGAAAAGGGCCGCTACTTCCCGCGCCACGCCGACGATCGAGGCGGCGTGGCCGACGATGTTGGGCGTCAGCTCGATGTCCAGCACCACATCGCCCAAATAGGCTTGCAGCGCTTCGCCGACCGGTGCATCCTCTGGCAGCTCTAGGATGCCCTCGTGGCTGTCGCCGAGGCCCAGTTCCAGTTCCGAAAGCACCATCCCTTCGGACAAGACACCGCGCAGCTTTTTCGGCTTCAGCGTCACGAACTCGTGCGCGTCCGAATAGCCGTTGATGACCGTCGCGCCCGTCGTGGCGTAGGCGACCTTCATGCCAACGGCCAGGTTCGGCGCCCCGGTGACGACCGTTTTCGGCGCCTCCGCCCCGTAGGCCACCGTCGCCAGCCGCAGCCGATCGGCGTCGGGGTGGGGGGCGACGGCCAGCAGCTCGCCCACGCGGATCGTGGCCGGATCCCAGACAAGGTGCGTGCTGCGCGGCGGTCCTTCCACGCCGATATAGTCGATACTGGCCACTTCGAGTCCGGCCAGCGTCAGTCGCTCGGCCAGTTCCTGCGGCGCAATCCCGTCGAGCGAGACGTATTCCTTCAACCAAGATAAGGGAACTTTCATGGGAGGCTCCGGGTGAGTTTTGTGAGTTTTATGAGTTTTATGAGTTTTATGAGTTTTGTGAGTTTTGTGGGTTGTTCAGGGTTGAAGTGCTTGGGGGAATTGAGAATCGAAAATCGAGAATCGGCATGCATGGTTCATGCGCCGCTTTACTTTGCCATACACCCGTACACCTGCACACCCATACACCCGACCACCCGTCACCGTTAAAACTGTTCGAGGAAGCGGAGGTCGTTACTCCAGAAGTAGCGGATATCTTGGATACCGTACTTGAGCATGGTGATCCGTTCCGGCCCCATGCCGAAGGCGAAGCCGCTGTAGATGTCGGGGTCGTAGCCGCCGTTGCGCAGGACGGTGGGGTGGACCATGCCGCAGCCCAAGATTTCGAGCCAACCGGTATATTTGCAGAGGCGGCAGCCGCTGCCTTCGCACAGAATGCAGTCCATGTCCACTTCGGCGCTCGGCTCGGTGAAGGGGAAGTAGCTGGTGCGGAAACGGAGCTTTCGCTGCGGCCCGAATAGCCGACGGACGAAGTAGTGCAGCGTCCCTTTCAGGTCGGCCATCGTGATCTTTTTGCCGACCGCCAGCCCTTCGACCTGCAAGAACTGGATCTCGGAGCGGGCCGTGATCTGCTCGTTGCGGTAGCACATGCCGGGCAGGACGATCCGCACCGGTGGCAACTCGTTATCGCCCAGTCCGTCGGCCTTGGCCTGCGCCACCACCTCGCGCATGGCGTGGACTTGGCCCGGCGAGGTGTGGGTACGCAGAAGCACATCGCCCTCGGTGCCTTCTGGTGAGGCGACGTAGAAGGAGTCCTGCATGTCGCGGGCGGGGTGATGGAGCGGGAAGTTGAGCAGTTGGAAGTTGTATTCGTCAAGCTCCACATCCCGCGAGCGATAGACTTGGAAACCGAGATCGGCGAAAGCGGCATAGATTTCTCTTAGGGTCTGGGTTTCGGGGTGAAGCCGTCCCACCTCAGCGGCGCGGCCCGGCAAGGTGACATCGACGGCGTCCCGTTGCAACGCCTCGCGCTGCGCGGCCTCGGCAAGGCTCAGGCGGCGCGTCTCATACGCCGCTTCGAGCGTGGCCTTCACCTCGTTGGCGGCTTGGCCGACCGCGGGTCGTTCCTCGGCGGGCACCTTGCCCATACCGCGCATGAGCGATGAGAGTTCCCCCTTGCGTCCCAACGTTTGGCTCCGCCATTCGTCGAGCGCGGCCAAGCCATCCACATCGCCCAGCGCGGCGAGCGCGTGCTGTTGGAGGAGGTTGAGTTTTTCAATCATGTTGTTTATCCCCGATGGTATCTGTTCGTTTGGGCCGATGGAAAATGGAGAATGGGGAGATGGCGGTTTGTGTAACGGAGCGTTGCCCGTGATGGTGTTCTGTTGTGCCATCGTCGCGTGCATGGGGCATGGGGCATGGGGCATGGGGGGGCACGGCGAAGCAATGGCTTCAGCAATGCCCCGCTTCTCGATTTGCGCCTTACGCGGGATTATCAGTCTAAACAACTACAAGGGCCGAGCGTCAATACAATTCCCAACCCCACCCCATGCTCTATGCTCGACTGGACGGCCCAATGACCAATCCTGTTAACAACCGTTCCACATCCCACCCCGCCAACAAAAAACACCCGCCCCCCGAAAGGGACGAGCGTTTGGAAGTTGCCCGTGGTACCACCCTGTTTGCGACGCGATGCGCCGCCACTTTGGCCAGCCTGTTGACTGGGTGCCGGGATAACGGTTGGCGGCCGGAAGCCCCTACAACGCTTTGCGCTTCAGGGATCAGCTCGGGAGTGAACGTAGCCTCTCGGTGTCGTGCGTGGCTCTCAGTCGCGGCGCACGCGCCCTGTCCGACACGGTGCGGAAGCTACCCGTCTCCGTCTATGCGGTTGGCTTTGTGGTTGCGGTCAGTATATCACGGGAAGCGAATAGCTGTCAAAGCGAAGACGCACGGTGGCGCAGGAAATACCGCACGCCCGCTCTTACGCTGTCTTCGCACGCTGCTTCGTCAGCCGCGACTGCAACTGCGGGATCGTTGGGATCTCCTGCTCCAATCTCGACTCTACCTCTTCGAGGATTTGAGTGAGGTTCTGAACGGCCGTTTTGAGCGTCACCCACGACAGATTGACGACAGCGCTGCTCTGACCGTTGGTCTGCAGGATCAGATAGAGATCGCCGCCCGCCCCCACCCCGCTGATAAAGCCGTTGGCATAGAGGGTGGGGATATCGCGATTTTGCAAAGCAGCCTGTGCGGCATTGCCAATTTGGTCAAGCAAAGTGGCAGAGGGATTTGTCGATTGGTTCATCAAAGGCTCCTAATTTTTGCGCGTTTCATTCGAGTAGATCGGACTGCAGTTGTATCGGTTTGTGTGTAACCAAGGGTTGATTGAGGCGGCCACCCTACAAGCGCGCCCCCACCACGCCATCCTCACCGTTTTCAACGAGGCGCGGGCCGAGCCGCTCCCTCGTTAGCTGTCAGCGGACGACTTGTTCGCCGACTTCCGCGATCTGATATGCTTCGCCTTCAGAAAGGCATTGGGCCGTTTCAGCGTCACGGTCAAACCCCACGTTGCTATGGCTCCGATCATGAGAGCCAGGGGAACGCCGCGTAGCAGATATCGCTATCCTTACGGCTTCCAAAGGACAAAAGCAATTATCAAGTGCAACGGAATCGTACCCACCTTCACCGCATGATCACGAACCCGCGTCGGATCATCTACCTGTTTCCAAGGGGCAAGCGCGTCTCTGAACTCCTCAAACATCACGGTGACGAATACGGCCACAGCGGACAAAAACGTCAAGAGTGCTAGGGCATATCGGATGTATTGTAGAATTTCGAGCATGAGGAAGCCCCTCGCTCAGATAGACCGTTTGGCCGCCTAAACATGGCAGTCCGGCTCGCTCAGTCGTCAGTCTCTCTGTCAACCTTCTGCCGCTGGGGATACCAAAAATCGCGGGTCCCTCCCAGCCAGACTTTTAGCCACCTATGCATGAACCAGCCCCACAAGCCAGCGACAGGAATCCCACAGATCAGATACCGCCATCCCTGTGGGAAAGCCACAACAAATGCAACGACCCATGATAGCGGAATCATCCCCATTTTGATACTGTACAGCCGTATTCGTTCTTGGTTATCGATCCAACGACTGGGGTTGACTAAGCTATGAACCTCATCCACCAGCGTACTAATATAAAGACCGACCCCTACTAGAAATAGGAGCAGTGCCAAGCCCTGTTGTAAATAACGCACATTTTCAAGCATGGAGGACCTCTAAAGAGATTGCGCGGGCTGACTCCCTATGCCCCGCCTGCAAAAATGCTTCGGACCACCTCAGCTTCACCGTCAACCCCCATCTTGCCACACCGCCAAGCACGATCGCCAGTGGCACCCCACATACCAAGTAACGCCACATTTGAGGGAGAAAGATTACATAGGCGACGACTAGCGACAGAACAACCCACCCCACATTGAGACCGTATAGCCGCACCCGTCTCTGATTATCTATCCACTGTTTCGTGTATACCCAACCGTGGAATTCATCGAACAGAATACTGAGGAATAGCCCTACCCCAGACGAAGAGTGCCAGCCCGTATCGAACGTGGCCTAAAAGTTCGAACATAAAAGACCTTTGCGATGGTACTACGCCGTGAGGTTAAACCGGACAATCAACTGGCCCACTCAGCAGTCTCTCGGTTACCGTCTGTTCACTGACGGTACCAAAAATCGCGGGCCCATCCCAGCCGGACTTTTAGCCACCTATGTGTGATCCAGCCCCACACGCCAGCGACAGGAATCCCACAGATCAGATACCGCCAACCCGCTGGCAGAGCGAGAACATAAGCAACCACAAACAGTAAGGGGATCATGCCCATTTTGATCCCGTACCGCCGTATTCGGTTATGATTGTCGATCCATTCCTGCGGATATATCGCTCTATGGAATTCATCGAACGCTATACTACCAAGGAGGATTCCTCCCGAAAGAAATATTAGAAGTGCTAGGCCGTACTGTATGTAGCGTAGGAACTCGAGCACGATGAACCTCTGTAATGCTTTACTGACTACTGTCTGCTAGGAGAAGGGTAACCAACGAGATAATGGCCATGCAATCCCAAGTGTAGTTCCCATTGATGCCCAGCGATAGTAACCGGATTTCCCATCATGCCTTGAACATCATACGCAAGTAGGGAAGCGTTGATTGAAGTATCCATAAGGGCCTCTGGAGAAAAGAGACCTCCTAGGGCAGCTGCTCCACTTACCAAAGTGTCCTGTCCAATCACAATTTCAGTTTTAGAAAGGTCGAAATAACTATTACCTTGAATTAAATCAGTGGTGGCGGTGGTGATTAAGCCTGTCACGCTAAGAGAAGTTTCAATTGGGTCAATAGTTGCTTTGTAGAGCGCAACCCCCAACACATCCCCCGCAGGCGATACGGGCGAATCTACCAGCGCCAACGTTGCTTCAAGCAGCAGCCCTGCGCCGCTCAACGAAGTCGCAAGGACATCCGTGGTGAGCGATGTTAGCCCCAGCGCCGCGACTAACCCCTCTTCAAATGGTGACAATTGTTTCGCAACGCGCGGCGTGGGCGAAAGGCGGAGGCGCCCCGTTTGGGGTGCCGTTTGTACGTCGGAAGCCCTGGGTGAATGCGTTGGCATGGACACAGGGAACGGGCCGTCTGCTTCCTGACGGAAAAGCGCAGCAGCCTCTGCTTCAGCGCGGCTAATCGTATGGGCGATGCGACGAGTGACCTCGGAGGCTTCAATCAGAGCGTCATGCAGCCGCTCGGTGGCGGGCAGCACCTCCTTATCCATCGCGCCGAAGAACGCGGCGGCGCCCCCACCGACCCAAGCCCCGACCAGATTCTGTCTGCTACCCCGTAGCGCCTGCAACATCTGGTCGATGCCCTGAGCGGAATCGACAAATCTCTGGGATATGGCTTCCAGTTCATCATAGTTGGCCTGAAAAATATACGAACTCATGAGTGACGCCTTTAGCCCACATTCGCAAAATTAAAGTTGCCGCTGCTCATCTCTCACGCGTGTCAAGGTCTTTCTTCGCGCATTATGATGGAATGGGAAGGTGATCAAGACAGCAAGTTCCAGATGAACTCAGGCGTGTTATGCTGAAAAGAACGAACGGGGCGCGGAAATTAGCAGCGCCGACAAAAATCAGGTAGCTTTGAAAGTCGACCGACCTGGCTGGCGGTTCACATCCGCCCCTATGCAAAACGGCCCCCGCTGCCCCTGAACATCAGGAGCGACGGAGGCCGCTGCTTTCAACGCGGATGGTTACGGTAGTGGCTCACCCATCGTGGATAAGCGAGCACCCGCGTTCCAATCGACTGACTCCCCTTACCGCGGAATGCGGGCGTGGCGGGTGGTCGAGATGCCGTTGTTCCAGAAGAGCGGGTAGGCCGCCTCGATCGGCACGATGAGCGTCAGTTGGTCGGTGCCGGTGTAGCCGAAGTATTCCACCGCTTCTTGGCCGATGATGCCCGCCGTGATGATACCAATGACCTCCCCATCGCCATTGACCGCGACGCCCCCGCTGGAGCCGAAGGTGGCCCACGCATCGGTCACGATGATGTTCGTCCCGTACCACCAATCGTAATACTTCTCCAAGAACGTCCCTTTGCCGGTCTGCAGCTCGGTCCCCGCCATCGGATAGCTGATCGTATAGATCGGATCCCCTTCCACCAGCGTGGTCGAGGTGCCGAGCGGCGCGACCGCGAAGCCCGGGAAGTCCCACTCGTTGACTTGCAGCAGCGCCAAATCTTCGATCGGCAGGATGTCGATGACGTCGGCCGTGTAGCGCCACTCTTGGAACGGCCCAAGCTCGACCGTAGTGGTGTAGTCGAAGTAATCCTCCTCCGTCTCCCAGTTGGCCACCACGTGGAAGGCGGTAAGGAATGTCTTGCCATCCAGCCCCACCATCACGCCGGTGCCGCCCACATAGGGATCATCGACAGGATAGCGAATGTTGAAGGTGGCATCATGGATCGGTCGCCACAGCGCGTCGGGCAGATCGGCGGGGGGCGCAGGGATTTCGATCAGCTCGTACTCCCAATCTTCCCAATCTTCCCAATCCTCAGACCCTTCCCAATCCTCCCAGTCCTCCCAATCCTCGAAACAGCCGGGCAGCAGGATAAGCTGTCCCACCTCGATCAGGTTGGGGTTGGTGATTTCTGGGTTCAGGTCGAGAATCGCCGCCACAGTCGTATCGTTGGCGGCCGCGATCTTCGCCAGCGTGTCGCCGGGCTGCACGATGTAGAAACACTCTTCAAGCCCCAACTCAATCAACTCTTCTTCAATCGTTGGCTCCTGCGCATAGGTGGTCGCCGTCGTGGCGATCCAAAGGCCCATTAAGAAGGGGATCAATAAGGCAACCGTCCCTAGGGTACGACGGCTAAGAAAACTCATAGCTGACTCCTTTACAGTGAGAGTACGACATGATCCAACCGCGAACGGTCTAACCATAACCGATTTTCCCATATCCGACAATCCTACCGCTTTGTAAGAATATGGCAGAGGGGGACAAGAATCGATACGTGCGATTCAAAATGTAGTGCATGGGTTGACAAGGCTACCGATGCCCCCTGCGGAATCGGCGCGGTAGCACAGGGGTGCCTGACAGTCATTTCTCGTTTGCGGCTTCAATGCGCCTAGCGCCATCGCCAACGCTGCATGGCCCATGCTGTCACCACGCCATAACCCAGCCCCCCCACGAAGATCAACATGGCCGGGGCCGCGACCACCATCGCCAGCGCGTTGATCGCGGCCCAGCGCCAGCGACGGCGCGCTGGCCAGCGCAACAGCAGCGCCTGGCCAACGCCCGCACCCAGTCCCACCAGCGCAAAACAGAGCAAGACCAACGCGCTCCCTACCGTGCTTTCCCCCGCAGGAATGCGCTGCCAACCAAAGAGCTGCGTGGCAAGCGCAAGGACCAAAGCGATGGCGACCGACCAGGCGACGGTGGCACTCCACAGCCACGATCGGCCGCTGGCCTGCCGCCATTGCAAGATCAGCCACTGCGGCACCGCGACCGCCAGCCCCACCAGGATCAAGACCATCAGCAGGCCCCAAACAGTTTTGCCATCCACCGGCTCGCCCTGCACAAAATAGCCCAGCAACGCCAAAAGCGTGAGCTGCATCGTCGCAAAGCCCACCGTGTTGGCCAGCAGCCAGCCCACCAGCCCCCAGCCGCGAAGTGGGCGGAGCGGGAAGCTGGCATCGACCGGTCGGCTGGTAGAGGTCATCGTGTGAGCGCCTGACGCTTGTGGCTTTGATAGGATTCGGACGCGCGGCATGGCGAATGGATAATGGGCTGATGTTGGGAATTGTTTCAACGCTCTGCGGTTGTAGTCGTCGAAGGGGATAGGGCTGTTCGAGTTCAAACGTTGGGAGTTTAGGGGTTGTTCTGCGTTCGGAGCTTGCCCTGAGCGAAGAGAAGGGTTCTGCGTTCTGCGTTCATCAGTGCCCCAACAGCCAGCAGCAAGCGCAGTTGCCACCTCATTCCCCGCTACCCTTCCCGCCCCCTTTTGACTACCATTTTCTGCACGAATGATAGATCAACCGCACGACTCCGACGAGTTTACCAAGGATATGACCGGTGGATAGTCTCTTTTCACTGCTGCTGAATGTTGTATATGGCCTCCTTTTTGCCACAGCCTTTGTGGTCATGGTGGGCACGGTCGTGCTTTTTGCCATGGCGACATGGGAAAAAGCGATCAAGCCCCTGCGCCAGCGCGGCCCTTCCGCACCCCGCGACGGCGCGCCGAAGTGAGCGCGCGACAGCCGCTCGCCCTCTTGGCCCTCTACGCCCATCCCGACGACGAGTCGTTCGGGCCGGGGGGCACGCTGGCCCGCTATGCGGCGGAAGGGATCGACGTCCATGTTGCCATCGTCACCGATGGGGCAGCGGGGGAGGCGGATGCCGCCTTCTTGACCGGCTTCCCGTCCTTGGCCGCGCGCCGCAGCCAAGAATTGGCCGCAGCGGGCCGTGCCCTAGGCGTGACGATGCACGAACTGGGCTACGGCGACAGCGGGATGGAAGGCAGCCCCGCCAATCACCATCCCGATTCGCTCTACCAAGCGTCGCTGGACGAGGTCGCCTGTCGGCTCGTGGCGCTGATCCGCACGCTGCGCCCCCAAGTGCTGCTCACGCACGATCCCACCGGTATCTATTACCATCCCGATCACATCAAGGTTCACCATGCCGTGAATTTGGCGTGGGAATGGAGTGGGGATCGGGCATTTTGCCAAGAGAGTGGCCCCGAGCCATGGCAGCCGGAGCGGCTGTTCTGGAACGTGATCTCGGACCGTTGGCTGAAACGGATGGTCCGATTCCTTCGGCTGCTGCGCCAAGACCCGAGCCGCTTCGGCCGCAATGGGGATATCGACCTGACTCGACTCGGCACGGCGGACGAAGAGATCACGACACGCATCGACGTGCGTGATCAGTTGGCCACCAAACGGGCGGCCAGCGCCGCCCACGCCAGTCAGGGGGGCGGTGACCCGCTTTTACGACGGTTGCCCCTCTTCATTCAGAAGGGGTTCTTCGGCAAAGAAGCCTTCGTGCAGGCGCAGCCCGCCGCGCCGATTCAACGGAGCGATCTGTTTGCTGGATTGCGATAGAGCAGAGTGAGAGATGACATGACAACGTCCGCCTACCCCGACGCCTTGGCCGAAGTGGTTGAGCTATTCTCGACCGCGCCCCGCCAAGACAAGCTGGCCTACCTGCTGGAATTTGCGGAGGGGTTGCCCGATCTGCCCACGCGGCTCCAAGCAGCGCGGGAGCGCATGGAGCAGGTCCACGAATGCCAAAGCCCCGTCTTTCTGCAGAGCGAATACCAAGAGGGCCACGTGGTGTATTTCATCGACGTGCCGCGCGAAGCGCCGACCGTGCGGGGGTTTGCAGGGATCCTGTACGAGGGGCTGAACAACGCCACGCCCGCGCAAATCGCCGCCGTGCCGCTGAATCTCTATGAGAAGCTCGGCTTGGGCGACGTCCTGTCACCGCTGCGACTGCGCGGACTCACCGCCTTGCTCGGCGCGATGCAGCGACAAGCGGCGCGCCACGCAGCGGAGGGCGGCGAGGGGGTGGGGTAGCTACGTACTTCGGATCAAGGAGAGGACTTGCTGACATAAGGATCCGCTGATCCAAATATCCGTCCTATCAGCGATCTCGTGAAGGAGCGCATCGGCCTCATCGACAGAAAGATGGCCCTGTTGCACGGCTTGGACGATGCACCCCAGTGTGCCCTTGACCTTGAGATTCCGTCTTCTAGCTTCGATCCGCGCGAGTTCATCGTCTAACAAGAGTAACGGCTGCTCAACAGTCATCGCCAGAGCAATCACCGCCTGCTCGCCCCTGCCAAGCTGTATCTGAAAGCGCTGCTGTTCCAGAAGAGGGGAAGGGACAGTCACGGGCCGCCACTCTACGGCATCAAGAAACCTTGCGGCAACAGAGGCATCCGCAGCCCCTTGCGCTCGGCCCATTATGACGACTTCGTGATAGACGGGGGCTGGTACGACGATCTTCCCGAAGAGGGATTGTAGTAGATCAAGACGTCGAAGTTTTGCCAATGCTATGAGTGGTCCAGCATTGCTCAATACGATCAAATGTTTTCTCCGACCTCTTCAGCCATCATCTGGCGGCTCGTCAAGGGCTGTAGACCGAAGGCATAGGCATGTCGCGAAAAGTCAGAATGACTCAGTTGAGCCATTTCTGCGGCCGCGCCGAAGGAGATGTGACCTTCGGCGAAACGCCGTAATGCCCGATCAATCCTGCGCTCACGCAATCCCAATTCCAGCAGTTCCACCACCATTTCGGAACTCGCGTCGGCGAGGGCGTCAGATAATTCCTGCGTCAGCTCAATAGTTAATGTAGTTGATGCCATGCCATTCCTCTGTCCGGGACCTCCGTGCCACCCATTGCATACCCTACATCATAGCATCATTGTCAATGGTGAGGAGGATGATTTCCCAGCGCCCCCAGCGCTCAAGGCGAAGACACCCGCTCGGTTCACCCCTCTCCTTCCACCACCCACAACGCCTCGGCGGGGAGGTGGAGCGCCACCGCTTGGCCGATTCGCCACGTCGCAAAGTCGGCGGCGGGCACAACCGCCTCGAAATGATGAGCCCCTTGCTGCAAGCGGAGCCGCGTATCGCTCCCCCGGTAGTTCGCGTCGCAGATCGTCGCAGTCAGATGGTTGGCGTCCGACGCCGCTTCAAGCGCCACGACCTGTAGTCGCTCCGGCCGAATCGTGAGCGTCACGGCCCCCTGCGGCCCGCCGCCGTCGCAAAGACGGAAGCAGCCCAGCGCCGTTGTGACCTCGGCCCCCCGCCGCTGCCCCGGCAAGAAGTTGCGCCCCCCAAAGAAGCGAGCCACCGCCACCGACGCAGGTCGCTCGAAGAGTGTCTGCCCATCCCCCGCTTGGGCCAGCTCGCCATCCAGCAAGAGGGCGATCTGCTCGGCCAGCAGCAGCGCCTCTTCTTGATCGTGGGTCACGATGATGGTGGTGATGCCGTAGGCCTGCTGCACCGTAAGGATCAGTTGGCGCATCTCCTCCCGCAGGTGGCGGTCGAGGTTGGAAAGCGGTTCGTCCAACAACAAGAGGCGCGGCTCTACGATCAGCGCCCGTGCCAGGGCGACCCGCTGCGCCTGCCCACCGGACAACGCCTCGGGCCGCCGCTCGCCCAGTCCCTGTAGTTGTACCACGTCCAGCAGCGCGTCCACCCGTGTGCGGATTTGGTCGGGCGGGGTGCCACGCATCTTCAGCCCAAAGCCGACGTTTTCCGCGACGGTGAGGAAGGGGAAAAGCAGATGATTCTGAAAGACCATGGCGACATCCCGCTTTTCGGGGGGCAACGTCACCACCGACTGCCCATCGAAGCGAATATCCCCGGCCGTTGGCGTGAGTAGCCCTGCGATCAGCTTGAGCGTGGTGCTTTTGCCGGAGCCGGACGGGCCAAGCAGCGCGGTAACACGGCCCGCTGGGATGTCAAGGCTCAGCTCGGAGAGGGCCAGCGCCCGCTGACCCATGTAGCGCAGCGAGAGCCGATCCAGCGTGACGTGACTCATCCCCAATGCCCCACTGCGCTGACCGCACTGTCCCGTTCCCCCGACAGGAGGCGGGCAGTGACGAACAGCGTGAGAAGCGCTGGAATCACCAAGAGCAGCGCCAGCGCCGCCGTCAGGGCATGGTCGCCCGCCGTGGCGAAGGCGAAGAGCTGAACTGGCAGGGTCATCACTCGCCCGCCGCCGATCAGCAGCGTCAGCAGATATTGACTCCACGAAATGAGGAAGGCGAAGAGCGCCGCCACGGCCACGCCGCCCCGAACCAGCGGCCACATCACGAAGCGGAGCGATTGCCACGCGCTGGCACCGAGCGTCCGCGCTTGGGCTTCGAAGTCCACATTGTAGCGGGCGAAGGTCGCAGCAAGGATCAGAACGGTGTAGGGCGTGGTAGGGACCAAGTGAACGAAGACAACGCCGAGTAGGGTATCGGCCAAGCCGTAGCGAAGGAAGGCGATGTGAATCCCCATCGCCACGGCCAAAAGCGGCACGATCGTTGGCGCCAACAAGAGTAGCTCGATCAGCCGCTTGCCCCGAAAGTCGTAGAGCGCCAGCGCACGGCCCGCCGGTAGCCCCACCAGCAACGAGAAGATCGTCGTCAGCAAACCAATCAGGATGCTGTTGATGAGCGCTTGGCCGACGCGCGCTTGGGGAGTTAGGACGTAGCGCCACGCGCGCAGGCTCCATTCGGGGGGCAACAGATCGGGGAAAAACCACGCGCTGCCAAAGGCCCACAGCAAGAGCGGCAAGAGCGGCATCAGCAACGTAACGAGCAGCGCCCCGATGAGTACACGCCGAAGGAAATCGCTCATGCGACCTGACCGCTTTCCGCCGTTGATCGTGATCGCCAGAGCCAGAGCAAAAGCACCACGTCCAGCAGATGTTCCAGCGGCGCGAATAGCCGACCGTAGTGGCGCGGATCCCAGTAGGAAACCGGGCTTTGGAACCGTAGAGAGAGATCGAACGGGAAGAGCAACAACGGCCCGTCGTGATGATGGGTGAAAATGTCGATCAGCGAATGCAGGCCACAACCCATCGCGAACCAGAGAAGCGCCAACCCCCACCCGCGCCCTTGCTTCCAGCCCCGCCATCCGATCAGCCCGAGCGACAGAATGATGAGCGGGGCGTGAAAGAGATTGTGGCTGACGATCCAGAGTAGATTGTTGAAGAAGAGATCGTCGTACCACGCCCCAAACAACTGGGCGTCGGCCATTTCAGGACGGAGCCAGCGGATGTCCGCGAAATACCAGAGCGTCAATAGCAGCAATGGCAGGTCGGGCAGCACCGAGCCGAGCAAGAACGCGCGACCCCGCACCGGCAGCCAGCGCCGTCGCGCCGCCACCCGCTTTAGCCCCGCCGTGATTATGAAATGAGAATAGGTTTGCATCTGATTGATGGTGGTTTGTTTCTGAGCGCGTCACTCTTCTCGCGTGGATGGGATTCAGACGCACTGAACCTTGCCACTGGCGAATAGGGTGATGGGCGTCTGTCTCTGAGCGCGTCACTCTTCTCGCGTGGATGGGACTCGGACGCACTGAACTTGGCGACTGGCGAATGGGGCGATGGAGGCAATCGTGTTACCGTGCCGCCCTTGTGCCTGACCGGTCTGGGTGACCGCGCTGATTCCCATGCACGATGGCCCCCCCATGCACCATGCCCCCCCATGCACCATGCACCATGCACCATGCCCCCCCATGCACCATGCACCACCCAACGCGCTCCTGCACTATCTCAACCTCGTCCTCAAACGCCCAAACACCCCTTCTCACCACCCCGATCCCCGCCAACCGCCACGCCCTACACCGCAGCCCTCGTCGTCCACCGTCCGTAGATCACGATCAGCACCAGGCTGACCAGCGACAGCATCACCGCGATGGCCATCGCCTCGGCGCGGGCTGCGAGATCGACGTCGGTATACCGTCGATAGGCGACGACGGGTAGAGCCGAGGGAAACCGTTGCCCCAACAGGTAGGGGATCTCGAAAGCGCCAAAGGAGAAGGCGAAGATCAGAATCGAGGCGGCGCGCAGCGACGGTCGGAGCAGGGGCAGCAGCACATGGCGAAAGCGCTGCCACGCGCTGGCACCCAACGTGGCGGCGGCCTGTTCCCACTCGTCGCCGATGGTCCGCAGCGCCCCCAGCAGCACCAGCGCCATGAAGACCGTCTCCTTCCAGAGGTACTCGGCGATGATGCCGATCGCGAAACGGTCGTAGATCAGTGCGGGGAAATCGGCGGGTTGCGCGATGAGTCCCACGGCATAGGCGGCCCGCGCCAGCAGACCGCTCTGGCCCAGCAGCAGCAAGATTCCGACGCCCCCCACCAGATGCGGAATCGGGAGATTGAGCTGAAAGAGAAAGAGCGCCCTGCGCCGTCCGCTGAAGGGGCGCCGCAACAGCAAGGCAACGGCAAGGCCCAACAGCGTGGCGAGCAAGGTCGACACTCCGGCGACCCACAGCGAAATTCCCAATGACTGGTAGAAGGCGCGACTGCCCAGCAGATCGCGGTAGGCGTCGAGCGTCAATGTGGTGCGACCAATGAAGGGCAGGTAGCCGAAACTTTGTAGCACGGCCAGCAGCAAGCCGCTGCCAAAGAGCAGCAGCACCACCGACAGCGCGGGGGCTAGCATCAGGGGGATGCGCCACCGGGGCCACCCACGGTGCAGGGTGGGAGAGTGCCTCACTTCTGCAGGACTTCGCGCTGCCACCCTTCCTCAATGGCGACGCGCCACGGTGCGGGCAGCTCAGGCACGATTTTGCGGGTCAGTTCTTCGTTGGGCAAGGTCGCCACGCCGCGCGGCAGTTCGGCAAAGGCATCCTGCCACGCTTGGGGCAGTTGGCTCACGCTCACGGCGGGCAGGTCGCCCCAGTTGGCTATATCCGCCTTGGATTGCTGCGCTTCGGGCGAGAGCATGAAGTTGGCGACCACCATTGCCGCCGCTTTGTGGGGCGCGTTCGCTGGAATCGCTAAGAAGTGGGCGTTGGAGAGGGTGCCCTGATCGAAGACAAAGGTGCGCGTGCTCTCGGGGAAGCGTCCCGCCTCAATGAAGGCCGATGCTTCCGACGGGTTCCAGGCCATATCGAAGCTCACTTCTCCGTTGGCGAAGAGGTTCTGCTGCGCGGCGTGCGATTCGGGATAGGTCGCGCCCTCGCGCCAGAGGAAGGGTTCGATCTCGTTGAGCAGCGCCCAACAGGCGGGCAATGTCGCGTCAAAGAGCGCCTGATCAAAATCGCCCAGGAATTGTTCATGACCCCCAGTTGCGTGGTAACAGAGCTGCAAGACGAAGCCGACTCCGGTGAAATCGGGCGGGGCGGGATAGGTGAACTGGCCCGGATGGGCCTTCACCCACGCCACCAAGCCATCGATCGAGCGGGGCGGCTCGGCGACCCGTGCCGAATCGTAGATCATGACATAGTGCGCCTTGCCCCACGGCGACTCGTAGTCATCGGTGGGCAGTCCCAAATCGTAACTGACGCTGGGATCATCGCGATCAACGTACTGCGAATTGGGCAAGTACTGCGCGAAGGGGCCGTAAAGCAGGTCGGCTTGGCGCAAGGTGGCAAAGTTCTCTCCATTGATCCAGAGCAGATCGACCGTCCCTTCTGCACGTCCGGCTTCGGCTTCCCCGACCAGCTTGTTGACACTCTCGGCGATGTCTGCGACCGGCACCTGCACCAGCTCGATCCCATACTGCTCCTTCAACGCAGTGGCGGCGTAGCCCGTCACCCAACGGTTGATGTTCTCCTGCCCCCCCCACATGTGGAAGGTGACCGTTTGACCCCGCGCCTCGTCGACGATCTCCGCCCATGTCCCCGATTCGTAGCCCGGCGGCGGCGCGGCCCCCGCGGGCGCGACCTGAGGCTCGGTGGCGGTGGTCGTGCTGTCGGCGTTGGGGCTACGGCCCGCCGAACAGGCGACCACGGCAAAGAGCGCGATCAACAGGAACAGTGTGAGGAGACGTGTCATGGCGATTTCCGTTCTTCGGCTGATTAGCGGCCAAAGTTGAACCACGAATCGGCGATGCGTTGGAGCAAGGGGCTAAAGCGGCCCCGCGTGTATTGGTTGCCGATCTGCTTGATCCCTTCCGAGAGGGTGGGGTAGGGGAAGATGGTCGAGGCGATCCCCTTCAGCCCCACATCGTTCGTCATGGCGAGGGTCAGGCTGGCGATCAGCTCGCCCGCATGGGGCGACAGGATGGTGGCGCCCAGAATCTTGTCGGAGCCGCGCTTGGTCTGCACCTTGACGAAGCTCGTGGGGATGGCGTCGGCGCGGCCCCGATCCCCTTCGTCGAGCGCGAAGCGCCATTCGTCGTAAGCGATCCCGGCGTCGTCGAGCTGATGGGGGTAGCGACCCACGTGGGCCACTTCGGGATCGGTGTAGGTGACCCAGGGCACGATGAGGTCGCTCCACTTTTGGTTGGGGCCGGGGAAGAGCGCATTTTGCAGCACGATGCGGGAGGTTGCGTCGGCCATGTGGGTGAACTGGTAGGGAACCGCCACATCGCCGCTAGCGTAGATGTTGGGGTTGGTGGTTTGCAGCGTCTCGCTGAGCACCAGCCCCTTGGTGGTGTAGCCGACCTCGCCCTGCTCCAACCCAAGCCCTTCGATGTTGGGCCGTCGCCCGACCGCGACCAACAGCGCATCGACCGCGATTTGCCGCGTCGCGCCCTGCTGATCCACGTGGAGCACCGTTTCGTCGCCCTCTTTCTCCACGCGAGTGACGCGACTTTCAAGGTGCAGCGCGATGCCCTCTTCGGTAAGAAGGCGTTGAATGATCTGGGCCGCTTCGCGGTCTTCGCGGCCCAGCACTTGGTCAGCCATGTCGATCAGCGTGACGGCCGTGCCGAGCCGTTGAAAGGCCTGCGCCAGTTCGCAGCCGATCGGCCCCGCGCCCAACACGGCGAGGCGCTGGGGCTGCGTCGTCAGCTCGAAGATCGTTTCGTTGGTGTGATAGCCGCTCTCGGCCAAACCGTCGATCGGCGGCACCACGGGGCGCGAGCCGGTCGCGATCACCGCCTTCTTGAAATGTAGGAGGCTGTCGCCAACCCGTACATAGTCGGGGGCGCTGAACTGCGCCTCGCCCAAAAAGACGTCAACTCCCATCGCGCGGTAACGGGCGGCCGAATCGTGCGGGCTGATGTCGGCCCGCACGGCGCGCACACGTTCCATGATCGCGGGGAAATCGACGCTGATTTCGCCCACTTGGACACCCACCGCCGCCCCGTTGCGGGCTGCGGCCACGGCACGGGCCGAGCGGATCAACGTCTTCGAGGGGACGCAGCCAACGTTGAGACAGTCGCCACCGAGCAGATCACGTTCCACCAGCGCTACTTTTGCCCCCAAGCCTGCCGCCCCCGCCGCCGCGATCAGCCCGGCCGAGCCACCCCCAATCACGACCAAGTTGTAGCGATCGGCGGGCGTCGGGTTCTGCCAGTCGGGCGGGTGGACATTGGCCAGCAGGCGCGCGTTGGCGGGCGAGGTGGGGTTGATGGTTGGCATGGGAACTGCTTTCTGTTGCGTGTTGCGTGTTTGGGCGTTTGAGGACGAGGTTGTGATGTTTCAGGAGCTGGTTGAGTGGTGTGGGGCGCATGGTGCATGGTGCATGGTGCATGGGAGCCTAGCATTTCCCTTGATAGTTCACTGCTTTGCCACGCCGTTCACCCTCACACCCACACAGCCGTACACCCCCACATCCTCACGCGCCACTTTCATGCTCCGTGGTGCGCCGTCGCGCATGATGGCTCTACGAATCCGCTTCGCGGCGGCGCGCCAACCTTGAGATGGCGATGCTGACGACGAAGATGATAGCAGAGGCGACTAGGCTGCGTGGGTCGAGGCTGAAGTTGCCCGCGCTCAGATCGCCGCTGATCGATGCCCCCGCCAAAACGAAGCTGATCGTCCCTGGGATAGAGCCGAGCGCGGTCGCCAGCAAGAACGCTTTGGGGTCGATTCGCAAGAAGCCGCATAGATAGTTGACCAGATCGTAGGGCAAAAAGAGAAATCGCATGATGAGCACGCTCTCAAAGCTATTTTCGCGGAGGCGGCGCGTGTAACGGTCGAGCAGCGCTTGTGCCTCTTTGCCGCTGAGCAAATCGCCCCCGATCAGCTTACCGATCCAGTAGGCGATCAGCGCCGACCCGTTGCTGCCGATCACCGTCAGAACGATCCCCCAAACCAGCCCGAAGGTGTAACCGCCGAGGATGGTGAGTACGGTGGCTGGAAAGAAGATGAGGGGACGAAGCAGGTAAATCACGATGTAGATCAACGGCCCCCACAGCGTGCCGCGCAGCAAGCCGTCGATGCGCGCCGCACTTTCCAAGGGCGTCAGCGCATTTTGCCGCGTGTAAACGATGTAGGCCACGATGAGAATGGCCCAGATGAGCAGCGCGAAAAGTACGCGGCCCTGGCGCTGCCAAAACGATGCGGACGGCGGGGCAGCGGTCAACGGTGTCTGTGGCTCTGTCATGGGATAAGTATACTCGATGGTCGGTGATTCTGTCTGTAAGCGAGCCTACAAAAGCCTATGGACTATAGAGATGGCTGCTTTCGCGGTGGCATGTTGCGTGTTGCGTGTGGCAATCACGAGGGCAAATCGTGAAAACAATGAGGATGCCAGATCGACCGATTCTCGATTGACGCCACCACGCTCAAACAAAAGAGGTCGCCTCGTTGCTTGTCGCTTCACATTAAAGCCTGACCTTCCTTACAAAACTCTTGGCAAGCCCTCAGAATCAGTAACTCGCTTGTATCTGTCTGTCGGGCAGCTTGCCGCGACCCACGCGGGGGCGCAAGGATATCCGACCTTACGCAGACGACGTTCGACCACATCGATTTCACCTTTAGCTCCCCTAGCTCCCCCAACTCCCCCAGCTCCCCCAGCTCCCAACACTGGACAAAGTCGACTAATTTTGTCAAGATTACCGTCATTAATCTCACGTACGGTTTCCGCGATGGATTGAGGATGAGCGAAGCGATTGCATCTGTCACGACAGATCGCGAGGAAGATTACCTCAAAGCTATTTATATCTTGGCCCATGGTCAGGCGACGCCCCTCGCGCCCGGGCTGTTGGTGGAACGATTGGGTGTGAGCAGCGCCGCAGTGTCGCGGATGTTGCAGCGGCTGGATCGAAGCGGCTTGGTGCGCCACGTGGCCTATCAAGGTGTCACGCTGACCGAGGCGGGCCGTCGCCACGCCCTGCGTGTGCTACGCCATCATCGGCTGGTCGAATATTTCTTGGTGGAGCGGCTTGGCTACGACTGGGCCTACGTCGACGAGAGCGTGGATCGGCTGGAACATGCCATCGACGAAGAACTGGCGGGCCGACTAGAGGCGATGCTGGGACATCCCCCAGCCTGCCCACACGGAGATCCGATCCCCAGTGCCGCACTCGAAATGCCCCAGATCGTCGAGCGGCCCTTGAACACCCTCGCCGTGGGGCAGCGCGCCGAGATCAGCCGTGTGATGGGCGACGCGGCGACCCTGACCTATCTCCGCGAAGAACAGCTCGTGCCGGGGACCTCCCTCACCGTGACGGAGCGATCGGCGCGGGGCGGCCTGCTGACCATCGAGCGCGACGGTGAACGGCTGCTGCTGCCCCCGATGATCGCTGCCGCCATTTTCGTGCGAAGACCCACCTCTACCGAGGCAGCAGATTCTCGCGCGCACCACGGCGCCGTTCAGTCGGTGCCCCTTTGACGCGCCGCCAACGCCCCACGCAGCATCATCAGCGCCCGTGCCCAGAGCCATTCCCGCGAGATCTCGTCGCTGCCGCTCTGCGCATAGTGCTTGGTGAAGCGCTGCGACGGCCCCACGAGGGCCACCATCGTCTCGCCCGGCCGATCGCTGTAGGCCCCGCCGCCCGCCGTTGAAAAAAAGCCCATCGCCCACGCCGCGCCCCTCTCGTTGCGCCAGCCATCGAGTTGGGACAACGCGTCTTCGGCGTGGGGCAATGGCGCGGGCTGCGCCACCTCGTGGGCCAACAGCGCTGCACCGGCCTGCTGTAACCGCGCAGCATAGCCGCTCGTCACGTGGGCTTCGCGCAGCAGGAGGGTTTCTTTCGCCTCCCGCAACTCGGTGACAACGACCGATTCCAACGTCTGCTCGTCCTCGCCGTAAATCCATCGTCCGACCCGCTTGTAGAGCTGCTTCGCCATATGATCGAGCAGGAGCGTGGCTTCCCGCTCGGTGGCGGCCCGCGCCGTCAGCCGGATGTCCACTCGCCCCGTATGGGCGGCCAGCCCCACCGTCGGATTGGCCGACATCTCCAGATCGGCGATTTTCTCATCCAGAATGCTTTCGCCCAGCGCGGCGGTTTTCAACAAACGGACGCGGATCACCGCGTCGCCCACCCGCGCTTTCAGCAGCGGCAACAGGTGATCGTGGATCATCCGCTTCATCTCACGCGGGACGCCGGGCACCGCCACCACCCGCTTGCCACCCTCCAGTTCCAGCAACAGCCCGGGCGCGGTGCCGACCGGGTTGCTCAGCGCCTGGCCGCCCTGTGGCAGTTCCGCTTGGCGCAGGTTGTTTTCGGACGGCTCGCGCCCCCAGCGAGCAAAGATCGCTCGCACCACCGCTTCCTGCGCGGCGTCGCGGTAGAGCGGTCGGCCCGTCGCGTCCGCGATGGCGGCACGGGTCACATCGTCCACCGTGGGGCCAAGGCCGCCGGTCGTCACCACCAGATCGGCCCGCGTCAACGCCTCGCGGATCGCCTGCGCTGCGCGCTGCTGGTTGTCGCCAACGGTCTGCTTGCGGAACAGGTTGACCCCCGCCGCCGCCAATTGCTGCGAGATCCAGACCGAATTGGTATCCACGATCTGCCCCAAAAGCAGTTCCGTCCCCACACTGATAATTTCTGCGTTCATTGTCCTCTGCTCGCGAACTCCGCCGAATCCCTATCCATCCAGATCGAGGCGCCGCGCCTTGCCATCACGTCACAACGCCCCCGATGCACCATGCCCCATGCACCCGACATCAATCCCTCCGCCGCTGAAACATCTCGACCCCGTCGTTAACCACCCAAACACGCCACACCCCCATATCTTACTTCAACCGGTACGCAAATGGTATACTCCCCAGCGCCAGAGCAACGTCACGGATTGGAGGCCCCATGGTCGAGCCGCGTTTTACTTGGACAGATTCAGAGCGCGCCACGCTGCAAGCGCTTTGCGACACTTTGATCCCTTCGCTGGCGGTCGACGATGATCCGCATGGCTTTTGGGCGCGGCCCGGCATGGCGCTCCCCCTCGTGGATGGCCTTGCCGAGATGCTCGCGGTGCAGAGCGCGGCCCAACAGCGGGAGATGCACCGCTTGCTGCGTCTGCTCGATAGCCCACTCTTGGCGTGGCCCACGTTGGGCCGGCGGGCACGTGCCTTCCGCACGCTCTCGCCGCCGGAACGAGAACGGCTCCTCCAAGGTCTTGCCAACAGCCGCAGCGCGACGCTGCGCCGTGCCTTCCAAGCGTTGAAACGGGCGATCTGCTACCTCTTTTACGCGCTGATCGATGAAGATGGCAGCAACCCCAACTGGCCCGCGCTCGGCTACCCCGGCCCCCTCTCCGCCCCGCCCCAAGCGGTAGACAAACTTCCGCTGCTCCTGTTTGACCGCGCACAGCAGTTGCGCTGCGACACACTCATTGTGGGCAGCGGGGCCGGTGGCGGCGTGGTCGCGGGGGAGTTGGCCGAAGCGGGCGACGAGGTGATCGTCGTGGAGAAAGGGCCTTACCTTGCGGAAGATCAATTCACGCAACGCGAACTGGAGATGACCGCATCGCTATACGAAGTAAGTGGCACGCTGGCGAGCGACGACCTCTCGGTGGTGGTGTTGGCCGGAAGCTGTTTGGGCGGCGGCACCACGATCAACTGGTCGGCCGCGTTCCGTCCCCCCGAACACCTCCTGCGCGAATGGGCGACCGACCATCTGCTGCCCCACCTGCTCACCCCTGAGTTTGCGGACAGCGTTGAAGCGGTGGCCCGGGCCCTGAACGTCAACCGCGACGAATCGTCGCGCAACCCCCAGAACGAGGCATTGTGGCGAGCGTTGCAGCAGCGCGACGCCAACCACGCGGTCATTCCGCGCAACGTGCGCGGCTGCAATAGTATCGAATGCGGCTACTGCGGTCTCGGTTGCCAACGGGGCACGAAGCAGAGCATGTTGAAGAGCTACCTGCCCCGCGCTGTGGCGGCGGGCGCGCGCCTCCTCGCCGAGACGGAAGTGATGCGGATTCTGATCGAAGCGGGGCAAGTGGTGGGCGCCACGGCCCTGCAGCGTGGCGCGGACGGCCGCCGCGTGCCGATCACGATTCGGGCGAAGCGGGTCGTGGTGGCTGCGGGTGCGATCCACACCCCCGCCCTGCTGCGCCGCAGCGGGTTGCGCCATCCGCAGATCGGCCAAAACTTGAAGCTGCACCCCACGGTGGCGGTGGCGGGACGTTACGATCAGCCGATGGAACCGTGGCGGGGCGTGATGATGGCGACCGTCAGCGAGGAGTGGGCCTACCTCGACGGCGGCTACGGGGTGCGGATCGAGACGCCGCCCGCCCATCCGGGGTTGATGGCGTTGGCCCTGCCCTGGCAGAGTGGGGCACAGCACAAGGCGCTGATGGCCGATGCGGCACAGACCGGGGTCTTTATCGTGCTGACGCGCGATCGGGACGGCGGCGAGGTGCGACTGGACAAGCGTGGGCAGCCGCTCATCCGTTATCGTCTGAGCCGCTACGACCGCGCCCACCTGCTGCGCGGCATCCACGAGGCGGTGGCCCTGCATCAAAGTGCGGGGGCATCGCGCGTAACGCTGCCCCACCAGCGCCAAACGCTGCTGACGCCGAGCCATGGCAAGGCGTTCACCGCGCCGCTCGCGGAAATGGCATGGTGGGGCTGGGGGCCAAACCAGTTCGCCCTGTTCAGCGCCCACCAGATGGGAAGCTGCGGGATGGGCGGCGACGGCCAGCGCCATCCCTTGAAAGCCAACGGCGAAAGCCGCGAAGTGCGCGGCCTCTTCGTCGCGGATGGCAGCGTCTTTCCCGCAGCCAGCGGTGTCAACCCGATGCTCACCATCCAAGCGATGGCCCATTACACGGCGCAGGGGATGAAGGGGTGAGCGGGGGAGCTGGGGGAGCTGGGGGAGCTGGGGAGTTGGGGGAGCTGGGGGAGCTGGGGAGCTGGGGGAATGCGTTGTACAGCAACGAAATGCGCTCTGTTCTGATTCTGCCCTGAAAATCAACCGGTTCGTGACCGTCGTCGCGCCGTCTCATACCCAATCGGAAGGTTGATTGTGCCACGTAGATCAATGGTAACAGCAAAGAAGGGGCCTGCGCAGGCAGGCCCTTGGCCGACAGGCCCTCCAGCGGGGATTTTAATCCCCGCCCCACGGTTACACCGTCCATTCCACATCCACAATTGTCTATGAGAATGGGTCTAACGGTCGATCGCCACAATCACGGTGTGGAGCATATCAAACAAGCGCCGAGGTGCGTCGCGGCGCGGTCGCCTACAACGAGGCCACCAACGGTGCGTCGCGGCGGCTGCCGACGACCGAACGGGGATGGCTGAGACCCGGCAGGTCACATTCTTGGGGACAGATCACCGCGTAGCGGCCCTCGAACAGGGTGAGCGCGTGGTTGGGCTGACAGCGCACCGTCACCCGCGAGCCGACCGGCAGTAACGTCGTGTGATCCTGCGTGGTGCGAATGGTCATGCCGGTGGGCATCCGCACGGTGTAGAGATGCTCCGCCCCCCGAAATTCGTGGGCCACCACTTCGCCCGCGCCCGACGGATCGAGCGTCGCTGAAAGATCATGTGGACGAACCATCACCTCTAACGTTCGGCCCAACGCGCCGGGCACCGGCTGTTGAATCAGCCCCAACTCTGTCTCCAACCCTCGGCCGCTGGTGACAGCCGGAATAAAGTCGGCGATGCCCAAAAACTCGGCCACAAAGCGGGAAGCGGGCATGTGGAAGACGCGGTCGGGCGTATCCACCTGTTCCAACTGCCCTTGGTTCATAATGGCGATGCGGTCGCCGATCGCCATCGCCTCTTCTTGGTCGTGGGTCACGAAAATGGCGGTGGAGTCGGAATCGTGCAAGATGCGCTTCAATTCGGCCCGCATCTGGTAGCGCAGCTCGGCATCGAGGTTGCTGAACGGTTCGTCCAGCAGCACGACGACGGGTCGTGGGGCCAGCGCGCGGGCCAGGGCGACCCGCTGCTGCTGCCCGCCCGACAGTTCGTGCGGATAGCGCTCCCCGAAATCTGCCAAGCCTACCAGTGCCAGCACCTCCTCGACGCGCGCCGCCCGTTCGTGGCGCGGACTGCGGTGCAATCCAAAGGCGACGTTCTGCCGCACCGTCTGGTGCGGAAAGAGGGCGTATTCCTGAAAGACCACGCCCAATCCGCGCTTTTCGGGCGGCTGCCATTGGCGCGGCCCGGCTACCAGCGCCTCACCGATCCGAATCGTCCCACTGTCCGGACGCTCAAAGCCCGCGATCAGTCGCAGGGTGGTCGTCTTGCCACAGCCACTCGGACCCAACAGCGCCAAAATTTCGCCACGGTAGACCGTGAGCGACAGACCATCAACCGCCGCATTGTCGGCGCGGAAAAAATGACGCGAAAGGTCGCGCAACTCGACGATATGGTCGGTGGGAGAGGCGTGGTTGGGCATCGTTACTGAGCGGGTGTGGATAGATTTTTGTCGCGTGACTTACAGAAAGGGCAATACCGCCAAGGGTGCTTGGGTCGGGTGACTCATGATGCGCGAATCGCCAGAAAACCGCATCGAGGTTTACGCACCGGAAATCGCATCATATCTCTCGATCCCTATCTGCCCACGCGATGCGTTCCCGCCGCGCCGCTCGACGTTTCGTGCCGCCATTACCCTGCTTGAGACGAACATTGGAAGTCAGGGAGGGAGATGCTAGAATGCTGCCGAAATCGCTGGGTAGATGGGTCGCAAGTCTACCAAAGTCGACCAATTTAGTCAACAATTTTCGACCATTTTCCGAGGCAGCGCCCCCGCCCCCCTAAGGAGGAGAGATGAGCCACCGCTACGATCGTGAACCCTCTTACGAGGATGAGTACGATCCGAACTACGACCCCAACGATGCCGATGAGGTGATCGACGCCGAGCTATACGATGCGCAAGGTAACCCCCAGCGCTATGCCGATGAGGGGTACGATGTCGATTACGGGGAGGAGGACGAGGCCATCGCCCATCGCCGCTCGCTGGATCGGCGCGAAGGCTTCGATCTGACCAGCGACCGCGCGCGGCTGATTGCCACGCTGCTGCTCATTGCGTTGGGCGTGGCCGTGATCCTCTGGGCGATCCGACCCGGCGACGACGACAGCGCGACGACCACCGACGCCACAGCCATCGCCACCGCCGATGCGGCCAACGCCGTGGTCGCGACGATCACTGCAGGGCCAACCAGCACCGCGCCTGCGTCGGAAGGCGGCGAAGTCAGCGGCGAGACGGGCGGCGAGACGGGCAGTGAAGGAACAGCGCCCACCACGTCGTCGCTGGCGGTGGGGGGCAATGCGGTCGTCAGCGGGACCGACGGCTTGGGCGTCAACCTGCGCGAAAGCGCCGGCACCGGCGCGGCCATCATCCAAATCCTGCAGGATGATCAGCCGCTCAGCGTAATCGGCGGCCCGCAAGAGGGCGAAGGTTATACGTGGTGGCAGGTCCAACTGGAAGATGGCACCCAGGGCTGGATGGTGCAGGAGTTCTTGACGGCGCAGTAGCCGGGGCGTGGTTTCTGCGCCGTTGCCAATAATGTAGATCAGTGGCGGTGGCCACCATAAAGTGATGAGCGCGCAACCGAGCCGTCACACGTCTCATCCCTAACATCCCAGCGCCTATCCCAATCGTTCTGACCCCCAAATTTGCTGATGCCAAAACGCAAAAAATCGACCTCATTCCTTGTGCTGCTCAGCGGTGTTGCGCTGGCAGCACTTGTTGCGTTGGCCGCCTTGGGGAATGTGAAAGGGATTTCGGGGGCGGGCCTGCGCGCCACAACCCAAGCCGAGGCCACGGCGGTCGAATTGGCGCTCATCGCGTCGCTGACGCCGTCAACCGCCACCGCCACAACGGAAGCCACCGCCACCCCCGACCGGCCGCCGACCGAAACGCCACGTCCCACCCGCGAGCCGCGCCCCACGCGCACAGCACGGCCCACCAGCACGATCACGCCGACACCCGTCCCGACCGCCACCCACACGCCGCGTCCCACGCCGCGCGCCGATCCGCAAGGGACGGATCACTATTGGTTCGACCGACCCATCGCGCCGCCGGACGACAACAATGTCGCCCTCTTCTATCCTTACGCCAGTACCGGCCAAGGGCAATACCCGGTGCACAGTGGGGTGGAGTTCGTCAACACCATCGGCGTTCCTGTCTTGGCGGCGGGCACGGGCACGATCGTCTTTGCGGGGGCCGACGGCGATCCGGTCCGCGTCGGGCCGCCTGGCCGCGAGTACGACGAAGATGGCTCCTACTACGGGAACGCGGTGGTGATCCAGCACGATGAGACGTACAAAGGGCAGCGGGTCTACACGCTTTATGGCCACCTTGACCGTGTGGCGGTCTCCGTGGGGAATCGGGTGGCGACCGGCGACAAAATCGGCGAGGTCGGCTCGACCGGCGTGGCGCTCGGTCCCCACCTTCATTTCGAGGTGCGGATCGCCCGCAACAGCTACTACGACACGCGAAACCCCCAACTCTGGCTCAAACCCTTTGCGGGGAACGGCACTTTGATCGGTCGCGTCATCGACGAGCGGGGCGATCCGATTCCGGAGGCCTACATCACTCTGCAACGGCCCGATTCTGAGATCATCGGCCGCTACGAATACAGCTATGCCGAGGGCAATCTGGTCAACGGCGATGACGAATGGCAGGAGAACTTCGTCATTGGTGATCTGCCCGCTGGTCAATGGATCGTTGCGGCCAGCGTGGGGGATCGGCTCATCACCCGTCAGATTTTCGTTGTGGAGGGCCAAACGACGTGGCTCTGGCTCGAAATGCCCCGCGACAACGATTGACCGTCCACCCATCACCCACCTTTCTACGGACAATTTTCAACCCATGATCCGATACCGATTGTTTCTGCTGCTCTTCTCCGTCGCGCTGCTCGTCAGCGCTTGTCGCCAAGACCAAGCAGCGCCGCCGGACGGTGCCAGCCCAACGACCGCCGCAGCCAGCGACAGCGCCGACGCTTCGGGCGACGAGCGCACACCGGAGGGCGCTGGGACGGAGGATCGCCCCACGGCGGAAGCCGCGGCCAGCGCCACCCCCAGCGACCCCCTCGCCGCGCTCGACCCCTCGGACGCGCGCATCCTGCTCTTCCACGAGTACGACGGCGCCATCGCCGAAGCACTCACCACGCGGGTCGCGGCGTTCAACGAGGAGAATCTCAACGGCATCCGCGTGGAAGTCGTCGCTGCCGAGCAAGGGGCAGAAGCCGCGCCCCTCGTGGATCAGATCGAGGCGGCGGAAGCCATGCTCTTCCTCGGGGCCGCGCTGCCCCCCGCGCTGGCCGACCGTGCGGTAGACGTAGCGCCCTACTTCGCCAGTACGACGTGGAGCGATGGGCAGGAGATCGACGAGCCGCAGACGACCGTACCGCTGCTCTTTGCGACCGAAGCGTTGTACTATAACGCCGATCTCATGGCCGAACTCGGCATCCAAGCCCCGCCCGCCAGTTGGGACGAGTTGCTGACGTTGGCGTGCGAGGCGGGCGAAAACCGCTATGGATTCGCCTACCCCTACCAGCTCAACCGTGGCGAGCCGAGCCATTCCGCCGCGCTGGTGGCCGCCAACGGGGGCACGGTCGCCGACGGCGACACGCTGACCTTGGACAGCGAGGCGGCCCGCGCGACCTTCGGGGCGCTCCAAGCACTCTATCGCGACGGCTGCATGGCCCCCGTGGTGGAACGGCAACTGGTGATCGACAATTTCGGCGCGGGGACGATGCTCTTCGTCGCGGATAGCAGCACGCAGCAGGCGGCGTATGGCGCGGCGGTGGAGGCCGGCTACGGCGGCGCGTGGGAGATGGTCCCGCTGCCGCTGGCCGAGGGCGGCCAATACCTCACGACGGGGATCACGGCCAGTGTGCTGCCGAGCAGCGACGTTGAGCAACTGGCAAGCTGGCTCTTCCTCAGGTGGCTGCAGGGGGAGGCGCGGGATCGCCTGGCGGAGGCGACTGGGCTGATCGCGGCTGACGTGAGCGCAACGGGCATGAGCGCCGCGGTCGCGGGTGAAAGACAAGCGGACCCCACCGCGCCCTTCTCCGACGATGTGCGGGCCATCCTCGAAGAGGCGACGGCGCAGATCGTCGATCAGAATGCAGATGTGGAAATGACATTGACCGACGCGACCCGTGAACTTCAGTACTGGATCCGCGAAAAAGAGTAAGACGTAGGCCGCGCCACCTTCTGTTAGTCGATCGGCCTCAAGCCCGCTTCGATCTTCTCTCGTCGTGATTCGAGGAAGGGCGGCAGCGCCAAGCGGTCGCCCAAGTTGTCGATCGGCTCGTCCACGGCAAAGCCGGGTCCGTCCGTCGCCAGCTCAAAGAGCACGCCGTTCGGTTCGCGGAAGTAGAGGCTTCGGAAGTAGTAGCGATTGACCTTGCCGCTGTTCCGCACCCCTAACAGATTGAGACGTTCGGCCCACGCCTCGTAGGCGTCATCGGGGATGCGGAAGGCAACATGGTGGACGCCGCCCGCGCCGGGCCGTGCGGGGCGCAGCGTAGGGCGGACCGCCACATGCAGCTCGCAGTGGGGGCCATCCGCAGCACCCATCCCATAGACATGAACCGTGTACGAGCTTTCCGATGCGTGGGCGTATTCCCGCAGATGGACCATGTTCATCACGCGACGCAACAACATGTCGGTCGCGGATAACGAGGGGACCGTCATCGTGATCGGCCCCAGACCGCGTATCTGATATTCGGCGGGGACATCGCTCCCCGCCCATGGCGTCGGCGCGTCGCCACTGCCCCCATCGACCACCAGCGCCATACGTTGCCCCTCGTGATCCTCGAAGTCGATCAGCGCCCGTCCATCACGCTCGCTGATCGGCTCAGCTTCAATGCCACGCGCCTCGAACCGTCTCTGCCAGTAGCGCAACGCCTCGCCGTCCGCGACGCGCAGCCCGGTGCGTGTAACGGTGTGATTCCCGCGCTGCTCGCGTGGCACCTCCCAGTCGAAGAAGGTGACGTCGGTGCCGGGCGTGCCCACCGCGTCGGCATAGAAGAGGTGGTAGGCGCTGGTGTCATCTTGATTCACGCTCCGCTTGACCAACCGCAGCCCCAGATCCTCGGTGAAAAAGCGCTTGTTTTCGCGGATATCGGCGGAAACCGCCGTCAGGTGGTGAAAGCCGGTCAGTTGTAGCTCGTTCATCGTCTTCCTCTAGAGTCTGGCTGGCATGGGGGCATCGGCGTGTGATGGAGGATGGAGAATCGAGAATCGCGGGGCGTTGATAGGTCTATGAGTTGCCAATGGATTGCAATGCCCCGCACCCGCACACCCCCACACCATTAAAGCCCCAAAGGGCGCAACCCACAAACCTCACTTGGGCGCGGCGAAGGTAGCGATGATCGGATCGTGGTCGCTGCTGCGATAGAGGGTGTCGGTCCGCTCACTGAGGCTATGGGGGTAATCGGCGTTGAGCGCCAACGGGCGGAAGTCGATCAGTTGATCGAACAGCTCGGGCGTGACGAGGATATGGTCGAGCGTCTGACTGACCCCCTCGAAGAGGTAGGCGTGGCGCTGTTCGCGGGGCAGCCTCTGCCAGAGCGAGGCCAAGGGTGCATCATGCAGCAGGTTGGCGACCGTCACGCCATCCGCATCGCTGTTGAAGTCGCCCAGCACGGCGATGGGCGCGTCGGGGTCGTCGCGGCGTAGCTGCTCGACCAGCTCGGCGACGAAGCGGGCTTGGGCGCTGCGACGGGGCTGGCTCTCACTCTCGCCGCCCCGCATCGACTTGAAGTGGACGACAATGACGTAGAGCGGCGCCCCATCCACGCGCAACGCGACGACCAGCGGCGGACGGGCAAAGAGTAACCGTTGGCCCGCCGGGCAATCCGCGGCGGGGCCGCCGCCCACGCCGCGCTCGGTCGAGCACGGGTTGGCCGCCGCCTGATCGATCAGTTCCGCCCGTCTGATGTCGATGAGCAGCCCGACGTCGATGCCCCGTTCGTCCACGCCCTCCACCAGCATCGGGCGGTAGCGAGGCCGAGCAACGGATGGGCCGCCAACTGCTCCAACAGCACCAAATTCTCGACTTCCTGCACCGCCAAATCGTGGGCAGGGCCATCGGCCCCGCGATGGTTCCCGCCAGTTTGTCCAGCTTGTGGTCGAGTTGCTCCGCCGTGAGCGTCCAATCCTCGTCGGCCGTTGCGGGATCATCGACCGTATCGAAGAGATTTTCGAGGTTGAGCGTCGCCAGCCGCCACGCGCCGTCGGGCAGTGGTGGCAGAGTGGGCAGCGGCGGCAAAGGGGCGATCACCGCCTTGAAGGGTTGACTGGGGCGCAGCTTAAAGGTGCCAAAGGTGAAGTCGAGCGGCCCCGTTAGCCCCGTCACCCGATCGCCCAGCGCCAACGGGGTGGGGGCGGCGGGATCATCGGCCACCAGCAGCCGTTGGGTGAGGGCGGGGCTGTCGGCCCACAGTCGTCCGTCCACCGCGCCCGCAGGCAGCACGGCAAATTCGCCGTAGCGCGAGGTGGGGCCAACCACATCGGCCCCAGCAAGCTGGACGTACATCCCTTCCAACGCCTCCCAGTACGCTTGCGCGGCACGTGCATCGCCCACCGGCGGCGCGAGCGGAACCGCATCGGGCAGCGCGACTTGGCGCTCCGAAAGCCAGTCCCCCGCAAGCACCAGTTGCGTCCGTCCGTAGAATTCGTCGACCCGCCCGCGCAGACGCAGCCAATCGCCCACCTCGGGCATTGGCCCGTCCGCCGCCACCCAAAGGGCATCGGAGGTGGCGGGGTCGCCGTCACAGTCGGGATGCTGCAAGAACCACCCTGCCTCGTCCGGCGGCACGAGGGTCACGATCCCTTCGCTTTCCACCTGGAGTCCGCCATAAAGGGTGCTGCGTCCGTCGCCTTGGATTTCACAGAGCGTCAGGCGCGGTGGGGCCACGACGATGTCGCGCGGATGAGGGGGCAGAAGCGACCAGCCCGTGGGGCTTTGGCGCAGGACGCCACTCACCCAATCGAGCCGCGTGCCGTCGGCGAGGCGGCGAGCGCTTTCGTCGTCCAGCGCGCGTACCGCCACCACGCCATCCGCCCAGCGCAACTGCCCGCCCGTCTCGACTACCGCGCTGTTAATCCGCACGTAGCGACTGTCTTCAAGGCTGTCGGCGGTCAGCGGCTCCGGCTCTGGCAGGGCGACTTGGGGCTGCTCGACCAGCCACTCCTCGAGCGCGGTGAGCGCGAGGTTGCCATCGCGGGTGGTCAGCGTGCCGGTGGTGATGATCGCTTGCGCCAGTCGCGCCGCTTCCGCCCCCTCGACCCGTAGTCCCCGTCCCCCGCTCTGCACGGTGGCCCCCGACCCCTCCACGCTGGTGACCACGCCTTGCACCGTTAGGCGCTGCCCTTGCCAGGCATCGGCGTGGTGGCGCACGGTGGCAACGTTGTAGACCGTCAGGGGATCGGGCGGCGTGGGCGCGACGGCCCGCACACAGCCCAGCAGCGCCAGCGCCAGCGCGAAAAGCAGCGCGACGGGCCGCGTTACCCCACGGGCATGGCGCGGCCTCCGGCGGTGGCGACCGCGCTGATGGGGCGCGGCGAATGGCGGAGTTGGGCGGTGCGATCCGAGAGCAGATGCAAAACGCGCGGGCGGGGGGCAGGATGATCGGCGGCCCACGCAGGCGTGATGCCGCGCGGATCGAGCCGCTGCTGGGCGGCGATCAGCAGACCGAGCGCGTAACGGTTGATCAGCTCGGCCCCGACCAGATGCCAGATGCCCGCCTGCGCTTCGCGTGGCAGGGCCACGATCTCCCACAGTTGCTGGGCCAAGTCTACCGGCGACAGGGGCATGCGCAGCTCATCGACGAAGAGCGTCAGGGGCGTGCCCTGCCGCAGGCTGTCGGCGACCCACGCGCTCCGTTCGTCGAGCGGATCGAACTGGGTGAGCAGCGACGTGCGGATGATGGCGGCATGGGGTAGTTCGGCCTGAACATGGCTTTCCAGCCGCGCCTTGTAGCGCCCGTAGTCGTTGACCGGATGGGGTGCGGCCGCCTCATCATACGGGCCACGCTGCCCGTCGAAGACCATATCGCTGCTCAAATGGATGAGCTGCGCCCCAATTTGCCGCGTCGCCGCCACCACGTTCAGCGTGGCCCGCCAGAGATCCCGCTCGGCACTTTGGGCGCGGTAGGCGGTGTGGATCACCACGTTGGGGCGCAGCGTTTGCCAAAGCTGTTGCACGGCGGCTGGCTCGGCCAAGTCGATGGGGTGAGCCGTGGCCCCGCGCACCGGCGTGCGATGTTGGGTGGCGTGGCAATCGACATGGGGGGGCAGGGTAGCGAGCAAGGCGCGGCCCAGCAGCCCCGCCCCACCGGTGATGAGCAGACGCGGACGACGGTCGGCGGTCATGGCGATTTCCTGCGTGGGTGGAAGTTAGGGAATGAACGTCGAAGAGTGGCGGTTTTCGCGGAGAGGGTGCGACGTGGCGGACAGCAAGGCGGGTGCACGGCGCTGAACGGCGGCTTGCGCGGCGCTAACGGTGGGGGTTCATCGCGTCGAGCGCGGCTTGGGCAGCGGCTTGCGCGGCCAATTGCTTGGATCGACCACGGCCGACGCCGCGCACTTCGCCGTCGATCAAGACGTGCGTGGTGAAGATCCGTTCGTGGTCCGGCCCCTCAACTGTGACCACTTCGTAAATCGGGGTGATGGCCGTTTCGGCCTGTATGATCTCTTGCAGCAGACTCTTCGCATCTTTGCTGCCCCCCTCGTTGACCAGGGTCTGTACCATCGGGGCGACAAAGGCCGTCACCCAGCGTCGCGCCGCCTCCATGCCCTGATCAAGGTAGAGCGCGGCGACGACCGCTTCGAAGACATCGGCCAACAACGAGGCGCGGCTGCGACCCCCCGAGCTTTCTTCGCCTCGGCCCATCAGCACGAAATCCCCCAGCGAAATCTGCTGCGCGAAGGTCGCCAACGCTTCGGTGCGCACCAAGGCGGCGCGCAGCGCGGAAAGTTCCCCTTCACGACGCTGGGGCAGCGTCTCGAAGAGATGTTCCCCAACGATGAAGTCGATGACGGCATCCCCCAGAAATTCGAGCCGCTCGTTGTGCGTGACGGGGTGGTCATCCACCTCGTTCAGATAGGAACGGTGGGTCAGGGCACGCAGCAGCAACAACTCATCGTTGAAGTTGATCTGCGCCGTTGCCTGCGCGTCGGAAAGCAAGCTCATCGGAAGCGCCCGCCACCCTTAACGAGGGTGGGGGAGGGGGCATGGCGCATGGAGAACGGCGAGAGAGGGGTCTGTCTAACGGAGCGTTGATCAGCGAACGGTGCCTGGTGCATAGCAGAAGAGACCCCTTGCCATTGCCTTGTTTGGCAAGGGCCTACACCTTCATCCCCGTACAGCCACCCATGGATTGGCCAATGGCGAATGGGATCATCATTCCTTCCATCCATCAGCCCCTACCCTTCCCACCGCTTGAAGATGACCGACGCGTTGTGACCGCCAAAGCCAAAACTGTTGGACATGACGTAGGTCAGCGGGATATCGCGTGGGCCATCGGCCACATAATCGAGATCGCAGCCGTTCTCGAGGTCGGGGTTCTCCAGATTCAGCGTGCCGTGGATGCGCTGCTCGAGCAGACTCTTCACGACCGCGACCGCTTCCAACGTGCCCGCAGCCCCCAACAGGTGACCGCTCATGGATTTGGTGCTGGAGACGGGGATGTCGTAGGCCACCTCGCCGAACGCCGCTTTGATGGCCGCTGTTTCTTCGCGGTCGTTGATCGGCGTGGAGGTACCGTGGGCGTTGATGTAGTCGATCTGCGTGGGGTCCAAGCCCGCTTTGCGGAGCGCCTGTTTCATGGCGCGGGCCGCCCCTTCGCCCCCCTCCGGTGGGGTAGAGACGTGGTGAGCGTCCGTCGTCGCGCCATAGCCGATCACCTCGGCCAGAATCGTCGCGCCGCGTGCCTGCGCATGGTCCAGCGTCTCCATCACCAACACCGCGCTCCCTTCGCTGATGACGAAGCCGTCGCGGTCCCGGTCAAAGGGGCGCGAAGCGTGGCCCGGATCGTCGTTACGCTGGGTCATGGCGGTGGTGCGGTGGAAGGCGGCCATGCCGAAGGGGGTGAAGGGCGCTTCCGTACCGCCTGCGATCATCAGGTCGGCATCGCCGCGCCGTAGCACTTCGTAACATTCGCCGATGACATGAGAGCCGGTAGCGCAGGCCGAAACCAGCGCGTAGGAGATCGCCCGGAGGTTGAAGGCGATACCGACCAATCCGGAGGCCATGTTGGGCAGCATGTTGGTGGCCGTGAAGGGGCTGACACGGCGCGGCCCTTTTTCTATCAGGGTAAGATGGGAATCGTAAATCGTTTGCAGCCCCCCGATGCCGGTGCCGAAAATGTTCCCGTAGCGGTCCCCCTCTTCATTGGATTGGACGCGGATGGCCGCGTGCTCCATCGCCTGCGCGGTCGCGGCCACGGCGTAGAGCATGTTGGGGTCCGAGCGACGCGCCTCTTTGGGCGATAGCCATTCCTCGTAGGGGCCGAAGTCGAAATCGGTGATTTCCGCGCCGATTTGGGTGAGGAAATCGGTCGCATCGAATTTGGTGATGCGGTCGACAACCCGCTTGCCCGCCAGCAACCCCTGCCACGTACTCTCCACATCCAGTCCGAGGGGCGTCACGGCCCCCAACCCCGTCACGACGATTCGCGGCAACGCGCCATTGCTCGTACTCATTGTCACTTCCCTTAGCCATTTGGTTCTACGCTTGCGAGACACGCTCGGCGGCGCATCATCTCGGCTCTTTTTAACCCCGATTGCCCGTTTAGGATACGGCGTTGACCAATCGAACCCCCGAGCCACGGGAGACATGGCCGATGAGTTCGGCACTTTCGCCCCTATCGACCAACCTTTGGGTGAACGCCCCCAACTGCGCGGACGGCAGCGCGATCAGCAGGCCGCCGCTGGTCTGGGGATCCCACGCCACGTCGGCCAACGGCGCCGAGACGTTGGCATCCACCCGCACTGCACGGAAATGATCGCGGTTGCGATGCAGGCCCCCCGCGATTTGCCCCGCGTGGGCATAGTCAATCACGCCGCTCAACAGCGGCAAGCGCGGCGCTACCAAGGTAAAGGCCACATCGCTGGCCGCCGCCATTTCACTGGCATGGCCGAGCAGCCCAAAGCCGGTCACATCGGTCACCGCCGTGGCGATCCCTTGCATCGCCCGCGCCGCGCCACGGTTCAGGCGGCGCATGGACGCGACGGCCTCAGCAAGGTGGTTGGCGTCGCGCAGCGCGTCGTTGCGTGCAGCGGTGGCGATGATGCCGCTGCCCAACGGCTTGGTCAGCAGCAACAGGTCGCCGGGCTGTGCGCCCGTCATCGGGGTGAGGTGATCGGGGTGGACACGGCCCGTCACCACCAAGCCGAACTTCGGTTCACGATCCACGACCGTATGTCCGCCCGCCACCACCGCGCCTGCGTCACGCACCACTTCGGCAGCCCCCAAGAAAATCTCGCTGATGATCGAGCGCGGCAAGTTATCGGGGAAGGCGCCGATGTTGAGCGCGAAGAGCGGCTCACCGCCCATCGCGTAGATATCACTCAGCGCGTTGGCCGCCGCAATCGCGCCGTAATCCCGCGCATCATCGACGATCGGCGTGAAAAAGTCGACGCTCTGGATCAGCGCAACCTCGTCGCTGACGCGGTAGACGGCGCCATCGTCCGGCGCGCCCACCATGCCGACCAGCAAGGCAGGATCGTGAACATCGCTCCAGAAGGCTTGAAGCGGCCCCAACACTTGAGCCAGGTCCCCTGGCCCCATTTTACTCGCTCAACCCGCGCAACTCGACAGTTTGGAGAGGCGAATCTGCTCCGCATTACCGCTCATGGTCGTCCCGTTGGATCGTGATTACTACCGCCCAATGATAGAGCCAGGGGGTGAATTTGGGAAACGGGGGGGGGGGGAGTTTGGCGAGTTTTATGAGTTTTATGAGTTTTATGAGTTTTATGAGTTGGGCGTTGCTCTGCGTTGCCTGCTCTGCGTGGCCTGCTCTGCGTTGCCTGCTCTGCGTTACCTGCTCTGCGTTGCCTGCTGTGCGCTCTGCGTTGTGCGTTGCCGGTCAACGTTTCCGCGCGTAGGTGGTGACGAGGTCGCCGAAGTTGAGGGGGATGGCCCGTTGGGCGAGGCCGAGTCGTTCGGTGGCGGCGACGGCGGCACGGCCCAGCGTGGGATGGAGTGCGCCCGCGCGGGAGGCGAGGTAACTGAGCCGCTGGTAGCGGCCTTCGGCGCTGGCGGCAACCACTTCGAAGCCGACCGCGTCCAGCATCGCGGCGAGGGTGCGACGCGAGAAGTAAACGACGTGCATCTCCATCAGCCAGGGCCAGCGTTTGCCCATCAGCTTGGCGAAGGGGGCGTCGATGTCGATGGTGTGGACCGCGATCAGGCCGTCGGCTTTTAGGACACGGTGAATCTCTTGGAGATGGGATTTGGGGTCGTTGAGATGTTCGACCACGTCCCACGAGGTGGTCACGTCGAAACTGTTGTCGGGGAAGGCGGCTTCTTCCAACGTGCCGGTGCGGATATCGAGGCCCCGTTCACGTCCGACTTGGGCGGCCCATTCGGAAAGTTCGGTGCCTGCGGCATCCCAGCCGCGCGACAGGGCGATTTCGACAAAGACGCCGGTGTACGCGCCGACGTCGAGAATGCGCTTACCCCGGTGATTGTCTACCATCGCTTCGATCGGTTCGAGGTGGCGATGGAAGGTGAGGACGCGCCCTTCACGCTCTTGCTCGTAGAGCGGATCGACGACCTCTTCGTATTCTTCCACCAACTCATCATGTGGCACCCGCGGATTGGCGTAGACCAAGCCGCAGCGGTTGCAGCGGACGATGGTGTGGTGCTTGCCATAGCCAAAGTTGGTACAACGATAAGCCCCGTAATCCCGTTGCGTGGCGTCGAGGGTAGCGGGGAAAAGCAGCGTCGTCTCGTCGGCACCACAGAGGTTGCACGTTGTATATTCGAGGGTCATCCGTTGTTTCTTTCGGGGGTCACTACGCGGCGGAACAGCAGCGGCGATTCTATCCGTGATGGCCATCCAAACAAAAGCCCCGCGCAGGGCGGGGCCAAGGGGGTCAGAAGGCGCTAGAAGATCACTTGAAGCAACAGGTTCACGACGAAGATCGCGATCCAAGAAATGACCCCTGTGAGGATCGCTTTGTTGCTATCCAGATCAAGCCCCTGACGGATCGCCACGTAAACCAGATAGAGCGTCCAGAGCGATCCGACGATGGCAATGAGCCAGCCAATCAGGGGAATACCAGCGAAGCCACCAAGAACACTCGGCACCAATGCATAGGCGATGGTGCGTTGCATTTCCTGCCAATTGGCCTTCCCGTCAAAAAGATTGGTACCGACGAAGTAGGTGACGAAGGTCCAGAGCAAATACGACACCACCACCCCAATGGCGGATGCGATGGCCCCGCTGATTCCACCGGTCAGCCCTAAAACGGCGGCAACCAGCGCCACGATACCCACGATGGTATAGGCTTCAGTGGTCAATGCTGGGTTGCGCTCTACCTCTTCATACAGCGATGCGTCCGCCTTTACCGCTCGTGTGACACGTTCGATCATCAGCTTCTCCTCTGTTTGTGACGAGTCGTTTACCAAAAATTGCAAATCTATTGTAAATCAGCTTTGCTTTGTCGTCAATAGCTACTCTTCGCGGGAGGGGTGGTAAAAGGTGGCTGCCGGTGGAGGAGAGTGGAGTGGGCAATAGGGGGGGCGCGGGGAAGTGTCTCGTGAATCAAGGACAATTTACGGCGGTTTGCCATCGAGCGCTCTTCGGCAGACTTGGGAATCGCAAAGCTTCGTGATACACTGACGCGTTACGCAACAAAGTGCGCTCCGCACGGGTCAAAGGCGGCGCAAGCCGTCCCGATATCGGCCATCGCGGGGCTTTTTTATGCCAAAAGGGTGAAGGAAAAAGGGATCGATATGTTACGGACACATACGGCGGGGGAACTGCGCGCCGAGAATGAGGGGGAATCGGTCGTGTTGGCGGGCTGGGTCAACCGTCGCCGCGATCATGGCAATCTGATTTTTGTGGATATCCGCGACCGGTACGGCGTGACCCAAGCGGTCTTCAATCCGGATCACTCAGCGGCGGCACACGCGGTCGGCGAATCGTTGCGCGGCGAATATGTGGTACAGGTAAAAGGGACGGTCAGGAAGCGGCCCGACGATATGACCAACGAGACGCTCGACACGGGCGCGATTGAGCTGTTGGTCGACGAGGCGAAGGTGCTGAATCCGGCCCGTACCCCGCCCTTCACACTCAACGATGAAGCGCCGGTCAGCGAAGAACTGCGGCTGAAGTACCGCTACCTAGACCTGCGCCGCGCCCGCCTGCAACAGAACATGGTGCTGCGCCACAAGGTGGTGGCCTTCATCCGCCGCTGGCTGGACGAGCAGAACTTCGTCGAGATCGAGACGCCGATCCTCATCAAATCGACGCCCGAAGGGGCGCGCGACTTCTTGGTTCCCAGTCGGCTCCACCCCAGCCGCTTTTACGCGCTGCCCCAATCGCCGCAGCAGCTCAAGCAGTTGCTGATGGTCAGTGGGATGGATCGCTATTTTCAGATTGCCCGCTGCTTCCGTGACGAAGATCTGCGCGGCGACCGGCAGCCTGAGTTCACGCAACTCGACCTCGAGATGAGCTTCGTCGATACCGAGGATATCTTGGCGCTGAACGAGCAACTGACTATCGACTTGGTCCACGAGGTGATGCCGGAGAAACGCTTCTTGCAAACGCCCTTCCCCCGCCTCAGCTACGACGAGGCGATGGCACGCTACGGCTCGGACAAACCCGACCTGCGTTTTGAGATGGCGTTGGTCGATCTCAGCGAAATCGTCGCCCATTCGACCTTCCGTGTTTTCAGCGGTGCGTTGGCCGAAGGCGGCGTGGTCAAGCTGCTGGTCGGCCCGGGCCTAGCCGATTATTCGCGCAAGCAGATCGACGAGTTGGAGGCGATCGCCAAAGATCTTGGCGCGAAGGGGCTGGCGTGGGCCAAGGTGGATGACGCCACCACCGCCACGTTGAGCGGCGGCATCAGCAAGTTCCTCTCCGACGAAGAAAGCCGCGCCATCTTGGACGCCAGTGGTGCGGAAGGCGGCGACCTGCTGCTCTTCGGGGCCGACCGCTTCGAGACAGTCTCGGCGGTGCTGGGGCGGCTGCGGTTGGAGTTGGGCGAGCGGCTGGGGCTGCGCGACCCAGAGGTCTTCGCCTATGCGTGGATCCTCAACTTCCCGCTGGTGGAGTGGAACGAGGAGCAAGCCCGTTGGGACGCGATGCACCACCCCTTTACCTCGCCGCAGGATGAGGATTTGGAGAAAATGACGAGCGATCCGGGTGCGGTGCGGGCCAAAGCCTATGATTTGGTGGCCAACGGATGGGAATTGGCTGGGGGTTCGATCCGAATCCACAATCGCGAGGTACAACGCAAGATGTTCGATCTGCTCAACATCGACGACACCCATCAGCAGACACAGTTCGGCCACATGCTGGAAGCGTTTGAATATGGCGCGCCCCCGCACGGCGGTATAGCGTGGGGGATCGACCGTGTCGTGATGCTCTACGCGGGCGAGCCGAACATCCGCGAGGTGATCGCCTTCCCGAAGACCGCCGCAGGCACCGACCTGATGACCGCCGCACCCAGCCACGTCGACGAGCAGCAGCTCGCCGATCTCCACATCGCCCTTGCGGGTAAAGCGGTTAAGCGTTGAAGCGTTTGAGCGTGGTGCATGGGGCATGGGAGCCTAGCCGTTCCCTTGATCTTTCGATGCTTGGCTAGGCCTTACACCCACAGATCGCAGGCGCTACGTTCATGCTCCGCCCGTAGCGCCTCCGAAGCCTATCCGAGCAGTGAGAGACAAGCGTTCAAAGAGAGAGTCCCATCACCCCATTCGCCATTCGCCACAACGATCAAGCAGCTACAGCTCCACACCACAATCTGACCCAAAAGACCCGCACCCATGTCCAACTTCTGGCTGATTGGCCTCTCGAACAGCTTTCACCTGATCGCGACCGTTGTCTGGATCGGGTGGGGGGTGCTGCTGCCCCTAGTCGTCTCGCCCCACGTCGCAGCGGCCCATCAAGAAGGGGATTGGCGCGGCGGCCTGCTACGCCGAATCTCGGTGGCCTACGGGGCGGCGCTGCTGCTCTGGGCGACGGGGATGCTGCAGATGAGCGCGAACGCCAATTACGAGGGCTTCTTGGCGATCGGGGGGACGTGGAGTCTGTTGATGCTGGCGAAGCATCTGGTGGTGCTCGTCAATATCGGGCTGATGGTCCTCCTCGGCCATCAGCTCAGCCCAGCTCTGCGCTTGGCCGTGCGCCGCGACGCATTGGGCAAGGTGAATAACCTGGACGCCCTCGCGGGTCGCTTCCGCGTCGTCGCGTGGCTGAACCTTGTTGTGTGCCTCGCCGTCTTGGCCCTGACCGGGCTGCTCACTGCGGTGCCGTAGGGGTCGTAGTCTGTGTACGATGGTGGTTCCCCGTTTGGGTAACGCACACCTTGAAGGCATCGAGCATGGCGCATGGCGCATGGACACATGGCTAGTGCAACAGTCCAAGACTCTTGAACTCCCAACTCATAAAACTCATAAAACTCACAAAACTCATAAAACTCACAAAACTCGATGTTCGAACTCATCTTCCTCGGCACTTCGGCCAGCGCCCCCTCGGTGCATCGCAATGTCAGTTCGACGTTGCTGCTGCACCGTGATCTGCGCTTCCTGATCGATGCGGGCGAAGGGACACAGCGCCAACTGTTGGCCAGCGGGGCGGGCTTCCGCAACCTGCGCCACATCTTGATCACCCACGCCCACCTCGATCATATCCTCGGCTTGGCGGGGCTAATCTCGACGCTGAACAGTTGGGAGATCGAGGCTGGGTCGCTGACGATCTATGCGGGTGCGGAGAGCTTGCAGCGGGTGCGCGACCTGTTGTTGGGGGTGGTGCTGCGCGGCAAGCGGAACAACTCGATTTGGATCGACTTCCAGCCGCTAAAAGCAGGGCGCTTTTTGACGTTTCCCCACCTCAGCGTGAGCGCCTTCCCCGTGCCGCACCGCGCTTCGGATTCGTGGGGCTTCGTGTTCGAGGAGCCGTCGCGCCGCCCCTTCCTGAACGACCGAGCCGAGGCGCTGGCCGTCCCATTCGGCCCCGAACGGAGCCGGTTGGTGGCGGGCGAGGCCGTCACTCTGGCCGATGGGCGGGTGGTGCAGCCGGAGGAGGTTTTGGGCGAGACGGAGCTGGGCGCGAAACTGGTCTACGTCGGGGATGTGGATCGGCTTGATCCGATTCGTCCGTATGTTCAGGGGGCAGACGGGCTGGTGATCGAATCGACCTACTCCGAGCAGCAGGCGGACGAAGTCGCCAGCCACGGCCACATCACGGCCAGCATGGCGGCGCAATTGGCGTCGGAGGCGGGGGTCGGGGCGCTCTACCTCAACCACATCTCCCGCCGCTACCGGGGGAACGAACTGGAGGCCGAAGCGCGACGACTCTTCCCCCGCACGCGGGTCGTCGATGATCTGGAGCGAGTAACTGTGAGCAAGCAGCCGCCGCGAAGCGGCTGACGATCAGACGATCTCCACCCTCATCTCCACCACCTCGTCGCGGGTGGGGAGCAGAAAGGCGCGGATGGCGGGTGCGTCGCGGTCGGCGAGCGAGAGGATGAGGTAAGGAGTTCCGGGGTAGAGCGGCACCCCATCGTAGGGGTCGAAGGCATCGTGGCGATCCTTCGGTGAAGGATAGGCCGCCGACTGGGGGTGGCTGTGGTAGATCGCGGCGAGCGTCCAACCTTCTTCGTCCATCCGCTCGAAGGCCAACAACTGGTGCATGGGTGCCATGCGGTAGGTGATCTGCTTATCCGCTGCCACGTTGGGCACGGGCAACCATTCCACCACCCTCCCCGTGCCATCCGCCGCCAGCAAGCCGCAAATCTCCTCCGGCCAGCCTGCCTGCGCCTGCGCGATCATCCCCTCCGCAATAGCGCGGGGAAGCTGAAAGATTCCACCCTTCATCTGCTATCGCGCCCCACGGCGGCCAGGCATGGTGGATGGAGCAGGGAAAAAGATGGAACTCGCGTTGTATCCATTCTCCATTCTCCATTCTGCCCTGAAAATAGGCCCGTTTGCGGGCGTCGACGCGCCATTTCTGTATCAATTGTAGCGGCCATGGTGTGGTGCATGGGGCATGGTGCATGGGGGCCCAGCATTTCCCTGATTATTCACGGCTTTGCTAGGCCGTTCACCCTCACACCCATACACCCCCACAGCGTCACGCGCCACTTTCATTCTCCGTGGTGCCCCGTCGCGCATGACGGCTCCATTCTCCACACCATCTCCCCTCCTCATCCCGATAGCAACTCCTCAACCGACGCCCCCAGATAGCCCTGCGCCGCCAACAATTCGCCGTTGAGCAGCGCCGCCCCTGCCGCCCCATATTCCGTGTTATGGCCCAGCACCACGTATTTTATGTCGAGTAGGGGGCAGTCGCGCACCCGCCCCACCGTTACGGCCATGCCGCCTGCGGCGTCGCGGTCGCGGATCGGCTGTGGTCGATCCGGTTCGTCGCGGACGAGGATCGGTTGCGGCGCGGCGCTCGGCAGCCCGAGCTGCTGCGGCAGCCCCCGATAGTCGCGCATCGCGGCAACGACCTCCTCTGGCGTAGCGGGCTGCTTGAGCGCCACGCTGACACAGACCATGTGGCCGTCGCGGCTGGCGACGCGGTTGGCATGGGCGCTCACGGGGAACTCGGCATGGTCGATCTGCCCGTCGCCAAGCGTACCCAGCATCTTGCGCGGCTCGATCTCGATCTTCTCCTCTTCGCCGCCGATGTAGGGGATCACATTGTCGACGATGTCGAGCGAGGCGACCCCCGGATAGCCCGCGCCAGAGATCGCTTGCATCGAGACGAGGAAGAGCTTGTCGATGCCGAAGCGGTCGTACAACGGCTTGAGCGAAAGCGTGACCGGAATCGCCACACAGTTGGCGTTGGTGACGATGAAGCCCTGCCAGCCCCGCTGCTGGCGCTGCGTTTCGACCAGGGCCAGATGCGCCGGGTTGACATCGGGGAGGATCAGCGGCACATCATCGGTGGCGCGGAAGGCGCTGGCATTGCTGGAAACGATGTAGCCCGCTTGGGCCAGCGTCGGTTCCACCTCGCGCGCCACCGCTTTGGGCAATGCGGAGAAGAGCAACGCCGCATCGAGGCCCGGCGCGGTCGGTTGCACCACGAGATCCGCGATGGCGGGCGGCGGATCGCCCGGCAGCCGCCAGCGCACGGCCTCGCCATACCGACGTCCCACGCTCCGTTCAGAGCCGCTCAGCGCGGTGACTTCGAACCACGGATGATCGGCCAAGCGACGCAGAAGGCGTTGTCCCACCAAGCCCGTCGCCCCCAACACGCCCACCGCAATTTTGCTCATTATGATTCCCTCTCTGGAAAAAAAGACCGCCCCACGCAAACGAAGGGCGGCGTCTGTGCCGTTGGTTGTGGCAGAAGTATAGAGCGGGGCGCGGCCCGTGCAAACGGGGGGCCGTTCGAGCCAGGGCAGCGTCAGCCCAGCGCTCAGCGATCCGTTGCCTTTTTCGGGTCACCTGGGAAAGGATCAAGGGGGGTGGGGAAGCAGGAAAAATTGAGTCTTCTTCAGGATGCGTCCTTCGATTCACCCTTCACAATCCGCATTGGCCCGCACCGCCTCCCACTCGGCGGGCGTGTTGGCGTTGACGAACGAGCGATGGTGAGGATCGAAGCGCTCGATCTCGGCGGCGCGGATCGTATGCACGGTGACATCCTCGAAGAAGCTGGTGACCCGCCGTTGACCCGCCGCCAATCGGCGCTGGATGGCGGGCAGCGCCGTGCGATGGTAGATCGCATGGGTGGTTTCGGGGTGGCCGCCCTCGCGGAGCAACGGGATCACCACGTCGGCCCGCGTGGGCAGCGATGCCATGTGACGAAGCAGGGCCACGTTGAGGCAGGGCATATCCGTTGCCACGATCAAAACGCGGTCGTGCGTGGCAGCCGCAAGGAGGCTGGCGATGCCCGCCAATGGCCCCTGCCCCGTGCCCCCCTCGTCGGGGACAAAGCGGACGCGGTCGGCCAAAAAGGGGTAGCGTTCGGGATGATTGGTGCTGACCAACCGCTCATCGGCCACCTGCGCCAAGCGACCCACCACCCGTTCGATTAGCCGTTCACCGTCCAGCATCAGCAGTGATTTGTCACGCCCCATACGCGACGAAGCCCCCCCCGCCAAGACGGCGGCGGAGAGGGGCAGGGGGTTCGGTCGGGAAGTAGACAAGGTCTCAGTGTATCGGGTGTATGGCGGTGTGGATGTCAGTGTTGGCGTTTCTAGTCCGTGGAGCGTGGGGAAGCCCACAGGGGTAAAGCCGCAAGCCGATCCCCAACCATGGCCATGCGCCATTCGCAATACCGTTTCGCGTTCTGCGTTCAAAAGAGCAGCTTGGCGATGGAAAGGGCGCCTTGCTTCCACGGGACACGATGGGAATAGCCATCTTGCCCATCGAAGGTGTGAAGGTTGTCCAGATACCACTGATAGTTTCGGATCAACGCCTGTTGGTTCGAATAGTGAGGGACGAAGCCCAAGCACGCTTCCGCCTTTTCGATGGAGACGAACGAATCCTTGGTCACCGTCTCGTAAACCCACGGGTAGAGCGGCGAGAGCTGCAGTCGGTCGAGCATGCGCAGCAGCCAGATCGCGGGCGCCGCAGGCAACGAGACGATACGGCCCCCGTGGCCCGCATAGTCGAGCACGGCCTGGTAATCTTGACGGAGGGTGGTGAACTGCTTCGCCCCGATATTGAAGGTATCATTCACACGCGGCTGCGGCAAGGTGAGCGTCAGATAGATCGCGCGGCAGAGATCTTCGACATCCAAAAGCTGGTAACGATTTTGGCCACTTCCCAAGACGGGGAAATTCTTGCCATCTTTTGCCCAATCGTACAAGAGGCCAAAGACACCGAGCCGTTCGGGACCGACGAACGATTTGGGGCGCAGCACGGAGATACAACGCCCCTCGCCCCTTGCCGCCTCGCACATCGCTTCGACCCGTACCTTCGCGATCCCATAGTCGCCCAAGCCCTGCAGCGGCGCTTCTTCTGGGATGCCCTGCACTTTTGGCACGCCGTAGACAGCGGTGGTCGAGATATAGACGAACCTTTCCACGCCATGGGCATGGGCCGAAGCGAGCACGTTGCGGCTCCCGTCAACGTCGGTCGAATAGATGTCCTCGACGCGGTACCTCGGCAAAGCGGCGGCCATGTGGATAACCCCGTCAACCCCCGCCATCGCTTGGTCCACACTGTCGCGGTGCCGGATGTCGCCCGTGATCACGGTCACCTGATCGCGCTCCGGATAGTCGAAGGGGGCGATATCGAGCGAGACGACCTGATGGCCCCGCGCCAGAAGATAGCGAGCCAGATTGATGCCCAGAAAACCCGCCCCGCCGGTGAGTAAGTATCGTTGTGGTGCTGCCATGCCTCTCTCTAGAGTGTGTAGTTCGGTATCATTCGGGGGAGGTGCTGGGGGAAAGCCGCGTCCCCTCCGGCAACGCCTCCCTGCCTCGGCAACGTGCCATCCAGCGGTCGAGGGGTAGCGCCCAAAGGAGGAAGATCAGCAGAAAGTGGAGGGCGCATAGGATGAAGAATTCCGTGCGCGTGGCGGGCCGCCCCAACCGCACCGTCATGTGGCTGGCCCATGAAATCACTTCCGGCATGGGCCAAAAGCCATTCACCACGAAGAACATGATATCTTCGATCCCAGAAAGCATCAGCAGGATGCCCGAACCGCCAATCTTCAAGACTTGCCCACTCCGCCCACCCCCCATCCGGAAGGCAAAGGCGACGGTGAGAATAAAGTAAGGGACGAGGATGGCGGTGATCGTATAGAACTGCGCGAAGATTTGCTCCAGACCGGCCTGATCGGCGCCCGGCGCCAGCTCGTAGGCACTTTGAATGCCAAATCGTATGAAGTAGAGCTGGCGCGGCACCAAGAAGCCAAAGAAGGGCAGGAAGAGCAGGAATATGAGCGGCACGGTCCACCACGCGCGGGGCGAAGTGGGAAAGAAGGCGATCGCAATCGTTGCCAGCACGAAGGGCGCGAACTTAAAGATCAGCATTGCCAGCGATGAGACTTCCCGTTCGTGGGGCAGGGCAAGGTAGATGTAGGCCGCGATGAGCAGGGCCAGCAAGCCGGGCAGCAGCCAGGCCAAATGGGGGCGTACGGATGATGGGTTCACGAGCAGTTCTTTCCCGTTAAGTAACGATCAGCGCCCTAGGGGGCCGCGCTAGAAGTCAGTGGCCGTTCAAGGCACGGCCTTGTAAAAGCGGATCATGGCAGGCTCATTGGCGATCCAGCCGCGCAGCAGGTAGCGTTTGTGGCGGCCGATCGCATAGCCGTTCGAAAGCATCAGCGCTTGGGAGGCGGGGTTTGTTGAAGCGACCCAACCCACATACTCGCGAAAGCCTTCGCCAACCGCCTCTTCTTCGATCCGCTGGATGAGCCGCGCGGCGACGCCATGTCGCCGCCATGCGGGCAAGACGGCCCCACTGCGGATGATGAACTCGTCCGCTGCGGGCCGTTCCTTGATCAGCACAAAGTTGGAGACGAAGGCAAAGCGGATCGCCGCCCGCAGGCCAAGCGACATCACCGCGCGCAGCCGTTCGGGAGTGACTTCCGTATGAAGCGCCGCATGTTCAAAGGCCATCGTCCCCACCACCTGCTCCCCCTCATCGACCGCCACAAAAAGCCCAGCGGTCGGGTCGACACGGGTTCGGCGCAGCGTCATCATGATCTCGATCTGCTGCGCGACCGGCAGCGGACCGAAAAGGGGCTGAAAAAGATGGGGAAAGGAGGTTAACACCATCCGTTCCACATCGGCCAACTCTTCGACGCGGGCGGGTCGAATGGTAAATGTGGGCGTCATGTCGCTTCCCCTCGCCGTTTGGGCCGGATTAAAAACGACGCGACCAGCCGTTGTACGGGGGCATTGCGCCAGCGTAGCGCGGCGTAGCGCGGTACGGCGTCGGCCCCCATATGTTTTTTCAAGGCCCATGCTTGCCCCCCCAAGTTCAGCCGCGTGATGCCCAACGCCAAGGCCGCCGTCACCGTTTCCGTCATCAGGTAGTGGTACGCATAGCTCCCTTCCGTCTGAGCGTAATCCAAGCCGATCCACTTGACCAGACCGTGCTCGCCGCACTTGAACAGCGAGACCGTCCCGATCGCATCCCCTCCCTTAGAGACCACCAGCATCCGTTGGCTGCTTTCGGGCAGATGGGTCGTTGCCCGCGTCAGAAAATCGTTTGTGTAGAGGAATTCATTCCCATGCCGCGCCGCAGTTTCGCTGATGAGTCGACGTACCGTTGGCGCCAGTCCACGGTCGATCGGGCCAATCGCGACCGTCACGCCCGCGTCGCGCGCCCGATTGCGGAGCCGACGGATTTCCGACCGCTTTTTCTTCGGCAACCCCTGTTCATAGTCAGCGTAAGTCGTATAGGGTGACAGATCGAGGGTCGCTTCGTCATGGGTGAAATAGCGGAGGTAGCGGGGGGCGAGTTGCGCCATCATGGCCGAATCAAGGCTATCGAAGCCCAGCCACTGCGCCCCACTACGCCACGCCAAGCCTTCGATATCTCTGACCACAGTGTCAAATCCCCACGCATCAAGCTGCGGGGACAACAAAAGTGCGGAGTGACTCCCGAAGACCGGGACACCACAGGTCATCGGCGCCAGCAGACGGAGAAGGGGGCGGAGCACCCCCTGCCCCATGCGCAACGCGCCGTGCGCCGAGAGATGAAAGCGCCGTTGGCGGTAACAGATGGCCGCAGCCATCGGCTCGCCATTCCGTTGCCAAAGCAGAAAGCGGGGCGACCAATCGTCCATGATGTCGGCGACAAAAGCCAACCAGGCCACCGACGTGAAGGGGCGTTGGGTGGCCAACTGATCCCATAGTCGCGGCGGGAGCGCATGAACCGAATCGAAGAGCGAAAGCGTCAGCGCGCCACTGCGGCTCATCGTACCCCCTGGGACGCGGGACGGGGCATCGTGACGATCCGCCCTGTGAAGATCGCCAAGAGCAGGCCGATTAGATAAGCGGCAATCGTATAGCCGACTGCCCCGCCCAAGTAGCCGTATCGCGCAGCAAGGAAAGCCGTGAGCGGACAGGCGATCAGCAAGCCCACCGCAAAGGCGATGCCCGCCATCCGTTGCTGATCGACGGCCTGTAACAGCCCGTTCAACAAGATCATCGAGAAGATGGCGGGAATACTGAGCGCCAGGATCTGCATAATCGTGGCGGCGGGCCGGTACGCCGCCCCAAAAATCAGCGGGATGAGCCACGGCGCGCTGGCAAAGAGGGCGAGCGCCACTGCCACGCCCAGTACCGTGAGTAGCCCCCATGCCCGTCGGACGATCGGCAACAGCCGTGCGCCGTCTTGCGCGCGTTGGGCAAGCAGGGGAAAGAGGCCGTTGATGGCGATCAGCGGCAGTTGGCTGAGGGCCAAAATCACCAGGTAGACCGCATTGTACCATCCCAAGGCTTCCCGACTGGCGAACGCTTCGACGAACAGAATGGCATGGCGATCAAAGATCAACAGGCCAAGAATGGAAAAGGCGAACGGAACTGTCGTACGTAATAGCCGACCTACCGCGTGCCTCTCCCCCAGTCGCTGCGGCAAGAGGCGCTCTCTTGCCACCCACCACCAGCCGATCGCCAGCGGGACCGCCCCCCCGACCGCGTGAGCGACCGACACAGATTCCGCCGAAGGGCGCCAGAAGAGCGCGACGATGCTCAACGACGCGATAAAGAGCGCTTGCAAGACCACCAAGATCATCTGGCGGTGCATCTTCTCTTGACCGCGGAAGAGCGCGTAGAGAAAGAGCAGTTCGGCGTGGAGCTGCCCGTAGAGAAAAAGTGCCCACGCGATCCGCCATAAGGAGGGGTCGTACCAGCCGATCACCAAGACAAGGGCAACCCCAACCGGCAGGGCCAACAGTTTCACCCCCAATGCCTGCTCCATGATGGCACGGCCCGACTCGGCGGATCGCGCCACTTCGCGCACAATGAGATTTTCGAGGCCGAGGTTGGCGATCAGCCCATAGGCGATGAAGATCGCTAATACGAAGGAGAAGTCGGCAAAGCTGGCCGGGCCAAGGCGACGGGCCACCACGGTGATCATCACAAAGTTGACGAGGCGTGCCAGCACCACCCCGGTGGTCAGAAAGGCGAAGTGGCCCGTTGCCCGTCGCCAAAGGGTCCGATCGTCGCGCGGCAACGCCCGGCTGACGCGGGAAGGGAGACCCATCGTTTTACGACTCATCCACCAGATCGGCTGCTGCGTGAGAGCCAGCAGAGGCCCTGCTGAGATCGCTTAGCGGCTTCCGTTGGATGCGTGCGAGCCAGCGCCCCACGCGCTCCATGCGCGCCTGTCGAATCCAAACCTCAGGCTCGACGCAGTAGCGCAGCGAGGTGAGCAAGAAGCCCAAAATCGGCCCGGGATCGCGGCGCGAGATGATGTCGTAAGCGACTTTCGGGCCAAAGAAGTCGAAAAAGCTGGGCTGCATGTGCAAGCGATCGGGGTTCGTCAGAAAGTGGAGGATGTCGAAGGGGAGCAGCGCGCGCGTGACCTGGCCCAACTCATAGCTCAAATCGGGCGTGATGGATTCGCCCATCGCCATTCGTACCAGCAGATCCGGCATATTGACCCCTGCCTGCTGCGTCGCCTGTAGCGATCCCCAGAAACGGGGGTTGACCTCCATGAAGAGCGGTTCGCCACTCTCGCCATCAATCATAAAGTCAGCGTTCGCCACACCATACCATCCGGCGGCACGCAACAGCCATTCGGTGTATTCGATCAAGAGGGGCCACGCTTCACTGCGCTGGGCCGTACTGGGGCCAAGGTGCCGCGGATGATTGCGCAGCTCCCGATGGACGGTGGCACGGACCAGTCGCCCCTCCTTATCCATCAGCGCCGAGCAGAAGTACTTGGCACCGGGCGTCACATAACGCTGGACCAAGGGCAGCGAGGATTCTTGATGGAGCGCCCTGTAGACCCGTTGGAGTTCCTCGGCCGTATGCACGACCCGAATGCCCCGACTGCCCCAGCCGTGGCGTGGCTTCAGAATGAGCGGAAAGCCGAGCGCTTTGGTCTCTTCGACAACGTGCTGAGGCGAAGAGGGGTAGATCGTCTCGGGCTGCGGAATGCCGATATGCGAGGCGAGCCGCGACCCATTGCCCTTGTCCCTGAAGGTGAGATACGTATTTAGCGGCACGAACGGCAGGGTGGTGAGCGCGTCGAATCGCTCACGGTGGGCCAGAATCAAATCAAGGGTATCGGCCTCCATCGGCAGCAAACAGTCGTGCGGGACACGCTGCAGATAGTCGACGAGGTAGTCGATAAAGTCAGCGGGGGCGTGGCGGGGGGAAGGGTAAACGAGCCGTTCGTGGCAAAAGCGTGAGAAAAAGGTGGTGTTGTACCGACTGTCTTCACCGACCGTCACGCGGTGACCCTCGGCGGCCAGGGCGCGGGCAGCAGAGAGCGTACGTCGCATCGCGCCATCCGTCAGCAAAATCTTGTAGCCAGCCATATAGCGACTATTCCTCAGTATAAGTGGCTCAGATGCGGCTATTGCCCGGCCCCTGCGGGGCTTGGGCATGGGGGAATTCGTTAGGTTCAGTGGGGGATGGAGGGAATAGCTCACATAAACCTACGGGGCATGGCTCTCTCCTTTCTGCAATGACGCAAGGCACCTTGCGTACCGTTGAGTTAAGTAGCTGAGGCGCTATTCTAACGGTACTTCGATAAAGCCACAAACCTACCACTTGCCTTTCGCGCTGCCCTCGCAAGGCGCAAACGCTCTAAAGCAGCACGCGCCGGTGGCGCGACGTGATCCGCCGTCCATCGGCGCACGTGGGTCAACGCATTTGCCGCGCGTCGTCACCGCGCCCCACGCGCTGGCTGCCACGCCCCCCACGGCAGGGCCGCGTGAGAGCCTTGGGCGTCACCTTGCGACAACAGCGAGTCCCCGCGCGGCATGGCACGGCAGCCCGTGGCAGGGCGCGGCTATTCGTCTTCGAAGAAATCGACCTCGCCCGTGGCCAAGTTGTATTCCGCTCCCAGGATGCGTAGCCGACCCTCGACCACCGCATCCTCCAACAGCCGCGACCCTTGACGGAGTTGGCTGACCGAGGCGCGTACGTTGGCCCGCACCGCGTGGCCCAACAGTTGCTCTTCGTCCAACTCGGGTGCCATCTCGTGCAGGGTGATCAGCGTTGGGCGGATCCGCGTCACAATGGCATTCAGATTGGGGGACGGAACGGATTCGGGCTGACGGAGCGCTTGCAGCGTGGCGATGACCGCGCCGCAACCCGTGTGGCCCATCACCACCACCAGCGGCGTGCCGAACTGACCGACCGCGAACTCCACGCTGCCGATCAGCGAGGGGGCCACGATGTTCCCCGCAACGCGAATCACGAAGAGATCGCCGATGCCCTGATCGAAGACCAATTCCGCAGGGACGCGCGAATCGGAACAGCCGAGGATGACGGCGAAGGGCGCCTGCCCCGCCACCGACGCGGCTCGACGCTCGGCGTCGGAACTGTGTGGATTGTGGGGCTGGCCCGCAGCGAAACGGCGGTTCCCCGCCTGGAGCTGTGTGAGTGCCTCGCTGGCAGAAATCATTGTTTACCTCCGGTAAGGTTAAGCGACCCAGTAGCCCAATCCCCAACGACCGAAGAGTACGAGCTGAAGCACCGCCATCAGCACCACCACGGGCCAAAAAATTGCCGGGCGACGCAGCGCGAGGGCCAGCGCGATGTACATCGGGAAAAGGACCAAAAGAAGGCGCGGCATGGCCGTAAATTGCAGGGTCGACAAGGGCATCAACAGTCCAAGCAAAAAGTAGAACTGGTAGGAGGCCCGCACTTTGCGACCCATGACGACCATGAATGATAGCGCCGCGAAGACAAAGGCGAATTCGATCAACCACTGTCCCGCGTTCTCCAACGTTCCGCCCTGCTGAACGAGTTGTAGTCGCGTCACGATCCCCCTCACTCGATCGGCCAGCGCAGCGAGCGAGGTCGAGCGCCCCCACAGTGCCTGCGCCGCCGTGAAACGCAGTGGATCGCCAAACGCAATCGCTTGAAAGAGCATGTAGGCGCCCAACCCCGCAGGGATCAGCAGCAGCCACGCCCCCTCCTGAGCGCGGCGCACGGGCTGGCGAAACCATTCCCACAGCAGCGGGACGATCAGCAGCAGGCCCACCGAGCGGGTGGCGGCACTGGCGGCGGCGAGCATCGCCGCCAGCCACCAGCGCCGCTGGCGGGCCGCCCAGAACGCGCCCACCGCCAGCATCAAGAACAGCCCTTCGGTATAGACCACACTCAGGTAGAAGCCGGTGGGGAAACAAAGCATCAGCCAAAGGGCGCGGGCCGCCACCGCTTCGCCGTGGTCGATCGCCACCAGCCGGTAGAAGTAAAGCGAGGTCAGGGCGAGCGCCGCGTTGGAGATCAGGACACCGACCGCCGGCAAGACGGCTGGATCCGTCGACCCCAGCGCGACCCATCGCATCAAAAGGGGATAGAGCGGGAAAAAGGCCAGCGTTGATGCGTTCCCGTCCGCCCCATAGCCGTCACGCGCGATCTCGATGTAGTAGCTCGAATCCCACGCGCTCCAAAGCTCCGGCAAGGTCCGTTCCACCTGGGCGCCCTCGGCCATCCACTGCCCAAAAAAGGTGAGGATGATGAGCGAGGCGAGCAGCAACATCGCGCGGCTGACGAGGAAGGGCATCCACACGTGGCGGAATGTGACACCGTCCTGGGGGGCGCTGCTGCCCGGCCCCAAGACGGTTTCAGGCTCCGGCGGTGGCAAAGTCATAGACCGTCTCCGCCTTGACCGAAACGCCACGCAGCATGTAGAGAGGTCGCATCACGTCCGAACGGCCTGAATGATAAAACGATGGTTCGCAACCGTCAGACGCCCTTTCGCTTGAATATGAGCGTACATCTGATGCAAACGATCACGAAAACGTGAGACGGTGAAATCTTCGATTTGCCACGGGATGGCGTTGAGGAAATAGACCACGGCACCGATGTCATAAAATGGGTGAGCGGCTGCGCCTCATCTTGGAAAAGTATCGCAAAGCCCGCCGCCAACAGTTGGTCGACCGCGAACTCTGCCGTCCAGTGGGCGAACGGATGGGCCGTGCCCGGTCGCAACCGCTCGCTGAGCTGCATCAGATCTTCCCCCCCGACTTGCTGGGTCAAGAAGATACCCCCTTCCTTGAGGATACGTCGTATCTCTCGCGGGTCGTAGGATTCATGACGACTGATCACGAGGTCGAACTGCTCGTCCGCGAAAGGGAGGCGATTATCGTCGCCCACCACGCGCAGATCAACGCCCAGCGGGGCCAGCCGTTTGCGGGCGATGGGGATGTTGGGCGGATAGCCTTCGGTGGCAGCGGTGTAGGGCGGCAGTGGGGCGAGGGCGGCGAGGAATTCGCCGCCGCCGGTGCCCATATCGAGTAGGCTGTGGGCGCTGGTCAAGCGGTGCAACACCGCATCGCGGTAAGACCAGGGGGTCGCCTCCTCCTTCCAGCGACCCTCAAGGTAAGAAAAATCCCACCCTTGAAACGGCGCTTCGGTGGCCGCCGCCACCAAGCGGTCGAACGGGTCGTCGGTTGAGTCGAGTCGTGGGGTCATGGGATAGGGAACTGGGGAGCCATCCACCCTATAGCGTGATCGCAACGTCGCGCGACGATGCCAGCGCCAGCGCCTCTTCCCAGCCCAACGCCGCGTGATCGATGCCCAGCCCATTGAGCAGGGCGATGTGAAAATCGAGGGGATGCTGCGTGGCGCGGCGCGGCACAATGCGCGTTACATCGGCCAGCGGCGCGAACAGCGCGGCCGTCTCCGGCTCGATCTCGATCTCCTCCCCGCTGACCGCCAGCGCGCCGAGGTGGTCGCCGCCCCGAAAGTAATGCACATCCATCCCCTCGTCGCCGAAGAGCCGATAGCCGATCAGCCAGATGTCAGCGTCGCGCGCGATCTGGCTTGCCACGCGGTTGAAGCCGATCCGGCTGACCAGCGTGCGGGAGAAGTTGGCCGTCAGCCAGTCGCCATCGGCCAAAAGCACAATGGCGGGCGATGCGTCGATGGCGTAGCCATAGCCGTCGCGCAGCTGCTGGGCCGCGTCGTCCAGCGCCAAGCCGCGCAGATGCAGCGCAAAGCTTTGGCGGACGCTGTGTTGCGCGGCATCCCAGCGCAGGGGCGCGGGGGGCGCAACGGAGGGAGCGGGGCGTTCCCGTCGATTGAACAGTCGTTTAAGCATCAGTCCATTCCATTCGTAGGGTCGCTACCTTTGAGGGAACGTGAAAGAAAATGAGCATACGACGCCCCTCTGCGGATAGGAGATCGGGGGCGATTCTGAGGCGAAGTCGAGCGACCGGTTCGCGTGGGTCACATCGCGCTGAGTCACCTTTTGTCGCCGGGTTTCAAGTTCGGCAATGCGATCGAAGTCACGCGGACAACCCGCCGCACGTTTGGATTGAATCAAGGCAGGCAGATCAACGCGCTGGCCTAGAACAGCGAAGATGTCGATCTCGAACGACCAAGGGGAAAGCGTGTCGTTGGGCCGCCTGTTGCAGTTCTGCGTGAAAATTTACCCCCCGTTGCCAACGCGCGATCCATTTCTCGTGGCTCAATTTGAGCGTGAGGGTAGGCGAAGAGGCGACTTCGGAGCGCGAAGAGATTGTATGTGTCGATCCGTCGATCGGCGAACGGTGGCGTCACCGGGCAAACCCTTACACAATCGACCACTTTCGGCTATGATCGTGGCCTTATCCGCTCTTGCAGAGGCACTTTCCTGAGGATTCGATGAGCAAAGAAGCCATTCTTGTCATGCTGCTTGTCGCCGTTGTGGGCGTGTTGGGCGTCTTACTGGTCATGATTCTGCTGCGCCGACCCCGGCAAAGCCCCTCCGACAAGCGCCCGCGCCGCCTCGAGGATACGGCCACGCTGAGCAACGCAGCCCCCAACGCGGCGCCCGCTGCTCGCCGCAGCCGCAACCGCCCCCCCGTGGCCATGCTCACCGCGTTGCACGGCGAAGAGCAGGGACGGAGTTGGCTGATTCGCCAAGGCGACACCACGACCATCGGTCGGCTCAACGATTGCGATATCATCGTCTCGCAGGCCAACGTCTCCCGTCTGCACGCCCAAGTCAACCATCGCGAGGGCGTCTCCCCTTCCCACGAGTTCACCGTCTTTGATTACAGCTCCACCAACGGCACCCTTGTCAACGAAGCCCCCATCAACACCGTCGCCAGCCTGAAAGATGGGGATGAGATCGGCATCGGCGACCAGCGCTTTCGCTTCGAACGGGTGAAGCGGTAGCCACGCTCAGCTTGGCGGCTTGACATAGGGCAAGGGGCAGCGCTGTCCTTCCGAAAAGTTTTGGGGTTGCACATCGAAGGCGCGGTTAAAGCGCGCCCGCTGGTTTTCCCACGTAATGCTCGCGGTCAGTTCCACCAGCTCCCGCTCATCAAATTCGCGTTGCAACGCCCCATACAACTCGTCCGACACCGTCGCTGGCGTGGCGGTCAAGGCTTCCGCCAACTGCAACGCGAGTTTTTCGCGTGGCGTAAACTGCTCGCTGGTGGCGGCCTCCCCCAAGCTGAGGAGTTGGGCCTCGCTGATCCCCGCTTCTCTGCCAACGGCAGAGTTGATGTCAATTCACCAAGGGCAGCCCACCATCCGCGCCACTTGGAGCTGGACCAACGTTTTTAAGCGGGGCTCGAGATGGTTGGCCCGTTGTTGCGCCAATTCATAGATGCTGGTGCCAAAGAGGACGGTGGGATGGTGGGAATAGAGCCGCAGGGGGTCGGCAACGCGGCCATACATCCGTTGCGAGACCCAGAAAGTCAAACGGGCCAGAATGCCGGGCTTCGTTTTTTCAGGGATACGCATGGTGGCTCCTTTCTTGACTTCCCCTGGCTGAGGGGAATTGGCAGGTCGAATGACGACGCATCCCAATTATAGCCACCACCGCCTATTCGCCTTCGACGCCCCCATTGATCCGGCTGTCACGCTTCAAAATTAGGGGGGCGCAGGTACCAGCACAAAGCTGTCGAAGCGGGCCGCGACCTGCGGCGCTTGGAGCGGTGCCCCGATCCAACGGCGCGCGGGGCGGATGGCACTGGCATCTTCCAGGGCGGCACCCTCGCCCTTCACGCCGATGAAAGCGTGGCTGACACGGAATTGACCGCGCATATCGCTGATCGGCGTGGCCCCCCACTGCTGAAGCGCGGCCCACACGTCGTCCGAGAGCGACGCCCCCCCCGTGCCCCCCCCGGCCGAGACGGTATCTTCCGCGGCCAAGGCGAGGATCGTGCCACGGGGGGCAGCGGCCAGCCACGCGGCAAGCGCAGCGCTCGCTGCCGGATCGTTGAAGGTGTCGAAATGGCGCGGCTCGATCAGCGCGAAGTCGGGGGTGAAAAGCGCGGCGTGGTAGCCCGTTCCGCGCCCGTTCAGCCGCTCCCCGTTTAGATAGATCGCGGCGAACTTGCCGACCTCCTCTTGGGCGCTTTCCACCAGCAAGGACGGCCCGTCCGTGAACCCACTGGCGGGCGATAGGCCGTCGAAGCGGAGCTGCAAGGCGGTCAGCGTGCCGCGCCGTTCGTCGGCGGGGATCGTTACGGTGTAGCGATCGCTCCCCGTCAGCGTCAAGCGGGTCAGCGGACGGCCCGTGCCCCCCGCCGGATCGACCAGCCACAGCTCGGCACGGCGCGTCACCCCGTCGGGAACCGTGATCGTCATCGTCAGTTGCCAGTCGCCCGCGTGGGCGATCGAGGGCAGCAGCAGGCGCACGCGCTCGGCTTGGGCGTAGCTCGCCGTTTGCGGCCCGGCTGGCAAATCGAGCGGCGGTAGGGCGCTCCATCCTTCGGCGAAGAAGAGCCGAGCCAGCGGGTGCGCCGCATCCCACTCGTACCGGTCTGGCGCGCGGGGCAACGTGGCCCCCAATCCGACGAACTGCGCATCCTCATACCAGCGCGTCGTCGGCAGCACCGTTTCCAGATAGGGGATCGCACGGGCGGGCGTGACGGGGACAGGCGCGACTTGATCCAACCGTCGCACGACAAGGTTCGGCGCATCGAGCAACCGCAGCAGTTCGGGGGCCAGCGCCCGGTCGAAGGTCTGCCGGTCGGGGGGCAGCGTGTGGCCGGTTTCCAGTGCCAGTAAGGAGTTGACGACCGGCAGCTCGGTGAAATATTGGAACTTGAGCGGCGGGTTGCGGCTGGTGTTGCCGTTCAGCGAACGTTTCTGGTGGTAGATCTGCTGCGCCTGCGCCGCCATGAAGACGGGATCGAGCGGCCCCGTCACACGGAAGCCGTTACGCCACGCCAGCGGCAGATCGAGCAGAGCCGCCCCTTCTCGCTCGGCCAGCGCTTCGTAGACGGGTTGCGGGCGGTAGTCGGAGAGCGGCAGCGGCACGCCGGTATGCTCGGCCAACAGGATGAGGGCGAGCGCGAACGGCACGAGCCGCTCGGTGGCCAGCGGCCCCACGCCCCCCGGCCGCTTCAACCCTGCCAGCAGCGCCGACGCCCCCCATGCCACCAGCATCGCCACGCATAGCGCGATCACCACACTGTAGCGGCTGGGGTAGCGGTTCGCTTTCAGGATCGGAATCTGGAGCATCAGGTCAAAAGGCAGCGGCAGCTCCCATTCCCGCCCGTTGATGCGCAAGGTTGGGCCGAGCGAAAGCAGTACCATGATCCCCCCCGTGAAGAGCCACGAGGCCGCATAGCGACGGCTGCCGCGCCACAGCAGCGCCGTGGCCACGAGTGCTAATGTGGCCCAACCGAGGAAGGCGAAGTTGAGATAGGCGAAGTCGAAACGCTGTTGGACCCACGCGCCAAAAAGGGGATGCTGATCGCTCGGCACGAAGAAACCGAGCAGATCGTTGGAGAAGCTGTTGGCGAAGCCCAGCCCTTCCACCAAGAAGTCGCCACTGGTGCGGATGTCGCTCACCATCAGCCAGAGGATCGGGGCCATGCCAACGAGAAAGATCAGCCCGACGAGCGCGCAGAGCAGCGTGTAGCGGCCGCTGTTGCGCAAGCGGCGACGGGGGAAATCGACCACGACGTGCCAGAGCCAGAAGAGGATCGCAAATTGGGCGAAGAAGGCGGCGTAGGTGAACTCCGTCCAGCCGGTGAAGAGCAGAAAGGTGGCGCAGAGCAGGGCGTTGCGCAGCCCCGCCCGCCCGTGCGGTTGGGTCCACATGCGGGCCAGATAGAGCGTGGCCCACGGCAGCCATTGGCTGGCCGCGATGTTGAACTGACCCAAGCTGAGGTAGAGCCATTTCGAGCTGACGAAGGCGTAGCTGATCGCGCTGAGCGCGGCGATCGCGTCCCGCGTGCGGCGGTTGTGCGGGGCCGCGTCGGGGTGCTGCAGCAGCAGCCAGCGCGCCAGCAACCATGTGCCCAGCGCCGCAACGATCAGCTCAAAATAGACGATGAAACTGTTCGCCACCACTACGCCCGCCAGCAGTTGGATCGGGATCGTCAACGCCCCGTGCAGGGTGGTGAGCGTGTAGAAGACCAGGTTGATGCCCAGCGGCCAGAACATCCACGCGCTTTCGAAGGGGCTTTGGCCGAGGTCGAGCAACGCATAACGGACCCACCACAGATTCCAGAGGATCGCGGGGTCGTCGCTGCCATCCCCAATGGCGTGCGTGGCCAAGTGCAACGGCATCGGCCACGTCAACAGCAGCGCCAGCGCCGCGAAGAGCAAGGTGTAGAACAAGGGGGATCGGTAGCGGGTCATGGCGCGATTATAGCGCAGGCGGGCAGGGGGAGGGAGTTGGGGGAGCTAAAGGGGCTGGGGAGCTGGGGAGCTGGGGAGCTGGGGGGGAGCTAAGGGAGCTGGGGAGTTGGGGGAGCTAAAGGGAGCTGGGGGAGCTGGGGGAGCTGGGGGAGCTGGGGGAAAGCAGGGCATCGGCGATGGAAGGTCAAGGCACTCCGATGCTCGATTTTCGATGCTCGATTTTGATAGGGCGCCACATCCCCGGCCGAGGGCGCTGGGAAGGCGGAGTAGGGTGCAGATTGACGGTATCTCAGAGGGCATTACTATATGCGCGTGTGCCTAATCGGAAGGTCGGAGCAGTCACCCCTTCCCCATCTTGGCAAAGGAGCCCTCCATGAGATTGTTCGCCCTTGTCGGCCTACTGCTGATCATCAGCCTGAGCGCCCCTGCCGAATCCGCCACGATGGGCGCGATGGACGAGGGCGCGGGGGGTAACTTGGCGGTCCTCTCCACCTCACCTGCTGCTCGCAGCCTTGCCAACCCGCGCAACGCAACGATCACGGTCGACTTCGACCGAGCGATCAACCCCACGACGGTGACGCCGCAAACGGTGATGGCTTTCGGCAAATGGAGTGGGCCGGTACTTGGCACGCTTGCGCTTTCCAACGGCGATCAGCGCATCACCCTGACGCCCAACGAAGGCTTCTTCGCGGGCGAGGTGGTGATGGTGATGCTGTCCGAGGGGCTGCTGGCGCAGGACGGCAGCCGCTTGCCCGATGGCGGCTTCCACTTCGACTTCTGGGTGGCGAGTGCGAGCGGCAGCCTAGATTTCACCGTGATCGACACGCTGTCGGTCCGCAGCAATCCGAGCGTGCAGGTGCAGTCCTACGGCGGCTTTGCGACCGATCTGAACGACGACGGCTGGGCCGACCTGAGCATCGTCAACGAACTGAGCGCCGATATCCGCACCTTCCTGAACCGCGCCGACGGCACGGGTCTTTTCGAGGATTACCTGACGCCGCCCGCCGCCGTCGCCTTCCGCGCCAGCCCCAGCGAGCCTGCCGATTTCAACGGGGATGGCGCGGTTGACGTGGCAGTCGCCAACATCGGCGATGCGTCGGTCTCGATTCTGCTGGGCAATGGCGACGGAACCTTCGGCCCGCAGCAAAAGATCACCGTCGGTCAAAGCCCGCGCGGCATCGCGGTGCTGGATGTGGATGGGGATGGGGATGCCGACGTGGTGAACAGCAACTACGACTCGAACAACCTCTCAATCTTGCTCAACAACGGCAACGGCGTTTTCGGGCCGCCGACCTTCTTCGAAGGGGGCGGCAACGGGGAATGGGCGCTGGGCGCGGCGGATATGGATGAGGATGGGCGGGCCGACTTGGTCGTCGGCACACGGGATTCGCAGACAATGATCACACTGCACAATGAGGGCGATGGCACGTTCACCGTGATGCATGTCCAGCCAGCGGGACGGGCGTGGATGCTGATGCTGGGCGACCTGAACGGAGACCGGCATGTCGATGTCTCGGTGGTCAACTCCGACCAGAACAATGGCGGCATCCTTTTTGGCGATGGCGCGGGCGCCCTCTCGCCCCCAACGACCTACCCGACCGACCCCTTCGCGCTGGCGACCGATCTGGGCGACATTGACGGCGATGGGGACCTTGACTGGATCACCTCCAGCTTTTCGGGCGATTGGCGGCTCTTCCTCAACGATGGCAACGGCCTCTTCAACCTCTTTCAAGAATTCCCGGCCACGGCGGCCGCGTCGTGCGCGCTGATGGTCGATATCGACAACGATCGCGACCTCGATCTGGCGCTGATCGACGAGCTGGATGATACCGTGCAATTGGCGCGGCAAAATGGGGGCGAGTTGGTCGAACGGATTTATTTGCCGCTGGTGGCAAAATAGTGCAAAGTGAATGGTGAATGGTGCATGGTGCATGGTGCATGGGCACCCTGGCCACTTCATGGATTATTCATTGCCGCCCATTGACCATTCGCCATTCTCGCGCCAGGGGCAAGGGATGACCGCTGTTCCCCTTGCACTTTGTAATCGAACAACCGTCGTCCCTGCGCCATCCCCCTAGCTCCTTAAGCTCCCTAAGCTCCCTAAGCTCCCTTTCATCCATGGACTACCAAGACTCTCTCGATTACATCTGGTCGCTCGTCAATTTCGAGACGACGCCGCCCGAAACGCGCGAGCCGTACACGTTGGAACGGATGGCGCGGCTGCTGACGCGGCTCGGCGATCCGCAAGCGGAGCTGACCGCGATCCATGTCGCGGGGACGAAGGGCAAAGGCTCGACCAGTGCGATGATTGAAAGCGTGCTGCGGGCGGCGGGCTATCACACCGCACTCTACAGTTCGCCCCACCTGCACAGCCCACGGGAGCGGATCCGCATCGATGGCGTCCCCATCAGCCGAGAAGCGTGGGTCGATCTGGTGCGGCGGATTCGCCCGCATGTCGACGCGCTGGGGGATGTGACAACCTTCGAGCTGCTGACCGCGATGGCCTTCGTCGCCTGCGCCGAGGCCGCGGTCGATGTGGCGGTGGTCGAAGTGGGCTTGGGCGGGCGGCTGGACGCGACCAATTTCCTCGATCCGCTGGTCAGCGTGATCACGCCGCTGGCGCTCGAACATACGGCGGTGCTGGGCAACACGATCGAAGAGATCGCCGCCGAAAAAGGGGGAATCATCAAGACGGGCCGCCCCGTGGTGACGGCGGGGCAAACCGAGGGGGCGCTCGGCGTCTTGCAGCGCATCGCCAACGCACGGGGCAATGCGTTGATCGTCGCGCCCCGCTGCTGGGCCGCGTCCCATCGCCGCGCCAGCCTCGACGGACAAACCCTCGATCTCATTGCGCGGGACGACAGCGCCCGCTACAGCGATCTACACCTTGCTTTGCTTGGGAAACATCAGGTCGAGAACGCGATCGTGGCGCTGACCGCGCTGGAAGTGGCGCGGGGGCGCGGGGTGATGTGGGACGACGCGGCACTCCGCACGGGCTTTGCCACGGTACAATGGCCCGCGCGGGTCGAAGTGGTGCAGCGCACTCCGTTGGTTGTGGTCGATGGGGCGCACACCGAGGCCAGCGCCCGTGCGCTCGTGGAAACAGTTACCGAGGCCGCCCCGCAAGGCTGGGGAACGACGACCCTCATCTTAGGCGTCTCGCGCGATAAGGATGTGACGGCCTTGATGGCGGCGCTATCGCCGCTGGCGGACCGGCTGATTCTGACGCGCGCCCGACACCCGCGCGCCGCCGATCCGGCGCAACTGGCCACGCATCCCGCTGTCGCGCCACGCCAGCCCCGCGTGGTGACGAACGTGGCTGAAGCGGTGCAAAAAGCACTGGAATGGGCCGCGCCCGATGCGCTGATCGTCGTGGCTGGCTCCTTGTTCGTGGCAGCGGAGGCCCGCGCGGCGATGCTCAATCGAGAAGCGTGAAGCGAGAAGCGGAAAACAGGGCTGATCCCATGCATTGCCCTTGGGTCGCCTTGCTTTCTACCCCCCTATCGCCGCGTGACGGTGATGTGGGGGAGCGACGGCTCCGGCGTCACGCGCAGGTCGGGGTGGAAGTAGCGGAAGAAGGCCTGTGAAAAGACGGTCAACTGACGATCTGCCCCGTCATCCACCACGACCGGCTGAATGATGTAGCGTTGTCCGCGCACCAGCCGATCTGCGGGGGGACCGACCCGTAGCTCCGGCACGTCGAACTGGGTCCGATCTTCGGAGAGCGTCGCCAGATCGCCCGCCACGTAGCTGTCCGACCCTTCGGCTTGCACCAGCAGCCACAACTGCCGATCGGGCGGCAGATTCCCCACCGTCCCTTCAACCGAGACCGTTCCTCGCACCAGATCGGGCGGTGGCTCGATCTGCACCTGCACCTCCGCCTGCGAGGGCAACTCGACCGTTGGCAGCCACCAGAACCACAGCCCAATCACCGCCGTGGCCGTGACCACTGCGAGCAGCGTTTCACGCCATGCCTCAAGGATAAAGCGACGATTCAGCCAGAAAATGGTTGCCGCCGCGACCCAAATCGCGAGCTGGAAAGCGATGCCGCCCAGCCACCCGAAAACCCGAATCAGCGTGACGACCGTGATGCCGGAGAGCAGGGTAACGGCGGTAAGCCCCCCCGCATAGAGCCTCTTCATCACACGACGGGGGGGCAGCGAGAGGAAGGGATAGATCGGTAACCTAGGCTCGCGGGTCACCATCACGGGGGCCGCCCACGACATCGGTTCTTCGCCGATGCGTGCGATTTCGGCCCGGGCCGCGATCATTGCCTCTTCCAGCGTGTAGCCCTGGCCGATCTTTTGATAGAACGCTCGCGTGAAATCGTGGGCGACCGTATCCTTGAGACGGATCTGACTGGCAATTACGGTCACCACATCGGAACTGTGCAATAGGGCCGTGGTAATCGAACGGAAGGGAGCGGATTGTTCGTTGCGTGCCCCTTCGCAGGCGTTCAGCACCACCAATTGCAGGTCGTGCGTCAACACCCCCCCGAGCGCCTCGCCACTAACCGCCACGCTGTCGCGCTTATAATCCTCGAACCAGAGCACCCCGGCGCCCGCCGCCGCATCCCATTCGGCATGGCCGATGAAATGGAGCATGTGATAGGGCCGGTTGGCTTCCTCGGCAAGCTGGAGATGGCGTTCAAGCATTTGAAGGGTAACGGGATCGTCCCGTCCGATCGGCGGCAGGGGGTCAAGCTCGATTTGCCCATTCCCGAGTGGCTCTTTCAACGCACGGTTCAAGATCGCCCACTCACGCTCTACATTGAGCGGGACACCACCCACCGGTTGGGGGATCAGCACCAGAATGCGAAGCGGTTTAATGATGGTGACCGGTTCGACCGCGCTTTCGCGCACCCGCCGAATGAGGCAGATTTGGGGATCGCGCGCCACGAAGGCGGCGGCGGTGGGATCAAGAATGCTTTCCCACGGCAACCGTTCTAGCCGCGGGTGGTCTAGCTCCAACACCAGTCGCAATACTTTTTGGGATTCGCGGACCGAATTGCGAGCCACACCCAAGGCGGCGTAGGCATCCTTGTCGTGAAAGAGCGCTTCAAAAAGTTGCTCCCCCACCTGTTCCAACAACTTCTTACGGTCGCCATGGCCGGGCAGTTCCCCGTTCAGCGCTTCGATCCAGTTCAATTCTTCCTCGTCGGTGAACGGCCAGAACGCTTCGGCGTGGGTTTCTTTGCTGTCGATGTCCGTGCAGGTGACACGGTAACGACTCCGGTTGAGGAAATCGATCCGGAGTCGTAACGTCTCAAATTCAGTGTTATGACGCGGTTTTGCGGGGATGTGATCATTCATGAGCGCAGTATAACGTAAAAATGCGAGAGCGAGAAATAAAGATGTAAATAAATATCTGTGTAATTTGAATTCAATCCGTTACATTATAACGTAGATCACAATCAACGTCTATATTTGTTGAAACTCAAATTTGGGACAGATTGCAACGCTTACTGCGAGATTAATCGCAAGTGCATCCTATCCCACGATGAGGCCAAACCGACGTTGGACGAAGCGATAAGGCGGAAAGAAATGAGAGGTCCAACAGACGCACGGTCAGCAAGCGCCAAGAAACAAGAGGTCGCTACGGGGGCCTATTCTACCAGAGGCACCCCGTCGCCCCGTCAAGCCAGCACGCCACGCTGGTTGGCTACCCTCCCTAGATGGTGGGTTTCGTCACGGCACTACAAGACAGTCGACCAGCCCGCCTCGTGACGAACGGCCCGTCCTTCTGCTTCCAGTTTCAGCAGGTGGGCCAACAGCGAACGGGCCGCCAGCGGGTATAGTGCGGGGTCGCTGTCGTCATAGGCCAACGGCAGCAGCGCTTCCACCGTGGCTGGCGTTGCGCCCAGCGCGGCCAGCACTTTGCCCTCTCGTTGCAGCCGATGGGCGATGTAATAATCGAGCAGCGCGGCTGGATCGACGACCACGGGGCCATGGCCGGGCAGCAGCATTCGCAACGACGCCGCGCGGAGCCGCCCCAGGGAGGTGAGGTAGTCGGTCAAATCGCCCTCCGGCGGGTTGATGACGACCGTCCCGCTCCCCACCACCAAATCGCCAACGATGGCGATGCGCTCTTGCTCATCGATCAACGTGATGCTGTCGGCGCGGTGGCCCGGCGTCTGCCAGATCTGCCAGCCCGCGAACTGGTCGCCCTCGTGCAGGGCATGGAAGGGCAGGTGGGGCGCAAGATGGGGCTGCGCCGCCGGATGGCCGTAGACCGGCGCCCCCGTCCGTTCGTGCAGCGCGGCCACGCCGCCGATGTGGTCGGGATGGGTATGGGTCACCACGATCGCGCGGATGGGGGCGGTGGCCGCCGCCTCGATCTGGTCGAGCGCCGCTGCCCGTTGCGACGGCGGATCGACGATCAGCACGCCGTCGCCCGTGGCCACCCCATAGCAGTGCGTTGCCAGCCCCGCGAAGAGCGGCGCGTCGGCCACGATGGATAGCCGGGTGATGGCACGGGGCAGCGGCGCGTTGCGCTGCGTGCCGACGTTATCCCGTGGCATCGTCGCCGCCCACCACAATGCCGCTCATCTGCTCCAGCGCCTTGATCAGGGCATGGTTGCCCTCGCCGCCCAATCCTTGACGCTGTAACATACTGTAAAGCTGCGCAATGGCGCTGCTGTTCAGCAGCGGCACGCCGAGCTGGGCTGCGGCTTCCAGCGTCAGCCGCAGATCCTTCTGTTGCAGGTCGATGGTGAAGCCAGGCCGCCAATCGCGCACAATCGCCTGCGTCCCTCGGTTAGAGAGCATCCAGCTCCCCGCCGCGCCGTGCTCAACGGCGGCAATGGTCCGCGCCAGATCCAGCCCCCCCGCTTGGGCGAAGAGCAGCGCTTCGCTGACGGCATAGTAAGTGCCAACGACCAGAATCTGGTTGACCAGCTTGACCATCTGGCCCGCGCCCTGTTGGCCCACGTGGGTGATGGTGCTGCCGTAGGCCGCCATGATTGGCCGTGCCCGCTCGAAGTCGCCTTCGCTGCCCCCCACCATGATGCTGAGCGTGCCCCGTTCCGCTCCCTCGCTGCCGCCGCTGATCGGCGCATCGAGCCACGAGGCCCCTTTTTCGGCGACTTTGGCTGCAAATTCCCGCGTGGCCTGGGGGCTGATCGTGCTGTGATCGACGACCAACGTCCCTTCGCGCAGCCCCGCCAGCAGCCCCGCCTCGCCGTGCAGCACCGCCGCCACATCCGGGGTGTCGCTGACACAGATCAGCACGATGTCGCATTGCGCGGCTAGGGCGGCGGGGGACATCGCCACGACCGCGCCCTGCGCCACGAAGGGAGCCATGCGGCTGGCCGTGCGATTCCACACGGTCAGGGCGTGGCCCTTGCGCAGCAAATTCGCCGCCATGCCGCGCCCCATGATGCCGAGTCCGATAAAGCCGAGGGAGGGTTGCATGGGGGGTCTTTCTTGTTCGGTGGGGGTTAGGGGTGGAGTTGGGAAGTGGTTGGAAGGGGCAAGGGGCAAGGGAGGTGCAAGGTGCATGGTGCATGGTGCAAAGCAATGAAATGGGAAGCGTTGCAGCGAGAAACAACGGCAGAGGGGTGAAATATGGCCACCATCTGCCCCATTCGCCATTCGCTATTCCCCACCGTCCATTCTCCATTCGCCACTTCCGGCGGTAGAATTGCGCCAATTCTATCACGCATCTCGAGGAGCGACAGTCATGAACACGGTGGTCGAGCAAGCGAAGCAGCATATCATTGAACAACGCGACCCGATTCTGAGCTTTTTCCGCGAGATCGTGGCGATTCCGAGCATGGAGAGCGATATTGAGGCGGTCGGCGCGCGGGTGGGCGCGGAGATGCGGAAGCTCGGCTTCGACGAGGTCTATACCGATCGCTACGGCTCGATCGTGGGGCGGATCGGCAACGGGCCACGCATCCTGCTTTACGATAGCCATTTGGACACGGTCGGCATTGGGGATCGGGCGCAGTGGGCGTGGGATCCGTTCGAGGGCAAGGTCGAAGAGGGGAGGCTCTACGCGCGGGGGGCGCTGGATGAGAAGGGCAGCACCCCCGGCATGATCTACGGCATGGCGCTGGCGCGGCAGTTGGGCCTGCTCGCAAATTTCACGCTCTACTATCTGGGCAATATCGAGGAATGGTGCGACGGGATCGCCTGCGCCGCCTTCCACGATTGGGAGGGCGTGCGGCCCGACATGGTGGTGATCGGCGAGCCGACCAACATGAAGGTCTATCGCGGCCACAAGGGGCGGGTCGAGTTGGAAGTCAGTTGCAGGGGCGTCAGCGCCCACGCCGCCAGCAACTACCTCGGCGACAACGCCATCTATAAGATGCTGCCGCTGATCGAGGGCATTTCGCGATTAGAAGAACAGTTCGTGCCGGACGATTTCCTCGGCATCGGGCGCATCACGGTAACGCGCATCGGCAGCCGTGCGGCCAGCGACAACGCCGTCCCGGAGGAATGTCGCATCTTCATCGACCGTCGCGTCACCTTCGGCGAAAGCCGCGAATCGGTCATCGCCGAAATCGAGGCGCTCATCCCTGCCGAGCAGCGTGAGGTGTTCGAGATCCACACGCTAACCTATCGCACACCGAGCCACACGGGGGCAGTCTACGAGTACGAGCAGTATTTCCCCGCGTGGGCGCTCGACAAGCAGCATCCGCTGGTGCGGGCGGGCGAAGCGTTACTGCACGAACTATGGCAGGTGGCGGATGTGGCGGGGCAGGGCAAGTGGGATTTCTCGACCAACGGCAATTACTGGGCGGGGAAACTCGGCATCCCGTGCATCGGCTTCGGGCCGGGCAACGAAATCTACGCGCACGCCATCAATGAGCACGTGCCGCTGGACGACGTGGTCGATGCGACGCTCTTCTACGCCCTGCTGCCGTGGATGCTAGATAGAGAAGGGCGATAGAGATAGAGGAAGCAATGAATTTGCCACGAGATGTGCAATGATCTCTCTATCGCTATCTGCCCATCAATCAGGTCGTGAACACCTGCAGGAAGACCGTGACGATATCCGGCGTTCCGGAGTCGACGACCGTGATGTTGTAGCTTTTGCCCTCAATCTGCTGATAGACGCCCCGGTAATCCCCCTCGCTGCCGATGGCGGGCGGCTGCCACCATGCGTCGGAATCACTAGTGGGCGAGGCCGACCCCGCCGCTGCGTAACCTTCGGTCAGCGGAGCAGTCACGCCGAGGTCCGCCAGATAGGGCTGCAAATCGGCTTCTGGTAGGTCGAAGCGTGCGATGGTCAAGGTGTCCAGCGCAGCCTCGCCCGCCATCTGGAGATTCGTCGCGCTGTCGGGGAAGGGATGTCCGATGAACGAGACCACCTCGTCTGGGGTGAGCGTATCGGAAAGTCCATCGATTGGATCGTCTGTTCGTGAGTTAGCATCCGTTTCCATGGTATTGGAGACCTCGCACCCGATGATGGTTAGCAATATAAACCCGGTCAGTAGGCCGATTAGCACGGGCCGTAATGTCAGCATCATCTCTCCTATCGTCCACCGTTATCGGTCGACGGTGGTGGTTGCAAGCCCGTGTTCGGATCGTAATGGTAGGTCGTCACCCGTTTGGAAGAGCTTCCGTGCAGCTCGTACTCCTGAGCGATCCCGGTTCCATGCAATCTTCCCATCTGGGTATCGGGGATGTAGTCGCCCGCCATCGTATGATCGTCGATCCAGTCAATGCCGGTGGATGGCAGTGTGACCGATTTCCCCGCATCCCAGTTGTACCGATCGAACATATGGGTTTGCGAGGTTACTGTCACGATCGGATCCCCACCGGCGGGATTGGGCGTGACCGTCACTGTCGCACTCTGGGCGTAACTGAAGCCGCCCACCCCATAGTACCAGTCGGGATAGTCACTCTTGTCGGGATAGTAGTCCGACAGCCACGGCGTCGTCACCTCAAAGGTCATGGGAGTGCCGTCATAGCTGTTCGCGATTTCTTGGTTGATCATCTGGTTCATCACGACCTGACTCTGCTGATCGACCCGCGCCTGGAACTCGGGCATATCACTCAGCATGTCGTCCACACTCACGTCCAGCGGCTCTCCCGAGTTGTCGAGGAAATGATGCATGTGCTCGGCCATGACATCCCAACCGCGCAGATCGGCAGCCCTTGCCGCCCAACGCATCTTACTGTGCGTCTCCCAATCCGCATCGGTCGGATCGCCCATCGCGCCGTGTACACCAGAGCCATCAGCAGCGCCTGACGAGGGCGGGGCTGGTGGCCCCGGTACGTTTGGGCCGCCCCGCCCGTTGTCGCCCGCGAAGGCGAATCCACCAACGCCAGCCGCCATCATTGCCATAACCGCGCTACCCGCGAAGAGCGCCGCCGCCTCTTCTTCGGCGTCGCGAATCAGCGTGGCAATCGTGCGGGTGACCTCCGACGATTCGCTCAACGCATCACGCAAGCGAACCGTTGCCGGAAGCACCTCGCTTTCCATTTCGGCAAAGAAGCGCTCCGACCCTTCGCCAATCCACTCGCCGCGCAGATTGTCCATGCTCCGTGTGACATGCTGGAGCAGCTTGTCCATCGTGTCGGCGCTGGTCTCGAAGCGGGTCGCAATCTGCTCAAGCGAATCGTAGTTCGCCTGAATAATAGCTGCACTCATCGGTAGAGCCTCCTCACGAAGCCCGAAAGTTACTCGAAGTGAGAGTCGCCCTTTGTGGCGACCGCTCTACCAGTCTACCAGAATCCTGCCCAGAAATCTTGGCGATTTCGTGAAGATTTCGGCCCAATTTAGCCCGATTTCAGCGAGTTATCCACAATTTCTGAAGAAAGTGTGAAGACTTTATGACGAACGGGCACGCCTTTGGGGCAGATAGAGTAGGGAGATAGAGAGAGAGAATGCGATGAATTTGCCACGAGAGGTGCAATGATCTCTCTATCTCTATCTGATTTTCGGCAACGCCATCGGCAACGTATAGCGGCGCTGGCCGTCGAATTGATACAAGGCGTTGGCGACGGCCCCCGCGGTCGGCACCAGGCCGATTTCCCCGACGCCCTTGGCGCCGTAGGGGCCGTGCGGGTCCGGGACTTCAACGCCGATGATTTCCATCTCCGGCATCTCGCGCGCCCGCAGAATGCCACATTTGCGAAGCCGTGTGCTCTTGAGCCGCCCCTCCTCCATTGGCAACTCCTCGCTGATCGCATAGCCGAGGCCCATGTGGATCGACCCTTCGAGCTGCCCTTCGAAGAGGGTCGGGTTGAAGATGCGGCCCGCATCATGAGCGGCCGTAATCTTGCTGATTCGCCCTTCCTCGTCCAGCGTGACGAGCTGGGTCGCGTAGCTGTAGCTGTAGTGGGTGTAGACTTTCTCGACCATCGCACCGGGCTTGGTCGTCCAGTCGACGCGGAAGCGGCCCGTGAACTGCTGCCCCACCAGCGCGGCCAGGTCGTGGCCGTTGCGCGCCGCGTTGAACTGCTGGCAAGCATCGATCAACGCATTGCCGATCAGCGAGGTGGCGCGGCTGGCCGTCGTCATACCGGCGATCTGCTCCGCGTCGGTGTCAATGAGCACTTCGATGAGGGACGGATCGAGGCCCGTTTCGTGGCAGACGACTTGGAGCGCCATCGTGTTGACCCCCTGCCCCATCTCCGTCCAGCCGTGGTCGACGCGTACGCGGTCGGGCGCGACTACCGTGATCCGCGCCGTCGATTCGTCGGGCATCCCGTTGCCGATGCCGGTGTTCTTGATGCCACAGCCCAAACCCGCGTAGGGCGCGGCGTAGAAGGCCTCTTTGACGGCCAGCAGCGTCTGGCGCACCCCCGCGCCCCCCTCGATGACCTGCCCGGTGGCGGTCATGTCGCCATCTTGCAGCGCGTTGTCGTAGCGGAACTGCCAGCGGTCGAAGCCGCCCTGTTCACAGAGCACGTCGATCAGTTGCTCCAAGCCGAAGGTGGCCTGATTGACGCCGAAGCCGCGCATCGCGCCACAGGGGATGTTGTTGGTGTAGACCGCCAGCGCCTCGACATCGGTCACCGGCACGGCATACGCACCCGTGGCGTGGCCCGCCGACCGCTCCAGCACCTTCATTCCCACCGAGGCATAGGCCCCCGTGTCACCGACGAACTTCACCTTGACGAAGGTCAGCTTGCCCGCGTCGTCGCACCCGATCCGATAGTCCATCCAGATCGGGTGGCGTTTGGGGTGCATCCGGATCGACTCGTCCCGCGTCAGCCGCACCTTGACCGGCCGACCAAGCAAATGGGCCGCCAGCGCCGCGTGGCCCTGCACCAACAGATCCTCTTTGCCGCCGAAACCGCCTCCGTTCGGCACCATCGTCACACGCACCTTGTCGATCGGCAGCCCCAGCAGCTTGGCGATCTGCGTCCGATCCTCGTAGATGCCCTGCCCCTGCGAAAGCACGCGGATGCCGCCGTGGTCGTCGCGCATCGCAATCGCCGCCTCCGGCTCCATGAAACCATGTTCGATCCGCTGCGTCTGGAAGACGCCCTGCGCCGTGTAAGCGGAGTGCGCTTCGGCCTTCGCCATATCCCCCCGGCTCGTCACCGTGTGCGAAAGCAGGTTGGGCCGATCGGGGTGGACACGCTCGCTCGCCTCGCTCAGCGCGGCATGGGCATCGGTGATCGGCGTCAGCACCTCGTACGCCACCATGATCGCGGCGGCGGCGGCCCGCGCCTCAGCCTCGCTCTCGGCCACGACCAGCGCCATGACATCCCCGATGTAGCGCGTCGTTTCGCCGATGTCGATCATCTGCGGCCAATCCTGCGCGATGAGACCGATGTAGCGATCGCCGGGGAAATCCTTGGCCGTCAGCACCGCCTTGACCCCCGGCATCCCCATCGCCCCGTCGATGTCGATCGCCTTGACGAGGGCACGGGGATGATCGCTGAAACGCAGCGCCCCATGCCAGAGACCGTCGATGCGAATATCATCGACATAGCGGTGTTGGCCCAGCACCAAGTCGCGGGCGTGGTATTTGGGTTGACGGCTGCCAATCCTCCCATCGCCGGCTGGTGGCGGAAGCTCTTCTTCGAGGCGAATCGCCTCGGCAGCCATCTCAATCGCGTCGATGATCTTCTTGTAGCCGGTGCAGCGACAGAGATTTTGCCGCATCACATGGGCGATCTCGTCGCGGGTCGGCGCGGGATTCTGGTTGATAAGGGCGTCGGCCTGCATCACCATGCCCGGGATGCAGAAGCCACATTGCACCCCGCCGCAACTGACGAAGGCGTTGGCGTAGACCGATTGGCGGTAGTCGCCCAGCCCCTCCACCGTCACGATCTCCGCACCATCCAGCCGCTTCATCGCCGTCACGCAGGCCAGCACCCCCTTGCCATCGACATGGACCAGACAGCAGCCACAGGCCGCTTGGGGCGCGCAGCCATCCTTGGGCGAGATGATCCCCTCGACATCGCGCAAATAGCTCAGCAGCGGCAGCTCGGGGTCGCCGTCGTAGTGGCGGACTTCTCCGTTGAGGGTGAATTGCATCGGTGACGCTCCTTCGAGGGTGTTGCGGGTTGGGTTGGGCAGGGGAAAAGGTGCGGTGATTCACGCGCTACTCTTCATGTCGTTTGGTGCATGGGGCATGGGGGCCATGTGAAGTCATGGGAAGCGATGGATCATCATTGCCCCCGATTCTCGATATCGAGGAAGGGGCAACTTGTTGGAAGAAACCACCCCATTCTCGGGAGCCATCCCATGGTCAATTTGACCCGTACAGAGATAGCGCGATTGTAGCCCGAAGCGTACTGAGGGAAAACGGAGGAAATGCAGTTACCCTGCAGCCATCACGCTCGCCGTTCCATCCGATACCACGCGCCGCGCCACCGTCCGCCGCGATCGTCGTCAACCACCTGCGATGGGATGGCGAACGCTGGCTCGAACAGCGCCTTCACCCTCGCCGGCGCGATGCCGCTGGGCCGCGCTTGCTCGCCTGGGATGGCGGCATAGAGTAAAAACGTTGCGCCCGCACGGGTCAGCGCCGCGGCTTGCGTGGCATAGCGCGGCTGCTGCGCCGCGTTCAGGCCGTGCAGACAGCCGATGTCCAGCAACAGATCGTAAGGGGGATCGAGCGGCAACCGTTCCAAGTGGCTGACATCGCCCTGCATGAAAGTCGCGGTCAGGCCGCTCGCCTCACGTTTCCGCTCGGCCATCGCAATCGCTTGGGCCGTGAAATCGACGCCGGCCGCCGCCCAGCCCCGCGTGGCAAAGAAGAGCACGTTGGTCCCCGTACCACAGCCCAAATCGAGCATTTTGCCCGCAGGCTGCCCCTCGGCCCATGCCACGACCTCGGGCGGCGTTTGGCCGCTGTCCCACGGCGTCGAGCCGCGCCGATACCGCCACGCGAAATGGACACGGTCGCGGTAGGGCGCCGGAATCCAGCGAATGATCCATGACAGTACGGCGTCGAGCCCAGTCATCTCAATGTGCCTCCAATGATTGACGACGAAATCAGCTATGGTAAGATCGTGCGTGGCATGGGGCATGACAGTCAAGGTGAGGGATCATCGAATCGAATCACGGGTACCGATTCTTCCTTCGACAAGTTCAGGACAGGCTGATTCTCGACGAGCGCAGAACAGTAAACAACATCCCCCCATTTCCCATTCTCTTTTCGCCGCGCCCCCAACCCCCAATACGGACCCACAACGGCCAACATTAAAGCAACAACCCACCCCTCCCAAAGTATATCATGATCGAACTACTCGTCGAGGAGCCGCTACTCCTCCTTTTTCTGGTGACTTCCATCGGCTACGCCATCGGTCGCATCCGCTACAAGGGCAGCAGCCTGGGCGTGGCGGCGGTGCTCTTCGTTGGCCTCGCCTTCGGCGCGCTCAGCCCGGAGATCGAACTGCCTGAGGTCATCTTCGAGATGGGCCTCGTGATCTTCGTCTACACCATCGGGCTGAGCAGCGGCGCGGGCTTCTTCGCCTCGTTCAACCGCAAGGGGCTGCGCGACAACCTCTTCATCTTGTCGATGATCACCTTGGGGTTGCTGATGACCGTCGTCGCGGCGGGGCTGTTGGCGCTGAAACCCGCCGTGGCCGCGGGCATGTTCGCGGGCAGCTTCACCAACACGCCCGCACTGGCAGGGCTGCTCGATGCGATTCGCGGCAGCACGACGGCAGCAACGCTCGATGCGGCGCTCGCCCAACCGGTCGTCGGCTATTCAGTCGCTTACCCGATGGGGGTACTGGGGATGCTGATCGCCATCGCCGTGATGCAGCGGCTCTTCAAGATCGATTACGCCGAAGACGTGAAGCGGCTCCGCAACCTCAACTTGGTGGAACAGGACATCTACAACCGCACGGTGCGCGTCACGCGGCCCGTGGCGACCACGCTGCCGATCCGCTGGCTGCGCAAAGAGGGCGACCTGCACGTGATTCTGGGCCGTTTGCAGCGGGGGGATCACACAGAACTGGTCACCGAAGAGACACAGCTTCAGATCGGAGATTTGGTCAGCGTCATTGGTACGCCGGACGACGTGGATGAGACGGTACGGCGCATCGGCGAAGCGACCGACGACCATCTGGAGATGGATCGCAGCGAGTACGACTTCCGTCGCATCTTCGTCTCCAACCCCCGCTTGGCGGGCCGCCGACTGGCCGACCTCCATCTGCCGCAAGAATATGACACGCTGGTGACGCGTATCCGGCGGGGCGATATCGACCTAGTGGCGGACGGCAACACGGTGTTGGAGCTGGGCGATCGCGTGCGTGTGGTGACCCAACGCCAGAATATGCCGAGGCTGAGCGCCCTCTTCGGCGATTCCTACAAGGCGCTGAGCGAGGTCAATCTGCTGAGTTTCGGCATCGGTTTGGCACTGGGTCTGCTGCTCGGCTTCCTGCCGATCCCGCTACCGGGCGGCGTCACCTTCAAGTTGGGGCTGGCGGGCGGCCCGCTCATCGTCGGGCTGGTGCTCGGCGCGTGGCGGCGTAGCGGCCCCTTGGTCTGGACGCTCCCCTACAGCGCCAACCTCACGCTCCGTCAGATGGGGCTGATCCTGCTGCTGGCCGGCATCGGTATCCGGTCGGGTTACACCTTTGTGAACACCTTCCAACAGAGTGGGGGCTTCTCCATCTTCCTTGCGGGCGCAGTGATGACCACCACCGTCGCCTTCCTGACGCTTTTCATCGGCTACAAGATTCTGAAAATCCCCTACAGCATGTTGATCGGCATGTTGGCCGCGCTGCAGACGCAGCCCGCCGTTCTCGGCTTTGCCAACGAGCAGAGCCGCAATGAAGTGCCGAACGTCGGCTACGCCCTCGTGTTCCCCATCGCCACCATCAGCAAGATTCTCTTCGCGCAGTTGTTGTTGATCTGGTTGGGGTAGGGCGAGAGGTATCGGGTACTATCACGGTCGGGGAACGTGCCGAGCTGCCTACAAACGCGTGTCGCGTGTTGGGCAGTAAAGAAGGGTTTGTATCTCAGGGCGTTGTCTTCATGGCGTTTGGTGCATGGTGCAAAAGGCGTTGTGAGAGCAACGAAAAGGCGACGAAACGGATTCTTCCTTCGACAAGCTCAGGACAGGCTGATTCACGACAAGCGCCGAACGGTAAAACAATCGCCCCCTATTCTCCATTCTGCCCTGAAAAAAACCGGTTCGTGCGCGTCATCGCGCCGTCTAACGGTCGCTCGCCACCATCACGGTGTGGAAAATAGAGCATGGGAACCTTGTTGCCCCGTTGATAGGGCACTGCTTTGCCAGGCCCCACACCCGCACACCCGCCCATCGTCATGCGTTACTTTCATCCTCCGTGGCGCGCATCAGCGCATGATCTCACCATTCGCCATTCGCCATTCGCCATGCCCCCTATCTTCGTCAGCGGCCTCATCAACATAGAAACCACACTGCGGATCAAGGCTTTTCCGCTGGAATACAACCCGGTCAACTTCCCCTTCTTCGGGATTCAATCGGCGGTGGCAGGCGTGGGCTACAACGTCAGCAAAGCGCTGACCGCGCTGGGCCACGAGGTTCGGCTCTGCTCGCTCATTGGGAATGACATCGCCGCCACGCAGATTCGCGCAGCGCTTGCCGCCGATGGCATCGCGGACGAACACGTGGTCAGCGCGGTCAAGGCCACGGCCCAAGCGGTGATCCTCTACGACGGGGCGGGGCGACGGCAGATTCACACCGATTTGAAAGCGATGCAGGAACAGCGCTATCCCGCGGCTCACGCGGCACAGGCGTTGCAAGGCTGCGAGATGGCCGTGCTCTGCAACATCAATTTTAACCGCGACCTCCTCGCGGTGGCGCAGCGGATGGGCATCGCCATCGCCTGCGATGTCCACACCATCGCTGATCTCGACGATGAGTACAACGCCGATTTCATGGCCGCCGCCGATCTCCTCTTCATGAGCCACGAACGGCTGCCAATGGCCCCCGAAGCGTGGGCCGAGGCGATCATCGACCGCTACGCCCCGCAAATCTTGGTCATCGGCTTGGGCGCAGACGGCGCACTCCTCGCCGTGCCGCGCGACGGCCTGCTGACCCGTCTGCCTGCCCGCCACGACCTCCCCGTTGTCAACACCATCGGCGCGGGCGACGCCCTCTTCTCGGCCTTCCTCCACGGTCATCTCACGGGCCTGTCGCCGCACGCATCGTTGCACCGCGCGATCACCTTCGCCGCCCACAAAATCGGTCACGCCTCCGCCAGCGCGGGCTTTTTGACGGCGGGCCAACTGGCGGAGGCGTCGAGGGTATAGGGGACCGGGCTTGGGCTGAGGCCTGTTAGAGCGCTATCCGACTCATTGATCCGTGAGCGGCGCGCTGGACGGCTCGGCGACGGACGGATCGGCGGAGATCCAGCACTCGTCCAGCGGCTCGTTGAGCGGACTGGCACATTCCGCCAGCCGCCACCACGCCCCGTCCTGGCTGACCCCTTCGACCGCGAAGCTGAAACCGCCCGCAAGCTGGCTGACGACCGGGTAGCTGTCGGCCGGGCCGCTATAGATGGGCGCCATGTCGTCGGTCAGGACCAGTATGGAGCGCGTCTCGGTCGGGAGGCTGGGCTGTTGGGACGGCCCGATCCCGCGAATCGGCGAGCTGATGGCCTGATCGGTGGAGATCCAGCACGCGGGCGCGGGTCGATAGGGGTTCTGCGCGTGGCAGCCCGCCAATTCGTACCACGCCTTATCTCGGCTCATCCCGCTGACCTCCAACGCCAGGCCGGTGGGGATCAACGCCACGACCTCGTTGTCCGTGCCCGGCCCGCTGTAGACCATTGCCCCCGCACCGTCCGCCACCACGCGGATCGCGGCGACACTCGTCATTTGGCCTTCGGAGGTCGGCGCGGCACTTTCGGCGAGCGGCAAGGGGCGCAGGGTCATCACGATTTCGTTGAGCAGCGCTTGGTCGCCCAAGCCGCCGAAAAGAATCTGATGGCCATGGAGTGCCGTTACGGTCACCTCAGAGGCACCGAAATTGGTCTCGACGCGAAAGCGTATTGCTGGCAGCCCGTCACCGAGCGTGATGGCCCGCTCCGAGAGTATCTTGGCTTCTTCGTTCGTCAAAAAGGATTCCCGCCAATTGGCAACGGCCTCGTCAAGAGAGTCCGCACGATCCAGCTCGACAAAAAGATCGAACTTGGTGCCCCCTTCGGGAATCCCGCCCCCGCCGCCCGGCCCCGCCAGCCAAGAGTGGCCGGTGACCGTGTAATTGTCGGGACGAGGTTCGGCATCCGGCAACCCGCCATCCAGTTCCCACTCCGACGGGTAGTCGATGGCGAAGCCCGCGATCTCGTCGCGGTAGGTGGCGTCGAAGGGCGAAGCAGGTGGCGTGGTGGTGGCCGTCGCCCCACCGTCGGGGGGCGGAAGCGTGGCGACCCCCGTCGCCGTGGGCAGCCGCTCGGCGCGGGTCGAAAGCTCAAACTGTCCGCAACCAACGGACAGTAGTGCGACAAACAGGGTAACGACAATCAACAGAGCTGTACGTTGCGGTCGCGTGGTGTTCGACATGGCTCAATCCTTTCGCTAAAACAGTCGAATCGTTTCGTCAGGATGGCGTGATTACCTTCCGTGACCGTACTATAACCGCTCGGCTGTTTCCACGAATAACCGCGCTGTAACTCTTCGCAACGGAGATGTAACCGCTCTGATACATGGCCGCCATGCCACCACTGATTCAACTGGAGAAGAGGGGGAGCCACACGGTGAAGACCGTGCCCGTTTGCGGTCGGCTGCGGACGCTGATTCGTCCGTGGTGGAGGTTAACGATCTGTTGGACGAGGGGAAGCCCCAGCCCACGGCCCGGCATATCCCGCGCATCTTGGCTTCGATAGAGGTTTTGGAAGATCAGTTCCTGTTCTTGTTCGGCGATGCCGCGACCGCTATCGGCCACTTCGATCATGGCCATCTGTCCGTTCTCCGTGGCACGCACCTCAATCCGGTCTGTGTCGGTCGTATATTTGAAGGCGTTTTCCAGCAGGTTGCGAAACGATACCACGAGCAACTCCCGATCACCCCGCACGGGGTTGAGCGGCCACGGGGTCTGCTGGATGTTCAGCGTCACCTGTCGGTCCTCGTAGTTCATCCCCTCTTTGGCCAGTAGGATCGCCTCGTCCAACACATCGGCCAGATCGACACTGCTCTGCTCGATATTGCCCTCGTCCAATTCCGTCAACCAGCGCAGATCGACGATGAGCTTTTGCAAGCGCTGGCTCTGCTGCACGATGCGCTGCAAGGAGGCGGCCTGACGGGGCGTGATCTGGCTATCTTGACGCAGGTTACTGGCCCCGAGATGGATGATGGTCAGCGGGTTCTTGAGTTCGTGATCCAACCGCCGCAGGAAATCGCGACGGGCCGCGTTCTGGAAATCGGCGTCGGCACGGCGTGCCTGGCTCAACCGATGATCGTTCCAGAGCAGCATCGCGGCCCAGAGCAGCGCCACCCCCGTGGTCAGCAGCGCGAGCCGCCAGACCAACCCCGGCAGATCGAAGCGTAAGGATAGGGTATAGAGGAAATTGGGCAGCCAGCCGGCGCGCACCAGCCACGCCACCACCCCCGCGATCAGCAAAGGAAGCGCGACAGGCAAGAGACGACGCCACCCGATCATTCGGCCTGCACCGGGCGCATGAAGCGGTACCCGTAGCCGGTGACCGTCTCGATATAGGTCGGCTGCTCGGCGTTGTCGCCCAACGCTTTGCGGATTTCCGCAATGCGGATGTCCACCGCCCGCGTGCTGACGGCATAGCTCCAGCCCCAAACCTCGTCTAGCAGACGGTCGCGGCCGATCGCTTCTTGGGAGTTTTGCATCAGGTAAACCAGCAGGTCGAAGGCACGCATCGTCAGCTCTACCCACTTCCCGCGGTGGCTGACCCGACGCGCTTGGCGATCGAGCTGCAACTCGCCGCTGCGCAACTGCTGCGCCACAGTGATGGCCGGCACGGACCGTTCGGCGCGGCGCAAAATCGCCTGGATACGGGCCAACAGTTCCATCGGGTCGAAGGGCTTGTTGAGGTAGTCGTCGGCGCCCTCCTGCAGACTCATCACCCGTTCCATCGCGGTGTTCACCTGCGTCAGGAGGATCACCGGCACCCAATTGTCCGCTTGGCGCAACCGGCGGAGCAGCTCGCGCCCATCCATCTTGGGCATCAACACGTCCAAAATGATCAGATCGGGCTGAACGGTTGGCACCTTTCCGAGCGCTTCCTGCCCATCCGCCGCCCGCGCCACCCGATACCCGGCCCGTTCCAACATGGGACAGAGTTCCGCCAACAGATCACTTTCATCGTCAACGACCAACAAGGTTTTGGGTTGGGGTTCCATGATTAACTGTCCGGCTCCACCGGCTCCGTGTCGTCATCCGCTCTCTGCTGCTGGGCGGCCCGCTCCAGCTCAATGAGCGCATCCGCTAAGATATTCAACGCTTGACGACGGCTGCGATGGTAGGTCGCTTCGCTGATGTAAAGCTTGCCCATGATGTCGCGGCTCGATTCGCCCAAGATGTAGGCCCCATGAATGATCGCGTAGAGTCGCCATTCGGCGGGGTAAGGCTCAGTGGGGATCGCGCCGCTGGGCCGCAGTCGTGCGACGAGTGCTTCCACCACGCCCCGCACGGCGTGGCCCTGTTCGATCGGGGTAACGGTCTCTGCCGCCTCGTGGTCGATCTGCGAGGACACAATCTGCAACGTGCTCGCCGGATGCTGTCCCAGATAGGCAATGTTATGCAAGTTTCGCAGGACTTCTTCGATCCATGAGCGGCTCTGTTGCGCCAACTCCTGCAAGGTGTCGGTGCGGGCTTCCTGCACCGTCATCAACTGTTTCACCTGATGACGCAGGCTTTCGTTCTCCGTGCGGTGACTGGCCAGCATTGCCTCGATGACCGCCACCCGCGATGCCTGTTGCTCACCCACATGCAACAGCGTCGCCACGCCGTGGCCGATCTCCCGCAGTTGCGCAATGTCTAGGCTGTTGAAGCTGCGTCGGGTCGACGACCAGGCGATCAACGTGCCGAATTGCCGCCCGTCGTGGCGGAGCGGAATCCCCCACGTGACACCCGTCTCCACCCCCGGCAGGGCGGGCAACAAGAGGGGGGTCGCACGGCTGATATTCAACTTCTCCATGGTCAGCGTCGGCAGCGGCAAGGCTTCGGGGCTTTGCGCGACCAGTTCTGTGCGATCATCCGCCCCAAAACGGACGACCGCCATCGCCACCGCGTCCATCTGCCCACTCGCCTGCTTGAGCACGGGAGTAATCTGCATCGCTAAAGACTGCTCTTGATCGAGCGATTGCAGCATCTGATTCAGCTCCCCGCGCAGTCGCTGAACCGGCTTGCTGTAGAAGGTGCTGTCGAAGAGGAGTCGCGTCCATTCTGTCAGCCAATGGGTCGCCACACCCAACAAGATCAGGGGAACAAAGAAGACCCACGGAATCTGGAAGAAGAGGCCCGCAATCGCCACAACGGCCACGTAAAGCATCGTGGTGATGAAGGCCGTTCCGAAGCGAAAGAGGAAAGTCGGCACGTTGCTTTCACCACTCGCGATGCGAAAGAGGGTGAGCGCGCCCCCCACCAAAATCGCGGTAACGAAGAGGGCGAAATCCCCCCAGAAGAGGCTGAGCGAGGGCCAAAGCGAGCGCGTCGCCACCCGCAGGATGGCCGAGGCAATGGCCGTGGAGGTGGCAACGGCAAGCGCAAGACTGCCGTCCCGTTGGGCGGGCGTGGGGGCGATTTGGGCGTAGCGGAAGCAAAGGTAAACCGTCGGCCCGACCGTGCTGATGATATAGAAGAAGTAAAGCGGATAATAGCTTTTGCGAAAGGCATCGCTCGGCCCATAGGGCATCAGCGGATTCGAGGCGATCAAGAAGATCACCATGATCACGCCCCCAACGCGCCCGATCCATTCCTGACGGCGCAAGAAGGGACGCATGCGCAGTGGGAAGTGATCGATCATTAAGGACAGCCAAAAGAGGGGGAGAGGGACAAGGAGCCACCGTTGCGCTTCGGAGGGGGTATAGTTCCCCCCATAGCGCGCCAGAACCATCGCGTTGAGTGTGAAGATCAGGCTTCCCATGAAGAAGAGAATCGACGCTTTCCATGCGCTCAACCGCCTTGTCCGACCCGGCAAGAAGAGTAGGCCCAGCCAAAAACAGATGCCGAGGCCAATGAGCGAAACCGTGATGTCTGCCGTACGAAACAGATCCATGAGTTGAACCTAAAGACGTCCGAGCGATCCTTCGCGGGCGCGAATCGCCGCACGCTAACCCAATTTCCACCAGCAGTTTAGCACGAAGCCGGGGTTTGGCGAGTATTTTTAGAGATAATTCGCTGGAAAAGTGGAGAATGACAGTTTGTGACAGTCCGAACGCTGGTATTGACAGTCACTTTTGGAGAGAGTTGAGCCAGTTGTTGTCACTGTCATCCCACGTTAAGGAGTGAACATCATGGCCCAAGCTGCAATCCCCTATCACCGTAAAGTTGCCCAGACCCCACGACGAGAGTTGGCCCACCACTGGATGAGACGGGGCAAATTCTGGCTGCTGCCCCTGCTCCTCAGCGACTACGGGCGGGAGATCATCGACCATAAGTACGATGCCTTCGTCACGGACCGCGCCTATGAAAACGTCCCCTCTGGATTGCTGGGGCCAGTCGGACAGCTCATCGACTATGTCGTCCTTCAGCAAGATATTCATGTCGGACTGCGTCAACGGCTACAGCTCGTCGTTGAAGAGAGCGCCCATGTGGTTCGCACCCTATGGGCGCAAGGCCACCCGCAGGTCCGCATGGTCAGTGCCCCCTGCGGCTTGGCGCGAGATTTGCGTGCCATCTGGCAACAGCTCGATCGGCCCACCGCCGCGCGGCTGCGCGTACACGGCCTGGATCTGGATGAGCGGGGCGACGTGCTGCCGACGGCGCAGACGCTCGCGAACGCCATAGGCATGCCGCTACGCACCAGCCGTTGCGACCTGCTCAACACCGGTCAATGTTACCGGACCTTGAACTACCGCCCGGCCCACCTGCTGCTTTCGGTCGGTTTGACAGTCTGGCTCACCGCCTCTCAGCGGGGCGCTTTGCTGCTCAACTACTACGATCTGCTCGCGCCCGGCGGCACGCTTATCATCGATCTCTTCCATGCGCACGGGGCCAGCCGCTTTGCCGCAGCGCTGGAGATGGAGGTCCATTATCCGAAACGAGAGGCATTCGTCGAGATGCTGGATCGGTGCGGCTTCCGGGTCGAATACAGTCGTACGACCCCCAATCGCGTCAACACCCTTTTCGTCTGCCGACGGCAGTAGCGTTGGACGTGACGCGCCAGAGAAAGGCGCACGCATGGGCCTCTATCGCCTCAAGCCCACCTTTCAGCGCACCCTTCAACCGCTCGTTGATCGCTGGGTCGCCGCCCGTCTGTCCCCCGACTGGCTGACGGGCGGCGCGCTGGCGCTGTCGTTTGCGATGGGAATCGCGCTGTGGTGGGCACCGCAGCACAGCGCCTGGCTATGGTTTGTCGTGGTGGGGGCAGGAGTGCGGCTGACGTTGAACGCACTGGACGGTCAAGTGGCCCGCGCGCAAGGGCGGGCGGGACCGTGGGGCGCGCTGAAGAACGAGCTGGGGGATCGCATCGCCGATACGCTGATTTTCGGTGCGGTCGCGCTGCTGCCCACCGTGCCAGTGCGCTGGGGTGTGGCGCTGCTGGCGCTGACATGGCTCACCAGCACGGTGGGATTGCTGGGCCAAGCGGTGAGCGGGCAGCGGGAATACGGCGGCTGGCTGGGCAAGGCCGATCGCATGGTCGCGCTCGCCCTGCTCTGCGCCGTCGTTGCGCTGACCGACGATTGGCGTTGGCTGAACCACGCCCTACCATTCCTTACCCTGCTGCTGACCCTCACCATCCTCCAACGACTGAGGGCGATTTATGAACAGTGCTGAAGCCTTGACCCCGACGCTCTGGTCAATCGGCTACATTCTGGCGGGCGGGGGTGTGCTGATGTTGCTGCTGGCGCGCTTCGATCTCCGCCAGATTGTGGACGGGGAAATGGGTGCCCGCTACGTCGGTTGGCTCCTTCTGCTGCCGCTCTACCTGACGACGGTTTTTGTCGGGGGCATGGTGGCGCTGCTCTTGCTGGGGATCTGCATCGGCATCTTGGTGGTTGAATTTGCGCGTGCGGCCCGGCTGACCGAGGGCGAGCGAGAGCTACTTTTACAGAGTGGCCTGCTGACGCTGCTGACCGCCAAGCTGTGGCCCGCAGCCTACCCGCTGCTGCCCACCGTCGCGCTCCTGCTCCTGACGCTCTGGCCGATCTGGACCAACGATATTGCCTATCTGACAGAACGGCTCTGGAAGCTCTCGTGGGGCTACCTCTATACGATTTGGGCGCTGGGCCATGCCGTGTTGCTCTGGGCCTTGCCGATGGGCCAGCCCTTGCTGGTGGCGATCTTGGCGGGTTGCGGGCTGGCCGATGTGGGGGCGTACAGCGTGGGCAAAGCGGTGGGCCGCCACCCCATTGCGCCCACCATCAGCCCCAACAAGGCATGGGAAGGGTTGATCGGCAATCTGCTGGGCGCGGGGTTGGGGATCGTCCTTTTCCGCTTCTTGCTGCTGCCCTTCTCGTTCATGCAACTGGCCGCCTTGGTGCTGACCATAGGGCTGGGCAGCGCATGGGGCGATCTGCTGAGCTCATTGGCGAAACGCAGCGCCGCCCGTAAAGATTGGGGCAACTTGCTGCCCGGTCATGGCGGCTTGCTCGACCGGCTCAATAGCCTGATCGTCGTCTTGCCCACCTGCTATTACCTGCTGCGCCTGTGGATGGGCTAAATCAGCACGGTACACGTTGGCGGAAATAGATGGGGGGTGTGGGTTGAGTCGAAAGCAGCCTTCAACAACAAAATCAACGCCCCGCACTTGCCATTTCGAGTCCTACGGCATGACAATTACGTAGACCTCTACCGCACAAGCACTTCCGCCTCGCTGTAACACCACCACGCGCAAAGGGGTAGCGCGCAAGCTTCACTTCCCTCCGTGCAGAGGCATTCTACCCCAACACGCCCCAGATCGCTTGATCTGGGGCGTGTTGTGTGGTGCGCCGCTTTACTGCGGTTGTACCGTCGCTGATGCCGTGGCACCTCGGCGGCGAGCGGCGACAATACACGCCGCGGCCAGCAATGCGATGGCGATGAACATCCCGCCGCTCGGCGCCGTTCGCCCGTTGAAGCCATCCAGGGTCACCGCTGTGGGCGTGCCGAGGTCGATGCGGACCACTTGGCCGCTCGGCGCGGGCGGCGGGGCCGCGCCAAAGACCCCGTAGTTGGCGACGTAGAGCGCCCCGTCCGGCCCCACGACAAGGCCCGTGGGCGCACAGAGTTCCATCCCCGTCGGGGCGGCGGGGTTGCACGGCGCATTGGCAATGATCGTACGCGTTCCATCCGGCTCGACCTTGTGAATCGCCCCCGTGATGTCGCCCGACAACAGGCTGTTGGTGGCGATCTCAAGGACGTAGAGATTGCCGTCCGCATCCTTGTCCATGTCGGTGATGTTGGTAAAGCCATCCAGCAAGACCGTCGGGGCCACCCCCGTCGGCGCTTCGTAGATTCGTGCCGCACCGACGATGAAGGGGAAGCCGGTCAGCTCGCCGACGAGCGGCGGGCCGCCATCGTAGTAGATGGTGGTCGGCACCGACTCCATCGGCACGGTGGGCGGCGGCGGCGGGAAGGGGGGCGGCACCTCGCGGCTCGGGAAGACGGAGAGCAGTTCGATCAGCGAGCCGCTTTCGGTGGGCGTCGGCAGGGTCAAACGAAGGAGGTCGTTGCCCCCTGCGTCGGTCGCCAACAACGCGCTGCCGCTCTCTTTTTCAAGGGCGTACGGGTTACTATCAATGCCACCGCCATCGGGGTTGTTGGCCCCTTCAAATTCGGCGATGTCGATCACGTTTTGCCAGCCGACATTCTGCTCCACGGCCACCAGTTGCCCAAAGTTCAGCCCGTCCGCCCCGAACAGCGGCTCACGATCTGCCGGATTGCCGCCGAAGCCCACCGTGGTATAGAGCGTGCCATCGTCCATCGCCACAATGCCCTGCGGCCCAACGATTTCGGGTGGCTCGCCCGGGCCGAAGAGGCGGGCCGCCGACCAGAGATCGCTGACCACGCGCGACTGCGTGCCATCCGGCGCCACTTTGCTGATCGCCCCACTTTGGCCGATGCAGATCTGGACATCGGGGTTGGTGGGGTCGGGGGTCACGCAAGTTGGCCCGCCCGCCCCCGCTTCGGCCACGTAGAGTGTCCCGTCCGCGCCAAAGGTCAACTGACGCGGGTTGTCGAGCTGGCTGGCGACGACTTCCCATGCGTAGTTTGCCCGCACGTTCTGCGGGGCCAACATCAGCAAGGTAACAGCGCCCAGCGCCAGCAAAAGTGTAAAGCTCAGAACCGACCATAATGATCTCATTGATTCTCCTAGAGGTATGGGTGTACGGGTGTAAGGGTAGTGCAGGGTTCAGGGCGCATTAACCATTTTGCCAATCACTGGAACGGCCATGCCCTCGGCAAATTCTACCGATTTACGATTCGCCCCAATGTGTCCGGCCGATCGGCAGTGACCTTCCTCAAAGACGCGCTATCGGCGAGCCGCCTACGGCGTCGCGGCAGGGACGCTCTGTAGATAGGCCCAAATCGCTTTCGCATCGCTCTCGCTCATGCGGGCGTAGGCGGCCCAGGGCATCTCCGGGTCGAGCGGTCGGCCATCCGGTCGTTGGCCCTGTTGCAGGGCCGCGATGAACTCGGCTTCGCTCCACTCCGCCAGTTCGCCGCCCTGTGTAATGTTCGGCCCCTGCGGTTCACCGGGGTTGACCACGCCATCCAGCGCCGGGCCGTGGCAGCTTTGACAGCTCGCCACGGTGACCAGATGCTCCCCGTAGCTGGCACTGACTTCTGCTCTGGGGGCGGCCTGCGCGTGCGGGGCTTGCTGATCGATCAGATTGACGGGCAGATCGCCACTGCCCAAAAAGCCAAAGAGGATCGTGCCCGGAAAGGCGATGGCCCGCGCGTCCAGCAGACGATCGACCGGCGGCAGTTGTTGCAGATAGGCGATCAGCGCCCCCAACTCCTCGTCGCTGTAGCGGCTGAAGGCGTTCGAGGGCATCGCCGCGAGGGTGCGTCCATCTTGGGCCACGCCGTGACGGATGGCGCGCTCCCAATCCTCGACCGTATAGCGGCCGCCGATCCCCCCGTCGCCGCGCGTCAAATTGGGGGCGGGCAGGTAGCCGATCGGCGCTTCGTCGATGAACGCTGCCCCGCCCAGATCGCTGCCATGACAGCCCTTGCAGGAACTGATCGTCGCCAAATCATCGCCCCTTGCGATGGCCTCCCCATCGCTGGGCAGCGCCACAACGTGGCTTGGCACGGCAGGGGCAGTGTTCAGCCGCGACTGGCCGATGAAATGCAGCGCCGCGACAATGAGCAGCAACGCGACCACCACGACAGCCAGCGCTTTACCAATGCGTTTGATCATAGGTACTCTCCTCGGTGCTCCCCAACCGCCGCATGCGTACGCCATGATAATCCTTAACGCAGCAAGCCAGGGATATCTGTTCATTCCGGTAGAAATTGGCTGATACGCCCTCGTTCAAGGGGCTGATTCTGATGGCTGGGCAGGGCGACGTCACCTCCTGTCACCTGTCAGTCCTGTGCCACTCCCGCTGAGCAATAGCAGAAGGACGAGGGCCGCGCGTTGTGTACGCCGGTCGGGCCCCAGAGTCGTTAGCCCCAGTGTGGTCGGTGCCACGACCTCAGCCTGGACCGGGCCGTAGAAGCGGCTTTCGCCCGCTACGTCGACCACTCGTCGTATGGCTCATCGTTCGTTCCTTCTTGGGGGTGGGGGATTCGTTCGACAGAAAGGATGGTGGCGCCCAAGCCGCTCAACTGCTGCAAGCAGCCCAGCAGCGCCGCTTCGTCGCGCAGCTCGCCGTGCAGCAGCGTGGTGCCCGCCGCCCGTTGGTGGATCGTCAACCCCCACTGCGGCGACCACGCTGGATCGAGGTGACCCCGCACCTCGATGCGATAGTGAGACATGGTGCATCCCGCTCACGCGGCGATCGGTTCGGCGCGGGCCGCGACACCGCTACGCCCCGCCATGCCGTAGCCAACGGTCAACAGAAGCGCGGCCAACAGCCCAAGCAGTACGGGTTGGACGAACCACGAGACAAAGAAGAGCAGCAGAGCGAGCAGTTGCAACGCCGTCAGCCCTGTGGATTGCGCCGAGGCACGCTGCAACCCCACGCTGAGCGCCGCCAATGCGGCGACGGTTGCCACGCCAAACAGCGGAGCCACGATGGTGTACAACGGCAGCGCGGCGAAGGTCGTGGCCGCTGCGCTGCCCAACCGTGCGTCCACCAGCGACAGGTACTCCCAGCTTCCCGCACCGATCAGCGGCGTCACAAGGAGAAGCGCACCCGCCGCAGTGGCCCACTGCGGCGCACGGGGATAGAGGCGCAGCGCGAGGGAGAGGCCCAGCAGCGTAACCCCACTGGCCGCGATCAGCATGACGAGACTGGCCACGCCATCGCTGCCCCCCAGCCGCAACAGATGGGTGAGGAGCAAGCCCACCGGGAAGAGTAATCGCGCGAAGAGATCGAGCGTCGGATGTTTTGCGATAGCGGTCATCGGTGGTCCTTTCGAGGGGGCTGTGTCTGCACTCACTCTAACGGAAGAGAGGGCGCTACCGCAATGTACGAAAGGACAATGTGCGGATCAAAGGGGGACAATATCGGGGACAACCGCGCGGCGCGGGCATGGTGAAAGCGGTGCCTCGCTTTGCCCTCGCCGAACAATGGCGATGCCATGGGCAATCCACGATGGGGGATTCAGATGGACAGCGAGCCGCAATACCCCCAGACGCTTCCGCCCCTCGTCTACAGCAGCGACAGCTCGTGGGCGCGGGCGACGGCTTCGGTGCGGGAGGCAACCCCCAGTTTGCGGAGGATGTTGCTGACGTGGGCCTTGGCGGTTCGCTCAGTGACGACCAGCTCGTCGGCGATCTGGCGGTTGCTGGCGCCCCCCATCAGCAGGTGCAGCACCTCGACCTCGCGCGGCGTGAGCCTGTCGGGACTGTGCGGAAGGGCGATCGGCTGGGGTGTGGGGCGGTCACCAAAGGCGGCCAGTGCCTTTGCGATCAAATCCGCATGAGGATGGCCGGGCCACGCATGGCGCAACAAGGGGATGACCGAGCGGCCATGGCGCAGCAGAAGGCCCGCCATCTGGCGCTCGGCCGCTTCGTCCAACAAACGGTCGAGTGCGCGACAGGCGGCCTGTCGGTCGCGCTCGCTCTCCCGTTGCGCGGCGGCCCGCCAATGGCTGATGGCAAGCCCCAACAGCGGGTGGCCCCCCATGTGAAGGTAGCGCAAACGGCGATGGACGGCCAACGCCGCTTGCCACGCCTCGTTGGCCGCGTCGAACCGTTGCTCGGCAAGGGCCAGCCACGCCGCCCCCTCGTGGAGATCCCGTTGGGCCAGCAAGGGGGCGGCGTCGTCGGGCGAGGGCAGGGCGGCGAGTACCGTACGCATCCCATCCACATCCTGTTGATGGAAGAGGCATTTCACACGGGTGAGGTGATAGCCCATCAGATAGGGGATCATCGACGGATCGGCTTGGGCCTGCCTTAAGCGCTCATCCAGCAGCCGCAGCAGTCGCTCGTAAGCGCCATCTATCAATAGTACGGCGAACTCAATGCTATCCAGATCACCCATCCGCCATGCCAAGCCGCCCATCTGGTCGAAGATGCGACGTGCCTGCCGACCCTCGGCCACTGCCACTTCCGGCTCGGCCTGTAAGAGGGAGAGGCAGGCCCGCATCAGGTGAAGGCCGAAGTGCGAAAGCGGCTCCCCCGTTCCACGAAGCCTTTCGATCTGGTTCAACAACGTTTGAATCGGCGCGATCCCCGCCTCCGAAAAGTAGAATTGAGGGCCAAAAGCGACGCCGACCGTGTTGTGCAGTCGCGGGTTGCGCATGAGATAGCCCAGCAACTCGCCGATCAGCGGGTTGGCGCTTTGCCAATCGCCCTGATGGAAAGCACTCCAAAGACGGTTGTAGAGGAGGGAGAGTCGATCTCTTTCGCTCACCAATTCGGGGTGGGCCGCCATGAAGGTCACCACTTCGTCCACGGCCCATGCGCGGCCCTTGTCCGTCACTTGGCAGAGCAGTTGCAGGGCGCGATGTTCGCCCCGCAAATCGCCCAACGCACGGAATTCCTCTCGCACCATTGCCAGCTTGTCGAGCATCGCTTGACTGTTATCGCCCTGAAGCGCCGCCGAAACATAGTGGGTCAAGCGCAACCACGGCTGCTCCGCCATGATCGGCGCGGGCAGTCGCGCGATCCATGCGGCGGTGCGCCCTTTGACCAGCCGCCGCTCTAGATCGGGGATCGAAAGTTGAATGATCTCGTCAGCGGCCTCCGACCAGGCGCCGGCAGCCAGCCAATGATCGATCCGTTGGCCACTGTCGTCGTGGGCCGCCGCAGCACGGCGGTGGGCGGCCCGGAAGGCGGCCTCGCTCTGTTCCCGCAATTTGCGCTGCAGCAGCGCCGCGAAGAGATCGTGGTAGCGATAAGCGCTTTCGGCACCGTGGTAGGGGGTCGTTGCGGTCAGGAAGAGGTTGCGCTGAAAGGCGTCGCGGAGTAACTGCGGCGCGTCGTCCCGCGCGGTCACGGCACGGCAGAGCGCGGGGGTCAGCTCATCCAAAATTGAACTCTGCAACAAAAAGTCATGGAGATCGGGGGGCTGCTGGGCCAGCACTTCGTCCGCCAACAGATCGAAGACGAGGCGATCTGACTCACTGAAGCGGCGCAGAAAATCCTCCCGCGCCGCCACCTCCGACACCTTGTCGAGCGTCAACGCCAGCAGCCGCACGCCCGTAATCCAGCCGTGCGTTCGATCTTGGAGCGCATCCAGTTGGCTTGCCGTCAGCGGATACCGACTCTGCCGCATCACATACTGGGCCGTTTCGTCTTTGGAAAATTGCAGATGGTTGAGGCGCACCTCCGCCAACTGTCCCCTCATGCGGAGCCGTGGCAGGGCGAGCGGCGGGTCGTAGCGGGTGGTGATCAGCAAACGGAGCGTGGCGGGCATCTCCGCCAACAGATGATTGAGCGCTTGGTGGATCAGCGGATTGTTGATGAGATGGTAATCATCCAGACTCAGCAAGAGCGGGTCGCGCCGCGCATGGAGTTCGTTCAACAGCAGCGTCAGCGCGTGGGGCAGGGCGCGGCCCAGGTCGGCCACGCCAGAGGCAAAGTCGAGCGCGGCATGGCCCACGTGGGGCAACGGCTGTTGCACCGCCAACAGCAATGCCATCAAGAACGTGGCGGGGTCGTTGTCCGCTTCCGCGAGGCGCAGCCAAGCTACCGACTGCGCCGCCCCATCGCTCTGGCGCTGGTGGGCCAGGGCTACCGCAGCGGCCAACGTGGTTTTGCCCGCGCCCGCTGGCGCCGAAAGCAGCGTCAGCCGATGGTGGCGCACGGCCGCCAGCGTGGCCCGTTCCAGCGCGGGTCGACGGAGAAAGTCGTCGCGCAGCGCCGGGAGCAGGAACTTACTTTGAGAGAGAATTATCTCATCCATTCAGTGCTCCGTGTCGGAGACAATTTTGTACATTTTATTCAACTCCTTTATAGGAAAAAGTAAGCTATGAAGCAGTTAGCCTTGTCAAAGAAGGGGGTCCATTTCAGGGGTGACGCGAGGCGGAGCACGCAACAGCCCTCATCGCATTCGGAACGGCAGGCCCTCCCTTGCGGCCGGTTGACCGTGCAGCCCATGCCCCAAAACGAACTACTTGACTTAGTGTAGATTATACACTATTATAAACCTTATCTCGTCCTGGAGCAACCCCAAGAGCCGATCAGTCCCATGAGCAGCGTCAGCGAACTCCACCGCTTCTTAGCCAAGTGGCAGCGTGCCAGCCAGCCGGTTGATGTCTTCGGCCCGCTGGCCGCACCGCAGGAGGAGGTGTTGCGCCGGCGCTACCGCGAGCTGGCGAACGCCGTCCACCCCGACCGCTACCGACGCGGCAGCGAAGCGGCGCTGGCGACCCAAGCCTTCCAACTGTTGCAGGGTTGGCACGCTTGGGCGCAGCGCCAGATCAAAGCGGGCCACTACGGTTCGGCGGTGCGCTTTTCCATTGCTTCGGCGCGGGCGATCTATCACTGCGCTGGCGAACCCATCCGGGGCGATTTGGCCGATCTCTATCATGCCGAAGCGGCCAATGGCGGGGGAGCGTTGCTCAAGATCGTCCGTCGCCCGTCCAACAACGACCTGATGGAACGGGAAGCGATGATACTGGCGCATCTTTATCAACGCTTGGAGGCCGATCCTTTACGTGCCCACTTCCCCACCTTGCAAGAGAGCTTTCTTTGTCGCGATGCGCAGGGAGCGCAGCGCCGCATCAACGTCCTTTCTGTCGAAGCGGATTGCCACGCGCTGAACGCGGTGACGCAGCGCTACCCGCACGGCTTGCACCCCGCCGATGCCGCGTGGATGTTCAACCGCTTGCTGGCGGCGCTGGCCGTCACCCATCAGGCGGGGCTGGTTCACGGCGCAGTGCTGCTCGACCATCTGCTGATCCGACCGGAGGATCACAACGGCATTCTGATCGACTGGTGCTACGCGGTGCCGATCGGCGAAAAAATCCGCGCGATCTGCCCCGCCCACGACGCGGATTACCCGCCGGAAGTGCTGGCCCGCCGTCCGGCCACGCCCGCCACCGATCTTTACATGGCCGCCCGCGTCATGGCGCGGCTGTTGGGCAGCGCCGACGGCAGCGCCGACGCTTTACCGCGCCATCTGCCAGCCGCGCTCACCGCGTTTTTGCGCGGCTGCCTGCTGCCCTCGCCCAGCCACCGCCCCAACGACGCATGGGCACTGTTCGACGACTTCCAAACCCTCCTTAAGAAGCTCTATGGCCCCCCATCCTTTCGACCGTTCAGCATCTAACGCAGAGCAGGTAACGCAGAGCAGGTAACGCAGAGCAGGTAACGCAGATCATTTAACGCAGATCAACGCCCAACTCACAAAACTCATCAAACTCACAAAACTCACAAAACTCACAAAACTCACAAAACTCACAAAACTCACAAAACTCACAAAACTCACAAAACTCACAAAACTCCCGAAAGGAGCCACTCATGGGTTACTCAAACTGGAGTAATGCGGCCTTCAACTCGCGTCAAAACAATCGCAAATCGACCGGACAGAGCGCCTTCGCTTATGATGCTCACGTGCGCCAGACGGGCGCGGTGGCGGTTCACCCCCAGATGGATCCGAAGGGCGTCAGACGGGAAAGCCGCGACAGCGACCAGCATCCGCAATCGCTCTCGATCGGGGTGATCTTCGATGTGACCGGCTCGATGGGCAACGTGCCGCGCACCCTACAGAGCAAGTTGGGATCGTTGATGCGTATGTTGATCCAGAACGGCTATGTCGCGCATCCGCAAATCCTCTTCGGCGCGGTCGGCGACGCCTACAGCGACCGTGTGCCGCTGCAGATCGGCCAATTCGAGTCGGGGCTGGAGATGGACGACGACTTGGGTCGGATCTACATCGAGGGCGGTGGCGGCGGACAGATGCGGGAGAGTTATGATCTGGCGCTCTACTTCATGGCACATCACACCGAGATGGATTGTTGGGAGAAGCGGGGCAAGAAAGCTTACCTCTTCACGATTGGCGACGAGATGCACTATGACAGGGTGCGTGCCGACCATGTGCGCGACATCATGGGCGACGAGATCGGCGAGGATATCCCCTTCGCTGCCGTCATTGACGCACTTCACCGCAAATACGAGCACTTCCACATCCTGCCGACCAATACCTATCACGGTGGCAACCCTGACGTACAAGCCCAATGGCGCGACAGTTTGGGCGAACGAGTGCTGTTGCTGGAAGACGAGAACGCCGTCTGCGAAACCATCGCGCTGGCCATCGCGCTCTGCGAAGGGACGCTCGATACGCTCGACCATGGCACCAGCACATTGGTGAACGCGGGCTACGATGCCGCCCACGCCAGCTCGGCCTCGACCGCGCTCACGCCCTTCGCGCAGGCGCAGCCGCCCGTTGTCGTGACGGAGGGCACATTGCCCCCGATCGACCTGAGCGGCCCCGACGGTCGATTGTAGGAGCAAGGGGCATGGAGCCAGGTGCATAGGATGTCACATATAGTAACCGCTATGCCCCATGCCCCATGCACTAACCCTACCACCATCAGAGAAGCCGCCACCCTCATGCACAGAGCGATCCATGCCTCATACCCTCTTAACCGTTGACCTCGGCTTTGGCGATTCGGGCAAGGGAAGCATCGTCGACTTCCTTTGCCGTGACCGGTCGGCCCACACCGTGGTTCGCTACAGTGGCGGGGCGCAGGCGGGCCACCGCGTGGTGACCGCGGATGGGCGCGAACACGTCTTCTCCCAGTTTGGCGCGGGGACGTTGGCGGGAGCCGAGACCTTTTTGTCGCGCCACATGCTGATCGAGCCGCTGGCGCTGCGGGCCGAAGCCGAGCATCTGATCTCGCTCGGCCACGCGGGGGTCATGGCGCGGCTGGCCGTGGACGAACGGGCGTTGGTCATCACCCCCTTCCACCGGGCGATCAACCGCCTACGCGAGCTGGCGCGGGGGGACGATCGCCACGGCTCGTGCGGGATCGGCGTTGGCGAGGCGCAGCGCGACCGCTTGCGCCACGGTGCGCGGGTGCTCTTTGCGGGCGATCTGGCCGATGTGGATCGGCTGCGCCAGAAGCTGAACTTTTTGCGTAAGGTGGCCCGGGCCAAGGCGCAATCGCTGCGTCCCAAGCGGGTGGCGACAGCGGCGGTGGCAGAGGAACTGGCGTGGCTCGACGAGGCTGACGTCATCGATTGGCTGATCGACCACTACCGGGAGATAGAGGCCGAGTTGCGGCTGGTGGGGCCTGATCATCTTGAGCGGCTGATGAAACGGGAAGGCACCGTGCTCTTCGAAGCGGCGCAGGGGGTTCTGTTGGACGAATGGGTCGGCTTTCACCCGCACACCACATGGGCCACCGTCACGTTGGAACCGGCCGAATCCTTGTTACGCGACGCGAACTTTGCGGGCGAGGTGGTGCGCATCGGCATCACGCGGGCCTACGCCACGCGTCACGGCGCCGGGCCCCTGCCCACCGAAGATCGGGCATTGACCCGCGCCTTGCCCGATGCCGCGAATGGCAATGACCCGTGGCAGCAGGGCTTTCGCGTCGGCTGGCTCGACTTGGTGCTGCTTCGTTACGCGCGGGCGGTGGCCGGGCGGCTCGACGGGCTGGCCGTGAGTTGCCTTGATCGGCTCGACGCATTGCCCACGCTCAAGCTTTGTGATCGCTACGATGGTTTGACAAGGCTCCCCACGGCCCCCCGTCGCCACGACTTGGCCCATCAATCGCGGCTCACACGCCGTCTGGCGCAGAGCCAACCGCTGCTGACGTCCCTCGAATCCCCCGCCGCGCTTTTGGCCGCGCTCTCCGAGGCGTTGGCCTTGCCGGTCACGCTGGAATCCCATGGGCCAACGGCGGCAGACAAGCGGTGGGTGACGCAGCGCTAGTCTCGGAGGAGAGATCGTGCAACCCTATACCGATGAACGCCATCGAATGCACGCAACCCCCATTTTCCACACCTAACAGATGCGTCAACGGCGCATCGGTAGTAAACTCACAGAATTCCACCATAACGAGGAGATGATATGCCAACGATCAGCGGAGAATTTGACATCGTCCAACGTCCCTTGGAAGGCTACGTTGAGGGAGTGGGCCAAGTGCAGTTTGCCCGTCTCTCCATCGACAAAGTCTTCCGTGGGCCGCTGAATGCGACCAGCCGGGGCGAAATGCTGAGCGCACAGGGGAGCGGCGGGGCGGGCTATGTCGCGATCGAGCAGGTGGACGGGACGCTCGATGGCAAACAGGGCACCTTCGTGCTGCAGCATTTCGGGACGATGCACGATGGCGATTATCGACTCATCCTCGAAGTGGTGCCGGGAACCGGCACAGAGGGGTTGACGGGGTTGAGCGGAACGATGTCGATCAACCTGCGCGATGGCCAGCATTTCTATGACTTTGCGTACACGTTCAGTACATGAGTACGCATGGTCGTGATCAAACGAAAAGAGCAAAAAGGGCAGGCACGTGGCCTGCCCTCTCTATTACGGCTCGCTGCTGCTGGGTGCGTTCCGCGCTATTGCATCAAGCCCGAATTGAGCAACCGATCGTGAATATCGTTGAACCCATCGACCTGGGCCTGCGTCAGCGCCCCCGTTTCCACCAGCGTCGCGAGCGCGGCGGCGATCTGGTCATCGTGGGAGCCAGCGGGAAGCTGATCGGCGCGGCTCGTCATGAAGTCGTCGATCGCGCTGTGGACGGTTAGAAAGCTCTCCCCTTCCTCGGCACTGATGAGCGCCTGCGCCACAGCCTGCTCGACCATCGCCTGCCGCGCGGCCTGTTCCATACCGGGTTCGTAAGCGCTGCCCCCCAGATCAGAACTGGGCGCAACCTCGCCACGACCCAGCGCTCGCATATAGTTGATCAGATCCCAGCGCGCCTGTTCATCCAAACTTTCGCCCCACGCGGGCATCGCGCTATCGAACTGTGCGCCGCCCTCCGAAATGCGCCAGAAGAGATAGCTGTCGCTCATCATCTGGCTGGTATGCGCGACCGGCGCGGCGGCCGGATCGAGCGCGGCGGCCGCTGGCCCATCCCCCATGCCGCCATCGCCGTGGCAACTGGCGCAATTTTCCGCGTAGAGCGCTCCGCCCCGCGCCAACGATTCCTCGTCGGGAGCAATGGGGTTGGACAGCGAGACGTAGGCCTCTGGCACGGTGGCGTGATGACGTGCCCCCATGCCGTCCCTTCCCATCCCCATGGCGCCCATCGCTGACGCGTTCATGCCATCGTTTTCTGTCGATGCGTCGTTGTTTCCCACCGCACAGCCCACCAGCAGCAGAAGTGCCAACAGGCTTGCGATCATTTTGCGGTTCATGAGTGCTCCTCTTCCTACTGATTCGGTGTCCCAATCAGCGACAACTATTTTGACATGAAACGGAAGTGTAGCCGCCGCGCGGGGCAGCGAAAACTGCGCTGAGATAACGTGCTTTGCCCTGGAATGCGCCGTGGCAGCCCTGGCGAAAAACGCGGCCACCCGCCGATGGGGATCGGCGGGTGGCCCTTGTGGTTTACATTGCTTTAGCGTCGGTTACCTCGGCGCCGTGCCGCGCCCGACGAGGTATCGCTGTCAGCGTCACCGACGATGGCTTGGAACTCGTCATCAGTCATGAGGGTGGGCGTATAACTTTCGCCTGTCTCGCGTTCCCATGCGCTGACGAATCCGCGCAGATGGTTTTCGGAGCCATCGAGTAGGTTGCCGTAGACACGGTCCAGATCGCTCTTGCTGCTCTCGGCAATCAGTTCTTGCAGGTCGAGGATATCTACCTCTTCGATGTAGATTCCGACCTCCAGGGCATCGACCAAAGAGGCTTCGCCCTGGGCCACCAAATCGTCGTACATCGCTTGCAGATCGGGGTCGGTAAAGATACCGATCCCGTTGTCCCCCACGGGGTCCGTCAGGCCATAGCGATCTACGAGCGTGAGCACGGCGTCCATATGACGTTGCTCAGATTGGGCGATGTTGTCGAAGACTCGGACATTCCATTGTGCGCCCAAGGTCAGGTAGACGTCCCGCGCTACCTTCTCTTCCTCTCTCGTAAAGAGGAGGCCTTCCATCTCACTCTCGCTCAGCGGCGCCACCGCGACCCCGGACTTTTCCTCTTGTCTAGCTATCGTATCGGCGGCAAAGCTGGTGCTTCCGAGCATCAGCATCATCGTGAAGGCCAACCCGACCACCCCCAACAGTCTTGAATTACGTAACATGGTACGGCGCTCCTTCCTACGGACGGAAACTATCGATTCATTTGTGATTTCATTCACAAACACAGCATATCCGAAAGCTGTTAAGGAATCTTGAAGGGATTTTGAGGGGGTTGTTAAGGGTAGCCTCGTACAGAAAATGAGTGTGAAACGGTGTATCAATAACCTAGCGGCTCACTCTGTACTACCGTGGGCGCCAACCGATGCGTGCGACTCAACGAGCGCGCCACTCTGTTCCGCACAGGCGTAGGATCGTCGGTACTGGGTCCTGCAGTTGGCAATAGGCGCTCATGTGGCGATTGAAAATGGGATACGATGCCAATGACCTTTAAGAAAATCTGTTTGGTCGGCGATATTGGCGTCGGGAAGAGTAGTTTGGCCCGACGCTTCCTGTACGATAGCTTCGAGCCGCGCTACCGTAGTACCGTTGGAGCAAAAGTCAACCACAGGGCCGTTCAGCTTCGGAAGGGTAGCGCGGCGGGCCATGTGGACCTTTTGCTCTGGGATTTGATGAGCTGCGACTCGTATCAAGGGCTTTGTGCCAGATATCTGCATGGCTGTGACGGCGTGATCTTTGTTGCCGACGCCACACGTCCTCACAGCGTCTTGGCCATTGTCACCGAAGCGAAAAGGATTCGGACGATAGCACCCAAGGCGCAACTGCTCTTTGCCGCTAACAAGAGCGATATGCCGATGCGTGAGGAAAGCGCCACGCTGATCGCCCAATTTTCGGAGAGTTTCGGTGTAGGGGTCTATCTGACAAGTGCCAAGACGGGGGCGAACGTCGATCGTCTCTTCCACGACCTCCTAAGCCAGCTTCTGGCTGAGGACGAAAAGGGAGCGGCACGAAAGAGTAAGGCAAAACCGTTCGCGATTGCAGTGCCACACTTTGAAGCGCTGTTGCCACCGTGCGCCCGCTTTGGCTTGGGGACACAGCCGTGGCCTTGGGCACTACAACGACGAGTCAGTGAAACAGCACTGCCAGCGGACAAACAGGCGACCTCAATGCAAGCATGAGGCAGCGGCTTCAGCTTTCACCCGTTCAATCATAAAGCGGTGGACTGTAGAGGTACAGTCCACCGCTTTTTCGTTGACTGAGACATCTGGCTCTCGTGGTTACGGTTCGTCTTTCACGACCTTCTCACCCGGCGGGGCGACAACAAGGGTTACCAGCTCCATCACGTCATTGATCGTCTGCACGACTTGGCTCTCAAGCAGCGAAGTTCCCGTGTGAGACGACGATGTGCGAGGGTGGAGCATCAGGCCAAAAGCGGTTGCCTCTGTAGTGACCGCAGCCGTGGGCAGTGGCAGCGGCGTGGGCAACGGCGTCAACGTCGCCGGTGGCACGGCTGTTTGCATTGCCCGCGGCGTGGGCGTCTGCGCGGGATGCGTGAACGTTGCACGCGGTGTCCGGGTGGGGCGGCGCGTGGGCGTCTGCGCAGGATGCGTGAACGTTGCACGGGCTGTCCGGGTCGGCCTGACCGTTCTGGTCGCGGTGGGTGTCGTCGTTGTGGGCACCGTCGCGGTCGGCGATGTGGTGGGCACTGACGTAACCGTTGCGGTTGAGGTTGATGTCGGTGTCGGCGCTGATGTCGCCGTTGCGGGTAACGTCGATGTAACCGTTGGCGTCGGTATGCGTGTCGATGTGGTGGTCGCCCGCAACGTCGCGGTCGGGGCAGGCACCGTCGCCGTTCGTGTTGCGCTCGCCGTGGCCCGCGTGGTGGCGGTCCGCGTCGCGGAGGGTTGCGCGACGGTGGGGCTGGCTGGTATCGACCCAGTCGTCGCGGTGGAGGCCGGAATGGAGGTCGATGTCAACTGCGGCGCCGACGTCGTCGTCGGCGGGCGGGTGACGGTGGGGGCCAGATTCGTCGCCACCGGCGCCACGGGCGACGTGTTGGGTGCAGCGACGGTTGAGACGGGGCGCGCCGTGCTCTGCACCACGCGGGTCGCCGCGACGAGCGCGGTGCGGGTGGCATCGGGGGAGGCGGCGCCGACGACGGTCGTTGGTTGAGGACGAACGGGGGGCGTGGGGGTGCCGCCCATCACTGCCGCTACCGTGGGCACGGAGGTTGGCTCGCCACTGAGGGCAGGCCCGGGCAATCCGGGCCAGAGGGCCGCTGCCGTCGCTTGGATTGCCACGGTATCCACCGCCACCCGTTGGGCCTCCCCTCGCTCCGAGACCGAAGCACTCTCGTTGGCGAGCAAGACGAGAGGGGCGTCATTCGATCGCACCTCAACTTCCCCTTCGACCACGGCAACATGCGTCGTGCCGCTTCCCTCCACCTCTAGCGCGAAGAGCGTGCCGTGAACTTCTACTTCAGCCCTACGTGTTCGCACGATGTAATGCGAATCGGCACCCTTGACGGGCATCACGCGGTGCCACCCTTTGCCGATTCGTTGCTCCAACACAATCTGCTTCGTGTCGCCATTTCTGGAAGCGTTCATCTCAACGACTTTGACGACCGCCCGTGGCTCTAACTGTAAGACGCTCCCATCAAAAAAGGTGATCTCCAACATCTCGGCGGAATGATTGGAGACCGTAGCGCCGGCTCGTAAGGGCAAGTCGCCAGCCTCGTTCTGAGCAGCAGAGGGTTGCACCACCACGCCCTCGCCCCTCATTGAGATGAGCGCCTCTTGTGCCACAGGGCGGTTCGCCGCCATATACCACGTGCCAAGCAGCACCATCAGGGCAAGCAGCGCAAAAACTGTGGCAAGGCGGCGTGGGGCGGCGGGGATCGCGCGCAGCGCTCCCCACCCGCCTCGCTTGGCCGCGACCTGCACTGGCGACGTGCGGAATAGCGCCTGCGCTTGGTGTACCAAGTATTCTGGCGGTTGCGTCCACGGCTCTTCGTTCAGCAGTGTCAACAGCCGCTCGTAACGCAAGAGGGTAGGAACACAGATCGGGCATTCGGCCGCCCGATGTGCTTCGATCTCTGCCGTTTCTGCGCCTGTCAAGCGACCTTCGATAAAGTCAGCCAGTTGCGCTTCAGAGAAATGGTGCGTTTCCATCTCTTTCTCTGATTAGTCTTTCCAATAGATAGATTTGAGGTATCGACTCCATAGGCCGTGGTCGGCTGGCACACAAACCAGTTGGCGTGAGCCGGTGGCCCGTGGCATTAGCCTCTCTGGGCGTTCGGCGACAAGGATCTTCCGTAGCCAGTCACCTTCACAGGCGATATGGCGCACTAGTCTGGGCCTTCGGCCCATTTTTGCCAAAATATTAGTCGAACGGTGCAAGCGAACCACTCCATAAAGATACAGAGTAAGTTGAACCACGATCAATACAGTCAAACAACGGATAGGGATTCTCTGGTCCAAGCGCATTTAAAATTCATCCTCAATGAGCCGACTCAACCGTTCCAAACAGCGCGCGCGGATCGGGCCGATCGAGCCTATTGCCAGCTCTAGCCGGTCGGCGATCTCACGGTACGAAGGACGAGGGTACGCATAGTAGAGGAGGAAAAGTAGACGCGCACAGCGCTCGTCGAGTGACTGAAGGGCTTGTCGAAGCTGTTGTTGCGCCTCATATTGTGCCACGATTTCATCCGGTTGCATTGGGTCGATGCGCGGCAAGCTTTCAAAGGCGAAGGGATCGACGGTATCGACCCGTTCGTACGCCGCGCCGCGCCGCCGGTCCCATGTTTCCCGTTTTGCGGTCGTGACCAGCCAAGCCGAGAGGCGCTCGGGCTGATCGATCCTGTGCAGATTTTCGATCAGGCGCAGCCACACCGATTGAAAGACATCCTCCACCTCGGCATCGGTCAGCCGATAACGGCGCGGAATGGTATAAACCAACGCCTGATAGCGGGTGACCAACGCATTCCATGCGCTCTGGTCACCCGCTCGACACGCCGACAATAATTCGGTATCGGCGGCGGTCGCATAATCGGTCATAGTCGGAGGATCTAAATAGCTTTCGGATGATACTCAAATATAGAGGCTGTAGAATCAGCCGAGGGCAACAGGTGGGGTTGGCGTATGGGTGAATTGGGTAAAAAGGATATCGAAGAGGGTGATGTAGACCGGCCATCCCTATCGGGGTCGAGGACGGCACGGGGGGCGTGGTTGATGGGAACCCGTGCCAAGAGAGTTTAGGAAAAAACAATAAACGTACGGCATTTTGGATCGCGCCATGCGTCGCATAGAAGAGACCAGAGTGCCCTTATAGGCGTCATCGTCCAACATCGTGGATCGCTGCGCGGCAAGGCGCTACCAGCGCGAGTGAACTCTTCAAAAACGGGGGGATGGGGCCGTATCCAGATATTTAGGATGGGGAGGATGACAGGTCAGAGTGCACGGGGTCGAGCACGTGGGCGTGAAGCCACTTTCGCCAGAGTCGATTTGATGATACTAGGCGTGCCGTGGACGCACAGAACGACAGTCAAGCGAAAGCCATGCCAAACTTTACCACGCCGTTTCCCCCGCGACAAGGGACAGCGCTCGGCCGCCGACCCAAACGGTGCCATCCGCTGATTGATCGATGAAAAGCCATCCATCGCGACCCAGCGCTTGGCCCTGCCGCACGGCGTAAGGGGCGCTGACTTGCCCGCGCTGCAACAGCCATTGCGCGGCCGCGGCGTTGAAGCTGCCCGTCACCGGGTCTTCGAAGATCGTGCCTTGCTGATCGGGGAAGAAGGTGCGCACCGCATACGCCGCCGCGCCCGAATCGTAAAACGCGATGGCGCCCACTTTCAGCGGAGTCGCGGGGTTGCGCTGGGGGCTGATGGCAAGCAACTGCTCGACCGAGGGCAGGACGACGGCCAACCAGCCCGGTCCGTTGTCGGCCCATTGCGCGGCGCTGATCTGCTCGCGTGCGAGACCGAGCTGGCGGGCGGCGGCTTGTACGGTCGTTTCCTCGACCGACCCTGCGCGGCGTAGGGGGGGCGCAGCGAAGGCCAGACGCCCGTCTGCGCTGGGGCGGATCCGCACCAAGCCGACGCCACATTCCTGTACGATCTCGTCGTTCTGTTGGGGGAGTCCCCCCGCGTCCAGCCACGCCTGACAACTGCCCAGCGTGGGGTGACCTGCGAAGGGTAGCTCGCGACTGAGGGTGAAGATGCGCACCCGATAATCCGCACCCTCAATCGTTGGCCGCAGCAGGAAGGCCGTTTCGGACAGGTTGTGCCAGCGCGTGATGCGCTGCATCGCCTCGCTCGACAGACCGTCCGCTTCATGCACGACGGCCAGCGGGTTGCCGCTGAAGGGCGTTTCGGCGAAAACGTCGACGAGGCTGAGTCGGTGGGGCATGTGGGCTCCTGAGTGAGAGGGTGCGAAAGTGATGACAGGCAAACTGCCGACCGTGAGTCAGGCGTTGAGGATGAGGCGCTTTATGTGTCCGCTCTGCGGTCGCGCCCATCCCGCAAGGCAGCTCAGCAATGTGGATTTGCCAGAGCCGTTCGCGCCCACCAGCACACCGATCTCGCCCCCCGCCAACTCGAATGACAGCTCTGAGAACACCGTCAATCGATGATAGCGAAAAGACAGCGCCTCTACGGTTAACATGGGCGCCCCATTCGCGATCCGGTTTCGGATCGCCCGTCATGCGGCAGCGCTTTGTCGATGAGCGCCGGGCTTACAACGCCTTGAACTTCTCGAACGGTTGCTTGCAGCCGTGGCAGTAGTAGAGAGAGCGGCACATGGTGGGGCCGAAGGGGCTTTCGAGTTCAGTCGCGTGGGAGTGGCAGAAGGGACATTCGACCCCGTCCGCCAGCATGATCTCGTCCACGGCGATCAGGCCGCCCGCGCTCGGCACCCGTTCTGGGGGGGCCAGACCGATGCTGGCGAGCTTGACGCGGCCCGATTCCGTGATCCGTTCACTGCTCCATGGGGGGTCGAGCTGTAGCTGCACCTGCACCTGCTCGGGCGACAGCCCCAGATCGACCACCGCCTGCGCGATCTCTTCTTGCATCAGGTAGAGCGCGGGGCAGCCCGCGAAGGTCGGTGTCATTGCCACGGTCACCCCTTGCGCATCCACGGTCACCCCTTGGATGATGCCAAGCTCGACGACGCTCACCACGGGGATTTCGGGGTCCGTGACAGCGTCAAGGGCGGACCAGACGGCGGCTTCGGTGATAGGTTGTGTGGCGATCATTAGCGTCTCCCACATTTTTCCAAGCAGAGCGTTGGGACTTGCGCTCGGTCTCCGACTGTGGACCGAGCGGCGATTCGGTTAGGCGGTCAATGAAAGTACCGTTTGCTTTCCTGTACCAGAGGACACCAAGGGGGCCTGCTACCGTGCGACCACTGCTGGTGGATGTCGCGCGGCCTTACCACACCGTGCCCGGCAGCGCCCGATGCAGATGTTGCATCGCGTCGAGGAGCTGGGGCAGCTCATCGCTGTGGTGGCCCTGCCGACCGCCGATCACCGGCGTGATCCCATCGAAATCGGGCAACGTGAGGGCACCGCTCAACGCGACACTGACCGCGTCCCACCATTGGTCGCGCAAGGTTTCCGACGGCGGAATAACGCCGTCGGCCACCAACGTTTCTTCGTCGGGAAACGGCTCCCAGAGGCCAAAGGCGTAGGGCAGCAGCCGATCGACGGCCCGCTGGATGCGCCGATGGCTTTCTTCGGTGCCATGTGCCAAACGGCGCATCCACGTGCGCCCGTGCAACAAATGGTACTTCTCTTCGGGGCGAATCTTTTTGGCAATGGCGGCAAGCTCGTGGTCGTGGGAATCCGCAAGCGCGGTCAGTCGAATCTGTTCGGCCAGATCGTAGAGGAAGTGGCGCACCACCGTATCGCCCCAATCGCCACGCGGCAGCTCGCAGAGCTGGGCGTTGCGCCACTCGGCGGGGTCGGCCCGATAGAAGACGAGTGCTTCCGGCGAGGGGGCGCCCCGTGCGTGGGCCAAGCCGTAGAACAGTTCAGCGTGGCCAATCTCGTCTTGCGAGATGGACGACAGCGCGAGATCGGCCTCCAAAATTGGCCCAAGCCCTGTCCACTCGGTGGCACGGTGGCCGAGGATCAGTTCATCGTCGCCGAGGGCCAGCAGCAGCAGTTGACGCGGATCGCTCACGAGGCCGACTCCTTGCCCTGCCGCGCCTCGACCTCGCGCACGAGCGCCCGCTTACGTTGGGCCAGCCGGTAGCCAAAGGCTTCGCGGTAGCTTTTGTCCGTCGCTTGGTCGTAGATGTCGCTGTCGGCCAGCGGACTGGCGACGATGGCATCGCTCGGGACAACCCAGAGCTGCACCATCTTGCCGCGTCGCGCGAACTGCTCCTTCGCCATCAGTAGCGCCAGATCACCATCGCTGGCGTGGACCGCGCCTACATGCTCGAAGGCATCCCCGCGCCGCTGCTGCTGAAAGACTTCCCACGCGGGCCATTCGGTGTCCGCGCCCCGTGGCTGGGCATGTTCCGTCATCGCTTCGTCGATCCGTTGATGGTAGGGGTTAAAGGTCCAGCTTGCTTCTTTCATGGGGGCTCCGTGGGCAAGGGTCAGAGGTGTTTGATTCGGGTTGAGGGTGGAAAGTGTGACTGTTGCGTGTTTGACTTTATGGGATGAAGCTGCTTGCGCCATTCGCCTCTGTCGCTTGGGCTTGGCGCAGCGGGCAGGGGGCATCCGTTCCCTTCCCATGCGAGGGGACGCAACGGCTGCCCTTCTCGATTTAAGAGTCGGGTGAAAGGATCAGATCAACGTTGCCTTGCGATAAAAAAGCAACCTGTTTCGATGCTCGATGCTTGCGTCACGAAGTGAGTACGACTACAGGCCAACCAACCCCCAACGGCAGCGCGCCGATACACTTCCCACCCCCGCCCCATTCGCCATTCGCTCCAGTCCTGCGACGTCTAATGTTTACATCGAAAGCGAAGGTGATCGGTGCAGGTATCAAGAATCGTCATACACTTCCAGGAACTCGTCGCGTGTAATCTGCGCTTGCCTGAGGATTGTTCGGAGCGTTGATCCCTTGATTGTACGATGGTTGGGCATGGTCAGTGGCGTGCGGCTACCGTCCGAGTTCTCTCTTGATAATGCGATGTGATTGGCCTCGCGTATGATCTCGAACCCTAGTGCTTCTAAGGCCCGCACCACTTTCCGCTTAGGTGCATCAACCGGGAACTTACTCATCAGATCGGCATAGCGGCTTCTGTCACATAAACCTCCTGAGCCCAGTCGTCTTCCTCAATCACACTTCGTCCAAAAGTCTCGATGTGAAATGCGATGGCTGACTTCACCTCGGCAACGGCTTCTTCGTAACTATCCCCCTCCGCCACCACCACACCATTCAGCCCAACCGGATAGGCAACATAGCCATCACTGTGTTTCTCGACGATGATCTTTATCTGCTTCTCCATGATTTCTCCCTGAGATTGGGCCGTGGATGAGTGACGGGCCACCATTCGCCTCTGTCGCTTGGGCTTGCGCAGCGGGCAGGGGGCGTCCGTTCCCTTCCCATGCGAGGGGACGCAACGGCTGCCCTTCTCGATTTAAGAGTCGGGTGAAAGGATCAGATCAACGTTGCCTTGCGATAAAAAAGCAACCTGTTTCGATGCTCGATGCTTGCGTCACGAAGTGAGTACGACTACAGGCCAACCAACCCCCAACGGCAGCGCGCCGATACACTTCCCACCCCCGACCCATTCGCCATTCGCCACCCAAGACGCCCCGTGGTTGTGCAGACCCCGATCACGCTCACGCCCCGTAAACGGCCCTACCGCTCCAGCGCTTCACGGACCCATTTGCCTTCGTCGTAGGCGAGGCGGCGGGTAGCGAGCCGTTCGGCGCTCATGGGGCCGTTGCCCCGGATGACTTGGTAAAATTCATCCCACGGCGCCTCGCCATGGCGCCACTCACCGCTGGCCTCGTCGTAGTGCATGTCAGGATCGGGCACCGTCAGCCCCAGCTCGTAGATGCGCGGCATATATTTGCCCAGAAATTCCTGACGCTGCTCGTCGTTGGTCTTGGGCTTCACGCCCCATTTCTTGAGCTGTTCGGTGTGGACCGACTGCTTATCGTGGGGGCCGAAGAACATGATCAGCGGCCAGTACCAACGATTGAGCGCCTCCTGCACCTGTTGGCGCTGTGCCTCGGAGCCTTCCATCAGCGTGATGATCATATCTTCGCCATGCTTCATGTGGAAAGATTCTTCGTAGCAGATCCGCTTCAGCGCGCGACCGTAGGGGCCGTACGAGCCGTTGGCCATGATCGTCTGGTTGACGATGGCCGCGCCATCGATCAGCCATGCAATGACCGCGACATCGGCCCACGTTTCGGCCGGGTAGGCGAAGACATTGCTCCATTTGCTGCTGCCATCGTTCAGTTCAGCCATCATCTCTTCGCGCGGCTTGCCGAGCGTTTCGGCGGCGCGATAGAGCAACTGGGCGTGGCCGACCTCGTCCTGCACCTTCGCGGTCAGCGCCTTCTTGCGCTTGAGCGAGGGGGCGTAGGGGATCCATGTCCCTTCGGGCAGCGCCCCGATTAACTCGGAATTGGCGTGTTGCTGGATCAGGCGGATGAGCTGGTCGCGGTAGCGGCGGGGCATCCAATCATCCGGCTCGATCTTTTCGCCCGCGTCGATGCGCGCCTCGAAAGCGACCAGGTGGGCCTCATAATCGGGATGTTCGGGCATATCCGACGTGATGATCTCGCCCGCCGCCGTTTCGACGACATCGGGCGCGTTCGGGTCGGTGTAGACGGATCCGTACATGGGGGCTCCTTCGTGTTACGTGTTGCGTGTTGCGTCTATAGTCGTTTATTGGCAGGCGGGTGCATGGTGCATGGGATGCGTTGCAAATCATGGAATAACAAGGCGCCCGATTCACGATTCTCGACAGCGTGCCTATCTCGGCAAGATGTTGTTGGCGACGTAGAGCACGGTCCCTGTGAGCAGGACGAACAATCCCACCATGGCCGCCAGCAGGCCGAAAACGGCCCGTTGCTCGCGGCGAAAGAGGGCGAGCAGGCCGAAGGCCAGGGTGACGAGCGCAAAAAAGATGAAGATCACGACCATCGCGTCGAATGCTGACATGGTTAAGGTACTGGCTGCGGCATGAGGATGCCGTGGAATAGCATGGTGATGTAGCGGTCGGCCAGCTCGTCGGGCGGAAGCGGGCCGGCGGGATCGTACCACTGGTAGAGCCAGTTGGTGGCCGAAAGAATCAACGTGGTGGCCCACTTTGGATCGACCGCAGGCGAATCCACGACCGCCGCCGCGACGATTTGGCGGAAGCGTGCTTCGTAGTCGCGACGGCGTGCCAAGAAGGCGCTACGGCGTGGTTCGGTCAGGAAGCGCCACTCGTGGAAATAGACCGTCGCGGCTGCCAGGTCGTTCGCGATGACCCCCACGTGGCCGCGCACCGCGTCACGCAACGTTGCCTCGGGCGGCGTGTCGGACGCGGTAACCGCGTGGAGCATGGCCAGGAATTGGCTCGCGGCCTCATCCACGATCAACCAGAGCAGTTCTTCCTTGCTGTCGATGTGGGAGTACAACGAGCCGCCCTGCAACGCCAACGCTTTGGCCAAGTCACGCATCGACGTGGCGTGGTAACCCCGCGTTGCAAAGAGCTGCGCGGCTTCCGCGATGATTTCTTGCTTTCGGGCGCTTTCCATGGTGGGGGTAGTTGTCCTTGCCACAGCGCGGGTGATGCGCTGCAGACTGGCGTTGTGCCACGGGGCGTGGCTTTGTCTTCCTTAAGGCTAACGAGCGTTCGTAAGTATAGGGGAAGGCGAGTTGCAACGCAACTTTGCAGAGCAGCGATTGGCCGTGCGTTACAACCCAGAATGCGTACGCCCGTAGTGGGGGGAGAGGTGGGTTGCGAATCAAAAGGGAAGGTGTTCGATGCGTTCGCAGTATTTCTATCTGTTGCTGGCGGCGGTGGTTGGCGCGGCACTCATCGCTCCCTTCTACGCGCCCCTTGGCTCTGTCGGCGTGGGATTGCTCGTCGTTGCCTACTATCTGACCCTCGCGCTCACCCTGCTGTGGGCGCTTTCCCGATTGGTGGCACGATTCCGCCCCAAGTTTCGCACCTTTCGTCTGCGGAACGCCCTCAAGGCCCCCCTGCTACTGACGCTGACGGGCGGGGCAGCGCTCCTGTCACTAAACCTGACGACGCCCCCGCCCGTGCTCACGCAGCCCGAATCGACCCTCGTGCAGCTCACCTACCTCTACGAAACGGATCAGCGGGATCGGCACGCCCTGCGCATTTTCATCGAGCCGAGGCGGGACGCGGTCCGTTTGGCCGAAATCTATCGGCTTAACGACGGGGGCGAGATCAGATCGGGAGAAGAGAAGTATTTGGCGGCCATGGTGCTGCATCACGGGACGTCGCCCGATGATTATGCGCTGGCGCATACGCTGTCGAGCGAGGCCGCCGCCGAAGGGGTGGAGGGAGCGCAATGGCTCTCCTAGGCGGCCTATGATCGGTGGCAGCTCTCGCTGGGCAAGCCGCAGAAATATGGGACGCAGTCGCATGTTTCCTTCGGCCTCTATGGCCTCGACATCGACCCGAAGTAGCGACCTGAATCGAACCGGCGGTCGGTGCCTACGTCCTATCCCCACCGCACCTTTTTGATCGCCTGATCCGTCGGACAGATCTGATTAGCGCCAACCGATGTGGCTATCTCGACTCCGCCTGGTCCCTGAATCGAATACGAGCGATAACGGGCAGGTGATCGGAACCGACATCGGGGCCAAGCGCAAAGGCTTCGGAAACAAAATCGGGCGAAATCAAGATGTGGTCGTAGGGAAGCCCGATCAGTCGACTGCCCATCCACCACGTAGGCCAGACCCCAAAGCCGCGCGTGGCATGGCGAAGCTCGCCGGCTTTCGTGAGGCCCGACATGGTGTAGGTCCACGGTGTGGCATTGAAATCACCCACGACGATCTGTGGCTCTTCGATGCCGCCAATGATCATCGCCAAGTCGGCGCGTTCGCTGTCCCGTTGCTCGGTGCCCCATTCACTGAGGGGCGGATGCAGATGAACTCCGTAAATGGTGATCTCCTTCCCCTGCCACTCCATCAACAGCTCGACGGAAAGATGGCCATTGATCCCCAATTGGTGGTTCTGTTGGGCGGCGATGGGGCGCTTACTCAACACCAAGATGCCAAAATAACCTTCTTGCGTCTCATCCACGACGTATGGGTACAGGTCGGGGAGCTGCTGTTGCAAGCCCTTAAGGTGCTTGGGTTGCGCTTCGGTGACCACCACGACGTCGGGTTGCTCGTCCTGTAAAAGGGCGGCCAGAGGCGCCATATCCTCGGTCTCTGCTTGGATGTTGATGCCCAACACGGCCAGAGTCGGACCCTCACCGACCGGGGGGTCATCGGGCAAGAAGAAGGGGGCGAGCGCCACCACGTTCAGCAGCATGGGCAGCAGCAGCCAGCGTGCCACACGGCGATGGTTGAGCAGAAAAAGCCCAATCGTGAGCAGCAACAAGAGAACCGCGTACTGCAGGCGCCAATAGGCCATCACATCGAAGAGCCAGTAGAGGGTGCCCAGAAAGCCCAGCAGGGTCAACAGGGTAAGCAGTCCAGCGATACCCATTAGGATGCGGGCGAGATAGCTTTTCATCAGCATGGCTACTTTCTAGCGATGGGGGACCCAGCGCGGCATTTACTCAAATCGCGCTCCCTCCCATTCGATCCAACCTTCTTCGTGATACCCTTGCGGGTCGTGGTGCGTCCAATGGAGCACACCACCCTGTTCGTTCCACTCGTACTGACCGCGCAGCCGCACCACGTCCCCCTCAGAGAGCGGCACGTAGGGCGCTAGGTCGATGTTATGGCTGACCAAAACGGTGTGGCCGGACGGCAACGCAAGAATGAAACGCTGGTGGCGCGACCCGTCGTTGTCATCGGCCAACCGTCGCGCCACGACGCCCTCGACAACGACCATAAAGCCGCTGCGTTCCGTGGCGAAGGCCGCGCGGATTTCGGCGTCCCCCACGGCCGCGTCGTTGCCTTCCCCCTGCCCAACCACGTTCGGCCCCGTTGCCGTTGCGACGGGCTGCGTGGTTGGGGCAACGGTCGTTGGCGTGGTGTCGAACAGGGTGATGCGGCGGGCGGTCGCGGTGGCCCCCGGCGCCGGGGTGACGAGGGCGGTGGCAATGGGCGCATCCGAGCTGCTGCGCGGCGCACAGCCGACCGCCAGCAGGATGAGGCAAAGCAGACAGATCGTCGCACAGGAGCGGTGACGTACCATGGGCGTGATTGGCATTTCTTCTTCAGCCGTCGGCGGGGGCGGCAAGACGGGGTGACTCCTCCGCCACGGCATGAGTGAATTATGGCGTCTCTGACGGCCCACTCGGCGGGCGACGGGGGGCATCTTTCTCGGCCAGCCACGTTTCCCGGTCGATCCGCGTGCCCCCTTGTAGCTCCAAGCTTGTGAGCTTTTTGTTGTGATCGAAGGTGGCGATCATGGGGATACGGCGGAAACAGCGATCATCGATCAGCGTTTTGCGGCGGCGAAATCCCTCCCCATCGGCGATCAGATCGTGTTCGGGGTCGAGGCGGGTGTGGACCACCCGTCCACAACTGTCGCATCGCGCGTAGATGTAAATGCCATTGTCGACCGGCGCCTCTGGCTTCCCGCCAAATAGCTTGTCTAAGAATCCCATAGGGTGCTCCATCTCCGGAATGTGGCTCGTAGGCTTTCAAAAAGGATAGAGGAAGAGGAGGCGATCTGGAAATGGCGGGCGTTCGGACGGTTGCGTCGGGGTAGAGTACGGCAGAAAATGGGGGGCACGCGCTATCGTCGCATGGCGGTTGAGGGAAAAGGCGCTTTCACCTGATCCGGCAGAGGCCAGCCCGTGGCAGTTTTTACCCTTCGGCGACCATGTTACAATAGAAGCGAGTGACCCTATTGCGCAACAGACAGGCTGGTGCATGAAGGGTGAAAAGAGGCTCACCGACCGGCCTCTCCGCCCACGCTATTCTCGGCGCTGTGGTCACGGGGCGGGTGACGACTGATGCCAAGCCGTCCCTTTTTCCAAGGAAGCTGCTTTCTTTCTAGATCCGTAAATGCCATGTCAATCGCTGCGACGACTCCCATCTCGATCCACTCCACCAAGCATGATGGTTCCTTGCATTGGCTCTATGACTGCTATCTGATCGACCGAGGCGATTGGGGCTGGCTCACCTATACCCCTGCGGGACAGACGGTTTTGACGCACAAAGGGACTTGGCTGAATCTACACTCCTTTTTCCGTTGGCATTGGCGTGATCGTTGGTGGGATGCGCTGTTGGTCTTCCAGGATAATGGCAGTTGGCTGGAGTGGTATTGCAACATCATCACCCCACCCGTTTTGCGGAACGACACACTCCAATTCACCGACCTCGATCTTGACGTGGTCTGGCACTATTTACGCGGCATTCAGATCGTCGATGCGGAAGAATTTGAGTCGAATGCCGTCACCATGAATTACCCCTCCGACTTGATTCAAACCGTTTGGCAAACCGCCCAAGAAGTCCGTCGATGGATGAAGGCGGGCAGATGGCGCTTCGCCCAGCGGCCCACATCACTCACGCTCAGGGACGAGTTGGTCGCTTGGCCCCAACTGCCCCCCCATCTGGCCCTGTGAGTCGCCGCGATCTGCGGCTTCGGGTCCGCCCCTTTGCTCCGCGCGATCAAGCGGCGGCCCATCGGCTGATCCTGCATGGATTGGGCGAACGGTGGGGGGCGATCGATCCGTCGCTCAACCCCGATCTGAACGATATCGCGGCCAGTTTCCACGATGGTGGCTTTTGGGTCGCCGAGCGAGCGGGGGCGCTGGTCGGTACTGCGGGCTGGCATCGCCGTGCACCGAAGCAAGCCGAGATTGTGCGCATGGCCGTGGCAACGTCCCATCGTCGTTTGGGCGTGGGCCACGCCCTGCTGCAAGCGCTGCTGCGCGACGTTCGCGCCCACGGTATATCGACGGTTGTCCTTGAGACGAACGACGATTGGCACAGTGCCATCGCCTTTTATGAAGCGAACGGCTTTCGCCTGACTCATCGTGAAGCGAGCGAGTTTGGCCCAATCCGCTGGTTCCGGCTCGACCTAGCGTAGTCAACGCAGAGCGCAGAACGCAGAACGGTAGCGCGAACAACAGTCACACAGGCCATCAGAACGCCCCTTGCTCTGCGCCTGAACTTCGCAGCCCATCGGAGGGGCATGCGTGGTCTCCGTCGTTGCGACGCTCAACTTGCCAAAGTTCAATTTTGATGTCTTAATTAGGGTTAGGTAAGGTTTTCCGATGCCCGTGACGCATATCGGTGTTCCCACCCCAAAGAATCCACCCATATCTCTTAGGAGGCCCCCTCTATGAAACGCACCATGAAGCTCTTTGCCCTGTTTGCCATGATGATGGCAATGTTCTGGGGCGCGTCCTCGGCAATGGCCGACACGAGCGCCCCCGGCAATGTTGGACCGGGCCAACAATCGGAAGGCGCCGCTGGTGGTTGGTCCGACAACTTCGATAGCTATGCCACGGGTACCAACCTGCACAACGTCGGCGGCTGGAAGGGCTGGGACAATGATCCCACCTTTACCGCCTTTACCACCGATGATGAGGCTGCTAGTGCGCCCAACTCGGTAGACATCAACTTCGCCTCTGACCTCGTCCATGAATATTCCGGCTACACCAGTGGTCAATGGGTCTTCTCCGGCAAGCTCTTCATTCCGAGCAGCTACACGGGCCAAAGCTACCTGATCTTCCTCAACACCTACGCCGACGGCGGGCCTAACAACTGGTCGACCCAGATCTACTTCCAAGATGGCATGGTAGTAAACGCCGATGACACCACCCAGATGCTCCCTTACACCACCGACAATTGGCTCGATTGGGAACTGACCATCGACCTCGACGCTGACACCCAAGACTTCATGATCGATGGTGCCTATCTCTATCAGGGCCGCAGCTGGAAAGATGGCGCGTCGGGTGGTGGGGCGGCCAACATCGGCGCGATCGACCTCTTCGCCAATGGCGCGACCACCGTCTACTACGATGACCTGATGCTGATGCCAGCCAGCCCGACGGCCGTGCAGTTCGACACGATGAGCGCCACGAGCAACGGTTCGATGACCGGTGCGTTGCTGGCCCTCGCTGGCCTGAGCCTGATCGCGGGTATGGCGATCATTTCCCGCCGCCGCGCCAGCTAAACCGCCACAGTTCAAACCTTACCGAACTGGCCCCTGAGCGACTGCTCGGGGGCTTTGTTTTTTTGTACCGTTGCGAAGGGCGGTGATCGCCATGCTGTGATACCAAATCGAAGTGACTAGGTTGCATTAGACAGGGAGAGAACCACGCCTGTAATGCAACTCTACAAACTCTAATTGGTATGAGTTGCAAGCGGGGGGCAGTGGGCGATCCTCCGCGCGATTATCCTTGGACAGCCCGGGGGGGAGAGGTCACACGCCACAGGTCACGGGCCGATCAAAGGCGGCAACGCTTGGGTCGCCCCACTCGTGCCTACACTCGTCAGCATGGGTGTACGCAAGAGTTGTGCGGAGATCAAGCAGCGGCAGGAAGAGAGCGCGAACGTTTGGGAGAAAGGAGCCGAGAAGTCTGATGCCAACGATCGCTCTTAAGACGGGCTCGCAAGGTAACAACCGCGCGAGCAGAAGCATGGTTCCAGCGCATGCCAGCCAGCTTAAGACGCTGGGCAACCACGGATTTGCAGGCACTCTCGATTGACCCTGAGCCAATCTGCAGTCCCTGTGCGCGGTAACGGTCATAGTGCATCCGACTTTGGTTGTTGAGAAAGTAGGTCAAGCTGGTGGAGACTTCCGGCAGCGCATCATGGGTGCGCAAATTTTTGCAGAGATCTTTGAGGCGACCTTCGCTCAATGCGGTTAAGGCACGGTCGGCCCACTGCGTAGCCTGCTCCTCTTCGCCATAAATGGCACGCGCCGCCGACCAAACATATTGGCTAGCATGATACCAATCCACGATCTGGGTGGCCTGCGGAAAGTGCTCCGCCGCCAGTTTCCAAATCCACTCGGCACCATCCCCAATAACCACAACATGACTAGCCCTTGCCAATCCACGCCGTTGCGCTTCGACCCATAGCGGCTGACCAAAGGGGGCCGCAGTTGTGAGGTCAGCGATATAGGAATGGTCAATGGCCCGCACCTTATTATTGCGGTCAACTTTTGTGTGGTAGACCGCGCCTACTTTACATTCTTTCCAACCTATTTCGCGATTGTTGACCATTATGCCATCCATCGAGATGTAGAAGGGGTGATCTGCTGCTATCTGGTTTTCTATTTCAGGATCATCTCCCGCCCAAGCTGCCACTACGACCGCTTCTTCCTCGGCACGGGCAAGTGCCCCTAGCTCGGTCGTGACGCGCCGCAGCGAACTAGAACTGACCTCAACCAATGTCAGCCGCTGCAATACATCGGTCGCCTGCTCAAAGGCATCCTGCGTGGCTCCAAGCAAGGCCATGAGTTCGCTCAAGCCTCGACTAAAACTGCCCGCACACAGTCCCAACTGGTAGTCGAGCGGAGCCTTGCCCTGCCGACAGCTTGCACACAAGTAGTATCGTCTCTGCACAACCACTCGGCCCAACAGGGTTGTGCAGGTTAGCGGTCGTTTGCCACGAGCGGCCATCTTCTGACCACAATCGCAGTTGAGAGTAGATTGGCCCTCATCCCGCTCGGCGATAATCTGATAGAGCCCGCGAGGGTGTAAAATAAAGTGTGTAACTGGAAAAGTCAAGTAAACTTATGAGCCAACGGCTTCCTTTAAGGAAAGGATAACAGATGACTATTCCCAATCATGTAACGCCCGAAGTGTTGGATGGCCTCTTGAAGGGGGTGGAGAATGCCGAAGACTTATTCGGCCAAGACGGACTGCTAAAACAACTGAGTAAGGGACTGATTGAGCGCATGCTGGAAGGCGAAATGACGGCCCATCTGGGCTATGGCAAGTACGAAAGTGCGGGACGCAATAGTGGAAACTCGCGCAATGGTTACCGCAGCAAAACGCTCAAGAGTGAGCTTGGTCAGATGCAAATTGCGATTCCGCGCGACCGCGAAGGCAGCTATGCGCCGCTGTTGATTCCGAACGGCAGCCAGCATCTAGCGGGACTGGGTGAAAAAGTGATCGGTCTGTATGCGCGCGGCATGAGCACACGCGATATTCAAGATCAGTTGCACGAGCTATACGGAGTCGAGCTATCGCCAGCGCAAGTCTCAGCGATCACCGATAGCGTCTTGGAAGAGACCCGAGCTTGGCAGGAGCGCCCGCTCGATGCGCTCTATCCGATCGTCTACTTCGATGCGTTGGTGGCCAAAGTGCGCGACAACGGTCAGGTCATCAACAAAGCCGTGCATGTCGTCCTGGGAATCAATATCGAGGGTGAAAAGGATGTATTGGGCCTGTGGATCAGCGAAAATGAGGGCGCCAAATTCTGGCTACAAGTCCTCACCGACTTGAAGAATCGCGGCGTGCAAGATATCTTCATCGCCTGTGTGGACGGGTTGAAGGGATTTCCGGAGGCGATTGAGGCGGTTTTCCCCATGACCCAAGTGCAACTGGCATGGTCCACCTGATTCGCAACTCGCTGCGCTTTGTCAATTGGAAGGCGCGCAAAGCCGTCGCTACCGATTTGAAGACGATCTAGCGTGCGCCCACGCGCCAAGCCGCCGAACAAGCCTTAGCCGAGTTTGCCGCGAAATGGGACACGAAGTATCCCACCATCAGCCGTTCGTGGTATGCCCACTGGGAGCAGGTCGCCACCTTCTTTGCCTATCCGCCTGAGATTCGGCGCGTGATTTACACCACCAATGCCGTCGAAGCGGTCAATCGTTCCCTACGCAAAATCCTCAAAACGCGCGGGGCTTTGCCTTCGGATCAAGCCTTGCTCAAGTTACTGATTCTGGCCTTAGGGCCTATCAGCCAGAAATGGACGCGGCCCATTGCTAACTGGAAACAAGCCCTTAATCATTTCGCTATTCTCTTTGAGAATCGCTTCCCTCTCTAATCACCTCCCTTTCCAGTTACACACAATATTTGACACAACCGAGCCCGCCAAGCAAATGGTTGCCGAACTCTCGGCTTACCTCGACAGATCGTTCTTCAAGCTTATCTAGACCCACCGCCGCTTCCGCCACCTCGTTTACCATGCGCTGGGCCAGTGCTCGCGCCTGTTCCGTTATCTTTTCTACTAACTCTTCGTAGCGGGTATTATCTTGACTCATAGCCTCTTCCGTTGGGTATCGTTGGCAGTTGCAGCTTTTACTTTACCCTTGTTTGCGGTTGAGGCTATTTTTCTCTTTCCTCTCTCTTTGCACAACTCTTGCGTGCACCCCGTCAGCATTTTGGGGGTTGACATCTGCAAGCTTTGGCCGTATACTCCCTTCTGTTGTGCGAACTTTTCGCCAACACTGTCACAATCTGGAGCCACATTTCATGATGCACATCATCCGAGAGCACACCTTCCCGCGCAACGGTGGATTCGCCGTTGAGCTGGTGTGCCCGCGTGCCTGCATGTGGAATGTTTATGTAAAGATAAGGGATGAGACTTAGCCGTTTTCTCACTTTTCCGCACAAAACGCCCCGTAGGCACAGCACCTACGGGGCGTTTTTATTTCCCTCACGATCTTCCAGTCAGACCAACATCGAACGAATCGAATCTTCCGAGAGTTCCATCATGCAGACTTACAAACGATTACTCAGCTACATACTTCCCTATAAGGGACGCTACACCTTGGCCATGGCCCTCGTTGTATTGAGCGTCCTCTGCGAGCTGCTTACCCCGTGGCTCTTTGGGCGGGCGGTGGATTTAGGGGTCGCCGGAGGCGACATGCAGTTGGTGCTCCTCTATTCGGGCCTGCTGATCGTGGCGCAGCTCGTTCGCTCGGGCTTCCACTATATGCAATGGATCGTGCAGCACCAAGCGGGTCAAAACATCGTCCGCGACATTCGTGACCAGCTCTACGATAAGTTACAACTGTTGTCACAAAGCTTCTACCGCGACATGCCCACGGGTCAGATCATGTCGCGGATGACGAGCGATGTCGAATCGGTCCAAGAATATATGGGATGGGGGCTGTTGATCCAGTTCGCCGCCATCACTTCCTTCGTTGGCACCGCCATCGCGCTCTTCTTCGTCGATGGCCCCCTGACCAGCGTGCTGCTGCTGCCGCTGCTGCCACTTGCGGTCGTCGTTTATTTCTTCGACAAGCATATCGGGGCAATGTGGAAGGCGATCCGCGACCAGATGGGCCAGCTTACCACCGTGCTGCAAGAAAATATCAGTGGGGTCCGTGTGGTCAAGGCCTTTGCCAGCCAAGCGTTGGAGATCGACAAGTTTCGGGGACGAAATGGCGAGCAGCGCGACCTTAACCTGAAACGGGCGAAGGTCGAAGCGTGGTCCTTCCCCGCCATGGACCTGATGGTGGGCCTCATCTTCGTGCTGCTGGCTTGGTACGGCGGGTTGCGCGTGATGAACGGCGAAACGACCTTGGGGACCTTCTTCGCCTACCAGTGGTATCTGTGGGGCATCATCTGGCCGGTGCGCTTTGGCGGCTGGATCATCAGCATGATGCGTGAAGCGATGGGCGCGGCCCCTCGTCTCTTCGAGCTGTTGGACCGCGATCCCCAGATCGCTGATCGCCCAGACGCCCGCCCGCTGCCCCGCGTGACGGGCAAGATCGAATTCCGCAACGTCTCGTTTGCCTTTCCGGATGATCCATCCCGCAACGTCCTCGATGGCTTTAACCTGACGATCATGCCGGGCGAAGTCGTGGCCATCTTGGGCGAAACGGGCACGGGCAAAAGCTCGATCTTCAACCTGATGCTCCGCTTCTACGACGTGACGGAGGGGGCAATTCTGATCGACGGCCACGACCTGCGCGAGGTAACGCTGGAAAGTCTGCGCCGCCAAATGGCGATCGTGCCGCAAGAGAGCTTCCTCTTTTCGGCGACCGTTGCGGACAACATCGCCTACGGCCACCCGGAGGCGACCCGCGAGCAGATCGTCGCGGCGGCCAAGCTGGCCCACGCCCACGAGTTTATCGTGGCGCTGGACCAGGGTTACGAGAGTATCGTGGGCGAGCGGGGCATCGGCCTTTCCGGGGGGCAAAAGCAGCGGATGGCGCTGGCGCGTGCGCTGCTGACCGAGCCGCGTATCCTGTTGTTGGACGAAGCGACCAGCGCGGTCGATACCGAGACCGAGCACAACATTCAGATCGCGCTCGAAGAGGTGATGGCCCATCGCACGAGTCTGATCATCGCCCAACGGCTCAGCACGATCAAACATGCCGATCGCGTCGTGGTGATCGAGGCGGGGCGTGTCGCCGAATCGGGCACGCACGACAGCCTGATGGCGCACGATGGCGCGTATGCGCGGCTCTATGCGCTGCAGTACCGCGAACAGGACGAGGCCGAGCAAGAAGCGCTCGCCGCCATCGGCCGAGAACACTATGACGACGTGGATGAACAGCTGACCGACCCGCACCTTGAATTGGCGGGGAGATAGAGAATCGATTGGATTTACATGGCATTTGCCTTGCCATCTCTATCTCTATCGCTATCTGAACCAAACCGGAGGCTCTCATGCCCTTTGAAGTCTATGAAAAAGAAACCGAGGTGGATGAACGGCCCTTTGACGTGGGCCGTTTTCGCCGCATGTTGCGTTACCTGATCCCTTATCGGCGGCGGGTCGCTGCGATTCTGATCGCGATCCTGATGTCGGCTGCGGTGACGCTCTTCGAGCCGTACCTGCTGGGCCAAGTGGTGGACCGCGGGATCACACCGCGCAACCCGACCGCCATCACCCAGATCGCGCTGCTCCTGTTGGGGTTGCATCTGCTGGGCTGGATCGGCAACACGCTACGGATCAACTGGATGAACCATGTGGGCCAAAGCGTGCTCTTCGATCTGCGCCAAGAGCTGTTCAACCATATCCAAAAGCTCAGCCTGCGCTTTTACGATCAGCGACCGGTCGGCAAGATCATGTCACGGATCACGAGCGATGTGAACGCGATTGCGGAGCTGGTGAACAACGGCTTGGTCACGATCATCGGCCAAGGGATCTCGATCATCGGCATCACGATCGTGATGTTCTGGCTCAGTTGGCAACTGTCGCTGTTGGCCTTCATCACCATGCCGATCTTGGCGATCTTCTTCAACAAGGTGCGGCCCCATATCGAAACGGGCTGGAAGAATGTGCAACGGACGACCTCGAATATCAGTGCCAACACCAACGAATCGGTCAACGGGATCTACGTGACGCAGGCGTTCCAACGGGAAGTGCCGAACTTCGGCACATTCCAGCGGCTGACACAGCACAGTAATGATGCATGGATGCGGACGATCCGGATCGAAGAGATGGTCTGGCCGGTGGTCGACATCGTGGGGGTTGGCGGGACCGCTTTGGTCGTGGTGGCGGGGGCGTGGCTGGCGCTGCAGGGCGAGGTCACGCTGGGGCTGGTCCTTGCCTTCACCGGCTATCTGTGGCGCTTTTGGCCGCCGATCAGCAGCATGAGCAAGGTCTATGGCCAAGCGCTGAGCGCGATGGCCTCGGCCGAGCGGATCTTCGAATTCCTCGATACGCCCGCGGAGGTGGCCGATGCGCCCCACGCCATCGACCTGCCCCCGATCGACGGCGCGGTCCAGTTCGACCATGTCAACTTCCGCTACGATCCCGATCAAGAGATGGTGCTGAAAAAGATCAACTTGGCCGTGCTACCGGGTGAAACCATCGCGCTGGTGGGGCCGACCGGTAGCGGCAAAAGCTCGATGATCAACCTGTTGATGCGCTTCTACGACCCGATCGAGGGGGCGATTCGCGTCGACGGCTACGACCTGCGGGATGTGACGATGACCAGCCTGCGCCACCAGATGGCCATCGTGCTGCAAGACAGCTTCTTGTTCAGCGGCACCATCGCCGAGAACATCCGCTACAGCACGGTGGGCGCCTCGGACGAGGCGGTGCGGCGCGTGGCCGAGGCGGTGCACTTGGCGCCCTTCGTCGACTCGTTGCCCGAAGGCTACGACTACAACGTGGGCGAACGGGGCAATCGGCTGAGCGTGGGGCAGCGGCAACTCGTGGCCTTTGCGCGGGCGCTCCTCGCCGATCCCCGCGTGCTGATCCTTGACGAGGCCACGTCGAGCGTGGATACGCGCACGGAGCTGGTCATCCAGCAGGCGATGGAGCGGCTGTTGGAAGGGCGCACCGCCTTCATCATCGCCCACCGACTGAGCACGATTCGTCATGCGGATCGGATTCTTGTGATCGAGAACGGGCGTATCATCGAAAGTGGCACGCACGAAGCGTTGCTGGCACGGGGCGGACGGTACCTCGATCTCTATCGCAAGCAGTGGGTCGGCCAACGCGCGGCGTAGGAACGCCGAGCAATCCACGCAATGGAGGGAGGCGGAGCGCTCGGGGCCAGATGTCATGTGCCCGAGCGCTCCGCTTGTTTGTAGCAGCGCGCGCGGCCCGTTTCTCGTTTCGCGGCTCGCTCCTTAAAATAGAGCGGAAGAGGCGTGCCAATAAGGCGTCCGCCATGACGCGGGTTGAGCGCTCTGCGCAGCCTCACGCCACGCTCCATTGGCGAAGCGCGATGCGCGACTTCCCCATCAACTCCCAAGCGCGATCTGAGGACACGGTGAAACCCGAACCAATCCTGAACATGGAGGCGGCGATCCTCAACGTGGAGGACCCCACAGCCCCCGACACGATGGGGCTGTTGCTGCTCTTCAACGGCAAACTGAAGGAAGCGGAGCTGTTGGAGCGAATCGAGAAGATCTGGCTCCGCTATCCCCGTTACCGCCAGCGGGTCAAACGATTGGCCTTCGGGCGGATGCAATGGGTCGAGGACGAGACCTTCGACATCCGTTCCCATGTGCGGCGCGTGGCGATGCCGTCGCCCAACGATATGGCCACGCTACAACGGTTCGTGGGCGAGTTGATGGCCTTCCTGCTGGATCGCTCCAAGCCGCTCTGGACGATGCACATCATCGAAGATGGGCCACGGGGCGATGCGCTGCTGATCCGGGTTCACCACGCCATCGGTGACGGGATGACGCTGGTGAAGACGACGCTTGACCTCTTCAAAGGGGATTTGGAGGAAGCGGTTCCGCAGGAACGTAAGCGTTTCGGTCTGCTCGACCCGCTGTCGGAGGTGGTAGCGAGCAGTCAACAGATCGGCAACTGGTTGCAGGCGCAGGTCAAACAGGGCACGCCCGGCCCGCTAGAGCTGTTGAGCGGGGCGGAACAGGCGATCGAGCTGTCGGTGAAGATGGCCCCGCTGGTCCGCGATCCCAAAACCAGCCTCACGGGCGAACTGTCCCGTTACAAAGAGATCTCGTGGACGCCGCCCGTGCCGACGCTGGAGTTCAAGCGGGTCTCGCGCACCTTTGGGGTGTCGGTCAACGATCTGGTGCTGACGATTATTACCGGCGCGTTGCGGCGCTACTTCATCGCGCAGGGTGAGCCGATCCCGAACACGCTACACGCCTCGGTGCCGGTCTACCTCGGCAGCACCACTAACATTCAGGTGGGCAACAACTTTGGCTTGGTCTTGGCGCCGCTCCCCATCGGCGAGCCAAATCCGCTGAAGCGGGTGCTGCTGGTCCATGATGCGATGGCGAAGTTGAAGAAATCGCCAGAGGCAGCGCTGGTCTCGACCGCCTTCAATACGGCGGGGTTGTTGCCGCCCGCGCTGGTGGCGCGGATGTTCAACGAAGTCTCGCGCAAGGCTTCCTTGATCGTGACCAACGTGCCGGGGCCGCCCTACACCATGCCGCTGGCCGGTGCCGAGCTGCGCCACATCGTGCCGCTGGTGCCGCTCAGCGGACACATCGGCTTGGGCATTGCGATTGCCTCGTACAACCGGCGCTTGAGCCTCGGCATTCAGACCGATGGCGGACGCATTCAACCCAGCATCGTCAGCTTCATCGAACTGCTCCGCGCCGAAACCGCGCTGTTGACGGCGTTGGCCGAGGAAGATGCCGCGCCAGCGGCAACGCCCAAGCCCCGCAAATGCGCGGCCCTGACGCGGCGCGGCAAGCGCTGCCGCAACCTGGCCCGGCAAGGCCACCTGACCTGCTACGTCCACCGCGCCGTCGAAGAAGAGCTACGGGAAACCACCGCAAAAAAAGCGTAGGGGTCGCGGCGGCTCCCCCATCGCGCCCGCCGCACCACGACGACCCCGCCCCCCACTTCCCCCGCTTGGCCGACGGCAGCGACGGCCCACGCGGTTGTTTGCCGGTTCTGGGCTACTTGTGGGTGGCGCGTAAGTAGGGCGCGGGTGGAGGGGTTGGGCTGTTTACAGGCGAATGGCGAATGGGGAATGGGGCATGGGGTGATGTTAGGCCACGTTTGACCGCTCTGCCGTTGTCGGTTTGCGTTCGGCGTTCATTGCTCTGCGTTGACCGTACCTGCGAGGCTCCGATGCGAGATTTGCTACTCGATTCAGATGAACAAGAGTTGCTCGATGCGTATGAGGCGGGCGAGTTCGACTCTGAGTTGACCGAAGAACGACGAGCTTATCTTGTCGATGCCGCGCGGGAATCTGTGAGGCGCGATCAACCGATCGCGACCCTACTGTCTCGTCAAGGCTAAGTGATCGAAATAATTTGGGTGTGTATCAAATGAATTGCGCCGCGCGGAGGTGAACCGGATTGTCAGCAACGCATAGTGATTGAGGCGGGCACCCACAAGGGGTGCCCCTACCGCTTCGCGCTACTTGCGTTGGGTTGGCCCTGTGGTTACAAGGCCCATGTAGGGGCGGGCCTTGTGCCCGCCCGCCTCGCCTATCATTAGATGGCTAGCCGCGTTGCCCTGCCAACGGACCTTGGCGAGCGCCATTGAAAGTAATGGCACGCCCTGCACGCCAACATCGGTAGCCGTCGGTTCACGGTTTTCACATCTCTTCAACCAATTTCAGACCCAACTGAAATGGAAACGCACCCCAATAATTTCCGGTGTGGAAGCCACTTTCCCTCTGGAAAAACGGCCCGCACGACTGATTTTGTTTCCATCAAAATGGCCTTGACACGACACTACTTTCACGGCGCGACTTTGCGGCATTACAGCGCTGTGCGCCATAAGAAGGGCTTTCCTACCAGTCGCTGGCCTCAACTGTACTCCACAACTATCTCTCCGGCAGCTTGACAGACCTCTCGCCGAGTAAGCGCGCCCAAGCGTAACATCATTGGAATTGGCGCGACGCGCCGATTGCGGCTGCCCTGCTCATCGCTACGCTTTCCGGCACACGATTTGTTCCCTGTTCCAGCGTTCCAACGTTCCTCTGTTCCAACGCTCCTTCGCCCAGCGTTCAGGGGTCAGCAATTCAGCGATCAGCGCGGGAGAGGGGAGCCAAAATCACCCGAAAACCGAGGAAGTAGTCCCGGTCCCGAGGACCGAACCCGAAGCGGGAAGCCGCCCGCGCGAACTGTGGATCGAGGACCCACGAACCGCCGCGCAGCCGCGTTATGTCAACTCCATCACCCTCAGACCTCGATCCTGTCCACTCCCACACGTTCCCGCTCATGTCGCTGATTCCCTCCGGTGTGTCGCCCTGCGGGTAGATGCCGACGGCGCTTGTTTGTCGCAGATCGTATGGCCCTTCACCCCGCTCTGTCTCATCCACGTTCGCATACCCGCCCTCGTACTCACTGCCACCCCACGGGTAGATGCGCCCTTCCGTGCCCCGTGCCGCCGCTTCCCATTCCGCCTCCGTCGGCAATCGTATCTCCTGCCACGCCTCTATCTCCCCCACCACTCGCTTGCGTGCCGTCAGCCAGCGGCAGAAGGCCACCGCTTCGTACCAGTTGATCGTCTCTCGGGGGTGGTTGCTATACGTCCAGCTCGGCTCAGCGGGCTGCGACGGTTTCTCCAACCCGTCCCACCAACCCACATTCTCGTATCCATTTGCATCGTTCAAGAACGCGTTCCACTGTGCATTCGTCACCGGATACTTCTCCATCTCGAACCCTTCCAGCCTCACTGGTTGCTCGTCAAGCGGATTGTAAGCACCTTCATCGCCACCAATCGTGTACGGACCACCTTCCACCGGCACCCACGCAATGTCCGGCAAGCCGCGCTCATCAACGCCAATGCCGCGCCTATCATCGGCATCCAGCAGCGCCAGCACGCGGTAGGCCGCGGCTCGGCCGTGGGGGTTGGCCTCGCTGCGCTTGGCGTGGGCACTGTCGAGCAGTGCGTCCCGCGTTGCCGCTTCCACGTCATCCAGCGTCAGCCCCGCGCCATTGCGTAGGATCATCTCCAACGCCACTTCGGGGCTGGCCGGGGCCAACCAGCGGGCGACACGGTTGGGGCCAGCCGCACCCTCTCCCAAAAATTCACCCAGCATCACCACCGTTTCGCGCCAGATGCCCGCCTCCCACCACGCATCGCCAAAGAATCCTGCGGCGCTTTCGCCCGCTTCCATCTTCTCCAGCAGAATGCGTAACGCGAAGTAATCTTGCAGCAGTTGGTGCGCGAACCGGATCTCGCTGCCATTATCCACCAGCAAATTGGCCGCCACCGCATTGGCAATGAGCCCTTCATCCTCCGCAACGGCGACTACCGTCTCCTGTCGCGACAACACCGTGCCGTTCGCGGCTTGCATGGCACGGGCCACCTCTACGAGTGCTCCTTGAAGCGTTTCCGATCGCCCTTCGGCCCACGGTTCGCCCCGTTTGGCGGCCAGTTTTGCTTCACGCCCTAGCAGCAGCGTTACAAAGTCACCAAACAGCCCCGCACGGCTACTGGGTAAGGCGCCCTCGCCCGTCTGGTAAATGCGGCTCACCAAGAAGCTCATGAAGGGGTTGCGGCAGAGCGGGATCAGACGTGCGCCGCTCTGCATTTTGCGCCAAGCGGCATCTGAAACCACGGAAGTATAGGACGGGACACCCTTTTCCGCCTGCCAAAAGCGTTGCGGCTCGTTTTTGTCGAGGACCTTCTGCCAGAAATCGAGTAGTGCGGGGCTGCCGCCCATCTCGGCCCACAGTGCCGCGCCCTGCTCGTCGCCCAAGCGCAACCGCAGCATCTGCTGAATTTGCGGCGGGGTGAGCGGCTGCAACGTCATCTGTGCCAGGGGGCGCAGGCTGCCCAGGTCGTCACGGTAATCGCGCACGCGGCAGGAGATCAGGAAATGGGGTTCGTCGCGCAAGAAGTTGCGTACCTCGGCCACTAGGTCGGCGCCGCGCGGCCCTTTGCGCGGCATCTCGTTCAAGGCATCCATCAGGAAGATGAGACGTTGCTCACGGCGCAATCGATCAAGATGGAGCGCCAGCACACCAAGCTCGCCCTCGACAAAGGCGCGGAATGTTTGCGGACGCTCCTTGGTGCCGCCACGAAACTCTTGCAAGCGGATCACCACCGGAATCAGCAGCGCTCGGTCAGCAACCGAGTCACGGCGCTTGCCGCGCCAAATCGCTGCGTATTCCAGCGCCAGCCGCCACATCGTCCAGCTTTTGCCGCTGCCCGGCTCCCCCAGCAGCACACCACGCGGCGTCTTCAGCAGCGCTTCGCGCACGTTGTCGACGGGAGAGGGCACGGACGCTTCTGCGGTTTGGTGCAGGCCAAGCAATTCGAGGTGCGCCGGATCAAGCCTTTCCGAAGTATCCGCCATTCGTGCATAGCGATTACGCGGCAGTGGAACGTTTCGCTCGGTTTGGCTCGCTGCTAAATCCACGTATTCCTTGGCCATCCGTGCATAACCATGCTCGATCTCATCCAGATGGTGGTGGATCAGCTCTTCCAGCTCGTTGGGGTTGAGGTTTTCCTTACGAGCGATTTCAAGCGCACGCTGGTGGTTGCGAAGGCGGTCGGCGAGGGCGGCTATCTCGGAATCGGGGTCACGGCCCGGTTCGGTTGCCAAGTAGTCGAGCAGCACGAGCAGGCTGAGCTTACCGTCTTGGGTCTCGGCTCGCTCGTTGTCGAGGACACGTACCAATTCGGCGGTGTAGCGGTGTGGGTTGCCTACATCTGGCGGCGGGCAAGCGTCAAGTAATGGATCGCCGTAAAATGCCGCATTCACAATGCGCTTTCGCTCGCTGGCATCGCGGAAACGCTCCGGCAGCGCGGCGGTTATTGTCTGATAGAGCGTGCGGGTGAGTGCCATAGCCTGTCCTAGTACAGTGTGGCGGAAGTTCAAATAGGGTTAGCTGTGTGCGCTTAGCAGAGGGATAAATTCCCCGCTGTCGCCACGCGTCCGCCTACGCGGACGCTCCTCTATAAGCTCTGTTTGACTGTGATTACCCCTAGTACAGTATGGCGGAAGTTCAAATAGGGTTAGCTGTGTGCGCTTAGCAGGGGAATGAATTCCCCGCTGGAAGGCCTGCGGCCACGCGTCCGCCTACGCGGACGCCCCTCTGTAAGCTTTGGTTAACTGTGATTACCCCTACGCATAGTGCCGCCAGCACGTATGATGGCCGGTGTAAGATCACGATCCCTCAGCCCCCCAGCTCCCCCAGCTCCCCCAGCTCCACAACCGATCATTGCCGTATTTAAGCCCCTGTGTCCTAGCAAATCGGTCTACTATCGTTGCCCGCTATTCTAACAGAGAGGGGCGAAGGGGAGAAGCGTTCGAGCGTTGGCACACCATGAGGGGCGAAGTGGTGGGGTGTGACATACCCAACTCAGATCAAAGCCCAAAGAATTTGCGTGCCAAGGCGAGCAAGGCGACCGCGTAAGGCAGCAACTTTCCGATGCCGCTGGCAATGCCCTGCACCGATTCGTTGGCCTCGTTGACGCGGCCCAGCACCTCCACGGCGCCCTTCAGCCGGTGGACGATCCGTGCGCCATCTGGCTCCGCTTTGGCAAGCTCGATTTCGGCGCGATCCAAGTCGATCACCACATCCTCCGCTGCCCCTTGTTCCGGCAGCCCACCCGCCGCCGTTGCCGCCTCTACTTGGCCTTTCAGCACCGCAATTTCGCGCTTTAGCTCGCTAACCGTGGGTCGCTGCGGATCTTTGACGTAGTTCAGCCCAACGGTGACAACATCCGCGTTCAAGATTTGCTCGACCGTGATGTTGCCATCCGCGAACGAACGGGCCAGCTCTGATATGCGCTCCGGCAGCTCCCCTTCGATGCGTCTTCCCACCGTCACATTTTTGCCATCGATCTTACCGATGCGAATACCGCCGCTCTGGGCCGTTCCACCGCCAACCGTATTGCCATCACCTGTCACGATCGGTTCTGCTGTTTGCTTGCCTTGAATATGGACCGACCGTTCACTTTGTGCGACGGCGTGAGGGCCTTGGGCGGTGTATACCGTGGAATTGTTGTAGATGTTCTGGTAGGTGGTGATCGGGGTGGGTTGCGTTGAGGCGGCAGGCGGGAGGGGTGGGTTGCGAAGCGCCGACTCATACGGTTCCCCCGGGTAGGGTGCAAGCAACCCATCGACGAAGGCTAACGCCGCTTCGTTACCGACCACAATGTCGCGCACCACGCGCAACAGCGAGATTAGCGCGGGCTGTCCCGTCTCCTCCAGCGTGCCACGATCTTGCAGGACGCGAACCAGTTCGCCCGCAAAGGCGTTGGCCGTACTGTCGAAGTGTAACCGGCTCTTGGTGGCGTGTAGCCCCGCGAGGTCGAGCAAGGTCTCGCGGTCGGCGGTCGTCAGGATGCCCGCGCTCTCGGCGAGCAGACGCACAAGGTGGCGGTATTGGTCGGTAGTCAGAGCGACTTTCGCCATGGGGCTGTTTCCTTTCGTGAACTATTGGAGCACCGGAACAGCGTGCCCTCAGCCAAGCCGAAGCGCGGGAACGCTGGAACAGGCGTCGAAACCTATCAATCCTCAGCTTGCACGCACGCCGCTCAGCCCGCTGACAAGCCACCAACCACATCATACCCGATGCAGGGGCGTTGCGGGGCGGTTCGCGAACCGCCCCTACGTAGCGTTGTGTTTGCGTTGCATGCGCCAGCCACCACCCTGTCATCCTGAACAAGCGGAGCGCAGTGAAGAGTCTGGCGACGCGCCGTCGCCACCGTGATGGTATCCCATAAGCAGTGCGAGACGTATCCCGCCTCGGTGAAACAGACTTGCGAGAGCTATGCCCGATGGCGACGGCTTGTACTTCTTCTGCTACAATTTCCGAAAGGGCATTTTGAAGTAAACGAGGAGCGCAAGCTATGGCATCCGCAGCAATTGTAACGATGACAAGAATGATGGAGATGCTGCCTGAACCCGCACAAGATCAGGCGCTAGAAATGCTGCGCGACTACATCGCAGAAATGCACTCTGAGCAGAAATGGGATGAGTTGTTCAGCCAAGCGCAAGATGGACTGATGGCAGCGGCGCAAACGGCGCGAAATGAGATTGCGGCGGGCAAGGCAACGCCCATGGATTATGATAAGCTGTGAACTCTGCAACGCTGCCATCATTTTGGAAGGCCTATCGCTCACTCGACGAGCAGACGCGCCGGAGAGCGCAGCGTGCCTACCAGCTTTGGGCTGACAACCCCTTCCATCCGTCACTTCATTTCAAGTGCATCAACAGCCCTGAGAACATCTGGTCAGCCAGAATCTCGTTGTCTGTCCGCGCCATCGGTGTCATGGACGGTGACACGGTGACGTGGTTTTGGATCGGGAACCACGACGACTATGAACGATTTTTCGGCTAGGTAGCCACTGCGTTCCCATTTCCCCTTGATGGCTGGCCCTCGTATTAACATCCGTGCTACGGCCCATCACCGCATCCCCATGCCTTGCCGCGTTGGGGCACGTTGCTCTTGCGTTGCTTTTGCATTGCCGCCCAGCGCGGCGGAGCATGGTGGGGCGTTGGAATGTTGGAACAAAGAGCGTTGGAGCGTTGGAACAAACATCTGGATAGTAGGATAAGTGAAAGATGTTATGGCGAACCGAGATTTGAGATAGCGGACGAGAGTATACGTTTGTCACGTGAGTCGCTTGTATAGCACCTCACATGCTCAGAGCGTGACACACGCCACCCACCACCCTGTCATCCTGAACAAGCGGGGCGCAGTGAAGGGTCTGGCTACGCGCCCTTGTTGCGAGTGACGACACGCACGGTCCACACCGTGACACAGGCCCGAAGCCGAGGCGTTGCAGGGCGACCACAAGGGTGGCCCCTACGTGGCGTTACGGTTTGTCGATTTTTTCGGACCGCCGATTGCGCTGGGGTACGGCATGCGGTACCCCTTCCAGCACAAGGTCGGTTCCTCTGTTCCAGCGTTCCTCTGTTCCAGCGATCCAACGCTTCTCGTTTCTCGTTTTTCGCGGAACCGCCGATTGCGCTGGGTTACGCTATTCGTTACGCCTTCCGGCACAAGGTTGGTTCCTCTGTTCCAGCGCTCCAACGCTCCTTTGTTCCAGCGTTCCAACGCCCAGCGTTCAGGGGTCAGCGGTTCAGCGATCAGCGCGGGAGAGGGGAGCCAAAATCACCCGAAAACCGACGTTGTCGTACCGGCTACGAGGATTGGCCCCGTCGCGGGCAGCCGCCCGCGCGCTCCGTGGACCGTGGAACCACGAACCGCCGCGCAGCGTTATGTAAACCTTACCCTCTTCATAGTTCGATCCTGTCCACTCCCACACATTTCCACTCATGTCGCTGATCCCCTCGGGCGTATCGCCCTGCGGATAGATGCCGACAGCGCTGGTTTGCTGCAGGTAGTATGGGCCGTCTTTGTTGTGCCGCTCATCAATGTTCGCCCGTCCGCTCTCATACTCACTACCGCCCCACGGATAGATGCGCCCTTCCGTACCACGGGCGGCATATTCCCATTCATCTTCGGTTGGCAGCCGTATCTCCTCATCTGTGGACAGCCAACCTTGCGCTCGCTCTTGTTCGGTCAGCCATCGGCAGAAGGCCACTGCTTCGTACCAACTCACGCCCACCCGAGGTGCATTTCCCACGTCGAATTTGGCCCCATAGTTTGCTGGCCCGCGCCTCTGCTCTACCGCCCATTCTGTCCCAGTCCACCGGTAAACATCCAGAATTCCTCTGTTCCAATGGCCCGCTTCCCGCGCCTCTTCCCAATACCGTGCGTCGCGGTAACTCCCCGCCTCCACGAATCTGGCATATTGCGCGTTGGTTATGGGATATTTAGCTATTTTGAAGGCCCCAACGCTTACTTGCTTCCCTTCTCGCGGATTCCACGCCTCTTTGTCGCCGCCAACCGTCAACGTGGCTGCGGGCAATGGTATCCATGCCATCATCGGAAGCTGATCCACATCAAGCCCCACGCCCATGCGCGGGTCGCCAATCTGTGCCAACTTGCGGCCAGCTTCGGCCCGTTCCGGCGGGGGCACGTTAGGATCAAGCAGCATATTTAACAACGTCTGTTGTTCAGCTGTCGGCTCAAGGAAAGGCTGGCGGGCCAATCGCTGACGCAAATTTTCATTGTCCTCTTGATAGAATGGATAGGCCTCCCGAAAGGCTTGCCAAGCACGTCTGGCCTCAGGCACCGCATAGCGATGGTCCGCTAGATTTGCGATCCAGCGGTACTCCTGCCGCTGTACCTCTAGTTCAAGTGACCGCTGTTGTAATGACTTCGCCTCAGTAAGCTTGTTCGCAATGCTCACATGAGGCACGCGGAATCCCACTCGTGATAATTCTTCCAAGAGGAAGATCGCCTTGTCAAAGTTCTCGGTTTCCAACGCACGCAGGGCTTCAAAAAAGGTCTTTGACGGACTTGGGTCTTCGATTGGCACTGCGTCGGTTTGTTCCACTTCATCCGCTGAGATTGTTCGCATCACATCCTTTGCCGCTGTACCGCTGGGTGCGGTCATCGTGCTGCGGCGGGTGGTAGGCTTTGCCGTCGTCACGGTCGCCAAAAACGCGGCCAGCTTATCGATCGCGGGTTGCCAGTAATCGGGGTAGAAGAAGATCGCCTGCATTTTGGGCAACTCATGCAGGCTTGCTGGCAGTTTGTCAGTGGCAGGTGGCAGGCGGCCATCAAGGGCAACGAGGATGATCGGTTTGTCCAAAGAGAGCGCGATTTCAAGTTCGCGCCGCACCCAGTCGTCTTTGTTGTGGATGCGCTCGCTGAAGGTGTATTCGCTAATCACCAACAGCAGTGCGTCGGCAGCCCTCAGGTGGCGCAGAATGCTTTGCTCGAAGTTGGCTTCGTCGATGCTGTCGATATCGACGAAAATATCAGCGTTGATTGCCTGCGCCAAGTCACGAGCAAGGCTTTGCGTGAAGGGCCAGCTTTTGCGGCGGTAGCTGATGAAGAGGTTAAGCTTGCGCCCACGCTGGCCAATCTCGCGGTACGGATGCAGCAAGCCCTCCACGAAGGTGAGTTCATCTGCGTGTCCCTTCACAAGCTGGCGCAACTCGCGTAGTAGCGAGACGAGCGCCGGTTGGCCGGTCGATTCCAAGCGTCCTTTGCCCTGCAATTTCCGCACCAACTCTTGGGCGAAGGTGTTGGCCGATCCACTCATCGACAAGTCAAGGACCAGTTCATGCATGCCGATGGTTTCTAAAAGGTTTTCGCGCTCTACGCTTCCCAACACTCCAGCGCGTTTCGCAACAAGAGCGACAAGTTGGTTGCGCTCTTCGAGTGTCATCACAACTTTATCTTGGCTCATCGAATTTCGTTCCAAATTTCAATCGGGTGTGTTACATTTGAGTTAGGGGACCCGTGACTGTCATTTCGACGGGGCCCTCACCGGGACAAATTCCGTGACGGGAGAAATCTCGCCGTGAGGGAGCCATGGACAATCCATTGTTCTGGATCGTTGCCAATCCAAGTCTTGCCCCTGCAACTGCACTGATCTAGCGCAATGTAGCTGCCATGCCCTGCCGCGCCAAGATTTCTCGCTCACGCTACCTAGAAACTCCGCGCTCGTAGGCCAAGGGCCGTACCTGCAAGCGGGAACCCACCGCCTCCGCGGACGGATTGTGGGCCACGGCGTTGAGAAAAAAGCGCCCGCCACAAGGGTAGGAGGTCGCAATATATTTCCGACCATGTGCATGACCAGCGTCCGCGGAGGCGGACGCGTAGCCGCAGGCTTTCCAGCGGGGGACTTCAATCCCCAACTCGACTGGCAGCACCCTTATTCTAACAGCAGCCCGCCCTCGTGAGAAGCCCGCTTGACCACAACGCCACTCTGCTATATCGTCATTCCGCCAACTGTCGCTGACTTGGTCGGAGCGCCCGAGAGCGGCTGCGCGGCGGTTCGTGGATCAACAATCCACAGAACGCGCGGGCGGCTTCCCGCAACAGGAACAATCCTCGTAACCGGAACAACAACAACGGTTTTCGGGTGATTTTGGCTCCCCTCTCTGTCACTCCCCTCCCAGGTTGTGGGGCGGCCCACAACGCAGCACACCCCTGCGGGTGACGCTGTCCGGCCATGTGTGGCCACTACGGTGGCTGCGCCGAGGCATCGGAGATAGAGAGCGCGGGCGGCTCCGCGTGGCACGTTGTCGAGCGGCATTGCGGGGCACCGCTGACGTCCACGATAGAGCAACGCCGGGCGCGGCTTGGCTACGGCCCGCCGCGCCCGCCCCTCACCGTGGAACGCTGGAACATTGAAGCAAAGGAACGTTGGAACATTGGAGCAAAGGAGCGTTGGAACGCTGGAACGCTGGAACTGAGAGACGAATCTTATGACAAGCAGATCAACTTTGCTACACTCTTGATATGAAGCCAATTTATTGGAGTGCTGACAAGAATCAGCGTTTGATTAGCGAACGCGGAGTTTCATTCGAAGATGCTGTCTTCGCGATTCTATCGGGTGGTTTGCTCGATGACATACGACACCCGAATAGTGAACGATACCCCCATCAACGGATATTCGTTCTGGCACTTGACGATTATGCGTGGTTTGTTCCCTACGTGGAGAGCGAGGAAGAGATTTTCCTCAAGACGATGTTCCCAAGCCGAAAGGCAACACAACAATACCTACGAGGTCCCGATGAGTGATTTTCTGCTAGATTCAGAAGAACAAGAGCTACATGATGCCTACGAAGCTGGCGAATTTGAGTCCGATCTGAGCGACGAACGGCGAGCTTACTTGGTTGATGCTGCACGGGAAACTTTCAGGCGCGATCAACAGATAGCCGTTCTACTCTCTAGGCGCGATCTTGCAGCGTTACAGCGTCGCGCATTGGAGGATGGACTATCCTACCAATCTTTGGCAGCAAGCGTACTCCACAAATACCTCTCCGGCAGCTTGAAGGACCTCTCGCCAAGCAAGGCGCAGCACAAGGCATCTTAAGCTTCCCCGCCCCGCATCAATTCAAGGGCGGAGTTCGTCCCTCTCTTCGGCTACTTGCCGCCCCGCGCTTGCTTCAGCCAGCCACCCAGCAGTCGCCCCACTTCGGCCACCATGCGGCTCACATGCTGGTATTGACCCGCTGAGAGCCATTGCCACTCGTTGGCAAGGCGCAGGTAGAGGCGCAGCTTGTTCAAATGGGCGTCGGCGGCCTGCAACTGCTGAAGCCGCGCATTGCCCTGCCGCACGTGCGCATCAAAGAGTGCTACTTGGAAATCGAGGGCCGCACCGGTGAGCCGATGCGTCAGCACGAAAAGCGTGAGTTGTGGGCGTGGAAGCGAGCGATCATCGATCGGCTGGCGGGGCTGCGGCTGACGATCCATGAGTCGGAGGCGCAGGTGACACCCACGCGGGCGGGCATTCCGTGGTTGGGCTGGGTCGTCTACCCCGACTACCGCCACGTTAAGCGGCGTAACGTCGTCAACTTCCGCCGCCGCTTGCGCCAGCGCCTTGACGACTACGAGGCGGGGCATATCAGCTTCGCCGAATTGGATGCCAGCGTCGATGGCTGGATCAATCATCTGCGCTACAGCGATACGTGGCAGTTGCGCCGGCAGATACGCGACGATCACCCGCAGTTGTCGCCGCGTGAGGCGGATGAATAATACGCCACGATGACGGCTCCCGCTGGGGCGTTGCGATCCGCCCCGACGTGGCGGTGCGGTGTGTGGCATAGCTCACCCCGTGACACAGGCCCGAAGTCGGGGCGTTTCGTGCCAGACGCTTCGGCTGTCGCCTCAGCATGACAAATTGAGGATAACCCACATTTGTCACTCTGAACGAAGTGAAGAGTCTGGCAACGCGCCCTTGTACTCGACGATAGACGGCACGCTTCGCCCCGTGACACAGGACCGCAGCCGAGGTACTTTGGGCCAAACACCCCGCCAAAGGCACCCCTCTCCTGATTTTCGGGAGAGGGGCCGGGGGAGAGGGCTTTTCGCGGCCCCCATCCGCTACGCGCCTGCAAGGAGGGGAGAACGTAGGCAAACAGCGGTATATCCCCTCCTTGCAGGGGTGGCAAAGCAGCGTCGTTTGCTGCTTTGACGGGGTGGGTTGCCTCTCCTACTTTTAGATTCTGCTTGGCGAATGCTTCGTGACACTAACATGATCTTGTTTGTGACCCCACCCCATCCGTCCCACCAGATGCTTCGCCAAAAACAGCCCTCTCCCGATGTCGGGAGAGGGACAGCCGCGAAGCGGCAGGGTGAGGGCACCCCGCGGAAGCGCCGATTGCGGCTTCCCTGCTCAACGCTACGCCTTCCGGCACAAGGTTGGTTCCTCTGTTCCAACGTTCCAACGCTCCTCTGTTCCAACGCTCCTTCGCCCAGAGTTCAGGGGTCAGCAGTTCAGCGATCAGCGCGGGAGAGGGGAGCCAAAATCACCCGAAACCCGCGGCTGACGTCCCGGTCACGAGGAAAGTCCCCGTAGCGGGAAGCCGCCCGCGCAAACAGAGGATTGAGGATCCACGAACCGCCACGCAGCCACGTTATGTCAACTCCATCACCCTCAGACCTCGATCCTGTCCACTCCCACACGTTCCCGCTCATGTCGCTGATTCCCTCCGGTGTGTCGCCCTGCGGGTAGATGCCGACGGCGCTTGTTTGCTGCAGGTAGTATGGGGCGTCTTTGCTGTGCCGCTCATCAATGTTCGCCCGTCCGCTCTCGTACTCACTGCCGCCCCACGGATAGATGCGGCCATCTTTCCCCCGCGCCGCCGCTTCCCATTCCACCTCCGTCGGCAGCCGTATCTCCTCCGTTGCAGCTATTGCCCCTGCTGCCCGCTTACGTGCCGTCAGCCAGCAGCAGAAGGCCGTCGCCTCGTAACCGTCCACACTCTCACGTGGGTGGTTGCTGTAGTTCCAATATGGCTCTGCCTGAGTTGCGGGTTTCTGCAAGCCAGCCCACCAGCGGGCATCGGCGTAGCCTCCTTCATCATTTAGGAACGCATTCCACTGTGCATTCGTCACCGGATACTTCGCCATCTTAAACGGCTCAATCTTTGCTGGTTGAGATTCGAGAGGACTCCACGCGCCTCCATCACCGCCGATCTGGTGCGTACCGCCCTCTACGGCCACCCACACAATATCGGGCAATCCGTGGCCGTCTAGACCCACGCCTTTGCGGTTGTCCAGCTCGGCAATTGCCAGCGCGCGCCCCACGGCGGCCCGTGCATACGGGTGCGGTTCGCGCTTCACGTCGGTCAGCCGCTGTAACCACGCTGCGCGCAGCATCTCCCGCGTTTCCGTCGCCGTTGTAGCACCGCTGCGGGCGATGCATTGCGCGGCCACCTCCGGGTTGGCCGTGTGGAGCCATTGCAAAATCGGCGTGCAATCCGCGCTATACAGCCCGGCCATCAGCACCGCCGTCTCCTCCCAACCGGTGCGCTCCCACCAGCGGTCAGACGGCCAGAGGGTGGATGCTTCGACCTTGCCTGCTTTGCGCTGCTCGTCCAGTTTCGTCGCAGCGAAGTATTCTTGCAACAGTTGGTGGCTGAAGCTGATGGGGTCGGCTGAACCGAGGATGTTGGCCGCCATGCCGAGTCGGATATCTTCGGCACCAGAAGCACCAAGAATCGCCACCGCATCCCCTTGTGAGACGGCTACGACCGCACTGCCATCCTTTCCCTCCTCAGAACGGCGATGTTGCATCTGAAAGGCCAACTCGCCAAGTGACGCAAGCAGTTCCTTGCCGCGTCGAAACAGCTCAATGCGACTCCCTACCCTGCGTGCCAATTTATCTTCGTCGCGCACGAGGGGATTGTCGCTTTCGCGCACCAATAGCGTGTCCACAAATCGACGGAACAGTTGGCCCCGATTGGCGGGCAACATGCCGCTCTCGCTGAACACCGTCACCATCAACAACAACATGTAGGCGTTGCGCGCAAGGGCCAAAAAGCTGTTCTCCGAACGGCGCATTTCAAGCCAGGTTCGCCAGTTCCAGTTGTCATAGCCCCATCCCAAATCGTCTGGCAGGCGGTCGCCTAGCCAAAATTGTCGATCGACATCAACCGGTTGGCTCTGCTCACTCATCCATTCCACAAATGCGTTGTATCGCGCACGCATCCCGTCGCCCGCAATCTCCCAAAACAGTTGTGTGCCCGCCTCATCACCCAGATAGTTGCAGCAAAACTCACGGATGCGGAGCGCGTCCAACTTTTGCACCGCAATCGAATCCAACCGTAACACGTTTGGCGGGTAATCCTGCTCACGGCAACTCACCACCCCCACAATCGCGGGGTTCTGCACGAATAGTGTTTCGATCAGCTTGGCCTTGTCAATGCGCTGATCGACGGGCAGCTCGTTCAAGCCGTCAAAAAGCCAGATCAGTCGCTCGTTCGATTGAAGCGTCGGCAAATACGGTGCAAGCACGCCCACCTGTTCGGCCATGAACGCATCCAGCGTCTGTTCGCCATCCAGCCACTCGCGAAGTGGCAGGAAGATCGGTATCGGTGCGGATGGGTCGGTCTCGGCCTTGTCGATAGCCTTGACCTCCAGCTTGCGAAGGGCGGCTGTCTTGCCGCTGCCTGGCTCGCCCAGCAGTGCTGCATGGGAAATGTCCGCCACCGCCTCGAAGATCGAATCGTAGTTGCGCTTCTCACGCTCCGACCGCTCCCACGCCTCTTGCGCATAACGTTCCCGAATCGCGGCCATCTCGTCCGGCAAATCCAACGGCTCGTACTTGTACCGCTGCCGGATCTCGACGACCTCGCCCCTGCCGCCAGCCTCCACGTATTTCGCTTCCAATACGCGCTTGTCTTCGGCAATCGCCTTGCGCCGCTGCGCCAAGAAGGCAAGCTCGGCGGCACGTTGCGACGTTGGTGGCGGTTGCAGTTGCGCCCCTTCCCCACCCACTAACTGCGGATCGGGCACATCAGAAGTTGCGCTACGCGCTTCGCTGCGCTTTCCCTCGCAGTTCAACCGCTCCTGTTCCCACTCAATCAGCCACTTGCGTATCTCGTGCCGCCCCATGGAGTCAACGCCCAAAACAAAGAGCCACAGGAAGAAAACAAAGCCCACAATCTGCGCCGCTGCAATAAATGGCTCTGCCAGATCGAACCAGATCACCACCGCCGCCACCAGCATGCCCGTAACGGCCAACACCGGTAACATCCCGATGATCATCCACGTTTGCACATTGCGCTCCGCCTGCTTCACACACGCCTCGTAGGCGGCATTGCGCTGCAGCGCCTTGTCGCCGTGCAGCCGCGTGGGGGCCGCGTAGGGCGCTGGGGTTGCGTCGTCGGAGCGAGGCGTGCGCCGTGCCGTTTGCGCTGTCTGCTGCGACGGCGGGGCGCTGTAGGGCGCGGCAGGGCGCGGGTTTGGCGGTGGTGGGACGTCGTAGTGGCGTTGCACGAGCGCGGCAAGGGCGCTGAGGCGGCGCGAAGGGTCGCCGCTGAGATCGGCGGCGATAGTGTCGAGGAGCCGGACCAACGTGTACGCGTCGTCGGCGTCGGTGCGCTGGTAGCGGCCATCCAGCACACCGACAAGTTGGCCCGCGTAATCTTGGCCGGAGATCGAAAGCTCGGTCGCAGGCAGCCTGTGGCGAAAGGTTTCACCGTAGAAGGCCGCATTGAGATACGAGTCTCGCTTGCTCACCGACTGCAAATGCGGGCCGAGTGCCTCTATGAGCCGCTGGCGCAGCTCCCTCTCCAAAGCCATAGGCTATCCTTGTGCTTCAACCAACAGCGCTTATCCTTAAGGGCTGATTCTAACAGAAATCACAGGGGCCGCGAACTTGGCCCTGTAGCGCCGCGCCTAACCGTGCTCGCTGACCTGCGGGTGGCGCGTAAGTAGGGCGCAGGTGGAGGGGTTGGGCTGTTTACGGACGGGTGGAGAATGGAGCGGCCGTGGGGTGAGTAAGAACGTGTCACCAGTGGCAGCTCTCAATTGTCTCAGCGCTTTACGGTAGTGCATGGTGCATGGTGCATGGGATACATGGTTATTGCATTGTGGGGCAATGCTCGACACCCTTACACCGTCACACCCTCACACCGTCACAGCCCCTGCTCCTTCCCCGCAAAGAAGAGCCGCTCGACGGTCGTCTCCACAATCGCTTCGGGGGAAATGGCGGTCAGGTCGCGGTCGAGCACGATGATGTCGGCGTGGTAGCCCGGCGCGAGGCGGCCCAGCTCGTGCTGCCAGCCGACGGCGGTCGCCGCGCCCACTGTGTAGCCGTAGATCGCCTCTTCGAGCGTGAGCCGCTCGGCGGGGAACCAGCCGCCCGCGGGGCGGCCGCTGGGCCGTTGGCGCGTGATGGCGGCGTAGATGCCCACGAAGGGATTCGGATCGGCGACCGGCGCGTCGGAGCCGAGCGCCAACGTTGCGCCCGAATCCAGCAGGCTGCGGAACCGGTAGCAGTTCGCGGCACGGGCGCCCCAGAGCCGTTCGGCGGCGATGTAGTCGTCGGTGGCGTGGATCGGTTGAACGGAGGCGACGATCCCCAGCTTGGCAAGGCGGGGCAGATCGTCGGGGTGGATCGTTTGCACATGCTCGATGCGATGGGGGAAGGGCAACGTGGCAGGCCGCTCCGAGGCCAATTCTTCGAAGATGTCCAGCATCTCGCGGTTGGCGCGGTCGCCAATGGCATGGACCGAGACGGCCCAGCCCTGCTGCTGCGCCTCCCGTACCACCGCTTCACATTCCTCGACGGGGGTCACGATGACACCCCAGTTGTCGGTCGTGCCTTCGAACGGTTCCAGCATCCACGCCGTTTGCGAGCCGAGGGAGCCATCGACGAACAGCTTCAGGTGGCCCAGCCGCAGCCGATCCGAGCCAAAGCCGCTGGTCATCCCTGTCTCGAACATGTGATGACGGCGCATCGCATCGACATTGGCCGAAATACGCAGCCGCAACTCCCCGCTGCGGTCGAGCTGCTGGTAGGCGGCGTGGGCCTGCACCCCCTCTTCGTGGCATTTCATCCGCTGATCGTGAATCGCGGTGATGCCCATGCGATGGAGCAGCCTCATGCCGTGGCGCAACGCGTCGATTGTCTTGCCGTCGTCGGCGTGGGGGGTGCGGGTGCGAACGAGGTTGATTGCCAGCTCGAACAGTTGCCCGTTCGGCTCTCCATCCGCCTCCCGCCCGATCACCCCGCCGTCGGGGTCGGCCGTCTGCCGCGTGATCTCGGCGGATTGCAGCGCCAAGGTGTTGGCGACGGCGCTGTGCATATCGGTGCGCCAGAAGATCATCGGGTGCTCGGTCGAGAGTCGATCCAGGTCGTGGCGCGTCGGCATCTCGGCCGGCGCCCACTCCGTTTCCACCCACCCGCGCCCCCAAACCCATTCCCCTTCCGGCGTTACCGCCACCCGCTCGCGGATCAGATCGGCCATCCCGTCGAATGACGGAATGCCATGCAATTGGACCGCCTGTTGGCTGATCGCCCAGTCGAAAAAGTGGATGTGCGCATCGCAGAGCGCGGGCATGGCGAAGCGGCCCGCAAGGTCGATCTGCCGCGTCTCTGCCCCGGCAAGCGGGCGAAGCTCGTTGTCGTTGCCGACCGCCACGATCCGCCCGCCGACGATGGCGACGGCCTGGGCACGCGGGCAATCGCCCCACTGGGTGTAGAAGTTACCGTTGTAGAGGATCAAATCGGGGGACATGGAGGCGTCCTTTCAGCGTTTAAGCGTTCAAGTGTTGGAGCGTTGAAACGATGCGCCCATGCACCATGCACCATGCACCATGCACCAAAACAACTCCAACACTCACAAAACTCGCCCCTCAGCGCCATTCTTCGATCCACAGTTCTACGACGTCGCCGACCTTTTGTAGGCTGTCGGCACTGAGTTTGTCGCACGTATCATCGACCGTGTGCCAATAGGGGTAATCGAAGTCGATGAGGTCGACGGCGGGGATGCCAGCTTCGAGGAAGGGCAGATGATCGTCGATGATGGTCCATTTCGGTTCATCGTAAAAGCCATCGCCGACGTAGCCGAGTTCGTTGGCGATACCAAAGATGACGTCGTTCAGTTCGGGGGCGGAGTTACGTTCGCGATAGATCTGGAGATCAGCGTCGCCGATCATGTCGAGCAGCACCATGGCGTCGGGGCGTGCCATGTCGAGTTGATCGAGGTCGCGCACTAGGTGGGCTGAGCCGACACTGAAGGGCCAGCCGTCCAGCCGCCCGCGATCTTCCGCATCGAAGAAGGCGAGTTGTACCTGCTGTCCTTCGGGCACGTCGAGCGTGCGGGCCAGTTCGAGCAGCACGGCCACCCCGCTGGCGCCATCGTTCGCGCCGATGATCGGCTGGTCGGGCTGATTCGGATCCATGTCGGCCACGGGGCGCGTGTCGAAGTGCGCCCCAACCATCCGTGCTGGCCCGTCGCCCTTGACGCCGATGATGTTGTGGATCGGCACGCCCTCGTACTCGCTGTCATGGTGGATGATACGCCAACCCAGCCCTTCGAGCCGTCTGCCGATCCAATCCCGGGTCAGTAAGAGCGCGTCGCTGCCGGTAGGGCGTGGGCCGATCTCACATTGCTCGTTGGCCAGGGCGAGCGCGGCCTCCCCGTTGAAGCGCACCGCTTCGGGCGTGGGGCTGGCTGCGGGGGGGGCCACGGTGGCCGTCGTGGTGACCGTGGCCGGGGCGTTGGGGGTCGCTGCGCGTGGCGTTGGTTGGGCGCCGTTGCAAGCAACGAGCAGCACCACGAAGAGCAACGCGAAGAACGTGGATAGGCGCGGGTGGGCCATGGGAGCTGTCCTTTGGGCAACAAAAAAGCAGATGCGATTATGCACCTGCCCCTCGTCTGCGCCAAGTTGCGGCGCCGACTCTCGATTTTCGGAGTACACCCGGAAGGATTCGAACCTCCGACACCTAGTTCCGAAGACTAGTGCTCTATCCACTGAGCTACGGGTGCAGAACAGCGGGAATGATAGCACAAATCGGGAAACTGTCCAGAGTTCAGAGAGAATGGCGATAGAGATCGAGAGGAAATTACCACCGCGTCGCGCTGCAAAATGCTTCTTGCGCCTTGTCTCTTCAATCGCCACGCAGACGGCCTTGGTTACGACGTTGGCGGTAGCGTTCTAACTCTGACTGGCTGACTTCATCGAGTGGCACGAGCTGATAGTGACGCTCGGCCAGCTTCACCAGATCGCCCTCTTCGAGCGCCAACATAAAAAGCGCGATACCCTCGTCTGCCATGAACTGCGCCGCAATGGCATAGCAAATCAGATCGGGAAACTTCTCTTTGCACAGCGCCATATCCTGCTCAATCTGTATCACCCCAATCTCATCGTTGTTGCCCTTGGCTTGCACCGGAAAGACGTAGTGCGCCCCGTATTTGTCAATACCCACGTACAACTCGTCCGTTTCTACCTGACCGATACCTTTCACGGTCGTTCGAAGATGATTTTGGATCGAATAACAAGTCACCCCTGTGAAGAGGTCGATCAGACGATTGTAGCGAACCTTCGTGAGTAGTGCCTGTTCATCGCTCAGCACGTAGCGGGCAACCACGCCAGGGGTTGCGTCGGGGATTTTCACTTGGGCCAGCATCGGATCGGGGTGGATGCGAGACTGTGTCTTCAACACAAAAGCGTAACGGCTCCGCCCACGACCCGCGATCACCCATGATTGATCTTCCGGCTCGGTCTCAGTTATCGCGGCTGGCAAGGCCCTGCGGCTGCGGAAGGCATAAAGAATATCGCCCAAGTTTTTCGGTGCTTCTACTCCCAACTCCACGGCAGCGGCCACTAGGTCGGTGCGCTCAAACGGGACCACGGAATCGCCCGACTCATAATTCGACAAAAAGATGTGCTCGATTATTCGTGCGTACCGATCGTCCATATCACTGCCCTTTCCACCTCAGGATCACCACTTCTTCGCGCAGGTAATCCTTGGTCGCGGTCGAAAAGCGGGTGCGGAAGAGATCGATATCCACAACCTCGTAGCCGAGGCGTTCCGCAATTTCCGCCAGAATCGTTCCCGTGCGGATCATGATGCGAAAAAAGGAGGCTTGATCGCCGACCACGTAGGCAAGCTGTGCCCCCGGTCGAAGCAGCGGTTTTAGCGCTTCCAAGTGGCGGGCCATGCCCCCAAAATAGAGGCGCACGACCCGCGCGTAATTTCGTTCGAAGCCCGATGTCTTGCCCAGTTCGATGCGGCGTGCTTCGATCTCTGCGGCCAAGTCGATGACGCTACTCACCCCCTCGATCCAGCGATCGTCGTCATCGCCCTTATAGACGGCGCGGGTGTTGGAACGCAGAAACCCCTTCTTTTGCTGGCGTAGCGCTTGTCGAGAATTGAGGAAGCCGAGCAGCACCGATTCCAGCCGCGTGGTCCGGCTGTAATCTTTCTCGTTGGGGTAAGGCGGCGAGGTAATCACCGCATTGATGGACGCGGGGGCAATATGCGCGGCAAGGGCACGGGCATCCCCGTGGTAAACCGTGGCAGAGGCGGCGGGCAAGCGGCGCACGACTTCAAGGTCCTCCGCCATGCGCTGCACGCCGTCCAGCCACGCGCTGACGACCGGCGCATTCTCCTTGACCTTGCCCACGCCCACTTCGGGGCCAAAGCGCAGGTTCCCGATTGTTGTCACGAGCTGCTTGGCAAGCGCCAACCGCGCGTGGCGATGGAACGGTTGATCGGGATGGGCGTCAATCGCGTCGCGTAAACAGAGCGCCTTGTGGAGTGGGATGGGGCTAATGGAGTCCTTAATCAGCAACCTCTGACGTTCATTGTCCAAAGTCCTCAGCTTTAGCTCGCCGTTGGCACTTCGGAAGAGTGGGCCAGTAAACAACTGCTGTTCAGACAAGTCTTCCCGGACTATTTCAGCGACCGATTCGGCGAAAGCCAGGAAGCGCTCAGGCGCTATCGCCCAGTCCGTTTTGACCGACGCTGCGAAGTGAACCACGGGGTTGGCTTCCGTCCCTACGCTGCGAACCCCATTTTTCTTCGCCTCGACCAACGTTGTTCCGGTTCCACAGAACGGATCAAGCACGCAGTCGGTTGACGCCACATCGAATCGTTCCAAATAGCTACGAATCAAATGGGGCGGAAACGAAAGTACAAACCGATACCATTCGTGAACTGGTAAATCGTCCGCATAGGGGCGGTTGAGTTCCTCCCCCTGTACCGGTTGTGTTACATAGGCCATGCTGACCTGCCCCACTGTCTTTGGTCAATACCACCAATGTTGCCCTGATGCTAAACGCATCTGCGAGAGTCGCCGAGCGGTGTCGGTTGCTGTCCGTGTAAGCGGATGGTGAATGAGAATGGCGATAGAGATAGAGAGGAGATTGTCCTATCAGGGTTTGGCCCACACCCTTACACCCCACCCACCGCAACCCCCTCAGATCTGAAAGGTGCCGAACGCGGGGATCACCTTGTACTGAATATCTGAGACATGTTCCGCCAACTGGTCGAGGTAGATCGCCCACTGCGGGTCGCGGACCACCGCTTTGGCGCGATCAAGGGATTCGGCCACGAAGCTCATGGTGATTTGTGGCCCATCGCCCCAATAGGTGTACCACGCTTCGGTCGGCTCCAGCCCCAACTGCATCATTCCGGGGGTGAAATGATGGTTGATGAAAGAGAGATATTCGGTTTCATGCTCGGGCTTGATGTTCCACGTCATCAACAATTTAACCATCGTAGCGCCTTCTCTATATCGGGCCAGCCAGCGACAAGGTAGCTTACCATATCCCCCCCATTTCGACGAACGGCTTTGACGATGGCCGTCGCGCCCCACCGTCGCGCGTGGCCCCGCCCAGCGCCCCTACGCTGATTTCCCTCTGACGATAAGCCACGATAGAATCAGGGCTAGACGACGATCTCCGTTGCCCCGTTCGCTGGAGGCCCGATGCACTTTGAAACGATTCTCTCCTTTATTGACCTACCGACGGCGTCGCGCATCCGGGGCTGGCTGCGGCTTTACCGCCTCGCCCAACAGCCCTCCTTGGTGGTGCTGCTGAGCGAAGTTGAAGGCGCGGGCCATCTGCCCATGGGCATGGCGTTAGAGAACACGGTGGCGTACATCCTACGCCACGTTGCGCTGCCCCCCCGCGAGCTGACGCTGCTCTGGCACGATGGCCCCGCCAACGCGCCCATCGTCCGCCTCGCGGTCTTGGTCGACAACACGGGCCTCCTCTCCATCGAGCAGCGCCCGCTGTCCCCCGACGCGCTCAGCGCCCTGATCGACGACTCTCCCGTCCACGGCCTTTGGCAAGAGAAAGACAATGGCAGTTGGGTCTGCCAAGTGGGTCAATGGCGGGGCGTCGCCTTCCCCAGTGGCACGCCGCTGGGCAGTCGCTGGGAAAGCCACGTCTTCAACCAGCGCATCAAGCTGAACCACAGCGGCCCCAGCGTGCCGACCGCGCTCCGTGCCAAGATGTGGGTGCTGGACATCATCGCCAACCTCAGCCGTGAAAGCGAGCTGTGGCCCGGCGAAACCACCCCCGCGCCGTGGAACGCCCAAGACGACGATACGTGGCGGTAGCAGCGTTCAAGCGAGACGCATTGACGTCACGCGGGGCTAAACGACGAAAAAGACAACGTAAGCGCAACGTGGACTAAGTTACTCAGTACTAACAGACTCCAAGGAGACCCCATGGCGACTCAACACGACGATGTGATGGCCGAGAGTGCCTCCACCGATCGCTCCGCTGAAGTCGATGCGATGGCCGCCAGCGCCAAAAGCTACGTACCCGACGACTCAGTGGTGGAAGCGGCGCATATCAAGGATTACGATGCCTTCCGCCGCGCCGCCAACGAGGATATCGAAGCCTTTTGGGCCGAACAGGCGCAAGCGCTGGAATGGTATGCGCCGTGGGAGCAACTGTTGGATCGCTCAGACGCCCCCTTCTACAAATGGTTCGTGGGCGGCAAGACCAACATCGTGCTGAATGCGTTGGATCGCCACCAGAAAACGGCGACCCGCAACAAGCTGGCCTTCGTCTGGGAAGGGGAAAATGGCGACCGGCGTACGCTCAGCTACTTCGCGCTTGACCGCGAGGTGGACCGTTTCGCCAACGTGCTGCGCTCTTTGGGTGTCCGCAAGGGCGACACGGTGACGATCTACATGGGTCGCGTCTTAGAGTTGCCCATCGCCATGCTGGCCTGTGCCAAAATCGGCGCGATCCACTCCGTGGTCTACGGCGGCTTTTCGGCGCAGGCCCTTGCTGATCGCATCGCCGACGCCAAATCGAAGATGTTGATCACCCAAGATGGGGCGTGGCTGCGCGGCAAAACGGTGGACCTCAAGGATATCGCCGATGAGGCCGCCGAAAAATCCCCCTTCGTTCAAACGATGATCGTCTATCAACGCACTGGCCAAGCGGTGACGATGCAGGCCGCCCGCGACTACTGGTGGCACGATCTGATGGCGCTGCCGATTGCGATCGGCGATTCGGGGACCGCCGTGATGGAGGCGGAAGATCCGCTCTTCATCCTCTACACCTCCGGCACCACCGGCAAGCCGAAGGGACTGATCCACACCCACGGCGGCTACCAGCTCTACATCTCTAACACGCTCAAACATGTCTTCGACCTCAAAGAAGAGGATCGCTGGTGGTGCGCCGCCGATCCGGGCTGGATCACCGGCCACAGCTACATCGTTTATGGGCCGCTCATACTGGGCGCGACCAGTTTCATGTACGAGGGCGCGCCCAACTACCCCTACCCCAACCGCTGGTGGCAACTGGTCGAAAACTACGGGATCAACATTCTCTACACCGCACCCACCGCCATTCGGGGGCTGATGCGCTACGGGGATGCGTGGCCCAGCCGCCACGACCTGAGCACGTTGCGACTGCTTGGCTCCGTCGGCGAGCCGATCAACCCCGAAGCGTGGCGCTGGTATCGGGATGTGATCGGTCGTGGCAAACTACCGATCATGGATACTTGGTGGCAGACGGAGACGGGTGGCTTCATGATCACCCCCGTCCCGGCCCAGACGCTCAAGCCGGGGAGTGCCACCAAGCCCTACGCGGGGATCATCGCCGATGTGGTCGACGAAGAAGGGGAATCGGTCGCCGCCAACGAGGACGGCTACCTCGTGATCAAAGAGCCGTGGCCCGGGATGGCGCGTACGATCTGGGGCGATCCGGATCGCTATGTCAGCCAGTATTGGGAGAAGTACCGCGACAAGGGCTACTACCTGACGGGTGACGCGGCCCGCAAGGATGAAGAGGGCTTCTTTTGGATCATCGGACGGACCGATGATGTAATCAAAGTCTCGGGCTATCGGCTTGGCACAGCGGAGATCGAGTCGGCGCTGGTTTCCCACGATGCGGTCGCCGAATCGGCCTGCATCGGCGTGCCGGACGAACTGCGCGGCAACGTCATCCATGCCTACGTCATTCTGCGCGACGGGTACGAAGGCAGTGAGTCGCTCGTCAAGCGGCTGAAGCAGCATGTGCGCGAGGAGATGGGGCCGATCGCCGTCCCCGCCGAAATCGAGATTGTCGAGAGCTTGCCGAAAACGCGCTCCGGCAAGATCATGCGACGGTTGCTGAAGGCGCAGGTGATGGGCCAGCCGTTGGGCGATACGTCGACGTTGCAGGATTAGCGGCACTGAGTGACAAGGAACGAGGGCCGAGCGGTTGCTCGACCCTCGTTGAGGTTACAGCGCTCTACCACGCATCGCAAGGCGGCCTACTCGAACGCACTCACGCCGGTCAGGTGGCGACCGATGATGAGCTGTTGAATCTGGCTCGTCCCTTCGTAAAGCGAGGCGACGCGGCCATCCCGCCAGAGCCGTTCGGGCGCATACTCGTTGCTGTAGCCGTAGCCACCGTGGATCTGGATCGCCATGTCGGCGGCCCGCTTCGCCACCTCGGAACTGTAGTACTTGGCCACTGAGACAGGGATCGTGCTCTTGTCCCCCTGATTCTTGACCCATGCGGCCTTGTAAACGAGCATCCGCGCCGCTTCGGTCTCGACATGCATATCGGCCAACAGCGCTTGCACCAGTTGATAGTTGGCGATCGGCTTGTCGAAGGTCTCGCGCTCCTGCGCGTAGGCGACACTCGCATCCAACGCATGTTGCGCGATGCCCACGCAGCCCGACGCCACCCCCATGCGCCCATTGTCGAGCGCGCTCATCGCCACCTTGAAGCCCTCGCCGATCTCGCACAGCCGCTCCGAATCCTTCACACGCATATCGGTGAAGAAGAGTTCGCCGGTGTTGCTGGCACGCAGCCCCAGCTTGCCGTGCATCGTCCGCGCCTCGAAGCCCGGTCGGTCGGTCTCGATCAGAAAGGCGACCATCCCACGATGGCGGCTGCCCGGCTCGGTCTGTGCAAAGACGATGGCGACATCGGCCCATTCACCGTTGGATATCCATACCTTCTGCCCGTTCAGCACCCACTCATCACCCTCCTTGCGGGCCACGGTCTGCTGGTTCGAGGCGTCGGAGCCGGCTTCCGGCTCCGTCAACCCGAAGCAGCCGATCCATTCACCGGAGCAGAGTTTCGGCAGAAAATATTGTTTCTGTTCTTCGGTCCCCCACGCCAAGATCGTCAGCTCAACCAGGCTCATCTGTACGCTGAGCGTGGTGCGGACCGAACTATCGGCGTAGCCGACTTCCTCGAAGACGATCGCCTCGGCCACGTAATCCATCCCCGACCCGCCATATGCTTCCGGAATCGGCACGCCGAGGAAACCTAATTCCCCCATCTCGCGGATCAATTCACGCGGAAAACTGCCTTGAACATCCCAATCACGGGCGTGGGGCATAATTTTCTCGCGTGAGAAAGCCCGCACCGTCTCTTGCACTGCCTTCTGTTCTTCGGTCAACGAAAAATCCATTATTTACTCTCCTTTGAGTACCGGTATCGAGTACTGAGGCGTGTTGGTTTTTTTGCGGTTGGTTGCTTTGTGAAGTTTATCACGATTTGGGTCGGATATCCAACGGGGTGTAAGGGGCAAGGGGCAAGGGGCATGGTGAATGGTGCATGGTGCATGGTGCAAAGTGCAAAGGGCAAGGGGCAAGGATAGTTGCGTGTTGCGTGTTTGGGTAGCTAGGGGCGATAGGGGGATGGTGAATCAACCTATGCCAGTCCGTTCGGTGCCAGTACAGGGACTGTAAGGTGCAGCATTGGAATGGCAACGTCCTCTCGATTCTCGATGCGCAACGGGCTTTAACCCTAAAGCGCTCTCAACGGTAGAGCGATCAAACCCTTCCCCCATCTCCCCGTCCTCCATTCGCCATTCTCCACTCTCGTCATCCCACCCACACCGTCTTGATATTGACGAACTCGCGGATGCCAAAGGCGCTGAGTTCGCGGCCGTAGCCGGATTGCTTGACGCCCCCAAAGGGCAGGCGCGGATCGGATTTGACGAGACCGTTGACGAAACAGCTTCCCGCGTGCAATTCCTCACGTGCGATCCGCTCGCCGCGCGCGACATCCTGGGTGAAAACGGCAGCACCCAGCCCGAAGAGGCTGTCGTTGGCGACGCGGATCGCCTCGGCTTCGTCCGCGACGGGGATGATGGCGGCGACGGGGCCGAACAACTCTTCGTCGTAGGCAGCCATTCCTGGGGTCACGTCGGTCAGAACGGTTGGAGGATAGAAAGCGCCCGCGCCCGCTGGTACAACGCCGCCACAGAGCAGCCGCGCCCCGGCCTCCACGCTGGCCGTCACCTGTGCGTGCAACTCGTCCCGCAGATCGGTGCGGGCCTGTGGGCCAAGGTCGATCGCACCGTCCGCGAGCGGGTCGCCCATCTTCTGCTTGCGCATCTTGCTGACGAAGAGCGCCTCGAAGCGGCGGCGCACCGCATCGACCACGATGAAGCGTTTGGCCGCGATGCAGCTTTGGCCGCTGTTGAGTAAGCGAGCATTGACGCAGGTGGTCGTGGCAGCGTCGAGGTCGGCGTCCTCCAAGATCAGATAGGGATCGCTCCCGCCCAACTCCAACACCGTCTTTTTCAGATGTTTGCCCGCGACGGCGGCGACCGCTTTGCCTGCATCGGTGCTGCCGGTCAGCGTCACGGCCACGATTTTGGGGTGGGCGATCATCGCCTCGACTTGGCCGGAGCCGACGAGCGCGACACGGAAGAGGTCGCTGGGGAAGCCCGCGTCGCGCACCAACTGCTCGATGGCGAGGGCGCAGCCTTGCACGTTCGACGCATGTTTCAGGATGCCACCGTTGCCCGCCATCAGCGCGGGCGCGAGGAAACGGAAGAGCTGCCAGAAGGGAAAGTTCCACGGCATGACGGCCAGCACCACGCCCAGCGGCTCGAAGGCAACATAGCTTTTGCTGGCATCGCTTTCGATGACTTGGGGCGACAAGAACGATTCGGCGTTGTCGGCATAGTAATCACAGACCCAAGCGCATTTCTCGATTTCGGCCTCGCCCTGATCGAGCGGCTTGCCCATCTCGCGTGCCATCAGTTCGGCATAGTCGCGCTTACGTTCATGAAGTAATCGTGCGGCGTTGCGGAGGGGTGCGGCCCGTTCCGCAATGGCGGTGCGCCGCCATGCTTGCCAGGCGCTGTGTCCCTCGTCGATCAGAGCGCTGACCGTCTCGTCGCTCATTTCGTCGTAGTGGGCGATGGTCTCGCCCGTGGCGGGGTTGATGCTTGTCAGAAACATCGCATTTCTCCTTCCTGTTCCATCTTATCACGCAGAGCGGCGGCGCTGCCTGCGCCCTGTTTGAACGCTCATGCGTCAATGCTCTCCCCCATAGCGTTCCACCAACGTGACCATACGCCGAACGAAGTCGGATTTGGCAACGACGCGACTCGCGCCGAGGGCCAACGCGGATTTCGTGGCGTCGACGTTGACATGGCTGCCAAAGGCCAGCACGGGCAGCGCCCCGTCGGTTTCACGCAGTAGGGTCAGCGCCTCGGCCCACGGCCACCATGTGGCGCTGATGTCAATGATCGCGAGATCGGCGGGCTGGGCGCTGAGCGAGGCCGCGATGGCGTCGCGGCTGGCCTGCTCCACCACATGGGCCGTATGGCCCGCCTGTCGCAAAGTGCTTTCGATGCGCGTAGAGAAAAAGAGATCGGGGGTGAGAGATAGAATGTGCATAGGTGTTCGTTGTGTTGTTTCACGGGCAGTGATTTGTAGCGATTGACCGGCTAAAGGGCGTTCTGTGGTAGTGCAAGGGGCATGGTGCATGGGGCATGGTGCATGGGGGCCTAGCATTTCCCTTGATAATTCACTGCTTTGCCAAGCCTTTCACCCGCACACCCCCACACCCGTACACCCCCACATCGTCACGTGCCGCTTTCATCCCCCGTGCTGCGCCGTCGCGCATGACGGCTCTATTCACGATGCGCGATCCACGATTCAGGACTCGAGCTCCAGCCCCTCGATCTCGACCCAACTTTCGTGGCGTACGGCCAGTACGCCGCTTTCGCCGCTCACGGTCGCCCATTGGTTGTCGATCCACAGTACCAAGCCGAGCGGCCCCGCGGGCGGTGAGGGCACATGTAGCACCACTTCGCCATCGACGCGAAAGGTCGCAGCGTCGTGCCGCCAGACGATGTCGTAGTCGTGCCACTCGGTGAGCGAGAGCGTTGGCAGCGGGCGTTCCGCCGCCCGGCTGGCCGCGCCGCCCCCCATGCGCATCAGCCGCGCGACGAACGGCAGGCGCATCATTCTGCGTGCCCACCGCATCGACCAGGCGGGCAGATCGGGCGTGTTGAGCGATTGGGCAAAAAAGCCGTTGCCACCCCAGCCCGTGCCCACCGCCAGATTCGAGGGGGGGCTGGCAAAAAAGAACCAAAGGGCTTTGGGGCCAACGCTCGCGGTCGCAGCCCGGTCCGCCTCGAACGGCGCGTTCCACCAGCCGAAGCCCGCCGTCCCGCGTAATTCGGCCTGACCATGCGAAAAGCGCGCCCGCAGACGGAGCCGCCGTGGCGGCCGACAGGGAAAGGCATCGCGGGGCAGCGCGCGGTAATCATCGAGCTGGGCCACGCCGTACGTCGCCCCCGTGTTGCTCGGCAACGTCAGCCGATGGCCTGCCGCGTGGGGAACGATGTGCCCACCGCCCACACAGTGAGGGGCAAGGCCATGTGCTTCGTCGGTCCATTGTTCAATCGCCATGAGGAAGGTGCAAGGTGTAACGTGCCAAGATTGTTATTGAGATTGGGACGCAGAACCGCCGAAGGGTGCGGCGTGTCAGGCGATCAGTGGCGAGGGTGGGGTGTATCAGAGGCTAGGCCCCCTGTCGTCTGGTACATGGGGTCAGGGGCATGGGTTACTGCAAAAGAGAGGGCCGCTCATCCGATTCGTGAGTTGCGCGCGCATCGCCCATGCGTCTCACTATGACACAAGCGCCGGGGGGGAAAACAATGCCCAACATCTGTCCATTCGCCCTTCGCCCGCCCCAGAGGCAGAGCGACCAGCCCCCTTTCCGGGCCACCTCTCTTAGCCCCGCTGCCCCTCCCGCCAAAGATCCGGCCCGAAAGGTGTGCCGCTCAGGATTTCGACCCCGTGGTCGGTCAGATGTACCAGATTTTCGAGCCGAATGCCACCCCAGCCGAGGTAGTAAAGACCGGGCTCAACCGTAACAACATTGTCGGCGGCAAAGCGCTTCTCTTCCGGCATTCGGAACGACAGGGAGGGCATCTCGTGCACCTCCAGCCCTACGCCGTGGCCGAGGGAGTGGCCAAAGTGTGCGAGCTGTCCCACGGCATCGAAATGGTCACGCACCGCCTGATCGGCCTCCCGCAGCGGTGCCCCGACGGCCAACGCCGCTTGGCCCATGTGCAACGCCTCGTAGACCCACGCATAGCGGCGGCGGTAGTCGTCGGTCGGCTCCCCGGTGAACCACGTTCGAGTGCAATCGCTCTGATAGCCATTGTAGGTGGCCCCAAAGTCGGTCAGGACGATCTCGTTCGGCTGAATTTCGCGCTCGGTCGGCCGGTGGTGAGGCAGCGCGCTGTTCGGCCCGCTGGCCACGATGACCGGGAAGGAAGGGCCGTCCGCGCCCTCGTGCCGCAGCCGCTGTTCGATCTCCCACGCGACCGCCCTTTCCGTGCGGCCAGGTTGGATCAGTGTGGGCAACGCTTCAAAGAGACGATCCGCGATCTGCTGTGCGGCGCGAATATGGTCGATTTCCTCCGCCCCTTTGACCGCCCGCAAGTCGCGTACCGCGCCCTCGGTGCTGACCCAAACGGTGTCGTGGGGCATCGCGCCGCGCAACTTGGCGTAGCTGGCTACGGTCAGGTGATCGGCCTCGAAGCCGACGCGGGCGGGCGCCAACTTGTTAAGCAGATCGGCCACAGAATCGTCAAGCCCCTTCTCCTGTTTGTAGAGCGCCCAGCCGGGGGATTCGCGGTTGGCCTGCTCGACGTATCGGAAATCCGTCACCAAGAAGGCCTGCTGAGGTGTGATGATCAACACGCCGCTCGAACCCGTAAAGCCACTGAGGTAGCGACGGTTTGCAGGCGTCGTAATCACAAAAGCGTCCAACTGGTCGGCGGCCATCTCGCGCCGTAGCTGTTCGGCTCGGTTCATGGGTAGTTATCCTGTGGATGGGCGGGCGGTAATAGGGAGCGGATCGTGATGTCATGGGGAAACGGATTCGCAACTAATCCGTTTCCCGCATAGACGCAGCGAGCAAAAGGGAGTCTACGCATCGCAACCGGCAGAATGAGTAAAATTTCTCTGTCAAACGATTCGCGATGGTGATCGGCGCAGATTGTATTCCATCTTCCAGCGGCTGCAAGGCCACAGGGTCGCTAACGCATGCGCAAGCGTTGTGGCAAAGGTAGCAGAATGGCGAATCGCGAATTGGATGATATCGCGCTCCCCCCGCTCCCCCCGCTCCCCCAGCTCCCCCAGCTCCCCCAGCTCCCCTAGCCCCCTAGCTCCCCCAGCTCCCCAGCTCCCCTAGCTCCCCTAGCTCCCCAAGCTCCCCCAGCTCCCCCGCACCCAATTCGCCCTGCCGCCCCCCTTTGTGTACACTCCCCGCCATGAAGACCCGAAGCCGACTGACCTTGCTGCTCATCATCGTTTTGCTCGGCGTGGGCTGTGGGCGAAGCGCGCCCGTGCCCCGCCCCACGCCGCCGGGCGTGGCCAGCCCCACAGCCCCGCGCGACGCCCTACCCACGCCCGACGCGACGCCGACAGTCAGCGCCTCGGCCACGCCCGACGCCGCGCAGCTCGACAGTGCCTTCACCACGCCGCGCGGCGATTTGACGGTGCGCTACCCCAGCGCATGGCGCTTGGCCGACCGCAGCGACAACAGCGAAACGCTGATCACGATCCAGCCCAATGAGATGCGCCATACCGCCTTCATCACTCACCTGCAATCGAGCGGCGGGCCGCTGGCCGCAGATGGTTTGGCCGTTTTTGCAGATGCCTACATCCAGAGCCTTTTTGGTGAGGCGGTGGAAAGCGCGGTGCGGCGCGAAGGGCAGCAGCGCATCCTGACCGTGCGGCGCGAAGAAGCAGCCGGTACCGTGCAGTACGAGCTTCGCTTCCAGCCCCACGGCAGCGTCGTGGCCGTGATGACCTTGGTGACGCTGGCGGATCGCTGGGACGAGGAAGCCCCGCTGCTGGACGGGATGGCCCGCGCGGTGGCCGTGAACGAAAGTGCCTTCCCGGCCACCGCACCGCAGCTTGCGGCAGAGACGGCCCCCGTCGACGGATTGAGCGTGGGCCGTTATACCGCTTTCGCCGACGAAGAGGGCGGCTGGCATCTGGTGGGCGAGGTGCGCAACCGTACCGACCGCCCGCTGACCGCGATCACCGTCGAGGCATCGCTCCTCGATGGGGCGGGCAACGTGTTGGCAACGCGCCAACAACGCACCGCGCTGCGACAGATCGCCGCCACGGCAACGACCCCCTTCGCCATCGACTTTGACCCCTTCGAGGGGGTTCCCAGCGAGGTGGCGTTGTCGGTCAGCGGGGCCGAAGCAACGCCAAGCACCGTGTCGATCAGCCAGCGGATCACCGTTACCGCGACCAACAACGCCGAACCAGCGCTGGGCCGCTATCTGCTCACGGGCACCTTGACCAACGACGGGGAACTGCCCCTCTCGCAGATTCGGGTGGCGGCGGCGCTCTACGATGCCAACGATCGGCTGCTGGCCGTGGTGAGCGAGGCGCTCGAAACAGCCGCGCTCGAGCGTGGGGCCACGCTCCCCTTCACCCTGACCGTCTTCGTGATGGACGAGGGCGAAGTGGCGCGGTACGACCTCTGGGCCGAAGGGGTGGAAACGCCAGACGAATAACGCAAGAGGCAGAACGGGCGATCTTCGCGTACGATGGAGGGCGTGAACGGGCCGCTTGGGGGGGGCGGATGGGGAATGGGGAGCCGTCGGGAATTGTTTCACCGTGTTGCCGCGCACCGTTCGGCTGAGCCACGTCGCAGCCTTGCGCCCCCCAACTCATTGAACCCATCAAAATCACAACCCCATCGCTTGACCGCGCGGCCCTTCGCCGCAAAAATCATGGCATGACAACGAATGACGGTGCGCCACAACGCTGGCCCGCCGCATTGGCCCTGCTTGTGGCAATGCTGGGCGGCGCACTGCCGCGCTTTTGGCGGCTCGGTGTGGCACCCTTTGGCTTCGACGAGGCGGACATCTCGCGCCAAGCGCTCGCGTGGGTTTCGGGAGGGGCGCTGCCTCTGGCGGGACAGATTTCCTCCACCGGCTACCACGCTCCTCCCTTGGCGGTCTGGCTATTCGCACCACCCTACGCTTTCACGCCCGACCCGCTCATGGCTGTAGCATGGGTGGCGCTCCTCAACCTCCTCACCGTTCCGGTCGGCTATCTTGTGGCGCTTCGCCTCTTTGGCCGACGGGCAGCCTTCGTCTCTGCCCTGCTACTCGCCAGCAGTCCGTGGGCCTTGCTCTACAGCCGCTCACTCTGGGCCAACAGCCTGCTCCCCCTCTTCGCGTTATTGACGGTGTTGGCGGGCGGTAGCGCCTTGCTGCAACGGCGCACCGCTGCCTTCTTCCTTTGGCCCGTGCTTCTATCGGCCACGATACAACTCCATATTTCGGGGCTCGTGATGCTGGTGTGGAGCGGGGCGGCAGCCCTCGTTTTTTACAGGCGGTTACAGGGGCGACCGCTCGTGGCGGGGGCGCTGATCGCTCTCCTTCTCTGGCTGCCCTATCTCGTTTACCAAGCCAATCATTGGCGGGATGAAGTGGCGGCAGTTGAGGCCCACTTAACGGCGCCCGCCCAGATCGACGGGCAAATCCTGCGGCACATGGGGCGGCTGGCCACGGGGGCCGATATCCATTCCCTCGCTGGCCCCGCTCGATACCTGGATTATCTTCAGCAAGTGCCCTACTATTGGCCGCTGGCCGCCTGCCTTGGCCTGATACTTAGCGCGGCCGGCTTGGGGTTGCTCTGGCAGCTACGTGTGGCACAAGGCAGATCGCGCGAGGCCGCGCTCTTGCTGCTCCTCTGGCTACTCGCTCCTCTGCCGCTCTTCCTGCGTCACAGCCTGCCGCTGTATACTCACTATCTCTTGGCGTGGCTGCCCGCCCCCCTTCTGGCGATGGGTGCGAGCGTTCAATGGCTCTATGCTCGGCGGCCCGCCCTGGCACGGACCGTCACCCTGTTGCTGGGGGCGGCGGCGGTGAGCCAACTCCTGCTGTTCGTGACGCTCATCAACACGGTGGGAACGCAGGCAACGCTGGGCGGGCTGGGCCGACCGCTGGAGGCGTGGCGATCGGCCGCTGCGGTGGCTCGGACGCTTCCGGTCTGTGAGATCAAAGCCATTACCGACGGGGCTTGGCCCGATTGGCAAGCTGAGCCTGCCACGGTCGATCTGTTGCTGCACGGCGATCCTCGGCTGCTTATTGTCGATGGCAACCATTTGCGGGACGAGACGACGTACCGCGATGGGCGCAGCGCGATTTGGATCACCCCCCCCACGCAGAACAGCACCGAGATCAGCCGAACGCTTTACGAAATCGGCTCTTCCACCCTGCCCCCCCTGCCGTCGCGCCGCGACGAAGCGCCGCTACGAATCCTCTACGACGATGGGGGCCGCACTGAAGCGACGGTGGGCGACCTGAAGGCCGTGGACTTTGCAAACGGGCAAACGTTGCTGGGCTATGCATGGCGGGGCGACGTCGCGCCCGGGGGGCAGATTCGCCTCTTCTTGCAGTGGGGACTGGGGTCCGTGGCCGAGGCGCCGCAAGCGTTCAACCATCTTGAGGATTCAGCCGGAGAGAAGATCACGCAGGCGGATGGGATGATTTGCCCCGCCAACCAGTGGCCCGCGGGCGAGACGGTCTGGACGTGGTACGACCTCGTTATTCCGCCCGACGCGCCCGCTGGCCCCTTCCATCTGCGAACAGGGCTGTACACACTTTCCGACATCAGAACTGTCGCGCGTGCCGACGGTGGGGGCGATAGTGTGATCTTGCCCCTCCACGGGGCGGAGGAATGAGGGCCACGGAGAATTCGTTCCCAAGCCGGGCCGCAGCCACCCACGGCTAACCGGACGATCAGTTCCGCCTAGTCTGTACCCGGGCTTCGCGTTTCTCGGTCAAAGGTTGGGGAGTTGGGGCTGGCTGCTCGGATCGCCCGGAATGTCCCAGAGCGGGTACCAGCGGGCATGATCCCCCTCCAACGGCAGATAATCGCGCATCAATCCGTTGAGCCGCATTTCCAAGACGCTGTCGCGCGTGCGGTTGGGCTGAGGGGCAAAGGGGTAGTAGAGGCCGCGCTTAAAGTTGTAGAGCCAGTAAAACCGGCGCTCCCGCTCGTCGGCAAATTGGAAGGCCGCCGCCAGCAGCGTGCGGCCAAAGTCATGCTCTTCGAGCGTGCTGCTGGCGAGGTGCATCGTGGCGACCAGATCCTCGAAATCGTCGTCGTAGAGCAGCAGCCACATGTAGTTGAAGCGATCCGTTTCCATCTGCACCCGCGTGCCCGTGGCCTCGGCACCGATCCGTACGAGTTCCTGAATCTCCTGCTCTAAGCGGTGGAACATCCCCGACGAAACGTTGCGGAAGGCCAGCGCCGCGAAACCGGTGGGCCGCACGCCGAGCCGCGCCTCCTGCTCGATCTGCGCCTCGCCAATGGCGAAGATCGGTTCGGAGATGGCGGGCTTGGGCGCGGCCGAGCGGCCCAGCAACGCATCGAGGAAGTCCCGTAGCCAGTTGAACATGCGCGCTCCTAACGGTAGGCTTCCATTTCGCGCGAGAGCGCATCCAAATAGGCCAGCCGATTTTCGACGGTGGGATGGGTGCTGAACAGTTCGAACAGCATCTCTTTGGTTTCGGCGGGGATGATGAAGAAAGCGTTCAGCCCCTCGACCTCACGCAGATCCTTTTGCGGCACCCGCGTCATCGTGCCCGAAATCTTCGTCAGGGCGCTCATCAGCGCCGCGGGCGAGCCGGTGAGCAGCGCCGCGCCACGGTCGGCGGCATATTCGCGGTACCGGGAGAGGGCGCGAATCAGGAAGAAGCTGATCACCCAGGTCAGGATCGACGCCCCGAAAAAGAGGATGAAGCCGCCCCCATCGTTATTCCGTCGCCGCCCCGCACCGCCATAGGCGCCAAATCGAAGCACGAACTGGGCCACGGTGGCGAAGAAGGAGGCGATGGTGATCACCGCCACATCACGGTTCTTGATATGGGCCAGCTCGTGGGCCAACACCGCCTCTAACTCTGGCCCGTTCAACGTGCGCAACAACCCTTCGGTCACCACCACGGTGGCATGAGAGGGACTACGGCCCGTGGCAAAGGCGTTGGGCATGGCGCTACGCACCACCGCCACCTTCGGTTTGGGCAGATCGGCCGCCTGCACCAGCCGGTCAACGATCGCGTGTAGCTCTGGCGCCTGTTGGGGCGAAACCTCTTGCGCCCCCGACGAGGCCATCACCAGCTTGTCGCTGAAGAAATACTGCACCGCCAGCATCACAACGGCGAAGATCAGAATCAGAAAGCTGTCGATCCCCGCCGCAAACATGGCGGCCATGAAGGCCAAGTAGACCAGGGAGAGCAGCCCCAGTGTGACGAACATGCGGGCCTGCAGCCCCATGTCCCCCCCGTACCATTTTTGTTTCATCGTCGTCGCGTCTCTTTCTTTCCACAAGCGGCCCATCGCCGCTCAGACTTATGTCAAACTACCGCGCCATTACGCAAAAAGCGGGACGGCTGTTGCGATCACCAGCTCGCTTGCCAGCGCCGTCGGCTGCGCGTCATCGAATCGACGTGCGAGGTGGGACATTCGACCGGGACGCCGAGTAACGCGCCTTCGACCACCAAGGCATCGGCGGGCCACACCCCTTCCAGCAGTTGGCCCGTTGCGGGGGCGGCCAGCACCGTTTCGGGATTCATCCCGTGGATGATTGCCATTAACCGCGACAGCGCTTCGCGACTCGTGGTGGGCGGTCTCTGCGCGAAGGCCGCCGCCTGCCCGATCGCGGCGGTCAGTAGCCGACCAAAGTCGCTTTCTTGGTGGCGCACCGCCGAGGCCGCGTCGAAACGCAGCGGCCATTCGCCCGGGATGCCCGCGATGCAGATCGCCAAGGCGCTCGCCAGTGACAGAGGCCGCCACGCCATCTCGAAGCTGCGCAACGGCTCCAACCGTGCCACCAACCGTTTGCGGGCCGCGTTGACCGTGGTCTGAAAGCCGACGAGTCGCTCGTCCCCGTCCCGCGATCCGTAGACCGCCTCTTCCTCGCTAAACAGCAAGGCCCACAGCGCGGGGGCGTATTGGTCATGTCGAAAAAGCGTGGTCCAGCGGTCCGTGGGGCGGCGTACAGCGAGCGTGGTGGCGAGTGGATTCATAGTCGGTTTCGTTGCGGGTGGATCAGGGGGTGTAGTCTAGCATAGGTTGGGGCGTTTGGTGAGCGTCGACTGTTGGCGTCGTTCCGGGGGATGGGGCATGGCGTCGCCTACCAGAGCAGCAGAGCGATGATACGGCTCCCCTTTCGCGAGTCGCCGTCCCGCTTGGCGTGGCGAGCTTGCCCTGAGGGAAGCGTTCGCGCAGTGCTCCGCAGGACTAGGCTTCGCCGTTCTGCGTTACGTGAGCCACGCCTGCACGAAGGTGAGGATCGCTTCAACGCGCTCCTTGTCCAGATCGAACCAGCGGATGCGCGGATCGCTTTTGCGGAACCAGTTGGCTTGGCCGCGGATGAAACGGCGCGTGCTTTGCCCGATGGCAGCGGCCAACGCGGCTTCGTCGTCGATCTCGCCCTTGAGGAAGGCAACGCATTCGCGGTAGCCGAGCGCGGTCATCGCCTCGCTATCCGCCGCGACCCCCGCCGCGAGCAGCCGTTGGGTTTCCGCGATGAAGCCCAACGCCAACATCCGCGCGATGCGCTGATCGACCCGCGCGTACAACGACTCGCGGGGGCGGGTCAAGCCAATGGTCAGAAAGCGATAGGGGGGTGGCCGCTTGCGCTGCAGCACGGAGATCGGGGTGCCGCTCAACTCGTAGACTTCCAGTGCCCGCACCACGCGCCGCACGTTGCGACTGTCGATGCGTGCCGCTGCCTCGGCGTCGACCGCCGCCAGCCGTGCATGGAGCGCCGCGTGGCCCTCTCTGTCCGCCACGTCGAAGAGCGAGGCCCGCAGTTCGTCGTGGGGGGGGACGCGCGGAATGCCGTACCCTTCGATCACCGCTTTCAGATAAAGACCCGTGCCGCCGACCAGCATCGGCAGCTTGCCCCGCGTGCTGATCTGCGCCATCTGCGCGTAACTCTGCGCTTGAAAATCGGCCAGGGTCAGCGCCTCGTGCGGATCGCAGATGTCGATCATGTGATGGGGGACGCGCGCCTGCTCCTCGGCACTGACTTTGGCGGTGCCGATATCCATGCCCCGGTAGAATTGGCGCGAATCCGCGGAAATGATCTCGCCGCCGACGGCTTCCGCGATCCGAATGGCGCTTTCACTTTTGCCGACCGCGGTGGGGCCTACGATGGCAAGCGCTGGGGGGAAGGGGGTCGCGTCGAGCGCGTCGCTCAACGGAGCGCCTCGACGGGCGCGGTTTTGAAGGCACTGTCTTTTGAGAGCAGCGCCAGCGCGTCGTCGGCGTTCAACAGACGGAAGAGGGGGCGTAGGCCGATCCAAAGCTGTTCGGCGGGCCGCAATTCGCCTTCGGCGCCCCGCAAGGCGGCCAGCGCCAAACGCTGCCGACCGTGAAGCTGGTGCAACAGCGCTTGGTGAGAAGCAGCAAGCGCCGGGCTGTAGCCCCAGAAGGTCGGTTTGACCAGCGCCGCATCACTCTGCGCCAGATGGTAAGCGCGGGCGTCCCCACTGCTCAGCACGGCGGCCACCATGTGGGCCAACCAAGCCAGCTCGTGTTCTTGTTCGATCAGCATCTGCGCGTGATGGCGCGCCGCCTCCCAATGTTCCGTCAGCAGATGCAGTTCCAGCCGCGCCAAACGCGCGTACCCATCTTGGGGCGCGTCCGCGATCAGCCGATCGAGCACTTCGGCGGCCCGCTGGTATTGCCCCTCGTCGCGCAGCAGCGCCGCCCATTGGCAACGAATCCACGGATCGCTGGGCTGCAGGGTGATGGCGTGGCGGAAATCGCTGCAGGCGGCGTTGAAGCGGCCATGTCGCCGATGGAAATGGCCCCGGAATGCCCAAATCCACGCTTCGCCCTGCTCGGCGTCGAGGGCGTCGTCGAGGTCGCGCCATGCGCCCGCAATGTCGCCCTGCCAATGGCGATGGACAGCGCGGTAGGCCAAGGCCCATGCGTGGTCGGGCGCTTGCTGAAGGATGCGATCCAGATCGGCGCGCATTTCGTGGGGGCGGTCGCTCTGCCGATAGAGATCGGCCCGTGTGGCCAGCACGTCGATGTCGTCGGGGTTGGCCGCGACTTCACGCGCCAAAAGCGTCGACGCCGCCTCGAACCGTTCGGCGCCGATCCACGCCCCCGCCAGCTTGAGCGCCACCGACCGATCCGAGGGGTCGAGTTGGAGTGCCCGCTGGTAGCATTGCGCGGCCTGCTCGAACGCCTCCGATTCCATCGCCATGTCGCCCGTCAGCTTTTCGACGAGGGCGTGGGGCGGAAACTGGTCACGCAGCCAGCGGAGCCGGCAGCGCGCGCGGTGGGCGTGGCCCAGTCCGAGCAATGCCAGCAGTTCACCCATGTGCGCCTTGAAGCTCTGATTATCAAGCGCGAGCGCTTGCTGCGCGTGGTCGAGCGCCACGGCGTAATCCCCCTCGTCGAGCGCCACCGTGGCCCGTTCGAGTCGGGCGGGCAACAAAGTTGGCTCCCGGCTCAGCACAAGATCCAGATCGGACCGCGCCGCCGCCAACTGCCCTAAACGTCGGCGGATTTGGCCGCGATAGAAGTGGAGCGTGGTGCTGTTGCCCCCCAAGGCGAGCGCATGATCATAAAGATCGACGGCACGTTCACTCTCGCCCGCATGGGCGGCACGGTGGGCTTCCAGTTCTACGATTTCGGCGGTGCGGGGGCGGAGGGTCAGGAGGGTGTCGAGGTGGTGGGACATCTGAGGGAGGTTACCCCGTTGCCAGTGGCTACGGGCCAGCCAGAAGTGTAGATTGGGATCTTGTGGGTGTTTCGCCAAGACTCGCTCAAAGTCGGCGATGGCGAGCGCAGCTTCGCCCCGATGGGCGTAGAGCCAGCCGCGCCAGTAATAGGCGAGCGGTGGGGGTTCGCTGGACTGGCTCAGGCACTGTTGGATGTCGCGCTGCGCCCCATCGTAGTCATCGAGGTGCAGCCGCGCGATGGCGCGGAAGAGGAAGGCCAGCGGCATCTCCCCCTCGGAATCGATCAGTTGGCTCGACAGATCGAAGGCCCGCCCCCACTCGCGGCGATTGATCGCTTTTTGGGCACGCATAAGCCGAGAGACCGGATGGCGTGGCCGCACGATGCGTCGCAACCGGTTGAGGCCTTCCCGCATGAAGCGAATCGGGGTAATCATGGGGTGAGTATAGTTATTCTGTTAGAAAGTGGTAAGAAGTGAGTTTGGTGAGTTTGGGGAGTTTGATGAGTTTAATGAGTTTAATGAGTTTGATGAGTTGTTCTGCGTTTGGAGCCTGCCCTGAGCGAAGCGATGGGTTCTACGTTCGGAGCCTGCCCTGAGTGAAGCGATGGGTTCTGCGTTCGGAGCCTGCCCTGAGCGAAGCGATGGGTTCTGCGTTAATGTTCTGCGTTAACTGTTCTGCGTTAGTAAATCCATGGCAGGAGCTTCTTGACCCGTTGCTGATAGCGCGCGTAGTCGGGGTATTGCGTGCGGAGCCACGCCTCTTCGCGGCGGGCTTTGGCATCGAAGAAGACAAAGAGGAAGAGGGCGAGCAGCAGGCCCCAGCCGCTCAGCCGCCAGAAGGCCCAGCCGAACGCGAGGAGCAGGACGCTGAAGTAGATCGGGTGACGGACGAACTGATAGAGGCCGTGGTGGACCAAATGGCCGTCGGCTTTGGGTTTGGGGAATGGGGTGAGGTTGCGTCCGAGCTGCCAGGACGCCAATGCGCCAAAAAACAGCCCCAGCAGTGCCAATACAATCCCAAGGGCGCGCAGCCACGGGGCGTTGAGCAACGGCCAACTGGCGGGGGCCACGGCGATCGCCGCGCCGATCAGGAATTGGCCGACCACCCACGCCTCGCCGCGCCGGTTCACAGCGCCCCTCGGCGCATGGCGCTGTCTGTAATCTCTGTAATCTGCAATGCTCTTGTCATGGGTTTCTCCAGCGCCATGCGCCGTTGAGTCAAAGGCTATCGCGGCGCATGACGACGCGATAGCGATGCGACCTCAAGGATCGCCAAACAGGTAACATAACGCCCTTTTGCGTTCTACCTGGTAAACGCACCCTGCGTCACCCTCACTGCCGGGTCTGCACGTGCATTGTGCGACCCAAGCGTCTGCCGCCTTTTATCCGCCCGTAAAGTGTGGCGCCTGCCCTGAACAAAGTCGAAGGGTGTTACATCTCCGACAAGGCCTAGCCAAGAATCGCATCACTGATGCTCCCCCAGCTCCCCCAGCTCCCCTAGCTCCCCCAACTCCCCCAGTCAAGCAGCCTGCACCACGCTTGTGTATACCCCCTCACCGCCGCCCTGTTTGACGGAGTGTGGGGCGGATGATATACTCTCTGTTCGTAAGAAATGCGGGCGTAGTTCAGTGGTAGAACGTCTCCTTGCCAAGGAGAAGGTCGTGAGTTCGAATCTCATCGCCCGCTTGGGTGGCGACGTAGCCAAGTGGTAAGGCACGGGTCTGCAAAACCCTGATCACCGGTTCGAATCCGGTCGTCGCCTCTGGCCGTCAGCGCAATGCTGGCGGCTTTTTTCTTGGCTCGTCGCATCTGCGGAACAATTGTACATCGCCCCACGTTGAATACAAGGCTCGCGCGTATTCTCCGACGACAGAACGCGAGCCGTGATGCGTTGGGCATTCTGCCCCGTTTCGGTACACTTTGTCGTCATCGAGCGAGAAGGAGACGAACCCCATGAAAAAGACGAAATTGATCAACCTGCTGGCCCTTTTCACCATCGCCACCCTGTTACTGGCGGCTTGTGGCCAAGCGACGACCGATCCCGATGAGACGGATACGATGTCTGAAGAGAATCCCTCCCAGCAACTCCCAACCCTCACCCCCGCCGCCGACGAAGGGGGCGAGAGCGAAGGGTCACAACGCTTGAGCGGGACGAGTTGGCGTGTCGAAAATGTCACGATGGCCAACGAGAGTTTCATCCCGGCGCAAGAGATGACGGTTACTTTCAACCCCGACGGCACCCTCAGTGGCTCCAACGGCTGCAACATCTATGGCGGTGGCAGTTACAGCGAGGACGG